>OZ220079.1:0-167401 GCA_964291475.2 Dehalococcoidia bacterium | reverse complement strand
CGCTCCGCCGCCGCCTTCTACGAGCGGATGGGCGCGCCCGCGCGCCCCTGCGCCTCCGCTGCGTCAACCGCATTCCCTTGCGCCGCGGCCTTGGATCGAGCGCCGCCGCGATCGTCGGCGGCTTCGGCGCGGCGAATGCCCTGGAAGGGTCGCCGCTGACGCCGGAGCAGGTCTTTCAGGCCTGCGCCGAGATCGAGGGACATCCCGACAACGTCGCGCCCGCGCTCTTCGGCGGCTTTCAAGTCGTGGCGCGGGAGGGCGGCGCCTTTGTCCGGGGCGCGATCAAGGCCAAACGCGGGCTCAAGGCGATGGTCTTCATTCCAACGTACGAGGTCGTCACCAAGGAGGCGCGCGCCGTCCTTCCCGAAAACGTGGTCCTCGAAGATGCCGTCTACAATGCCAGCCGCGCCTCCCTGCTGGCCCTGGCTCTGGGCCAAGGCCAATGGGACCTTCTGGAAACGGCGACGGGGGACCGGCTTCATCAGCCGTACCGCGCCCCCCTTGTGCCCGGAGCGGAGAACCTCTTTCGGGCCGCCCTTGATGCCGGCGCCCACGGCGTCTTCCTCTCCGGGTCGGGGCCGTCCGTTCTCGCGCTGGTCTCCGGCGACCCCTCGCCCGTCGTCCGCGCGGTGACTTCCGAAGCAAACCGCGCCGGGACGCCCGGCATGTGCATCGTGGCGCGCATCGGCGCACCGGGAGCAAGAATAGCGGCGAGGCCGTTGGCGAGGTGAGGTCGACGTGGGCCTGATCGTTCAAAAATACGGTGGGACGTCGGTGGCCGACGCGGAGCGCATCAAGAGCGTCGCGGAGCGCATCGTCGCCTCGCGGGGCAAGGGTGACGACGTCGTCGCCGTCGTTTCCGCGATGGGTGACACGACCGACCTTCTGACCAGCCTGGCGCGCGAGGTCTGCGACGAGCCCAACCAGCGCGAGATGGACCTGCTGCTCTCCACCGGCGAGCTCGTGTCGAGCTCGCTGCTGGCCATGGCCCTTCGGCAGCTTGGACAAGACGCGGTGAGCCTGAGCGGCTTCCAGGCGGGCATCAAGACGGAGCGCCGGTTCGGGCGCGCCCGCATCACGAGCATCGACCCGCAGCGCATCCTCAAGGAGCTCAACCGCGGTCGCGTCGTCATCGTGGCCGGCTTCCAGGGCGTCACCGATGACGAGGACGTCACCACGCTGGGGCGCGGCGGCTCGGACACCACGGCCGTGGCGCTCGCCGCCCGCCTCGAGGCGGCCCGCTGCGAGCGCTTCAGCGACGTCGAGGGCGTCTTCACCGCCGACCCCCGGCTGGTGCCCGACGCCCGAAAGCTCGCCGACATCAGCTACGAGGAGATGCTGGAGCTAGCCAGCGCCGGGGCCAAGATCATGCACCCCGCGCCGTCGAGCTCGCCAGCGTCTACGGCGTGCCGATCTTCGTCGCGTCCAGCTTCAACAGCGCGCCCGGCACCCTGATTCACGAGGACACCCTCATGGAGCCGGGAGATCGGCTGCGCGGCATCGCCCACGACACCGGCGTGGCGAAGATCACCATCATGGGGGCGCCGGACATCCCCGGCGTCGCCGCGAGCGCGTTTGAACCGCTCACGAACGAGGATATTCGCATCGATTCCATCGTGCAGAACGCCAGCGACGCCCGTATCACCGACCTGACCTTCACCGTCAGCCTCGACGACCTTCCCGCGGCCCTCGACCTCGTCGAGCCGGTGGCGAAGAAGATCGGCGCCCACGGCGTGCAGGCCGACGACAGGCTGGCCAAGGTAACGGTCGTGGGTTCGGCGATGCGCGATACGCCGGGCTTCGCGGCGCGGACGTTCGAAGCTTTGTTCCACGCCGGCGTCAACATCGAGATGGTGACCACGTCCGAGATTCGCATTACCGCCATCGTGAGCCGCGAGGCGGTCGCGGAAGCCGTCGCCGCGCTCCACCGGGCCTTCGGCCTGGAGCGGCTGGACGCAACACCCTAGGCGGACTGCCGTGGACTCGCCGCAGCTCTCTATCGTGATTCCCGCCTTTAACGAGGCCTCCCGCATCACCGGGACGCTGGAACGCGTCACCGCCCATCTCCGCGAGCGCGAGATCAGCGCCGAGGTGGTCGTCGCCGACGACGGCAGCGAGGACGACACGGCCGCCCTGGCCGAGGCATTCGCCGGGTCGTCGCCGCCGGTGCGCACGCTGTCGCTGCCGCACCGGGGCAAAGGCGCGGCGGTAAAGGACGGCATGCTGGAGGCCGAGGGCGACTACCGCTTCCTGTGTGACGCGGACCTCTCCATGCCCATTGAGGAGATCGAGGGTTTCCTCGACCGCATCGAGCGGTTCGACATCGTGATCGGCTCACGCGAGGCCGCCGGAGCGCGCCGCTTGGACGAGCCCGCCTTCCGCTACGTGGCAAGCCGGAGCTTCAACTTCCTTGTGCGCGTCCTCGGGGGCGTCCGCAGCTTTGCCGACACGCAGTGCGGCTTCAAGATGTTCCGCCGTGAGGCGGCCGAAGCTCTCTTCCCGCAGCAGCGGATTGAGGGCTTCGGCTTCGATATTGAGATTCTGTACATCGCCGAGCGCAGCGGCATGACGGTGGAGGAGTTGGGCATCGAGTGGCGCCACGACCGTGGCAGCAAGGTGCGGCCCGTGCGCGATAGCCTCCGGACCCTTGGCGAAGTCCTGCGCGTCCGTGCAAACCATGTCCTTGGGCGCTACGACTTCAGCGCGCCGAGTGGAAAAGCGGGAGGGATAGCATGAGCGACTCTGCGGCCAACATTCTCCGCCAAGCGAAGACGGTTGCCGTCGTCGGGCTGTCCGACGACCCGTCCCGCCCCAGCAATGAGGTGGCGGCTTATCTCCAGGAGCAGGGCTACGAGATCATCCCCGTGAACCCGCGAGTCTCGGAGGTGCTCGGGGCCGTCTGCTACTCCGACCTGCAGGCTATTCCTACACCCGTTGACGTGGTCGACGTTTTCCGCAGGTCCGAGCACGTCGTTCCCATCGCGCGGGCGGCGGTCGAGATCGGGGCGAAGGCGCTCTGGCTGCAGGACGGCGTCGTGAACGAAGAGGCCGCCGAGATCGCCCGGGAGGCGGGCCTCGCCGTGGTCATGGACGACTGCATGCTGCGCCGCCACGCGATGCTGAAACGGCAGGGCGTGCTCTAGCACCGGCGCACGGTCAACATTCAAAACCAATTTTAAATGATTTCATAAATTGGAGACAAAACCTATTGCAATATTCATGAATGCTCCTACAATAATCTCAACAGGGTAGCGGCGAGCGCTGCCTGAAGGGCGGAAGTTTGCCCTGCGGTGGCGCGAGCGGCCTGCCGCACCGCGACGGTGGAACATTCGCGGCGGTGGATGCGTCTAGCCTGAGAACCTTGTGGCGCGGACCTATGAGATGAGAAAGGAAGGGTCCGCGGGGAATTGCGATGTTAGCGCAACAGACCGATAGCAAGCAGAAGAACCGGAACGAGCGCGCCAAGCAGGCGATTGCCCTCGCTCTCGAAGGCAAGTGGGCGGCGGCGGTGGAGAGCAACCGCCGGTTCGTCGCCGATTTCCCCGACGACCGCGAGGCGTACAACCGCTTGGGGAAGGCCGCCAGCGAGATCGGCCGCTACTCGGAGGCCCGCGCGGCCTTCTCCCGCACGCTCGAGCTCGATTCCGGCAACCTGATCGCCAAGAAGAACCTGGCGCGGCTCCAGTCGCTGGTCGAGGACGCTCCCAAGGCTCCCGGCGGCGAGCGCGTCCCGCCCCGCTTCTTCATCGAGCAGACCGGACGGACCGGGATTGAGTCGCTGAGCGAGCTGCCCTCGAACGGCGCTCTTGCCAACGTCTCTCCGGGGGAGCGGGTGACGCTGCGCCCGGCGGGGTCGCGGCTCGAGGCCGTGGCCCAGAGCGGCGAACGGCTGGGCAGGCTCGGCCCCCGGGTCAGCGCCCGCCTGATCGGCCTCATGAACGGCGGCAACCGCTATCAAGGGGCGGTCTCGAGCGTCGGCGACGACCACATCTCGATCTTCGTCAAGGAGACCTACCAGCATCCCAGCCAGAAGGGACGCCTTTCGTTTCCTCCGAGCCCGGATGCGGCCGTGTGCGGCGCGACCGACGGCGTCAAACCCTATGTGTGGGGAGGCCTCCGGTATTCGCCCGGCGGTTTCGACTCCGACGGCGGCGAGTGGGACACGCCAGACCCCGACGCCATCCTGGCGCGGCGAGCGCGCCGCGGCGCCAACGGCTTCGCCGCCGTCGCCAACGGTGAGGAAGAGGAAGACGACTAGCTTCCTTGGGGCCTGCCGTTCCGCGGGCGTCGTCTCCTTACCGGTTACCGGCCGTACTATAATGGGCTGGCATCCCTGTTGGCGGAGACCTCTGTGAGCGTCGTCACACGCACGGGCGACAGCGGCGAGACCGGACTCCTCTACGGCGGGCGCGTTGCGAAGGACGACGCCCGCGTAGAGGCCTATGGCGCGATCGACGAGACCGTCGCGGCCCTGGGGCTGGCGCGGGCGCTCTCGGCGCAGACGCTTGTCCGGGAACACGTGGTGGCCTTGCAGAAGGAGCTGTTCACCATCGGCGCCGAGCTAGCCACCGACCCGGCGCACTATGCGGCCTACGACCGGCATTTCTCGCGCGTCACCCCCGAGATGACCCAGGCGCTGCATGACGCCGTCGACGAGATCGAGGACGCCATTGCCATGCCGCCGACCTTCATCGTGCCGGGTGCGACGCCCGCTTCCGCCGCGCTCGACGTGGCCCGCACCCAGGCCCGCCGCGCCGAGCGCCGCGCCGCAGCGCTGAAGCGCCAGGGACGCCTTGAGAATCCCGAGATACTTCGCTACCTCAACCGAGTCTCCGACCTCATCTACACCCTCGCCCGCTATGAGTGCAAAGATGCCGACCCTGAACTCCTGGCCGGCGGCCGCGCGTAGCGCCGCCCTCCGTCCCGTCGCTCTCCTCCTCGTCCTGATCATCGCCGCCGGCGTGGCCGCGGGCTGCGACCCGTCCGACTCGGGGCGCGGCGTGCTCATCACCGCCGACGACGGACTCGTACTCCGGGGCAAGATCTATGGATCAGGGGGTACGGGCGTCATCATGACCCACGAGCTCGACGGCGATCAAAGGGGCTGGTCCGACCTCGCCGAACGTCTGGGGGGAGCGGCTTCTTCGTCTTGACCTTCGACTTCCGCGGGCACGGCGACTCCCCGGGACCGCGCGAGGCGGGCATCGCCGACGCGGACCTCGCTGCCGCGGTGCGCTACCTTCGGAGCCCCGACGGGCTTGGGCGCGCCAACTTCTTCCTCGTCGGCGCGAGCTTGGGCGGCACCGCCGCGCTGAAGGTCGCCTCGCGCGAGCGGGCGCTGGGCGTGGTCACGCTCTCCGCGCCGATCAGCGTGCGGGGCCTGAGCGCGCGCGACGAGATCATCGGAGTTGACGTTCCCAAGCTCTTTGTCGTTGCCGAGAACGACCCGCCTTACACCGATGCCGCGCAGGCCCTCTACGACCTCGCCGCGCAGCCGAAGGAACTCATCTTCCTGCCCGGCTCCGACCACGGGACGGAACTGCTCCGCGGCGACGAGGCTGCCGAGGCCCGCCGCGCCATCATCGACTTCCTCGAAGCGAACCGTTAGGCCATGCCGTCCTCGCCGTCCATTGCCATCATCGACTACGGGGCGGGGAATCTGCACAGCGTCGCCAAGGCCTTCGACAAGATCGGCTACCCGGGCAACGTTACCGCCGACCCTGGCGCTATCGCCGCGGCCGACGCCGTCGTGCTGCCCGGCGTGGGCGCGGCGCGAGATACGGTGGACGGACTCGCCGCCCGGGGCCTGACGCAGACCGTCCACGACGCCGTCGATGCCGGTAAGCCTTTCTTCGGCGTCTGCATTGGGCTGCAGGTGCTGTTCGACCGGAGTGAGGAAGAAGACGCCGAGTGCCTGGGCATCCTGCCCGGCACGGTGCGCCGCCTCCCGCCCGGCCCCAAGGTCCCGCACATGGGGTGGAATCAGGTGCGGGCAACCGGTCCACACCCGCTGCTCGACGGTATCCCCGACGGCTCGAACTTCTACTTCGTCCACAGCTACTACGCCGACCCCGCCGCCAACGGGGCCAACGGTCGCGGAGCGGCCCGCGTCATCGCGGCGACCGACTACGACGTCGATTGCAGTTTCGCCAGCGTGCTGGGAAGGGACCGGATCGTCGCGACCCAGTTCCACCCGGAGAAGAGCGGCGCGAACGGTCTGCGCATCTATCGCAACTTCGTCGAGCGGATGGTGCTTCCCCACGCGCGGGGCGGCGCCGCTGCGTAGCGCCCCGGCGGCGGCGCGAAGGCCAAAGGAGACGCCGGTGGCGTTCGAAGTGATTCCGGCCATCGACCTGCGCGGAGGGAAGTGCGTCCGGCTCTTCCAGGGCGACTTCGCCCGCGAGACCGTCTACGGCGACGACCCCGCGGCGATGGCGCGCCGGTGGCGCGGCGAGGGGGCGGGCCGCCTCCACGTCGTTGACCTCGACGGTGCGCGGACGGGGATCCAAGTGAACCTTGCATCGGTGCGCGCCATCGCGGAGGCCGTCGGCCTCCCGGTGCAGGCCGGCGGCGGCGCGCGCTCTCTGGAGGCGGTGGCCGCGTTGATTGACGCGGGGGTCTCCCGCGTCGTCATCGGGACGGCGGCGGTCGAGGACGAGGCGTTCGTCGCCGAAGCGGTGGGACGGCATGGGGACGCCATCGTGATCGGCGTCGACGCCCGCGACGGCAAGGCCGCCACCGAAGGATGGGAGCGGCAGCAGTCGGTCGCGGCCGTGGACCTGATCGCGCGGATGCGAGCGCTCGGCGCGGCCCGCTTCGTCTACACGGACATCTCCCGCGACGGCGCGCTGACGGGGCCGAACGTCGAGGCGCTGCGCGGCGCCATTGAAGCCGCGGCGCCTGCGCCGGTGATCGCGTCAGGCGGTGTGGCCACCGCGGAGCACGTCGCCGCACTTGCCAAGACCGGCGCCGAAGGCGTCATCATCGGGCGGGCGCTCTACACCGGCGACCTATCCCTGCGGGACGCCCTCGCGGCGGCTAGGGCCGCCGCTAGATGAAGACGGCCTGGACGGAGCCGCCGCTGGCGTCGATGACGCCGCCGGTGATCGCCCCGGCCTGCTCGGAGGCGAGGAAGGCCACGGCGTAGCCGATCTCGCGGGCCTCGACCATGCGCTTGATGGCGCGCTGCTGGGCCATGCGACGCTCGGCCTCCACCTCGTCGACTCCTTGGGCCTTCGCCTGGTCCGCGATCATCTCGGTGATGAGCGGGCTTCGCGTGAGGCCGGGATGCACGACGTTGACGGTAATCCCGTCGGGGCCGAGCTCCTCGGCGAGGCTGCGGCTGGAGTGGGCGATGGCGAGGTTCCGCGCTCCCCCGCTGTAGCCGCTCGGCAGCCGGCCGTTCTGTCCGGCGATGTTGACAATGCGCCCCCATCCCTGCTTCTTCATGTGGGGCGCGACGGCCCGCGAGCAGCGGATCACGC
Source organism: Dehalococcoidia bacterium (assembly GCA_964291475.2). Lineage (GTDB taxonomy): Bacteria > Chloroflexota > Dehalococcoidia > SHYB01 > SHYB01 > DAOUKH01. Next base: position 159,917 of record OZ220079.1, on the reverse strand, counting down.
CCATGTACTTCACGTTGAGGTCTTCCCACATCTTCTCGTCGCTCACGGTGGCGATGGGGCCGTTGGCAAGACCGCCGGGGACGCCGGCGTTGTTCACCAGAATGTCGACGCGGCCGAACTCGGCGATGACCTGCTCGACCATGGCGTCGACACTCGCGGCGTCGCCAACGTCGGCGACGACGGGGAAGGCGCGCCCGCCGTTGGCGTTGATTTCGGCGGCGGCGGCTTCGAGCGGCTCACGGCGGCGCGCGCAGATCGCGACGACGGCGCCCTCCTCGACGAGCACGTCGGCGATGGCCCGTCCCAGGCCCTGGCTCCCCCCCGTCACAAGCGCGATGCGTCCTTCAAGACCCAAGTCCATGCCGAGCCCTCCCCGTGTTTCCTGGTGCGGCGGCAAGCCTAGCCAGCGCGGCGGCGGTTGGTCAAGCGGGGGGGTAACCCAGGGGCCGTCTACGTCGGACGATGATTCGGTACAGGGCGACGATAGCGACGAGAGCCGCCACAATCGCGACCCCGACGATCAAATCGGACGGGAGAGTGCGGCCGGAACTCTCTCCCTGGACCGTGGCTACTAGACTGCCCTGCGCATCTACCCTTGCCAAGACCTGAGGGTCGGACCCGGCGGCGGCGACTGTGTATAGGAAGGTATGGGCATGTTCTCCGTAACCAACAATGATGGCGATTCTTGTGCCGTCAGGAGACCAAGACGCGTGTGCTCCTTGCCCAACTGCCCGAAGACCCGAGCCGTCTGCATGGACAACATAGACTTCACCGAGGAACTTCCTTTGCTCCGGAGGCACGTAGTTCGCCACCTCAGTCGGTGCAGGTGTCGGCGTGGGTGCCGAAGTGAAAATACCGGGAAGGGAGAACAGAATCTTGTTACCGTCTGGAGACCATGCCACGCTGGGGTCAAGAAGATGAGGCCTGCCCGCCCGAGCAACTTCGCTCAACCCAGAGCCGTCAGGGCCTACCGTGTACAGCACTGTCGTACTGCCCTGGTCTGGAACACTCAGAAACGCGATACGTCGTCCGTCAGGCGACCACGCCGGTTGCCCGAATATGCTGTTTTCGAAGAATCCGGTGTTTCCAGGCGCAGAAAAGAGCTCTTTCAACCCTGAGCCGTCTACTCCTATCGTGTAGAGCGAGTCTGTATTGACATACGCGAGATTCTGGCCTTCCTCATCGCGAACATCTCGGATCTCCTTCATCACGAAAGCCAAACTCTGCCCCTTGGGCGACCAGGTCGGGGAATGTCGGGAGGTATCACTAAAGAAGTCTCCGCCTTCGGTGAGTTCCCGGCTGGATGAGCGAAAAGGTATGACCAGTCGCTCGTCGGATCCGTCCGATGCCACCGTGTAGATCCCGCGATCTCCCCCCTCCTGGTAGTGGAGACAAACGTTCCGTCCCTCAAGAAGGCAATGCGAGAGCCATCGGGTGACCAGGACGGCGAGGTATCGTGAGCGTTGGTCTCGGTGAGCCTGCGACGATCGGAACCGTCCAATCCCGAAGACTCAAGCTCGAAGTCTCGAGAGGATCGAGGCGTCTCGTAACGCGTTGTGGCGTAAACGATGCGGAAGACATCCGGGGAGACATCCGGCGAATAGTCGACTTCAAACTTCTGGTTATCTGAAATCCGCCTCAGGTCGGAGCCGTCAGACCCGACGACATACGTCTGCCCGAAGAGCTCGTCTTCTCCTGTAAATACGATTTGGCTGCCATCGGGGGTCCACTGCGGCGCGTACCTGGCGTTTCCGTGCCGCAGTGTCTCCTCTGGCATCAAAAGGTAGTACTCCTCACAGGAAACCCACGCCCCAACTGCCGAAGTCAGGAGGATTGCTAACATGGCAACGGCTGGGGGAGATTTCATGGATTCTCATCCTGAATCCCAGGTAAGGTTACCCATCGTGGCAGTCTGCCTGTGACGCGTACGCCAGAGTAACAGCAGTGGGCTATCACGGAGGCTGCGACCCATCCCACAGTCTATACTCAAGAGCATTGCGGCACTTTGGCCGGGCAGCGCTCCTGGCACGGATCACCGCATTCGGCGGCGAGGAGGCGAGGATGAGCGGTGAGCTTGTCGGGTACGAGCTGCGGGACGGCGTGGCGGTCCTGACGCTGAACGACGCCAAGCGGCGGAACGCGCTGTCCTCCAGGCTGCTGGGCGAGTTGAAGGAACGGCTGCGGCTGATCGAGGGGGACGATGAGGTCCGGGTGGTAGTGCTGCGGTCGGAGGGGCCGGTGTTCAGCTCGGGCCACGATTTGAACGAGATGATCGACCGTGACGCGGAGTCGTACGCCGCCGTCTTCGCGCTGTGCACCGAGGTGATGGAAGCCATCCGGCTGCTGCCCAAGCCGGTCATCGCGCAGGTCCAGGGCTTGGCGACCGCCGCCGGCTGTCAACTAGCGGCCACGTGCGACCTCGCGGTCGCCGGCGAGTCGGCGGCCTTCGCCACGCCCGGAGTGCTGATCGGCTTGTTCTGCACGACGCCGGGCGTCGCGCTGGCACGCGCCGTGCCCTCGACGAAGAAGGCGATGGAGATGCTGCTGACCGGCGAGCCGGTGCCGGCGTCCGAGGCCCTGGAGATCGGGCTAGTCAACCGGGTCGTGCCCGACGCCGAGCTGGAGGAAAACGTCATGGCGCTGGCGCGCCAGATCGGCGCGGCGAGCGCCCACACGCTCGCCGTCGGCAAGGACGCCTTCTACCGGCAAATCGAGCTCGACCGCCCCGCCGCCTACGAGGTGGCCCAACAGGTCATGGTGGACAACCTGCTCGACGAGGACGCCCACGAGGGCATCACGGCCTTCCTTCAGAAGCGGCCCCCGCAATGGAAGCGTTAGCGCCGCTCTTTGCCTGCGGCGACCCCTGCCAACGGCTATAATCGGAGCGCGGCGCGGGGGTAGCTCAGTCTGGTAGAGTCCCTGCCTTCCAAGCAGGTCGTCGCGGGTTCGAGTCCCGTCCCCCGCTCCAAGCGCGCCGCTGGAGAGAGGGGTGCCATGACTGAAGAATCGCTCAAGGACAACTACCGCGGCGTCTTCGATGGGCGGCTTGGGTTCGGCGAGAAGGCCGCCGTGATCGTCATCGACTTCGTCAACGCCTACACCACCGAGGGCGCGCCCCTCTTCGCACCGCCGGTGATCGACGCGGTACGCGAGACCGTCGACGTCCTCCACGCGGCGCGGCGGAACGACGCGCCGGTGGTCTACACGCGGGTGATCTACTCGGAAAGCGGCGCCGACGGCGGCGTCTTCGTGCAGAAGGTGCCGGCCCTGCGCGCGATGGTGGAAGGCGAGCCCCTCTCCGAGATCGTCCCCGAGCTGCCGCCGGAACCCGGCGACGTGGTGATCAAGAAGCAGTACGCGAGCGCCTTCTTCGGGACGCCGCTCGCCGCCATGCTGACCAGCCAGCGCGTCGATACCGTCATCCTCACCGGCTGTTCGACGAGCGGCTGCATCCGGGCCAGCGCCATCGACGGGATGCAGTACGGCTTCCGCGTCATCGTGCCGCGCGAGTGCGTCGGCGACCGGCACCCCGGCCCCCACGAGGCCAACCTGTTCGACATCGACAGCAAGTACGGCGACGTGGTGTCCAAGGCCGAGGTGCTCGCCTACCTCGAAGGCGAGGCGTAACCCGACCGAGCAAGGCAGGTTGACCATGCACTTCGACATGATCGTCAAAGGCGGGTCCGTGGTGACGCCGGGCGAAGGCGTCATGCGGGCCGATGTTGCGGTGCGCGGGGGTAAGGTCGCGGCGCTGTTCGACGATGCCTCGGGCGCCGAGGCCGACGACGTCTACGACGCGACCGGGCTCCACGTCTTTCCGGGTGTCGTCGACCCCCACGTCCACATCGGCCTCGCTGAGGGCCTGGACGATTGGGAGACGGAGACGCGCTCGGCGGCCGTCGGCGGCGTGACAACCGCGCTCACCTATCTCATGGCGGGCACCCCCTACGGGCCGGTCGTCGAGGCGAACCTCGACCGCGCCGCGCGGGACTCGGTCGTCGACTACGGCTTCCACCTCGTGCCATCGGCGGACGTCCACCTCGACGAGATGGAAGAGCACGCCGAGCGCTTCGGCATCAAGTCGTACAAGTACTTCACCAGCTTCCGGGGCGACGAGGGCGCCTACCTCGGCGTCTCGGGCACCGACGACGGCTTCATGTACCGCTACTTCGACCAGGTGGCGAACCTTCCGGGAGGGGTCGCCAACGTCCACCCGGAGAACATCGAGGTGGTGTGGGAGCTTCGCAAGCGGCTGCTGGCCGAGGGGCGCGACGACCTGAAGGCGTGGGACGAGTCGCGGCCCGACTTCGTCGAGGCGCAGAGCGCCGTCGCCGCGGCCTTCTACGCCCACGTCACCGGCTGTCCGCTCTACATCGTGCACGTTAGCGGACGGCTGGCGCTCGACGAGCTGCGGGCGGCACGCGAACGCTACGGCGGGTCGCCGCTCTACATCGAGACGTGCCCCCACTTCCTCACGCACCACTCGGGCATGGAGATCGGCCCGCTGGGCAAGGTCAACCCGCCATTACGCTCCGAGGACGACGAGGAAGCCCTGTGGAACGGCTTGCTCGACGGCACGGTCGACACGGTGGGCTCGGACCACGTCGCCCGCAAGAAGGGAAGGAAAGAGGGCAGCATCTGGACCTGTAGTGCCGGCTTCCCCGGCAGCGCCACGATCCTGCCCACCCTGCTCAGCGAGGGCTACCACCGGCGCGGCCTTCCGCTCGAGCGGATCGCCGAGCTGACAAGTGCGAATCCCGCCCGCATCTTCCACCGCTATCCCCAGAAAGGGACCATCGCCGTGGGGTCGGACGCCGACTTCGCCATCGTCAATCTGGGCCTCGAACAGGAGGTCACCCACGACTATCTGCAGAGCAACGCCGACTACTCGCTGCTCGACGGTTGGCGGCTGACGGGCTGGCCCGTCGCCACCATCTTGGGGGGCAAGCGCATGGTCGAGCACGGCAAGCTCGTGGGCCCGCGCGGCGCGGGGAGCTACGTCCCCTCCGGCTAGCCGCATCCAAGAACGCAAGAAAGAGGCTGCGCATGGAAATCGAACCGCCCGTCATCCTCATGGTTATGGACATGCAGAACGATTTCTGCAGCCGCGAGGGCGCGTTCGCGCGCGCCGGCTTCAGCGTCGAGGGCATCGAGGCCATCGTTCCCACGGTCAAGAGCGTCATCGAGGCCTGCGCCGAAGTCCGCATTCCCATCGTGGCGACGCGGCTGACGATTCTGGAAGACCTCGACGGCAAGGCGATGGGCATGGGGCATCTGCGCACGCTGCGGCCGTTCCTCGTCGAGTCGGGGTTCCGCGCCGCGACGTGGGGGCACGAGGGCATCCCGGAGCTGCCCGAACCCGACTACGCCGTGCGCAAGTGGGGCTACTCCGCCATCTACCAAACGGAGCTGGAGAAGATTCTCACCGCGCTGGGCGGCAAGACGCTGATCTTTACCGGCATCGCGACCAACGGGGTGGTCGAGGGGACCGCCCGCGACGCCAACATGCGGGGCTTCGAGATCGTGACGCTTTCGGACTGCGTCGCTGGGTACAACCCCAAGCTCCACGAGGCCTCCCTCCTGAACTTGGGCAACATCGGCACCGTCATGCCCGCCGCCGACTTCCTCGCCGCCGTGCCGAGCCTAGCGCCGTAGCCTGCGCGGGTTCGATCGCGGACGTCGGTTACGTTTGGCGGTTGGTAGGGGGCCCCTCATCTCAATCTTCTCCCCACGGGAGAAGAGGCAGGACCTCCCGAGAACGAAGGGTTGGAATCCAGCGCGCCGACCCCTAGAGTATCTGCGCGCCCCCGCAGGGGCATCTAGACCATCGGAGGACTTCCTTGGAATTCGGCATCTTCATTCAGGGGCATGCGCCGTCGCAGGCACGCGCCCACAGTCCGGCCAACGAGCAGCAATGGATTCGTAACGAGGTCGAGATCGCTCAGGCCGCCGACCGGAACAATTTCAAGTACATCTGGACGACGGAGCACCACTTCCTCGAAGAGTATTCCCACATGTCGGACAACGCGGCGGTGGCGGCGTGGGTGCTCGCCAAGACGGAGCGTATCCATGTGGGGTCGGGCATCTTCAACCTCAACCCGCGGGTCAACCATCCGGTTCGGCTGGCCGAGCGGGTGGCGATGCTCGACCAGTTGAGCCAGGGCCGGTTCGAGTTCGGCACGGGGCGCGGCGCGGGCAGCCACGAGATCGGCGGCTTCGGCCTGCGGCACGACGAGACGAAGGCGAACTGGGCCGAGGCGATCACGGAAATCCCGAAGATGTGGCGGCAGCGGGGCTACTCCTACCCCAACGGGAGGGGCTTCCAAGTTCCCAGCGAAGGGCGGCAGATGATGCCCGGCCGCGAGGGGGCGTTCAACGTGCTGCCCAAGCCCTACGCCCATACCCATCCCGCGCTGTGGGTCGCCGCGGGCAACCCCGGCACGTACGAGACGTCGGCGAAGATGGGGCTGGGGTTGCTCGGGTTCAACGTGGGGTCGGTGTGGAACATGGAGCCACTCTTCGCCACCTACAAGGAGCACATCGGTCACGCCGAGCCGGTCGGCGACTACGTCAACGACAACATCATGACCACGGTCACGATGGTCTGCTTCGAGGACGGCAAGAAGGCCCGCGAGAGCTACACGCGGTCGGGGCGCTCCTATCTCACGTCGCTGGTCTTCCGCTATCACGACAGCTTTCCGCGGCCGGAGGGGTTGCCCTACTGGCCCGACCGGATTCCCGAGCCGACGATCGAGGACGTCGATCAGCGGATCAAGGACGGCTTCGGTCTGTGCGGCTCCCCCGACGAGGTCATCAAGCAGGTCGAGAACTACTCCAGGGTGGGCTCCGACCAACTGGTCTTCGGCTACCCTGCCGATATGCCGATCGACGAGGCCCTCGAATCGATCGAGACCTTCGGCAAGCACGTGATCCCGCACTTCGACAAAGACCCCAAGCACAGCACCACCCGCTACCGCGAGGCGGCGGGCGGGCCGCTGGTGCCCAAGGACTAGCCGGCAGGGGAGCGCGAGGATGGACTTCACCTTCTCGGCAGAGGAAGAGGCCTTCCGCGCCGAGGTGCGCGTCTTCCTGAAGGAAGAGCTGCCCACCGACTGGGACGGCCTCGACGAGGACGGCGCGTTCCAGGGCCAGGGTCTCGGAATCACCCGGCGCATGTCGAAGCGGCTCGCCGAACGGGGCTGGCTGACGCTGGCCTGGCCCAAGGAGCACGGCGGCCAGGAACGCTCCATCATGGAGCAGATGCTCTTCAAGGAAGAGATGGCCTACTTCCAGGTGCCCGGCGCCGACATGGGCGTGGGCGGCGTCAGCTGGGTCGGGCCGATGCTAATGTCCCACGGGACCGGCGAGCAGAAGCGCCATCTGCGCTCGATCGCGTCGGGCGACGAATACTGGTGCACGCTGTATAGCGAGCCGGGGAGCGGCTCCGACCTTGCCTCGCTGCAGACCCGCGCCGAGCGCGATGGCGACGACTACGTGATCAACGGCTCAAAGATCTGGACGAGCGGCGGGCACATTGCCGACTGGGGCTGGCTCGCGGCGCGCACCGACCCGGCGGCGCCCAAGCACAAGGGCGTGAGCATGTTCCTGCTCGACATGAAGGCGCCCGGCGTGACCGTCCGCCCGATCGTCAACATGGCGGAGGCGCACCACTTCAACGAGGTCTTCTTCGACAACGTGCGCATCCCCAAGCGTGACCTCGTCGGTGAGCAGGACCAGGGCTGGTACATCCTGGCCACGGCCCTCGACTTCGAACGGTCGGGCGTGCACGCCTCGGCCAACGCGCAGCGCATCCTCGACAAGCTCGCCGAGTTCTACGCCGAGCGTCCGGGGATGCTCACCGCCGCCCTCCGCAACCGCTTCGCCGAAGCGCAGATCGAGACCTCAATCGCTCGGTCGCTGGCCTACCGCGTCTCCTGGCTCCAGAGCAAGGGCGGGCAACCCAACCAGGAGGCGTCGCTCTCCAAGCTGTACGGCTCCGAGCTCGGCCAGCGCGTGGCCGCCTTCGCCATCGACTCCCTCGGCCTCTCCGGCCAAGCCGGGCCCGGATCGAAGTGGGCCGCCTTCGGGGGCAGAATCGAGCGCACGTACCGCTCGGCGGTGTCCCACACCATCGCGGCGGGCACGTCCGAGGTGCAGCGCAACATCATCGCCACCCGGGGTCTCGGCCTGCCGCGGTAGAGTCCGAGGGCGTCGGCGTCGCCGCACTCCCCTCCGGCCTCTCCCCCTCTGGGGGAGATTGAGAGAGGGCACGCGCCGTCAGGCCTGTCGGAAGGGCAGGGCCGGGAGGTCTTACCTCTTCTCCCCACGGGAGAAGATTGAGATGAGGGGCCCCCTCACAGCCGCCACGGGTTGCCAAAGTTCGCCACTTTCGTGTCCCCGCCCCAGTTACGCAAAGACCTCGAGAGAAGGATACGGTTGCGGTGCTGCGGGGAGGGCCGAGGTAGGGCCCCGCCCGCTTTCGCGACCGTGGGCGGTGGGTATATGGTTGCCTAGGGAGGTCCGCTATGGCGTTGCAGCTCGACCACACGATTGTGCCGGCCCATGACAAGGTGAAGTCGGCGGAGTTCATCGCGCGCCTCTTCGGGCTGAAGTACGAGGGGACGTGGGGGCACTTCGCGCCGGTGAAGGTCAACGACACGCTGACGCTCGACTTCGACAACTCGGACGACCCGCAGGCAAACCACTACGCCTTCCTCGCTTCGGACGAGGAGTTCGACGCGGTGCTCCAGCGGGTCAAGGACGAGGGAATCGCCTTTGGGAGCGGGCCCGCTCGCGGACGGATGGCAAGATCAACCACCGGCACCGGGGACGCGGCTTCTACTTCGAGTGCGAGAACGGGCACGTGTGGGAGGTCATCACCCACACGTACGTCACCGATTGAGGTGACGTTGTCCGCGGCTAGGCGCGGAGGGTGGCGCCGAGCTCCTTCTCGAGGCGCTGGAGGAGGCGGGCCTGGGCCTTGTCGACCTCGTCGTTGGTGAGAGTGCGGCCCGGCGACTGCCAGACCATCCGGTAGGCGAGCGACTTCTTGTCCCCGGCGATGCGGTCGCCGGCGTAGACGTCGAAGAGCGTCGCCTCGGCCACCAGCGGGGTGGCTTCGAGCATCGCCGTGACCCTTCCCGCGGGCAGGGATTGGTCGACGACGAGGGCGACGTCGCGGACGGCGCCAGGGAAGCGGGCCAGGGGCCGGTAGCGCCGCCGTCCGGGGGGCGCGGCGTCGAGGATCGTCCCAAGGTCGATTTCGAAGAAGAGACAGGGCCCGTCGCCGAGGTCGAACGCGCGGAGGACGTTGGGGTGAATCTCGCCCACCAGTCCGACGCGCGCCCCGCCGACCCGCACCGTCGCGGCGCGGCCGGGATGGAGCAGCGGATCGCTCGCGGTCTCGTATTCGGCCTCCGTGGCAAGGGCCGAGAAGAGGGCGTCGAGGAGGCCCTTGGCATCATAGAAGTCGACTCCGGCCGGTGGGTCGCCGCTCCAATGCGTTTCGCCCCGCACGCCGGTGATAGCGGCGGCCAGGGTCTCGCGCTCGTCGGGGAGGTCGCCCGGCCGCGGGACGTAGACCTTGCCCACCTCGAAGAGTCGGAGGATGCCGTCCTCATGGCGCGCATTCACGGCGAGGGTCTGCAGCACGCCGCCGCGGAGGCTCCTGCGCAGCTCGGTCTGCTCGCTGGAGAGCGGGTTGAGGACGTGCAGGGAGGCCGGGTCTTCGACGCGGGCCTTGGCCTGGACGTCGGGGTTGGTGAGCGAATAGGTGACGATCTCGTCGAATCCGAGGGCGCGCATTTCGTCACGAACGGCGCGCCTGAGATCGAGGAAGGGCTGCGGCTCGAAGTCGGGCACCCGGCCCGTGATGCCGATCGTCGGCGCCCAGTCGTAGCCCTTGAGACGGGCGATCTCCTCGATGAGGTCGTCCTCGATCTCGATGTCGGTGCGCCAGTAGGGGGCGGTGACGTCGAGGGCGCCCTCGCCCGCGGCCTCCGCCGTGAAGCCGAGCCGCGCCAGAAGCGCCGCGGCCTCACTCGACGGCACCTCCGCGCCGAGCACCAGCGCCGTCCGGGCTTCGGTGAGCCGCACCGCGGGGCGGGTCCGCGCGCCGGGGTAGGCGTCGACCACTCCCTCGGCGACCTCGCCGCCGGCGACCTCGGCGATGAGCTTCAACGCGCGCCGGGCGGCTTGCAGTGGCAGCTCGGGGCTGAGGCCCTTGTCGAACCGGATCGACGCCTCGCTGCGCAGGGTCGTCTTCTGGGTAGTCCGCCGGATGTTGGCCGCGTTGAAGTTGGCCGATTCCAGGAGCACGTTGACCGTCGCCTCGGTGACCTCGCTGTCCTCGCCGCCCATGATGCCGGCGAGTGCGACGGGCTGGCCTGCGTCGGCGATGACCAGCATGTCGGTATCGAGCTCGCGGGGGAGGCCGTCGATGGTGGTGATCCACTCGTCGGGGCGGGCGCGCCGGACGACGATGCGGTTCTCGCCGAGGCGGTCGTAGTCGAAGGCGTGGAGGGGCTGGCCCATCTCCAGCATCACGAAGTTGGTGACGTCGACGACGTTGTTGATGGACCGGGAGCCGTAGGCGGCGAGCTTTTCCTGGAGCCAGCGGGGCGACGGCCCGATCTTCACGCCGGAGATGACGGCGCCGATGTAGCGCGGGCAGAGGTCGGGGTCGAGGATCTCGACGCTGGTCTTGGATGCGGCGGGCGGGCCTCCCTCGGCGTAGGTGAGGTCGGGCTCGCGGGCCGTGCCGCCCGTCTGCGCCGCCACCTCGCGGGCCAAACCGAGCACCGAGAGAAGGTCAGGCCGGTTGGGCGTGATGGAAAAGTCGAAGATGACGTCGCCGAGGTGGTCGGCCAGCGGTTGCCCGACGGAGGCGTCGTCGGCGAGGACGAGGATGCCCTCGTGCTCGTCGGAGAGGCCGAGCTCGCGCTCGGAACAGACCATGCCCCGCGACTCGACGCCGCGGATCTTGGCGGCCTTGAGCTTGCAGAGCCGGCCGGTGTGCGCGTCGAACAGTGTCGCGCCCTCGCGAGCGAAGGCGATCTTCTGCCCCGCGGCGACGTTGGGCGCTCCGCAGACCACCTGCGCCGTGCCGTCGCCGGTGTCCACCGTCGCCAGCCGGAGGCGGTCGGCGTTGGGGTGGGGGTCGAGGGCGGTCACCAGCCCCACGGCGACGCCGTCCCAGTGCTCGCCGACGACTTCGAACCCCTCGGCCTCGATGCCGGCCAGCGTCAGGCGGTGGGCGAGGTCGTCCGGCGCAACGTCGATGTCGACGTAGTCGCGGAGCCAGGAGAGTGGCGCTTTCATGGGATAGACAAGCCTAGAACTGGCGCAGGAAGCGGATGTCGTTGGAGTAGTAGAGGCGGACGTCGTCGATGCCGTACTTCAGGTTGGCGATGCGCTCCACGCCCATGCCGAAGGCGAAGCCGGTGTAGCGCTCGGGGTCGTAGCCCACGCCTTCGAGGACCTTGGGGTGGACCATCCCTGCGCCGAGGATTTCGAGCCAGCCGCCCTTGCCGTCGTCGATGGCCATCTCGGCGCCGGGCTCGACGAAGGGGAAGTAGTCGCACCGGAACCGGACCTTGCGCTCGACGCCGAAGACGCGCTTGGCGAACTCGTAGAGCGTCCCCTTCAAGTGGGCGAAGGAGATGCCCTCGTCGACGGCCAGCCCCTCGACCTGGTGGAAGTGCCACTCATGGGTGGCGTCGGTGGCCTCGTAGCGGTAGACCTTGCCGGGTACGACGACGCGCACCGGCGGCTGGTGGTTCTCCATGAAGCGGATCTGCATGGGCGAGGTGTGCGTGCGCAGCAGCATGGGCCCCGCGCCTGGGGCATCGGCCTCGTCGATCCAGAAGGTGTCGTGCTGCTCGCGCGCGGGGTGGTCGGGTGGGATGTTCAGCGCCTCGAAGTTGTAGCGGTCCCACTCGACCTCGGGTCCCTCGACGACCTGGAAGCCCATCGCGGCGAACGCATCGGTGATCTCGCGAATCATCAGGGTCGTGGGGTGCAGGTGGCCCCGGATGGCCGGCCGGCCCGGCAGCGTGACGTCGATGGCGTCGCGCTCGGCCAACGCGCCGGCCGCCGCCTCGCGCAGCGACGTCTCGTGGGCCTCGCGCGCCGATTCGAGCTCCTGCTTGAGCCGGTTCGCCGCCGCGCCGACCTCGCGGCGCTCCTCCGGTGGGGCCTGGCCCAAGCCGCGCAGGACCTCGGTGAGGGGGCCCTTGCGGCCCAGGTAGGTTATCCGCCAGTCCTCGAGCTCGGCGGGGGACGACACCGCCCCGAGCGCGTCGAGCGCGTCCTGGCGCAGCTTGGCGAGGCGGTCGATCACCACAACAGGATACGAAAGGCTTCGAGAAAGCGTCAACGAGTGCGGCATCCGCCTCGAGCGCGGCAATCTGGTACGATTCGGGCGCGATGAGCGGCCCCCTGACTGGCAAACGCGTCCTCGACCTTACCTGGGGCATTGCGGGGCCGATGGCCGGCATGATCATGGCCGACTACGGCGCCGACGTGGTCCGCGTCGAATCACCGCGCGCCGACCCGCTCTCCGCCCACCCCGGCTACGTCGTGTGGAACCGCGGGAAGCGCAGCATGACGCTCGATGTCTTCCGGCCGGAGGGCGTCGAGGTGCTCGACCGCCTGCTTGCGGGCGCCGACGTGCTGATGGAGTCCTTTCAGCCCGGCGTCGCCGACCGGTACGGCTTCGGATGGGAGGCCGTCCACGCCAAGCATCCCAGGGTCGTCTACACCTCGATCAGCGGCTACGGGCAGGAGGGCGAGGACCGTGACCGGCCTGGCTACGACGGCTTGGTCCAAGCCAGGATGGGACTGCAGGAGCTTCAGCCGGGCTTCCGCGACGGGCCGAAGTTCGTCGGCTTCTCGATGGCAAGCACGCCGACGTCGTTCCTGGCCATGATCGGCACGCTGACAGCGCTCTACATCCGCGAGACCTCCGGCCTCGGCCAGCACGTTGACACGTCGCTGCGCCAGGGGGCGCTCTCCATGCTCACGATGCAATGGGCCACCGCCGAGAAGGGCCGCGACCGGTTCGACGTCAGCTTCTGGGACCGTAAGCTGCTCGTCGACCTCTTCCAGTGCGGCGACGGCAAGTGGCTGCACATGCACACCGGGGCGCAGGGCGCGTACGACCGCTTCGTCGAGGGCGTCGAGATGCCGCATCTAATGGACAGGAAGCAGACCGAGGAGATGTGGGGGGAGATGCGCGCCGGGGCTACGCACTGGTTCAAGACTCATAGCCGCGAAGAGGCGCTCGACATGCTCAAGCGCCAAGACATCCCCGCCCTTCCCGTCGAGCCGCCCGGCGGCGCGCTCCGCGACCCCCAGGCCCGCCCCAACGGCTTCGTCCAGACCGTCCACGACCCCGTGTTGGGCGACATCGACGAGGTCGGCATGTACCTGAAGTTCGAGAAGACGCCGGGAGGGATTCGCGCCTCGGCCCCGGCCCGCGGAGCGGACACCGGCGACGTGCTGAGCGAGGCGGGCTACTCCACCGCGGAGGTCGAAGGGCTGCGGGCGCGGGGCGTGGTCTGATGTCCCATTCGCCCGGAAAGGAGCCGTCGCCATGACCTATGCGCTTGAAGGCCTGAAAATTGTCGACTTCGGCATCTTCTTCGCGGGGCCGTACGCGAGCAAGCTCCTCGCCGACCTTGGGGCGGAGGTGATCAAGGTCGAGCAGGTCACCGGCGACCCGCTCCGGCGGAGTCCCGGCCCCTTTAACGGTTGCCAGCGGAACAAGCGCGCCATCGCTCTCGACCTGCGCACGGAGGAGGGCAAGGTCATCGCGCACAAGCTGATGGCCGAGGCCGACGTGGTCACCCACAACATGCGGCCCGGCGTCGCCGAGCGGCTGGGGATCGACTACCAGACCGCGAAGGGGCTGCGCGAGGACATCATCTATCTCTACTCGCCCGCCTTCGGCACCATCGGCCCGCGCAAGGACCAGCCCGGCTTTGAGCCGCTCGTCTCCGCCCTGGTCGGCATCGAGACGGCGGTGGCGGGCAAGGGCAACCCGCCGACGATGACCCTTTCCTCGGTCAACATGGACCCCGGCAACGGGCTCATGGGGGCCGTCGGCATCATGATGGCCCTGAACCACCGCGCCGAGACCGGTGAGGGCCAGATGATCGAGTGCCCGCAGATGGTCTCGGGGATGCTCTTCACCTCCGACATGTACTACTTGCCCGACGGGACGCTCTCGCCGCAGTACGAGCTCGACCGGGCCCAGACCGGCTTCGGCCCCATGTGTCGCCTGTACGAGACCAAGGAAGAATGGATCTGCGTCGTCGTACCCACGGAGCGCGACTTCCGTGCAATGTGCGAGGCGATGGGCGCGCCGGAGCTGGCTGACGACCCCCGCTGGGCGACGACGGAGGCCCGCGAGTCGAGCGCCGAGCTCGCCGCGGCGCTGGAGGCGCGCTTCAAGGAGCGCACCGCCCGCGAGTGGTTCGACGTGCTCGACGGTGCCGGCGTCCCGTGCGAGGTCTCCGCCCACGACGGCATCGGGAAGCTCTTCGGCGACGATGGCAATCTCGAAAACGGCCTCATCGCGGAGTATTGGCACCCGACCTACGGCATGATGCGGGAGGTCGGCGAGACGGTGCGCTTGTCGGACTCGCCGGGCCACATCTGGGGGCCGCCGCCCCTCATAGGCCAGCACGGCGAGGAGATCCTGGCCGAGCTTGGCTACGACGAGGCCCATCGCCGCGAGCTGCGCGACCAAGGCGTCGTCGCCTGGCCCGACGATGTCCCCGCCCCGCCGGCGGGATAGGAGCGGAGCGCCTGCCCATGTTCTGTCCGAGCTGCACGAGCGAAAACAGCGACAACGCCTCGTTCTGCGGCAACTGCGGCCACAACCTGCGATCGGAAGTTGGCCGTCCGGTCGACTACGTGCCGCCGGGGTCGCCGCCGCCGACGGGTGCGCCTGCTCATCCGGCGACCGGCTACGCCGGCTTCTGGCGCCGCTTCGCCGCCCGGATCATCGACATCATCGTGGTGGCCTTGGCGAATATCGTCATCACGACGATCATCGCCGTAGCGGCGGGTTGGGAGGAAGGGTCGAACGAGGGTCAACTCGAAATCACGCTCGTCACCATCGTCATCAGCTGGCTGTACTACGCGGGGATGCACAGCTCGTCGTACCAGGCGACGCTCGGGAAGATGGCGCTCGGGATCGCGGTGACCGGCTATAACGGCCAGCAGATCGGCTTTTGGCACGCTTCCGCACGATGGCTCGCCGAGCTCGCGTCCTGGCTCACGCTGCTGGTCGGCTTCCTCATGGCGGCGTGGACGGAACGAAAGCAGACCCTGCACGACATGCTGGCCTCGACGTTGGTGGTCAACCGCGAGCAGCGGACTAGCGCCTAGACGCTCGCTACATCCTGTCGGGGGCCGACATGCCCATGAGGCCGAGGGCGCGGGCCAGAGAGATCTGTGCCGCCTTCACCAGCTTCAAGCGCGCCGCCGTCAGCGCCGGGTCGTTGGATACCACGCGGCAGTGCTTGTAGAAGTGATGGAATGCGGTCGCCAGCTCTTGGGCGTAGTGGGGCAGATGATGAGGCTCGAGCGAGGCCGCGATCTGGTCCACCAGCTCGGGCAGGCCGAGCATCTTGCGGATGAGCGCCAGCTCGGCCTCGTGCGTCAGCAGCGCGACGTCGCCGTCGGCGTAGTCGATGCCGCGCTCGCCGGCGAGGCGGAGGATGCTGGCGATGCGGGCGTGAGCGTACTGGACGTAGTAGACCGGGTTGTCCTGCGACTGGCGCTTGGCCGCTTCCAGATCGAAGTCCATCTGGCTGTCGGCGGAGCGTGAGAGCAGGTAGAAGCGGCAGACGTCGCGGCCTACCTCGTCGACGACCTCACGCAGGGTGATGAGGTCGCCGGAGCGCTTCGATATCTTGATGGTCTCGCCGCCGCGCTTCAGCGTGACCAGCTGCCCGAGCACGAAGACAAGCTGCTCGGGGTCGAAGCCCAGAGCCGCCATCGCCGCCTTCATGCGCGGGGTGTGCCCCTGGTGGTCGGCGCCCCAGACGTCGATCACGCGCTCGAAGCCCCGCGCGCCGAACTTGTCCCGGTGGTAGGCGATGTCCGACGCGAAGTAGGTCGGCGTTCCGTTACTCCGGATCACGACGTTGTCCTTGTCCTCGCCGAGGCTGGTCGAGGTGAACCACGTCGCGCCCTCGCGCTCGGCGAGATAGCCGCCGCTCCGGAGCGCGTCCATGGACGCCTCGTAGCGGGAGGCGCCGCCGTTCTCCGCCTCGAAGAGCGACCGCTCGCTGAACCAGACGTCGAACTCGACGCCGAGGGCTTCGAGGTCGGCGCGGATGAGGTCGAGCATGAGGGGGAGGCCGGCCTCGCCGAGCCGCCGGGCCGCATCTTCGGGGCTGCCCTGGCGGATGAGGTCTTCCAAGTCGCCGAGGTCTGACGCCTCGTCGAGGATGCGGCGCGCGGCGTCGGTGACGTAGTCGCCGGCGTAGCCGTCGTCGGGAAGCGCCACGTCCATGCCCAGCGACTGCGCGGCGCGGGCGTAGAGCGAGGCGTAGAAGTTGTCCATCTGGTTGCCGGCGTCGTTGACGTAATACTCGCGTACCACGTCGAAGCCGGCGGCGGCGAGGACGTTCGCCAGCGTGCTTCCCAGCACCGCGCCGCGCGCATGCCCGACGTGCACCGGGCCCGTCGGGTTCACGCTCACGAACTCGACCTGCACCTTGCGGCCCGCTCCCGCGGCGCTGTCGGCGTACCGGTCGCTCTCCTCCAGCACCGCCGCCACCTGGCGCGTCAGCCAGCCCTCGGCGAGTCTGAAGTTGATGAAGCCGGGCCGGACCGCCGTCGCCTCGGCGACCTCATCGAGTTGTGGCAGTGCGCCCGCGATGCGCTCGGCGATTTCGAGCGGGTTCATCCGCGCCTGCCGCGCCAGCTTCATGGCGAGGTTGGAGGCGTAGTCGCCGTGCTCGGGGTTCTGGGGACGCTGGATGTCCCCGTCGGGCAGCGGCCCTTCGGGGAGCGCGCCCGCTTTCATCGCCGCCGCCGCCGCGCTCTGCGCCGCCAGCCGCAGCTTCTCTCGAATCCGTTCCATGGATGACTATTGTATCGCTTGGCGACCGAGCAACCGTCAGGCTTCGCCGTGGGCGGCCTCGCGGCCCCGCCACCAGCGGCGGACAGCCTCGCTGAGGGCGCGGTGCTCGGGAGCTTCGAGGTGGGGGTCGCGTTCGGCGATGGCGGCGGCTTCCTCGCGCGCAAGCTCGATCATCTTCACGTCGGAGAGGCGGGCCATACGCAGGTCGGGGATGCCTGCCTGGCGCGTGCCGAAGAACTCGCCCGGCCCCCGCAGCCGCAGGTCTTCCTCGGCGAGCGCGAAGCCGTCGGCGGTCTCCTGCATCACGTGCAGCCGCTCCCGCGCGTCCTCGTTCCCCGTCTCCGAGATGAGGATGCAGTAGCTCTGGTGCTCGCCGCGGCCCACCCGCCCCCGGAACTGGTGAAGCTGGGAGAGCCCGAAGCGGTCCGCCGACTCGATGACCATCACGGTGGCGTTGGGCACGTCGATGCCCACCTCGACCACCGCCGTGGATAGCAGGATGTCGATCTCCGCGTCACGGAATTGCCGCATGACGCGGTCCTTCTCCGCGGAGGAGAGGCGCCCGTGGAGCAGGCCAAGCTCCAGATCGGAGAAGACGTCGCGCTTGAGACGCTCGTACTCCTGCTCCGCCGCCGCGGCCTCCAGCTTCTCCGACTCCTCGATCAGGGGGTAGATCATGAACGCCTGCCGCCCCTGCTCGATCTCGCGGCGCATGAACTCGTAGGCGGTTTCTCGCCGGTCCATCTCGATCCACCGTGTCTTGATGGGCAAGCGGCCTGGGGGCATCTCGTCGATGGTCGAGACGTCAAGGTCGCCGAACACGGTGAGGGAGAGGCTGCGGGGGATGGGGGTCGCGGTCATCACCAGCAGGTGGGGGTTGTAGCCCTTCTGGCGGAGCTCGGCGCGCTGCATCACCCCGAAGCGGTGCTGCTCGTCGACGATCACGAGGCCGAGGCTCGCGAAGGCGACCTCCTTCTGGATCAGGGCGTGGGTGCCGATCAGGACGTCGATCTCGCCCGATTCGGTCATCGTCAGAATCTCTTGCTTGCGCTTGCGGGTCGTGCTGCCGGTGAGCAGCCCGAAGGTGACGGGCCGGTCCATGTAGGAGAGATCGGCGCGCAGGATCTCCGGCGCCTGACCCGGCGCGGAGACCTCGCCGAACATGCCGATCACCCGCCCGAACAGCTTCCGCACCGTCGCGAAGTGCTGCTCGGCGAGGATTTCCGTTGGCGCCATGAATGCCGACTGCTGCCGGTTCGCCGCGGCCGTGAGCAGCGCGGCCAACGCCACCACCGTCTTGCCGCTGCCGACGTCGCCCTGGAGGAGGCGCGTCATCGGCACCGAGCGTGCGAGGTCGGCGGTCACGTGGTCCAAGGCCTTGCGCTGCGCCGACGTCGGCTCGAACCCCAGCGACGCAATGAAGCCGTCGATGACCGCCCGGTCGGCGAGCAGCGGGCGGCCGGGCAGCTCGCGCTGCCAGCTCCGCTTCCGTTCGAGAACGCCAATCTGGATGAGGAGCAGCTCATCGAAGGCGAGCCGTCGTCGGGCGGCCTGCTTCGCCTCCTGGTCGGCCGGGAAGTGGGCCGCGGCCATCGACTCCGCCAGCGGACCCAGCTTTAAGCGGCGCCGTAGCTCCGGCGGGAGGAAGTCCACGAGCGCGCTGCCCGCTTCGTCGAGCGCGCGCCTGATGAGCGTCCGCAGCCGCCGCGACGTGATGCCCTCGGTGAGGGGATAGATCGGGATGAGCCCGCCGGTATGGACCTGCTCGCCGCCGCCGATGATCTCCCACTCAGGGTTCTCGAAGACGATGCGGCCCCGGAAGTTCGACACCCGCCCGCTCAGGGCGACCTTGGTTCCCCGCAGCGTCTTGGCCAGGTAGGGCTGGTTGAACCACACCGCGCGCACCCAGCCGGTCGCGTCGCCGATGACGGCCTCGCAGGCGCGCATGCGTCCGCCCCGGCCCATGCGCGTCTCCTTGGCCTCCATCACGTCGCCGGCGACCGTGCGATCGGAGCCGGGCGTCAGCTCGCGGATGGGCTGCGCGCTGGTGAAGTCGAGGTGGCGGCGCGGAAAGTGGAAGAGCAGGTCCTCGACGGTCTCCAGGTTGAGCTTCGCGAGCCGCTTCAGCGTCCTGGCGTCGATGGCGCCGATCTCCGCCAGCGGCGTGGTCAGGCCCTGACCGGGCCGGAGGAACGGCGCGTTACGACGGGCTCCGGCCCGCGGCTTCGGCGGCGCGGGGCGGGCCTTCGGCTTTGGCGGCGGGGCCGGCGCGGCGCGAGGGGCCGGCGTTTGCGGCGCCGGCGGCTCGCCCTCGGGGTCGAGCAGCGCCGCGACGCGGAGCGCGTCGCCGATCCAGCCCTCGCGCTCGGCGGGCGACTTCGTAGCGTACAGCGGCGAGGCGACTCCCAAGCGCTGCAGATTCGCGCGCACCGGATTGGGGACCGCCTGGAGAGCCTCGGCGCCCCAGCGTTCGAGGAACTTGTCGAGCCCACCGACGACGGCCCCGTCGTCGTAGCCCCGGCTCGCCTCGAGCTCGAGGACCTTGCGCAGTTGACGGGCCAGCTTCGGCGCGTCGCCGGACGTGACGTCGGTCGTCTCGTTCCCCTTACGCCCCGGCGGCGACGGCTAGTCGACGTCGGGAAGGATGACTATGCCCAGCGCGCCGGGTCCGAGGTGGCTCCCGAGCGCGGGCGAAAACTCAGCGATCGTGATCCGCTCCGCCGGCGTGTGGGCGGCGCAACGCTCGGCGAGTGCGTTGGCGTCCGTCGCGTCCGCGCTGTACAGGACGCCGAGGGAGAAGCCGCCGCCCTGGGCCGCCACCGTCTCCTCGAACCGGCGGATGAGGCGCTTTCGGCTCCGGACCCGGTCGGCGGGGCGCAATTCGCCGTCGACCAATTGGACAATGGGGCGAATGTCCAGCATCCCGCCGAAGAATCCCTGCAGACGGCTCGCCCGGCCGCCGCGCACCAGGTACTTGAGGGTTTCCACGGACGCGCGCGTCTCGACGCGGTCGCGGCGGGCGTCGAGCCAGGCGACGGCGTCGTCCAGCGATCCACCGTCCCGCGCCAGCTCCGCGACTCCGCGTACCAGCAACCCCGTCCCCAGCGACGCGTTCAGCGAGTCGTAGACCTCGATCCGCGTGCCCTCGCCCATCTCCTTCGCCGCCTGGGTGGCCGAGCTGTACGTCCCGCTGAGCTTTGACGAAATATGGACCGACATAATCTGGTCTGCTTCGGCGCTGACCTCACGGTAGACGTCGAGCACGGCCCCCACCGAAGGCTGCGCCGTGGTGGGGTGGCGATCGTCGGTCTCGAGGCGCTGGTAGAACTCGGCCCGTGTGATGTCGACGCCGTCGCGGAGGCTCTCCGTGCCAAACTGCACGGTGGCCGGCACGATGTGGACGCCCAACTCCTCGACGAGGCCGGCGGGCAGATCGCAGGTGCTGTCGGCTACTACTTTGAAGCTCATGCCGTGCCTCCCTATGGGGCGGATCTTCTGTCTTGAGCCGGTGTCTACTCCACGGCGACGAAGTACGGATAGTGCGGCTGTCCGCCGTAGACGGCCTCGATCTCGGCCTCGGTGTGGCGCTCCGAGAGCATCTCGACCGCGGCCTCGGCCTCCTCTTCGGTCACGTCCGCCCCATAGTAGAGCGTAACGTTGGCCTCGTCGTCCTCTTCGAGCATTGTGTCGACGAGTTTGGTCAGCGCGTCGTCCACCGACTTCACCGACGCGATCAGCGACTTGCCGATGAAGGCGATGGCGTCGCCTTCGGCGACCGGCTTGCCGTCCACCGTCGAGTCGCGAACGGCGATGGTCACCTCGCCGGCGTGGACCTGACTCATGGAGCGCGTCATGGCCTCGTGGTTCTCGCCGGCGGCGGCCTCGTAGTTGAACGACAGCATGGCCCCGATGCCCTGGACGATGTTCCTCGTGGGGACGACGTGCACCCGCATGCCTTCGGCCAACTCGGCGGCCTGCTGCGCCGAGGGCACGATGTTGCCGTTGTTGGGCAGTACGACGACGTCGTCGAGGCCCGCCGACTGGACGGCATCGAGGATGTCCTTGGTGCTGGGGTTCATCGTCTGGCCGCCGTGCACGATGGACGTTGCGCCGAGGCCGCGGAGCACGTCGATCAGCCCGTCGCCGTTGGCGATGGCCACCACCGCGGTCTTGCCCGGCGGCGCGCCCCCGACGCTGTCGGAGAAGGTGCGGTGCTGCGCCGACATGTCGTCGACCTTCTCCGCGAGGATGTTCCCCAAACCATCGAGCAGGGCGCGGATTTCCGCGGGTTCCTCGGTGTGCAGATGGATCTTGACGAGGTCTTGGTCGCCGGCCACGACGAGCGAGGTGCCCAGGCTGCCCAGGGTCTCGCGGAGCGTGTCCGTGTCCTGCGTGCTGCCTTCGACGATCCACTCGCTGCAGAAGCCGAACTCGTCCTCGCCATGATCGTCTTGCGTGTAGGCGGCGGCCACCGTCACGCCGTCCGTCTCCTCCGGCGCGGGGGGCTCGGCGCCGGTGAGGAAGCAGAGCGCCCCTTCGAGAATGACGACGACGCCCCGGCCGCCGGAGTCGACGACGCCGTTTTCTCGGAGCACTTCAAGGAGGAGAGGCGTGCGGGCGAGCGACGATTCCGCCGCCTCGTGCGCCGCGGCGAGCACGTCGGCGGGCGCCGCGTCGCCGGCGCCGAACTTCGCCTCGCAGGCCTCCGCCGTCTGCCGCGCCACCGTCAGCATCGTTCCCTCGACGGGGTTGGTGACGGACTGGTAGGCGCGGGCCGCGCCCTCACGGAGGGCGTCGGTCAGCAGCCGGCCTTCGAGGACGTCGGCCTCCGCGGCGGCAAGCTGGAAGCCGCGGACGATCTGCGAGAGGATCACGCCGCTGTTGCCCCGTGCTCCCATGAGCGAGCCGTGGGCCATGGCCGAGAGAACATCCCGGGCATGGGGGGCCTCGTCGGGAATGGCCTCCATCGCCGCCTGCATGGTGAGCAGCATGTTCGTCCCCGTGTCGCCGTCGGGGACGGGGAAGACGTTCAGAGCGTTCACCGCCTCGGCATGGAGTTCCAGGTGCCGGGTGGCGGCGGCGAACATCTCGCGGACGGTGGGGCCGTCGAGCGGCCCTTCCGTCCGGGTGGAGGCTTCAGGACCCATGGACAATCACCCGCTCCGGGACTCGGCTCGTTTGCCGGTTGACCGGTTGAGTGGTATTCTAACGAGGCTATTCTACAGGGTAAAGCCGACGGAGTGCGCCTCCGGTGGCGGGGCCCTACGGCGAGACGACACGCATGACTGCGCGCAGAATCAGTTCCAAGAAAGTCACGTTCGGCTACAACGTCAGCCACTCGAAGCGCCACACCAAGCGCACGTGGAAGCCGAACATGCAGCGCGCCACCATCGAGGTCGACGGGCGCCGCCAACAGGTCTACATTGCCGCTCGCGACCTGCGCGCCCTCTTCAAGCCGCCTCGCAAGAGCAAGTCCGCTTAGGCCCCAGGCCTACGCCGTTACCGACGCCACGCTCTCCCGCAGCCTTGCGATGGCCTCGGCGACGCTCTCCCGGTCGTTGAAGATTCCCGAGCCCGAGACGAGTACGCGCGCCCCCGCGCGCACCGCATCCGGCGCGGTATCGGGCTTGATGCCGCCGTCGATCTCCAACTCGGCATCGTAGCCGCCTTCGTCGAGCATCCGGCGCAGCCGCGCCACTTTGGGCAGGGCCTCCGGGATGAAGCTCTGCCCGCCGAAGCCGGGGTTCACCGACATGACGAGCACGAGGTCGGCGAAGGGGAGGGCCTCTTCGACCGCCGACAGAGGCGTCGCGGGGTTGATGGAAACGCCGGCCTTGACGCCGTGCTCCTTGATGTACTGGACCGCGCGGTGGACGTGCGGCGTGGCCTCGGCGTGGAAGGTGAGGATGTCGGCGCCGGCGGAGCAAAAGTCTTTGATGTAGCGCTCGGGCTCCGCGATCATGATGTGCACGTCGAGCGGCAGCGTCGTATGGGGCCGCAGGGCTTCGACGATGAGCGGCCCGACCGTAAGGTTGGGCACGAAGTGGCCGTCCATCACGTCGACGTGGATGTAGTCGGCGCCGGCGGCCTCGGCCTCGGCGACCTGCTCGCCGAGGCGCGCGAAGTCGGCGGAGAGGATGGACGGCGCAATCTTGATCTCTGTCACGCCTTGCGCCGGTTCCAAGAGAGTTTCTCGATGCCAGCCGCGAACCGCTTCTTCGCCGCCTCAAGCTCTTCCGCGACTGCCGGGAGTGCGGTGCTGCCCACCGCGCTCCGGGACGCGATCGCGCTCTGGACGTCGATGTCGCGCACGTCCTCGTCGAAATACGGCGAGAACGACCGGTAGTCTTCGAGGCTGAGTTCGGCCAGGCTGACGCCCTTTTCGATGGCGCGGAGCACGACCTCGCCCACGATTGCGTGGGCCTCGCGGAAGGGCACACCCTTCTTCACGAGGTAATCGGCCACGTCCGTGGCCAGCGCGTACCCTTGCTCCGCGACATCCTGCATGTGGTCGGTTTGGAAATCGAGCCTTGCCAGCGTCTCTCCGATGACCCGCAGGCTGGAGGTGAGGATGTCGACGGTGTTGAAGAGCGGCTCCTTGTCCTCCTGCAGGTCGCGGTTATAGGCGAGGGGCAACGCCTTCATCATGGTCAGCGCGGCGGTCAGGTTGCCGTAGACCCGTCCGGTCCGCCCTCTCGCTAGCTCCGCCACGTCGGGGTTCTTCTTCTGGGGCATCATGCTGCTGCCGGTGGCGTAGGCGTCGTCGAGGGTGACGAAGCCGAACTCCTCCGTGCTCCACAGCACGATCTCCTCGGAGAGCCGCGACAGGTGCATCATCGCGAGGCTGGCCGCGGCGTGATACTCGATCACGAAGTCGCGGTCGGAGACGGCGTCGATGCTGTTGTTGCTGAGCTTCGAGAACCCAAGCCGCCGTCCCAGGTAGGGCCGGTCGAGGGGATAGGGTGCGCCGGCCAGGGCGCCGCTGCCCAGCGGCATCACGTCGGTGCGCCGCAGCGCGTCGCGGAACCGCTCGGTATCCCGCTCGAACATTTCGGCGTAGGCGAGCAGGTGATGAGAGAGCAAGATGGGCTGTCCGCGCTGCATGTGCGTGTAGCCCGGCATGACGACGTTGATATGGGCCTCGGCCTTGTCGAGGATGCGGCCCCGGAGGTCGTTGAGCCCGTTGATGGCGTCCTTGATGGCGTCCTTGGTGAAGAGCCGCATGTCGAGGGCGATCTGGTCGTTCCTCGAGCGGGCGGTGTGCAGCTTGCCGCCCACGTCGCCCACGATCTCGATCAGCCGCGTCTCAACGTTGAGGTGGACGTCTTCGTACTCGTCGCGGAAATAGAAGATGCCCCGCTCGATCTCGTCGGCGATCCTCCGCAGCCCGGCAACGATCTGGCGCCCTTCGGACCGGGAAATGATGCCCTGCTTGGCGAGCATCATGGCGTGGGCGATGCTTCCCGCCACGTCGTACGGCGCCAGCCGCTTGTCGTAGGAGATGGACGCCGTGTAGTTCCGCACCGACTCGGCCATCGGTCTCGACAACCGGGCGCGGGAGGCCCTGGCCGGAGTCCTGACTCGCGCGGCGCGGGCCCGTTGGATCAGGCTGCCGCGGGCCACGGCCTGCTCTTCGGGAGTCGGCTCGCCGGAAGACGGCTCGGTGGCAACCGGCTCGGCGGCGGTCCGCTCGCCGGCTTGCTGCGTGTCGTCCTCTTGTTCACTTGCCTCTGGTTCGGCAAGCCTTTCGTCAGCCACGATGCTCCTTTGTCCGTGGGAAACGGATTCGGCGTGACGCTAGTTTAGTCCCTCCCGGGCACCTTGAGGTCGAGGGCCTCATAGCCCTCTTTCGTGTAGACCATGAAGGAGCGCTTGACCGTCATCACGGTCTCGCCGCGCTGGTTCCAGATCCTGATGGCGACCTTCACGATGCCGCGGTCGCCGCGCTTTGTCATCCGCTTCTCCAACACTTCCGTTGAGGAGTAGATGGTGTCGCCGATGAACGTCGGGGCGAGATGCTTCACTTCTTCGTAGTCGAGCGCGGCCACGGCCCGGCCGCTGGTGTCCACGACGCTGATCCCAACCCCGACGGCGAGCACCAGCAGACCGACGACCAGCCGCTGGCCGTGCTGCGTCTGCTGCGCGTAGTTCAGGTCGAGGTGCAGCGGCATGTGGTTCATCGTCATCAAGCAGAACAGGTCGTTGTCGTGCTCGTTGATGGTCTTGCCCGGCCAGTGCTTGTAGATATCGCCGACCTCGAAGTCCTCGTAGTAGCGGCCGAAGCGGTCTCTGAAGTCGTGTTCCATGGTTCGATAGGCTCCTGCTAGGGCGCGGCCCAAGGGCCGGGCCTGGATTTATGAAGTTTGGCCGTCCTCCGGCGGCTGGGCTTGGGCCTGGGTCACCACCGGCAGTCCCCAGAGCTTGATGAAGCCCTCGGCGGCCGCGTGCTCGAAAGCATCCTCCTCACCGTACGTCGACAGGTCGAGCCGGTAAAGCGGGGCTTCGGCTTCGCGGCCTACCACGACGGCCCCGCCGCGGTGCAGCCGCACCCGGACCGAGCCGGTGACGTGCCGCTGCGTGCTCGCGACGTAGGCGGCGAGGTCGCGGCGCATCGCCGAGAACCACTGCCCGTTGTAGACCAGGTCGCTGTACTCCTGCGCGACCCGCTCCTTGAAACGGAGCTGGTCCTTAGCCAGCGTGACGCCCTCCAGCGCCTTGTGGGCCAACATCAGCACGGAGGCCGCCGGGGCCTCGTAGATCTCGCGGGACTTGATGCCCACCAGGCGGTTCTCGACGTGGTCGATGCGGCCGACGCCGTGCTCCCCCGCGATGCCGTTCAGCCGTTCGATCAGTTGCACGCCGTCAAGGGCGTCGCCGTTGAGCGACATCGGCGTCCCGCGCTCGAATCCGATCGTCACGTAGGCGGCCTCGTCGGGCGTGCCGTTCGGCGGCCGCGTCCACGCATAGGCGTCCTCGGGGGGCTCGTTGGCCAGGTCTTCCAAGACCCCGCCCTCGATGCTGCGCCCCCAGAGGTTCTCGTCGATGGAGAACGGCTTTTCCAGCGAGACCGGCACCGGAATGCCGTGGCGCTTGGCGTAGGCGATCTCCTCGGCGCGGTCCGTCATGTCCCACTCGCGGGCGGGCGCGATGACGCGGAGGCTGGGGTCGAGGGCGCGCGTGCTCACGTCGAGGCGCACCTGGTCGTTGCCCTTGGCCGTGCAGCCGTGGGCGATGGCGGTGGCCCCCTCTTGGCGCGCCACGCCGACCATCAGCTCGGCGATGAGGGGCCGGCCCAGTGCGGTGCACAGGGGATAGACGCCCTCATACATGGCGTTGGCATGCAGCGCCGGAAAGACGAAGTCGTCGACGAACCGGGCGCGGGCGTCCTCGACGTAGGCCGCCGTCGCGCCCGCGGCCAGCGCCTTCTCCCGCGCCGCGCCGAGGTCGACGTCGCCGCCGAGGTCGGCGGTGACGGTGACCACGTCCATGCCGTAGTGCTCTTGCAGCCAGCGGATGGCGACGGACGTGTCGAGCCCGCCGCTGTACGCCAGCACGACCTTATCGCTCATTGGCGGCCTTCATCGATGTGTTTCGCCCCGTCCGGCGAGTGTTTCAAGTGTGCGGGGCCGCTCATGGCCCCCGGCTAGAGGCCCTTGGCCTTCGCGACCTGCGCCAGGGCGGCGCTCAACTTCTCGACGCCTTCGTCGATCTCTGCATCGGTTACTACCAGGGGAGGCATGAGGCGGATGGAGGTCGGGCGCGGCGAATTGACCAGCAGCCGGTTCTCCAAGCACGCCGTGAGGACGTCGGGCGCGATCTCTTCGGAGAATTCGATCGCCTGCAGCAGGCCGCGGCCCCGCGCTCCCGTCACGAACGGATACGTCTCCCGGAGCTTGTCAAGGCCCGCGCTCAGACGCTCCCCGGCGCGGCGCGTGTTGGCCAATACGTGCCCGTTGACTACCTCGTTCACCACCGCCGCGGCCACGGCGCAGGTCAGCGGGTTCCCGCCGTAGGTCGAGCCGTGGTCGCCCGGCGTGAAGACCGCCGCCTTGTCGTTGGCGAGGAAGGCCCCGATGGGGACGCCCCCGCCCATTCCCTTCGCCAGGGTCATGATGTCGGGCTCGGCCCCGAATTGCTGATAGGCGAACAGCGTGCCCAGCCGGCCGACGCCGGTCTGCACTTCGTCAAGGATGAGGAGCAGCCCCTGTTCGTCGCACCAGGCCCGGACCGCCGCCAGGTAGCCCTCATCGGGGACGATCACCCCGGCCTCGCCCTGGATGGCCTCGAGCATGACCGCGCACGTCTTCTCCGTGGTGGCGTCCATGATCGCCTCGACGTCGTCGTAGGGCACGTTGACGAAGCCCTCGGGGATCGGCTCGTAGTTCGCCTGGTGGGCGGGCTGCCCCGTCGCCGACACCATCGCCAGCGTCCGGCCGTGGAAGGAGTTGAGCGCCGTGATGACCTCGTAGGCGCCGTCGCGGTGGAGGCGTCCATACTTCCGCGCCAGCTTGACGGCTCCCTCGTTGGCCTCCGCGCCGCTGTTGCAGACGTAGATGCGGCTCATGCAGCTGTTGTCGATGAGCAGCTCGGCGAGTTGGAGCTGCGGGATGGTATAGAACTGGTTCGAGGCCTGGATCAGCCTTCTGCCCTGCTCCTCCAGCGCCTTCACGATGACCGGATGGCAGTGGCCGAGGGTGTCGACGGCCCAGCCGCCGACGAAGTCGAGGTATTCGTTCCCCTCGTCGTCCCAGATCCGGACGCCCTCGCCGCGCTCGATGGTCAGCGGAACGCGCCGCCCCGTCGTCATGTAGACGCGCGACTCCAGTTCCTGCCACTTATTCAAGAGGACCTCCCGCCGCTCAGACGGCACGACCCATTATAGGCCATGCTTCTGGGCGGGGTTACAGGGCTTCGAGGGCGAGAGCCACCGCGCCGCCGCCCCCGTGGCAGACGACGGCCATGCCCCGCTCGACGTCCCGCTCCCTCATCGCGTGCATCAACGTGACCACGATGCGGGCGCCGCTGGCCCCGATGGGATGGCCGATGGCGACGGCCCCGCCGCGCACGTTGACGCGGTCCCAGTCCCAGTCGAGGACGCCGCCGTTGGCGAGGACCTGCGCGGCGAAGGCCTCGTTGACCTCGATGAGGCCGTAGTCGCCGAGCTCGGTGCCGGTCTTCTCGAGGAGGCGCTGCGTGGCGAGCACGGGGGCGTCGAAGAGCCAGGCCGGGTCGAGGGCGGCGTGGGCGTAGCCGATGATGCGGGCCATCGGTCTGGAGCCGTTGCCTTCGGCCCGCGCGCCGTCCATGACCAGCACGCTGGCCGCCCCGTCGCTGATCTGCGAGGCGTTCCCCGCGGTGACGCTGTCGCCGGGCGGGAAGGCCGGACGCAGCTTCCCGAGCGTCTCCGGCGTCACGCCCTCGCGGGGCCCTTCGTCGCGCGCCACGGTGATGGTCTCCTTCCGGGCGCGGACCTCGATCGGCACGAGCTCGTCCTCGACGACGCCCTCGCCCGCGGCGGCGAGGGCGCGGTGATGGCTGCGCGCGGCGAACGCGTCCTGCGCCTCGCGGGTGACGGCGTGCTTTCCGGCGATGGCCTCGGCGGCGTCGCCCATATGGTGGTTCTCGAAGGGGCACCACAGGCCGTCGGCGATCAGGTGGTCCGTCGCGGCGACGTCGCCCATGCGGAAGCCGGTCCGGCTGTCGACGAGCATGTGCGGCGCGCGGGACATGTTCTCCATGCCGCCGGCGGCGACCACCTCGGCGTCGCCGCACTGCACCGCCTGGGCGGCCAGGACGATCGCCTGCATGCCGGAGGCGCAGACCTTGTTGATGGTGAGCGCCGAGGCCGAGTCCGGGACGCCGGCGCCGATGGCGGCCTGGCGCGCCGGCGCCTGCCCCACGCCGGCGGAGAGCACGTTGCCCATGACGGTGTAGTCGACATCGCCGGGATCGACGGCGGCGCGTTCCAGGCTGGCCTCGATGGACCTGGCGCCGAGCTCAGTGGCGGGGACGCCGGCGAATGCGCCGCCGAACTTTCCGATGGGGGTGCGTGCCGCTCCGGCGATGACGATCTCTTTCATAGGGTGGTCTCTTTCGTGGTGATGTTGCCGCGTCGATTGTAGCCGCTCCCGCGTCCCGGCGTCCCGCGGGCACGATTGCCGCCGCCTGCTACGATGGATTTCTGAACACGCTCAGCCCGAAGCGTGCCCTCGGAGGACTCCCTTGCCCGACCCCGCCCAACCCGGACCGGTTACGCTTGAGAAACTCGCCTCTCTCGCCAAACGCCGCGGCTTCATCTTTCAGTCCAGCGAGATCTACGGCGGGATGGCCTCGACGTGGGACTACGGCCCGCTGGGCGTGCAGCTCAAACGGAACGTCAAAGACGCGTGGTGGCAGGCCATGGTGCGCGAGCGCGACGACATCGTCGGGCTCGACGCCGCGATCCTGATGCACCCCAGGGTCTGGGAGGCGTCGGGGCACGTCGCCGGCTTCACCGACCCGCTCGTCGACTGCAAGCAGTGCCGCCACCGCTTCCGCGCCGACGACCCGGCGCTGCCGAGCGGAAACGGCGCCCTCTCCTGCCCGAGCTGCGGCTCGTCGGACCTCACCGAGGCGCGGATGTTCAACCTCATGTTCAAAACGCACGTGGGCCCGGTCGAGGACGACGCCGCGACCGCCTTCCTGCGCCCCGAGACCGCACAGGGCATCTTCGTGAACTTCGAGAACGTGCGCACGACGACGCGGAAGAAGCTCCCCTTCGGCATCGCGCAGCAGGGCAAGTCGTTCCGCAACGAGATCACCACGGGCAACTTCATCTTCCGCAGCCGTGAGTTCGAGCAGATGGAGATGGAGTACTTCGTCAAGCCGGGCGAGGACGAGGAGTGGTTCGAGTATTGGGTGAAGGAGCGCTTCGACTGGTGGACGCGTCACGGCATCAACGCGGAGAAGCTCCGCATCCGGCCGCACGACCCCGACGAGCTTTCCCACTACTCCAAGGGAACGTCGGACATCGAGTACGCCTTCCCTTGGGGTTGGGGCGAGCTTGAGGGAATCGCGAACCGGGGCCACTTCGACCTGACGCAGCACGGCGAGTACAGCGGCAAGGCCCTCAAGTACTTCGACGACGAGTCGAAGGAGAGTTTTATCCCCTACGTGATCGAGCCGGCCTCGGGCGCCGACCGCGGCGTGCTGGCCTTCCTTGCCGACGCTTACGACGAGGAGCAGGACAAGGACGAGGTGCGCGTCGTGCTGCGCTTCAGCCCGAGCATCGCGCCGGTGAAGGTCGCCATCCTTCCGCTCAGCCGCAAGGAGCCGCTGCGCGAGCTGGCCCGCTCGGTCTACGACGACCTGCGGGGCCGCTGGGACGTGCAGTACGACGACGCGCAGTCGATCGGTCGGCGCTACCGTCGTCAGGACGAAATCGGAACGCCGCTCTGCGTCACCGTCGATTTCGACTCCCTCGACGACCGGCAGGCGACGGTGCGCGAGCGGGACAGCATGGAGCAGGTCCGCCTCCCCATCGCCGACCTCGCCGCCCACCTGAGCGCGCGCCTCGACGTATAGCCCCCTGAAGCCCTCCCCTTGCGGAGAAGATTGAGAGAGGGCACCCGCCGCAGGAATCAGGCGCGGCTCCTCACGACTTCCTTGAACTTGTCACGCGCCCGGCGTTTTTCCGACTCGCTCAGGTCCCGGCCTATTCTCTCCCCTGCGGCTACCAGCAGACTCTTGTCGTACTCCGGGGGAATCCACTCGGGGCTGGTCGACAGCAAATCCGCAACCCGTTTCAGTTCGGCAACGTCAAGCCGTCCGGCAATCTCGGTGACGGCCTCGTCAAGAGCCTTGTCCTCAACACCTTCGGTGACACCGCCTTGGGGCTGAGTCGTTCCTGATCTCCATCCTGTATCGGGTGCGATCGACAGAATCCCCTCGATATCGTCCTTGCTCCATTCAGTGGTCGTATCCGCTTCTTGCATCAGAAGCCTGGACTGGTTTCCCCTGCTGGGTTCGATACCTATCAAATGCACCCGAACCCCAAAACTCTGGGCGATTTGCACACCGACCCTGAGGTCTTCGTCGCCCGACAACAGAACCGCGTCTGAGATGGCATGGTTGCGAGCAAGCTCAATCAGATCGGTGATGATCAGGGAGTCGACCCCTTTCTGGCGGCCGGCGCTCACAACGCCCAGTCGTAACTTCACATCGTCGGTGTAAGCCAAGTTTTCTTGTTTTGAGGAGGGTCGTCCGCCCCGCAGCCCGTCGTACCAGTAGATGCGAAGCAAGGGCGCGCCGTTCGCCCGTTGGTTCGCTACCGCTTTCAGCTTCTCGATGGTCTCCTGTTGCCTCAACGTCAGGCTCGGTCTGTTCTGCGCGGAGCCGGTGAGGGCGACGGCCCCTCCCGTGTAGAGGTAACCGGCGTCGACGAAAACAGCAGCGTAGGTCATGCTCGGCCTCGAGGCGGGGAAATTTAAAAGGGCCCCCGCAGGGGCCCTCCGTAGCTCGACTATCCAACGCTGTAGTAGACGGGATAGTCCGAGGAGCTTCAGCGTATGGCGCCGTGCAGGACGTGTCAAGGCGCGGATGTCAGTCGCCGACCTCGCCGCCTACCTGGGCGAGCGCCTCGACGGATAGTCCTTAAACCTCTCTCCCTCTGGGAGAGACTGAGAGAGGGCCGGGGCGCGGCGCGGGGAGGTCTTCCCTCTTCTCCCCCGGGAGAGGATTGAGATGAGGGGCCCTTTGCCAACCGCCACTGCCCATCCACCCCCGCGCGCAGTCGATGCTGGGCGTCCCTTGTAGGGGCGCGACGCGACGCGCCTGCCCCCTCATCCGCCGCCGCTGGCCATCGAACCGCGCCCCCTCGCCTCTCCGCGGTGACTACACCTCGACCTCGTCCCGGCGCCTTGGCTTGTCCGCCGCGGAGGGCCGTCGGCTATACTAACGGCGCCCAATTCAGGCCGGCTGTCCGGCCACCTTACTCCGCGAGTCTTCTATGCAGCGTTTCGCCCCCGAGACCAGAGAGATGGCGATCCTCGAGGCGTTCCACCAGCGGGCGCGCGAGGCCCGCGCCACGCGGGACTGGAGCGCCGTCGAGGCGATGCTCGATGAGCACGTCGTCGTGCGGACGCAGGAGGGCGAGCGCCATGGCCGGGCGGCTGCGCTCGACTTGGTCCAGAGGATGGTAGATGAGCGGTCCCGGGTCGCGATTGTGGGGCCCCGGGGCGGTCTGATCTCGGTGCTGGTGAGCCCGCGCCACGCGACTCGCCGAATCGAATACGAGCAGACTTACCGGCTGGAAAACGACAAGATCAACGAGATCATCGACCTCGGCCGCACCCCGGACCAGGTCTACCGGCAGAGAAGCCAGCCGAACTAGCGCCGCCCCGATGGACGACGCGGCGCCCCACGTCTCCACAAGGCTTCGCCGCCGGGCGCTCGACGGGGCGGGCGTGGCGGCGATCCTCGGCCTGACCGCCTACTCCACCTACCACGGCTTCACCGCCGACCGGTGGGTCTACGACCTTCCCATCAGCGAGTTCCTGCAGCGGGTCGACGTCGGCCCGCTGAGCGGCGTCCTTTTCTGGGTCGGCGCGCGCGGCCTGGCGGGCGTGACGATGGCCGTGGCGGCGGTCTGGCTCTGGCTCAGCGGGCACCGGGCGGCTGCGGCGCTCATCGCGCTGATGCTGGTGCCGGACGCGCTGAATTTCGTCCTGCGCGAGCTGATTGACCGTCCCCGGCCCGGCGTCGAGCTGGTGCGCGTCGAGGGCGGGCCGCAGGGGGCCAGCTACCCGAGCGGGACGGCGGTACACGCCATGCTGTTCTACGGCTTCATCGCCTATCTGCTGGCGAAGGTCGGCGCGCCGGGCCGCCTGCGGCGGGCCGCGGCCGCCGTGCTCATCTTCTGGATCCTGCTGCAGGGGGTCTGGCTGATTAACCATGGACGGCACTGGGCCAGCGACGTGATCGGCGGCTACCTCTACGGCGCGATGTATCTCGTCCTGTGGATCAAGCTCTACTCCCTTGCGGCGGTATGGGATGCCGCCCACCCGCCCTCGCCGGCTGGGCTAGAATCTCGTGTGCGGCGCGCGCTGGCCAAGATTGGCCGCGCGGCGAGCCCCTAAGAGGATTGATCTCGGACTGTCCATGCGAATCGTCCACTTCTCCGACCTGCACATCGGTGTAGAGACCTACGGACGACCCCTGGTCGAGGCCGACCTGCCGGGGTTGCCGGAGTGGTTCGCACCGGGCGAGAACCGTGAGCGCTACCTCGGCCAGTCCACGCGGCTGGTCGATTTCCTGGCCGCCTTCGACGAGCTGGCCGACTACGCCATCGGCAACGACGTCGACCTCGTCCTCTTCACCGGCGACGCCTACAAGAACCGCGACCCCAGCCAGACGCACCAGCGCGAGTTCGCCAAGCGGGTGCGGCGGCTCGCCGAGGCGGGCGTACCGGTCTTCCTCCTGGTGGGCAACCACGACCTGCCCCATACGACACACCGCGCCAGCGCCGTCGAGATCTTCGACGTGCTCGGCGTGGAGAACGTGACTACCGCGGAACGGCTCGACATCTACCGCGTGGAGACGAAGTCGGGGCCGCTTCAGATATTGGCGCTGCCTTGGATACGGCGGAGCGCGATCCTGGCGCGGGAGGACGTGCGGAGCCTGCCGTACGAGCAGTTCAAGAAGCTGCTCGAAGACCGGCTCACCGAGGCCGTGATCGACGCGGGTGAGAGGCTCGACCCCGCCGTTCCATCGGTGCTGGCGGCGCACGTCTCGGTCAGCAGCGCCAAGCCGGGCACCGAGTGCACCATGATGATCGGGCAGGACCACGTACTGCTCCAAAGCGACCTCGCGGGCCGGCCCGTCGACTACGTCGCGTTGGGCCACATCCACCGCCGCCAGGAGCTGTCCACATCGGGCCTACCGATGGTGTATGCGGGGAGCCTGCAGCGCGTCGACTTCGGCGAGGAGGACCACGAGGCCAAGGGCTTCTACGTCCTCGACCTCGACCCCGCTGCCGACCTCGGACATCGCGTGACCGGCCTCGAGCTGCGCCGGGTGCAGGCGCGCTCCTTCGTCACCATCGACCAGGCCGTCGACGAGGACGACCTCGACCCGACGGCGACCGTGCTCCGCGCCATCGGGCGGCACCACGTCCGCGGCGCGATCGTGCGCGTGCGGGTGAAGACTCCGGCGTCGACGGCGGCCATGCTGCGCGAGCGCGACATTCGCCGCGCGCTGGAGGAGGCCGGGGCGCACACGGTCGCATCCTTCTCGCGGGAGGTCGAGCGTGAGCAGCGCACCCGCCTCGGTGCGGTGTCGCTGGAAGGCCGCACGCCAACCCAAGTCCTCGAGCTCTACCTCCAGACCCGCGAAACGCCTAAGGAGCGCGCCGAAAAGCTCACCGCCTACGCCCGCCGCCTCATGGAAGCCCACGACGAAGAGCGGGATTAAGCCTCTCCCCCTATGGGGGAGATTGAGAGAGGACGCGCACCGCAGGCGCGCGGGCGCCCTTGGGCGCCGCTCTGCCGCTTGACCTCTCAACCCTTGAGCAGTTCCGGGTACCGCACCTCGATGACACGGCGGAGGCCGTCCTTCCAGTGCACCTTGGTGCGGCCCAGGACCTCGTGCATGTAGGTCACGTCGGGCCAGAGGGGCGTGTAGGCCTCCTCGGTGTACTCGATGATCGGCTCCTTGCCGATGAGCCCGCCCATGTAGGCGCAGTACTCCTCGGCGGTTGTGGTCTCGCTGCCGGCCCAGTTGACGATGAGCGGCGGCGTGCTCGCCAGCTCGAGGGCCTTGATGCCGAGCTCGACTTGGTCGTCCTCGTGGATGGGATTGAAGTAGTTCGGCTTATCGGGATGGAGCCGGATGGGGCGGCCCTCGACGAGGGCATCGAGCCGGCTGACGGGAGCGCCGCCCTCGGGGCCGTAGGCGGAGCAGATGCGGATCATCGTGGTGGGGATGTCCCACTCGCGGGAGGCGTAGAGAACGACGGCCTCGGCGGCGATCTTGGAGAGGCTGTAGATATGCGTATGGATACCGGGCGGGTCGGACTCCTTGAGCGGCCGGTGCCCCTGGTAGTGGTATTGCGAGCCGGTGGAGCAGTGGAGGAAGCCCTTCACCCCGCGGCAGTGTTTCATGAGCCGGCCCGTGGCCTGCGCGTTGACCTCGAAGGTGTACCGCCAGTCGCGCTCGGCCTCCTCCCCGACCAGCGCCCCCGCGTGCCAGACGTAGGTGAAGTCTTCGGGCACGCCGTCGAAGCTCTCCGCTAGGTCGCGCTTCATCGGCGTGATGCCGTGCGTCTCGAGCCGCTCCGCGTCGGCGGGGTTCGAGAAGCGGGCCATGGCCCAGACCTCGTTGCGCTTGGCCAGCTCGCGGGCGATGGGAAAGGCGACGCGCCCCGCCCCGCCGGTGACCAGAATCTTCTCCCCCGAAATCATCCGCCGCCTCCTCGCCGGTGCCGGCGCTGCGCCTTCGACCGGCCTTCCGGCGTCCTTGGTATGATAGCCGCGCTTCGAGTAGACCCTACGGAGAAACAACGATGGCCCTTAGAACGGCTGCCCAGTATATCGAGAGCCTGCGGGACGGGCGCACCGTCTACTACCGCGGCCAACGAGTCGACGACGTCACCACGCACCCGCTGATGAAGGTCGCCGTCGAGCACGCCGCCATCGACTTCGACCTCGCCGAGGACCCGGAGCACGCCGACCTCGCGGTCGCCGCCGACGCCGACAACGGCGAACCGATCAGCCGCATGTTCCACGTCCCCCAGTCGCCCGACGACCTCGTCAAGCGCTCCGACCTCATCGACCTCGCCACCCGCACCGGCAACACGATGGTCACCCTCATCAAGGAGATCGGCACCGACGCGCTCTTCGCCCTCCGCAACGTCGCCGCCGAGATGGACGACGCCCTCGGCACCGAGTACTCGGAGCGGGTCAAGGCGTTCTACCAGCACTGCTCCCGCAACGACCTCGCCGTCGCCGTCGCCCAGACCGACAGCAAGGGCGACCGCAGCAAGCGCCCCTCGGAGCAGGAGCACCCCGACCACTACGTCCACATCGTCGAGCGCCGCAGCGACGGCATCGTCGTCCGCGGCGCCAAGGTCCACACCTCGGTCTCCGTCAACAGCAACGAGCTGATCGTCCTCCCCACGCGCAACCTCGACGAGCCTGACGCCGACTACGCCGTCTCCTTCGCCATCCCCATGAACACCCCCGGGCTGAAGCTGATCACCGCCGTCTACACCGGCGACCACGACGACGAGTTCCAGTTCCCCATGGGGTCGAAGCACCGGATGCTGGAGACCCTCACCGTCTTCGACGACGTCTTCGTCCCCTGGGAACGGGTCTTCCTCGCCGGCGAGCACCAGTACGCCGGCCCGCTGGCGCTGCGGTTCGTGGACTACCACCGCTTCACCGCCGTCTCGTACAAGCAGCCCCTGCTCGACTTGCTCGTCGGCTCCGCCATCCTCATGTCCGACTACAACGGCATCGCGCGGGCGGGCCACGTGCGGGACAAGCTCACCTGGCTGGGAGCCTACGCGCAGGGGGTCAAAGGGCTGCTGCGGATGGCGGCCTACCACTGCGACGAAATCGTCCCGGAGCAGGCCGTCCCCAACCGGCTGTACTCCAACGTGGCGAAATGGCACTTCGCCCACGGCTACCACGAGGCCCTGCAGCACGTCCAGGACATCACCGGCGGGCTGCTCGTCACCGCGCCTGGGAAAGAGGACCTGGAGAGCCCCGAGACGCGCGCCTACGTCGAGCGCTACCTCGGCGGCCGCGCCGGTGTCTCGGCGGAGGACCGCCTGAAGGCGATCCACATGATCGCCGAGCTCACCACCGGCGAGTTCGGCGGCTACCACACCGTGCTGGCGATCCATGCCGAGGGGTCGCTGGAGGCGGAGAAGCTGGCGATCTACCGCGCCTACGACGCCAAGACCGCCGTCCAGTACGCACTCAAAGTCGCGGGGATCCGCTGAGGGGCCCGTGCGCAAGGACCTCGCCGAGATACTGGTCTGTCCGGTGAGCAAGGGCAGGCTCGTCCTCACCGTCGAGGTGGAGCACGGCGGCGAGGTCGTCGCGGGCACGCTGCACAGCCCCGACAGCGGCCTGACCTACCGCATCGACGACGGCGTTGCCAACCTCCTGCCCCCCGACCTGCCGCCGGAGTAGAGGGCTCCCCCGCCCGCTCCATCCCCCGTCTAAATGGGGACTTCCTTCAGTTCGCCGGGCTGTATCCCGTTAATGGCGGTGCGGATGTCTTCCATTCGCAGTCGGACATCGGGCCACCGGTTAGAACACAGGACGATGATGGCCATTGACCTGCGGCTAAGGTCCTGCTGGTACCTCATGCTCTGGTCGGTGGTGATTAATAGCTCGTAGTCTTCTCTTTCGGCATGGTCCAGAAGGTCCCCGTTGCCTAGTTCCGACCAGCCCTTCTCGGCAGCCGTATCGACGGCATGTTCTGGAATGTAACCGCGGAGCGGCGCGGGGGGCCCGTGGTCAAACAGGACTTTCAATGTCGACTTTCGCGTCTAGGCTCTCGACCTCGTGTTCCAACACTGCCGTAACCTGCCATTCCTCCACTCCCGGGAACCAGTCGAGAAAGTCCTGCACCGTGGCTCCCGCCGCGAGGTTGCCGAACAAGGCGGATACGGGCACCCTGGTCCCGGTGAACACCCAGGCGCCGCTGAGCCTGCCGGGTACGCTTTCGACCGCCGAGCACGCTTCCCAGTTCGCCATGCGTCACCTCGATCTTCCTTTTTGCCGGGGCTGAACGCAGTTCGTTACTGCCGCTTAGTATACCCCCGCGCCGCGCCTGGACCGCCTCTTCGAAAGCTTGTCGGCCGGCGGCCCTACGGTGCCGGCTTGTCCTCCAAGGACGGGGCGGGGGCGTCGACCGGCGCTATCGCGTAGGGCGTGTAGCCGGCGTCGCGGAGGCGTTGTTGGACTTCTTCGGTATGCTCGGCGTTCCTCGTCTCCAGCGTGAGCTGGATTTCGACCTGCCCCAGGTGGACCGAGGGGGAATGCCGGAGATGGCCGATGTCGAGCACGTTCACCTCGGCGCCGGAGACGATGTTGAGCAGCCGGCTCAGGCGGCCGGGGCTGTCGTCCAGGAGGAAGCGGAGGACGAGGTAGCGGCCCGCGTGGGCGAGCCCGTGCTCGACGACGCGCGCGATCAGGTTGGCGTCGACGTTGCCGCCGCTCAACACCACCGCCACCCGCTTGCCGGCTACCTGGACCCTGCCGCCCAGCACCGCGGCGAGACCGACGGCGCCGGCCCCCTCCACGAGGAGCTTGCCGCGCTCCAGGAGCAGCATCATCGCCTGCGTGATCTCCTCTTCCTCGACGGTCACCATCTCGTCGACGTAGCGGGAGACGAGGGGCAGGGTGAGCTTCCCCGGCGTACCCACCGCGATGCCATCGGCCACCGTGGCCGACCCCTTCACGGTGAGGCGCCGGTCGGCCTTGTAGGAATCGACGACCGCGCTGGCCGCGGCGGCCTGCACGCCGATCACGGTAATGCCGGGCAACGTCTCCTTTATCGCGAGCCCGATGCCCGATATCAGGCCGCCCCCGCCCACCGGCACGACGACCGCGTCGAGGTCTTCCCCTTGTTCGAGCATCTCCAGGCCGATGGTGCCCTGTCCCGCGATGATCGCCGGGTCGTCGAAGGCGGGGATGAAAGTCATGGCGCTCTCGCCCATGATGCGCCGGGCGTGTTTCTGGGCTTGGTCGAAGCTGTCGCCCTCGAGGAGCACCGCCGCGCCGTAGCCGCGGGTGGCCTCCACTTTGGGGATGGAGGCCCCGGCGGGCATCACGATGGTGCAGGGGATGCCCAGATTGCCTGCCGCCAGGGCGACGCCCTGAGCGTGGTTGCCGGCGCTGGCGGCGATGACGCCCCTCGCCTTCTCCTCCGGCGTCAGGGCGGCGATCCTGTTGGCGGCGCCGCGGACCTTGAACGAGCCCGCCCGCTGTAGGCACTCGGCCTTGAGGAGCAGCTCGCATCCCGCGAGCTCGCTGAGCGAGTGCGCCGGCAGCATGGGCGTCCTGAGCGCCAGATGCGCGATCGCACTCCGGGCCCGGCGCACGTCCTCCAACGTTACGGACGGCTTCATCTTTCGTCTCCGGCTTCCAATGTACAACTTGCAACCAAGTTCGCGCGCCCCGCCGGCGCACGCCGGCCGCGACGGCAGCAGGGGATCATCCCTGTAGGGGCGACCCTTGTGGTCGCCCACGCCCTGATCACCACCAATCGCCATCGAAACCCCGCCGCCCCCTCCCCTGTAGGGGCGACTCTTGTGGTCGCCCACTCCCTGATCACCACCAACCGCCATCGAAACCCGCCGCCCCTGCGGCCGGCGTCTAGCCCTCGAAGAGGACGGCGGCGCCGGGCTCCGGGGCGAGTTCGGCGAGCATTGCCGCGGCGGTCTTGCGGGTGATCGGGTGGACGACTTCCGGGCCGATTTCGGCTAGGGGGACGAGGACGAAGGGGCGCTCGGCGATGCCGGGGTGGGGAATGACGAGGTCCGACTCGTTTAGGGTGAGGGAGCCGTAGAGGAGGATGTCGATGTCGAGCGAACGTGGACTGTTCTTGGGTCCGGGCACGCGCCCCAGGGCGGCCTCGATTTCCTGAGTGAAGCGCAGCAGGTCGCGGGGGGCCGGCGGCGACGCGCAGCGGCAGACGGCGTTGAGGAAGGATGGTTGGCGCTCCTCGTACATCGGCGGCGTCTCGTAGAGGTTCGAGACGCGCTCGACTTCCATATGCTCGCCGAGCAACTCGACGGCGCGCTCGATGTTGCGCGCGCGGTCGCCGAGGTTCGACCCCAGGCCGAGGTGTACGCGGGCCGCGCCCCCCCGCGCAGGGGAGGGAGTCATCCGTCCCGGCTCCAGCCACGGACGATGGCGTCGCTCATCTTGGCGACGCGGGCCATCTCCTTCACGTCGTGGACGCGGACGATGTCGGCGCCGTTGGCGATGGCGATGGCCACGGTGGCCGCGCCGCCCTCGAGACGCTCCTCGGACGGCAGGTCGAGCACGAGGCCGATGGTCGACTTCCGCGACGTCCCGACGAGAATCGGCCGCTCCAACACGCGCAGCTCGGCGAGCCGCCGCAGCAGTTCGAGGTTCTGCTCCGGCGTCTTCCCGAACCCGATGCCGAGGTCGACGATCACGTGCTCCGGCGCGACGCCCGCCGCCTCCGCCGCGCCGATGCTCGAACGCAGCGATGCGATGACGTCGGGCACGAGGTCGCGGTATACAGCGCCACGCCCGTTGTGCATGAGCACGACCGGCGCGCCGGCCTGGGCGGCGACGGCGGCCATCCGCGGGTCGGCGGCCAGCGCCCACACGTCGTTGATGATGGCCGCGCCCGCGGCGAGGGCGGCTTCCGCCACCGCTGCCTTGGAGGTGTCGACGCTGACCGGGACGTCTACCCGCCGCACGATCGCCTCCACGGCGGGGACGACGCGGCGCAACTCCTCCTCGGCGTCGACGGGCGCGGCGCCGGGGCGGGTCGATTCGCCGCCCACGTCGATGAGGTCGGCGCCCTCGGCGGCCATGCGCTCCGCGAGGTCGGTTGCTGCGCTGGGGTCGCCGGCGATGCCGTCGCCGGAGAAGGAGTCGGGGGTCACGTTGACCACGCCCATCAGGTAGGTGCGCGAGCCCCAACGGAAGACGCGGCCGCCCATCACGGTCTCGCCGTGGGCCGGGGCTGCGGGGCCTTGGTCCCGAGAACGGGAGTCGCGGAGGGCGCTCATCGGCCCACTATACGCTAGGGGCGGAAGGAGGCCCGACGGGGGCTTTGCTATACTCGAAACGGTCGCGGATTCGCCCCGCTAAGCCGTTCGACCTAGAGGGCCAAAAGAGGCGCAGATTGGACAAGCCGCAGGCCGCCGCGCGCGCCGAAGAGCTCCGCCGCGTCGTCGCGCATCACCTCTACCGCTACCACGTCCTCGACGAACCCGAAATCAGCGACGCCGAGTACGACGAGCTCTTCCGCGAGCTTCAGGGCATCGAGGAGGAGCACCCCGATCTCCGCACCCCGGACTCCCCGACGCAGCGCGTGGGCGCGCCTCCCGCCGAGGGCTTCGGGACCGTCGAGCACGAGCAGCCTTTGCTCAGCCTTGCGAACGTCGTCGACTTCGAAGAGTTGGCGGCGTGGGAGGCCCGCAACCAGCGCCTGGTCGACGGCGCTTCGTTCACCTACGTCTGCGAGCTGAAGATCGACGGGCTCGCCGTCGCGCTGACCTACGAGGACGGGCTGCTCAAGACCGGCGCCACGCGTGGCGACGGGGTGCGCGGCGAGGACGTCACCCAGAACATCCGCACCATCCGCAGCGTGCCGTTGACCGTGCCCACCTCCGGCTCCGCCGTCCCTCCGCCCCGGCGTTTCGAGGCCCGCGGCGAGGTCTACCTGCCGCGCTCCGGCTTCGACCGGCTGAACGCGGAGCGGGAGCGCGAGGGCCTGCCCCTCTACGCCAACCCGCGAAACACCGCGGCGGGGGCGCTGCGCCAACTCGACTCGCGCGTCACCGCGACCCGCCCCCTCGACATCTTCGTCTACGCCCTCGGCTGGTCGGACGGCGATTGGACGCCGCGGGGCCATTGGGAGGCGCTGACGCGGCTCGCTGAGCTCGGCTTCAAGCTCAACCCCCATACCCGGCGTTGCGCTTCGATCGAGGAGGTCGAGGACTTCTACCGGTCGTGGGTGGAGCGGAAAGAGGACCTCGACTACGGCATCGACGGCGTCGTGGTCAAGATCGACTCGTTCGAGATGCAGGAGCGGCTCGGTGTCGTTGCCCACGATCCCCGCTGGGCCGTGGCCTACAAGTTCCCTCCGACGCAGCGGGTGACCAAGCTGCTGAATATCGGCGTCAACGTCGGGCGGACGGGCAGCCTCAACCCCTACGCTATCCTCGAACCGGTCGAGATCGGCGGCGCGACCGTGAAAATGGCGACGCTCCACAACGAGGACGACATTCGCCGCAAGGATGTCCGGATCGGCGACCGGGTCCTCGTCGAGCGGGCCGGTGACGTCATCCCCCGCGTGGTGAAGTCGATGGAGACGGACCCGGACCGGGCTGAGATTTACTCCATGCCGAAGCGTTGCCCGGTCAGCAAAGACGAGGTCGTCCGCGACCCGGGCGAGGCCAAGCACTACTGCCCCAACTCATCCTGCCCCGCGCAGTTCTTCGAGCTGCTGAAGCACTTCGCCTACCGCGGCTCGATGGACATCGAGGGCATGGGCGAGTCGCTGGCGCAGCAGGTGATCGAGGCGGGCTTGGTCAGCGACCTGGCCGGGCTGTACGCGGTGACGGCGGAGCAGTTGGCGTCGCTGGAGCGCATGGGCGAGAAGAGCGCCGAGAACGTCCGCGCCGCCATCGAGCGCAGCAAGGAGCGCCCGCTCGACCGGCTCATCTTCGCGCTGGGCATCCGGCACGTGGGGTCGGAGACGGCGCGGCTCCTCGCCTCCCGCTTCCCCAACGTCGACGCGCTGCGCGCCGCCGAGGAGGATGACCTCGTCGACATCGACGGCATCGGCCCCATCGTGGCGCAGAGCATCATCGCCTACTTCCAAGTCGAGAAGAACCTTCAAGTGCTGGAGGATCTCAAAAAGGCGGGCGTCGACCCCCAGGCGGAGATCACCGAGGCGCCGGCGGAAGGCGGGCCGTTCAGCGGCATGACCTTCGTGATCACCGGCACGCTGTCCACTATGACGCGTGCCGAGGCGGAGGCCGCCGTCATCGAGCGCGGCGGCAAGGCGGGGAGCAGCGTCAGTAAGAAGACGAGCTACGTCGTGGCGGGGACGGCCGCGGGGTCGAAGCTGCGCAAGGCAGAGGAACTGGGGCCGCCGATAGAGATTATCAACGAGGAGAAGTTCCGCGCCATGCTCGACGCACCGCCGCCCGCGCCGGACGCGGCGCCCGCGCCATGAGGTGGTTCCGCAGGGGGCCCCGGACGCCGACCTGGCTGGTCGTCGGTCTGGGCAATCCTGGGCCCAAGTATGAGCGCAACCGGCACAACGTCGGCTTCATGGTCGTGGACAAGCTGGCGGAACGTCACCGGATCACGGTAGGCCGCAAGCGGCCGCACGCCTTCGTCGGCGAGGGCAACGCCGACCTCGGCGGCGACCCCGTCCGCGTCGTGCTGGCGAAGCCGCGCACCTACATGAACGAGAGCGGCGAGGCCGTGGTGCGGCTGGCCCAAGCCTCCGGGGCGCCGAAGGAGCGCATGGTGGTGGTCTACGACGACCTCGACCTGCCGCTGGGCAAGCTCCGTGTCCGCGCCAAGGGGTCGCCCGGCGGCCACAACGGGATCAAGTCGATCGTCGGGAAGCTGAACACGGACGCCTTCCCCCGGATTCGCGTCGGCATCGGGCGGCCCACCGGCGTCGAGGGCGCGGTGAGCCACGTCCTCGGCGACTTCACCGACGAGGAGCGCGAGCGCATCGGTCCCGCCGTCGAATTGGCCGCCGACGCCGTCGAGTGGACCATCGCCCACGGCGTCGAAAGCGCGATGAACCGCTTCAACGCGGGGTAGGGGTCGGCGCACCCCTTCCGAACCCCGCCGGCGCGCCACCATCCGCTTGACACGCCCTCCCGGCGCGGCTACCATCATGTCAGAACGTACGTTCTTGGCGGGGACACGGACCATCGTCCTGCGGACGCGTAGGAGATGAGCCCGCTGTCCCGGCGGAGCCGGGAGCGGCCCAGTGCCCTGCGGACGCGCAGGAGTTAGGGCCCTCTCCGGGGCGGGCGCCGGATTTGGCCCAGTGCCCTGCAGACGCGGCGCCTTAGGCCTCTCCCCCTCTGGGGGAGACTGAGAGAGGGCACGCGCCCGCAGGGCGCGCCGGAGGTGGGTGGCCGGGAGGGGTGCGCCGGCACCAACGCCTGCGGCCCTATCGCGCAAGGCCTCCTCATGGGCGAGCCCGGTTGCCGCCCCGCCGGTCTAGTCGGCCGAGTCCAAGCGCTCCTGCACCTGCGTGAGCTTCTCCTCGAGTCGGCGCTGGCCGATGGCGAGGGTGAGGTCGCCCCGGGTGCGTTCGAGGACGCCGCGCAGCATGTCAGTCGTCCGGCGCAGGTTGCCGGTCAGCGCGTCGGGGAAGTCGATCGTGACCAGGACGTTGTAGATG
The DNA here is from genome assembly GCA_964291475.2 of Dehalococcoidia bacterium. Classification (GTDB taxonomy): domain Bacteria; phylum Chloroflexota; class Dehalococcoidia; order SHYB01; family SHYB01; genus DAOUKH01. Next base: position 115,681 of record OZ220079.1, on the reverse strand, counting down.
TCGTCCATCGACGCCAGCAGGTCCTCGCAGCGCGAGACCTCGCCGCGGCGGAGCGCATCGAGGAGGTGGCGGCGCATCTCGCTGGCCCCCTCGCCGAGCCCGTTCAGGTAGGGCGCGTAGGCGACGCCCAGCTCCTCCGGCGAGGGAAGCGGCGCGCCGGACGCGACGGCCAGCGTGACGTTCGCCTCGGCGAACTCCTTCTGCGCCGTGTCGACGTAGCCGGTGTAGCTCAGGTCGGGGTGGTCGGCGGTCGCCGCCCCGATCTCCCGGAGCTGCGCCGCGGCCTCGTCGAGGAGGTCGCGGGCGGTCTCGAACTCGTGGCGGTGCACCGCCCGGATCGCGTTCGCCGAGTTGCGCACCACCGTGCGCGAGAGGGTGTACGCCGACTCGCGGGCCGCGTGCTTCTCGGTCAGCTCGCCGCGGATGCGGTCGGCGATCTGGTCGAGGTTTGCCGTCGGCAGGTCGTTCAAGGCAGGCTCAAGAGTGCGGCCGGAGCGCTACAGCTCGTCGATGGGCGACGGCATCGTGCCGTCGCGGGCGGCGTCGATCATATCCCGCGCCTCGCTCGGCATGTCGACGCCAAGCTGTTCGAGGCGCTGCTCGGTCCACCGCCCGATGTTGCGCGGGTCCTTGTAGTAGTCGTCGCCGGCCATGGCTGAGGGCGGGCCGGAATCCTCCCATACCGAGGCCATGCTCTTGGCGACGGCGAAGCGCGAGATCACCCGCGCCGTCTCCGTCGAGGAGCAGTGCTCGCAGGCCGGGTTCTCCGGCTCGCTGATCGTCCGCACGAACAGCGACGTGCGGCGCCCGCAGCTCCGGCACCCGTACTCGTACACCGGCATCGACCCACCTCGGCGCCCGTAGGAGGCGCGGGACGATTCTAGCACGGCGGGCGCCCTCGACTCCTGTTTGACGGCCCACAGGGCGCGTGCTACGGTGCCCGCGCTTCGAGTCCCACCCTGGAGGCGCCGCCGTGGCTGAGGGCGATTTCGTCATCGAGTCCGAAGAGTTCCGGGCGATTTTGACGCCCGATTCCAAGGTCGAGAAGATCGCGGACGGCTTCGGCTTTACCGAGGGCCCGGTGTGGATGGGCGACCACCTCATCTTCAGCGACCTGCGCAAGGACCGGCTGCACCGTTGGTCGGCTGAGGACGGCCTCTCCGTCTACCGCGAACCGACGGGACGGGTCAACGGGAACACCCGCGACCTCGAAGGGCGGCTTGTCACTGCCGGTCATGCCAGCCGCAACCTCCAGCGGACGGAGCACGACGGCTCGGTGACCATCCTCGCCGATCACTATGAAGGGATGCACCTGAGCTCGCCCAACGACCTGGTGGTGAAGTCCGACGGCGCGATCTGGTTCACCGACCCGCCCTTTATGGTCACGCCCGAGGAGCAAGAGCTGCCCTGCCCCTACGTCTTCCGCTTCGACCCTACGGACGGCTCCCTGACGCCGGTTACCGGGGACCTGGACCGGCCCAACGGTCTCTGCTTCTCCCCCGACGAGAGCCTGCTGTACATCGCCGACTCCGCGAGGAAGCACGTCCGCATCTTCACCGTCGTCGACGGCGTCCGGCTCGAAGGCGGGGATGTCTTCTGCGAGATCGAGCCGGGCATCCCCGACGGCATGCGGGTCGATACCGAGGGCCGGCTCTATTCGACCGCCCTGGACGGCGTGCACGTCTATTCGACGGACGGCAAGCGCCTGGGGAAGATCCTCACGCCGGAGACGGCGGCGAACTGCTCCTTCGGCGGCGACGGCGACCACACGCTCTTCATCACGGCGTCGTCGAACGTCCACGCGGTTACCCTCGCCGCCGCCGGCGTGCCGGGACGATAGCGATGCGCGCCGCCATCGTCACCGAGGCCGGCGGGCCGGAAGTCTTCCAGGTCCGGGAGATCGAGACGCCGGAGCCGGGGCCCGAAGAGGCGCTGGTGAAGATTCACGCTTCGGCGCTGAACCGGGCCGATCTGAGTCAACGCCGGGGAGGCTACCCGGCGCCCCCAGGCATTCGTTCCGACGTCCCCGGCCTGGAGATGGCCGGCGAGGTCGTCGCCGTCGGGTCGCGCGTTACGCAGGTCGAGGTCGGCGACCGGGTCTGCGCACTGCTCGGCGGCGGGGGCTACGCCGAGTACGCCGCCATCGACCAGGCCATGGCGGCGCCTATTCCCGAAGAGATGAGCTACACCGATGCGGCGTCCATCCCCGAGGTCTTCTTCACCGCCTACGACGCGCTCTTCAACTGGTGCAACCTGACCATGGGCGAGCGCGCACTGATTCACGCCGCGGGGAGCGGCGTTGGCGTCGCCGCAGTGCAGCTCGCCAAGGCGGCGGGGGCGACGGTGTTCGGCACGGCGAGCTCCGACGAGAAGCTGGAGAAGGCGAAGGCGCTCGGCCTCGACGTCGGAGTCAACTACCACACCAAGAGCTTCGCCAAGATCGTCGAGCGCAAGACCGGGGGCCGGGGCGTAGACGTGATTCTCGACGTCGTCGGCGCGCCGTACTGGAACGACAACATCGCCTCGCTGGCCATCCTGGGCCGCATGGTGCTGGTGGGCACGATGGGCGGGGGCAAGCTCGAGGCCAACATCGCGGCGCTGATGCCGAAGCGGCTCAGCGTCTTCGGCACGGTGCTGCGGATGCGCGCTCCCTCGGAAAAGGCCCGCATCACCGACCAGTTCAAGCGCCACGTGCTGCCGCTGTTCCATGAGGGACGGCTCCGCCCGGTCGTCGACCGCATCTTCCCTCTGGACGAGGTGGCCGAGGCGCACCGCTACATGGAGAGCAACGCGAACTTCGGGAAGATCGTGCTGCGGGTGGTGTAGGCGGGGCTTTTTCGGAGATCCTCGCGGAGCCTTTTGCCGAGCAAGGAGCAGCGCCCTGCGGGCGCTCGCGCGCCTGGCGGCGCGCGCCCTCTCTCAAATCTCCCCCAGAGGGGGAGAGGGAAGACCACCCCGCTCCACCCGTTTTTCAACCATCGACGGGGGTTGTGCAAGGGTTTTCCGAGGAGGAGGGGTCGGAGGGGAGGGCGATTCGCGAATCGCCCCTACCGGAAGGGATGCCCGGGCCCCTTCGCCGGGCGCTTGCTATAATGTCCCTGACCGAGACCGACGGGCCTGCGCCGGGCGCGAACGAGGCGAACGAGATGCCGACCTATCCCAGACGCTGCATCCCTTGTGACGAGAGGTTCGAGTTGCGGCGAAGCATCCGGGACGACTCGCCGATGGTCTGTCCCACGTGCGGCGGGACGGAGACCGAGGCGCGCTTCGATCAGCTTCCCACGATGTTCACGCGCAAGATCGACCACCCCGACTCGCCCCTCGACGACCTGCCGGGGGCGGAGACGATGCGCAAGCAGGCCGACTACGCGATCAACAAGACGCTCAAAGACATGGGCATGAGCCCGTACTAGGGCTGTTCGGCGTAGCCCATGTCGAAGAAGTCGAGCTCGTAGCGGAGCGTGACCTCGAAGAGGCGCGCCACGCGCTCCTCCTGCTCCGCCGTGAGGGTGAGCGCGTCCAGCGCTGAGAAGAGCCCGCGCACAAAGGTCTCGAACTCCGGCGAGGCGTGCACGGCGGTCCAGTCGCGGTAGATGGGGGTCTTGGGAGCGGCGCCGCGGGCGGCGTTTCGCGCAGGCCAGTCGAGGTAGGTCCCCTCCGTGACGGCGAGCACGGTGAGGATTTCTGCGAACCCGCCCTCGTAGGCGGTGCGCCCCATCAGGTTGCCCATTGCGAGCGTCGTCGGCTCACGCACCGCGCCGCGGTACCGCTCCGGCGGCCAGCCCCATGACTCGAAGGTCTTGGTGAAGAGGACCTCCTCGCCTTGGAGGATCTCGTGGAGGAAGCCGGCGAGGGGGCGCGCCGCGTCCATGCTCGGCGCCTTGGCGATGCCGAGGGCGATCAGGACGACGAAGTCCTGGAAAAAGGCGTAGTCCTGGACGAAGTAGCGCTGGAATTTCTCCAAGGGCAGAGTGTCGTCGCCGAGCTCGCGGGGGAAGTCGTGCTCGACGACGCGCTCCCAGAGTTCCCGGTTCTGCTCGCGCAGCCGCTCGAACCTCGACATCGCCCGCTCCTTTGCGCCCAGCCGTGCGCCTACTATAGCGGCGGCTTGTGGGTGGCGCGCCGGGGCGGTTACCATGGACGCGCCGAGGAGGGGCCCCAGCCATGTACCGAGCGCAGGCGATCACTTTCGGGCGGCTGCACACCTGGACGCTGTCGTTCTACTACGACAAGGCGGCCGACTCGCTCACCATTCGAGCACCTTGGCGGCAGCAAGGCGTCTGGGTGGAGCTCCCCGAGCAGGTGCGGGTGTACGTCGACCGGCAGACGGGCGAGGGGTTCGCGTTCGAGATCGGCGCCTTCCGCTCGGGCTTCCTCGCCAAGCGCCCCGACCTCGCCGAGACGTGGCGGCAGGTCGACCCCTCCCCGATGGCCCTGCGGCGCATGGAGAACACTCCCTTCATCCGGGGCTTCCTCACCCACGTGCAGCAGCTCGCCTGGGAGCGCGACCGCCAACTCGATCCCGCCCGGCTCGGCTGACGGTCCGAGGCCGACGTGACCGACCTCGATCTCTGCTTCCTTCCCCTCTCCGAGGCGGCCTATCTCATCAGGAGCCGCAGGCTCTCCCCCGTCGAGCTGATGCGCGCCGTGGTGGCGCGGCTGAAGGACGTGGAGCCGAAGCTCAACGCCTTCATTCATGTCTACGGAGAGCATGAGCTTGACGACCGTGCCCGTGTCGCCGAGCAGGAGATCGCGCGCGGCGTCTATCGTAGTCCCTTGCACGGCCTCCCCATCACGATCAAGGACCTCTACGACATCGCCGGCACGCCGACTACGTGCGCCTCGGCCGCCCGTTTCGACCATTTGGCCGCGGAGCATGCCTACACGGTGCAGCGCCTGCTCGAGGCCGGGGCCATCATTCTCGGCAAGACAAACCTCACTGAGTTCGCCGTCGACCTGCCCGGCCCCCGCTACGGCTGGGCCCGCAATCCGTGGAACCTTGACCATATTCCCGGCTATTCGAGCAGTGGATCGGGTGCGGCTATCGCGGCCGGCGTCGGCTTCGCCACGATGGGCAGCGACACCGGCGGGTCGATCCGCATTCCCGCCGCCTTCTCGTCGTGCGTGGGCATCAAGCCGACCTACGGGCGGGTGAGCCGGCGCGGCATCTTTCCGCTGGCCTGGAGCCTCGACCACGCCGGACCGCTGGCGCGGACGGTGAGCGGGGCCGCCGCCGCGCTGAGCGTCGTCGCCGGCCACGACCCGCAGGACCCGACCTCGTCGAAGTCGGCCGTTCCGGTCTACACCAGCGGCATCAGTGCCGGCGTCGAGAAGCTCCGCGTCGGCGTCCCCTGGGCGGAACTGGACGAGACGGTGGATCCGGGTGTGCGGAAGCTGTTCGAGGACGCCATCGCAACGCTACGCGGGCTCGGCGCCGAGGTGCAAGACGTGGCGCTGCCCCATTTCCGCCACACCTGGACGGCCCTCGGGGCGATCATCCGCACCGAGCAGGCGGCGGTCCACGCCACCCTGATCCGGTCGCGGCGGCACCTCTACGGCAAGAGCCTCGGCGACCGGATCGCCGGAGCCCTGCTGCGGCCGGCGGTGCAGTACATCGAGGCGCAGCGGCTGCGGACGCTCATCAAGCGAGACTTCGACGAAGCGCTGGGGAAGGTCGACGTCATCGCCACGCCGACCATCCCGATCTGGCCGTACCGCATCGACGCGAACGTGTCGGGCGGGGCCGGCGAGGGAGCGCTGACGACGAAGTTCACCCCGCCCTCGAACCTGACCGGCCTGCCCACGATCTCGGTGCCCTGCGGCTTCGGTCCCGTCGGGGATCCGGGCGAGGGCCTGCCCGCCGGCCTGCAGCTTATTGGGCGTGCCTTCGAGGAGGCGCTGCTGTTCCGCGCCGCTCAGGCTTATGAGCAGGCGACCGAGTGGCACAAGATGCGCCCGCCGCTCTAGCCGCGGGTCGCGGTGCTACAATGGCGCCGTCCGGGCGCCATGCCCCGGACTTCCGATCCGGAGGCGCAATGGACTTCCTTTCGACGCCGCAAGAGGACGCCTTCCGCGCCGAGATTCGCGCCTGGCTTGACGAGACGCTCCCGCCGAACTGGCGCCTCACCGTGGGCAACGATACCGACGGCGACGAGCGCGAGGAGTATGAGCGCGAGTTCGCCCGCAAGGCGGGCGCCAAGGGCTACCTTGCCGTCGGTTGGCCCAAGGAATACGGCGGGATGGGGTTCACTCCCATGCAGCAGTTCATCTTCAACGAGGAGATGGCGCTGGCGAAGGCGCCCCGCGGCTTCATGGGGCCCGGCGTCTACCAGGTCGGCTCGTCGCTCATCATTCACGGTACGGAGTGGCAGAAGAAGACCTTCCTGCCGCCCATCGCCCGCGGCGAGGTGCGCTGGTGCTCGCTGCTGAGCGAGCCGAACGCCGGCTCCGACCTGGCCTCACTGCAGACCACCGCCGTCGAGGACGGCGACGACTTCGTGGTGAACGGCCAGAAGACCTGGACGACGAACGGCCACAAGGCCGAGCACGGCATCCTGCTCGCCCGGACCAACCGCGACGTGCCCAAGCACAAGGGCATCAGCTACTTCCTGGTCGACATGAATTGGCCGGGCATCACCGTGCAGCCGATCATCAACATGGCGGAGGCGCACTCGATCAACTCCGTCTTCTTCGACAACGTGCGGATACCGCGCGAGCGCCTGCTGGGGGAGAAGGACCAGGGCTGGTATCTGGGCCAAACCACGCTCAACGCGGAGCGTTCCGGCGTGCGCTGGCACGTGCCGCTGCAACAGCTCTTCGACGAGGTCGTCGAGTACGTCGTCGAGGCGGGGCGCAACGGCGGCTTCAACCCTGCCGAGGAGAACCCGGAGATCCGGCGCAAGATTGCCGATACCTACGCCCAAATGCGCATCTCCTGGCTGCTCTCCTACCGCGTCGTCTGGCTGCAGTCGCAGGGCGACCCGCCGAGCTACGAGGCATCGCAGTCGAAGCTCTGGGTCACCGAGCTGACGCAGCGGGTCGTCGGCCTGGGGATGGAGATCCTGGGGCTGTACAGCCAGCTCGCGCCCGGCGCGAAGCACACCCTCCTGCACGGCAAGATGCAGAAACTCTACCGCGCCCAGCGCGCCATCACCCTCGGCGCGGGGACGTCGGAGATCCAGCGCAACATCATCGCCCGCCGCGGCCTGGGGATGGGCCGCTAGCCCGTGAGTTCTTGGTGAAGGAGAAGACGATGACGATCCCGCGAGCCGTATCCGCCGACTCCCACGTGGTGGAGCCCTTCGACCTCTGGACCGAGCGCATCGACCGGGACTTCCTCGACCGCGCCCCGCGCGTGGTGGTCCGCGAGGATGGCGTGAACTGCTTCAAGATGGAGGGCCGCCCGCCGCAGCCCATCCGGCCCCTCGGCACGCCGTTCGCGATGTGGGGGAAGCAGGAAGAGGAAGGCCGCCGCGGCGGCTGGGACCCGGCGGCGCGCATCGAGGACATGGCGACCGACGGCATCCTGGCCGAGGTGCTTTACCCGAGCATGGCGCTTGCCGTCTTCGGCATGGAGGACCCAGTGCTGCAGGCCGCCAGCTTCCGGGCCTACAACGACTGGCTCGCCGACTTCTGCGCCGGCGCTCCCAAGCGCCTCCACGGCGTTGCGCTCATTCCGATGTATGACGCCGCCGTCGCCGTGGCCGAACTCAAGCGCACCGTCGGCATGGGCCTCCCCGGCGCGGCGATCTGGGGCACGCCGCCCGCCGAGCTGCACTTCGAGACCGACCACCACGAGCCGTTCTTCGCCGAGGCTGAGGCCATGGGCGTCCCAATCAGCCTGCACTGCTTCACGGGGCTCTCGCACCGGAGGTGGGAACGAAAGAGCTTCTGCGCCCCCTACGCTCTCTCCCGCCACATGATCCAGGAGTCGATCACCTACCTCATCTTCGACAAGGTCTTCGAGCGCTACCCGAACCTTCAAGTGATCTCCGTGGAGAACGACATCGGCTGGGTGCCGTACCTGAAACAGCGGATGGACTACGTCTATACGGGCAAGGGGCCCCGGTATAACGAGTTCTTCGATTCGGACATGCTCCCCAGCGAGATCTTCGAGCGGAACGTGAAGTGCACCTTCATGAGCGATCCGGTGGGCACCAAGGTCGCCGACCTCATCGGCTCCGAGGTGCTGATGTGGTCGACCGACTACCCGCACGACGACAGCACGTGGCCGAACTCGCAGGACGTGGTGGAGCGGGAGTTCGCCCACGTCGATGCCGACCTCAAGGACCGCGCCATCTACCGCAACTGCGTCGACCTCTACGGCCTTGAGTTGGAGGGCGTGACGCTCTAGGGCGCTCCCCCCGATGGCAGACTCGGGTGGCGCTCGGTGGTGATCAGGGGGCCCCTCATCTCTATCTTCTCCACGTGGGAGAAGAGGCAAGACCGCCCCTCGCCGCCCCGCCGACGCGCCCATAGGGCGCGTGCCCTCTCTCAAATCTCCCCCAGAGGGGGAGAGGCTTAAGGCGCTGCCGCTACTCGAAGTCCTCTTGGATGGTGCGGTGGCCGTTGGTGTGGGGGCACATGTGGCCTTCGGGGTCCTTGGGGCGGTGGCAGAGGTCGCAAATGGGGCGGCCGGAGGCGACGATTTCGAGCGCGGAGTCGGCCATGGCTTCGGCTTGGCCGAGGGTCGCCCACCACATCATGGTGCCGGTCTGCTTGCCTTGGTCGGTCTCGTCGAAGGTGATGACGCCGAAGCGGCAGGTCGACTCGTCGAAGACGAGGCCGAGGCCCGTGGTCTTGAAATCGAAGGCGGGCTCGGCGGTCGATGTCTGCGGCGGGCCGGTCGCGGCCCCTCGCTGCTCCGCGGTCAGTTGCTTGATGTAGCTCTTGACGGAGAGCGCGAGGGCGGAGAGCTGTTCCTTCTCCATCCACACGGAGGCGGTGCCCTTCTCCGCCTCGACCAGCACGCGGAAGGTGCGCTTGCCCGGTTCGCCGAACACCTCGGCGTCCAGGCGTGTCGCGGTGCCGATGTCGGTGCGGGCGCGTGGCATGGGGTCCGGCCTGCCGTTCGTTCGTCGTGGGCAGTTTGAGAGGCGTCAGAATAGCATAGGCGCCGCCGGCCCGCCGGTTCGCGCGCACTCGTGAAATCAAGTACAATCAACCGAACCGCTTCTTCAGGAAGGCGCTTCAGTGGCCAGCAGGCGTCGCAATAGGCGGCGGGGCGAGCGCCGGGCCCAAGCGTCGCGCTCCCGCGACGCGCAACGGGTCCGTCAATCGGACGCCGAGCCCTCCCCGCTCTCCCGCTTCTCTCTCGCCAATATTTCGACCGATTGGATCGCGGGGATCATCATCGGCGGCGTGGTCATCATCGCCGCCCTGGTCTTCCTGTTCGCCCAGATCCTCCGCGGCGGTGGAGGCGGCGTCTCCGGCTTCATCCAAATATCGGGCATAGCCGTACACCCCACCAATCCCGCCGTCGTCCTGCTCGCCGACTCGAACGGCCTCTTCCGCTCCATCGACGGCGGCGACACGTGGCAACCCGCCGCCTTCGACGGCGAGGCGGTGCGCTCCGTTGCTCCCGACCCGGCCCAAACCGGCGCCTTTTACGCCGCCGGCAATGGGGTCTTCGCCCGGAGCGACGACGGCGGAGTCACCTGGCGGGACCTCGCCGTCGACCTGCCGTCCGCCGACATCCGGGCGTTCGCCGCCGACCCCAAGGGTGGTGACCTCTACGCCTTCGTGCAGGGCGGGGGGCTGTACCGGTCGAGCGACGGCGGCGGCACGTGGCGGGCCGTCTGGCTGGAGAGCGAGGCCTCGCTCTCCTCGTTGGCGGTTCCCGCCGACGACCCTGAGACGGTCTTCGCCTTCCACGGGACGCTCGGACTGGTCAGGAGCGACAACGGCGGGGCGAGCTTCGACGAGGGCGTACGCGGTGGCGTTCCCTACCAGGCCGTCGCCGACGTGAAGGCCGACCTCACCGATTCAGACCGGCTTTACGTCATCGCCCAGGGACGTTTCTACCGCTCCGGCGATCTCGGCAAAAGCTGGGAGCTGGTCGGACAAGGGCTCGACGATGAGGCGCGGCTCGTCGCGGTGCGGCCCGGCGACGGCGTCCTCTATGCGGTGACGACTACGGGCGAGGTCTACGCAAGCCGCGACAACGGCACTAGCTGGGCCCTCAACGCAACCGGAAGCTAGCCGGCCCTGATGGGGCGTACGGTAGGCCGACGATGAGCGCGCAGACGGAGGCAAGCTCTCCGCACCCCGCTCCCGGGGTGTCCCCTCCCGCTGCTCCGGCGGGCAGGCCGCTGCTGGTCTTCGGCGGACTCGGTCTGGCGATGGCGGCGTTCATGGCCGCGGTCTTCGCGCTGGGCCTGCGCGGCGTGACCGGCGACGGCGTGAGCCCCGAGCAGTACGCCAGCGACTTCGTCACGCTCCTGCCGTTCGGCTACGCGTTCAGCGCCGGCGTCGTCGCCAGCGTCAACCCTTGCGGCTTTCTGATGCTTCCCGCCTTCGCGGGCTACTACATGGGCGAAGGCGAAGACCCCGCCGGAGAAGTCACCCCCCGCGCGCTGGGGCGGGCCGCCGTGCTCGGCGTCATGGCCACACTCGGCTTCGTCGTCCTCTTCACCATCATCGGCTCGATCGTCAGCGCCGGCGGCGGAGCGGTCGTCGAGGCGTTCCCCTGGGCCGGCCTCGCCGTGGGTGTCGGCATGGCGCTGCTGGGCGCGTGGCTCCTCGTTACCGGGCGGAGCATCGGCATCGCCTGGGCGGCGCGGCTCAACGTGCCCGGCGTCCGGCCCGGGAGCCGGGGCCCCGCCTCCGCCTTTGCCTACGGAGTGGCCTACGGCGCCGCCTCCCTCTCCTGCACGCTGCCGATCTTTCTTGTCGTCGTCGCCACCTCCCTTAACCGCGACGGCTTCCTCTCCTCGGCGGGGCAGTTTGTCAGCTTCGCCCTCGGGATGGGGCTGGTTGTGGTCGCTGTCGCTTTGGGCGCGGCGACGCTGAAGGGCGCCGTCACGCGGGCACTGCGCGGCCTCGTCCCCTACGTGCACCGGCTGAGCGCGGTGTTCCTCGCCGGCTCCGGCGCCTACCTCATCGTCTACTGGGTCGTCTTAGGCGACGTGGCCGGTTAGCGTGCGCATCCCCAACGTCTCCCTGCCCAAGTGGTCCCTCTACGCGATCGGCCTCGCGCCGCTGGCCGGGATCTTCATCATCATCGTGATCAGCGTGGTGAGCGGCGGTGGCGGACGCGGGGGCCTGGTGACCTTCGACGACACCGGCGAGGTCGAGGTCCTGCGGGAGACTCCCTCGGACTTCACCATCGAGCTCTTTAGCGGCCAGACCTTGACGCTCTCCGAGGAGATCGGCGACCGGCCGATCCTGCTTGACTTCTGGGGCTCTTGGTGCGTCCCCTGCCGCCGCGAAGCCCCCGTGTTGGAAACGGTGTGGCGTCAGTACCAGGACCGCGTGCTGTTCATCGGCATCGACGTCTTCGACACGGAGTCGCGGGCCCGCGACTTCCTGCGCGAGTTCGGCGTCACCTACCCCTCCGGCCCCGATCCACGCGGTACGATCGCCATCGAGTACGGCCTCACCGGTGTGCCGGAGAAGCACTTCATCGACCGAGGGGGGCGCGTCGTTCGCAAGTTCGTCGGGCCGCTGAGCGAGGAGCGCCTCGCCGCCATCCTCGACGACGTGCTGGCGATTCGCTAAGCGCTTCTTCGCGTTGACCCCCCTGGGGCGCGTCGCTACACTCGCGCCATGGTGAGCCCCTCGCAGCGGTCGTTGCTCGGTTTGGAGGAGAAGGTCGCGCTTGTGACGGGAGCGGGGCGCGGCATCGGGAAGGCCGCGACGCTGATGCTGGCGCGGGCCGGCGCTCACGTCGCGGCCGTCGACCTCAACGGCGCGTCGGCGGAGGAGACCGCCGGGGCGGCGCGCGCCCTCGGCGTCCGCGCCATCGCCGTGGCCGCCGACGTGCGCTCCGAGGACGACGTGCGCGGCATGGTCGAGCGCGCCGTCGCCGAGCTCGGCGGCCTCGACGTGTGCGTCAACAACGCCGGAGGGACCGTCGGCCATCCCCGCGTCCCGTTCATCGAGGCGAGCACCGACTTCCTCGACGATGCGCTCGACCTGAACCTCCGCGCCGTCTTCTTCGCCTGCCAGGTTGAGGCGCGGTCGATGATCGACCGGGGCGTCGGCGGCTCCATCATCAACATCTCCTCGCTCGGCGGGGTGCGGCACGTGCGGCACGTCTCGGCCTACGGGGCGGCCAAGGCGGGGGTGATCAACCTGACGCAGACGATGGCGGTCGAGCTCGGCCCCCACGGCATACGGACGAACGCCATCGCACCGGGCACGACGGTGACGGGCGCGGTCGCGGCGGAATCGAAGGCGATGCAGACGGTGGCGAGGGCCAATCCGCTGGGGCGGCTCGGCGAGCCGGACGACCAGGCGGGGGCCATTCTCTTCCTCGCCTCCGATCTCTCGCGGTACGTGAACGGGCAGCTCATCAGCGTCGACGGCGGCTTCACCGCGGCGGTCGGCGTGGTGCCCCGCAACCGGCGCGCCGCCGCGGGTATCCGCGCGGAAGACGCGGGTACGGCGCAGACCTAAGACCGCAAGGAGGGCGACGATGGCGGATAGCAAGCTCGGCTTCGAAGGCAAGGTGGCGGTGGTGACCGGCGCGGGCGCAGGGGCCGGGCGGGCCTCGGCGCTGCTGCTCGCCGAGATGGGCGCCAAGGTCGTGCCCGTCGATATCGTCAGCGAGATCGCCGAGGACGCCGCCGCCGAGATCCGGGCCGCCGGCGGCGAGGCGATGGCCGCCTCCGCCGACGTCACCGACGAGGCCGGCGTCCAGGGACTGTTCGACCAGACGCTCGACCGCTTCGGGCGCGTCGATGCGCTCATCAACAACGTCGGCAACATGCGCGGGCACGCCCCGACGCCGATCGTGGACATGGGTTGGGAGTTCTGGGAGGTCTCGGTGGCGCAGAACCTCAAGAGCACCTTCCTCTGCTCCCAGGCCGCGGCGCGCGCCATGATCGCCAGTCAGACCAAGGGGGCGATCGTGAACATCGCATCCCTGAGCGGGCTCCGGGCATCCGTCCGGCTGGCGCCCTACGGCGCCGCCAAGGCCGGCGTCATGCAGTTCACCAAGACGCTGGCGGTTGAGCTTGCCCCGCACGGCATTCGAGTCAACTGCGTCGGTCCGGCCTCGATCAACGCGCCGCCTGGGAAGACCCGACTGCCCCAATGGCGGATGGACGAGATGGCGAAGTCGATACCCCTGGGACGGCTCAGCGAGCCGGAGGACATCGCGGGGATTGCCGTCGCCCTCGCTTCCGACCTGGCCTCGTTCGTCACCGGGCAGATCGTGATGTGCGACGGCGGATTGGCCTGCACGTCGTCCCGGCCTCCGATGCCGGACAACATCGCCGTCAAGCCGAAGGACTACGACGACAAGTTCGCCTAGGCCGATCCGGTGGCTTCCAGGGCGGCCTTGAGCCCCCGCAGCTCGTTGAGCAGTTGTCTGCGGGCCACGGCCCGCATGATGGGCCCCAGCCCGGTGGTGAACAGCGTCGCCAACCGGCCGCCCGACCCGGTGTCCATCGTGTAGACCACCTTGGTCCCGCCATCTTCCGGCGCGAACTCCATGAGGGCGTCGAAGGACATGACCGGCATCGCAATGCGCATGCCGTGGCGGTGTGGGGGTTCGGACCGGGTGACCGTGTAGGTGACCTTGAGGCCAATGCCAAGGTGGCGAAAGCGCGTTGCGTACACCGCGCCTGCCCCGGAAGCAACCTCCGACGTGCGGCGCGGTTTCTCCAGCCCCTCCAGCCACGTGTGCCGCATTTCGACGTCGGCAACGTAGGCCCACACGTCCTGCGGGCCGCGATCGATCGTGATGCTTGCCGAGACCTGCACCGTGTCAGCCTCCCTCTTGAACGCGGCGGCGGCCCGCTTTGCGGATGCGCCGCAGCCGCGACGGGCCGTATAGTACGCGAGCGCGGCGGCGCGGAGAACGACGCGGCGCGGTGAAAGGAGCGGGCGTGGCCGACGCCGTCCCTCGCTTCGGTATCGTCTTCAACTGCTCGAACCCACGCGGCTTCCGACGGCCTTGGCCGGAAGTCTACGCCGAGGTCCTCGAGCAGGCGGCCGCCGCCGAGGCCCTGGGCTACGATCACGTCTGGCTCACCGAGCACCACTTCCTCGATAACGGCTACTGTCCCTCGCTCCTCACCGTGGCGGCCGCCATCGCGGCTCGCACCAGCCGCATCAGAATCGGCACGTGGGTGCTGCTGCTCCCCCTGCATCACCCGCTCCGTGTCGCCGAGGACGCGGCCGTCGTCGATGCGATCTCTGGCGGACGCCTCATCCTCGGCATCGGCTTAGGCTACCGCGTCGAGGAGTTCGAGGCCTTCGGCGTAGCGCGGGAAGACCGTCCCGCACTCATCGAGGAGGGCGTCGAGATTCTTCGCCTGGCCTGGGGGCCCGGCCCCTTTTCCTTCCACGGGCGGCACTTCCAGCTTCGGGACATCGACGTCACGCCCAAGCCCTCCGGCGTCGGCCCGCCGATCTGGATGGCGGCGCGGGGGGCGAGACCCGCGCGCCGGGCGGCCCGCCTCCGCTGCCCCATCGCCCTGGCGGCCGGCGGAGGGCGGGCCGAATACGATGCCTGGGCCGACGTGTTGAGCCGTGCCGGCGAGGACCCCCGCGCCTACGAAGTGTTGGTCCATACGACCATGTACGTCGCCGACGATGCCGAGGCGGCGCGCGCCGAGCTTCGGCCGTATTTGACTGAGGGCGTCGGCGGCCCGGACGACCTGGCGGTCCACTACCGCCGCGCTGCCGACCATCCCCGTGACCAGCGCTTCTTCGCCGCCCGAGGCGCCGGCGTGGGCGTCCCGGGGCCGTTCGTCGGCGATCCCGGGGCGTGTGCTCAGCGCATCGCCGACCTGCGCGCCGCCGTGCCTGCCACCGACATCAACATGACCCTAGCCAACGGCCTGCCGCACGAGCGGAAGCTGCGCTACATGGAGCGGTTCGCCGACGAGGTCATTCCCCTCACGCGCGGCTAGCCCGCCGTGCGGGAGAAGAGGACGATGTGGTCGGGGAAGGCCGAGATGCGCACCTGCTCGCCGACATTGTAGATGCGCGTGGAGGGCTGCACGCTACGCACTTGTACGCCCGACGGGAGCTTCACCGTATAGACGTTGTCTGCGCCCTTGAACTCCCGCTCGACAACGACGGCGTCGACCACGCCTTCTCCGGACCGGTCGATCTCGATGACGACGTCGTCGGGCCGGAGCAGGAGGTCGAAGGGCGCCGCCGGCGGCGCTCCGTTGAGGGGGAAAGCGCCAAGCTCGGAGTGCAGGTATCCGTCGGAAAGCGTCACGGGGATGAAGTCGGCCTGGCCGACGAAGCCGGCGACAAAACGGCTCGCGGGCTTGTGGTAGATGTTGTCCGGCGTATTCAACTGTTCCAGGCGGCCTCTTCTCAGAATGAGTACGCGGTCGGCGAGCGTGAACGCCTCCTCTTGGTCGTGCGTGACGAGCACCGCCGTAGCGCCCCGTTGGGCGAGGATGGTCTTGACCTCCCGCCGCATGGTGGTGCGCAAGGCGGCGTCGAGGCTCCCGAACGGTTCGTCCATCAGGAGGACGACGGGCTGCGGGGCTAGCGCCCGGGCCAACGCCACCCGTTGCTGCTGCCCGCCGGAGAGCTGATGAGGATAGCGGCCCAGGTACTCCGCCATGCCCACACGCTCCAGCTCGGCCTCGGCGATCCGCCGTCTCTCCGCGGGGCTCACGCCCTTGAGTCCGTACATGGCGTTCTGCAACACGGTGAGGTGGGGGAAGAGGGCGAACTGCTGGAAGATCATCCCGAGGCCCCGCCGCTCCGGCGGCGTCCAGCGCTCCGTGGAGGCGACGACATGACCGCTGATGGAAAGCTCTCCCTCGTCCGGCGACTCGAACCCCGCGATCAACCGGAGCGTCGTCGTCTTGCCGCAGCCGCTCGGGCCGAGGAGCGCGAGGACCTCCCCTTCCGCGACGGCGAACGAGAGGTCGGCGACGGCCGGCGCCGCGGCGCCGGGGTACGTCTTGCTCACGCCGGCCACGGCGATGACGGGTGGAGCGGAGGCGCGGCGGGGTTGTGCGTTCAAGCCGGGTGCGTCCGGGAGGACGTCCTTATCCGAATCCAGGGCGTCGGCTGGGCTTGGAACCAGCCTAGCAAGCCGGCGTATGGGGAACAAGGGAGGCCTACCCTTCCGTGATCTGCGCTCCGCGCTCCCGGGATAGGAGGACGGCGACGGGGATGATCGAGGCCGCGATGAGGATGAGGCCCGGCGCGGCGGCGCGGGCGAAGAACCCCTCGTCGGCCGCGGCCCACATCTCGGTGGCGAGCGTGTCGAAGCCAATGGGCGCGAGGAGCAGGGTGGCGGGCAACTCCTTTAGGACGGTAAGAAAGACGAGCGCCGCGGCCACGACGAGGCCGGGCCGGAGCAGCGGCAGCGTGATGCTGACCATGGTGCGCGACCACGACCGGCCCAGGCTCCGCGCCGCTTCCTCCAGCGCCGGGCTGATCTGGAGCAGCGATGCCCGGACACCTCCCAAGGCGAGCGGCAGAAAGAGCACGACGTAGGCGAAGAGCAGCAGCCACAATGTCTGATAGACGGGCGTCGCGAGGTTAGCGCCAAAGAAGACGAGGGCCAGCGCGACCACGAGGCCGGGCATGGCGAAGCCGAGATAGGAGACGCCTTCGAGCAGGCGCGAGCGGCGCCCGTCGAACCGCACCGCGAGCACGCCGATGGGAAGCGCCGCGACGACGGTGACCAGTGCGGCTAGGCCCGAGACGTACAGGCCGTTCAAAACCGCCCCGCCGAGGAAGCCGAGTTCCTCGCCGGCCGCGACGCCATCCACCAGCCAGTAGAGCAGCACCGACGACGGCAGTCCAAGCGTGACGAGCGCCACGCCTCCCACGAACCCTATTGCCGGCCAACGCCACGAGCCCAGGGGGACCATCGAGGGGAGCCGCTGCGCGCCCGCTCCGGAGCGGTGGTAGGCGGCGCGACCCCGCGCGGCCCGCTCCATAAGCAGGACCACCACCGTCGAGGCCACCAGTAGCAGGGCCAGCACCGAGGCCAGCGTCCGGTCGAACGAGGCTTCGTATTGCACGAAGATGACACGCGTGAAGGAGTCGAAGCGCAGCAGCGCCACCGCTCCGAAGTCGCTGAGGGTATAGAGCGCCACCAGCAGTGAGCCCGCCCCGATGGCCGGCTTGAGTTGCGGCAGGATGGCGCTGCGGAACGTCCGCCACGGACCGTGTCCCAGGCTCCGGCTCGCCTCCTCCGTGGAGGCGTCCATGCCCCAGAGGGCGGCCCGGAGCGTCAGGAGTAGATAGGGGTAGGTGAACATCGTGAGGACCAGCCACGCGCCGACGAAGCCGGTGAGGTCGGGGAGCCGCATGACGCCGAGGGGCCCCTCCATCGCTTGCTGCAAGAGCCCGCGCGCGCCGAAGGCCGAGATGAAGGCGTAGCCGCCGACGTAGGTCGGCACGACAAGAGGGAGCACGGTGACGACCGACCAAATGCGCTTGAACGGCAGGTCGGTGCGGACTGTGAGCCAGGCCAAGGGCACGCTGAGTACGATGCTCGCCCCGGTGACCGCCGCCGCGAGTGCGGCGGTGCGTAACAGCACCTCCAGGGTCTTCACGCGCATGAGCAGGTCCCACGCATCCGACCCCGAGCCGGCGGTGCGGTAGATGAGGTAGATGAGGGGCAGCAGCACCGCCGCGCCGACGAGCAGCCCCGCCCACCAGAGTCCCGGCGGGGCACCCGTGCGAACACGCGGCGCTGCGTTGAGGAAGGCGAGGGAGACTCTGGCCAAAGTCGGCTCGAATCGCGGCGCGGACAGAAGGGCCGCGCCGCACGGATTGCTTCGGTATAGCCTAGAGATAGCTCTATACTTCGTCAATACGAAGTGTAGACTGCCGTGTTGGCGCTTGGTCTCGCTGCGTTGTATGCTATTTTATGGGATGGGGTTGACATGCTTGGCGCCGTTCGCTATCTTCCCTCGCGGATTCAGAGCATCGACGCGCCGGTGTGCAGTCCGTTCGATACGCGGCACACGCCGTGGCCGTAGGAGACCAGAATGCGGAAGCTCGTGAGTTTGGTCGTGACAGGTTCCAGGCGCTACCTCGACCATTGGCTCGGCATTCAGAGCCTCCAAGGGTCATCGCCCGACCTCTCGCGCAGGTCCTAGGCGGCGGGGCGCGTCCGCCTCTTCAGGCTGTCTTCGTCTTCTTCGTATTGTCGCGCGTCGGGCGTGGGCGACCACGGGCCGAACGCGCTTGCGAGAACCTTCGCCAAGCCCTATGAGACCGTCCGGGGGATAGGAATGGGCGACCACAAGGGTCGCCCCTACTGGAACGAGGGAGGGCGTTAGGCCACCGAGGCTGCAACGCCCGCAGGGTCGACCAGGATCTTCGGGGCGACCTGCAGCCCGATCACGACCTCGTGGCCCTTCACCAGCATCGACATCGTCCCCTTGTAGGGAGCGATGTCGATGACCTCGATCGTTTGCCCCCGCATGACATCGTTCGCGACGAGGTACTCGACGAGCCGGGGATCGTATTCGGGGATGCGCTCGACGACGGCCTTGCCGCCGGTCTTGATTCGGTCGAGGGGGACGGATGTCTTCGGCGGCTCGTAGCCGTTGCCGGGGATGGGGTGCCCAAAGGGGCAGGTCAGGGGATGGTCCAAGCGTTGCTGGAGCTTTTCCTCGACGGCGGGGGAGATGGCGTGCTCCAGCCGGTGGGCCTCACCGTGCACCTTGTGAAGCTCGAGGCCGAGTACGTCCACGAGCAGCCGCTCGGCGAGCTGGTGCCGCCGCATCAACGCCTCGGCGTGGCGGTGGCCTAAGCTGGTGAAGACGATCTCCTTTGAAGGTTTGACGTCAACGAGGCCGTCGCGCTTCATCCGGCGAATCATCCCCGCCACCGACGCCAACGACGTGCCAAGGTGCTCGGTTACCGGAGAGAGGGCAAGGTGTTCTGCTACGCGCGTGAGGGTGGTCGGGGCCTGCTCTTCCTCTTGGAGCTGATAGAGGGTCAGCAGGTAGTTTTCGGCAAGTGGAGAGAGGTCGTCCGTCTTGCCGCCCTTGCGCGTCGCGGGCTTGGCCGCCGCCATAATCTGGCCCCCGTATTACTTCGCGGCCGCGGCGCCCTTCGCGGTCTCGGCGATCGCGGCGAAGGCTGCGGGGTCTCGCACCGCCAGGTCGGCCAGCATCTTCCGGTTGGCCTCGACGCCGGCCCGCTTCAGCCCGGCCATCATCGCGCCGTAGGTGATGCCGTTGAGCCGGGCCGCGGCGTTGATGCGCGTAATCCACAGCCGGCGCATGAAGCGCTTCCGCTCGCGGCGGTGCCGGTAGGCGTAGCTCAGGGACTTGAGCATCGCCTCGTTGGCGCGGCGGAACAGCTTGCTCTTCGTCCCCCGCTGCCCCTTGGTGAGCTTGAGCACCTTCTTGTGGCGCGCGTGGGTGGTGGTCCCGCCTTTGACTCTCGGCACGTCGTCTCTCCGTCTAGGCCGCCGTTATCCGGCGGTGGGTTCTCAAGGGATGGCTAATTGCCCGGAAGCAGCTTTCGCAGGCGCTTGTCGTCCGCGGGGTGTACTTCCATCTTGTTGTCGTAGAGGCGCTTGGTCGCCGTCGGCTTTTTGCGGCGGAGGTGGCTCTTGCCGCCCTTCACCCTCAGCAGTTTCCCCTTACCGGAGACGTGCAGCCGCTTCTTGGCGCCTTTGTGGGTCTTAAGCTTGGGCACGGACGGCTTCCTCTTCCTTCTTCTCCGCGGCCTTCGCCGCCGGCTTCTTCGCCTCCGCGCCCGCCTCAGCCGACGCGTCTTCCGCCTTCTTCGATGGAGCCGAGCTCTTCTTGCCAGAGATCGGCGCCAGGATCATGGTCATCATGCGCCCTTCCATCGAGGGCGCCTTCTCTAGCTTCGCTTGCTCCTCCAACGACTCCGCGACCCGCCGCATCAGTCCGATTGCCAGTTCCGGATGCGTGATCTCGCGCCCGCGGAACAGCACCGATACTTTCACTTTGTGCCCTTCGTCGAGGAACTTCCGTACCATCCTCGACTTGAAGGCGATGTCGTGTTCGTCTATCCGGGGCCGCATCCGCACTTCGCGAATGCCGACGTTCTTCGTGCTCTTCCGGGAGTCCCGCTCCTTCTTCGACTGCTCGTAGCGGAACTTGCCGTAATCAAGCAGCCGAACGACGGGAGGGTCCGCTTGCGACGCGACTTCGACGAGGTCGAGATCGGCCTCTTCGGCCATTCTCAGCGCTTCGTTGAGCGGGATGACGCCAACCTGCTCGCCCTCACCGCCTATCAGACGCACCTCGCGGGCGCGAATCTGTCGATTGACCCTATAGTCGCGAGCTATGGCGCTCTTTTCCTCCGTCCCCTGAAAGTAGTAAGCCCGCCGCGGCGGCGCCGTGCGGACACGGCTGAATATAGCATAACGCTTGAATCGCAGTCAAAGAAAACATGAAACGGGGCCAAGGGGAAAGCTCCGAGCTCCTCAGGAGCGGGCCGCGGCTTGCCCGCCGATTTCGCGCTCGATCTCATCCACGGGCACGGCGCCGCGGTTCTCCCCAGACCGGTCCCGGACCGCCGCCGCGCCGGCCTCCTGCTCCCTGTCGCCGACGACGAGCATGTACGGCACCTTTCGCAGCTGCGCCTCACGTATCTTGAGATTCATGCGCTCGGTACGGGCGTCGACCTCCACGCGCAGCCCCGCGCCGCGCAGCCGGGCCTCGACCTCGCGGGCGTAGTCGACGTGCCGGTCGGCGATGGGGATGACTACCGCCTGCACCGGCGACAGCCAGACCGGCAGCGCGCCGCCGGTGTGTTCGAGCAGAATTGCGATGAACCGCTCCAGGGAGCCGAGCAGGGCGCGGTGGATGAGGACCGGGCGCTCTCGCCGGTCGTCCTCGGTCACGTATTCCAGTTCGAATCGCTCCGGCAGGGAGTAGTCGAGCTGCACCGTGCTGAGCTGCCACTGCCGGCGTAAGGCGTCCTGCATGAAGAAATCGATCTTCGGTCCGTAGAAGGCGCCCTCGCCGGGGACCGCGTCGTAGGCGAGCCCTTTCGACTCGATGGCCGCCCGCAGCGCGGCTTCGGCGCGGTCCCACATCTCGTCGGTGCCGACGCGCTTTTCGGGGCGGAGCGACAGCATGACGTGCACGTCGTCGAAGCCGAGGATGGTGAAGGTCTCGTGGACCATGTCGATGAAGGCGGTGACTTCGCTCTGCACTTGGTCGGGCCGGCAGAAGATGTGGGCGTCGTCTTGGGCGAAGGTGCGGACGCGCGTCAGGCCGTGGGTGACCCCAGACCGCTCGTAGCGGTGGAGCCGGCCGAAGTCGGCGAGCCGCACCGGCAGGTCGCGGTAGGAGTGCAGCGTCGAGCCGTACATCAGCGCGTGGCTGGGGCAGTTCATCGGCTTCACTCCGAACTCGCGCTCGTCGATCTCGACGAAGAACATGTTCTCCTTGTAGTTCTCGTAGTGCCCCGACCGATGCCACAGGTGCGACTCGAAGATCTGCGGCGTCATGACTTCCTGGTAGCCGTAGCGCTCATACAAGCCGCGGATGTAGTCGATGAGCAGGTTGTAGAGGACGGTCCCCTTCGGCAGGAAGAAGGGACTCGCCGGCGCCGCGGGGTCGAACATGAACAGGTCTAGCTCGCGCCCCAGCTTCCGGTGGTCGCGCTTGGCGGCCTCCTCAAGCATGTCGAGGTGTTGGCGCAGGGCGTCCTTCGACTCGAACGCGGTGCCGTAGATGCGCTGGAGCATGGGGTTGCGCTCATCGCCGCGCCAGTAGGCTCCCGCCACGTTGAGCAGCTTCACCGCCTTGATCGCGCCGGCGCGCTCGACGTGCGGCCCCTCGCAAAGGTCGGTGAAGCCGCCGTGCGAGTAGGTTGTGATCGCCTCGCCTTCGGGGATCTCGTCGATGTTCTCGAGCTTGTACTCGTTCTCGGCGAAGCGTTGCCGTGCGTCCTGCCGCGAGATCTCCTCGCGGACGAAGGGATCGTTGGCGCCGATGATCTTCCGCATCCGCCGCTCGACCTCCTTGAGGTCCTCCGGCGTGATGTGGTGATCGAGGTCGATGTCGTAGTAGAAGCCGTCGTCCGTGGGGGGCCCGATGGTCAGCTTCGCCTGAGGCCAGATCGAGGTGATGGCGTCGGCCATCACGTGCGCGGCGGAATGGCGGATGCGGTAGCGCTGATCGGCGAGCGCGGCCTGATCGGCGGCGTCGGTGCTCACGGTGGGACCCTCCGACCTTCTAGTATACGCGGCCCCCAGGCCCCGGCCCTTCCTCGGACTACATCCGGCTGATGATTTCCTCGTTCATCCGCTCCATCCATCGCCCCACGTAGTCGACCGTCATGCGGCCCTCTTTGGGGAATTCAGGGCGGAGGAAGAGGCGGTCGACGCCGGCTTCCTCGTAGCGCTTCGCGTTGTCGAGGGTGTTCTCGCCCAGGGCGTTGCGCATGGAGACTTCGAACGGCCCGTCGCGGCCGGCCTCTTTCCGCCACGCCTGCATCTCGTCGATCAGCGGCTTGGCGGTGTCCGGAGTGTCGCCGCCGGCGCTGAGCCAGCCGTCGCCGAGCAGCGCGGCGCGGCGCCGGGCGGCCCGCGTCTCGCCGCCGATCTGAATCGGCGGGCAGGGCTTCTGCGACGGCTTGGGGTTGAACTTGATCGGGCCGAAGTCGTAGAACTCGCCGTGGTGCTCGATGGTGTCCTCGGTCCAGAGCCGGCGGATGACCTGGATGGCCTCGTCGGCGCGGCGGCCGCGGGTGTGGAAGTCCTCGCCCACGGCTTCGAACTCCTCCTTGAGCCAGCCGACTCCCGCGCCGAGGATCACCCGGCCCTGCGAGATGCGGTCGAGCGTGGCCACTGCCTTGGCGGTCACGAAGACGTTGCGCAGCGGCAGGATGTAGACCTGCGTCCCCAACCGAATCGTTGAGGTCACCGCCGCCACGCTCGCCAACGACACCCACGGATCGAAGTACGGCGTGTCGGCGTCGACGCCGGGGTAGCCGGTCTCGGAGTAGGGATAGAGGGGCGTGATGTCGATGGGGAAGACGAGGTGCTCGGGCATGAAGAAGCTGTCGAAGCCCGCGGCCTCCGCCTTCTGCGCCACGATCCCATAGGACCGCAGACTGACACCCAGCGTGAAGTAACCGAATTGCATGACGGGGCTCCCGGCTCGGCGCGCTACCGGCGGCGAGCGGCCACATTATGCCCCATCGCCGGCGGGGCGATTCCAACCCTCTCTTTGGTATCATCAGGCGGACGCCGGCCGGGGCTGCCAGACCCCGGCGCAAGAGGAGGCGGCGCGTGGATTTCACCTTCACGAAAGAGCACACCGACTTCGCCCAAGAGGTCGAGGACTTCATCAAGGCCGAGCTTGCCCCGCAGATCCTGGCGGGCGAGAGTCCCTATGCCGAGGAGAACTTCGACGACGCCATGGCCTTCCGAAGGAGGCTCGGCGAGAAGAAGTGGATCGGCATCGGCTGGCCCGTCGAGTACGGCGGCCTCGGGGCGAGCCACACCATGCAGATGTTGTTCCACGACAAGATGGTCTACTACAACGCCCCCCTCGACCATCAGGCGTACCAGGTCGGACCCGCGATCATAGCCTTCGGCAGCGAGAGCCTGAAGAAGCGCTTCCTGAAGGCGACCGCCGAGCAGTCGATCGTCTGGGCGCAGGGATTCTCGGAGCCCAACGCCGGCTCCGACCTCGCCAGCCTCGCCACGACCGCCGTGGCCGACGGCGACGACTACGTGATCAACGGCCAGAAGATCTGGACGACCTACGGCCACAAGGCGGACTGGATCCACATCCTGACCCGCACCGACCCCGACGCTCCCAAGCACAAGGGCATCTCCTACTTCATCATGGACATGCGGCAGCCCGGCATCACGATCCAGCCGCTGATCAACATGGCGGACGAGCACGACTTCAACCAGGTCTTCTTCGACAACGTGCGGGTGCCCAAGGAGAACCTGATCGGCGACCTCAACCAGGGCTGGTACGTGGCGATGACCACGCTCAACAACGAGCGGTCGGGCATCCGCGACGTCGCCATGGCGCAGCGCGCCTTCGACTACATCGTCGACGCCATCCGCGAGGCGCCGGACGTGCTCGGCTCGGTGCGTGACGACGAAATCCTGATGCATCGGCTGGCCGACATGACCAGCCGCCTGCATGCCGCCAGGCTTCTCTCCTACCGGGTCTGCTGGATGCAGGAGAACGGCGAGGAGCCGATCCGGGAGGCGTCGATGGCCAAGCTCTACGCCTCCGAGGTCGGGATGGAGGTCGGGCGCGTGGGGATGCAGGTCCTCGGCCTGCACGGGCTGCTCCGCGACGGCAGCCCGCACGCCATCAACCGCGGCCTCGTGGGGCACGAGTACATCAGCAACATCCCATCGACGATCGCCGCCGGCAGCTCCGAGGTCAACCGGAACATCATCGCGACGAAGGGTCTCGGCCTGCCCAGGTAGTGCGGCGAAGGGTTACGGCAACCGCACCGGCTTGGTGACCGCCTTGGTGGCGTAGAACGACGGCATGATCGCGGCGTAGGCGGGGAGGCCGTCGCCGGCGACGACGATCACGAACTCGTCGGGCGTCTCCACCGGCTGGACGTAGCCGTCGGTTAGGTGGAAGGGCGGCAGCCCGTACTCCCGCCACAGCTCGTACTCCGGCACCTCGTCGGCGGGGAAGCGGGAGCGCTCGAAGAACAGCTCCTTCAGCTGCTGCTTGGTGATGCCCTGGTCCTCGATGCGCCGGGCGATGTTCCAGGGAATCACGACCACGGGCTGCGAGTTCGCTTCCAAGTTGGGGTTGCCGCTCAGCGTGATCGTCTGGCCTACCACCTCGGCGAAGCGCTGGGCTTTGTCGTAGAGGATCGCCGCCGTGGTGGACAGCAGGACGTTCACCGAGACGACCGTCACGGTGCTGGCGCCGGGTTCGAAGCCGCGCTCGACGTGGAGTGGGGTCCACGGGGTCCGCTCCTCGTCCTCGCCGAAGCAGAAGGTGTAGCGCTCGGGCAGGCTGAGCACGGCCTTGGCCACCGGGCCCGGCTTGGCCCCACCCAACGTCTGCATGATGAGGCGCAACGACCGCCCGATGGTCGCGTTGGCCTGCGTACCGGGGCCGAAGCAGCCGATGCCGCAGTTGACGCCAACCTCGCGCCGCACCGGCCCGTTGACGATCACCACCGGCGCCGAGGGATTCGTCGTCGTCGCCACGCCGTTCATGTTGAAGGGCGGCTCCAGGACTGCCTCCACCATGGCAAGCACAATGGGGAAGTACTCCGGCTTGCAGCCCGCCATCGCGGCGTTGATGGCGACCTTCTCGACGGTGGCTTCGCCGTTGAGGGGCGGCATTTCGCCGATGACGCGGCCCGGGTCGTCTCCGGTGTGGGCCAGCATGGCAAGGACGCGGTCTTCGGTCGGAGGGACGACGGGGAGGCCGTCGCCCCAGCCCTTCTCCATGACCAGCCGGTTGACCTCTTCGAGGGTGTCCGCCTCGAAGAAGCTGCTCTGCAGCGCGGTCATGGGACGATCGTCTGTCCCTTGGAAAGCCCGGTGAGCTTGTCGGCGACGGTGTCGGCGACGGCGTCGATGGTCTCGCGAAGCTCCTCGGCGGAGACGAACTCGAACGTGCCGTTGAAGACCATACGGGGGAGGTCGGCCACGCCCTTGATGCTCGCGAGGTGCTCGGCCTCGTCCCGGAAATACTCGGCCAAGAGTACGACGCCCGGCATGCCTTCCTTGTTGAGCGTGATGATGTCCTGCGTCGCCGACGCGGTGCAGGAGCCTCAGCCGCCGTAAGCGCCGATGGCGGCGTCGTACTCCGCGGCGAGCGGCGCCAGCTTCGCCTTGGGCTCGGGGCGACCGGCGTCGACCTCCATGAAGGTCAGGCCGGCAATCTCGTAGCGGGTTGTGAGGACGTCGCGCAGGGCGTCGGCAAGCTCGGGGCAGCGCGCCCGCTTGTTGCTGAGGAAGACGAGGTTCTTTCCGCCGAGCGAATCGAGGCTGCGCTCGGCGGCCTTGTCGCCGCCGTTCACTTCTGGAGCAGGGTTGTAGAACCGGATCGTCATTCCACCCCTCCGCCGAGCCGGACGTTTGCGCAATGGGACCGCGTGGCGCCCGGCGGTGGCGGGCTCCGATGGCCGTAGGCGGTTGGCGCGGGGCCCCTCACTCCAACTCTCTCCCCACGGGAGAGAGGGCAAGATCCCCGCCCCCATCACGCTGCCGCTTCCAACTGAGGGGATGGTAGCAATCTCAAAAGAGGGGGTCAAACGGCCACATCTGATTGACCCGTACACGGGCGTCTGATAGTTTTGCGGTAGGAAATCCGGCAATGGCCGGACGAACGTAGGACAGCGCAGGAACAGGTGTGGCAGGAGGTCTGTCATGGCGACGAATGGTGCGGCGGCGGGCAAAGGCCCCATGACGAAGCGGTTCCCGGTTTTCGACTGCGACGCCCACATCAACGACCCCCTCGAAATCTGGTCGGAGTACGTCGAACCCAAGCACCGCGACCTGGTGAAGCAGAGCTACTGGCGGGACGACCGGCAGACCATTGTCAACGGCCGCGTGCGGTCCACCGCGGGCGGCGCCAACGGCGAGTTCCCACGCTACAACGTCATCACGATTTCCGGGCCCGGCATCGACCGGGAGACGAAGCGGCTCCTCCAGTACGAGACGCTCGGCCCGGAGAAACGCGACTACCTCGACCACAAGGGCGCCTACGATCCCCACGAGCGGATCAAGGACCTCGACCTGATGGGCATCGACCAGGTGATGGTGATTCCCACCGGCATGGTGGGCAGCTTCGCCTACGTGGAGAACGTCGACGGGGCCCACGCCCTCGCCCGTGGCTATAACGACTGGGCGCACGACTTCTGCTCGACCAACCCAGAGCGGCTGCACGCCGCCGGGTGGCTCCCCCTGCAGAACGCGACCTACAGCATGGACGAGCTGTACCGCATCGCGGGCAGGGGGACCCGCATGGCCCTGGTGCGCCCCATCGACGCCCGCGGCAACTACCCCACCAAGATCAACGCCTACGGCGCCGTGAGCGGGTGGGACCCGCTCTTCCGGACGTTCGAGGAGACCGGCGTCGTGCTGGGGATGCACACCTTCCCCTCCACCGTCCAGCCCCTCGACCTCGACATGACGCGGATGGTGTCGCCGGGCCAGCTCATCGACAGCAGCGCGCACGTGATGTACGCCGCGCAGGGCCTCAACTCGCAGACGCTCAGCTTCATCTACGAGGCCGCCGCCTGGCTCTCCATGACTCTGATGTCGGGCTTCCTCGACCGCTACTCGAAACTCACCATGGCGATCCTCGAGTCCAATGCCTCTTGGCTCATCGGCGTGCTGGAGCGGCTCGACCGGCACTTCGACCTCTACGCCAACGAGCGCAGGGTCCCCGCGAAGCGCCGCCCGAGCGAAGCGTTCTTCGACCAGTGCTTCATCTCGTTCGAGTCGGACGAGATGGAAGTCTTCCGCCAGCACGACGTCTACCGCGACGTTGGCGTCTGGGCTTCCGACGTCTACCACCACGACGGCACGGACGTCTGGGAGGCCATCGAGGCGATGGAGAAGGCCGAGGTCCCCGAGGAGACGCAGGCCGCCCTCCTCGGCGCGAACGCCCGCCGCATGTACGGCATCGAGCCGAAGACCTTCGTCACCGAACGGGCCGCGGAACCCGCGCGGCCCGACTGGTTCCCGTCGCGCGAGCAGGTCGCCGAGTTTGCCCGCACGCAGTCGGAGCCGGGCAGGGCCGAGATGCTTCGCGCTCAGGCGGAGGCGGCGGGCCCCGGCGGCGCCAACGCACGCCGGAAGTAAGGTTCCTCGACCGAAGGCTCGACCAAGGAGGGCGCCATGGAGCGCGAGAAGCCGTGCAACGTCTTCGACGCCGATAGCCACGTCTACGAGCCGACGGAGATCTGGACGGAGTTCCTCGACGCGGAGTACCGCGTCGAGGCGCGTTCGTCCTTCCTGCGCGAGGTCGACCAGAACGGGATCGAGGTCATCCTGGTCAACGGTGTGCCGGTCGCTCCGCTCAACGGGATGAGCCGGATCAACCGCCGGGCGGTCTATCGTCCGGGCATGACGCCGCAGGACATCGGCTCGCTGGACCCGACCAAGCCCCATCCCGCGACCGAGGGCGCCGCCGACGCCGCGGCCCGGCTCGCCGACATGGACGCGATGGGGATCGACCAGGCGCTGCTGCTGCCCACGCTGTTCTCGGAGTACCTGCCGGTGGTCGAGAACGCCGACGTCGCGTTTGCCTTAGCACGGGCCTACAACGACTGGATCTTGGACTTCTCGCGGAAGGACCCGGCGCGGCTGATCCCCGCCGCCGTCCTGCCAATGCAGCATCCCGCGTTCGCCCTGCGCGAGGCGCAGCGAGTGGCGGGTATGGGCTTCCGTGCGGTCGCCATCCGGCCATCCTTCTACCGCACCCGCATGCCGAACGCGCCCGAGTACCAGCCCGTGTGGATGTTCCTCAACGCCTCCGGCGTGGCCGCGTGCATGGTGCCGTCGGGCGGCGGTACCAACCCCGAGTGGACCTCGGAGGGGGCGTTCATCGAGCGAGTGGCCGCGGACCTGTATCTGGGCCATCCGCTCGCCGACACGGCCGCCCCGTGGATGGACAACGGCATCTTCCTCAGCGCGCTCTGCTTCACCGGCCACATGCAGGACTACCCCAACCTCAAGCTGGGCTACCTGCACTCCGGCTCCTACTGGGCGCCGCTGATCTTGGAGAAGTCGGAGACCTACCTCTGGCTCCAGCCGCAGCGGCTGCGGCCGGTCAGCCTCGAGCCGTCGGAAGTCTTCTACAACCGGCCGTCGCTGGTCGGCTTCGACACCTGGGAGTCCTGCGTCCACCGGATGCCCGACCTCTACGAGAACGTCGGCGCGTGGGGTTCGCGCTACCCGCGGCACGACGCCAGCGACGCCTACGAGGCCATCGACCGCTTGCAAAAGGGCGGCCTCTCCGGCGACCAGATCGCCGGGCTCATGGGCGGGAACGCGGCGCGCTTCTTCGGCGTCGAGGTCGCGGCGGCGGCGGCTTAGTACACGATCCGCATCGGTAGGCCGCTCGCGTCGCACGGGGCATTGTTCGGAAGCGAACGGCACGTCTCGCCGGGTAATCCTTCACTGAAGCGGTGGACTCGCTGCGCCGTCCACAGGCACGCGAGGGCGTCGTAGAGATCGTCAAGCGACGCACGGCGCGTGACGATCTTGGGTAACTGTCTTCTCTTCGCTTCCAACCTCTTCACGTGCGCTCCGAAGATTTTGTTGAGCAACTCGCACCGCTCGTTGCGCCCAGCGGCTTTGGTCTTGGAGTGGCGCATCGGATCGAATGGAGGCTCTCCACCGTGCTGGGCATTCATTGCTGCGAAGGAGACCTCGGGATGGACCTCATGAACGCAGCGCTGTTTCTCAGGGTGGTCCAAGACGAAATCGCGAACGTCCGCAATCTTAGGGGCCAGACTCCAGGACTGTATGCTCAGGCCTTTGCCCTCCTGCAGACCCGTGCCGGTCAGCTTACGATTGCACTCGCTGGCTCGCTTATGGGCGGACCGTTCTCCAAGCTCATCTGCCATCTTGCTGAAGAGGCTAGCAGCAGGGGCGGAAAAGATACTCGAATGCCGCTTACCGAGAATGTCTCGCGCAGCGTCGTCGCAGTCGCGCCTGCCCTTGTCCCATAGACCGATCGGCATGTCGACAGCCACGGCGACGAGATCGGGCCGTGCCATCACGTCCTTGAACTTCTCGTGGACGCAGCATTCCAGATTCTCTAACTCGGGGTCTGCATAAACGACAATCCACCCACCGGGGCAGCCGTCGACGCCGGCGATCCAGGCCATGCGGGGCCTCCTCTGGTTCGTTGCTCCGAAATCGGGGCCAGCCTATACTGTCGGCGCCGCGACAGACAAGAAAACCGTGCCGGCGCGCTCGACGCGCCCGGCCTTCGAGGGCAGACCCCGTGGACTTTGGCTGGACCGAGGAAGACGAAGCATTTCGCAGCGAGGTGATCGAGTTCATCCGCCAGGAGTTGCCGCCCGATTGGGGGCAGCAGGCGGAGGCCGAGGGCGGCCGTGACGATTTCGAGAAGGAGTTCGCGCGGAAGCTGGGGTCGAAGGGGTGGCTGACGCCGTCATGGCCGGTCGAGTACGGCGGCAAGGGCTGGAGCATCATCCAGCAGATGATCTTCAACGAGGAGCTGGCGAAGCATAAGGCGCCGCTCTCGATGGTGAACGCGGGAGTGAACCTCGCGGGGCCGTCGATCATGGTCCACGGCACCGAGGAGCAGAAGCAGCGGTACCTGCCCGGCATCGCCAGCGGCGAGGTGATCTGGTGCCAGCTCTTCAGCGAGCCGAACGCCGGCTCCGACCTGCCCTCGCTGCAGACCAAGGCCGAGCCCAAGGGCGACTACTACCTCTTGAACGGCCAGAAGACGTGGACGACGCAGGGACATCATGCGGAATACGGCATCCTGCTGGCGCGCACCGACCAGGACGCTCCGAAACACAAGGGGATCAGCTACTTCCTGCTCGACCTGTCGCTGCCCGGGGTGAGCCGCCGGCCCATCATCAACATGGCCGACGTGCACCACTTCAACGAGTTCTTCTTCGACAACGTCGAGCTGCCCCGCGACACGCTGGTCGGCGAGGAGAACCGGGGCTGGTACGTCGGCGCGACGACGCTGAACTTCGAGCGCTCGGGTCTGCGGGCGTCGGTGCCCGCCCTTCAGCTCATGGAAGAGCTGCTCGCGTTCGCCCGCGAGGGCGTCGACGGCTACAAGCCGTTCGAGCAGAACCCGGGTCTGCGGCACAAGGTCGCCGACATGACGATCCAGCTGCACATCGGGCGGCTGCTGGCCTACCGGACGGGGTGGCTCCAGGCGTCGGGCCAGGTGCCGTCGTACGAGTCGTCGATGGGACGGATCTTCGGGGCGGAGACGACGCAGCGGCTGACGCAGCTCGGGATGGAGCTGCTGGGTCTGTGGAGCCAGCCCACGCACGAGAGCGCGCTGAACGTGCTGCGCGGCAAGGTGCAGAAGCTCTATCGCGGCCAGCGAGCGATCACGATCGGCGCGGGGACGTCGGAGATCCAGCGCAACACGATCGCGATGCGGGGCCTGGGACTGCCCCGAGGCTAGCGCCGCGGGGCCGGGTCCAGCCGCATGTTCCCGATATCGGACCAGAGCGCGCGAGGCAACCCCCGGCCCTACGTCACCATCGCGCTGATCGCCATCTCAGCGATCGTCTTCTTCTTCGAGCTCGGCCTCAACAATATCGAGGAGGCCCAGTTCTTCCGCCGGTGGGGTGTGATTCCCCTCGAGCTCACCGATTCGACCTATAACCAGACCGGTCTGCGCGTCGGCCGCGCGGTCCTCGACGTTGAGACGCCGGTCTCGAACTACGTCACGCTGCTGACGTCGATGTTCGTCCACGGCGGGGTGCTGCACTTCGCGGGGAACATGATCTTCCTGTGGGTGTTCGGGGACAACGTCGAGGCGCGGCTGGGCCACGTCCGCTACCTGGTCTTCTACCTGGCGACGGGGGTGGCGGCGAGCTGGGCGCAGATCGCGACGGACATGGAGTCGGTGACGCCGACGGTGGGGGCGAGCGGCGCTATCGCCGGGGTCATGGGCGCGTACTTGCTGCTCTACCCCTACAACCGCATCCGGACGATCGTGGCAGTCTTCTTCCTGTTCCCGATGACGATACCGGCGGTCTACCTGATCGGGTTCTGGATCGTGCTGCAGTTCTTCAACGGCTTCCTGGCGCTGGATCCCTCGGTGACGTCGGGCGTCGCCTACTGGGCCCACATCGGGGGGTTCGTCGCGGGCGCGGCGATCATCGCCCTGCTGAAGGTGTTCGTGTGGCGAGAGCGGCTCTGGCCGCGCCGCACGTGGTACGTCGGCTAAGGCCCGGGATCTCGTTGACATAAACGGGCATTGCGCCAGAGGGCGTCGGCGTTGACACTCTGGGGCCTTTCCGATAGACTGCATGATTGGCCGAG
Organism: Dehalococcoidia bacterium; assembly: GCA_964291475.2. Lineage (GTDB taxonomy): Bacteria > Chloroflexota > Dehalococcoidia > SHYB01 > SHYB01 > DAOUKH01. The sequence continues at coordinate 83,565 of OZ220079.1, read as the reverse complement.
GGCGCGCGCCTTCGGAAGTAGCGAACGCACGAACAGAGTACGAGACCCGTGCCGACAATCAACCAATTGATACGCAAGGGACGCCGCGCTCCGCTGAAGCGGACGAAGGCCCCTGCCCTGCGCTATCGGTACAACGCGCTGAAGAAGGCGCAGAAGCGCGACAGCGGTTCGCCCCAGAAGCGCGGGGTCTGCACACAGGTGCGGACGGTGACGCCGAAGAAGCCGAACTCGGCTTTGCGCAAGGTGGCGCGCGTCCGCCTGACCAACGGTATGGAAGTAACGGCGTACATTCCGGGAGAGGGACACAACCTGCAGGAGCACTCCGTGGTGCTCATCCGCGGCGGGCGCGTTCCCGATCTCCCCGGCGTGCGCTATCACGTCATTCGCGGCACGCTTGACGCGGCGGGAGTCTCCGACCGCAAGCAGGCGCGCAGCAAGTACGGCTCGAAGAGGGGCAAAGGCCCCGGCGGAGGCGCCTAGCGTCGGTCATTGCCGGGGCCGGACTCGCGCCGCGCCGCACGCGGAACGAGCCCGGAGCGTATATTCCTCCCCCAATTCGTGGAAGTTAGGTGACACTGTGCGGCGTAGAAAAGCGGAACGCAGAGAGGTCCGGCCCGATTGGAAGTTCCATCGGGAAGACCTCACGCGCTTCATCCACAAGATCATGCTCAACGGAAAGAAATCCGTGGCGGAGAAGATCGTCTACGGCGCATTCGACATCATCGAGAAGGAGTCGGGCCGCCAGGGCCTCGAGATCTGGGACCAGGCGATGAAGAACGTCACGCCGGTGCTCCAGGTGAAGCCGAGGCGCGTGGGCGGCGCGACCTACCAGGTGCCCGTGGAAATTCGACCGGAGGTACGACCGGCTCTGGCCATGCGCTGGATTGTCGGTGCGGCGCGGAGCCGTGCAGGCCGCCCCATGCGCGAGCGTCTCGCGGCCGAGCTCCTGGATGCCTCCCGCGGACAGGGCGCGGCGGTGAAACGTAGAGAAGACTTGTTTAGGATGGCGGAGGCAAACCGCGCCTTCGTCCACTATCGCTGGTAGGAAACCCCTAGCGGCGATTCTTTTTGTAAGGCACGAATTGAACCCCAGGACAGAAGCAGCGAACTCGCAAAGACTGACGCCATGACGGACACAACCTTCCCTCTCAGTAAAGTCCGTAATATCGGATTCATCGCCCATATCGACGCCGGCAAGACGACGGTGACGGAGCGCGTCCTCTTCTACACGGGCCGCACCTACAAGATCGGCGAGGTGCACGAAGGCACGGCGACGATGGACTGGATGGACCAGGAGCGCGAGCGGGGGATCACCATCACCGCCGCCGCGACGACGGCCCACTGGCGCGACACCCGGATCAACATCATCGACACCCCCGGCCACGTCGACTTCACCGCCGAGGTCGAGCGGAGCCTGCGCGTCCTCGATGGCGGCGTCGTCGTCTTCGACGCGGTGGCCGGCGTGCAGCCGCAGTCGGAGACGGTGTGGCGGCAGGCCGAGCGCTACCGCGTTCCCCGCATGGTCTTCGTCAACAAGATGGACCGCGTCGGGGCCGACTTCTTCCGTACGCTCGATTCCATCCGCGACCGGCTGAAGGCCCAGCTCGCGGTCACCCAGATTCCGATCGGGGCGGAGGAGGCCTTCCGCGGCGTGGTCGACGTCATCGACCGGCGGGCGATGATCTTCCCCGGCGACGGCTCGCCGCCGCAGCCCGCGGAATTGCCGGCCGAGCTGGTGGAACAGGTCGAGGCCATTCGCGAGGAGCTCGTGGAGCGCATCGCGGAGACCGACGACGATCTGACGATGAAGTTCCTCGACGGCGAGGAGATCGGCGTCGAAGAGTTGAAGCGCGCTCTGCGCGCGGCCACTATCGGAAACCAACTCGTCCCCGTCTTTATGGGGACGGCGTTGAAGAACAAGGGCATCCAGCCCCTGCTCGACGCCGTCATCGACTATCTGCCCTCCCCGGAAGACGTACCGGCGGTCACCGGTACGAACCCGCACACCGAGGCCCCCGAGGCCCGCGAGCCCAGCGCCGAGGAACCATTCTCGGCGCTGGCATTTAAAGTGGTCACCGACCCCTTCGTGGGGCGGCTGGTGTGGCTGCGGGTCTACTCCGGCTCGATGGACGCCGGCGCCTCGGTGCTGAACTCCGCCAAGGGCCGCAAGGACCGCCTCGGCCGCCTGGTGCAGATGCACGCGAACCACCGCGAGGAGGCCGACAAGGCCGTCACCGGCGACATCGTGGCCGCCGTCGGCTTGAAGAACACCTTCACCGGCGACACGCTGTGCGACGCATCGCGCCCGGTGGTGCTGGAGACGATCCGGTTCCCCGAACCGGTGCTCTCCGTCGCCATCGAACCCAAGAGCCGCGCCGAGCAGGACAAGCTCACCGAGAGCCTGCGCAAACTCGGCGAGGAGGACCCCACCTTCCAGGTCCGGCAGGACAACGAGACGGGCCAGACGGTGATCTCCGGCATGGGCGAATTGCACCTGGAAGTGCTCGTCGAGCGCATGCGCCGCGAGCACAGCGTCGACGCCAACGTCGGCAAGCCGCAGGTGGCCTACCGCGAGGCGATCACGTCGGGCGCGCGGGCCGAAGGCCGCTTCGTCCGGCAGACCGGCGGGCGCGGCCAGTACGGCCACGTGGTGATCGAGATCGAGCCGAACGAGCGGGGCAAGGGCTTCGAGTTCGTGGACAAGATCGTGGGCGGCGCCGTCCCCCGCGAGTACATCCGGCCCACGGAACAGGGCATCAAGGGAGCCCTGGAGACCGGCGTGATCGCGGGCTATCCCGTGCTTGACGTCAAGGTGACGCTGGTCGATGGGTCCTCCCACCCCGTGGACTCCTCAGAGATGGCGTTCAAGATCGCCGGCTCGATGGCGGCGAAGGAGGCGGTGCGGAAGGCGTCGCCGGTGCTGCTGGAACCGATCATGTCCGTCGAGGTGGTCACCCCGGGCGACTTCCTCGGCGATATTCTCAGCGACCTCAACGGCCGCCGCGGCCGCGTCCAGAACATCGAGGGCGTGGGCGACACGCAGGCGGTCAAGGCGGCGGCGCCGCTGTCGGAGACGTTCGGCTATGCGACGGCGATCCGGTCGCTGACCCAGGGCCGCGCCACCCACACGCTGGAGTTCGACCGGTACGAAGAAATTCCAAAGGGAATCGCGGCGGAGATTACGGGGCAGGTCCACCTGGCCCGCTAACCGCCGGCCTTGAGCACGACAGGAACGGATAGCGAAACACAATGACGACGACGCGGCAACGCATACGGATCCGGATCAAGCTCAAGGCCTTCGACCACCGGATACTCGACCAGTCGGCGACCCAGATCGTGGAGGCCGCCGAACGGACCGGCGCGGCCGTTGCGGGCCCGGTGCCCCTGCCCACGCAGATCAAGCGGTTCACCGTGATCCGTTCGCCGCACATCGACAAGGACTCCCGAGAGCAGTTCGAGATGCGCACCCACAAGCGCCTCATCGACGTGCTCGAGCCCACCTCCAAGACCATCGACGCGCTAACGCGGCTCAACCTGCCCGCCGGCGTGGACATCGAGATCAAGCTGTAGTAGGCCCGCCATCATGGATGCGATCATCGGACGCAAAATCGGCATGACCCAGGTCTTCTCGGAAGAGGACGGCTCGGTGACGCCGGTCACCGCCATCGAGGCGGGGCCCTGCACGGTGACGCAGGTCAAGACCCGCCAGAACGACGGGTACGAGGCGGTGCAGCTCGGCTTCGGCCACAAGAAGCGCCACAACAAACCGGCGCAAGGGCACCTGAAGGGGACCGGCGACTTCGCCGTGCTCCGCGAGGTGCGCGTCGACGACGCGGCGCAGTACGAGGTCGGGCAGACCGTCGACGTGAGCATCTTCGAGGAAGGCTCGAAGGTCGACGTCGTGGGACGCTCGCGCGGGATGGGCTTCGCCGGCGGCGTCAAACGCTACCACTTCGCCGGCGGTCCCAAGACGCACGGTCAGTCGGACCGGCACCGCGCCCCCGGCTCGGTCGGGGCGGGCACCACGCCTGGCCGCATCTTCAAGGGCCTGCGCATGGCGGGGCACATGGGCGACGAACGCGTGACGACGCAAAACCTGCGTGTGGTGAAAGTCGAACCCGAACGCAATTTGATCATGGTGCGCGGTGCCGTTCCCGGCATCAGCACCGGTCTGGTGATGGTCCGGCAAGCGGTGAAGGGCCGGAAGAAGTCGTAGCGATGGCGATCAGCGTTCCCGTCAAAGACGTCCGTGGCCGCCAGGTGGCCAACCTCGGTCTCAACGAGGCCGTGTTCGGCGTCGAGATGAACGAGGCTGTGGTCTACCAGGCGCTGGTGCGGCAGCGCGCCAACGAGCGGCAGGGTACGGCGAGCAGCAAGACGCGCGGCGAGGTGAGCGGGTCGACCCGCAAGCCGTGGCGCCAGAAGCACACCGGCCGGGCCCGGGTGGGCACGCGCATGTCGCCGCTGTGGCGGCACGGCGGCGTGATCTTCGGCCCCAGCCCGCGCAGCTTCACCAAGGCAATGCCGAAGAAGATGCGCCGCCTGGCGATCCGGTGCCTCCTTTCTGATAAACAACGGGGCTCGGAGCTGGCGGTGGTGAAGGAGATCAAGCTCGAAGGAAAGACGAAGGAAGTCGTCGCCTTCTTCGATGCGCTCGACATCGGCGGCAGCGGCGTACTCGTCGTCACCGAGAACCCCGACACGGGGCTGATGCGCGGGACGCAGAACCTCGACCGCATCAAGACCGTCCCCGCGGCCCAACTCAACGTGGGCGATTTGCTCAAGTATCAATTCCTCGTGATGACCGTCGAAGCGGTACGCACCGCCGAACGCATTTGGGCGCGGCGCACGATCGACCGCAAGCGCGTTCCCGGCATGGCCGTCGAAGAAGAAGAGATTCCCGAGGCGATCGAGGAGCCGGTCGAGATCGAACCGGAACCCGAGCCCGAACCCGAACCGGAACCCGCGCCGGAGGCTGAGCCCGAGGAGGCGCCGAAGCGCCCGCGCCGCCGCCGCCGTGCTCCCGCGGCGGAAGCGGCAAAGGATGATGCCGCGGCGGAGCCGGAGCCCGCTCCCGCCGCCGCGCCTGAAGCCGCGGCGAAGGAAGAGGCCGACGAGGAAGAGGCGCCGCGACCACGCCGCCGCCGCGCCCCCGCGGCACGCCCGCGCTCACGTTCGGCGCGGGCGAGGACCGCCAAGAAGAAGGCCGATGACACGCCGTCCGACGGCGAGGACGGAGCGGCCTCATGAGTCTTCACGACGTTGTTCGCCGCCCGGTCATCACCGAAAAGAGCACCGTGCTCGCCGAGGACGGGCGGTATACCTTCGAGGTTGCCGCCGACGCCAGCAAGGCGCGCGTCAAGGAGGCGATCGAGGCGGCGTTCGGCGTCAAGGTCGCGCAGGTGAACGTGATGTCGATACACGGCAAGCGGAAGCGGTTCGGCCCGCGCATGAAGGCGAAGCGGTCGTGGCGCAAAGCGGTGGTGACGTTGGCCAAAGGCGAGCGAATCGAGCTCTTCGCCGGCGGATAGATCTTTCTCATGCCAGTCAGAAAATACAAACCAACCTCCCCCGGCCGCCGCGGCATGTCGGGCTCGACCTTCGAGGAAATCACGAAGAGCAAGCCCGAGAAGTCGCTGGTCAAGGCGAAGCGGAAGAACCACGCGGGCCGGAACGTGCGGGGCAAGATCACCGTGCGGCACCGGGGCGGCGGCTCGAAGCGCAAGCTGCGGATCATCGACTTCAAGCGGGACAAGAGCGGTGTGCCCGGCAAGGTGACCGCCATTGAGTACGACCCGAACCGGTCGGCCCGCTTGGCGCTCGTCGTCTACGTCGACGGCGACAAGCGGTACATGCTCGCGCCCGTCGGGCTGAAGGTCGGCGACGCCGTCCAGGCCGGGCAGGGTGCCGAGATCAAGCCGGGCAACGCGCTTCCCATGCGGTCAATCCCCACGGGAACGCGCATCCACAATATCGAGATGCACCTGGGCAAGGGCGGGCAGATCGTCCGGTCGGCCGGGACCTCTGCTCAGCTCCTCGCGAAAGAGGAGAACTACGTGCTGGTACGCTTGCCCTCGGGCGAGACGCGGCGCTTCCTCGGTGAGTGCATGGCCACCGTTGGTCAGGTGGGGAACGTCGACCACAAGAATCTGAACATGGGCAAGGCCGGGCGCATGCGCCACAAGGGCCGCCGCCCGCGCGTCCGGGGTGTCGCGATGACCCCGCGCGATCACCCGCACGGCGGCGGCGAGGGCCGCTCCGGCATCGGTATGCCGAGCCCGAAATCGCCGTGGGGCAAGCCGACCCTCGGCTACCGGACGCGGAGCAAGAAGAAGCCCAGCAGTTCGATGATCGTGAAGCGGCGGGGCAGGAAGTAGGACGACGTGTCGAGGTCGACGAAAAAGGGGCCGTACGTACACCCCAAACTCGCCAAGCGAGTGGAGGCCGCCTCCCGCTCGCAGCAGAAGGTCGTGATCAAGACCTGGTCGCGGGCCTCGATGATCATGCCCGATATGGTCGGGCTCACCATTGCCGTTCACGATGGGCGCCGGCACGTGCCCGTCTTCATCACCGAGAACATGATTGGACACCGCCTCGGGGAGTTCGCCCCGACCCGGACGTTCCGCGGCCACGTCGGCAAGGGCCGCAGTGAACGGACGTCGTCGGTCCGCTAGATAAGCCATCGGAGTCATCGTGGAAGTCCGCGCCATAGCAAAGAACATCCGGGTCTCGCCCAAGAAGCTGGGGCGGGTCGTCGATGCCGTCCGCGGCCGCCCGGTTGAAGAGGCGCTGACGATCCTGCGCTTCCTGCCGACTCCGGCGGCGCATGAGGTGGCGAAGGCCGTCAAGTCGGCCGCCGCAAATGCCGAGAACAACTATCAGATGGACCCCGAGGCCCTTCGCGTGGTGAGCATCACCGCCAACGAGGGGATGAAGATGCGCCGGTACCAGCCGATGGCGCGCGGCCGCGCCGGGACCGTCCGCAAGCGTTCGAGTCATATCACCGTTACCGTGGACGACGAGGAGGCCTAAGGCGTGGGCCAGAAAGTACACCCGATCGGCTTCCGCCTCGGCGCGGTGAAGGACTGGCAGGCGAAGTGGTTCGCCGCGAAGCCGGCCCAGTTCCGCGACCTGCTCGGCGAGGACATTCGCTTCCGGAGGGACATCTGGAAGCGCTACCCCGACGCGGGCATCTCGCACATCGAGATTGAGCGCGGCGCCCACGAGGTGGTGGTGACGATCCACACCGCCCGTCCGGGCATCGTGATCGGTCGCGGCGGGCAGCGCGTCGAGGAAATCAGGAAAGAGCTTGAAACGTCGAGCGGCAAGCGCGTCCGCATCAATATTGTCGAGGTGCGGCAGCCCGAGCTCGACGCGTATCTCGTCGCGCGGAACGTCGCCGACCAGATCGAGCGGCGGCTCTCGTACCGCAGGGCGATCAAACAGGCGGCGAGCCGCACCATGCAGGCCGGCGCCAAGGGCATCAAGATCAACATCGGAGGACGGCTCGGCGGTGCCGAGATCGCCCGTAAGGACAAGGAGATGGAGGGGCAGGTGCCGCTCCACACCATCCGTGCCGACATCGACTACGGGATCGCCGAGGCGGCAACGACGATGGGCCGCATCGGCGTGAAGGTCTGGATCAACCGGGGCGAGATACTCCCCGAGATTCGCCAGCCGGAGCCCGACCTCGAGGACGAGGGTCTGGGTGCGCTGGAGATGAAGGAGCCCGAGTCCGCGGAAGAGGCCGCGCCTGCGGCGTCGGCCGAGGAAGCGGCTGCCGCGGAGGAGAGCGACTCCTACCGAGGAAGCGACGTCCGTGGAGCAACCTGCCGAAGAGCCGGCTGCTGAGGCGACGGCCGCGGCCGAGGGCGAAGAGAAGACCGATGCTGCAACCTAAGCGAGTCAAGTACCGCAAGGCGCATCGCGGCAAGATGCGCGGTACGGCGCATTCGGGCGCGACGCTGGCGTTCGGCGACGTCGGCCTGAAGGCCATGGAGTCGCATTGGATCACGGCCCGCCAGATCGAGGCGGCCCGCCGCGCCATCACCCACCACGTGAAGCGCGGCGGCGACGTCATCATCCGCATCTTCCCCGACAAACCCGTCACGTCGAAGCCCCTGGAAGTGCGGCAGGGCGGCGGCAAGGGCGCGGTCGATCATTGGGTCGCCAGGGTCCGGCGAGGCAAGATGATGATTGAGCTCTCGGGCGTGCGCGAAGATGTCGCCGTCGAGGCGATGCGGAAGGCCGGGGCGAAGCTCCCCATCAAGACGAGGATCGTGTCGCGCGCCGATCAGCACGGGGCGGCGGGATAAGGTCATGCGGATCGAAGAGGTCAGAGAGCTTACCACCGAGGCGCTCCGGGAAGAGTTGGAGAACACGCGCAAGGAGCTGTTCAACCTGCGTTTCCAGAAGGCGACGCAGCAGCTTTCAGATAGCAATGCGATTCGGAAGACTCGACGCACCGTGGCGCGGATGATGACCGTGCTCCGCGAGCGCGAGCTGATTGCGGAGACGCCGCAAGGATAGTTATGGCGAAAGAACGAGGCAGACGGAAGGTGCGCGTCGGCGCTGTAGTCAGCGACAAGATGGACAAGACCCGCGTGGTCGCCGTCCCTTGGTCGCAGCGGCACCGGGTCTACAAGCGGGCCATCCGGCGGCTCAGCAAGTTCAAGGTCCACGACGAGGAGAACGCCACCCGCGAGGGCGATCAGGTCCGCATTGTCGAGACCCGGCCGCTTTCCAAGGACAAGCGGTGGCGGATCGTTGAGATTCTTGCCCGCGGCGAGCAGGTCGACATCGCGCCCGAAGAGGTCGACGCGACGCTCGTGGAGGAGATGGAGCAACTGCCCAAAACCGCCGGGGCGGACGACGTCGTTGCGGAAGCTCCTGCCGAAGAGCCCGCCGCCGACGAGGCCGAGGAAGCCGAGGCGGAAGAGCCGGTAGCCGAAGCCGAAGAGCCCGCCGCCGACGAGGCCGAGGAAGCCGAGGCGGAAGAGCCGGTAGCCGAAGCCGAAGAGCCCGCCGCCGACGAGGCCGAGGAAGCCGAGGCGGAAGAGCCGGTAGCCGAAGCCGAAGAGCCCGCCGCCGACGAGGCCGAGGAAGCCGAGGCGGAAGAGCCGGAGGCCGAAGCCGAAGAACCCGCCGCCGACGAGGCCGAGGAAGCCGAGACGGAAGAGCCGGAGGCCGAAGCCGAAGAACCCGCCGCCGACGAGGCCGAGGAAGCCGAGACGGAAGAGCCGGAACCCGAAGCCGACGAGCCCGCCGCTGAAGAGGTGGAGGAAGCCGAGGCGGAGGAAGCCGAGGCGGAAGAGCCGGCAGCCGAAGCCGAAGAGCCCGCCGCCGACGAGGCCGAGGAAGCCGAGGCGGAAGAGCCGGTAGCCGAAGCCGAAGAGCCCGCCGCCGACGAGGCGGAGGAAGCCGAGGCCGAAGAGCCGGAAGCCGAAGCCGAAGAACCTGCCGCTGAAGAGGCGGCGGAAGCCGAGGCCGAGGAGCCGGAGGCCGAAGCCGAAGAGCTCGCCGCCGACGAGGCGGAGGAAGCCGAGGCGGAAGAGCCGGAAGCCGCAGCCGAAGAGCCCGCCGCTGAAGAACCTGCCGCTGAAGAGGCTGAAGAGCCGGCGGCCGAAGCCGAAGAACCCGCCGCTGAGGAAGAGAAGTCGGACGACGGGAAGAAGGGCGGCGCGGCATGATTCAGAAGGAGAGCCGCCTTCGCGTCGCCGACAACTCCGGCGCGCGGGAAGTGCAGTGCATCAACATCCCCGGCGGCACCGGGCGCCGCTACGCACGCGTGGGCGACGTCATCGTCTGCTCGGTGAAGGAGGCCCAGCCCGCGGCCGCGGTCAAGAAGGGCGAGATCGTGCGCGCCGTGGTGGTGCGGACGTCGAAGCCAGTGCGCCGGCCCGACGGGTCGCAGATACGGTTCGACGACAACGCCGCCGTCCTCCTGCGCGACGCGTCGAATCCGCAGGGCACGCGCATCTTCGGCCCCGTGGCCCGCGAGCTCCGCGAGCGCAACTATATGAAGATCATCTCTCTGGCCCCCGAAGTCCTGTAGCGATATGAAACTCAGACGAAATGACAACGTCGTGGTGGTCCGGGGCAAGGACCGCGGCAAACAGGGCCGCATCCTGAGCGTGGACCGCAAGCACGGCCGCCTGGTGATCGACAGTGTGAACACGATCAAGAAGCACGTGCGGCCCAGCCCCACGGTGCGGCAAGCGGGCATCGTCGAGATGCCGGCCTCGATCAACGCGTCGAAGGTCAAACTCATCTGCCCGGCGTGTTCGAAGGCGGGGCGGCTCGCCATCCGCGTCATCAAGTTCGGCGAGGGTGGCGAGGATCGGCGGCGGAAGATGCGCGTCTGCAAGGCGTGCAACCAAGAGATCGAATAGGGAACGGTATGGCGGAAGAAGCGGACAAGAAAGAAGCGCCGGCGGCGAAGGCGAAGCCGAAGGCCCGCGCTACGAAGGCGAAAGCCGCGCCGAAGAAGGGCGCGGGCAAGTCGCGCGGCTCGAAGGCCAAGGCCGCGGCGGCCGAGAAGGCTTCCGAGGCGACGAACGGCGCGCAGGCCGCCGGGCCGAGCTATGTTCCGCGTCTGGCAACGCGATACCGTGAAGAGATCGTGCCGGCGCTGTGCTCGGAGTTCTCCCTGTCCAGCATCATGCAGGCGCCCCGCGTGCAGAAGGTCGTGGTGAACATCGGCCTCGGCGAGGCGCTCACCAACGCCAAGGCGCTGGAAGCGGCGCAGCGCGACCTGTCCACGATCACCGGCCAGCAGCCGGTGACCACCAAGGCCAAGAAGTCGGTGGCCGCGTTCAAGATCCGCGAGGGAATGACCATCGGCATGATGGTGACGATGCGCGGTGCCCGGATGTATGAGTTTCTCGACCGGCTGATCAACGTGGCGCTGCCCCGGATACGCGACTTCCGCGGCGCGCCCAACCACGGCTTCGACGGCCGCGGAAACTACTCGCTCGGCTTCCGAGAGCAGACCGTTTTCCCCGAAATCGACTACAACAGCATCGACCGGCTGCGCGGGTTCCAGATCACGATCGTCACCAGCGCCCCGAACGACGAACAGGGGAAGTCCCTGCTGAAGCATCTTGGGTTCGCCTTCGCCCGGGAGACCGAAGAGGCGGCCGCGTAAAAGCGGCATCGAAGAGCAACGGAGGAAGCGTTGGCCAAGAAAGGCAAGATCGAGAAGTGGAAGCGCCCCCCCAAGTTCGGGGTGCAGGGGCATAACCGCTGCAATCGCTGCGGGCGTCCCCGCGCCTACATCCGCATGTTCGGGCTGTGCCGCATCTGCTTCCGCGAGCTGGCCCTGCGCGGCGAGATCCCCGGCGTCCGGAAAGCAAGCTGGTAGAAACAAGGTAGTAGTTGAACCGTGAATACCGACCCAATCGCCGACCTGCTCACCCGCGTCCGTAATGCCTCCTCGGCGGGGCATTCGTCCGTGACGGTGCCCTACTCCAAAGTGAAGGAGTCCATCTGCGGCATCCTCAAAGAGGAGGGCTTCGTCCGCGACTTCGCCCCACAAAAGAGCGGGCCGCAGCGCCAGCTCAAGATCTATCTCATCTACGGCGAGAAGAGCACGCCGGCGATCACTGGGGTGCAGCGCGTCAGCAAGCCGTCGCTGCGCATCTATTCAGGCCACAACGAAGTCCCCCGTGTCTACGGGGGGCTCGGCACGACCATCGTCTCGACCCCGAAGGGCATCATGACCGGCCGGCAGGCCTGGCGTGAGAAGGTCGGGGGCGAGGTGCTCTGCGTCGTCTGGTAAACAGGACCAACCGCCATGTCACGTGTAGGCAAATTGCCCGTTCCCATCCCCGCCGGCGTCAACGTCGAGGTCGACGGCTCTGTGGTCAAGACCAAGGGACCCAAGGGCGAGCTCGCACGCGAGTTCAGCGACCTTGTCGTTATCGAGCAGCGCGACGGCGCCATCGTCGTGACGCGGAAGAACGACGAGAAGGCGGCCCGCTCGCTCCACGGCCTGACGCGGTCGTTGATCAACAACATGGTCATCGGCGTGAGCGAGGGCTACCAGCGGTCGCTGGACATCGTCGGCGTAGGCTACCGCGCGTCGCAGCAGGGCCCGGGCGTACAGCTTCAGGTGGGCCTGAGCCATCAGGTCTACGTTGAGCCGCTCCCTGGGATCGAGCTTGAGGTCGAAGGCCAGACGCGCATCCACGTCCGCGGTGCGGAGAAGGAGATCGTGGGGCTGATGGCGGCGAAGATCCGCAAGATGCGGCCTCCTGACCGCTACAAAGGCAAGGGCATCCGCTACGCGGGCGAGAACGTGAAACTGAAGCCGGGCAAGGGCGGCAAGAAGCTCTAGCCATCCCGGCATCGTAGAGCGAGACGGCGAGGCAAGAGGACCGAGAGCAAATGGCGCAACGGGCAAGAACGGCGGCGAAAGCGAGAATCGTGCGCCACCGGCGGGTGCGGCAGCGGGTCCGGGGCGTGACGGAGCGTCCCCGGCTGGCTGTCTATCGCAGCCTCAACCATATCTATGCACAGGTGATCGACGACTCCCGCGGGGCGACGGTCGCCGCCGCGTCCACGCTTGAAGCGCCGCTGCGAGTGGCTTCGGGACGCAAGGTCGAACGCGCCGCGCAAGTCGGCGAGATCCTAGCCAAGCGCGCCACAGAGGCCGGCGTCAAGAGCGTCGTCTTCGACCGCGGCGGCTTTCGCTATCACGGCAGGGTGCGCGCCCTCGCCGAGGCGGCGCGAAAAGGGGGCCTGGTCTTTTGACTATGCAACGAAGGGACCGCACCAGCGAGCTCGCCGCGATGGGCTTGCAGGAGCGCGTCGTCAGCATCAAGCGCGTCGCCAAGGTCGTGAAGGGCGGGCGCAACTTCAGTTTCAACGCGATGGTCGTCGTGGGCGACGGTTCGGGCTCGGTTGGGATCGGCCTGGGCAAGGCCGGCGAGGTCCCCGAGGCGGTGCGGAAGGGCACGACGATCGCTCGCAAGAATATGGTCAAACTCGCGCTGAAAGGGAGCACGATTCCCCACGAGCGCGTCATCAAGTTCGGCGCAACGAAGATCGTCCTCAAGCCCGCCGCGCCCGGCACGGGTGTCATCGCGGGCGCGGGCGTGCGCGCGGTTGCGCAGGCGGCGGGCATCCGCGACCTGCTGAGCAAGGTGCTCGGCTCCCGCAACCCCATCAACGTGGTGAAGGCGACGTTCATGGCGCTGGACGAAATGCGCCTGCCCGAAAACGCCGTCGAGGCGCGCAAGGCGCTCGCGGCGGAACAGTTGGCGTCGCCGCCGCCTGAGCCGCGCTCGCCGCGGCCGCCTCGCCCGGCCCAGCGACGCCCTCGAGAGGACCGTGAGCCGCGTGACCGCGAGCCCCGCGGCGCCGTGGGTGCGGCCCTGGCCAGCGCCGAGTCCGCGGCGCGCGCCGCCGCCGGGCAGCAGCCTGCACCAGAGGCGGGGGCATAGGGGCGAATCATGGGGAAGCTCCGTATCACCTTAGTCAAAAGCCCTATTGGCTACGAGAGGGACCAGGGCGCTACCGTCAAGGCGCTGGGCCTCCGCCGCATCCGGCATGCCGTGGAAAAAGAGGACACACCTTCGGTGCGCGGCATGGTCCACAAGGTCCGTCATCTGGTGAAGGTCGACACGCTATGAGAGAACACGAGCTAAAACGCCCGGCCATCGCCAAGCCGGCGAAACGCCTCGGCCGCGGCGTCGGCAGCGGCAAGGGGACCTTCGCCGGTAAAGGCTCGAAGGGCCAGAAGGCGCGCTCCGGCGTCCGCATCCGGCCCGGATTCGAGGGCGGCCAGCTTCCGTTTGTGAAGCGCATGCCGCACCAGCGCGGTTTCCGCAACCCGTTCCGGGTCGAGTACCAGGTCGTCAACGTCGCCTCCCTGGAGCGGTTCGACGACGGGGCCGTCGTGACGCCCGAAACGCTCCTCGCCAAGGGGCTGGTCCGCACCCTCAAGACGCCCGTCAAGATTCTGGGCAACGGCGATCTCACCAAGGCGCTCGAAGTGAGCGCCAACAAGTTCTCCGATTCGGCGAAGCAGAAGATCGAAGCGGCCAAGGGCAAGGTCGAGGTGATCGGTGCAGCAGCAACAGGCCCAGCCGAGTAGCGTTCGCTTCCTCTCCGCGATCGGGGACGCGTTCCGCCAACCGGACCTGCGCTTCAAGATCCTCTTCACGCTGGCAATGCTGGTCGTCTTTCGCTTTGTCGCGAACGTTCCCGTTCCCGGCGTCGACGCCGATGAGCTCGACCGCGTCTTCCAAGGCGACGCATTGCTCGGCTTCCTCGATGTCTTCAGCGGCGGGGCGCTGCGAAACCTCAGCATCGCCTCGATGGGGGTCTACCCCTACATCACCTCCTCGATCATCATGCAGCTCCTCGTGCCCGTCATCCCCCGCCTGCAAGCGATCGCGCGGGAGGGCGAATACGGCCGTCAGAAGATCAGCCAGTACACCCACTGGCTCACCGTTCCCCTCGCCTTCGCCCAGGGCTACGGCCAGTTGCTCCTCCTCCAGCGCTATGGCGTCATTTCAGGGGTGAGCTTCAGCAGCGAAGATAGCCTGGGCACCATCGCCATGCTGTTCTCCCTGGTGGCGGGGACGATGTTCCTAGTCTGGCTCGGCGAGCTCATCACGGAAAAGGGCATCGGCAACGGCATCTCGCTGATCATTTTCGGCGGCATCGTGGCCAGCCTGCCCTCGATCTCACAACAGCTCCTCGATGCGGAGGGCGTGACCAGCGGCGTGGTGCTGCTCGTGGTCGCGGCCATCGCGATCGTCTACGCCATCGTGGTGGTGACCGAAGGACAGCGGCGGATTCCGGTGCAGTACGGGCGGAGCCTCTTCCGCGGAGGGAGGATGTACCGCCAAGCGGGATCCTCCTACATACCGCTCCGGGTGAACTCGGCGGGGATGATCCCGCTCATCTTCGCCTTCTCGATCATGATCTTCCCCTCGATCGTGGCCAGCTACTTCGTTGGTGTGGAAAGCACCGGCCTCTCGAGCTTCGCGCGGTCCGTGCAGGACCTGTTCGCGCCCACCGGCGCCCTTTATTGGCTGCTGACGTTCCTCCTCGTCGTGGCGTTCACCTTCTTCTACACGTTGGTCATCTTCCAGCAGCAGAACCTCGCCGAAAACTTGCAGAAGAACGGCGGCTTTGTGCCGGGCATCCGGCCCGGACGCCCCACGGAGGAGTATCTGAACCGCGTGATCATCCGGATCACCACCGGCGGCGCGATCTTCCTGGGCCTTGTCGCCATCATGCCCTTCTTCGCCCGCGGGCTGGTCGGCATCGGCCAGCTCGGACTCAGCGCCGCCGCCCTGCTCATCGTGGTCGGCGTCTCCCTCGACACCATGCGCCAGCTCGAGGCGCAGCTCATGATGCGGCGCTACGAGGGCTTCATCCGATGACCTCCCAAGCGCCAACAACCATGCCAGGACGGAAGGGACTGCCGTGCGCATCATCCTGGTAGGCGCGCCGGGGTCCGGCAAGGGCACGCAGGCGGCGACGCTGACGAATGCGTTCGGCATCGCCCATATCTCGTCGGGCGACCTCTTCCGCGAGGAGCAGGAGCGGGGCACCGAGCTCGGCCTACTGGCGAAGCAATACATGGAGCGCGGCGAGCTTGTCCCCAACGAGGTCACCATCAAGATGATCCTGGGCCGCATTGAGCGGCCCGACTGCGCCAAGGGCTACATCCTCGACGGCTTCCCCCGGAACCGCGACCAGGCCGACGCGCTCGACGTGGCGCTCGCCGGCGCCGGCGCCGCGGGCATCGACAAGATCGTCTACGTCAACGTCTCCGACGAAGAGCTCCTGAAGCGCATCGCGGGACGCGGCCGCTCCGACGACGACGAAGCCACCGCCCGGCGCCGCCTCAACGTCTACCAGGAACAAACGGCCCCGATGATCGACCATTACCGCGCCGCCGGCCGGTTGGTTGAGGTCAACGGAGAGGCCAGTATCGAACAAGTAGGCAAAAACCTCGTGGATGTCCTAAAATAGAAAGGTTTTCATGAGAGTAGAGCAGCCCCGTATCAAGCCGACTGGCGTCATCATTAAGTCCGACGCCGAGATCGACGTGATGCGCCGGGCGGGAGCGGTCGTCGCGAAGACCATCGACCGGGTCTTGGCGGCGGTGCGTCCGGGAGTCGCCACCAAAGAACTCGACGACATCGCATACGACACGATTACGGGCGAAGGCGCGGTCCCCTCGTTCCTGGGCTACCGTGGCTTTCCCGCCTCGATTTGCACGTCGCTCAATGAAGAGGTCGTGCACGGAATTCCGGGAAGTCGGAGGCTGAAAGACGGCGACATATTGAGCATCGATTGCGGCGCCATTGTGGAGGGGTTCCACGGCGATTCCGCGGTCACCATTCCGGTGGGTGACGCCTCGGAAGCGGCACGAGCGGTGACCGACTGCGCCGAAGACTCGCTCTACGCGGCCATCGAGCAGTGCCGCGTGGGCGCCCGGATGGGCGACGTCTCCGCCGCCGCGCAGGCCTGCGCCGATAAGCGGGGCCTTTCCGTGGTGCGAGAGTACGTTGGACATGGGATCGGACGGGACCTTCACGAGGAACCGTCGGTGCCCAATTTCGGCGAGCCGGGACGGGGCCTGCTCCTGCGAAAGGGCTTGGTCTTGGCCATCGAGCCGATGGTGAACGTGGGAGGCTGGAAGACGCGGCTGTTATCCGACGGATGGACCGTCGTCACCGAAGACGGGGCGCTGTCGGCCCACTACGAACATACCGTGGCCATCCTCGAGGACGGCCCCGAGATTCTGACCGCGCGGCGCGACAAGGACTATTCGATAGGCGGAGCTTAGGAGCACACGGTTTGCCAAGAAAACAAGCGATTGAGGTCGAGGGAACGGTTTCGGAGACGCTGCCCAACGCGATGTTCCGCGTCGACCTGCCCAACAGCCACAAGGTGTTGGCGCACGTCTCGGGCAAGATCAGGATGAACTTCATCAAGATTCTCCCCGGCGACCGCGTCCTCGTCGAGCTTTCGCCCTACGACTTGGCGCGCGGCCGCATCACCTATCGATTCAAGTAGCGCGATAAGGAAGAGCCGATGAAAGTGCGAGCATCCATCAAGCCCCGCTGCGACAAGTGCAAGGTCATTCGCCGCAAGGGGACGCTGCGCATCATCTGCGTCAACGCCAAGCACAAGCAGCGGCAGGGATAGCGGAAGCGAGAGGTCGGAACTATGGCTCGAGTCGCGGGCGTCGATATTCCCGATAACAAGCGCGTAGAGTTCGCGGTGCGGTACATCCACGGCATCGGCCCCACGCGGGCGAAGCAGATCGTGGAGCGCGTGGGCCTGGACGGCAATCCCCGCGTCAAGGACCTGACCGAGGACGAGCTGAACCGCGTCCGCGCCGCGATCGACGGCAGCGGCTATCTGATCGAAGGCGACCTCCGCCGCGAGACCACCCAGAACATCCGCCGGCTCATCGACATCGGCAGCTACCGCGGGTTTCGTCACCGGCGAGCGCTCCCGGTGCGCGGACAGCGGACGAAGACGAACGCGCGGACGAAGCGCGGCTCCAGGCGCACCGTCGCCGGCAAGCGCCGCGCCGCGAAGAAGTAGGACCGCCAGGCACGGCTGAGGCAAGAGCACAATGGCAAAGAAACAACGAGGGCGCCGACGCGAACGGAAGAACGTGCCGCAGGGCCGCGCCTACATCCAATCGACGTTCAACAATACCCGGGTGACGCTCACCGACCTCGCGGGCAACGTGATCTCGTGGGGCAGCTCGGGCGCCGTCGGCTTCAAGGGGTCGCGCAAAGGGACCGCCTTCGCGGCCCAGCGCGCCGCCGAGGAAGCCGCCAAGCGCGGCATGGACAACGGCATGCGGCAGGTGGAAGTCATGGTGCGCGGGCCGGGATCGGGCCGCGAGGCCGCGATCCGGTCGCTCCAGGCGTCGGGAATCCAGGTCACCAGCATCCGCGACGTGACCCCGATCCCCCACAACGGCGTGCGGGCGCGCAAGAAGCGCCGCGTCTAGGGCTTCGGACTAGGAAAGACCAAGGAGGCAAGGTGGCCAGATACACCGGCCCCGTCTGCCGGCTCTGCCGGAGGACGGGAGAGAAGCTGTTCCTGAAGGGCGAGCGCTGTCTCACCCCGAAATGCGCCATCGAGAAGCGGAGCAATCCGCCCGGACAGCATGGCGCATCCCGCCGCCGCCGCGTCTCCGAGCACGGCATGCAGCTCAAAGAGAAGAAGCGGGCGCGCTCCATCTACGGCGTGCTCGAGCGCCAGTTCTACAGCTATTACGAAGAGGCCTCGCGGAAGTCCGGCGTGACCGGCGAGCACCTGCTCCAGTTCCTGGAACGCAGGCTCGACAACGTGGTCTACCGGCTCGGCTTCGCCGAATCGCGGGCCCAGGCCCGCCAGGCCATTCGCCACCGTCACATGACGGTGAACGGCCGACGGGTAGACATCCCGTCGTTCCGGGTCAAGGAGGGTGACGTGATCGGGTGGACCGAGCGCGCCCGAAACACGGAGTTGTACAAGATCATCGTGGCCGACCTGCGGCGCAAACCCCTGCCGAAGTGGCTCTCGCTTGACGCCGAGGCCGTGACCGGCAAGGTCGAGGCGCTGCCCGAACCGTCCGAGATGGACGTGAAGGTCGACGACCGCATGATCGTAGAGTTTTACGCTCGGTAGGAGTGCTTAGCGTGACGATCGGCATTGAGCCAGGCCCCGAAGCGCCCATAGTTGAAGTCCCCCCCGCGATCCCGTCCATCGAGGCGGAGGAGCTGGCGGACGAGTACGGCAAGTTTGTCGCCGAGCCCTTGGAACGCGGCTTCGGCGCGACGTTGGGCAACGCCCTCCGGCGCGTCTTGCTGAACTCGCTCGTCGGTTCGGCGGTCCACGCCGTCCGCATCGACGGCGTCCAGCACGAATACTCGACGCTGCCCGGTATTCGCGAGGACGTGACCGAGATCATTCTGAACATCAAGAGCGTCCGCCTCCGCGGCCACTCCGACCGTCCGGGCACGCTCCGGCTCGAGGTGCAGGGGCCGGGACAGGTCACCGCGGGCGACATTCAGCCCTCGGCGGACTATGACATCGTGAACCCCGAGGCCTATATCGCCGGCCTGAGCAGCGCCGATGCACGGCTCTCCATGGAGCTGCACGTCGAGCAGGGCAAGGGCTATAAGCCCGCCACGCCCGTGGAGGAGCAGCCCATCGGTGTGCTCCCCGTCGACGCGATCTACACCCCCATCAAGCGGGTTAACTATCACGTCGAGAAGACGCGCGTGGGGCAGATCACCGACTACGAGAAGCTGACCATCGAGATCTGGACCGACGGCTCGAAGAGCCCGTTGGAGGCGATGCGCGAGTCGGCCCAACTCCTCGTCGAGTCGTTCGGCATGTTCGCCACGATCGGCCAAGAGCCGGACAAGGGCCGCAAGGGCCTGCGCGCCGGCGTCTCCAGCGAGCATTACAACATGCCGATCGAGAAGCTCGAGCTTTCCGTGCGCACGCTGAACTGCCTGAAGCGCAGCAAGATCGACACGGTCGGCGAGATTCTCGACAAGAGCCGAGAGGAGCTGCTCGCCATCAAGAACTTCGGGCAGAAGTCGCTCGATGAGCTGAACGAACGCCTCGACGTGCTCGGCATCCCCACCACCGAGGAGGATGCCGAGGTGGCCGCGCTCGCCGACGAGGCCGACGCGGAAGTCGACGTCCTGTCGCTGCCTCGGTCGTTCGCGCCGGACGACGAGCCGCCGGCGCGCGAGGAGACTGAAGGCGAGGAAGCCGAACTGGAGAGGCCGCGAAGGGCCGGCGCCGAGCCGGTGAAGGACCTCTCCGCGCTGCGGGCGCTGTTGGGCCAAGAAGAAAAAGACGCAGCCGCGGACGAAGCGGAAACGGAATAGGACTGGCAATGAGACACCGAATGGCAGGGCGGCGCCTCGGGAGAAGCTCGACGCACCGTCGCGCGCTCTACCGCAATCAGGTTACCGACCTGCTTCGCCACGAGAAGCTCGTTACCACCGAAGCCAAGGCGAAGGAAGTCCGAAGCCTTACCGAGCGGATGATCACCCTCGGCAAGAAGGGCGACCTTTCCCACCGGCGCCGGGCGCTGGCGTTCATCTTTGACACCGGCGTCGTCAAGAAGCTGTTCGACGAGATCGCGCCCCGCTACGAGGAACGGGCCGGCGGCTACACCCGCCTCACCAAGCTCGGCCCCCGCAAGGGCGATATGGCGCCGATGGCGCAAGTGGAGCTCGTCTAGCCGCGAGTCCCGCGATGCACCTTAAGAAGATCGCCCTGATCGTCGAGTACGACGGGGCGCAATATCACGGCTTCCAGCTCCAGGCCGGTCTGCCGACGGTCCAGGGCGAGTTGGAACGGGCCGTCGCCGCCTTCACCGGCGAGGAGCTCCGCGTCGCCTGCGCCAGCCGCACCGACGCCGGCGTCTCTGCCGAAGGACAGGTGGTCACGTTCCGCAGTGCCTCCCGCCATGAGCCCGAGACGTTCATGCGGGCGCTCAACCACCACCTCCCCGACGATGTCGCCGTCCTCGATGCCTTCGAGATCCCAATGGACTACGACGTGCGGGTACGGGCCAGCGCCCGGGAATACCGCTACCTCGTCCTCAACCGCCGGGCTCCTTCCCCCCTCATGCGAGACCGCGCCTACTGGATTCCCGCCCCACTCGACTTCGACGCGATGCGCAGCGCCGCGGCGCTCTTTCTCGGCGAGCACGACTTCGCCCCCTTCGCCGGGCCCGACCTTCCTCCCAAGGCCCGGACGCGCAAGACGCTCACCCGCTCGGAGTTGACCCGCGACGGCGACCTCATCACCTTCGAAGTGATCGGGGACTCGTTCCTGCACCAGCAGGTGCGGCGCATGGCCGGAGGCGTCGTCGAGGTGGGGCTCGGCAAGGTGAGCCTCGCCGAGCTCGAACGGGTGCGGGACTGCGGCGTACGAGGCGCCGCCGGCCCTACGCTTCCCGCCCACGGACTCACCCTCGTTGCCGTGCGGCTCCCCGAACTGGACGATCTGCGCAACGCCGCGAACGAAACGCGAAAGACAGTCTTAGCCGGACCAACATCATGAATACGACACAAACGACCTACTCCCCTCGCGCCGGCGAGGTCAAGCGGAGTTGGCGCGTCATCGACGCCGCCGACCGGCCGCTGGGCCGCGTCGCCTCCGAGGCCGCCCGCATCCTGCGCGGCAAGGACAAGCCCTCGTTCACCCCTCACATGGACGTGGGCGATTTCGTCGTCATCGTCAACGCGGCGAAGATCAGGGTCAGCGGCGCGAAGCAGACCGACAAGACGTACTACTCGCACAGCGGCTACCCCGGCGGCCTCAAGGCGCTCTCCTTCGACCGCATGATGGAGAAGTCGCCCCGCCGCGTGATGGAGTACGCCGTCTGGGGCATGCTTCCCAAGGGCCCCCTCGGACGCCGGCTCCTGCGCAAGCTCAAGGTCTACGCCGAGGACACCCATCCCCACGGCGCGCAGATCAAGGAACTCTCCCGCCCCGACCGCGTCGGCAAGCCGAAGAAGAAGCCGAGACCGACGAAGGCCGAGCGCGACGCGCGCCGTGCCGAGATGGAAGCGGTCGAAGCCGCCGCCGCCGTCGTGGAAGAGGAGCTGATCGAGGAAGAGGCGGCGCCCGAGGTCGAGGAGGCCGTCGCGGAAGCGGCTGCTGTCGAAGAGACGGACGAGGCTCCTGAGGCCGCGGAGGCCCCGAAGAAGCCGGCGCGAAAACGGCAACCGGCGCGAAAGCGGAGCACCGCCAAGAAGGCGGCCGAGGCCGCCAAGGCCGAAGCGGCCGCGGAGACCACGGCAGCGGCGTCGGCCGATGAGGAGCCCCAAGAGGCCGAGGAAGCCGTCGCGGAGGCGGCCCCCGTCGAAGAGACGGAGGAGCCCGCGGAGGCCAAGGAGGCCCCAAAGAAACCGGCGAGAAAACGGGCGCCGGCGAGGAAACGGACCACGGCCAAGAAAGAGACCGGCGATACCGGCGAGCCGGAATCGGAATAGAGAGAGCGGCGCATGACTACTGGACAGGCCCAACAGCAGTACAACTCCGGCACCGGCCGGCGCAAGGAAGCGATTGCGCAAGTGCGCATCGTGCCCGGCAGCGGCGCCGTGGTCGTCAACGGCAAGCCCCTTGAGTCGGCGATTCCGCTTCCCGGGCTCCAGGCCCACGCCATCGAGCCGCTGCGCGTCACCAACAACGCCAACCGCTACAACGCCATGGTCAAGGTCAAGGGCGGCGGCGTGGCGGCGCAGGCCGGCGCGATTCGCCACGGCCTCGCCCGCGCCCTCCTCGACTCCGACGAGGCCCTGCGCTCGGTCCTGCGTCACGCGGGCATGCTCACCCGCGACCCCCGGATCAAGGAGCGCAAGAAGTACGGCCTCAAGCGCGCCCGCAAAGCGCCGCAGTGGACCAAGCGCTAGCCCCCTGACTGCCGCGGGCTGCGCCAGGAGATCCTCGCTCCTGTAGGGCGACCCTTGTGGTCGCCCGCTCCTCCTCTGCGGGCGTCACCTTAAACCTCTCCCCCTTTGGGGGAGACTGAGAGAGGGCCCGCGCCGCAGGCGCGTCGGAGGAGTGGGGCCCGGGGCTCTTCCCTCTTCTCCCCCCGGGAGAAGATTGAGATGAGGGGCCCCCCGACAACCACCACGGGCTATCGCCGTCAGCCATATCCGCCGTCCGCCACCCTCCCCTGTAGGGGCGCGTCGCGACGCGCCCGGCCCTATCCCCCGAACGGCCTCTCGGGGCTCGGCCCATTGCGAAGGATCTCCTCAGCGGGCGTCACCTTAAACCTCTCCCCCTTTGGGGGAGACTGAGAGAGGGTAGCCGCCGCAGGCGCGTCGGAGGAGTGGGGCCCGGGGCTCTTCCCTCTTCTCCCCCCGGGAGAAGATTGAGATGAGGGGCCCCCCGACAACCACCACGGGCTATCGCCGTCAGCCATATCCGCCGTCCGCCACCCTCCCCTGTAGGGGCGCGTCGCGACGCGCCCGGCCCTATCCCCCGAACGGCCTCTCGGGACTCGGCCCATTGCGAAGGATCTCCTCAGCGGGAGCCACCTCTTAAACCTCTCCCCCTCTGGGGGAGACTGAGAGGGCACGCGCCGCAGGCGCGTCGGCGCCCCCGCCTAGCTCCGAGGCAGCCCCTGCCCGCGGGTGGCGATGATGTTGCGCTGGATCTCCGACGTACCGGCCGCGATCGTTACCGATATCGAGCTGAGGTACTGCGTCAACGCGCGGCCCTCCATGGGGGCGTGGACGCCGTCGCTGACCTGGCCCGCCATGCCCGCTATCCGCACCGCGGCCTGCGCGGCGCGCTGCTGCGTCTCCGAGCCGAAGACCTTGGCCACCGACGCCTCTTGGTTGGGCACGAGGCCCCGGCTCTGCATCCAGGCGACGCGGTAGGCGAAGCTGCGTTGGATGGCGACCTGCACCGCGACGTCGGCGGCGATGTGCCGCGCGATGGGGTCGTGGGCCCAGACCTGCCCCGCGGCGCGGCCAGCTTGCAGGAACCCCTCGATGAGCGCCAGCGTCTTCCGTGAGTATGCGGCGTAGGTGATGCCCGAACGCTCGAAGTCGAGCGCCGTGGCCACGATGTACCAGCCCTGGTTCTCCCCGCCGACGAGGTTCTCCGCCGGGACGCGGGCGTTGTCGAAGTAGATCTCGTTGAACGAGTGCTGCCCCGCCATGTTGATGATGGTGCGGGTCTGCACGCCGGGCGTCTCCATGTCGACCAGAAAGACGCTGATGCCCTTGTGCTTCGGCGCCTCGAAGTCGGTGCGCGCCGCCAGCCAGCACCAGCCGGAAACGTGCGCGCCGCTGGTCCACGTCTTCTGTCCGTTCAAGACGTAGCTGTGGCCGTCCTTCTCGGCCCGCAGTTGGAGCGCCGCCAGGTCGGAGCCCGATCCCGGCTCGCTGTAGCCGGTGCACCACCACGCCCCGGCGTTGGCGATGGGCGGCAGGTGCTCGCGCTTCTGCTTGTCGCTGCCGTGCAGGATGAGGGTCGGCCCCACCCACTGCGTCCCACCAATGCCCATGGTGGTCCCAGGGACGCCGGCGAACATCGTCTCCTCTTGGAAGACGGCCTGCTCGATGATGCTGCGGCCTTGCCCGCCGTATTCCTTGGGCCAGGCGAGCGTGAGCCAGCCCTTCTCCGCGAGCTGCTTCGCCGTCTGCTGCGTCAACTCCCAGAAGCGGGGGTCGAACTGCTCCTCGCGGTCCACGCCGAAGCCGCCCGGCGGCGCGTGCGCTGCGATCCACTGTTGGACCTCGGCCCGGAAGGCCTCTTCCTCCGCCGAGAGGCGAAAGTCCATCTCTCCCCCTGCCTAGTCCGAGAGCCGGGCCTTGATCCAGTCGATGTTGGGGATCGCCGACGGGTCCTGGCCGCGCAGCAGCGCGACGTAGTAGCTGAAGTAGTCGCCGAGCAGCATCGCCGTCATGATCTGCGCAAGCGCCGACTCGCTGCGGGCCTCCGGCTGCTCGAATGCCACGCCCTCCCGCGCCAACACCTCGGCGGTCAGCTTGAAGCGGTCGGCGATGCGCCGGTGGTAGAGCGTCGATCGCAGCAGGACGACGAACACGGCGGCAGGGTGCGGCTTCCGCAGGCCGTCGATGGTGTTGTGGTCGAACTCCGGCATCTCCTCGGAGAAGGCCCACGACTTCGCGTTCTCCGACAGTTGCGTCTTCCACCGCCGCGCCGCCGGGCGCAGGTGCTGCGCTCCGACGATCAACGCGGCGCGGTCCTCGATCTTCGCCGCGAGCTGCTTTGCGGGGTTACCGTCCATCGGCGCGTTGGGATCGACCGCCTCGCCGAGCTTGCGGAGCTCGTCGATGGCGCCGCCCGCATCCCGCGCGGGGGCGAGCTCCAGCCCTTGCAGGATGCCGAGGAGGGCGAAGATGCTCCAGCCGATGCTGCTGCGGGGCGGGCCGTCGAAGGAGAAGGTGAGGAGGGGCGCTCCGCGCGCCGCGGCGAGCTGGGCCAGATCGCCGCCGGTGGTGATGGCCAGACAGCGAGCGCCGCGGATCATGGCGTAGTCGAGCGCGGAGAGCGTCTCTTCCGTATTGCCGGAGAAGCTCGACGCGATAAAGAGCGCCCGGCGGTCCACCTCGAAGTCCGGGGTGTAGTCGCGGACCACCTCGACCGGCAGTCCGCGGTCCAACGACTGCAGCGCGGCGATCACGTCGCCCGCGGTCGCCGAACTCCCCATGCCGGCGACGATCACCCGCTCGGCCTTCCTGAAGTCCCTCGGTAGGTCAAACCCCTTCGCTGCCGCGTAGCCCTCGGCGCAGTGGTCGGGCATCGCCTCGATGAGCCGGCCCATCCCGCCCGGGTCGAGCTGCGCGTAGACGCTGGGATCGTCGAGCGGCTGCATGGGGCTAGATTCCCGTCAACGCCCGGGTCTCCGCCAACAGCTCTTGCACCCGCGCCGGACTCGACGTTTCGCAGTAGACGCGCATCAGCGGCTCCGTGCCGGAGAAGCGCACCAGCGACCACGATCCGTCGGCCAGCAGAAAGCGAAAGCCGTCCCGCGTCTCGATGGACGAGACTTTGCTGCCCGCCAGGGCCTTGGGAGCGGCCGCGTCCAAGCGCGCCAATGCCGCCTCCTTCTCCGCCGCGTCGAAGGTCAGGTCGATGCGGTCGTAGTGGTGCGGCCCGACTTTGTCGTAGAGATGCTCGATGAGCTCGGAGGGCTTCTTCCCCAGTGCCGCCATCATCGAAAGAATATACAGGCCCGAAAGGATGCCGTCGCGCTCGGGGACGTGCCCGCGGAAGCCGTAGCCGCCGCTCTCCTCGCCCGCGATGAGAGCGTCCTCCCGAATCATCACCGGGCCGAGGTGCTTGAACCCCACCGGCGTCTCGAAGACGGGCACGCCGTAGAGCTCGCCGAGCCGGTAGAGCATGCTCGTCGTGGTGATCGACTTGACCAGCGCCCCGCGCTCACCCCGCACCTCGAGCAGATAGAGGGCCAGCAGCGCCAGCGTTTGAAGCTGTGTGACGAAGACGCCGTGCTCATCCATCAGGCCCAGCCGGTCGGCGTCGCCGTCGGTGGCCAGTCCGACCGCCGCCTCCGATCCCGCAACTGCCGCGGCCAAAGGTTCGAGGTTGTGGGCGATGGGCTCGGGCTGCGCCATGCCCGGGAAGGCGGGGTTGGGCTCGGCGCGCAGCTCGGTCACCCGCGTCTTGCCGCCGCCGGCGAGCTGCGCCGTCAGGCCCGCGCCGACTCCGTGCATCGAGTCGACGACCACGTCGAAGCCGCCCTGCCTGACGGCGCCGAGGTCGGCCCGCGTGCTCAGCTGCTCCAGATACGGCCCGATGGCGTCGAACTTGGTGACGGCGCCCTTCGCGCTTCCGCTCCCGCTGCCGTTGCGCTGGGCCTCGGCGATGTGCCCCTCAAGCTCCGCGACCACCTCCGGCGAGGCGCTGCCGCCGTAGTCGGGCTTGTACTTGAACCCGTTCCACCGCCCCGGATTGTGGCTCGCGGTGATGACGATCCCGCCGCCGGCCCTCCGCGCCAACACGTTGTAGCTGACAGCGGGCGTTGGGCATGCCCGGTCGGAGAGGGCCACCTCGACGCCGTGCGCGGCCGCCGTCTCAGCCGCGGCCGCGGCGAAGTCCTCAGAGCCGAAGCGAGTGTCGTAGCCCACGACGAGGCCCCGGTCGGCGAGACCGTTGGCCTTCAGAAGAGAGGCCACACCCTGAGCGCACGCCCGCACGTTCTCGAACGTGTAGTCCTCGGCGATGACGGCTCGCCAGCCGTCGGTGCCGAACTTGATCGGCGTGACGCCCATATGCGGCGCCTCCTTGGCTCTAGGAACCCGCCTCGGTCGCGGCGCTCTCCGACGCGCGGTCCGACGCCCGCGCAAGGCCGGCGTCCTTCGCGATCGCGTCCGCTCGCGCCGTCTCCTCCCAGGGGAAGGTGACGTCGCCCCGACCGAAGTGACCGTACTTCGCGCTCGACAAATAGATCGGGCGCTGCAGGCGCAGGTCGCGCATGATCGCCATCGGGCGCAGGTCGAAATGCCGGTCGATCAGTTCGAGGATCGTGCCATCGTCGAGGTTCGACGAGCCGAAGGTCTCGATCGAGATCGAGATGGGGCGCGCCACGCCGATGGCGTAGGAGAGCTGGATCTCGACGCGGTCGGCGACGCCGGCCGCGACCAGATTCTTCGCCACCCACCGGGCCGCGTAGGCGCCGGAGCGGTCGACCTTCGTCGGGTCCTTGCCCGAAAAGGCGCCCCCACCGTGGCGGGCGACGCCGCCGTAGGTGTCCACCAAAATCTTGCGGCCGGTCAGTCCGGCGTCGCCCGTCGGCCCGCCGATCACGAAGCGGCCGGTGGGGTTCACGAAGTATTTCGTCTGCTCGTCCCGCAGACGCCGGGGAACGACGTGGCGGATGACCTCCTCCTCCATGTCCCGCCGGATCACGTCGGGGGAGACCTCGGGAGCGTGTTGCGTGCTCACCACGGCGGTATGCACCCGCTTCGGCTTGCCGTGGCTGTACTCGACGGTCACCTGCGACTTGCCGTCGGGACGCAGATAGGGCAACGCCATGTTCTTCCGAAGCTCGGCTAGCCGCTGCGTCATGCGGTGCGCCAGGAAAATCGGCAGGGGCATGAACGTGCCCGGCTCGTAGGGCTCGCTCTCGTTGCAGGCGAAGCCCACCATCATTCCCTGGTCGCCGGCGCCGATGAGGTCGAGGTCGTCTTCCTTGCCGGTCTCTTTGGCTTCCTTCGACTCGTCCACACCGAGCGCGATGTCGTGCGACTGCTCCTTCAGCGAGACGATGATGCCGCAGCTCTGGAAGTCGATGCCGTACTCGGGCTTGACGTACCCGGCTTTGCGCACCGTCTCTCGCACGACCTTCGGGATGTCAACGTAGGATTCCGTGGTCAGCTCGCCCATCACGGCCACGAGGCCGGTCGTGGTGGCCGTCTCGACCGCCACGCGGGCGTCGGCGTCCCGCGATAGGACGGCGTCGAGGATGGCGTCCGATATCTGGTCGCACAGCTTGTCGGGGTGCCCTTCCGTCACCGATTCCGAGGTGAACAGGTAGGACGGCGATTCCATGAAGGTGGTCATTCAGTTCCTCCGGTTCTGGATTGCGGCGGCAGGCTACGTGCCGGCCGACCAACTCTCCAAGTAGGTCTTCTGCTCTGGCGAAAGGGCGTCGATCTTCATTCCCATCGAGTCCAGCTTCAGTCGCGCGATCTCTTGGTCGAGCTCGGGCGGCACGGGGTGGACGCCCGACTCCAGCGGTTGGTCGAGCTTGGCGACGTACTCGGCGGAGAGCGCCTGGTTGGCGAAGCTCATGTCCATGACGCTGGCCGGGTGCCCTTCCGCCGCCGCCAGGTTGATGAGCCGCCCGTCGGCCAGCAGCACCAGCCGCCGTCCGTCCTCCAGCGTGTACTGCTCGACGAAGGGGCGCAGCTCCTCGCGGCGCTCCGACATCCCCTGCAGCGCCTCGATGTTGATCTCGACGTTGAAGTGGCCGCTGTTGGCCATGATCGCGCCGTCCTTCATCGCGGCGAAGTGCTGGGCGTCGATGCCCGACTTCCCGCCCGTCACCGTGATGAAGATGTCGCCGATCTTGGCGGCATCGTCCATCGGCATGACCTGGAAGCCGTCCATCGCCGCTTCCAGGGCCCGGACCGCGTTGACCTCGGTGACGATGACCTGGCTCCCCAAGCCCTTCGCCCGCGAGGCGACCCCGCGCCCGCACCAGCCGTAGCCGATCACGACGACGTTCTTCCCCGCCCACAGAACGTTGGTGGCGCGGGTGACGCCGTCGATGGTGCTCTGGCCCGTTCCGTACCGGTTGTCGAAGAAGTGCTTGGTGTCGGCGTCGTTCACCGCGATGATCGGGTACTTCAGCGCACCGTCCGCCGCCATGCTCTTCAGCCGGATGATGCCGGTGGTCGTCTCCTCCATGCCGGCGGCGATGGTCCCCAGCAGCTCCGTGCGGCTCTGGTGGACCTCCGCCACGAGGTCGGCCCCGTCGTCCACCGTCATCGTCGGCTTGGTGTCGAGCACCGACGAGATGTGACGGTAGTAGGTCTCGTTGTCCTCGCCCTTGATCGCGTGCGTGGGAATGCCGTAGACCGTGGCGAGGGCCGCCGCAACGTCGTCCTGCGTACTGAGGGGGTTGCTCGCGCAGACCGACACGTCGGCGCCGCCCGCCTGCAGTGTCAGCAGCAGGTTCGCCGTCTCCGTGGTGACATGGAGACAGCACGCCAGCGTCTGCCCGCGGAGGGGCTGCTCACGCTCGAAGCGCTTCTTGATGCGGCGCAGCACGGGCATCTCCCGCGCCGCCCATTCGATCCGCTTGATTCCCGCATCCGCCAGGGACGCGTCCTTCACGTCGTATCCGGGCATACAGCCCCTTTCTCGGCGCTTGGCGGCAAGCCGCAAGGCCCGCTACGCTCCGCGCCGGCTCCGGTCTCGTTCAGTCCCCGACCTGAGTGGGCCGGGGACGCGGTTAGCTGAGCGCGGGCGCTCCGGTCTCCGACGGGTACTGCGCGCCCGACCACGCCTCGAAGCCGCCCTCGACGTTGTGGCAACGCGTCAGGCCCATCGCGGCGCCGATCTCACACGCCAGGGCGCTCCGCACGCCGACGGCGCAGTAGAAGATGACGTCGCGGTCGCCGGCGACCTCGCCGATGCGCTCGAACAGGCCGTCCACTGGAATGAGCTTCGCTCCGTGGATGTGCCCCGCCGCGTACTCGCCGGGCTGCCGCACGTCGACTAGCTCGATGCCGCCGGCGTCGAGCATCTCCTTCGCTTCTGAAACGCTGATCCTCTTGAACGGTTCTTGCGGACTGTTTGCCGCCATGTTGTCACTCCTTGGGTTCGCTATCGCTCGCTGTCTCCTCACCGGGTCGATGGGAACGCGGTACAGCGCGCGATGCCGCCGGCGGCGCCCCGCGCGGCCCCCGCCCGGGCCGATGACCGGTCCAATGCGGGTCTCATGACGCCTCCGCGTACTTGCCGATGAGGGGCGCGAGATCGCGCCGCACGTTGTCGGGGATGAGTTCAGGGGAAGTCACGATGGCGTCGCGCAGGGCCTCGCGGCAGCGGCAGCCTTGAGGCTCGCCAATCCGCGCCGCCGCCCCCCGCGCGATCTCCTTGGCCATCGAGACATTCCGCAACAGGTTGCCGATGATCATCTCGACGGTCACGTCGTCGTGGTCGGGATGCCAGCAATCGTAGTCGGTTGCGCAGGCGAGCAGTGCGTAGCAGATCTCCGCCTCGCGGGCCAGCTTCGCCTCGGGAAGGGCGGTCATGCCGATCACCGCGCCGCCCCACGAGCGGTACAGCTCAGACTCGGCCCGCGTGGAGAACTGCGGCCCCTCCATCGCGACGTACACGCCGCCCAGGTGAGCCCGCGCCCCGGCCGCCGTCGCCTCCTCGTACAGAATACGCCCCAGATCGGAGCAGAACGGGTCGGCGAAGCCGGCGTGGGCCACGATGCCGCCGGAGAAGAAGGTGCTCGGCCGGCCCTTGGTGCGGTCGATGACCTGGTCGGGCACGATCATGTCCAGCGGCTGAATCTCCTCGCGCAGGCTCCCCACGGCGCTGATCGAGATAACCGAATGGACACCCAGCGTCTTCAACGCATAGATATTGGCGCGGAAGGGTACTTCGCTTGGACTCAGCCGGTGGCCCGCTCCGTGCCGGGGCAGGAAGGCGAGCCGCCGTCCCTCGATTGTGCCGAGGACGATCGTGCCGCTTGGCTCGCCGAAGGGTGTCGAGATTTGCAGTTCCTCCCGGTCGGTCAGCCCCTCCATGTCGTAGAGGCCGCTGCCGCCGATGATCCCAAGCTCCGCCCGCGGGCCCGCGCTCATGCCACCATCCTGGCGAGGCTCTCGCCGTAGGGGGCGCGCGTCACGCCGCGCTCCGTGATGATGGCGGTCACGTACCGGTTGGGCGTGACGTCGAACGCGGGGTTGGCCACGTTGACGCCTTCCGGCGCGGTCTGCACGCCGCCCCATCGCGTCACCTCTTCGGGCCGCCGCTCCTCGATGGGGATTTGGCCGCCGTCGGCTACGGCGGGGTCGATGGTACTCACCGGCGCCGCCACGTAGAACGACACGCCGTTCTCCTTGGCGAGCACCGCGAGGCTGTAGGTGCCGATCTTGTTGGCCACGTCGCCGTTCATCGCGATCCGGTCGGCCCCGACCACGACACAGCTCACCGCGCCCGACTTGAGGAAGTGCCCCGCCATCGAGTCGGTGATGAGCGTCGTCTCGATGCCGTCGCGCACGAGCTCCCATGAGGTCAGGCGCGCGCCTTGCAGCAGGGGCCGGGTCTCGGTCGCGATAACGCGGACGGCCTTGCCGCCCTCGTGCGCCGACTTGATGACGCCAAGCGCGGTGCCGTAGCCCGACGTCGCCAGGCCGCCGGTGTTGCAGTGCGTCATGACCGTCGCCCCGTCGGGGATGAGGTCTGCGCCGTGCGCGCCCATCGCCCTGCCCGCCGCGAGATCTTCCTCGAGGATGGAATCGGCCTCGGCGAGGAGCGCCGCGATGGCGGCCTCGGGTTCGGGCTGCTTGTCGAGCGTCCGTTCCATCCGTGCCGATGCCCACGCCACGTTCACCGCCGTGGGCCTCGACGCGGCGATCTCGCGCGCCATGCCGCGGACGCGGTCGGCGAACCCGGCGCCGTTGGCCCCGGCGTCCCGCGCCGCCTCCCGCGCGCCGAGCACGATCCCGTAGGCCGCCGCCACGCCCAGCGCGGGCGCCCCGCGGATGCGCAGCGACCGGATCGCCTCGATCATGTCGCGGTAGTCGTCGACCTCAAGGACGACGGACTCCACCGGCAGCCGGGTCTGGTCGAGGAACCGGACCTTGCCGTCGTCCCAGGCAATCGTCTTCGCGGGCGTACTCATCGTTCGGGTGTCTTTACTGGTTGGTGCCCCGGTCTCGGGGCGCGTCATTCGGGAAGTTGGGGGCAAGAAAAAATCTCTCGTTCCGAGAGACCCGCGGGTGACATCGCACGTGCAACTCCCCTTGATCGGGGAGGACCTGGCGCGGTGCGCCGAGACTCCGCTCTCAACCGGCCGCCGGGCTTCCCACGGCCTCTGCCTCCGCCCCTTCCGTTAAGGAATCCAAAACCACCTCGGATTCTAGCATCGCTACGGAAGCCGGTCAAAGCCGAGACCCCGTCCGGCCATGTGGGGGCGCCTCTTGTGGGAGACGGTACGCGCCTCAGGGCGCGTCGGAGAAGATGTCTTACCTCTTCTCCCCTCCGGCCTCTCCCCCTCTAGGGGGAGCACCTTAAGCCTCTCTCCCCCTGGGAGAGACTGAGAGAGGGCCGGGCCGGGGCGGTTCCCCTCTTCTCCCCCTGGAGAAGATTGCGATGAGAGCCCCCTGACTACCACCACAGGCCGCGCGAGTCCGCCACCTTCTCGCGGCGCCCCAGCGTCAAAAAACGCTCATGGCGCTCACGACGCTCACGACGCCAACCTGTACGACGTTCACCAACGCTCACGAACGCTCACGACGCCAAACCTGTACGACGCTCACCAACGCTCACGAATGTTCACGACTCGAAGGCCGCTACCACTGCGGCTGGCAGCGCCGGCAGTAGCTGGTGATCCGCTGGTTCGGGGTCACCTCGGTGATGGTGTGGCCGCAGTCGGGGCAGGGTTCGCCGCCCTTCCGGTGCACCTTCAGGAAGTCGCGGTGCTTCTCCTCGATGACGTCGCCCATGCGCTCGGCGACGATGGGGACGGCCCAGGCGTAGACGCTCCCGATGGCGTCGTAGACCCGCCGCCGCTCCTCGTCCGTCAGGTCGCGCGCCCGCTTGAAGGGGTAGACCTTGGCCGCGAAGAGGATTTCGTCGGAGTAGGCGTTGCCGATGCCGGCGAGGAAGGCCGGGTTGACCAGGCTCCGCTTGATCTGGCCGGGGAACTTCTTGAGGCGCTGCGAGAAAACCTCGAAGGTGAGGGCGGGGTCGAGGGCGTCGGGCCCCATCTTGTCGAACTGAGGGACCTCCTGCAGCGCCTCGGCCTCGACGAGGTAGGCCCGCCCGTCGCGGTTGTAGTCGAAGTAGCGGAGCTGGACGCCGTGCTCGAAGTCGAGGGTCCAGCCCACGCGCTTGCCGGGCTTCTTCTCCCGCGCCGCGCCTTCGACGAACTGGAAGCGGCCCGTCAGCATGAGGTGGACGGCGAGCACGTGCCCCGACTCCAGCGACAGCAGCAGGTACTTCCCCCGCCGCGACGCCTCCACCAGCCGGTTGCCGGCCAGCAGCCACTCGAACTCGTCCTTCGTCGGACGCCGCACCGAGAAGGGGGTGAACACCCGCGCCGACTCGATGGCGCGCCCCGCCAGCCGCGCGTTCAGCGCCGTCTTCGCCGCCTCAAGCTCCGGTATCTCCGGCATTGTCTAGTCGAAGGTGAGGACGGTGCGGGCGACTTCGCCGGCTTTCATGGCGCGGAAGGCTTCGTTGACGTCTTCGAGGCGGCCGCGGCGGGTGACCATTTCGTCGAGCTTGAGGCGGCCCTGCTTGTAGAGGTCGATGTACATGGGCATGTCGAAGCGGAAGCGGTTGGAGCCCATGATGCTGCCCTGGAGCTTCTTCTCGGTGAGCAGGGAGCGGCCGTCGATCTCGATCTTGGCGTCGTCGGGGAGGACGCCGATGATGGTCGCCACGCCGCCTCGGCGGAGCGACTCGTAGGCCTGCTCCGCCGTCTGCTTGAGCCCGAGCGCCTCGAAGGCGAAGTCGACCCCGCCGCCGGTGAGCTGTTGGATGGCCTGCACCGGGTCGCGGGTCGAGGCGTCGACGACGTGGGTCGCGCCGAGGTCCATGGCGGTGCGCAGCTTGAACTCGTTGATGTCGACGGCGATGACCATGCGGGCGCCGCAGAGGACGGCGCCCTGCATCGCGGAGAGGCCGACGCCGCCGCAGCCGAAGACGGCCACCATGGAGCCCGGGCGGACCTGGGCGGTGTTGATCGCCGCGCCGAGGCCGGTGGTCACGCCGCAGCCGATGAGGGCCATGATTTCGTGGGGGATGTCGTCGTCGACCTTCACCAGGGCGTTCTCGTGGAGGAGCATTTGCTCGGCGTAGCTGGAGATGTTGGCGAACTGCCAGATCTTCTCGCCGCCCTTGCTCAGACGCGGGCCCTCGGCCCTGCTGCGCCGGGGACGGTTGTCGCAGCGCGCGGGATGGCCGGTGAGGCAGGACTCGCACTCCCCGCAGAAGACCGAGGGGCAGGAGATGATACGGTCGCCCGGCTTGACGTAGCGCGCCTCGGGCCCGACCTCCTCGACGATGCCCGTCGCCTCGTGGCCGAGCACGGTCGCTCCGGGGAGTGTCGCGGTGCCGTCGACGTAGTGCAGGTCGCTGTGGCAGACGCCGGTCGCGGTGGTGCGCACCAGCACCTCGCGCCCGATGGGCTCCGCCACGTCGACCTCTTCGATTGCCAGGGGCTGATGGGCCCCGTAGAAGACCGCTGCCTTCATCTCATCCTCCTTCGGCTACAGCGCGGAGCCGTAGACCCGCTCCGGCACGACGACGATGATCTCGCGCCGGTCCGCCTTCATCACCTCGTCGTACTCCTCCCAGTTGGGGTGGTCCTTGTGGGCTGCGGAGCGGTAGACGTCGCGCAGCGCCACGCGGAGCTCCTCGGGATCGGTATTGTCCTCGCCGATGATCTCGGCGTGGCCCTCGAGGACCACGTACCCCCACCAGTCGCGCTGAGAAATCAGCAGCGAGCACTTCGGGTTGCGCTTGACGTTCAAAATCTTCGCGCGGTGGCGGTCGGCGGTGAAGGCCATGCCGTTGCCGTAGAGGCCGCAGGTCACCACGCTCATCTGCGCGCCGCCGTCGCGGCGGAAGGTGGTGAAGACCCCCATCTCGTTCTTCTCCAAGAATCCCCTGGCCATGTCGCTGAGCATGCTCGTTTCCTCCCTTACCGGCCCCGGCTATTCCTCGATGACGTCGAGCCGCCAGGCGCCGCGCACCGTGGCGACGCGGCCGATGGTCGGGCCGGCGAAGTGGGCCGCCATCATGATGGTATTGCTGTCGGCGTGGCGTTCGAGGAAGGCGGTGCGGGTCTTCGCCGCCTGGGCCTGATCGGTGTCCACGCCCAGGGTCCACCCCGGCTCGGCGATCTGCAAGGGGTGGTGCATCATGTCGCCGAACATCGCGGCGCGCTCGCCCTTCGATTCCAGGTTCAGACAGACCGCCCCCGGGGTGTGGCCGGGGACGTGCTCCAGACTCAGCCCGTCCTCCAGCACGTAGTCGGGCTCGACGAGCATCGCCTGGCCGGCCTCGACGATGGGGAGGACGCATTCGTGGATGGAGAAACCGTTCCACGCGCCGGCCTCGACGTCCTTCCAGTGGTCGTACTCGGGGCGCGAGAAGATGTAGGTCGCGTTGGGGAAGGTGGGGACGAACCTGCCGTCTTCCAGCCGGGTGTTCCAGCCGGTGTGGTCGAAGTGCATGTGGGTGCAGACCACGACGTCGATCTCCTCCGGCGCCGCGCCCGCCGCCCTCAGCGCCCGGGGAAAGGCGGTCTCGTCGATCTGGTTCCGCGCCTGCTGCTCGGGCCCTCCGTGGACGCCGATGCAGGTGTCGACGAGGATCTTGCGGTGCTTCGTCTCGACGAGATAGGAGTGGATGCTCATGCGCATCATGCCGTCGCCGGTGAGGAAGTAGGGGGCGGCCCACTCGCGCTGCGCGTCGACGGCCTCTTGGGTCGCCCCGGCGAAGAACTGCAGCGGGTCGTGGACGCCCTGGTCGCGCTCCACGATCTTCTTGATGGTGAGGTCGCCGAGCTT
This sequence comes from Dehalococcoidia bacterium, assembly GCA_964291475.2. Classification (GTDB taxonomy): domain Bacteria; phylum Chloroflexota; class Dehalococcoidia; order SHYB01; family SHYB01; genus DAOUKH01. Next base: position 47,794 of record OZ220079.1, on the reverse strand, counting down.
GATCTGCTTCATCGCGGCCTTCCCTCTCCTACCGCTCGGCGTTCCAGACGTGGCCGCAGTCGAGGCATTCCCGGCGTCGGCGCTCCGCACCTGCCCGCTGAAGCGCGAGCAGGGTCGCCGCACCGTAGGCGGTGGCGGGTGCGACCCACAGCCACAGGGAGCCGGTCAGCGCCGCCGCAATGATCCAGGCCCCGTAGGAGAGCCAGAGCACGAGGAGCGTCCACGCCCGGCGACGGGCCGCCTCCCGCCCCGCGAGGCTCCACGGCACCCGCACGTTGGGGCTGCCGCATTGGGGGCACTCGGAGAAGCGCTTCGTCAGCCAACCGACCATGCTTGCCGTCCACGGCGGGGCCTAGCTGTACTCGCCCGCTTCGCCGAAGAAGCCCGAGAAGGTTGAGGAGCGCGCGAACTGGTCGGTGATCACGTTGACGACGGCGGGCTTGCCCGAGGCCAACGCGCGCTCGATGGCGGGGCGGATGTCGTCCGGCCGCTCGACGCGCTCGCCGTAGCCTCCGAAAGCCTCGGCGATCTTCTGATAGTCGCTGTGCCCCAGCAGGTGCCCCTTGATCCGCTCGCGGTTCTTGGGGCGCGCCGTCATGTTGCCGTTGTTGTTGATGACGGCGACGAAGGGCAGGTCGTTGCGGCAGGCGGAGTCGATGTTCATGCCCAGCCAGCCGAAGGAGCCGTCGCCGCAGACGAGCACGACCTGCTTGTCGGGGCGGGCCGCCTTGGCGCCGAGCGCGAACGGCGTCCCGATTCCCATGGTGCCGTGCGTGCCCGCGTTCAGCCGGTGCCCCGGCTCGTGCGTGGGGAGCGACTGCCGCCCGAAGTTCAGCGTGTCGTGGCCGTCGACGATGATCACCGCGTCGCGGTCGATCGCCTCGCGGACCTCCTTCATCATCCGCATGGGATGGATGGGCTCGGCGTCCGAGTTCCACGCGCTGTCGTTGCGCTCCTCGTTGGCGGCGTGCTTGGCCTCCAATGACCGCACCCACTCCGAGTCGCGCGCCAGCGACAGGCCGGCGGCCTGGGCTTCCGCGGTGAGTTGCGCCAGCGCCGCCTTCGCGTCGGCGGCGATGCCGACCTCGGAGCGCTTGTTGTGGTTGATCTCGTCGGGGTCGAGGTTGACGGTGACGAGCTTGGCGGCGGGGTTCCAGCGCGGCGGGCGGAAGTAGGTCAGGATGAAGTTGGCCCGCGTGCCCACGGCGAGGACGACGTCGGCCTCGCGGAAGGCCAGGGAGCGGGCCGCGCTGAAGCAGAGGTCGTGGTCTTCGGGAATGACGCCCCGGCCCTGCGGCGTGGTGAAGAAGGGGATGCCGGTGGCGTCGACGAAGGCCTTCAGCTCCGCGGAGGCGCCCGACCAGATCACGCCGCTGCCGGAGACGACGACCGGCTTCTTCGCGCTCTTCAGGAGCTCGATGGCGGCGGCGACGTCGGCGGGGTCGCCCTGGGGGCGGCTCTCGGTGTAGGGCTCGGACGGCAGCGGGACCTTCTCCTCGTCGACCTTGTTGGCGATGATGTCGGCGGGCAGGTCGAGGTAGACCGGCCCCTTCGATCCCTCCATGGCGCGGCGGTAGAGCATGCCAAGCTGCTCGCCGATGCGGCTCGTGATCGTGGCCTGGATGGACAGCTTGCAGGCCGGGGCCATCATCGCGACCTGGTCCATCTCCTGGAAGCCGCCCATGCCGCGCTGGTAGAGCGCCGTCGAGCCGCCGATGGCGATGATCGGGCTTGCGTCGGCGAGCGCGTTCATCACGCCGGGCATGGCGTTGGCCGTCGCCGGCCCGGAGGGCGTCAGGCAGACGCCGGGCCGCTGCATGAGGCGCGAGTAGGCATGGGCGGCCATGGCCGCCGCCTGCTCGTGCCGCACGTCGATCATGCGGATGCCGAGCTTCTCCGTGGCCTCGGCGATGGGCGTGATCGGGCCGCCGATGATGTAGAAGATGGTGTCCACGCCGAGGCGGTGGAGGGCGCGGGCGGTGATGTCGGCGCCGGTGATTTCGGCCATGGGTATGCTCCGTTTCGAGAGAGTGTGTGTCGTTCGGGCTTCCTTTGAGGGGGGTGCTTCCTCAGCCTCGGCCCCTGTGAGACCCTAGCGGAGCCGGGGTGGCTGATTTGAGGAAGGCAGACTCTGTTCTCTCTGTGGTGGCTGTGAGGGGGCCCCTCATCTCAATCTTCTCCCCACGGGAGAAGAGGTAAGACCTCCCCGCGCGCCTGCGGCGCGCCCCTCTCTCAGTCTCCCCCAGAGTGGGAGAGGCTTTAGGTGGGTCGCCCAAAGGGGGTTGGAACGAGTGGATTTCCTTCAGGCGGGGGCATTATGCCTGAGGCGCCTTCCTGTGTCACGTTCGGTTGCGCGCGCGTTCCGGCGGCGTGTAGCCTGTAGTCACGCGTCGCGGAGGCGCAGGTGGACCGCGCGGAAATTCTCAAACGACTCGATGCTGCGGGGGCGCGCCCCGACGCCGAGGTCGATCTCGGCGAGACGGCGCTGCTCTTTGCCGCCGCCGAGTACCCCGACCTCGACCTTGCTCACGAAGTCGGCCTGTTCGACGCGCTGGGGCGGGCCGCGTCGCGAGGCGCTACCAACGGGGACTCACCCCTTGGCGCGGCCAACGCGCTGAGCCGTTTCTTGTTCGACGACCTCGGCTTCTCCGGCAACCAGCAGGAGTACTACGACCCCCGGAACAGCTACGTCAACGAGGTGTTGAAGCGGCGGCTCGGCATCCCGATCACGCTTTCACTGGTCTACATGGAGGTGGGGCGGAGGATCGGGGTGCCCATGGTGGGTGTCGGCCTGCCCGGTCATTTCCTCATGCGCCATGCCGAGGAGCCCGGCCTCTTCGTCGACGCTTTCCACGGCGGACTGCTGCTCTCCCGCGAGGAGTGTGTGCAGCGCTTCCGCGACCTTACCCACCCCGACGAGCCGTGGAGCGACCAGTATCTCGCCCCCATCGGCAAGCGCGACATGCTCACGCGCATGCTCCGCAACCTCAAGGTCGCCCACCTGCGCCGCAAGGACAATGAGCGGGCGCTTTTCACCGCGACGATGCTCATCCGGCTCCGGCCCGACCTCGCGGAGGAGCGGCGGGACCGCGGCGTGGTGCAGTCCCGACTGGGGCGCTACGAAGAGGCCATCGAGGACCTGCGGGGCTACCTCGACCAAGCTCCCGCCAGCGCCGACGCCGAGGCGGTGCGCGAGCTCGTCGACCACCTCAAGCGGCTACTGGAGCGCTAGCCCGACTTCACCTGGGCCGCGAGCAACTCCGCGTGGTCGGTGACCACGGCGTCGAGGCCCATCGCGGCGAGATCGTTCAGGTCGGCGCCCGCGCTCACGTCCCACGCTAGCACCCGCTGCCCGCGGTCGTGGGCCCGCCGCAGGAGCGCTTCGGAGAAGCCGGTCTCGTTGGGGTTCAGCCAGTGGGGCGCGGCCAGCGGACTCAGCCAGCGCCCGCGCGCCGGCGGGGGGTGGTCGCCGCTCCAGATGAGCCCGCGGAGTGCGCCGGGCTCGATGAGCCGCACTGCCAGGAGCGAGAATGGGCTGAAGCTCGCCAGCATGGCCGTCTCCATGCGCCCCGCCTCGCGGACGACGCGCAGCGCCCGCGACGCCAGCTTCCAGAAGCCCACGCCGTAGAGCTTGAGCTCGACGATGGTGAGGAAGGAGGCGGGCAGCGTGTCGAAGACCTCGCCGAGGGTGGGTATGCGCTCGCCGGGAAGGCTGCGCACGTCGAGCCGCTTCAGCTCGGCGAGCGTGCGCCGCGCCGCGGGGCCTGCGCCGGTGGTGGTGCGCTCGAGGCCGGGGTCGTGCAGGACGACCACCTCGCCGTCGCGCGAGAGCCGCACGTCGAGCTCGACGCCGTCCGCGCCCGCGTCGACCGCCGCCCGAAACGCCGCGACCGTGTTCTCCGGTGCCGCCGACGTCAGGCCCCGGTGGGCGATGATCAGCGGCCGCCCTCGATCGCTCGCGGGGCGTGTCCAGCCTTCTTGCATGGCTCGTCCTTAGACCCTTCGACTCCTCATCGGCTGGTCTGCTAACCGCAGCCTGATCTCCGCAGACTACGGAGATTAGACTTGCCAACCGCCGTCGAGTGCAAGATAGGAGAGCAGACGTGCCGGTAGAAGCGGCGACGTGGAATGTTGACTGGGCCGCGCCCCGGTCCAGGCCAACCCTAAGCCTCTGCCAGAGAGCACGGCGGGCTGGAACGCGGCGGCACTGGCGGGCCTAGTCGTCCATCGATTCGGCGACAAGCTCGATGACGTCGATAGCTCGAACGCTATCTTGGCGGTCCACGAACTTGATGCCGTCCTCGAACATTTGGAGACAGAAGGGGCAAGAGACCCCCACGACCTCGGGATCGGTCTCCAGGACCTGGTCAGTCCGCATGTGGTTGAGGCGCTTCCCGGAGTTGTCCTCCATCCACATGTGACCACCGCCCGCACCGCAGCAGAAGCTCCTTTCGCGGTTCCGAAGCGGTACCTCCCGCAGCTCAACGCCGGGAATGGCCTCGATTATCTTCCGGGGTTCGTCGTACACGCCGTTGAACCGGCCGAGATAGCACGAGTCGTGGTACGTGACCTTCGCCTTGATGGGCTTGACCAGCTTCAGCTTCCCCTCGTTCATCAGTCGTTGGACAAAGGTCGCGTAGTGTTCCACGTGGTAGGTCCCACCGAGGTCCGGGTATTCGTTCTTCATCACGTTGAAACAGTGCGGGCAGGCCGTGACGATGGTGGTAACCCCGTGCTCGTTCAGAGTCTCGACCGCCCGGCGGGCAAGAACCTCAAACAGATACTCGTGGCCGATGCGGCGCGCGGGGTCTCCAGTACAGGACTCCTCCATTCCTAAGACCCCGTAGGAGACGCCCGCCCGATCGAGTACGCGGGCCATCGCCCGGACCACGCTCTGGCTCCGCTTTTCGAGGGCCGCGGTGCAGCCTACCCAGAGCAGCACGCCGGGCCGCTCGCCCCCGCGTTCGGACAGTACCTTCACGGGCAGCCCCTCGGCCCAGTCCATCCGGCCGGCCTGGGTCCCTCGCCACGGATGCCCCCTTGCCTCCAAGCTGCGCAGCGTCTGCTCGGCCGTCGGCGGCATCTTCCCTTGGTCCATCACCAGGTGGCGGCGCAGGTCGACGATGGTGTCGATGTGCTCCACCATGACGGGGCACTCTTGCTCGCACGCGCCGCAGGTGACGCAGTTCCAAGCCCATTCCTCGGTCACCGAAGCGCCAAGGAAGGGCGCCTCGTCGGCGACCCGTTCACGCGTCTCGCGGTCCATGCCGGCCTCCGCCAGGCTTGGAGCGACTTCGAGCAGATTGTCTCGCAGCCCCTCGACGAGGTGCATCGGCGAAAGCGGCTTTCCGCTAAGGGCTGCCGGGCAGTTGTCGGTGCAACGTCCGCAGACGGCGCACGCATAGCCGTCCAGGAGGGACTTCCAGCTGAATTCGTGAGGGCGTCGCGCTCCCCAGACCTCCGCCTCCTCCAAGTTCGCTATGGGGATCAGCGCGCCCCGGGGTTTTAGCGACCGGAAGTAGGCGTTCAGCGGCGAAGTGATGATGTGCATGTGCTTCGAGAATGCGATGTAGATCCCAAGGCCCAGGATCAGGAGGTAGTGGAGCCAGTAGAAGAGACCGTGCAATGTGTTCGCCGCCCCGAAAGACAGACCCGCGTGGTGGAGTCCCCGGCCTATGTTCCCGGCGATGGGGGTCGTCGTCGACGCCTCGGATGCGTGTACACCTGCCAGGTGCTCGATCTCCCGGCCTGTCGCGGCGCCCTCGTGGACGGCGGCCACGTGAGCGGCCTCGGTCAGGAGTTGGAGGAGCATGATCATGCCGATGGCCAGCAGCACGATGCCCGCCTCCGCGGACCGGAGCGTTTCAAGGCGCGCGGGGCGGCCGATCCACCGCCGGGTTGCGGCCCAGACAAGCGCCGCGATGACGGAAACGGCGAGGATGTCGAGCCCCCAGAAGAAGGCTTTGAGCCCGCCGTCCGTCAGTATGGAACTCGACAACCACGGCTTCACCGAGTCGATGAAGATGAACAGCACGTAACTGATCACCATGAAGGTGAATCCCCAGAAGATGACCAGGTGCCCGATTCCGGCGAGGTCCCGCCAGCGCAGCGAGACGCTCATCAGGACACGGCGCTGTCCAAAGACAACCAGCAACATGCCCAACAAGCGGCGCAGGGGCTGATCGAAACGACGCTCTTCGAGGCGTCCCAGGAGGACCGGTCGGACCAAGCGGGCCAACAGGACGCGAGCTACGGTGGCCAGCGCAATGCCGCCTACGACGTAGACGGCGACCCACAGTGGGATGACGCCAAAGAGATCGGCGGGGACTACCAAACCGGCCCCTGGACGTGGGACAGGGAGTCCCGAAGTTGCCCCCTCATTCGAATACGGACCGCACCGGACCCTGGCCTCACCGCGACATCGGCGCCTACGGCCAAGGTCCCTATCTCCGACAAGCTATTGCGGGCCGCTGGAGGTCGGCTATCCGGCATCCCTGCCCAGCCTCACGACCAGATCCCACTCCTCCGGCTTGACCGGCTGGATGGAGAGGCGCATGCCGCGCTTGAGTACGAGCATGTCGGCGAGGCCCGGCTCGGCGCGCATGCGGTCGACGGTCAGCGGTTCGGGGAAGCGCTCGTCGGCCTTGATGTCGACCATGTACCAGAGGGGCTTGTCGGGGGTGCTCTTGGGGTCGGGGTGGTCGGAGCCGGCGTCCCAGGCGGTGTGGTCGGGGTAGCCGGCGCGGGTGACGACCGCCGTGCCCACGATCACGAGGGGCTTGGCGTTGCTGTGGTAGAAGAGGACGCCGTCGCCCTCCTTGATCTCGTCGCGGAGGAAGTTGCGCGCCTGGAAGTTGCGGACGCCGTCCCATTCGGCCGTGCCGTCGCGCACGAGGTCGTCGTAGGAGTAGGTGTTGGGCTCCGATTTGAAGAGCCAATAGGCCATCGTTCGCCTCCGGCCGCGCGGTGGTGCCCCCACGGGAATTCGAATCCCGGTCTCCGCCTTGAAAGGGCGACGTCCTAGTCCTCTAGACGATGGGGGCGGGAATACCCGCGGGCTTCCATTCTAAGCGCCGCTCCGCCGCCCCTTCAATGACGGGGTCGGGAGGTTAGGGGTAAAGGGCGACCTGCTCTAGGCCGGCCGTTTCGGGGAAGCCCATCATGAGGTTCATGTTCTGCACCGCTTCGCCGGCCGCGCCCTTGACGAGGTTGTCGATGGCGCTGACGACGATCAGACGGTCGGTCCGCGGGTCGACGGTTGGGTAGACGAGGCAGTCGTTGTTGCCCAGGGTCTGCTTGGTCTGGGGCGGCTCCTCGGCGACGTGGACGAAGGGCTCGTCGCGGTAGAAGTCCTGGTACAGCTCGATGATCTCGCCCTTCGTGCCGTTGCCGGCGCTCTTGGCCAGCGGCGCGTAGCACGTGGAGAGAATGCCGCGCGTCATGGGGATGAGATGCGGCATGAAGGTGATGTTGAGCGCGCGGTCCGAAAGGCGCTCCAACTCCTGCACGATCTCCGGGTAGTGGCGGTGGCCGTCCAGCGCGTAGGCACGGACGCTCTCGTTCACTTCGGAGAAATGCGTCGTCAGACTTAGCGACCGGCCTGCCCCGGACACGCCGGACTTGCCGTCGACGACGATGTCGCCCGCGACCAGGCCGGCCTGCACCGCCGGGGCGAGCGCCAGCACGGCGCCCGTGGGGTAGCAGCCTGGGTTGCCCACCAGCTTGGCGCCGGGAAGCTCGTCCTTGTGCAGCTCGGTCAGCCCGTAGATCGTCGAGTCGAGCAGCGGCGGCTTGGGGTGCTCGACCTGGTACCACTCGGTGTATTCCGCCGCGTCGTGGAGCCGAAAGTCGGCGCTGAGGTCGCAGACCGGCGTCCCCGCCTCGATGTGATCGAGGAGGCGTGGCGCGCTGTCCTTGTGGCCAAGCGCCGAGAAGACGAAGTCGACCCCGTCTTCGATGTCCTCGGTGATCGTCAGGCCCTCGGAGGCCAGGTGCGGGAAGACCTCGCCGAGGCGCTTGCCCGCCGCGCTGCGGCCCGTCACCGCGGCCAACTCGACGTTGGGGTGGCGGCAGAGGATGCGCGCCAACTCGACGCCCGCGTAGCCCGTGACGTTGATGATGCCGACTCGCAACCGCTTATCCATCTGCTCGTCTCCGCTTCTTCCCCACCGGCGGCTTCAGCGTGCTCGCCGGGCAACGCTCCTCTAGGACGCACGCCGCACAGCGGGGGCGCATCGCTTTGCATACCACCCGCCCGTGCTGAATCGTGAGCATGTGAAAGGGCATGCGGTCGGCGGGCTCGATCTGCGCCTCGAGCGCGTCGTGCGATTGGTCGGCATTGACCTTTTCGCCGAAGAGGCCCAGGCGCTTGGCGACCCGGTAGACGTGGGTGTCCACCGGCAGCGCCGGCATGTCGAGCGAGAACATCAGGACGCAACCCGCGGTCTTTGGGCCGACGCCGGGCAGCTCGCGGAGCCAGGCTTTGGCCTCCTCCAAACCCATCGCTGACAGGAATGAGAGGTCGTACTCACCAGTGCGCGACTTCACCTCGCGCAGGATGGCCTGGATGCGGGGCGCTTTGACTCGCGCCAACCCGCCGCCGCGGATCGCGTCGGCGACCGAGTCCGGGTCCGCCGCCGCCACCGCTTCCCATGAGGGGAAGGCGGCGACGAGGCTGTCGTAGGCGCGTATCGAGTTCGTGTCGGACGTGTGCTGCGACAAGATCGTATAGACGAGCTCCGAGACGGGGTCGTAGCCGCGCGGCGGCTTCGCTGGGCCGTACTCGGGCTCCAGGCGGCGCAGTATCTCCCCGATTTCCCAGAGGGGCGGGCCGGACTTCCTCTTTCGCGCCGCCTTGGGCGCGCCGTGCTTCCGCGTTGTGGTGGTCATGGCCGCGCTCACTCCCGTTATTTTATCAGGGATGCGGCCCCCGGCAGTTCCCACGCCCGGAGGACGCTTTGTGCGATACTACCCGTCGCCGCCGGGCGGTCCCGGCGCTCGCGACCTCGTCAAGAAAGGCGTTCCTCCATGCGGGACATCGTGCAACAGGCGCTCCAAGGCCACGACGCCGATTACGTCGAGCTCCGGCTCGAAGACGCCGAGTCCACCCGCCTCCAGTACCGGGGCAAGGAGCTAGAAGAGGCCAACCGCACCCGGAGCAAGGGCGGCTGCGCCCGGGCCCTGGTCAACGGCGGCTGGGGCTTCGTCTCGTTCAACTCCTACGACGACCTGGAGGAGAAGGTGCGGCTCGCCGTCCGGCAGGCCCGCATTGCCGGGAATGAGGCCTCCGCCTTCGCAGCCGCGCCACCCGTCGAGGAGTCCATCGCTCCCCGCTTGGTGAAGGACCCGCGCGGCGTCTCGCTCGCCGACAAGAAGGCGCTGCTCGACGAGTACAACCAGATCATCTGGTCGACGGCTGACGCCATCCACAGCTCTTCGATCTCCTACGGCGACGGCGTGCGGAACGTCGTCTTCGCGGCGTCGAACGGGGCCTATATCGAGCAGGCCAAGATTGACGTGACGCTCAACGTGCGGGCGATGGCCCGCGAGGGCGGCGACGTGCAGCAGGCCGGCTTCAGCATCGGCGGCAACGGCGACTACGCGGTCGTCGAGGGGCGGCACGACGCGGTGCGCGCCGAGGCCCAACGCGCCGTCGACTTCCTGGCCGCGCCCGCCGCCGAGGGGCGCGAGTACACCGTTGTCCTCGACCCCATACTGGCCGGCGTCTTCGTTCACGAAGCGTTCGGTCACCTCTCCGAGGCCGACCACGTCTACGAGAACAAGAACCTGCAGGAGATCATGGTCCTGGGCAAGCGCTTCGGCGGGAAGCATCTCAACATCGTCGACGGCGCCGCCGTCCCCGGGCTGCGGGGCAGCTTCAGCTACGACGACGAGGGGGTCGCCGCCGCCAAGACGGACCTCATCCGCGAGGGCGTCCTCGTGGGCAGGCTCCACTCCCGGGAGACGGCGGCGCGCATGGGCGAGTCGCCCACCGGCAACGCCCGCGCCATCAGCTACCAGTTCCCGCCTATCGTCCGCATGACCAACACGTACATCGAGCCGCGGGAGGCGACCTTCGACGAGATCGTGTCGGAGATCGACGACGGGGTCTACGCAAAGAACTGGTACGGCGGCATGACCAGCATGGAGATGTTCACCTTCTCTGCCGGCGAGGCCTACCGCATTCGCAACGGCCGCGTCGAGGAGCTGCTGCGACCGGTCGTGCTCTCCGGCAACCTGTTCGAGACGCTGGAGAACATCGACGCCATCGGGAACGACCTCGAAATGAACCAGGGCGGCGGCTGCGGCAAGAGCGGCCAGTCGCCGCTCGCGGTTTCCAACGGCAGCCCCCACATCCGTATCCGCAACTGCCTGGTCGGCGGCAAGTAGGCGGCGCCCATGCATTCCGCCGTCCAAGAGGCCCTTGAAAAGGCCAAGCGGCACGCCGAGCAGGCCGAGGTCTACCGCGTCCAGCGGCGCGAGACGCCGGTGAGCTTCGAGGCCAACCGCCTGAAGATGTTGGAGACCAAGGAGTCGTCGGGCATGGCGCTGCGGATCGTCCGCGGCGGGCGCATCGGCTTTTCCGCCACCAACGACGGGGCCGACATCGACGGCCTCATCGAGCGCGCCGTCGAGCTCGCCGAGTTCGGCGCCGCCGCCAAGTTCGACCTTCCCGGCCCCGAGCGATACGCCGGCGTCCCCGTCTACGATGCCAAGATCGAGGACGTCTCCATCGAAGCGATGGTACAGACCGGCCAGACGATGATCGACGCGCTGCGCGAGCGGCACGACGACCTGGTCTGCGAGGCCGGCGTCACCCGCGCGGTGGGGGCCGTCGAGATCGCCAACTCGAACGGCGGGAGCGCCGCCTACGAGCGGTCGTCCTATGCGGTGGCCTTGCACGGGACGCTGGTGCGGGGCTCGGACATGCTGTTCGTCGGCGACTGGGCATCCTCGACCTCACCCGACATCGACCCCGCCGCCGTGATCGGCCGTGTCGTCCAACAGTTCGAGCGCGCCAAGGAGACGGCTTCCGCGCCGACGGGGAAGGGGAAGGTCGTGTTCAGCCCGCGGGGCGTCGCGTCGGCCCTGCTGCAGCCGCTGATGACCGCGCTCAACGGGCGCACGGTGGTGCAAGGCGCGTCGCCCCTTGAAGGCCGGCTCGGCGAGCAGATGCTCGACCCCCGCTTCAGTCTCGTCGACGACCCCACCGTCCCCCTCCGGCCCGGGAGCTCCCCCGCCGACGCCGAGGGCGTGCCGACTCGCCGCACCGCCCTGATCGAGGACGGCAAGCCCGCTGCCTTTCTCTTTGACCTGCAGACCGCCGGCCAAGCGGGCGCCGCCTCCACCGGCAGCGCCGCCCGCGCCCTGGGGAGCCTGCCCGCGCCTTCCTCCGGGGTCCTCTTTGTCGGCGCCGGCGACGTGGCCACCGCCGACATGATTGCCTCGATCGATGACGGCGTGCTCGTCGAGCAGCTGCTCGGCGCGGGACAGGGCAACGTGCTCGGCGGCGAGTTCGGCGGCAACGTCCTCCTCGGGTACCGCATCGTCAACGGCGAAATCGCCGGACGGGTGAAGGACACGATGATCTCCGGCAACGTCTACGAGGCCCTGAAGGATATCGCCTACCTTGGCGGCGAGGCGGAATGGGTTGGCGGGTCGCTCTCCACCCCGCCAATCTGCTGCGACGGCGTGACCGTATCCTCGAAGCAATAGGCCCGCGAAGGGAGGAGGCGGCCCGGACCATGTCGGTCGAAGAGGCACTCGCCACCCTGCGCGACCCCGGCGCGCAGCTCACCCGCTCGGCCCTCGCCGAGCTTTCCGACCTCGCCGGCGACGAGCTCGCCGCGTTCAGGCGGGCGTGGGCCGATGCGGCGGACGAGGACCGCGTCACCGCCGTCGCCTACTTCGCGGAGATGGCCGAGGACAACGTCGAGCTCGACTTCAATGCGCTGTTCAGGGTCGCCCTCGACGACGACCATGACGACGTGCGCCTGGGCGCGATCGCCGGGCTGTGGGAGTGCGAGGAGCGGACGCTCATCGGTCCCCTGCTGAGCGCCCTGCGCGGCGACCCCTCGGAGCCGGTCCGCGCCGCCGCGGCGCAGGCGTTGGGCCGCTTCTCCTTCATGGCCGAGATCGGCAGGCTCTCCGAGCGCGACGGCGTCCGGATCGGCGGGGTGCTCATCGAAGCCATCGACGACGAAATCGAATCCATCGAGGTGCGCCGGCGCGCCATCGAGGCGCTGGCGTCCATGCGCCACCCCCGCGTGCCCGGCCTCATCGAGGAGGCCTACGAAAACGAGGACAACAAGGTGCAGGCGAGCGCCCTCTACGCCATGGGCCGCACCTGCGAGGTGGCCTGGATGCCCACCCTGATCGGCGAGCTTGAGAACGAAGACCCCGAGCTGCGCTACGAGGCCGCCGCCGCTCTCGGCGAGCTCGGCCACGACGACGCCGTCGAGTTCCTACTGCCGCTCGTCGGGGACCCCGATCCCCAGGTGCAGGCGGCGGCGATCCTGAGCCTCGGGCGCATCGGCGGCGTGGCCGCCAAGAACGCCCTGCGCCGGGCCCGCCGCGAGGCCGACGCCCGCGTCGGGGAGCTGATCTCAGGAGCCCTCGAAATCGCCGAGTTCGACGACGACCCCCTCAGCGTCGACCTGCTCAACCGCGACTCCTCGGCCTCGCAGAACTAGTCCCGCGCCCTCCCTTGCCGCCCCGCGAGCGCGCGGCGTATCATTGCCCAAATTTCGCGCCCGCCTTGGACGGCGCGGCCCGGAAGGCCCCTTCGCTCATGACAGGCCTGCGTTACTCACGGTGGGACGGCTCCCAGGAGCCGTTCGAGATCCAAGCCGACGAGGTGATGGATGAGATCTCGAACGATCTCTTCGCCGACAACAGCGTCATGCGCGCGCTGCAGCGCCTCATGCAGCGCGGCATGAACAACCGCTCCGGCCAGCGCACCGAGGGCATCAAGGAGATGCTCGAACGGCTGAAGCAGCGGCGGGAGCAGTACCTCCAGCAGTACGACCTCAGCTCCACGATGAAGGACATCGAGGAGCGGCTGAAGGACATCGTCGACACCGAGCGCAAGGGGATCGACGAACGCCTCGACGATGCCCGTAAGCGGGCCGAGTCCGACCCCTCCCAGCGCGACCTGCTCGACATGATGCAGTCGCTGGCGAACAAGCGGATGGAGTCGTTGGACAACCTCCCGGAGTCGCCCGCCGGCCAGATCAAGGAGCTGGGCGAGTACGACTTCATGGACCCCGAGGCGCGCCGGAAGTACGAAGAGCTGATGGACGAGCTGAAGAAGCAGGCCATGCAGCAGTACTTCCAAGACATGCAGCAATCGATGCAGAGCATGACGCCGGAGCAGATGGCGGGCATGCGTCAGATGCTGCAAGACCTGAACCAGATGATGCAGCAGCACATGCAGGGCAACCTGTCGCAGGAGCAGTTCGACCGCTTCATGCAGCAGTACGGGCCGGCCTTCGGCGACAACCCGCCGAGCGACATGGACGAGCTCATCGACCAGCTCCAGGACCGGATGGCGCAGGCCGAGTCGCTGCTCAACAGCATGGACGCGGAGACGCGGCGCGAGTTCCAGGAGATGATGGAGGGCCTGTTCGACGACGATATGCAGATGGAGATGGCCCAGCTCGCCTCGTTGATGGACCGCCTGGCGCCTCCCGACGAATTAAGCCAGCGCTACCGCTTCTCCGGTGACGAGGAGATCTCACTGGAGGAGGCCATGAAGCTCATGGACCAGCTCCAGCAGATGGATACGCTGGAGAACCAGCTCGACACCGTCCGCGGCCCCGGCGATCTCGACCGTGTCGACGAGGAGAAGCTCGCGGAGCTACTCGGCGAAGAGGCCCGGCGGTCGTGGGAAGAGCTCAAGGAGATGATGCGCCGGCTGGAGGAGGCGGGCTACGTCCGGCGGAAGGGCGACAAGCTCGAATTGACGCCCCGCGGCGTCCGCAAGATCGGCGACAAGGCGATCCGCGACATCTTCGCGCAGCTTCGGAAGGACCGCACCGGGGCCCACGAGATCCGCTACCGGGGCGTCGGCGGCGAGCACAACGGCGAGACCAAACCGTGGGAGTTCGGCGACGAGTTCGCCGTCGATCTCCAAAAGTCGCTGCTTAACACGGTGCGACGTGAGGGCCATGGGACGCCGCTCCGTATGAGCGTCGACGATTTCGAGGTCCAGCGCGTCGACCACACCACCCAGGCGGCGACCTGTCTCCTGATCGACCGCAGCCGGTCGATGGGGTACTACGGCAACTTCACCGCCGCCAAGAAGGTGGCCATCGCGCTGCACACGCTCATCCGCAGCAAGTTCCCGCGGGATGCGCTGTATATCATCGGCTTCTCCGACCTCGCCCACCGGTTCAACGACGACGACATGGCGGAGCTTAGCTGGGACACCGGCATATCGGGCACGAACATGCACCACGCGCTCATGCTGTCGCGCAAGCTGCTGTCCAAGCACAAGGGCGGGACGCGGCAGGTGATCATGGTCACCGACGGCGAGCCCACGGCCCACCTCGATCATGGGGTGCCGCTGTTCAGCTATCCGCCGTCGCCGATGACCATCCGCGAGACGCTGAAGGAGGTCCGCCGCTGCACGCAGGAGGGGATTACGATCAACACCTTCATGCTGGAGAACAGCTACCCCCTGCTCGACTTCGTGAACATGCTTACCCGCATCAACCGTGGGCGGGCCTTCTACGCCTCGCCCGACAAGCTCGGCGAGTACGTCCTCGTCGACTTCATGAACAACAAGCGCCGCCGCGTGGCGTAGCGCGGACACCGCTCGCGGCTAGAAGAGGAACGCTATGACCTCCAAGAAGATCATCTCCGCCGATTCGCACGTCATCGAGCCGCCCAACCTCTGGCTCGACTACATCGAACCGGAGTTCAAGGACCGGGCGCCACACTGCGAGCGCGAGAAGGGCAAGGACGTGTTCAAGTGCGACGGCGGCGTGGCCCTGATCCAGGTCGGTGCGGTCTCCGCCGCCGGCCGTTCCGTCGACAAGGTCTCCAACCTCGGCAGCTACGAGAGCGACGCCCCCAAGGGCGCCTACGACTCCAGCGCCCGCATCGGCGAGATCGCCTCCGACGGCGTCGAGGCCGAGGTGTTGTACCCGTCGATCGCGCTGCGGATGTTCGGCATCTCCGACATCCCCTACCAGCTCGCGTGTTTCCGCGCCTACAACTCGTGGATGGCGGACTTCTGCAAGCCTTACCCCGACACCTTCAAGGGGATCGGCCTCATCCCCATCGACGACATGGAGGCCGCCGTCGGCGAGCTGCACCGCTGCAAGGAGATTGGGCTCGCCGGGGTGTCCGTCGCGGTCAGCACCGACCCGGAGACGACCTACGACAAGCCGCACTTCGATCCGCTGTGGGCGGCCGCCGAGGCCGAGGGTATTCCCATCAGCCTCCACATCCTCACCGAGCGGCGGCGCGCTACCCAGCTTCCCGACAGCGTCAGCCGGCTCGCCAGCGGCGCAACCGAGTGCTTCGCCATCCAGGACGCCCTGGCGCGCATGATCTTCGGCGGCGTCTTCCACCGCTATCCGAACTTGCGCATCGTTTCCGCGGAGAACGACATCGGCTGGGCCGCCTACTTCACCGAGCGCATCGACTACCTCTTCGACCGCCGCCGCCCCTTCCACACCTTCGTCATCCCCATGGACACGCTCCCCAGCGAGTACATGAAGCGGAACGCCTACCTCACCTTCATGCGCGACCGCTCCGGCATCCTGTCGCGGGCCATCACCGGCGTCGACAACCTGATGTGGTCCACCGACTACCCCCACCTCGACAGCACGTGGCCGAAGTCGCGGGAGATGATCGACCGGCTCGTCGGCGACATCCCGGAAGATGAGGCCCACAAGATCATCGCCGGGAACGCCGCCCGGCTCTACGAGTTCAACTAGGCCGAACGATGAAGGCCTCGCGCAACCGACGCATCAACGCAACGCCGCACCAGATCTGGGCCCTGATCTCCACGATTGAGGGGCTCGCATCCTGGCACCCGGGCGTCGTTTCCGCCCAGCACGTGGACGGCCCTGCCGATGGAGTCGGCCGGCGGCACCGCATGGAGCGGATGCTCTACCAGCATGACCTCCAAGTCGAGCAAGAGGTCGTCGAGTGGGAGCCCGGGCGCCGCATCACGCTCGCCCACCGCCGCGAGACGATCGATGACTCCGAGGTCGTCGGCGTCCGCGACTTCACCACCACCGTCGATATCCAATCGGTGGACGAAGGCGCCGCCTCGAAAGTGATAGTAACCTATCGCTGGACCGCCCGCATCGGCATCCCATGGGTTCAGAGCGTCCTTTTCGGGGGCCGCGTCATGGGCCGCGAGCTCAACGAGACGCTTGAGAAGATCAACGTCCACGTGACCGGCAAGATCTAGCTTGAGAGCAGCGCCCTCCGGGCGCTCGCGCGCCTGACGGCGCGCGCCCTCTCTCAAAACTCCCCCAGAGGGGGAGAGGCTTAAGGCCAATGCCCCGGGGGGGCCCCGCGTTGCAGGCCGACCCTCCTTCGTCTAGCATGGCCCCGACTCTGGACGGAAGGCGGGAGCGGTGGTGAGCGGCATCCTCCTTGTGCTGAGCCGGTGCGACGACCCCGGACGTGAGGCCGAGTGGCGCGCCTGGTACGACGGCGTCCACATACCGCACGTCCTCGAGAACGGCACGCCGGGGCTCGACGGGGCCCGCCGCTACGAGAACCCCAAGGCCGCCCCCGACGAGACGCGCTCCGCGGCCATCTACGGCATGTCCTGTGACCCGGTCGAGGTCTTCGGCGGGATGCAGCGGCGCATGACGGAGCGCCGGGAAGCGGGCTCCACCTACACCATCGACTGCCTCGACGTCGTGATGAAGCAGACCTACCGCAAGCTTTCGAGGATAGAAGCGCCCGCCGAATAGCGCGGCACGGCGGCAACGGAGGAGACACCATGGAAGGCAGACGTCCCAACGGCCTCGCGGCCGTGCTCGTGAACTGCAACGACCCCGCCCAGGAGGACGACTTCGACCGCTGGTACAACGAGGTCCACCTGCCCGACGTCTGCAATCCCGGCGTCTTTCCCCGGGCCACCCGCTACCAGAACCTCAACGCGGCGGGCGGCGACGAGCAGCCCCGGTACGCCGCCCTCTACGAGACCGACCGCGACGACCCCGGCGCGGCTTGGGTCGACAACCGCGCGCACACCGGGCGGCTGCGCGACAAGGGGCGCATTCACGGCGCGCTCAAGGCCTCGTACGTCGGCGTCTACAAGCACATCGGCGGCCCGTCCCCCGCCGCGAGGCCCGTCACCGGTGTCCTCATCGTCCTCAACAACTGCGCCGACCCCGCCCGCCACGACGAATTCAACGCCTGGTATAACGACGTGCACATTCCCGACGTGCTCTCCACCGGCGCCTACCATTCGGCGGCGCGGTACGAGAACACCGACCCCGACTCCGGCCCCCGCTACCTCGCCGTCTACGAGACCGACGCCGCCGACCCCGTCGGCCAGCTTGACGTGTTGATCAAGGCGCTGGAGGAGATGAACGCCTACCGCATCGACTGCATCGAACGCAGGCTTCTCGCCGCGTACGCCATGACCTACTCCACGGTGTCGGGCACCGTCCCGGCCCGGGCGTAGGGGAGCGGCATGGCAGCCCGCGTTCCCACCGGTGTCCTCGTCGCCATCGCCGACAACGATGGGCCGATGACCGACGAGGAGTTCGACCGCTGGTACGATGAGGTGCACGTCCCCGACGTGCTCCAGACCGGCTGCTACTACGCCGCCACGCGGTACGAGTCCACCGGAAAGGGCGAGGGCCGCTACTTGGCGGTCTACGAGACGGACTGGCCCGACCCCATCGCGGCGTTCGAGGAGCTGCCCGGCCGTCTCGGCCACATGCGCCGCTACGACGGTCTCGTCATGCGGCACGTCGCCGCCTACGCCGCGGTCGGCCCCGAGCAACGCGCAGTCGTGCCTGCCAAAGGTACGGCCAGCGGCCACCTAGCCGGCAACTAAGGAGACGCGATGGACCCCAAACGCATGAAGAGCGTGATCATCGCCATGACCACGCCCACCGGCCCGGAGGCCGACGCCGCCTTCAACGCATGGATGGACGACGTCCACGGCCCCGACCTGACCGAGACCCCCGGCCTCTACGCTTGGACGCGTTACGAGAACGTCGACCCCGACGCCAAGCCCAAGTACCTTCACGTCTACGAGCTCGACCGCGCCGACGCCGGCGCCGCCTTCGACGACCTGATGGCCGTCGCTAAGAAGAAACGCGGCGAGGGCCGGGGCATGTCCGAAGGGATTGCCGAGGGACTCCACCTTGGCGGCCACGAGCTGATCTTCAGCCTGGGCGAGCAACCCTCGCTCGAGGTCGAGGGGATGCAGGTCATGCTCGCGGGGATACCCGACGAGCACGATGCTTGGTACAACGATTGGTACAACGAGCACCACCTGCCCGCGATCCTCGAAGCGCCCGGCTTCACCAACGGCTACCGCTTCAAGCACGGGAAGTCGATGTACATCCCCGCCAACTACTTCCACGCCTTCCTCTTCGACACCAAGGACTACGCCGCCCTCAGCGCCGGCCTCAAGGAGACGATGGCCTCGAAGGAGCCCTACGTCGCCAGCAGCCAGGGGCGGGCCACGGTCATCATGTCCGGCGTTTTCAAGCGCAAGAGCCCCCGGCACATCGTTCCCGGCGCCTAGCGCCCGGCTGGTCTCATGGACTTCCGCTTCACTGAAGAGCAGCTGGCATACTCCGCGGAGCTGCGCGCCTTCTTCAAGGAGAAGATGAGCACGCCGGAGGTAAAGGACGAGCGCGACCCGACCCAGATGTACCGCTGGAGCATTCCCTTCGAGCGGAAGATGCGGCGGGAGACGGGCGAGGCCGGACACCTCGGCGTCGCCTGGCCCGAGGAGTACGGCGGGCGGGGCAAGGACATGGTGCACCAGGCCATCCTCGGCTACGAGGCGGCCTACGCCGACGCGCCCGCCTTCGACATGGGGGTCTCCTTCGTCGCCGCGCCGCTCATGCTCTTCGGCTCGGAGGAGCAGAAGGCCTTCCATCTGCCCAAGATTCTCAGCGGCGAGGCCCGCTACTGCCTCGGTTACTCCGAGCCCTCCGCGGGCAGCGACCTCGCTTCGTTGCAGACCTCCGCGGTGCAGGACGGCGACGAGTTCGTCATCAACGGCCAGAAGATCTTCACCACCCAGGGGCACGACTCGGACTACTGCTGGCTCGCCGCCCGCACCGACCCCGAGGCTCCCAAGCACAAGGGCGTCAGCGTCCTCCTCATCGACATGAAGAGCCCCGGCATCACCGTCCGTCCTTTGTGGACGATGGCCAAGTGGCGGCACAACGAGGTCTTCTTCGACAACGTGCGTGTTCCGAAAACGGACCTCGTCGGCGAGCTGCACCGCGGCTGGTACCAGGTCGCCGCGGCCCTCGACGTCGAACGCTCCAGCTTCCCCGCCTACGGCGAGGCGCGCCGCTGGGTCGAGGCGCTCGTCAAGTACTGCAAGACCCACTGGCGCGACGGCAGGCCGCTGAGCCAGGACCCCGTCGTCCGGCAGAAACTGGCGCGGCTGGCCTCGGAGGTCGCCGCGGGCTACCGGCTCTCGATGCGGGTGGCCTGGCTCCAGAGCCGTGGCTCCGTGCCCAACTACGAAGCCTCGGTCACCAAGGTCTACGGCTCCGAGCTGCGCAAGCGCATCGCCAACACCGGCTACCAGATCCTGGGGCACTACGGCAACCTCGACGAGGGCTCGCCCCACGCCCAGGTGGACGGCGTCTTCTTCTTCCAGGCGCTCGGCTACTTCAGCAGCACCATCGGCGCCGGCGCCAACGAAATCCAGCGCAACGTCATCGCCCAGCGCGGTCTGGGCATGCCGAGGTAGCCAGAGAGGAGCGGCTTCGATGGAGCGAGACCCCGTTTCCGGCGAGACGCTGACCGACCAAGAGGTCGCGGAGGTGGACCGCGGGGAGTCGCGCTACGCCACCAAGTTCCTCTACGAGGGCCGGTGGTACTACTTCACGGGTATCCTCAACCGCACCCGGTTCATCGGCAGCCCCGCCGCCTACGCCGGCAACGGCGAAGACGACCGCTAGGCCCCCAGCGCCCAAGGAGCGAAGCATGGACCTCGGATTCAGCGAGGCGCAGGAAGCCTTCCGCGAAGAGCTGCAGACCTTCATGGCCGCCGAGTGCGACCGCAGGCTCGTGCGCGACCTGGAAGAGAGCGACCTCGGCTACTCGCCGGACATGTGGCGCGACATGGCGGGCCGGGGCTGGCTCGGCGTCATCTTCCCTGAGGCATACGGCGGCGGCGGGGGCTCCTGGACCGACCTAGTCGTGCTCATGGAGGAGATTGGACGCCAACCCTGTCCCGTTCCATACCAGACCGGCGTGCTGCAGAGCGGCCTCGCGCTCCTGGAGCTAGGGACGGAGGCGCAGAAGGCGGAGTACCTGCCCCGCATCCTCGACGGCAGCCTGCAGTTCCGTTTCTGCCTCACCGAGCCGAGCGCCTCGTACGACGCCGGCGGCGTCGAGGTCCGTGCCCTGCCGCGTGGCGAGGACTGGTCGCTGAACGGTACCAAGCTCTTCATCCAGTACGGCGCGTCCGCCGACTACTACCTCGTGGCCGCCAGGACCCGCGACTCGGAGGACCCCGCCGACGGCGTCTCGCTCTTTCTTGTCGACGACGCCGCGCCGGGCATCGGGGTCACCCCGCTGGTCACCATGGCTGAGGACAAGCAGACCGAGATCGTCTTCAACCAGACGATGGTGCCGGGGTCGCGGCTCGTCGGCTCCCTGCACGGCGCCTGGCCCGCCATCCGGAAGGTCCTCGACCTCTCAACGATCGCGCTCTGCGCCGAGATGTCCGGCGGGATGCAGGCGGCGCTCGACTACGCCGTCGAGTACTCGAAGATACGGATTCAATTCGGGCGGCCCATCGGCAGCTTCCAGGCCATCCAGCACCACGCCGCGAACATGCTCATCGAGATGGACGCCGCCCGCTACAGCGCCTACGAGGCCGCCTGGCGCGTCGACGAGGGTCTGCCCTACGAGATGGAGACCTCGATGGCGAAGGCGCTCTGCACCGAGGCCTACCAGAACGTCACCGCCACCGGCCACCAGATTCTGGGCGGCGTCGGCTTCTACAAGGAGCTGGACATGCAACTCTGGTACCGCCGCGCCAAGTCGGCCGAGGCCTTCTTCGGCGACGCGGAATACCACCGCGAGCGCGTCGCCCAGCTCATGGGGCTGTAGGCGTCGCCTACTCCTCCGCCTGCGCGAAGAAGGACGTGGAGCTCGGGTCGGGGTCGTCGCCCTGCGGCATGGAGAAGGGGAACTTCGAGATCGCGCCGCCGTCGACGACCAGCGTGTGACCGGAGACGCCGCTGGACAGGTCGGACAGCAGGAAGAGCAGACCCGACGCGATCTCCGTGGGGTCGAGGGCGCGGCGGATCGGCGTCGTGGCCGCGGCCTGCTTGTGGCGCGCATCTTCGGTCGTCGCGGCCATGGTGCGCGGCGTGATCACGGATCCCGGCGCGAGGTTGTTGACCCGGATGCCGTAGCCGCCGAACTCGACGGCCATCGTCCGTGACAGCGCCATCACGCCCGCCTTCGCCGCGCCGTACGGCCCGTGATGCGGGGCCCCCGCCCAGCCGCTCACCGACGACAGGCTGGCGATGCTGCCCGCGATTCCCTTTCGCCGCATGTGGTTGGCGACGGCCTGGATGATGAGGAACTGGTACTTCAGGTTGCGGCTGAAGACGGCGTCCCATTCCGCCTCGCCGTAGTTGAACAGGTCGTTCCACTCCGCCGCGTTCATCATGCCGCCGATGATGTTCGCCAGGCAGTGGATTTCGCCGAACGCCTTTTCCGCCTCCGCCACGACCTGGTCGGCGCCGGCCTTCGTCTCGACGTTGGCCACGACGCCGTGGGCTTGGACGCCGAGGTCGCGCACCTGCGCCACGGTCTCCTCCACCCGCGCGCCGTCGATGTCCACCGCGACGATGTTGGCGCCCGCCTCCGCCAGCGTCTTCGACGTCGCCGAGCCGATGCCGCCCCCGCCGGCGCCGCAGACGATCGCGTTCTTGCCGTCGAGCCTGATCCGTTCCACTACCATGCGGTGCCTCCTCTTTTGAGCGCCCGCATTATGCCATTGCTATAATCGCGGCGCATGCCGCCCGGCACACGGACGGACGCCCCCAAACCAGTCGAAGCGAGGCAGCCGATGGACAAAGTGAAGGTACTTATAGGCCACTACTTCGGGCGCCCTGCCGACGCCGACACCATCGCCGCGGTGGACCCGCGCGTGGACGTCGTCTATGCCCCGTACGTCGACGCCCGGGCCCGCGAGATGATGCGCTCCTACCAGGCCGGCGGCACGATGACGTTCGAGGGCGACCCCGAGGCCTTCGACCGCCACATCGGCGAGGCCGAGGTCATTCTCGGCGCGGGCCTGCCCAAGAACCTGCTGGAGCTGGCCCCGAACCTCAAATGGGTCCAGGCCTACGGCGCAGGCGTGGACTACCTCGCGGGAACCGGGCTGCTGGAACACGGCGTCGCCCTTACCTCATCCAGCGGCATCAACGGCCCGCCCATCGCCGAGTCCTGCATGATGTTCATGATCATGAACGAGAAGAGCATGGTGAAGCGTGTGGAGGCCCAGGCACGCCGCGAGTGGACCCGCTACGCCAACGGCCAGCTCACCGGCAAGACCGTCGGCATCGTCGGCCCGGGCAGCATCGGCGGGAGCGTCGCCAAGCGCGCCGCCGCCTTCGGCATGCGCGTCCTTGCCGCCCGGCGGAGCTACGTGCCCGGCCAGGCCGTGCCCAACGTCGACGAGGTCTTCCCATCCGACCGGCTGAACGAGATGCTCGGCGAGTGCGACTACGTCGTCGTCGCCGTCAGCCTCACCGACGAGACCCGCGGCATGATCGGCAAGGCCCAGTTCGACGCCATGAAGCCAAGCGCCTTCTTCATCAACGTGTCCCGGGGGGCGGTCGTCGACGAGGCGCCGCTCCTCGACGCGCTCAAGAGCGGCCGCCTCGGCGGCGCGGCGCTCGACGTCTTCGCCCAGGAGCCGCTACCCGCCGACAGCGAGTTCTGGGGTCTGCCCAACGTGATCGTGACGCCCCACAACACCGGCGGCCTCAAGGACCACGCCGACCGCGCCACCCAGTTCTTCTGCGAGAACCTGCGCCGCTACCTCGACGGCGAGCCACTGGAGAACCGCGTGGACCCGGTCAAGGGGTATTAGGGGGCGGCGGGAGCCTTGTGCGCCGGAGCAGCCGGGTAGTCTTCCGGCATCCCCGTGTCGCCGTCTTGGATGACGAAGTCCCGGCGGTCGCGGTAGAGGCGGGCGCGGTTTAGGACGTAGTCGACTCCGGGCTCCAGATCGTCCCAGTGGGTCATGAGCCAGTACTTGTGGTCCCCGATGAACAGGTAGGTGTTGTTCATATGGAAGAAGCGGCATGCTACGCCCTCGCCGGCACGAAACCGGGCGCAGACGGCTTCCAGCAGCTCCTGCTGGCCGTCTTTCTCGCTGACTACGTACTCGTGGGGCCAGGTGTCGCGGTACGTGACGGCCTCCCGCCAGGGAGCGCGGTCGATCAGTTCCTTCAGTGTTGGCGCCATGCCCTTTGCTCCTGAGTCGATAGATTGCGAGTTGGTCCCAAGGGTCGCCTTAAGCACGTGTGATAGAGCCGACGCCCCCGCAGTCGGCGGCGCTAGACCGGGGTTGCGCCGTTGGTGCGGGGGGCGGCGAGCTCTTGGAGCATGAGGAGGCCCTTCTTGGTGTCGGAGGCGACGCGGGCCTTGTCGGAGTGCTCGATGCGGTACTTGAAGAGCCAGTAGGTGAACTCGTTGAGCTCGGCGAGAGTCATCGAGTCGGGGATGGGTAGCCCGGTCGAGGCGGCGTAGGTTTCCAGCAGCTCACGCCGGGGCTTGCCGTAGATGCGTTGGTGGGCGAGGTCGTCGAGCTTGGAGTCGTCCATCTTGCCCATGCCGTAGCGGGACTTGCGGACCTCGCGCTCGGCGGCGAGCAGGATGGCCTCCTCGACGCGTACGCCGTACCAGAAGTTCGACGCCGCGCTGTGCTTGACGGCGCCGAGCGCCTCGCGGAGCTCCTCCTCGCCGACGGCGCGCGAGGTCTCGCCGTGGAAGAGGAAGCGGTCGCGCTCGACCGGCGGGAGGCAGTCGTAGGCAGTGAGGACGATGCGTTCGGCGAGCAGCCGCCAGTCGAAGGCCTCCCCCGCTACCAAGTAGCGGTATTCCCGTCCGTCGACGGACTCCTCGGCCAGCGTCCACTCCCCGATGGTCCGGAGAAGCGCAGCGGTCCAGTCGTCGCCGGCCTTGACCGATTCCCGGAAGCGGCGCAGGAGTTCCTCGGTCCCGTTTTCGAGGACTTCGGTGCGCGGCGTGGCTGTCTCCGTCTGCGGCATACGGCGCTAGTCTACCCGCGCGCCCGCGCGCGCGCCACCGGCGGGGCTCGCCGAAGGGCGTCGGCTAGCCCGCGGCTTGCGGCCGCATCAGGGCGATGGCGTTGGCGATGCGGGTCATGCAGCGCTCGCGGCCCAGGACGGCCATGGTGTCGAAGAGGGGCGGCGCGGCCTTGACCCCGGTGCAGGCGACCCGCAGCGTCCCGAAGAGCTGCCCCGTCTTGACCTCGAGCTCCTCCGCCAGCGCCCGCAGGGCGGTCTCTAGTTCGGGCGCGTCGAAACCGGCCAGGCCGTCGAGGCGCGACTCCGCCGCCTCCAGCGCGCGGAGTGTCCCCACGTCGTCCATCTTCTTCTGCACGAGGTCGGCGGGGTCGTACGTGATCTCGTCCACCAAGAAGAACGAGGTGAGGTCGCGGGCCTCGGACAGCAGCTTCAGGCGGTCTTGGACGAGCGGGACCACTCGCCCCAGGTGGGCCTCGTCGATGGGCTGCGCCTCGGGAAGGTCGTGCTTTAGGCGGTCGGCGACGAGCGGGGTCAGGCGTTCCGGGGCCATCTCCCGGATGTAGACGCCGTTCATCCACTGCAGCTTGTCGATGTTGAAGATCGAACCGGCCCTGCCAACGCGGTCGAACGAGAAGTATTCAATGAGCTGCTCGCGGGTGAAGATTTCGGTCTTGTCGTCGTACGACCAGCCGAGGAGCGCGAGGAAGTTCGTCAGGGCGTCGGGAAGGAAGCCCTGGTCGCGGTAATCCAACGTCGCCGCCGCCCCGTGGCGCTTGCTCAGCTTCGCACGGTCGGGCCCCAGGATGATGGGCAGGTGCGCGTAGACCGGCGGCCGCCATCCCAGGGCTTCGTGGAGCAGGACGTGGCGCGGCGCGCTCGACACCCACTCGTCGCCGCGGATGACGTGCGTGATCCGCATGGCGCGGTCGTCGACGACGTGCGCGAGGTGGTAGGTGGGGAAGCCGTCCGACTTCAGGAGCACGAAGTCGTCGAGGAGCTCGTTCCGGAAGCGGACCTCGCCGCGCAGCAGGTCGTCGCAGATGGTCTCGCCGTCGGTCTTGGAGGCGAAACGGATGACCTTGGGGCGGCCTTCGGCCTCGTGGCGGGCGCGCAGCGCGGCGTCGTACCGGCAGCGGCCGTCGTACTTGGGGGGCAGGCTTCGCTGCTGCTGCTCCTTGCGCATCGCGGCGAGCTCGTCGGGGGTGCAGTAGCAAGCGTAGGCCTTGCCCTCCTCCACCAGCCGCTCCGCCGTCTCGCGGTAGCGTTCGAGACGGATGGGGTCGGACTGGAAGTAGGGGCCGGAGTCGCCGCGCTCGGCGCGACCGTCGCCCGTCGGCCCCTCATCCCAGTCGAGGCCAAGCCATCGGAGGCTCTCGAGGATCGCCTCGGTCGCGCCTTCGACGAGCCGGGCTTGGTCGGTGTCCTCGATGCGGACGAGGAAGGCGCCGCCGCGGTTCCGCGCGAAGAGCCAGTTGAAGAGCGCGGTGCGGATGTTCCCCACGTGGGGGATGCCCGTGGGACTGGGGGCGTAGCGGACGCGGACGGGATCGGTCATGGCGTTGCTGCCAGTATTCTCGCCCGGTGCGGCCTAGTCGAGCCGCACCACGCGGGGCGGCATCCGGCAGCGCTCAGCGGTGATGATGCAGTTCATCTGATGGACCGCGTCGTCGAGCGCGTCGTTGGTCACCACGTAGTCGAAGGCGCCGACGTGCTCCATCTCGCTCCGCGACTCCTCGATCCGCCGGCGCAGGCTCTCGTCGGATTCGGTCATCCGCCATTTGAGTCGGCGCTCCAGCTCATGGATGGAGGGCGGGACGACGAAGATCATGACCGCCTGCGGCGCGAGGCGCTTGATCGTCGCGGCGCCCTGGACGTCGATCTTGACGAGGACATCGTGGCCGGCCGACATCGCATTCCGCACCTGCGACTTCGGCACGCCGTACGAGTTGCCGTAGACTTGGGCGTGCTCGAGGAGGTCGCCCTCCTCTAACATGTGCCGGAACGTCTCCTCGGAGATGAACTGATAGTCCACGCCGTCGCGCTCGTTGTCCCGGATCGGCCTCGTGGTGGCGGTGACGGTGAAGTGCAGCGGCAACTCGAGGATGCGCATGCGGTTGAGGATGGCGTCTTTGCCGACGCCGGAGGGGCCTGAGAGCACGATGAGGAGCGGCGTGCGGCGCGGCTGCGAGAGCAAGGACGGCTCCTCCGCCTTCAAAGCCGAGTCGGGACTTGACCTCGGTTCTGAAACACTTCAGCGGACCGTTCCACTATAGGGCACGGGCCCCCATTTAGTTTATCAACGCGCCGGGCCTTGGTCCGAGGGCGGGCGTTGCCGCAGGCGGCCGACCCGCTCCAGCACCTCGCCGGTCAATTCGAGCAAAGCGAACGTGCCGGTGGCCTTGATGACGAGTTCGCCGTCGCAGCGGACGTCGGACTCCATCGTCGCCAGCCGTGTGCCGAGGTGCACCGTGCGCGACTCGCACTCCAGCAGGCCGCCGCGCACCGACTTCAGGTAGTTGATCTTGATCTCGACCGTCGCCGAGGAGATCTTGCGCTTCAGCATCTCGGTCGCAATGGCCGAGCCCATGCCGATGTCGCAGAGGGCGAATCCCACCGTCCCGTTGACGAAGCCGAAGGGGTTGAGGTGCTGCTCCTCGACCTGGAGGCGCACCAGACTCCAGCCGTCGCTGGCGGAAACGAGCTCGGCGCCGAGCAGGTCGCCGATGGAGTCGGTCAGCTTGCGCGACACGTCGAACTCCATCGGCTCCGGTGCGTCAGTACGCGTCATCGCCTTACCGCGCTAGGCCGCGTAGTCGCCGCTGCGGAGGACGCGCCCCGCGGTGGCGCCCGTGTGCTCGCCGTGGGCCATCGTCACCGTGCCGTTGACCAGGGTGTACTCGACGCCGGTGGCGTACTGGACCAGCCGCCGCGCGCCGCCGGGGAGGTCGTTCACGAAGGTGCGCTCCGACGGGCCGACTGTCTCGGGGTCGAAGATGGTGAGGTCGGCCGCGTAGCCCTCGAGGATCTTGCCGCGGTCGACGACGCCGCTCTCCTCGGCCTGCACCGAGGAGAGCCGACGGACCGCGTCTTCGAGGCGCATCGCCTGCTTCTCGCGGACCCAATAGCCGAGCAGGCGGGTGGAGAAGCCGGTGTTCACCTCGGTGATCAGGTGCGCGCCGGCGTCGGAGAAACCCGCCCCGACGTGCGGCTCCTTCAGGATCTCCATCATGACGTTGGGGTCGGCGTTGCGGGTGTCGAGCTGCCGGAACTGGGTCGTCAGGTCTTCGTCGAGCGCGATGTCGAAGGCCGTGTCGAGGGGGTCCTTGTTCAGCCGCTCGGCGATTTCTGTGACGCGCATGCCCTCGAACTTGGCGTAGAGGCCGGTGGTCGACTTCACCAGCATCGTGATTTCCCAGTTCATGGGGAGGCCGCGGAAGGGGTCGCGCTTCATCTCCTCGCGTAGCGCGTCGCGCAAGGCGGGGTCGCGCATCTTGGCGGTCTTGACCGGCTTGGGCTCGATGAGGACTTTCTGCCACGTGGCCCAGCGGTCGAAGACGTTGGTGAACTCGAAGGTGAACTCGAAGTCGTCGGGTTGGGTGTGGCCCAGCGCGAAGAAGGGAGTGCCCTGTTCGCGCATCTCCCGGAGAATGCGAAGGTGCTCCTTCCACGCCTCGGGCTCGGTCACCGACTGCGAGATGGTGTTCCAGCACACGGGCCGTCCGCTGCGCCGCGTCAACTCGACGAGGCGGGCCATGCCTTCCTCGCTGTAGCGGCTGAACTCGGGACCCGCCGCGAGCTCGATGAAGCCGGCGTTAATCGCCTGCAGCTCCTCGATCAGCGCGTAGTACTCTTCGATCGTCGCCAGACGGCTGGGGACGGGGAGTCCGTCGCCGTCCCAGTGCGTCGCGACCCTCGAGGTGGTGAAGCCCATGCCGCCGGCGCGCAGCGACTCCGCGACCACGTGCTTCATGCGGGTGACCTCGCCGTCCGTCGCCGTCCGCTCCGAGCTTTCCGTGCCCATCACGTAGCGCCGCACCGCGGTGTGTCCCACCTGCGCGATGGCGTTGACGCCGATGCCGCCGTCCAAGGCGTCGAGGTAGCCGCCGAAGCTCTCGAAGGGCCACGGCAAGGTGCGCTCCAAGACCTCGCGGTTCATGCCTTCCACGCGGGCCAGCGTCTTGATCATCCAGGGCTGATCTTCCGGCTTGCAGGGGGCGATACTGAAGCCGCAGTTGCCCATCACCACGGTGGTGGCCCCGTGCCAGCAGGAGGACGTCGCCACCGGGTCCCAGAGGAGCTGGGCGTCGTAGTGGGTGTGCACGTCCCAGAAGCCGGGGGCGACTACAAGGCCGTCGACGTCGAGCATGCGTTTGGCGGTCTCGTTCACGCGGCCGACGGCGGCGATGCGGCCGTTCGCGATGGCGACGTCGCCGCGGTAGGCGTCGGCGCCGGTCCCGTCGGCGATGAGTCCGTTCTTGAGGATAAGGTCGACGGCCATGACTCTCCCCGCTCGCGAGGGCGGCGCTAGCATAGCACGCAGCCGCGCTGCTCTTTTTGGGAGACCTTTTCTGTTGAGATCCTTGCGTGCCTCAGGGCCGGGTAGGAGCAGCGCCCTGCGGGCGCTCGCGCGCCTGACGGCCCGCGCCCTCTCTCAGTCTCTCCCAGAGGGAGAGAGGTTTAAGGAGCCTCCCCCAGAGGGGGAGAGGCTTAAGGCGCGCCCCTTAGAAGGTTGCCCGGGGCTCCGCGCGGGGTCGCGTTAGCGGGGCAGGCCGAGGCCGCGGGTTGCGATGACGGAGCGGTTGATTTCGTTGCTGCCGCCGGCGACCAGCGAGATGAGCGTTCCCTCGTAGGACTTCGAGACGCCGGCAACGAGACCGGGGTATTTCGGGTCGTTCCGCACCTGGCTGTAGAGGTTGAGCACCTCGCTCGCAGTCACCGCCATCTTGCGTTGGAGCTCGGTGCCGAAGAGTTTGTTCTCCGACGCCTCGACGTTGGCGACGATCTGGCGCTGCTCCACGTCGAGCACCCGGAGGGTGAGCTTGTAGAGCACCGAGAGCTCGATCGCCATTTCCGCCACCTTGTGGCGCAGCACCTTCCAGTAGGGGGTGGCCTTGAGGGCCGCGGGAGCTGCTTTCGCCGCGTCCAGCAGCCGGTCCATGCCCTGCTGCACCGGGCCGAAGGGAAAGAGGTGGATGCGTTCATAGTCCAACGCCTCGGCGAGGTAATACCAGCCGCGGTTCTCTTCGCCCACCAAGGCGGTGCGGGGCACGCGGACGTTGTCGAAGTAGACCATGTTGTTGGCGATGTCGGCGAGCTTCGCTATCGGCGTGATCTCGATGTCGGGGCGCTTCAGGGGCACGAGGAAGACGCTGATGCCCTTGTGCTTCGGCGCGTTCTGATCGGTGCGCGTCGCCAGCCAGATGTAGTCGGCGTAGCGGGCCGCGCTGATCCAGATCTTGGTGCCGTTGATCACGTAGTCGTCGCCGTCGCGGTCGGCGCGGACTTCGAGACTGGCGAGGTCGGTGCCGGCATTGGGCTCCGAGTAGCCCAGCGCGAAGTCGAGCTCTCCCGCGACGATCTTGGGCAGGAAGTAGTCCTTCTGCTCGTCGCTGCCGTGGCGCATCAATGTCTGGCCGATGGTGCCGACGCCGGAGCCGGTGTGCGGCGCCCCGGCGTGGGAGAGCTCCTCCATCAGAATCCACTGGTAGATCTGAGGCTTTCCGGCGCCGCCGTATTGCTCCGGCCACGCGATGCCGACCCAGCCCCGGCGGGCCATCTTCTTGATGAACTCGCGGTGCTTGGGCGTGGCCCAAAGGCTGCCGCCCTCGCCTTCGCCGTCGTCCCCGTCCCAGTTCTCTTCGATGAAGCCGCGGACCTCCTGCCGGAAGTCCACCAGATTCTGCTCCCAGAGGAAGTTCATTGGACTCACTTACCTCAACCCGCCCCCTCCCGCGGGAGAGGGGCGGAAGCGATTCGCTACTTCTTGCGCGGGGGCTGCACCTTCACGCCGTCGTAGTAGGCGTAGGGCTGCTTGGGCAGACCGAAGTTCTCCAGCTTGCCCTTGAAGAAACGCTCGCCGTGCTGCTGCAGGTCGGCTACCTGGACGCCGCCGGGCTTCACGATGCCGTAGGTGTACATCGGCTGCTGCATGATGAAGAAGCGGTCGCTGCCGGTGCCGAAGACCTGCCCGGTGATCCAGTTGGCCTCGTCGCTGCACAGCCACGCCACCTGCATCCCGTTCAGCTCGGGGTCGGTGAAGTTCGCCCCCCCGGGCGACGGGACGCCGCCGGGGCCAAGCGCCGTCGCCGACATGCGGGTGCTGCCTGAAGGCGAGACCGCGATGGCGCGGATGCCGTAGCGCGCCAACTCCATCGCCATGGTGTACGTCATCGAGGCGATCCAACCCTTCGCCCCGCTGTAGTTCGCCTGGCCGAAGTTGCCGTAGTGGGCGCCCGACGTGGTTGTGATGAGCACCCCGCCGTGGCCCTGTTCACGCATCTGGCGCGCGGCCGCCTGGCAGGTGTGGAAGGTCCCAAGGATGTGCACGTCGAAGATGTCCCGCATTTCCCGCTCCGACATGTTCAGGAACGTCCGGTCGCGCAGGATGCCGGCATTCGCCACCATCGCGTCGATCTTCCCGAACTCCGACACGCACTGGTCGACGATCTTCTTCGCCCCTTCCGTCGTGTCGATGGGGTCGTTGTTCACGACCGCCGTGCCGATCTCCCCGTTGATGATGTCGACGGTTTTCTGCGCCTCTTCCAGGTCGATGTCGTTGACCACGACCGAGGCGCCTTCCTTCGCGAGCCACTTCGCATGGCCCGCGCCGATGCCGCGTCCCGCGCCCGTCACCACCGCCGCCTTGCCGTCTACTACACCCATGATGTACCTCCTGTTGGTTGCTCTACTCTTGCTTGTCCTTGTCGTCGATTGCCGGATTAGTCCAGCGGCGCCCAGTTCGGCGTCCGCTTCTCGACCAGCGCGCGGGAACCCTCGTAGGAGTCGGGGTGCCCGGCGAAGGCGTCCATGATCTTCCTCGCGTCGGTGAAGGCCGCTTCGAGGCCGTGGTCGAGGGAGTTCCACATAATGCGCTTGACGTCGCGCACGGCGCGCGGCGAGTTGTAGGCGACCATCTCCGCCAGCTCCCGCGCCCGGGGCATGAGGTCCGCCGCGGGCAGCACCTCGGTGACTATCCCCAATTCCTTTGCCTGCTGCGCGTAGATGCGCTCCTTGTTCCCCACCAGCAGCATCCGCATGAGCGATTGGAAGGGGACCCAGCGGCTCCAAGTCAGCGGCGCGTAGACCGCGAGCTGTCCGATGGTCACGCCGGGGTTGAAGAAGTAGGCGTGGTTCGCGGCGATGGCGATGTCGGCGTCGGAGACGAAGGCGAGCCCC
Source organism: Dehalococcoidia bacterium (assembly GCA_964291475.2). Lineage (GTDB taxonomy): Bacteria > Chloroflexota > Dehalococcoidia > SHYB01 > SHYB01 > DAOUKH01. The sequence continues at coordinate 15,917 of OZ220079.1, read as the reverse complement.
ACGCCGCTCACCAGACCGTTCACCGCAGTGATGAGCGGTTTGCTGAAGCGGGCCTCGCGGGGACTGAGCGCGCCGCTCCGGGGTCGTCCCTCCCCCTCCGGCGGCGGGCCTTTCGCCTGCTCCTTCACGTCGAGGCCCGAGCAGAAGGCGCGGTCGCCCGCTCCGGTCAGGATGACGGCGCGCACGCCGGGGTCGGCGTCGAGGTCGCCCCAGATCGGGGGGATGAGTTCGCCCAAGAGACGGCGGTTGAGGGCGTTCAGCCGGTCGGGGCGGTTGAGGGTAACGGTGGCGACGCCGCCGCTCTTTTCGATCAGGATCTCGTCCGCCATGTGTCGCGGAGTCCGGGGCCATGGCCTCACCGGCCGCCGGACAACGTCGGCTAACATACCCGCCGCCGCTTTCCTGTGTCAACCCGTTGGAGACGGCGCTCGACCCATGCTCCCGCGGCCCGGCGCGATGTACACTGACGCCATGCGCGTCCTGGCCCTCGACGTCGGCGAACGACGAATCGGCACCGCCATCAGCGACCCTCTGGGCGTGATCGCCACGCCGCTCACCGTCGTCGAGCGCGGGGGCGGCGTGCGCGACTTCGAGCGGCTGATCGCGCTCGCTGAGGAACACGAGGCCGAGCGCATCCTCGTGGGGATGCCGGTGTCGATGGACGGCGCGGCGCGGATGCAGGCGCGGGCGGTGCAGCGCTTCGTGGACGAACTTGCCGCGATGTCGCCGCTGCCCGTCGAGACGCTCGACGAGCGCCTCACCACGGTCGAGGCGGAGCGCCGCATGATGGAGGCCGGCGCCTCGGCGTCGAAGCGCCGCGCCGAACGCGACGCGGCAGCGGCGGCGGTCCTGCTCCAGGCGTACCTGGAGAGCCGCCGGCGCTAGGAGGCTACGCGGGGGCGGGGACGATCTTGTCGACCTCCGCCAGGTCCTCGTCGGTCAGCTTCCACTCGAGGCCCTTGGCGTTCGCTTCCACCTGCTCCGGTGTCGACGCCCCTGATATGACGCTGCACACCTGCGGTCTCGCGGCCAGCCACGCCATCGCGAGCTCGCCCACGGTGTGCCCACGCTCTTCTGCAAAGGACTCCAGGCCGGCCAGAATGGCGAAGTTGCCCTCGTTCAACATTCCCTGGTAGTTCGGCGCCTTGGCGAAGCGGGTCCCCTCCGGCACGCCCTGACCGGGCCGGTACTTGCCGGTGAGGAAGCCGGACTCCAGCGGGAAGTAGGGGATGATGCCGATGTCGTAGGCCTGGCAGGCGGGCACGAGCTCACGCTCGATGCCGCGCTTGAGCAGGTTGTAGTAAGGCTGCACCGACACGAAGGAATTGAGGTTCAACGCCCGCGAGGTCTGCAGCGCCTCAACGAGGTGCCAGCCGTCGTAGTTCGAGCAGCCGATGTAGCGCACCTTGCCCGAGCGTACCAGGTCGTCGAGGGTGCGCAGCGTCTCCTCGATCGGCGTCGAGCGGTCGACCGTGTGCATCTGGTAGAGGTCGAGGTAGTCGGTCTGGAGGCGGCGCAGGCTCCCTTCGAGCTGGCTCAAGATGTGACCCCGCGAGCCGCCCTGCATGTTGGGGCCAGACCCCATGGACAGGCCGAACTTCGTGGTGAGGATCACTTTGTCCCGCCGTCCCTTGAGCGCCTTCCCGATGATGGTCTCCGAGTTGGTGCCGGTGTAGATGTTGGCGGTGTCGAAGAAGTTCGCGCCGATGTCGATGGACGCGTCGATCACGCGCCGCGACGCCTCCTCGTCGGAACGCCCGCCGAAGTTGTTCGTACCAAGTCCCAAGAGCGGCACGGTGAACCCGCTCGTTCCCAACCGTCGTTGCTCCAAGGCGACCTCCCCTGCCGAAGTGCGGCGCTATGATACCGGACGCCTCGGGGCCCAACAACGGCGGCGACTCCAGAAGGCGGTAAGATGGAGCCATGAGCCAACCCGAACGCGGCGCGCCCCTGCGCAGGATGGGGGTGATCGGCTACCCGCTGGGCCACTCGGTCTCCCCCGCCTTTCAGCAGGCGGCGCTCGATCACTACGGCCTGAACATGGCCTATGAGCGGTGGGAGACGCCGCCCGAGCGTGCCGAGTGGCGCTTCGGCGGGCTGCGGCCCAAGGACGTCCTGGGCGCCAACGTCACCGTGCCCTACAAGGAGTTCGCCTTCCGGTTCGTCGACGACCTCGACGAGACGGCGCGGCGCATCGGCGCGGTCAACACCATCGTCAACATCGGGGGCCGCCTCACCGGCTACAACACCGACGCGCCCGGCTTCCTCCGCGCGGTGCGCGAGGACGGCGGCTTCGACCCCGCGGGCGCGTCCGCCCTGGTGCTCGGCGCGGGCGGCGCGGCGCGGGCCGTCGCCTTCGCCCTCGCCGAGGCCGGCGCCGCCCCGATCTTCATCGCCAACCGCACCGCCGAGCGCGCCGGCGCCCTGGCGGCCGACGTCCAAGAGGCCCTGCCTGATGCGTCCGTTGAGACCGTCCCTTGGGGCGAGGCCCCCGCCGAGAGCCGCCTCATCGTCAACGCGACCACGATCGGGATGCGTCACGGCGGCGCGGAGGGCGAGTCGCCCTTGCCAGCGGACCGCATTCCGCCCGCGGCCCTGGTCGTCGACCTTGTCTACAACCCGGAGACGACGCCGCTGCTCGAGGCGGCCGCCTCGGCGGGCGCGGGCACCCTCGACGGCCTGCCGATGCTGGTTTACCAGGGCGCGGAGGCCTTCGAGATGTGGGTCGGGCGCAAGGCTCCCGTCGAGGTGATGAAGGCGGCGGCGCGCGCGGCGATGGCCGGCAGCTAAGCCCGGTGGCGCCAGAGCTCCCGCCAGCCCACGGCGGCCGCGGCGACGACGAAGCCGATGGCCCCCAGCCCGCCGAAGGTCAGGGCGCTGCCGACCCCGATCGCAGCGGCGAGGAGCCCCGCCTCAATCGAACCGAGGGCGTTGCCCAGTGTGGCGGCCATGACCATGAACCCCGTGGCCCGTCCCCGCATGTTGTCCGGAGAGACCGACTGCGTGACGTTGTTCCGGATCGCAACGCTGATCGAATCGGTATAGCCGAGGGCGGCGGCGGCGATGAGGCCCAACCAGAACCAGGGCGACAGCCCCAGCAGCACCAGGCTTGCCCCGTAGAGCGCTACCGCGATGACGAACAACGCCCCCTGCCGCCGAATCCGGCCCAGCAGAAGGATCGTCACCACCGCCGCGATCGAACCCACCGCCGGCGCGGCGTTGAGGAAGGCCAGGCCCACCTCGCCCACGCCGTACACCTTGTCCGCCAGGATCGTCAGCATCGGACGGAAGAAGCCGACCAGCACGACCCCGAAGTCGATGGCCAGCATCGCCTGAAGGACGCGCTCCTTCATGATGAACCGCAGCCCTTCGCGGACCATTGCGAACGAGCGGGATGGCGCCGGCCCCTCGGGCTTGCCCGACGTCTTCAACGCCAGCACCGACAGGATGCCCGGGATGAACAGGGCTGCGTTGAGTGCGTAGGCGCCGTCCACGCCAACGACGGCGACCGTCGCCAAGAGGAGCGGCCCGACGAAGAAGGAGGTCTGCATCACCAGGGATTCCAGAGCGACCGCGTTGAGCAGGTGGCTCCGTGGGACGAGCTTGGGGAGGTAGGCGAGACGGCCCGGCGCTTCGAGCGTCTGTGTCGTCGAGGTCACCATCGTCATCGCGAAGATGTGCCAGACCTCGATTTGGCCGGTGAAGGTCAGCAGGCCCAAGGCCACGGCGGGCGCCATGCCCAAGAACTGGGTGGCCAGGAGCAGCCGCCGACGGTCGATCATGTCCGCCAGCGCCCCCCCGAACAGTCCGAACGCCATGATCGGGAGTGCCTGGAAGAGACCCGTCAGGCCAAGCTGAATCGCGGAGCCCGACAACTCGTAGACGAAGTAGTAGTTGACGACCTGCCGCATCTCCCGTCCGGTGGCGGCGAAGACGCTTGCCGTCCAGAGCAGGCGGAAGTCCCGGAAGCCCATCGAGGCCAGCGGTGGGATGCGTCCGGTCTCTTGCGGGGAGTCGTCTTGCGGTGGCATGACTGCGGCCAGGAGTGGACGGGAGCATAGCAGACCGTATCGGTTGACATATTCGTTGACGCGTACCGCGTGCAACGGTAGACTTTTCCGCTGAAATAGACGGAACTGGATTTCAGGAACCAGAAAGGAAGTCCCTTTATGGAAGATGGCGGCCAGTCAGTAGCTTCACTGGTCATCGCCCTCATCGCCGGCGGCGCCGCTATCGTCTTCGGGCTCTGGCTCATTGCCGTCGTGATGCGTCAGAGCCCCGGCAACGAGACGATGCAGAACATCGCCCGCATGATCCGCGAGGGGGCCGAGGCCTTCCTCAAGCGCGAGTACATGACGCTCGTCGGCTTCGTCGTCGTCATCTTCGCCGTGCTGTGGGTCTTCGTCGACGCCGACGTGCTGGGCAAGCTGGACAACGTGAGCCGCGTCACAAGCCGTGACATCCCGGCGACCGCGCTGGCCTACCTCACCGGCGCCTTCGCCTCCGGCCTCACCGGGATCGTGGGCATGAACGTCGCGGTCCGCTCCAACGTCCGCACCACGGCGGCGGCGCAGGAGGGACTCAATCAGGGCCTCCGCGTCGCCTTCTCAAGCGGCGGCGTCATGGGGCTCTCCGTCGTGGGGATCGGCATCCTCGGCATCACGCTCATGTGGTGGATCTTCAAGGACCCGAACATCGTGGCCGGCTTCGGCATGGGCGCTTCGTCCATCGCGCTCTTCGCCCGCGTCGGCGGAGGCATCTTCACCAAGGCCGCCGACGTTGGCGGCGATTTGGTCGGCAAGGTCGAGCAGGGCATCCCCGAGGACGACCCCCGCAACCCCGCGACCATCGCGGACAACGTCGGCGACAACGTCGGCGACGTGGCCGGCATGGGCGCCGACCTGTTCGAGTCCTACGTCGGCTCGATCATCGCCGCCATCGCCCTGGCCGTGGCCGCGGGTGGGGCGATCCTCGTCACCGGCAACGGCAATCCTCTGAGCGGCACCGGCGGCGGCGATGAGTTCAACAGCAACATCGTGCTGCTTCCGATCCTCGTCGGCGCCATCGGCATCTTCGCCTCTATCCTCGGCACCTTCCTCGTCCGCACCAGCGAGGACGCGAGCATGGGCCAGCTGCTACAGGCCCTCCGTACCGGCATCTTCGGCGCCGGCGCCCTGGTGCTCATTGGCACGGGCCTCGCCATCGCCTTCCTCGACCTCGACTTCAACCTGTTCTGGGTGGTCGTGGTCGGCCTCGTCGTCGGGCAGGTCATCGGCACGGCGACGGAGTGGTTCACCTCGTACGAGTACAAGTGGACGAAAGACCTGTCGGACCAAGCCAACACCGGGCCGGCGACGGTCATCATCAACGGCTTCAGCCTGGGGATGCTGAGCACGCTCATCCCGCTGGTCGCCATCGTCGTCGGCATCTGGTTCGCTTACTGGCTGGCCGACCTCTACGGCGTGGCGCTGGCCGCGGTGGGCATGCTGTCGACGCTGGGGATTACCCTGGCGACGGACGCATACGGTCCCGTCGCCGACAACGCCGGCGCCATCGCCGAGCAGTCCGGGCTTCCCGAGGAAGTGCGCAACCGCACCGACGCGCTCGACTCGCTGGGCAACACGACCGCCGCGACCGGCAAGGGCTTCGCCATCGGCTCGGCCGTGCTCACCGCGCTGGCACTGCTGGCGGCCTATGCGGCGGTGGTCGACCAGGCTAGAGGCGGCGGCATAGTCACCGTCTTCGACCTTCGGGACCCCAACGTCCTGATGGGTGCGCTGATCGGCGCGCTGCTGCCCTCGCTCTTCGCCGCCCTGACCATGGGAGCGGTGGGACGAGCCGCCAGCTCGCTGGTCAACGAGGTCCGCCGCCAGTTCCGTGAGATTCCCGGAATCATGGAGGGGACCGGCACGCCCGACCACCAGCGGGTGGTCGACATCAGCACGCGGGGCGCCCTCCGCGAGATGATCCTGCCCGGCCTCATCGCCATCATCGCCCCGATCGTGATCGGCGCGATTCTCGGCCCCGAGGCGCTCGGCGGGCTGCTGGTCGGCGCGATCGCCGCCGGCTCGCTGCTGGCCATCACGATGGCGAACTCCGGCGGCGCCTGGGACAACGCCAAGAAGTTCATCGAGGCGGGCGCGCACGGGGGCAAGGGCTCCGAGGCGCACAAGGCCGCCGTCGTCGGCGACACCGTCGGCGACCCGTTCAAGGACACCTCCGGCCCCTCGCTCAACATCCTGTTGAAGCTGATGGCCATCGTCTCGCTGGTCTTCGGGCCGCTCTTCCTCTAGCCACCAAGCAAGGGAACGCAAGAGGGGCCGCTTCCCGAAGCGGCCCCTCTTCTTTGTCCAGACTTGATACCGTTATGCTGTCAACGAGGAGACTGCAGCCAGAACAGGGGGTCCGACATGCCGGACATGGTGCTCCACGGCCTTCCCGACGATCTGCATCAAGCGCTGAAGTCGGCTGCAAGGCAGAACCATCGCAGCCTGCGCGCAGAGATACTGGCGAGGCTGAGCGCATCGTTCCGAAGCGGGCCCGTGGCCGCGGAGGTCCTTCTGGAGCGCATCCGGCTTCGGCGTGAGTCTATTGGGCCTGCTCGATCTCAGCGAGGGACAACATGCGCGAGATGCGGGACGCCGGACGCCCGTGATTGAGGTCGACACCAGCGTCGTGCCCGACGCGTCGCGGAGCGAAGGAACTGCGTGAGGTCTACTTGCGCTACCGCTTGCGGGCGGCGACGACGTAGAGCGGGTCGGTGGGGAAGTCCAGCCGCGGGGTGATGTCGGTGAAGGTGGGGTCGTCCCACTCGCCGCCGCCGCGGTAGCCGCTGGAGAGGCGGAAGTAGCTGCCGATGAGGCCCGCCCGGTCGTGGTCGCCGAGTGCCTGCCACAGCGCCACCGCCTTGGTGGGGAACATGCGGTTGGAGTAGATGACGTGGAAGGCGGCCCCGGCTTGAGCAGCCGGTTCACCTCGGCGAAGGTCTCGACGGGGCGCGTCATGTACTGGACGGAGACGGCCACCGCCGCCGCGTCGAACTCGCCCTCGCCGAACGGCAACGCCGGGCCGGTGTTGAGGTCGTGGATGACGCGTTCGGTGAGCTGCGGGTTTTCGTCGAGCTCGACCCGGTTCAGGCCAAGGCCCGTCACCCGGCTGAGGGCGACGTCGTCCGGGAGATGCGAGCGCCAACTGCTCATCAGATCGAGGAAAGCGCCGCCGGCGGGCAGGACTTGCCGGTAGTAGGCGCGGAGCGCCTCGATGGCGTAGTCGTCGATGTGGACGACGAGGCGGGGCTCGCGGTAGAAGAGCGGGTCGTCCGACTCGTCGGCGCGTCGGAACGCGCCTTGGGGGTACGGCGAGGCGGGGCCGGTCACGGGGCCGCCGCGCTAGGGGAGCCAGAGCTGGCTGCGCGTCCCGACGAACGGGTTGTGCGTCTTCTCGTGCTCGATCGAGGTCTGGGGGCCGTGGCCGGGCAGGACCACCGTCGCGCCGTCGAGATCGAAGAGCCGCTCGCGGATGCTGGCGACGAGGGCTTCCTGGCTGCTGCCGGGGAAGTCGGTGCGCCCTACGCTGCCGTTGAAGAGGGTGTCCCCAGCGAAGAGCACGTCGTCGGCGTGGAAGCAGATGCTCCCCATGGTGTGGCCCGGCGTCTCGATGACCTTGACCGTGACGCCGCCCACCTGGTACTCGTCGCCGTCGGCGATGATGAAGTCGGGATCGGGCGGCTGGACGTAGTCGGGGATGAGCCGCAGGGTGTAGTCCATGGGGGCGCGGCGGCTGGTCTCGACGTCGTTCTCGTGGATGCCCCACTGGGCGCCGGTGGCCTCGCGCACCTTGGCGACGCCGCCGACGTGGTCCATGTGGCCGTGGGTGTTCAGGATGTACTTCACCGTGACTCCAAGCTGCTCGATCGCGTCGAGAATCCGGTCGGCCTCCCCGCCGGGATCGATGATGATGGCCTCCTTGGTCTCTTCGTCGGCGACGAAGTAGACGTTCTCGGCGAAGGCCGTGACGGGAAGCATGTTGAGGATCATGGGCGTCCCTCCGCGGGCATTGTTGGAGTGGGCCGATGCGGTGTCAAGCAGCGCCCGCTGGGCGCTCGCGCGCCTGAAGGGAAGGAGGCGAGCTTCGATAGTCCCTGTTGGTTGTGAGGGGGCCCCTCATCTCAATCTTCTCCCGTGGGGAGAAGAGGCAAGACCTCCCGGCCCCACCCCGGCCTTCTCTCAGTCTCTCCCAGAGGGAGAGAGGCTGGTGGGACTAGGGCTCGGCAAGGAAGGCGCGGACTTCGCGTTCGAGGCCGTCGAGGTTGTCGAGGGTGATGCGGTGGCCGGCGTTCTCGATCTCGACGTAGCGCCCTTGGGGCAGCGTCCGCTCCATGCGCTCCGCCACCGCCGCGTCGAGGATCTCGCTGCGTTCGCCTCGGATTACGAGCGTGGGGCAGGGAGTGGAGGCGAGGGCGGCCCAGAGCAACTCGGGGTCGGGGAGCCGGGACTCGCCCGAGGGCGAGCGCAGGGCGCGGTCGTACTTCCAGCCCCACTTGCCGTTTTCGAGCCGGCGGGCGCCGTGCTTGGCGCGGTAGCGGAGCATGTCGTCGGGGGGCTCAGGATCGGAGGCGCGGAGGAAGACGTAGACGTCTTCCAGGCTGTCGAACTCTTCGGGGGCCTCTACGGTCTGGCGGCGCACCGATTCCGTTCCTCCATGCGCGATTTCGGGGCCGATGTCGACGATGACCAAACGCTCGACGGCGTCGGGGTTGGCGGCGGCATAGGCCATCGCGACGAGCCCGCCCATCGAGTGACCGAGCAGCGAGAAGCGCTTTAGTCCGACCGCCGAGGTGAAGCCCTGGAAGTCGGCCACGAAGTGTTCGCCGGCGTAGTCGTCCGCCCAGTGGGAATCGCCGTGGCCCCGCTGGTCGAGGGCGACGATGCGCCACTCCTGGCGCAGCCGATCGGCGAGCTGGTCGAAGGTGTGGACGTTGCTGCCGTGTCCGTGCAGCAGCACGAGCGACGGGGCTGACGAGTTTCCCCAATCGACGTAGTGCAGGCGGAGGCCGTTCACGTCCGCGAATCGGCTCTCGGGGGTGTGGGAAGGGTCGACGGCGGTCTTCAAGATGGATCGCTCCTTTGGCTTTGGCGGCCCTATGCTAAGGTGGCCGTTCCGCCGCCCGCAAGGACGCGCCGGCGGGGCCGCCAACGAGAAGCCGCTCCGTTGAGAGACCCAATCTTCGCATGGCCGTGACTGAAGGGAACGTCGAGACGGCGGGCGGCGGCACGCTGAGCTCGTACCGCTGGGTCATGATCGCCGGCATGGTCCTCACCGTGTGGGCGATGACCCTCCCCGTGCTGTCGTTCGGCCTGCTGCTCCCCGAGATCCGCGAGGAGTTCAGCCTCAGCCTGTCTCAGAGCGGCTGGCTGGGCTCATCGGTGCAGGTGGGCAACCTCCTGGTGACCCTCCCAGCCGGCTTCTTGCTCACGCGATTCCGGCCGCTCAAGGTGGTCATCGCCTCGCTCATCGCGGGGACCGTCCTAACCCTTTTGCACGGGCTCGCCACCGGCTTCGTCTTCTTCCTTCTCGCCCGCATCGCCTTCGGCATCAGCTTCTCGATCCGTCAGCCTGCCCGCGCCATGCTCATTCAGCAGTGGTTTCCTCTGCGCGAAGTCCCGCTGGCGCAGGGCATCATCATCGGGCTTATCGGCATAGCCGAGTTCGCCGCACTCTACGGCACGCCGCTCATCCTGGAGGCGACGGGGAACTGGCGCGCCGCCTATTACATCTTCACGGTCTTCGCCGCCTTCACGGCGCTCTACTGGATCATCCTGGGGAGAGAGCGAGACCTGCCGCCACCGGAGTCCCGTGGGCCGGCTCCCCCGCCCCGCGCCATCCTGGGGCACCCGATCCTGTGGATCGCCGGACTGGGGGCATTCTGCGCCACGTTCAACTGGATCTCGCTGGCCACGTTCTGGCCCACGTTCATGCTCGAGGACAACGGCGTCGCCCGGACCACTTCCGGGCTTCTCTTCGGATTCGGTTCCCTCGTGACGATCCCGGTGGCCATCGGAATTGGGTGGCTCGGTCCGAGGATTCGCGCCCGCCGCGCTCTCTTCATGGTGTCCGGCCTCGTGATGACGCTTAGCTGCGTGGGCCTGCTGTACACCACGGACATCTGGGTGCTGGTGCTCTTGATGATCGGCTTCGGCGTGTCTTGGGGCTACATCCCGTTGATATTGGCGCTGCCCTTCGAGATCCCACGCATCTCGCAGCGTGAGATCGCGCTCGCCTCCGCGTTGCTTACCATGCTCTTTCTGGCGGGAGGCATTGCCGGGCCGGTCGTGGTTGGCACGATATCCGACGAAACCGGCTCGATGCGCACCGCGCTCCTTGTGGGAGTACTTTCGTCAATCGGCATCATCGTCTCCGGCTTCTTCATCACCCGCCGCTTCATTGAGTGGCGGCCGAGCCGGTCGCTCTAGGCGGCCGGTCGCGCCGGCAGCGACTCGACGCCGACCCAGTCCATGCCCCTGTAGCCGAGGGCCTGGGAGAAGGCAGCCGCAACGCCCCGCTTCACCTCGTTCATGGGCGGCGCGGAGCCGAGCTCGCGGCGGACGGAGGTCGCCTCGGCGTCGGTGATGCCGCAGGGGACGATGGCGTCGTAGTGGCGCAGGTCGGGGTCGACGTTCAGGGCGAAGCCGTGCAGGCTCACCCAACGGCGAAGGTGGACGCCGATCGCGCCGATCTTGCGCCCGTTGACCCACACGCCGTTGAAGCCGTCGCGGCGGCCGGCCTGGATTCCCAGCTTCGCGAGGTACTCGATGCCGGTCTGTTCGAGGAGCGCTACGAAGCTCGGCACGGAGAGGGAGCGTTCTTTGAGGGAGACGATGGCGTAGCCCACGACCTGTCCGGGCCCGTGGTAGGTGGCGCGGCCGCCGCGCTCGACCTCGGCGACGGCGAAGCCGAGCCGCCGCAGTCCTTCGCGGTCGACGAGCAGGTCGTCCTCCGCGGTGCGGCGACCGAGGGTGATCGTCGGCGGGTGTTCCAGGAGAAGGAGCGTGTCGCCGACGCCGCCTTCGAGGCGGCGGTCGCGGAGGGCGCGCTGCAGGGCGAGCGCCTCGCCGTAGTCGACCAGTCCCAGGTCGCAGACGCTGAGCCGGCCGCCCATGGGTTCACCGGCCTCCGAACCGGGCCTCGCGCTTCTCGACGAAGGCCTGGATCGATTCCTTGAAGTCGTCGGTGGTCTGGAGGATGCCCATCATGACCATCGACTGGTCGATGACGTGCTCGGTTGGGTAGGGGTTCGCCATGCGGAGGAGATGCTTGGTCATGCGCACGGCGAGCGGGGGGTTCGCGGCCATGCGTCCCGCCAGACCGAGCGCGCGGTCCATCAACGCGTCCGCTTCGACGACCTCGTTGAGGACGCCGAGGCGGAGGAGCTCGTCGGGATCGAAGACCTCGCCGGTGAAGAGGACCTTCTTCGCTGCGGCGTCGCCGACGGCGCGGGGGAGGGTGAGCGGATCGGCGCAGTCCTCGACGAGGCCGCGCTTGACGTGGACGTCGCCCATGCGGGCCGTGGGGGTGCCGATGCGGTAGTCGCAGAGCATGGCGTACTCGAAGCCGACGCCGATAGCGGGGCCGTTAACCGCGCCGATGATGGGCTTGTCCAGGGCGAGGGCGATCTTGGGGGTCTCGAGTCCCCGGAGGCGCTTGGCCCAGGTGCGCCCGCCCTTGCCCTGGGCCCGTTCCTTGAGGTCGAGGCCGGAGCAGAAGCCGCGGCCGGCGCCGGTCAAGACTACGGCGCGGGCTTCGGGCTCCGTTCCGGCCCGGCGGAGGGCGGCGTTGAGCTCGCGGCCCAAGCCGTCGTTCACCGCGTTCATCCGCTCGGGGCGGTTGAGCGTGATGACCGCGACGTGGTCGAGGACTTCGAAGAGGACATCCGGCATGAAAAATCGGCCTTTGACTGCGATCTCGCGGCTGTCGCCAGCAAAGGTTACACGAAAGCAACGCTTCCGGCGAAGATACGGGAGTCCCTAGGGGAATCCCGAAAAAAGAGAGCGGATGGGGAGCGTCGACACCCAGACAGGGGCGGCGGCGCGGCTCGGCGGGGATTCGTCTACCGAGCGTTATCCCTCAGACGTCTCTTCGCATCTCCTTCACAGGAGATCTTCAAGGCTACCGCCCTAGCCGGGCGCAGTCTCACAACTCCCGCTTGGCCACCGCGGCCGTTGAGGAGTTCTTCGAGGCCGTTCCCCGCACGCGGGGGCGCCTCGCACGAATGCCGGCGGGACCGGCATCGAAATGCGCCTACGCGCCGGGGGACGCGCGCCCATGGCCTTTGACCGTCCTCAGAGGGAGCGGTGGTATGCGATTGGCCGACGCCTGTGGGCTGAGGGTGCATAGCGTCATGGTAGGGAGCGAGGGAGAGCATGGGCAATGGGCGGATGGCACAGTGGCGTCGTTTGCGCAACGGTGTTGGGGGCAGCGTGGACGTTGGCGCACCCCGCCCCAGCCCCGGCCCTCTCTCAGTCTCCCCCAGAGGGGGAGAGGGAAGACCACGCCGCTCCACCCGTTTTCAACCATCGACGGGAGTTGTGCAAAGGTCTCCGTTGGGGGAGGCGAGGCCTAGGGGGTTGCGTCGTCGAGGATGCGGTAGGCGACGCCGACGACGCCGGGGCCGGAATGGGCGCCCATGACCGGGGTGAACTCGGTGGTCAGGACTTCGCGGCAGTCGAAGCGCTCGCGTATCTTCTCGGTGAAGCGCGCAGCTTCGTCGGGGGCCGCGGCGTGCATGAGCACGGCGCGAATTGGGGCGCCGCCGGGGTTCGACTCGTGCATCATCTTCAGCATGCGCTCGATGGCCCTAGTCTTGGAGCGGGCCTGGGTGAGCCGCTCGACCTTGCCGTGGTGCGCGGTGAGCACAGGCTTGAAGCCGACCCTGTCGCCGAGCCAGGCCGCGGCCTTGGGGACGTGGCCGCCCTTCGCCAGGTATTCGAGGGTGTCGAGCACGGCGTAGAAGTCGACCTTGGGGGCGATGGCGTCGACGAAAGCGGCGGCCTCGTCGAGCGACGCGCCGTTGGCCGCGAGCCGCGCCGTTTCGATGGCGATCAGCCCCTGCCCGCCGGCCACCGCGGGGGCGGGGATGGAGCGTATGGCGGTTCCGGGGAGCTGCTCTTCGGCAAGCGACACGGCGTGCTGCGAGGCGCTGTGGCTCGAGCTCAGCCCGGCGGGGAGCGTGATACAGAGCACCGAATGCGCCCGCTTGCTCGCCGCTTCGTAGGCTTCGAGGTATTGGCCGGGCGAGGGGGCCGCCGTAGTGGGGGGACGTTTCGACTGCCGCAGCAGGCCGTAGAAGTCGCCGGGCGGGTCGACGCCGTCGCGGTAGACCCTGCCGTCGAACACCAGGTCGTAGGGGACGATCTCGATTCCGTGGGAGCGGGCGATCTCCCCGGCGATGCAGGAAGAGCTATCGGTGACGACGGCGACTTTTTGCATGGGACTCCGGACGGAACGCGGGGATTCTACGCCACCGCGGCCTCTATTGCGAGGCGAAGGGGCCGGTGCTAAAGTGCGAACGTTTTGCGCCCCGCTTCGATTTCCCGTGCAACTGGTTTGTTTCGCCGTGCGCGGGTGCGGGCCACCGGCGCTGAGGAGGTCCCCATAGATGGGTGAGTTCACCGACAAGACGTGCATCGTCGGCGTGGGGGAGACGCCCCACATGCGGCCGTCGAACCGCACCACGCTTTCCATGGCCATCGAGGCCGTCAAGAACGCTTGCGACGACGCCGGCATCCGGCCCCAGGACGTCGACGGCATCACGAGCTACAACGCGGCCGATTCCACGTCGGGCATGCACATCGCCTCGGCGTTGGGAATGCGGCTCAACTACCAGGTCGATATTTCGGGCGGCGGATCGAGCACCGAGGCGCTGATCGCGCATGCGGTGGGCCTCGTCGTCGGCGGCTACTGCAATACGATGGTCGTCTTCCGCTCGATGAACGGACGGTCGGGACGGCGCATGGGCGGTCAGGCTCCCGGGGGTCCGATGCCGCCGACGCCGATCACCGCGCCCAACAGCTTCGAGCCGCTCTACGGCTTCACGACGCCGGCCCAGAAGTTCGGCATCAGCTGCATGCGCTACATGCGGGACTACGGGCTGAAGAGCGAGCAGCTGGGCATGATCTCGGTGGCCCACCGGAAACATGCGCTGCTCAATCCGAAGTCGATCATGACGGCGCCGATCACGATCGAGGACTACATGAACTCGCGGTGGGTGTCGAAGCCCTTCCACCTCCTCGACTGCTGCCTGGAGACCGACGTCGCCGCCGCCCTCATCATTACCAAGGCCGAACGCTCCTGGGACCTGAAGCAGCCGCCGGTCTTCATCATGGGGGGCACGGCGCGCACGATGGCGGACAACCCGGCGTGGAATTACAGCCGCGACGTGATCCACGAGGTCGCCAGCTTCTATGGGCGCGACCGGCTCTTCGGGATGTCGGGCGTCACGCAGAACGACATCGACATCACGTCGTCGTACGACGCGTTCACCTTCACCACGCTGATCCAGCTCGAGGCCTACGGCTTCGTGCCGCGCGGCGAGGCCGGGCCCTACGTCGCCGAGGGCAACCTGGAGATCGACCACCCCGGCGGGCGGCCGAACAACCTCTCGGGCGGTCACCTCTCCGAGGGCTACACCCACGGGATCAGCATGGTGATCGAGAACGTCCGCCAGCTCCGCCACCGCGCCGACGATTCGTGTCCACGCTGGAATGAGGGTATCCACACCTACGACCGCAGCAAGGGCTGCCGCCAGGTCAAGAAGGCCGAGATCGCGGCGTGCCTGGGCTGGGGCATGGAGACCATGTCCAGCTCCGCCATCCTGAGGAAAGGCTAGTCCGCCATGACCATGGAACCCGGCTCCACGCCGCGACAGCCCGACTACAGCCGCATCCAGATCGTTCCCGATCAGGACATCGCGGCGTGGTGGGAGTACACCAAAGAGAAGAAGTTCATGCTCGCCTACTGCCCGCCGTGCGACCGGAAGTGGTTCCCGCCCTTCCCCGCGTGCAGCCAGTGCGGCACGATGGAGCTCGACTACACCGAGATCGAGGGCAAGGGCGAGATCTACACCTACAACGTCGTCGTCCAGCCCATCCTCGGGCACATGGTGCCCGCGGTGCCGTACTGCGTGGCGATCGTCGAGCTTCCCGACGGGACGAACCCGGACGGGTCGAAGACGCGGGTTCCCGCCCTGATGCGCGACCCGGAAGAGGACATCGCCATCGGCCTGCCCGTCGAGCTCGACTGGGACGAGCACCCGTCGCAGGACTACAACATTCCCCGCTGGAAGCTCAGCGCGAAGACGGCTCCCGACACCTGGAAGTTCCCGCTGTAGGGGGGGATGGCCCTCGATCCCTCCAGGGGAGGGAGGTTTGAGGGGCGCCTGAGGGCTTTACGTAACCTTGAACCGAGTGGGTGAGGAGCGCCCTGTGGGCGCTCGCGCGCCTAACGGCGCGCGCCCTCTCTCAGATCTCCCCCAGAGGGGGAGAGGCCGGAGGAGAGGGCGATTCGTGAATCGCCCCTACAGGGGAGAAGACCCCGCCCGCACCCCTGGGCAACCACAAGGGTTGCCCCTACATGGATGATCTGTCGTCGGCGGGGTCACGCACAGGTCTCCAGAGGGGGAGAGGCCGGAGGGCGATTCGTGAATCGCCCCTACGGGAGGGGAGCGGGCACCCACAAGTAGACGAGCCCGGCGGCGCGCAGGCATTCGAGCCCGCGTCGCCCGTGGCTGTCGGAGGGCGGGGGCGTGGGCTACAATGCGCGCGTCATGTCCGACACGCCGCTGCGGCGCCAGTATCTCGACATAAAACGGCGTTTCCCGACGTCATCCTCCTGTTCCGCCTCGGGGACTTCTACGAGACCTT
>OZ220078.1:0-189889 GCA_964291475.2 Dehalococcoidia bacterium | reverse complement strand
TTGTCCCGGAGGAGGACAACTTCGGCGCTGAGCG
Source organism: Dehalococcoidia bacterium (assembly GCA_964291475.2). Lineage (GTDB taxonomy): Bacteria > Chloroflexota > Dehalococcoidia > SHYB01 > SHYB01 > DAOUKH01. The sequence continues at coordinate 189,855 of OZ220078.1, read as the reverse complement.
CCCGGACCATTCGGCCCACGTCGTCTTCGGAACACCGCACGACTCCTTGCAAGTCGTGCTCGGCGGCATCGGACCCGCCGCTTGTTTCGGCCCGCCGCGCGGACCAACGGATGATCACACCCATGGCTTCCTCCTGCGCTGCAGCCTGACGATCTACTGGCAACTATACGCCCCGGCTTTTCCAAAGTCATCAGCCCTGCCGGACGGATTTCCGGCGACGCGCCCCCGCCGCTCTGCTATCATCGTCCGAGCCCTCCCGGCTCTCCCGCCATGCCGCTCCCCAGACCCCTTCTTTCCCGCGCCTCGAGCCTGCGCGCCGCCCTGCTGGCGGCCCTGCTCGTCTTCGCCTCGTGCGGCGGCGGCGACATCGTCGAGATCGGCATCGTCGAGCGCTTCGACGACCCCGCCGTCGACGACGCCCGCGACGGCTTCCTCGAGGCCATGGACGCGGCGGGCTACAAGGCCACCGAGGACGTCCGCTACTTCCGGTTCAACGCCGAGGGCAGCGAGTTCCCCCTCGATGAGGTCGTAGAAGAGCTAGTGGTGGAAGAGCAGGTCGACGTCCTCCTAGCCATCGGCTCCGACGCGCTGCGAGCAGCGGTCGAGGGCGCCGAGGGGCAGGGCATCTTCTTCGCCCTCGCCACCGACGACACCATCGGCGGCCTAGCCGACGGCGGCTTCCGCCACGGCGCGGTCACCGGCGGCGCCTTCGCGCCCGCGGTGGGCCTCGTCGAGATGGTCAGCCCGGCGCTGCCCAGCCTCGACCTCATCGCAAGCTCGCGGCTCGCCGTCCTCGTCGTGCCCGACGAGCTCGACTCCGTCGCCGCGGCGCGCCTAGGGGCGGAGAGCATCTCTCGCTCGGGGCTAGAAATCGTGCGGATCGAAGTCACCGACGCCGCCTCCGTCGCGGACGCCGTGCGCGAAGCGGCGGAGGCCGACGTCGCCGCCATCGCCCTCACCCCGTCGGCCCTCCTCGACGACGCGCTCGAAGACATCCTCGCCGCCGCGGCGAGTCACGGCCTCCCCGTCGTGGGGACGCACCGCGATCACGTGGTCCGGGGCGCCTACGCCGCCCGGGGTCCGGTGCCCGAAGAGAACGGCCGCATCGCCGGCGACATGCTGGCCCGCTTCCTCGCCGGCGAAGACCTCAGCGGCGCGCCGGTCAAAATCGATACGCCGACCGGCCTCTGGCTGACCCGGCCTGCGGCCGACGCCTTCCCCGTCCCCCTCGACCAACCTCGGCTCCGCCGACGTGGTCGAGGTGATCGAGTAGCGCCTACTCCCCCGGGAAACCTTCGCGCAACCCGCGACGCCGGCAGACAAGCGTCCCTGTAGGGGCAACCCTTGTGGTTGCCCAGTCCCTCACCCGCCGCCGCTGGTGATCAACGTCCGCCGCCCCTCCCTATCCACCGCCAATCCCGCCCGGGGCGGTCTACCCAATCCGCCGCCGCGGTCAAAACCTCTCCCCTTCTGGAGGCCTTTGCACAACTCTCGCCGTTGGTTGGAAAACTGGTGGAGTGGGGTGGTCTTCCTTCTCCCCCTCTGGGGGAGATTTGAGAGAGGGCGCGCGACGCTAGGCGCGCGAGCGCCCGCAGGGCGCTGCTCCCCCACTCGGCGTCTGTTACGCAAAGGTCCCTGTAGGGGCGCGACGCGACGCGCCCGTCCCTATCCACCGCCAACCTCGCCGGGCGTAGAACCAACCCCATCCGCCACCGCGGTTAAAACCTCTCCCCCTCTGGGGGAGACTGAGAGAGGGCGCGCGCCGCCTGGCGCGTGGGCACCCGCGGGGCGCCCTTCCCTCCCCGGCCCCGGTAGCGCCTACTCCTCCGGCGGGTGGGGGTGCTTGACCTCGTCCACCGCCCCGCTCTTCACGTGCACCTCGTACAGCGCGTCGAAGATGCGCTCCGCCTCGGCGGGATCGTCGGGGGCCTTGATGCGCATGAAGAAGGTCTGGCCGTTCTCGAACGTGAACGTCGGCGTGCCGAAGACGCCCTTGGGCGCCGCCGACTCGAAGTCGGTAGCGATGTTGGCGAGGAGCGCGGGGTCGGCGGCGTCGGCTCGGAACCGGTCGAGGTCGAGCCCGGCCTCCTTCGCCACCGCCTCGATCTCATCGGGTTCGCGGAAGTTGAGGCGCGCGGTGTGCCGCTTCTCCAGGAGCCCGAAGAGGAGGTCGGCGAAGGCGTCGTCGCCCTGCCGCCGGGCCGCTTCAAGCGCGCGGAAGGCGGGCAGGCTGCGGCTGGGGTGGTCGTCGGCGTGGTCCCACAGCCGCCACTCCGGCCCCTCCTTGCTGTTCTGCTGTTCCAGCGGGAAGGAGCGCCAGTTGACCTGCAGCGCGTCGCCCTTCCGCTCCTTGACCTTTCGCAGCCAAACTGCTGCTTGGTAAACGTGGGGTCAGACGCAGTCGAAGTAGACGTCGACGCCGATGCGCTGGTCCATAGCGTCCTCCGTGGTTGTGTGCTGGGCCGTCGGCGTCGATTCTAGGCCCATGCGCGCGGCCCGTAAACCGGCGCGGGGCCTCTCGGGGCCTTCGCGTTCGTTGCCGCCGTCGAAGGGGGCGTGCTATTCTGTCCGATGGTCGGGGCGCTTCCCACTTCTGGGAGCGGCGTACTTCCGAGACGTCGGGGCGTGGCGCAGCCCGGTAGCGCACCTGCATGGGGTGCAGGGGGTCGGTGGTTCAAATCCACTCGCCCCGACCATCCTTGCCTCTCCTGCCGCCCGGCGCATGACACCGCCCGCGGGCGCGATGCTACACGAAGTGTTATGCTATACGCGTCTTGAACATGGCGAATGTCCCGTATGCCTTCCTGTGTCCTCCACTCGGGCGCGCGACGCTAGCTTGATCCAGGCGCCATTTTCCCCTTAGGAGCGTTGCGTGAATATCTACGTAGGCAATCTGTCGTTTGACGCGACCCAACCGGACCTCGAATCCCTCTTTACCCCCCACGGCAAGATCGACGACGTCCGGCTGATCACCGACCGGTACTCCGGCAGGTCGAAGGGCTTCGGCTTCGTCGAGATGCCCAACGACGACGAGGCCGAGACCGCCATCCAGGCCCTCAACGGCACCGAGTTCCAGGGCCGCACCCTGACGGTGAACGAGGCCCGTCCCCGCGAATCGAGCGGTGGCGGCGGGCGCAGGGGCGGCGGTGGCGGTGGCCGCTGGTAAGCCGCCGGCCGCTGGTACCTCCGAACTCCGCCAAGGACTCTCTCCCTACCCGCTTCCCCGCGCACGGTGGCTTGCGCCTGCCGCGCGCGGAGCGTAGCCCTTGACCCAATCCGCCGTCGGCGGCTACGACGCCCTACGGCGAGATTTGGTCCTCAGGGGGTTCTTCGACGCCCAGTCGCGCTTCTACGCCGGCAAGGCGCTCTCCGTAGTCGCGCTTTTCGGCGGTGCGCTGTTCGTCGCGTTGTGGTCCGAGTCCCTGACCGTCGTCCTGGCGGCGGCGGCCGTCCTCGGCGTAGCAAACGTGCAGGCCGAGATGCTCGGCCACGACATCGGGCACCGGCAGACCCTCCGGTCGCCGAGGCTGATGGACGCGGCCGGGCTCATCTTCGGCAACCTGTTCCTCGGGCTGAGCTACACCTACTGGATCGACAAGCACAACCGCCACCACGCCTTCCCCAACGATCCGGTGAAGGACCCCGACGGCGACTACTCGGTCCTCGCCCTGACCCACGCTCAGGTTGCGACGCGGCGGTGGGTCTTTCGCCCGCTCGTCGCCGTCCAAGCGCTGCTGTTCCCGCTCTGGCTCCTGTTGCAGCCCTACACTATGCGCCTGGCCAGCGTGCGGCATCTCTGCGGCGCCCGGGTGCGGCGCCGCGGGGCGCAGACCGCGGCGCTCATCCTGAATGCCGCCTGGTACGGCCTCGTCCTGTACGCGCTGGGCGATTGGACCACGGCCCTCCTCTTCGCAATCCTCCACCAGAGCGTGGTGGGCTTCTACAACGGCATGATCTTCGCGCCGAACCACAAGGGCATGGCGGAGGTGGAGACCGAGGCGGCGATGTCGTTCCTGCAACGGCAAACGATCACCGCGCGGAACGTGCGCGGCGGCCCGGTCACCGATTGGCTGCTCGGCGGTCTCAACTACCAGATCGAGCACCACCTCTTTCCCACCATGCCCCGCAACCGGCTCCGCGACGCCCAGCCCCACGTACGGGCGGTCTGCAGGGCGCGCGGCATCCCCTACCGCAGCGTCTCGTTTCTTCAGGGCTACTCCGACCTGTTCGTCCACCTGCACCGGGTCAGCGCCCCACTGCGCTCCCTGGGCTGGACCTTCCGCCACCACCCCGCGCCCGGCCCCGGCTAGGCGCGCCGCCGCCCGCTTCCCGTGTGGCGTACACTTACCCGCGGCGCGGCCGTCCTTGCGGCCCGCGGGAGGGCGCAGTGTCCGGCATCCTGTCCGGTGTTCGCATCGCCGACTTCACCGAGTACATCGCCGGGCCCTACTGCACCATGGTCCTCGCCGACCTGGGCGCCGACGTCCTCAAGATCGAGCCGCCCGGCGGCGACCGCATGCGCTTCTCCGTGCCGCTCGACGGCGAAGGGCGCGGCTTCCTTCAGGTCAACCGCACCAAGCGCAGCTTCGTCCTCGACCTGAAGAAAGAAGGCGCCGCCGACATCGTCCGCCGGATCGTCGAGCGCGTCGACGCCGTCGTCGTCAACCAGCGCCCCCAGGCCACCAAGCGGCTCGGCATCGACTACGAGACGCTGGCGCCCCTCAACCCCCGCCTGGTCTACGGCGAGATCACCGCCTACGGCCACACCGGTCCCTACGCCCACCGGGGCGCCTTCGACATGGTCGCCCAGGCCATCGGCGGCGTGATCGCCCACGAGGGCACCTTCGCCCCCGGCGGCCTCGGCATGACCACCACCTCGATCAGCGACTACTCGGCGGGCGTCTTCCTCGCGCTCGGCATCGTCGGCGCCCTCCTGGCCCGCGAGCGCACCGGCCGCGGCCAGAAGGTCGAGACCAACCTCCTCAACGCCATCCTCGCCTGCCAGTACCGCCCCATGAACAACGTGGAGCGCTTCGACGCGGAGCCGCGCCGGGAGTTCATCGAGAAAGTCTCCGACGCGGCGCGGGCGGGCTCCAACATCCGCGAGCTCTTCGAGCTGCGCCGGAGCCACCTCGGGGCCAACACCCGCAACATCTACTGGCGGCCCTACGCCACCAAGGACGGCTTCCTCGCCGTCGCCTGCCTCAACAACGTCATGCGCCGCAGCCTGCGCGACCTCCTCGGCATCGACGACCCCATGGTCGACGGCACGAGCTACGGCGGCACGACCCCGGAGGAGAACCTCGCCCTGGTCGCCAGGGTGGAGCCCATCTTCCGCTCCAAGACGACGCAGGAGTGGTTCGCGCTGCTCGACGAGGCCGGCGTCCCCTGCGGGCCGCTCAACGTGCCCGAGCAGGTCTTCGACGACCCCCAGGTCGTCAACAACGGCGCAATCTGGAGCGTGGAGCACGAGCGGGTCGGCGAGATCCGCATGCCGGGCCATCCCGTCCACTACTCCGAGTCGCAGGTCGCGACGCCGTCCGCGCCGCCGGTCCTGGGCGACGCGACCCAGGAGACCCTGGAACACCTCGGCTACGCCCCCGGCGAGATCGAGCGCCTGATCGAACAGGCCGTCGTCTTCGTCAAGCAGCCGCCAAACCCCTCCCCCTCCGGGGGAGATTGAGAGCGGGCGCACCTTATGCACAACCCGCAACGCCGGCACGCGGTCATCCCTGTAGGGGCAACCCTTGTGGTTGCCCTGGGGGTGGTCTCCGGGGCCCTCCCCTGTAGGGGCGCGTCGCGACGCGCCCGTCCCCATCCACCGCCAACCCCGCCCGGGGCGGCCTACCCAATCCGCCGCCGCGGTTAAAACCTCTCCCCTCTGGGGGAGACTGAGAGAGGGCACACCTTATGGACTTCGCCTTTACCCCCGAACAGCTGCAATTCCGCCAAGAGGTGCGGGACTTCCTCGCCGAGGCGCTGACGCCGGAGGAGTGGCAGGCCATCGACGACGGCGCGGAGGGCACCTACCACAACAAGGCCTTCTCCAAGAAACTCGCCGCGAAGGGGTGGATCGGCCTCAGTTGGCCCAAGGAGTGGGGCGGCCAGGCCATCAGCCACATGATGCGCCTCATCTACAACGAGGAAATGCTCACCTCGAAGGCGCCCGTCGGCTACCACTTCATCGCCGAGCGCCAGATGGGGCCCAGCTTCATGCTCAACGGCACCGAGGAGCAGAAGCGCCAGTACGTCCCGGCATCGTCAACGCCGACATCTCCTTCTGCATCGGCTACAGCGAGCCCGGCGCAGGCTCCGACCTCGCAGGCCTCCAGACCCGCGCCGTCCGCGACGGCGACGACTACGTCATCAACGGCTCCAAGATCTGGACCAGCGGCGCCCACATGGCCGACTACATCTGGCTGGCCACCCGCACCGACCCCGACGCCCCCAAGCACAAGGGCATCAGCGTCTTCGTCCTCCCGCTAAACACGCCCGGCGTCTCGATCCACCCCCTGATCAGCATGGACAACGACCACGGCTTCAACCAGATCTTCTTCGACAACGTCCGCGTCCCCAAGAGCGGCATGGTCGGCGAGGAGAACCAGGGCTGGTACGTGGTGGCGGCGAACCTCGACTTCGAGCGCTCCGGCATCGAGCGCATCGCCAACAACTACAAGACCTACCGCCAGCTCGAAGACTTCGTCCGCGAGCAGGGGCTGCCCGGAGGCAACGGCGTGGACGCGATCACCCGGCACAAGCTCGCCGAGATGGCCATCGAGTACAACGTCGGCCGCCTCCTCGCCTACCGCGTCGCCTGGCAGCAGAGCGAGGGCCTCGTCCCCAACTACGAGGCCTCCATGTCCAAGATGTACGGCTGCGAGGCCAGCCAGCGCATCTCCCGCCAATGCGCCGCCATCCTCGGACTCTACGGCCTCTTCGACGTCCCCCAGCGCCGCGCCCCCGTCCGGGGCCGCGTCGGCAAGGGCCTCCTCCGCTCGGTCAGCAACACCATCGCCGGCGGCACCACCGAAATCCAGCGCAACATCATCGCCACCCGCGGCCTCGGCCTTCCCCGCTAGCCCGCCGGCCCTAAACCTCCCTCCCTCTAGGAGGGACTGAGGGCGGGCACGCGGGCTCGGTGCGTACGGGGCGGGCCGCCCCCTCTCCCCCGGGAGACCTTTGCCTAACGCGCGCCCGATTGGGAACAGGTGGGAGTGGGGAGGCTCTTCACCCTCTCCCGCTGGGAGAGGGTTGGGGTGAGGGCGGGGGGCCGGGAAGGGTGCGCCAACCCCAACGGGAGGTGTCGCGCAGGACGATCTGGCACGCGGCCTTCTCGTGCATGGGGCGCGGCGGTGGCATACTATCGGAACACCACCGGCCGCCCACCGAACACGAGGAGCCGCCATGCCGTCCCACATCACCTACTACGACCAGATGCCCATCCCACCCCTGGAGGCGCAGACCGAGTTCATCGACGCCGGCCCCCTCCGCTTCGGCGTCGAATACCGGCTCCTGACGGAGGCGATCACCGCCGCCAGCAACATCGCCACCGCCAAGGGCGGCGACAAAGGCGACGGCGCCCTCGACGACCGCGGCGTCTCCCTCCACGTCTACGGCGTCCGCGACGGCGAGGCCCTGGAGCACCTCCGCTTCGACTGCTTCGACGAGGACCCCCACTACCACTACGTCTCGTGGAACGACCGCACCAACGTCATGCTCCACCTCGACCCCATCGCCGACGGCGACCCCCTCCAGTGGACGCTCGAACGCCTGCGCACCCGCCTCCCCCAAATGCTCGAACACGCCGGCGCCGCCGACATCGCCGCCACCCTCGACCAGCGCCAAGTCGACGCCGTCCTCCCCCGCGTCGCCGAAGCCGCCTACCGCGCCCGCTACCACCACAACGACGACGCCATCCTCGCCAACGCCCTCAACCCCGCCTAGCCGAGGGCGGGCTACCCACGGCACAGGCGCTCCGCCGGGGCGGGGCGGTCCTCCCCCGTAGGGGCGCCCCTTGTGGGCGCCTGTCCCCTCCAGCCTCTGCTCCCCTGTAGGGGCGCGTCGCGACGCGCCCTCCCTCCGCCCTCCCCCTCTGGGGGAGGCCTCCTTAACCCTCTCTCCCCCTGGGAGAGACTGAGAGAGGGACGGGGCCGGGCGGTCTTCCCTCTTCTCCCCCCGGGAGAAGATTGAGATGAGGGGCCCCCTCATCACCACCAAAGGTCGCCACTGCCGTGCAAACCCTCCCTGTAGGGGCGATTCACGAATCGCCCATCCCCTCCACCGCCGCCCTCGACTAACGCTGCCCCCACCCCGCGACACCCGCCTCTTCCCCATGCCCGCTCCCAACCCCTACCATGTCCCCATGCGAGACCAGCCCGTTCGGCGCCTTGGCCAAAACGCAGACGGCGCTTCCCTCGGCAAGTCCCTCTCAACGAAAAGGCCACGGGCGCGTCCGCCCCAAATGGCAGCCGTAGCTACCAGAACCCCTCCACCACACCGTCGCTCCTGTCAGGCGACGGGATGGCCTGGTGGAACCACTCGACGGCGATCGCGCGCTCCTCGAACATGGCGGCGAGTTGCTGGGCGTCTTCCTGGGAAGCGTAGCCGCGCAGGGCGGCGAGCTTGACCTCCCTCGTCTCCGAAATGTCGACGCAGTGGGTGGGGTCGACCTCGGGGCCGTCGAGGTCGAGCTCCCCTTCGTCGAGGAACTCGCCGGGGATGGCGACGTAGAAGAGGCGCGCCGGCTTCCCCGCCGTCTCGCGGTAGCGCTCGAAGGCGGCGACGGCGGCCCGGTGCAGCGCGATGTGGTCGTCGTGGCGCGAGATGCCGAGCGGCCCGAAGGTGATCACCACGTCGGGCGCTCACCTCGGCCATCACCGCGTAGACCTTCCCCGCCAGCTCCTCGGAGTCGGCGTCCTTCACCTCCTGGTCGCGGTAGCCGAGGAGGATCGGCGGGTTGGCGCCGTAGCGCTCCAGCGCGCCGCGCAGCTCCCGCTCACGGACGTGGGGAAGCTCCTCCCGCTCGATGCTGAGTCCGCCCGTCCCCAGCGTGCCCAGCTCGCCCCGGGTCGCCGTGACGTTGAAGACCTCGACCCCCTCGCGGGCGTAGTGGGTGAACGTGCCGCCGCAGCCGGAGGTCTCGTCGTCGGGGTGGGCGAAGACGCCGAGGATGACGCGCTTGTCGGGCATGGGGGTCCAGTCTAGGCGCTTTCGCGGGCGCAACAGGAATGGGCGGGGATGTGAAGAATGGCGGCCAGACGCGGGCTAGCGGTTCTTGTAGTTGGGCTTGCGCTTTTCGAGGAAGGCGCGGCGGCCCTCCATGTGGTCTTCGGTGAAGGTGTTGCGCTGGGCGAGGAGCAGGCCGTGGTCCATGGCGGCCTTGCGGTCCATCTCCAACCCGGCCCACAGCGCCTCGACGGTGCCCGCAAGGGCGAGCGGCGGAAGCTCGGCGAGGGCGCGGGCCATCTCCATCGCCGCGTCGAGCAGGTCGGCGCGCGGCACGACCTCCTGGGCCAAGCCCACCTGGTAGGCGCGCTCCGCGGTCATGCGCCAAGCGCTGCCCATGAGCGCCATGCGCATCACCTCGCCGAAGGGCATGCGGCGCGTGAGGGCGATGGGCTCGACGGCGGCGACCCGGCCGTAGGTGACGTGGGGATCGAAGAAGGTCGCGTTCTCCGCCGCGATGACGAGGTCGCTGTCGGCGACGAAGTAGAGCCCGCCGCCGCCGCACATGCCGTTGACCGCCGTGATCACCGGTTTGAAGCAGCCGTTCTGGCGCGCCGTCACCGTCGAGCCGGGCACCTTCTTCCACCGCTCGAACTGGCTCATGCCCTGCACCTCGGCGGTGCTCTCCTTGGTGTCGACGCCGACGCAGAAGGCCCGGTCGCCGGTCGCGGTCAGGACGGCGACCCACACGTCGTCGTCGTCCCGCATCTCGGCCCAGAGGGCGGACAGCTCCGCTTCCATGCGGCGGTTGAAGGCGTTGAGCGCATCGGGACGGTCGAGCGTCACGACGCCGACGTGGTCCCGTTTCTCGTAGCGAATCGTCTCGTAGGACATGGCGGGGAGCTGGCGAGGGCCGGCCTAGTGTTCAGACTCGTGCTCGTGGAGCGACTCGTGCTCGGCCTCGGTTGTGGGCCGGGTATCCTCCCCGAGCGCGGCGCTGAGCTCGATGCGCCCGAGGTGCTTGACGTTGGCGCAGCGGTCAACCTCGCCGGCCCCGAGCGAGCACGACTCGATGTGAAGAAGCGGACTTGGCCTCCGGGCAGCGGGCCACCGCCGTCGCGATAGACGAGAACCCCCTGGGCGCGGATCGGAGCCAGGGCTGGCGCTGAACGACCCGTCGCCGGTGGCGAGGGTGATGAAGCGGGCGTCGCCGCGCGCCCCGGAAGCGTCGAGCACGGCGTCGAGGCGCACCCCGCCGCCCTCACGCCCCGGTATCTCCGACCCGATGTCGGGAATCTGAATGCCGCAAGGTCGTCGAAGCTCAGCGCCAACGGGCGCTCGACGAGGCCCTCGGTGCGTAAGAGGTCGCCCATGCCGGAATTGTCGAAGAGCGGGCCCCGCCGGTCAAGCGCGCAAGACGTTGGGGATCACAGGCTGCACCGGTTCCGGGTGCTGCCACGCGATCACGGCTACATTCCGTCAGGACGGAGAGGGTGCTGCCACCGCAGCCCTGGAAATCGGCTGAAATCGGCGTCCGTGGAGACCATGGTGCAGCCATGCTCGATGGCGATCGCTGCATGCTGGGCGTCGGCGACCAGCTTGCCGGCGGCGCCGGACTCGCGGCAGAGCCTTTCGAATATCTCCAGGTGGTCGCCCCGCAGGCCTCGAGCACCTGCATCGAGGCGGACCCCGCCGCCCTCGCGCCCCGGTATCTCCGACCCGATGTCGGGAATCTGCCCCGGCAATGCTGCCGAGGGTGGACGAAGACTCGGGGGTTTGTCGCGAGGTCGTCCGGCCCCGTCGCCAACCGGGTGATCCAATTCGCGTACTCGAAGTGATCGGGGACCGAGTCCTCGACGTGCGCATAGATCAGGACATTTACGCTCAGCGCCAACGTCGTTCAGCGTGTCGGCAATAAAGGCGCTCACGCTGATGCCTCGGTCCGCGGCTGCCCGGCACCTGCTTCGCCAGCCGGTCATCAAGCGAGATTGTCGTCCTCATGATGCATAAGCATACTGTTGCTGCATCATTGCATCAACCGCGGCCAGACAGGCCGTTCAGACGCCACGGCGCGCCTCGCGCTCGTTTGCCGGGACCCGTCTCCTCGTCGCGGCACGGGTCAAGGCAAGGCCGCATCAGGTGAAGAGCAGCGTGGCGCCGCAGGTGACCCAGGCCAGAACGAAAATCGTCCACTTGATGACCCGCTGGCTCACGTTCAGGGCAAACTTGATGCAGAGCAGGGCCCCCGCCGTCATGCCGGCGGCGAGGATGAGGCCGGGGGCCCACTCCACGTGGCCGGTGACGGCGAACACCACCAGGGACGCGACGCTGAAGAGCGCCGTGCACACGAGCTTCAGCGCGTTGGTGCGCACGAGGTCGTAGCGGAGCCCCACCGCCAGGGCGGCGATTAGCAAGAAGCCGACACCGGCCTGGACGAACCCGCCGTAGAGGCCCGCGGCGAAGAGGAGCAGCAGCCCGGCAGGGCTCTCGGTCAACTTGCGCGGCGCCGTGCCCTCCGGCGGCGCCATAACGTCGGGAAAGACCACGAGCGCCAAGGCGACGGCGATGATTGTGCCCAGCAGCGTGGGCTTCAGGACGCCCGGGGGCACCCAGGTCGCCGCGAGCGCGCCGATCACGGCGCCCACCACCGTCGGCGCAAGGATCGCGGGAATGGCGCTCTTCTCGAGCTTGTCATACCTGTGGAAGCCCCTGACGCCGACCAGCGACTGCTGCAGAATGCCCACCCTATTGGTGCCGTTGGCAACGTCGGCGGGCATGCCCATCAATATCAGCAGGGGCACGGTGATCAACGACGCGCCGGCGGCGACGACGTTCATGAACCCGCCGAGTACGCCGGCCGCCAGCAGCGCGGCGGCCTTCCACCACGTCAGGTCGATCTCGTTAGGGGTGAACAGATCTACCAGGGAATCCATCGTGGGGTCCAGCGCCGCCGGGGCGCGGGCTGGATGCCCGCACGGTATCCCCGCGCGCCCTCGGAGGCAACCTCGAACGTGGCCCGCGCCGATTCTGCTATGCTGGCGCCCGCCGCGACGGCTGGCGGCCGGGGAGGTCGGCATGGCGCCCTATGTTCCTTCTGAAGAGGAAGTCCTTGGCTACATGGACTCGTGCAGCAACTGGGGGCGCTGGGGCGACGACGACGAGCTCGGCACGGTCAACCTCATCACCCCGGAGGCGCGCCGCGCCGCCGCGGGCCTGGTCAAGGAAGGCATCACCGTCTCTTGCGCCCGCCTGATCCCCCGGACGGCGGAGGCCGATTTCGACATGCCGCCGCTGCACTTCATGACCGGCGCCGGCGAGCGGTTCGAGGGCAAGAAGACGCAGCCCGACGAGCTTCAATCGACGGGCGACTTCTTCGGCATCGCCTATCACGGCTTCACCGTCACCCACGTGGACAGCCTGTCGCACGTGCTCCGCGACGGCCTCCTCTACAACGGTCGCCCCGCCAACCTCATCTCGACGGCCCAAGCGTCGCAGGCGTTGGCCATCGAGGCGCTGAAAGACGGGGTCGTCACCCGCGGCGTACTCCTCGACTTCCCCAAACTTCGGGGCGTCGATTGGCTGGAGCGGACCGACGGCATCTACCGGGAGGACCTCGACGCGGCGGAGCGCAATCTGGGCGTCACCGTCCGCGAGGGGGACGTCCTGCTGGCCCGCTTCGGGGCGGCGCGCCGCCGGAACGAGGAGGGCCCCACGCGGAAGGTCTACGAGCAGCGCCCGGGGTTCCACGCGGTCTGCGCCCCTTGGTTCCACGAGCGCGGCGTCGCCGCCGTCGGCTCCGACAGCGCCCAGGACCTCTTCCCCAGCGGTTACCCAATGATGCGGGCGCCGGTCCACCAGATCGGCATCGTGGCCATGGGCCTCTGGCTGATCGACAACTGCGACCTTGAGGCCCTAGCCGCGACCTGCGACCGGCTGGGACGCTACGAGTTCCTGTTCAGCATGGGACCCCTTCGCATCACCGGCGGCACCGGGTCGCCGGTCAACCCCATCGCCGTCTTCTAGCCCGCGCGGGAAGCCGCACCACACCTCAGGAGGAACGAGCCGCCATGCCGCCGCGCAAGCCCATCCGCTTCAGCGTCGGAGGGACGATGTCCCTGGGCACCTTCGAGCAGGTCGTCGAGATCGCCCAGACCTTGGAGGAGCTCGGCTTCGACGGCTTCTACAGTTCGGACCACATGTACGGCGTCGGCGGGGGCGGCCCGATGCGCGCCATGTACACGCAACTCTTGGAGGCCTGGACCGTAATGGCGGGCCTCGCGCCGGTCACCAAGACCCTGAAGCTCGGCTGCATGGTCACCGGCGTCACCTACCGGCACCCCGCCATGCTGGCGAAGATCTGCTCCACGATCGACGTGATGAGCAACGGCCGGCTGATCCTGGGGATCGGGGCGGCCTGGTCGAAGGGAGACCATGATGCCTACGGCATCCCCTTCCCAGGGTTGAAGGTGCGGCAGGAGATGCTCGGCGAGGCCCTCGACGTGGTCCACGGCCTGTGGACGGAGCGCTCGTTCTCCTACGAGGGCAAGCACTACCGGCTCCTAGACGCGCCGATGGAGCCCAAACCGGTGCAAAAGCCGCGTCCCCCGGTGCTCATCGCCGCCGTGGGCGAGACCGGCCTCGCGCTCACCGCGAAGCACGCACAGTATTGGGCGAGTCTGAGCACTCCGGCCTTCGCGGCGGAGAAGATCGCACGGATCGAGGAGCTCTGCGCCGACCAAGGCCGTGACCCCAACGAGATCGAGTACATGCGCTACTGCGACATGGTGCTCACCGACGACCCCAGCCGGGCGCGGGAGGTCATCGAGAAGCGGGGGCGGGGCCTGCAAGACCGGGGTGCGGCCGCTCAGGCGCGCAACAGCGTCGAGGGGGAGTCGCTGGAGGCTCGCGTGCGGGCCGGCGCCCTGATTGGAAGCCCGGCCGAAATGCGCGAGGAGGTCGCGCGCTACGCCGAGGTGGGCGTCACCCACATCGTGATCATGACGCCCCGCCCCTGGGACCGCCGCATCGCCGAGCGCTTCTCTAACGAGGTGATCAGCGCCTTCGCTTAGCCGCCGTTCTCGCCGGCCATGAGGCGGATGTAAGCGCCGAGAAACGGGTCGAGGTCGCCGTCGAGAACGGCGTCGGGGTTGGAGGAGTCGTACTCGGTTCGGTGGTCCTTCACCATCTTGTAGGGGTGGAGGATGTAGCTGCGGATCTTGTTCCCCCACTCCGCCGGCACATACTCGCCCTTGAGCCGCGCCTTCTCCTTCGCCTGCTTCTCCATCTCGAGCCGCATGAGGCGGGAGGCGAGGATCGTCATCGCCGCTTCCCGGTTCTGGCGCTGGGACCGTTCGTTCTGGACGGACACGGTGATTCCCGTCGGCTCGTGGACGACGCGCACCGCCGTCGAGTTCTTCTGCACGTTCTGGCCGCCCTTGCCGCTGGCGCGGAAGTAGTCCAGGCGCAGGTCGTCGGGATCGATCGTCACCTCGACCGGGTCCGCTTCCGGCATGACCTCAACCAGCGCGAAGGAGGTATGCCGCGCGTGGTCGGCGTCGAAGGGGGAGAGCCGGATGAGACGGTGGGAGCCCTTCTCCGACTTGGCGTAGCCGTAGGCGTACTTGCCCTTCAGGTCGATGTGGGCGCTCTTGATGCCGGCCTCCTCCCCGTGGGAGATGTCGAGCACGGCGGCCGCGAAGCCGCGGCGCTCCGCCCAGCGCAGATACATGCGGAGGAGCATCTCCGCCCAGTCCTGCGACTCGGTGCCCCCCGCGCCGGCGTGGATCGAGAGCAGCGCGTTGCGGGCGTCGTGGGGACCGCTCAGGGCGAGGTCGAACTCGAGGCGGTCGAGACGGGCGGCGAGGGCGGCGGCGTCGCGGGCGACCTCGCCCTGAACGGCACGGTCGTCCTCGCTGTCGGCGAGGTCGAGCAGCTCGGCGAGTTGGCCGGCATCGCGCTCAAGGCCCCGCCACTCCGTGACGGTGTCGCGCAACTCGGCGATACGGCGCATGCCGTCGCGGGCCTCCTCCTGGTTGTTCCAGAAGTCGGACGCCGCGGAGCGGCGCTCCAGTGCGGCTAGCTCGCGCTCTTTGCCGGCGAGGTCAAAGACGCACCACGAGATCGGCGATACGCCCTCTCGAATCGTCCAACTGGTCGCGGAGTTCGCTCATGGCTAGTCGGGCCGTATCGGCTCGTCGTCGTCCGGCTCGTAGTGGCGTGGCTCGGGGTCCGGTTCCGGCTCGAAGATGCGGGTCGGCACCGGATCGGGCTCCGGCTCGAAGATGCGCTGCTCCTCTGGAACGCCGCCGGCGGGGGCCGCTTCGGGGACACCCTCGCCGGGAGCCGCTTCGAGCATCGCCGCCAACTCCTCCTCGGAGCGGTCGCCCAGCGCGATCTCGAAACCCTCGCCGTCGCCAAGCGGTTCGAGCAGGGTGAGCGGGGGCTCCTTCGGCGCCGCGAGCTCCGCCATGACCTCCTTGGACTGCGCGGGGATGAGACGCCCGATGATGACGTTCTCCTTCGGCCCCTGCAGCCGGTCCACCGTGCCGCTGACCGCGGCCTCGGTGAGCACTCTGGTGGTCTCCTGGAACGACGCCGCCGCCAGGAAGCTCTCCGTATTCAGCGATGCCTTGGTGACGCCCAAGAGCACGGCTACCGCGGTGGCGGGCTCGCCGCCCTCGGCCATCACCTTGTCGTTGACTTCCTGATAGGCGAACCGATCAAGAATCTGCTCAGGGAGCAGCTCGCTGTCGCCCGGCGTCTCGACCCGCACCTTGCGCAGCATCTGCCGCACCACGATCTCGATGTGTTTGTCGTTGATGGTCACGCCCTGCGCGCGGTAGACCTTCTGGACCTCTTCGACGAGGTACTTTTCGACCTCTTCGCGCCCGAGGACGCGCAGGATGTCCTGCGGGTTCAGCGGCCCCGAGGTCAACGGATCGCCGGCCCGGACCTCGTCGCCGTCCTGCACGATGATGCGCGCCGCGGCGGGTATGGCGTAGGAGCGCTCCTCGCGCTCTTCGTAGGAAATGGTGATGACGCCGTCGGCCACCTCGGCGCGGCCCGCGATCCGGGCCGTTACCGTGCCCTCGGCATCCTCCTCGTCTTCGTCCTTCGCCCCCTTCGGCCGGGCCAGCTTGGATCCGACCTCCACGATGGAGTCGTTCTCAATCAGGACCTGGTACTTCTTCGGGACCTCATGGTCGTCGCTGTAGACCTCGGTATGCACCACCGTGATGCGGCGTCCTTCTTCGGTCTGCGCGACTTCGAGGCGGCCGTCGATTTCCGCGATGATGGCCTGGCCCTTCGGAGCGCGGGCCTCGAAGAGCTCCTCGACGCGCGGCAGGCCGCTTGTGATGTCGATGCCGGCGATGCCGCCGGTATGGAACGTCCGCATGGTGAGCTGCGTACCCGGCTCGCCGATGCTTTGGGCGGCGATGATGCCCATCGCCTCGCCCTCTTGCGCGACCTCGCCCTTCGCCAGGCTCCGGCCATAGCAGAGCTGGCAGACGCCGCGGCGCTCCTCGCAGGTCAGCGGCGAGCGCACGTGCACGCGGTGATGCTCGATGCCGATCGCGGCCTCGGCCTCTGCCGTCGTCATCTCCTTGCGCTCGGTGAGGTACCGCACCGCCTCAATCCAGGTGTCGGCGGCGCTGAGGTCATCCTCGGGAACGCCGAGCTGCTTCATGGCTTCGACGCGGAAGTCCTGAAGCTGGCTCGTGAAGAGCTCGGCGAGACCTTCGTCGATCTCCTCGTTGCGGTCGACCAACACCTCGCCCGTGATGGGATCGGCGACGGGAGTGGCCGCATAGCGCCCGACGATGCGTTCCTCGAATTTGCCCATGAGCGGCTTATCGGGGCGGTCCATGATCCAGATGCCTTCGTCCGTCTCGCAGTCCTCGCTCTTGATGATCACGTCCTGCGACACGTCGATGAGCCGCCGCGTCAGGTAGCCGGAGTCGGCGGTCCTGAGGGCAGTGTCGGCGAGGCCCTTCCGCGCCCCGTGCGTCGAGATGAAGTACTCGAGGACGGTCAGTCCCTCGCGGAAGCTCGAACGAATCGGCAGCTCGATGATCCGGCCGCGGGGGTCGGTCATCAGGCCGCGCATGCCCGCCATCTGCTTGATCTGCGCGATGTTACCCTTCGCGCCCGAGCTCGACATCAGGTCGAGCGAGCCGTAGTCGGGAAGGTGGGCCTGAATCGCCTCCTCCATCGACTCCGAAGCCTTCGTCCACGTGTCCACCGTCTGGCGGTAGCGCTCGTCGTCCGTGATCAGGCCGCGCTGGTATTGCTTGTCCAGGTCCTGGACCTCGTTGTCGGCGCCTTCGAGAATCTCCGACTTGACGCCGGGTACCTGGATGTCGTTGATAGCGATGGTGGCGCCGGACTGGGTGGCGTAGCGGAAGCCGAGCGCCTTGATATTGTCGAGCACCGCGGCGGTGCCCTCGTTGCCGAGCCGCTGATACGCCTCGGCGACGAGCTCCTTCAACTCCCGCTTGTCCATGATCTCATTGCGGAAGCGGATGCCCGAGTCCTCGGGGGCAACCTCGTTCATGATGATGCGCCCGACGGTCGTCTCCGTGTAGTCGCTCTTGCCGCGAACGCCGCGCACCTGGATCACGGCCTGCAGGTCGATCTCGCCGAGGTCATGCAGGAGCTTCGCGTCCCACGGCGAGCTGATCTTGCGGCCCTCGCCCTTAGCGCCGGGGCGTATCTGGGTGAGGTAGTAGCAGCCCATGACGATGTCGAGGGTCGGCGCGGCAAGCGGCTCGCCCGAGCTGGGCGAGAGCATGTTGCGCGTGCTCAGCATCAGGCGCTTGGCCTCGAGCACGGCCGCCTGGGAGAGCGGGACGTGGACGGCCATCTGGTCGCCGTCGAAGTCGGCGTTGAACGCCGCGCAGACGAGCGGGTGGATCTGGATGGCGCTGCCTTCGATCAAGATCGGCTGGAAGGCCTGGATGCCGAGCCGGTGCAGGGTCGGGGCACGGTTGAGGAAGACGGGCCGGTTGCGGATGACGTCTTCGAGCACGTCCCAGACCTCGGGACGCACGCGCTCGACCATGCGCTTGGCGCTCTTGATGTTGTGGGCAAGGCCCAAGGCCACCAGGCGGTGCATCACGAGGGGCTTGAACAGCTCGAGGGCCATCTTCTTGGGAAGCCCGCACTGGTTCAATGCGAGCTCCGGCCCCACGACGATCACCGAGCGGCCGCTATAGTCCACGCGCTTGCCGAGCAGGTTCTGGCGGAACCGGCCCTGCTTGCCTCGGAGCATGTCGGAGAGCGACTTCAGGCGGTGGTTGTGGCTGCCTTCGATGGCGCGGCCCCGTCGACCGTTGTCGATCAGCGCGTCGACCGCTTCCTGCAGCATGCGTTTCTCATTGCGAATGATGATCTCAGGCGCGCCGAGCTCCAGCAGCCGGCGGAGCCGATTGTTGCGATTGATGGTACGGCGGTAGAGGTCGTTGAGGTCGCTGGTGGCGAAGCGGCCGCCGTCGAGCTGCACCATGGGCCGGAGGTCGGGGGGCAGGACGGGCAGTACCCGCAGGATCATCCACTCGGGGCTGTTCCCGCTCTTGCGGAACGCCTCGACCACGCGGATCGTCTTCGTCGCCTTCTTCCGGCGCTGGCCCGAGGTGGAGCGAATCTCCCCCTGCAGTTTGTCGCGGAAGGCATCGAGGTCGAGCTTCTGCATGAGATCGAGGATTGCCTCGGCGCCCATGCCGGCGGTGAAGAACTCGCCGTACTCGTCCCGCATCTCGCGGAAGCGGGACTCCGTCAGGAGCTCGCGCTCCTTGACGCTCTCGATGGCGCTGAGCTTCTCTTGGAGTTCCTCGTCGAGATTTTTGTTGTGCTCATCGCCCGGCCGCCGCACGTCGTTGACCTGGCGGTCGGTCTCTTCCTTCCGGGCCTCGATCTGGTTGTCGATCGCCTCGGTCTCGTTGAGTTGCCGCTCGGCGGCCTCCTCCTTGATCTGTTCGAGGCGGGCCTCCAGCCTGCCGTCGAGGCCGGCGACGAACTCGTCGTCGATCGGGGTGCCCTTCTTGGCGATGGCCTCGCCGAAGAGCTCGATCTTCCGCACGGCCTTCTTGCCCGCAAGCTCCTCGACGATACCGCGTACCCTTTCGAGGTCTTCCCGCGCCTCCGCCTCGGCGGCCTCGCGGTCCTCGACCACCACGCCCTCAATGCGGGCGCGCTGCTCGGCGAGCTCCTTCAGATCGGACTCGGCGTTGCTCTCGATCTCCGCCACGGAAGCCTCGATGGCTTCCACGAGGGACTGCCGGCGGGAGGCCACGTCGGCTTCAATCTCTTCGACGATCTCCTGCCGACGCTCTTCGTCGACGGAGGTCACGATGTATTGCGCGAAATAGAGGACGCGTTCGAGGTTCCTCGGCGAAAGGTCGAGCAGGAGCCCGATGCGGGAAGGCGTCCCCTTGGCGAACCAGATATGGGCGACGGGGGCGGCCAGCTGAATGTGGGCCATGCGCTCCCGGCGCACCTTCGACCGCGCGACCTCAACGCCGCACCGGTCGCAGACGATGCCCTTATAGCGGACGCGCTTGTACTTGCCGCAGTAGCACTCGAAGTCTTTGGTCGGGCCGAAAATCCGCTCGCAAAAGAGGCCGTCCTTTTCCGGCTTCAGCGTGCGGTAGTTTATCGTTTCGGGCTTGGTGACCTCGCCGTACGACCAGTTCTTTATCTGCTCCGGCGACGCCAGTGAAATCCTGATTGCGTTGAAGTCATTCGCTTCGGGCATCACGTCCCCTTCTTTGCTAGCCTCGGTCCCTCACCCTTTCAGTTCGATGCTCCGCCTGCTCCTTTCGCGCTACGAATCTTCGTCAGAGGCATCGCCGTCGGCCTTCTCCTCGGACGACTCTTCGTCATCCTTGTCGGCCTCGTCCTGGTCGGCTTCGTCGTTGTCGGCCTCGTCCTTGTCGGCCCCGTCGTTGTCGGCTTCGTCGTCGTCGGCCGCGTCCTCATCGTCCTCATCGTCGGCCTCGTCCTCGTCGGTGGACGACTCCTCGTCGTCATCATCGTCGTCGTCTTCCTGGCTCGCCTTGACCGCGGCCTCGACGATGTCGCCGCTCACGGGAGCGGGCTCGTCGTCGGAGTCACCGTCATCGCCGGCGCCGGCAAGCGCCGCCGCGGGGATGGCGAGGTCCGGGCCCAACTCGAGGCTGCCCAAGTCGGCGTCGAGTTCGGACCCGTCGCCGGTCAGCTCGTCGAGGACCGAGTTGCGCTGCTCGGCCGCCTCGTTGAGAAGCTCCACGGACAGCCCCAGGCTCTGGAGCTCCTTGAGGAGCACGTGGAACGACTCAGGGACGCCCGGCTGGCAGATGTCCTCGCCCTTGACGATGGCCTCGTAGGTCTTGACCCTACCCACCACGTCGTCCGACTTGACGGTGAGCATTTCCTGGAGGTTGTAGGCGGCGCTGTACGCCTCGAGCGCCCAGACCTCCATTTCACCGAACCGCTGCCCGCCGAACTGCGCCTTGCCGCCAAGCGGCTGCTGCGTGATCAGCGAATACGGCCCGGTAGACCTGGCGTGGATCTTGTCCTCCACCAGGTGGATCAGCTTCATCATGTAGATGTACCCAACGGTGACGGGCTGGTCGAAGGCTTCGCCGTTGCGCCCGTCGAAGAGCGCGGTCTTTCCGAAGATGGGCGGCGCGAGCCGCTCCTCTCGGTGGACACCGCGGACGAGTTCGAAGACTGCCTCGGGGGTCAGGCCGTCATGGGAGCGGCCGGCCTCGTCTTCGAGCCAGATTTTCAGGCAGGCCAAGGTGGCCTCGCCGGGGTGCGCCTCGCTGAACACCTTGCCGCCGTCGTAGCCGCGGCCGTCTAACCATTCCGCCGCGATCTGTTCCGGGGCCCGGCCGTTGGCGCTCTCCAGCGCACCGCTGCGCGCCATGATCCAAGTCCGGGCCAGGCTGTCCTCGATCGCGTCGTCCTCCGCGCCGTCGAAGACGGGCGTGCTGACCGTGAAGTTCAGCGCTTGGGCGGCGAAGCCGAGGTGCGTCTCCAGCACTTGGCCAAGGTTCATGCGCGAGGGCACGCCGATAGGGTTGAGGATCACGTCGACGGGGGTGCCGTCGGGCAGGAAGGGCATGTCCTCTTCCGGCATGATGCGGGCCACGACGCCCTTGTTGCCGTGGCGGCCCGCCATCTTGTCCCCTTCCGCGATCTTTCGGGTCTGGGCGATCCAGACCCGCACCAGGCGGTTGACGCCCGGCGAGAGCTCGTCGTGGTTCTCCTGCGAGAACACGCGCACGTCGATGATCTTGCCGCGCTCGCCGTGGGGCACCCGCAGCGACGTGTCTTTCACCTCGCGGGCCTTCTCGCCGAAGATGGCGCGCAGGAGTTTCTCCTCCGCCGTCAGCTCGGTCTCGCCCTTGGGAGTGATCTTGCCCACGAGAATGTCGCCGGGGTTCACCTCCGCGCCGATGCGGACGATGCCCCGCTCGTCGAGGTCGCGCAGGCTCTCCTCGCCGACGTTCGGGATGTCGCGGGTGATCTCTTCGGGCCCGAGCTTCGTGTCGCGGGCCTCGACTTCATGCTTCTCGATATGCACGGAGGTGAAGCGGTCGTCCTTCACCAGCCGCTCGCTCAGAATGATGGCGTCCTCGAAGTTGTAGCCTTCCCAGCTCATGAACGCGCAGAGGATGTTCTGCCCGAGCGCCAGCTCGCCGTGGTCGGTCGAGGAGCTATCGGCGAGCGGCTCGCCCGCCTGCACCACGTCGCCCTTGCGGACGATCGGGCGCTGGTTGATGCACGTCCCCTGATTCGAGCGAATGAACTTCTGGAGCCGGTGGGCGTGCTCGACGCCCTTCTTGTCCCGGACCTTGACGACGTAGAGAAGCCGGTCCTGCTCGTCGCGCTCGGCGCCGACCGCCGAGACGACGCCGTCGGCCTTGGAAAGCGTCACCTGGCCGCTGTCGCGGGCCACGCGCCACTCCATGCCGGTGCCCACCAGCGGCGCCTGCGGCTTGAGCAGCGGCACCGCCTGACGCTGCATGTTGGCGCCCATCAGAGCCCGGTTCGCGTCGTCGTGCTCCAGGAACGGGATCAGCGACGTGGAGACGCTCACGATCTGCTTCGGCGAGACGTCCATGAAGTCGATGTTCTCGGGGCTCTCGAGCGCGAAGTCGCGGCCCTGCCGCACCTCCGTCTTCTCTTCGACGAACTGCATCCGGTCGTCCAGCACCGCGTTGGCCTGGGCGATGGTGTACTGCTCCTCGTGGTCGGCCGAGAGGTACTCGATACCTTTCGAGGCGTAGGGCCTCACCTTGATCTTGCGGGCTTTGAGCTTCTTCTTGATCTCCGCCGCGGCCTCTTCGGTGATCACCTCGCCGGCGGCGACGATCACCTTGCCCGACGCGTCGGTCACGTCATCGCGGACGGCCCGGCCCACGAGCTCCGCGGGACGGTTGGGCGCTTCCTTCAATACCCGCCGGTACGGCGTCTCGATGAAGCCGTACTTGTTCACCAGCGCGTACGTGGCGAGCGAGCCGAGCAGTCCGATGTTGGGGCCTTCCGGCGTCTCGATGGGGCAGATGCGCCCGTAGTGGCTGTGGTGGACGTCGCGGACGTCGAAACCGGCCCGCTCGCGGGAGAGGCCGCCCGGGCCCAGCGCCGACAGCCGGCGCTTGTGGGTCAACTCGGCCAGTGGGTTCGTCTGGTCCATGAACTGCGAGAGCTGCGACCCGCCGAAGAACTCCTTGATCGCCGCCACGATAGGCCGGATGTTGATCAGGGCGCTCGGCGTCGCCTGCTCGGGGTCGATCAGCGTCATGCGCTCCTTGACCACCCGCTCCATGCGGAGCAGCCCGATGCGGAGCTGGTTCTGCGTGAGCTCGCCGACGGCGCGGACACGGCGGTTGCCGAGGTGGTCGATGTCGTCGTCCCGGTCCTCGCCGTTGTTGATCATGACCATCCGCTTGACGATGGCGACAAGGTCTTCGACGGAGAGCACCCGCTCTTCCTGCGAAGGGTCGACGCTGTCTGCGCCCTTGGCCTTACCGTTGCGCGAGGCGCCGCCGAGGCCGAGGCGATTGTTGACCTTGTAACGCCCCACCCGGCCGAGGTCGTAGCGCCGGAAGTTGAAGAACAGGGTGTTCAGCAGCGTCCGCGCGTTCTCCAGGCTCGGCGGCTCGCCGGGGCGGAGCTTCCGGTAGAAGTCGAGGAGCGCCTCCTCTTCGTTGCGGACGGCCGGCTCTTTATCGATTGTGGTCTGAATAAAAGGATGGTCGGCGTTCTTGTCGACATCCTTGAATAGGTCCAACAGCTGCTCGTCTTCGCCCAAGCCGAGGGCGCGCAGCAGCGTGGTGACGGGAATCTTGCGCTTCCGGTCGACCTTGACCGAAAGCACGTCGCGGGCGCTGGTCTCGAATTCCAGCCAAGCGCCGCGGTTGGGGATGAGTTTGGCCGAGCAGAGGCCGCGCCCGCTGCCCGGGTCTTCGTCGACCTTGAAATACACGCCCGGCGAGCGCACCAGTTGGCTGACCACGACCCGCTCGGCGCCGTTGATGATGAACGTGCCGGCATCGGTCATCATGGGGAGGTCCCCCATGAAGACCCAGCTCTCTACCTCTTCGCCGGCCCCGTCGCCCTGCTTCTTCTCAAGGACGGTCTTGGCGTAGATCGGCTTGGCGTAGGTCTTGTCGCGCTCGCGGCACTCGTCCTCGGTGTACTTGGGCTCGCGGAACTCGTAGTCCTCGAACCGGAGCTCGTACCGCCCCCCGGTGAAGTCCTGGATGGGCGTGATTTCGTCGAGGAGTTCTCTAATGCCCTCCTCCAACAGCCAGTTGAAGGAGTTGTTCTGTATCTGTATAAGGTTGGGGACTTCGAGGACTTCTGGTATGCGGGCGTAGGACTTCCTTCCACTGGCGTCGGTTTCTCGGGTCGAAGAGACCAGGGTCGTCATGCGGCAAGGCTCCTTCGGAGGGCTCGGGCGCGCCAAGGCGAAATCAGGCCAAGTAGGTAAGCGGAAGGCAGTACCGGACGGCGCAGATTCCCTGAACGCGGCTTGCTCGTAGGGCGCACGAGGGGCATAGTAGGGCAACGGTGATTGTACACCCACCGCCGCCTCATTGTCAACGTCTTCTCCTCAAATGAGGTGGACACGAACGCGGGCCGCCCCCTACAATCCCCGCTTGGGCGCGGCGTTCGGCCGATCTCTGGCCCCTGAGCGGAGGACACCATGTACCTGGAGCAAATCTCGCTGAAGGACCGCGTCTTCGTCATCATCGGCGGCGGCAGAGGCATGGGCGAAGCCACCTCCCACGCCATCGCCGAGGCCGGCGCCAAGACCATCGTCGCCGACTATAACGAGTCGCGCGCCACGATGGTCGCCAACGCCGTGGTGAAGGCCGGCGGAACGGCGATGCCGGCCCGCGTCGACGCCCGCGACCCCGACCTGGTCGACGCTCTCTTCGACAAGGCCGCCGCGGCCTACGGCCCCATCAACGGCGTGGTCAACGTGGCCGGGGGCATGGCCCGCAACCCCTGGGCCCCCGCCGCCGACTGGTCCGACGAGTCCTACTTCGACGTCATGGACTTGAACCTCAAGGCGGCCTTCATCCCCTGCCGCGCCGCGATCAAGCGCATGATCGATCAGGGCGCCGGCGGCGTCATCGTCAACTACTCCTCGGTGAGCGGCATGAACGCGGCGGCGCACCACTCCATCTACGGCGCGGGCAAGGCGGCGGTGATTCACCTCACCCGCACCCTGGCCTGGGAGTACGGGCGCTACGGCATCCGCGTGAACTCCGTCGCGCCGGGTTCGGTGAAGACCCCGCTCGTGGCCGCGAGCATGTCGGCCGAGATGGAGGCCCAGATCCCGCTGGCCCACGCCGCCGACCCCTCCGAGATCGCCTCCGTGGTGCTCTTCCTCGCCTCCGACCTCTCGCAATACGTTACCGGCCAGACCATCGTCGCCGACGGCGGCGCTACCCTCGCCCGCTCCGGCAAGCCGCCCGAGGGCTTCGCCGACAGCAGAAAACCGGGAGAATAGGGCCGCGTTTCCATGATTGGCGCGGCGGAAGGCACATGTTAACCTGATGCCTCCGCGCGGTGCCCGGGAGCGCCGCGCGCAGCGAACCCGCAAGGAGTCAAGATGGAATTCTCATTGCTGTACGAGCTGGCGAACCCCAAGCCGTGGCACGACCGCAGCGAGTACAACAAGTGGTGGGAGGGCCTGGAGCAGGTCGTCCTCGCCGAGCAGCTCGGTTTCGACGGCGTCTGGGCCGTCGAGCATCACTTCCTTGAGGAGCTTTCCAGCTCCTCCGCGCCCGAAATCTGGCTCACCGCCTGCGCCATGCGCACCGAGCGCATTCGCATCGGCCACGGTGTCGTGTTGCTCCCGAACAACTTCAACCACCCGATCCGTGTGGCCGAGCGCATCGCCGGCCTCGACATCATGAGCAACGGCCGCGTCGAGTTCGGCGTCGGCCGCGGCTCGTCCTGGCAGGAATTGGGCGGTTTCGAGGTGCCCCCGGAGCTTAGCCGCGCCCAGGTGATCGAGAACGCCACCATCATCCCCCAGATGTTCCAGACCGACTCTTTCTCCTATGAGGGTAAGTTCGTCAATATCCCGCCCCGCAACGTGATCCCCAAGCCGATCCAGAAACCGAGCCCGCCGATGTGGATGGCCTGCGGCTCCGACGACACCTACGAGATCGCCGGCGAGCTCGGCCTCGGCGTCCTCGCCTTCGCCGCCAAGTCCCCCGACTACGTCGGCGAGCGCATCCAGCGCTACAAGGACAAGGTGGTCAACGCCAACCCCGTTACCGGCGTGGTGAACAACAAGACGGCGGCCTTCTGCATGATGTACTGCGGCGAGTCGGACGACGAGGCCGACGAGACCGCCGGCCCGACGGTGATCTGGTACCAGGACGTCTTCGCCCGCTACTACAACCCCTCTCAGCAGACCAAGTACAAGGGCGCCGACCACCGCACCTTCGATGACGACGGCAACGAGGTCGTCCAGTCGTCGGGAAGGATGAAGGTGCATCAGAAGCGGCCCAAGGCCACGCACGAGCAGATGAAGGGGCTGATGGCCAAGGCGCGGACCAGTCAGGGGCTCTGCGTCGGGAGCGCCGAGAGCATCATCAAGGTCCTCAAGCGCTACGAGGCGAACCAAATCGACCAGGTGCTCTGTATCGTCCAGTCGGGCATGCTCCAGCACGAAGACATCATGCGGTCGCTCAAGCGCTTCGCCCGCGAGGTCATGCCCGCCTTCGGCCGCTCCGTGCCCCAGGCCGCCCTGGTCGCCTAGACCTGGCCCCAGCCGTCCGGCGAAAGGAGGACGAGATGCATCCGATCTATGCTCCCTATGGCGTCTACCGCAACACCGCCTCCGAGTGGTTCGAAATGACCGAGAACGCGAAGAAGGTCCGCCTTTACCTGGAGGACTTCTTCATCGAGCACGGGCGCAGCCCCAACCTCCCCCAGATCATGCGTGACAACGATCTCGACCAGAACCAGACGTGGCACGCGCTCTGGCAGCTCGAACGCGCCGTCCAGGTGATGTTCGTCCCCGGCAGCGAGGACATCGTCAAGGTGCCGCCCTTCTCCAACGCCGCCACCCGCCACCGCGTGACCGTCGACGGTGAGTCGAAGTGGTATGCGGGCTGCGGCGGCGAGTCCTGCGCCATCAACGCCATGTTTCCGGGCAAGGTCGTGACGGTCGACTCCCACTGCCCCTGCTGCTGGGAGCCGATCAGCTTTAGCGCCAAGGACCGCCAGTTGGTGGACTTCGATCCGAAGACGGCCGTGCTCCACATCGGCGTCAGCCCCTACGACTTCCGCAAGGACTGGATCGTCACCTGCGACAGCATCAACTTCTTCATCGACCCCGATCACGTCGCGGTGTGGGAGACGGCGTACCCGGACAAGCGCGGCGTCCACATGCCGGCGCCCAACGGCATCCCGTGGGTCGACGGCGTGGCGAGCACCCGCCACTACGACTACAACCGCGGCCCCGACCTGGCGAACGGCGACATGATCCGCCGGGCCTTCGCCGATAGCGGCCTCGACGTTTCGGTCTGGGACTAGCGCAGGCCCCTGCGCCGGGGAGGCGGCCCATGACCCAAGCGCGGACCGATAGAGCGCCATCCGAGGAGGCGCACCCCGCCGAGGGGGCCCGCGCGCTGGAAGGGCTGCGCGTCGTCGAGTTCGGCGAGTACATCTCCGCCCCCTACTTGGGACGGCTCCTCACCCTCTACGGCGCCGAGGTCATCAAGATCGAGCCCCCCGCCGGCGACCGCGCGCGGCGTCACGGGCCCTACCCCAAGGGCGCCGAAGGCGATCCTGACCGCAGCGGCCTCTTCCTCTACCTCAACGCCGGCAAGCAGAGCGTCACTATCGACCCCGCCGCTCCCGGCGGCGCCGACCTCGTCCTCGACCTCGCCCGCCGCGCCGACATCCTGATCGACAACTACATGCCCGGCGACCTCGAAGCCTGGGGCCTGACCCCCGAACGGACGGTCGCGGCGAACCCGACTCTGGTCCACACCTCCATCACCACCTTCGGCCACTTCGGCCCCTACCGCGACTTCAAAGGCTACGCGCTCACCGCCTCGGCGGCGGGCGGCGTCGCCTACCGCACCGGCGATCCCAAGCGGCAGCCTCTCGCCATGCCCTACGACCGCGCCGACTACTGGGGCGGCATGAACGCCGCCTCGGCCACGATGATCGCGGTCATGAACCGTGAGCGCACCGGGCGGGGCCAGCACGTCGACATCTCTACCGCCGACTGCATCAACACCTACAACAACCCGATGGACTACATCGACTACGTCGACACCGGCTTCTACCCCCGCCGCGGCGGCAACCGCAACCCCACCATCTACCCCTTCGTCCTCCTCCCGTGCAAGGACGGCTACTACGGGCTGATCGTGGCGCATGAAAAGCAGTGGACGCGGTTCGGCGACCTCATGGGCAATCCCGCGTGGATGGGCGAGCCCCGCTTCGCCGACCGCGACACCGCCGGCAAGGAATACCCCGAAGAGATCGACGACCAGATCAAGCCCTGGCTCGCCAAGTACACCAAGGCCGAGCTGTGGCGGATGTTCCGCGACAGCCGCATCCCCTGGCACCCCGCCCACACCGTCGCCGAGCTGTTGGAATGGGAGCAGCTTCAGGTCCGTGACTACTGGACCCAGATCCCCGCCGACGGCGGCCCCCCAATGCGCGTCCCCGGCGCGCCGTTCAAGCTAACGGCGTCGGAGCGCGTCGAGCCCGGCCCCGCCCCCCGCCTCGGCGAGCACAACGAGCAGGTGCTCGGCGGCCTTCTTGGCCGCTCCCCATCCGATCTCGAAAAGCTGCGCGCGGCGGGTGCGGTATGAGCCTCCCGCTCGAAGGCATCCGCATCGTCGACTTCACCCAGGTCTGGGCGGGGCCGCAGATCAGCGCCTGCCTCGGCGACATGGGCGCGACGGTGGCGCGGGTCGAGTCGAACAGCGGCACCGACGTGCAGCGCAACTTCGGCCGCCCCAAGTCGCCAATGCGCCAGATTCTCGAATCGCACTGGTACTACCGGAGCCGCGGGTACTACGTCACCCTCAACTTGCTGCACGCCGAAGGCGTCGACCTCCTCAAGCGCATGATCCACTGGGGCGACGTGCTCGTCCTCAACCTCTCCCCGCACAAGCAGCGCGCCCTCGGCGTCGACTACGAGAGCCTGCGCACGGAGAAGCCCGACCTCATCATGGCCGCCTTCTCCGCCGCCGGTCAGTGGGGCCCCTACGACGATCTCCTCGCCTTCGGCCCCTCCATGAACGTCGCCGTCGGCAGCGACGCCCTCGTCGGCTACCCCGAGGACGAAGGCCGCCCCATGCTCCACGTCTGGGACCCCGACCCCGGCATGGGCGTCATGCTCGGCTACGCCATCATGACCGCCGTCTTTCACCGCTCCCGCACCGGCAAAGGCCAGCTCATCGACCTGCCGTTCAGCGAGCTGCTGCCCGGCTTCCTCGGCGAGCCCATCATCGAGTACCAGATGACCGGCGAGGTCCCCAAGCCGAAGGGGAACCGGCATCCCCACATGGCCCCGCATGAAATCTATCCAAGCAAGGACGACGACTCCTGGGTCTCCATCGCGGTGAACGGCGAGGAAGAGTGGCGCGCCTTCTGCGACGCCATCGGCCAACCCGGCCTCGCCCGCGACCCCCGCTTCGCCACCCTCGCCGACCGCCAGGCCAACCTCGCCGCCTTGGACGAGGCCGTCGCCGCGTGGACCCGGGAGCGCTCGAATATCGAGGCGACACACCTGCTACAGCGGGCCGGTATCGCCGCCGCGCCGGCGTACAAGGTCAGCGAGCTCTACCACGACCCTCACGACGTCGCCCGCCGCACCTCGGTCGACGTGCGGGTGGACGAGCTAGACCCCGCCGACGTGACCTACGGCATCCCTTGGCGATTGAGCGAGACGCCGGGCGCCATACGCGGCCTCGGACGTCCTCTGGGGGCCGACAACGAGCGCTTCTACCGCGACGAGCTCGCGCTGCCTCCCGAGGAGATCGAGCGCCTCATCGAGCGCCAGGTCATCTACTAGCCCGCGTCAGAGCTAGACGGCGCACTCCCCTTCGCCGCGCTCGACTTTGAACGGGATCGTCTTGCTCCAGTCCATGTAGAGCTGGATCGTGTCCTTGCCCAGCGGCCCGACCTGTTGCAGGTCGGCGAGAAGCGGCGAGAAGGCGTCGGGGCCGACGCGGTCCACGAAATCGACGAAGCGCTCGTCCGCGCTCTCCCGCTCGCGGGTGTAGAGGTCGAGCACGCGCTCGATGAACTCGGGGGCGAGCTTCGCCGGCACCCGGCCCCGGACGCGCTGGCCGATGCGGATCGGCCCCTCCGTCCCCGTCGCGTTGCCGCCGACGAAGACCTCGTAGGCCGGCACCTGCTGGCCGCTGGCCCCCTTGATGGCGGCCCCGTGGAAGCCGATGCTCGCGATGTGGTGCTGTCCGCAGCCATTCGGGCAGCCGCTCGCCTTAACGTGCATCTTCTTGACCTGCGGGTCCGACGTATCCAGGGCGGCGATCTTTTCGCGGAGCGCCCGCCCCAGGCCCATCGACGACGTGATGCCCAGCTTGCAGCTATCCGTGCCGGGGCAGGTGACCACGTCCGTGATCTCGTCCGCGCCTCCCTCGACGAGGTCCAGCGCCTTCAGGTCGTTGTAGACATCGTGCACGAGCTCCGTCCGCACCCAGCGCAGCACGAGGTTCTGCTCCTGGGTCAGCCGGACGCGGCCGCCGGCGTAGGCACGGCTGATCGCGGCGATGCCGCGGAATTGGTCGCCGTCGAGGTCGCCCTGGGGAACGGTGATCTCGACGACGACGTAGCCGTCTTGGCGCTGCGGCCGCACGTTGGTGGCCGCCCACGCCGTGAACTCCGGCGACGCGGTTGTCCCGTTGGCGAACCGGCTCGCCGTTGGAGGCGGCGGCGCGTCCGCGGCCTCGTCGTCCTCGAACATCCACGGCTCGGGGTCGATCTTCTCCTGGGCCCACGGCTTCGCCAGCTCCGCCTCCACCAGCTTGCGGAACTCCTCGATGCCGATGCGGTCGACGAGGAACTTGATCCGCGCCTTCATCCGGTTCTTGCGCAGCTCGTCGGCGGCGTCGAAGACCCGGAACACCGCCTCCGACACCCGCAGGTAGTCGTCCACGGAAACGAACTCGTACAGCGTCGGCGCCAGCCGCGCCATGATCGACGTCCCGCCGCCCACCACGATCTTGAAGCCCCGCACCGTCTCGCCGTTGACCTCCTTGGTCTGGGCAATGAAGCCGAGGTCGTGGATCGCGGTCATGGCGCAGTCGTGGTCGCAGCCGGAGAAAGCCGTCTTGAGCTTGCGGGGGAAGGCCTGGGTCAGGGGATGCCGCACGAAGTAGCGGGCGTAGGCCGTCAGATAGGGAGTCGGGTCGAAGGGCTCGCCGCCGCAGACGCCCGCCAGCGGGCAGCCCGCCACGTTCCGCACCGTGTTGCCGCAGGCCTCGCGGGTGGTTAGTCCCGCCGACCCGAGCAGCCGCAGACCGTCCGCCGACCGGTCGAGCAGGATGTGGTGGAACTGGATGTTCTCCCGCGTGGTGATGTGCCCCTTCTTCAGGGGCGCGAACTCGTCGGTGAACTGACCCAGGACGTCAAGCTGGTCCGCGGTCACCCCGCCAAAGGGCAGTTTGACCCGGAACATCTGGGCCTCGGGCTGGCGCTGCCCGTAGACGCCCTGCCGGAGTCGGAACTTCATGAACTCTTCCTCGGGGTTCTCCCCCGAGCGGAACTTTCCGACTTCCTCTTCGAAGGCGTCGATCTCTTCCGGCAGATAGGGGATGACGCCCTTCTCCGCACCCTTTTTCTCGACCGTGGTCATGCTGCTCTCTTCCTTGGTTCTCTGCGGTAATCGATCGTCGGCGTCCCCAGTCCCCACCGGAGGGCGCCGCACCCGATGAATCCATGCCCGAAGATTCAGTCTAGCATCGCGGGATGCCGTGTCAAACAGAAGCGGCCCCCACTACGCCCCCGGCGACGCCAGCGCCAAGGCGCGCTCGTAGTCCTCGTGCGTGTTCAGGTTCGTCAGCACCAGCGGGTCGTCAACCGCCACCTCGTGGATGGCGCCGCTGTGGCGCTGGATCACCTCGCGGACGCCGCGCCCCTCCTCGGTGATCTCGAGCAGCTCGGGCAACAGCGAGGCGTCGAAGATGGGCGGGTGTCCGTGCCTACCCTCGTGCGCCGGTATCGAGATGAGCGCTCCCCGCTCGGCGTGGGCCGCGGCGAGCCGGCTCAGCAGCGAAGCGGGACGAGGCTGGTCGGCGGCCAGCAGCATGAGGGAGGCCGCCCCGGGGCCTAGAGCCCGCAGCCCCGCCTTGATGGACGTCGTCTTGCCCTCCAGATAGTCCGGGTTGACCACGATGCTGAGGCGGGAGTCTTCCACCGCCTCCACCAATGGCCGCACCATGGCGGCCTCGTGCCCCAGCACGACCACGGCCTCTCCCACGTCGGCTTCGAGAAGCTGCCGCGTCTGATAGACGACGAGCGGCTTGCCCAGCCAGTCGAGGGTCTGCTTGGGCCGGCCCATCCGGCTCGACTCGCCGGCGGCGAGGAGCACGCCGGCGCAGCCGTCCGCGCCGGACGCCGTCGGGGTCACGCCCGTCCCGCGAGCTGTTTCGCCTTGGGCAGGAGACGGTCGGCCTTCAGCACCCCGCCCTTCTTGCCGTGGCGCACCGCAAGGACCTCCGCCATCACGCTGACGGCGATCTCCTCGGGGCTCCGCCCGCCGATATCGAGGCCCACGGGAGCGCGAATCTCGCCGATGCGCTCCGAGTCGATCCCCTCCTCGAACAGCCGCCGGAAGATCATCGCCGCCTTGCGTTTGCTCCCCAGCAGGCCCACGTAGCCCGCCTTCGAGCGCGCCGCCGCCAGCAGCGCGGCGTCGTCGTACTTGTGCCCGCGCGTAGCGACGAGGACGTAGGAGTTCGGCGTGAGGTCCAGCGAGGCGACGCCCTCGGCGAAGTCCCCGACCACGATCTCCTTCGCCTCAGGGAAACGCTCCGCATTGGCGAACATCTCGCGGTCGTCGACGATGATCGTGGCGTAGCCGAGGAAGGTCGCGAGCTTGTAGACCGCGTAGCCGACGTGCCCCCCGCCGACGATGACGATCGTCGCCGGGCGGGTGAAGGTCTCGACGTAGATCTTGGCCTTGGAATCCGTGGTCAGCCAGACCTCGCGCCCCTTCGGCATGAGATCGAGCGCCGCGTCGACCGCGGCCTCGTCGAGGTCTGGTGCGCCCAGGCCGCCCACCGTACCGCCGTCGTCACGGATGAAGAGCTTGGCCTCCGGCCGGCCGGCCGACGTTCCCGGTTCCGCCAGCGTCGCCAGCGCCCGGTCGCCTTGGCCCTCGAAGGCCGCCAGGATCTCGTCGAACAGCGGCGCAAGCTCGGGATGGCCGGCGACGGGGTCGATCAGGATCTCCATCGTGCCGCCGCAGACGAGCCCGTCCCTGGCGGCAATGTCCTCGTTGAGGACGAACTGGCGGAGTTGCGGCGCGCCGTCCGGCTGCTCCTCCAGGATGATGCGCGCCTCGGTCATCACGTCGGCCTCGACACAGCCGCCGCCCAGCGTGCCGAACATCGTGCCGTCGGCGCGGACCAGTAGCTTGGCCCCCGGTTTCTGGGGAGTCGAGCCCTTGGTGTTCACCACCGTAGCCAGGACGAACGGCTCGCCGGCCGCGAGCAGCCGTCCCGCTTCGCCGAAGATGGGTTGGATATCCATTGCCCCCAAGCCTCCGGGTTCAGTATACCGAAACCGCGATAGCCAACGGGCACGCTGCCCGCCGTGTCACGGACGGGCGTTGAAGTGCCCCAGCGACGCCGTCAAGGTGGCGAAGGTCCGCGTGGGCACGACGCCCCGCTTGTTTGCCTCGCCCTTCCGCCGGATCCAGATCGTGTCCATCCCGGCGTCGCGCCCCGGCTGGATGTCGTTCGTCAGGCTGTCGCCCACGACCACGACGCGCTCCGGCTCCACGCCCAGCCGCTCCAGCGCGCGGTCGAAGTAGTCACGTTTCCCCTTGCCCACACCGAGCGTTTCTTCATCGAAGGTCGCCTTGAAGTACGACCGCCCTGCCTGTTTCTCGATGTGCTCGACCTTCGTCTTCGCGTAGTCTCCGGTCGCGAGGTGCAGCGTGTACCCCGCGCCCGCCATGGCGTCGAGGTAACCGAACGTCTCCTCGAACAGGGCGGTGGCGTACCAGCACTCCTCTTGCGCCGCCCGGATGCGCCGCCGCAGCTCGGCGGTCACGTCGGCCTTGGTGGTGCGGTTCAGCTCCTCGACCATCATCTTGTAGTGCAGGTCGAGGTCGGCGTGCCGCTTGGGGTGCTTGGCGAGCACGATCCGGTGCACCGACTCCCACAGCTGCAGCACCTCCCGCCCGGTGAGGCCGAGGAAGCCGTCGAGGTTCGTCTCGTAGACGTAGTCGGAGTCGTTGAGCGTGCGGTCGAAGTCGAGCAGGACGTGATCGTAGCGGGGCATGGAGAGCGCGGCCTCCGGGGATCGTCTCCCCGGAAGCGATTATACGTCCGCCCGGACCCGTCCCGTGGCGCACAGGTCGGCGACCGGACACCCTCCGCAGCGGGGCTCCCGCTTCACGCAGTGGCGCTTGGCGAGCGCCACGAGCAGGGCGTGATACTCGTTGTACAGCGCCACATCCTTCGGCAGATTCGTTTCGAACAGCCGTTGGTAGCCCGAATACGTGCGCTCTCCTGGAGCAACGCCGAGCCGGTCGACGATGCGGCGGGTCATCGCGTCGATCACGAACACCGGTCGCCCCGCCGCGTAGAGCAGGATCGAGTCCGCCGTCTCCGGCCCCACGCCGTGAATCGAAAGCAGGTCCTCGCGCACTTCCTCCACCGGCCCCGCCAGCCACGCCTCGAGGTCGTCGCCGCGCTCGCCGAGACGCTGCGCGAAAGCCTTCAGCTTCCGTGCCTTGGCGTTGTGGTAGCCGCAGGAGTAGCAGAGGTGGGCCAGCTCGGCCTCCGGAATGCGCCGCAGCGCGGCAGGGGAGAGCACGCCGGCCCCCTTCAGCTTCGCCATCGTCCCCTCGACGTTCCGCCACGCCACCGCCTGCACCAGAATCGCCCCCACGATCATCTCGAACGCCGACTCGGCGGGCCACCACCCCTGAGGACCGTACGCCCCCATCAGCCGCTCGTACACCCCGGCGACCACGGCCCGGTGGTGCGATTCGGCGGAGGCACGGGACTGACGCATGGCGGGTCTAGCATAGGCAACCGCGCCGCGTTGTATAATCCCCGTTAGCCTTGTTCGCCGGACTGCTGCCCATGTACGCCTTCTTCAAGAACGAAATCGTCCCCATCGCCGAGGCCAAGCTGCCGATCACCACCCATGCCTTTCACTACGGCACGGCCTGCTTCGAGGGGATTCGCGGCAACTGGAACGAAGAGCAGCAGCAGCTCTACGTCTTCCGGCCAATCGAGCACTTCCAGCGGTTGATCGCCAGCGCCAAGATACTGCGTGTGAAGGTCCGCTTCTCCCCGGAAGAGCTCTGCGACATCATGGACCGGCTGATCCGCAAGGGCGGTATCAAGGACGACCTCTACATCCGCCCCGTTGCCTACAAGAGCGCTGAGGCCGTCGCCAACCTGAAGGCGCAGGAGCTCGAAGACGACTTCATGATGTTCGTCATGCCGCTGGGGAACTATCTCGATCCCAGCAAGGGCATCCACTGCGCCACCTCTTCCTGGCGGCGCATCGACGACATGAGCCTGCCCGCCCGCGGCAAGATCACCGGCGGCTACGTCAACAGCGTGCTCGCCAAGACTGAGGCGACCGAGAGCGGCTTCGACGAGGCCATCATGCTCAACGCCGACGGCCACGTCTCCGAGGGCTCAGGCGAGAACGTCTTCATCGTCTCCGGCGGCAAGCTCGTCACCCCCGCGCCTCAGGACAACATCCTCCTCGGCATCACCCGCAACACCATCATCGAACTCGCCCGCGAGGAGCTCGGCATCGAGACCGTGGAGCGGTCCATGGACCGGACGGAGCTCTACCAGGCCGACGAGTGCTTCCTCACCGGTACGGCGGCGCACCTGACACCGGTCAACCGCATCGATCACCGGCTCGTGGGCGACGGCGAGATCGGCCCAGTAACGAGTGCCCTGCAGGAGCTCTACTTCGACGTGATCCGCGGACGCAACCCGCGCTACGACGCGTGGCGCCGTCCCGTCTATCCTGCGGCGGTCAGCGCCTAGGCGGCCCGGCCGGGGCGGGCCCTCCCCGTGTTCAGCCTCGCGCTCGATTACTTCCTCTTGGTCGTCTTTGCGACCGTCGGCCTGCTCCAAGTCGCCGCCGCTTTGAGCGGCCTGAACGGGATGCAGCTGCTGGCGAACCGGCGTGCCGCCGGCGTCCTCGGCGCAGCGGTCCTCTGCGGCGCGTTTGTCTGGTTCACCCTCACCGGCGACCCGTCCATCCCCGGCGACATCGGCGGCGTCGAGGGCAGCGAGCAGTTCGGCCTTTTCTGGGCCGGGCTTGCCGCCGCCGTCGCCGCTACCTACGCCCTGGCCTCAATCGTCCGGCGCGCCGGACGGGCCGCCTCAGGCATCACTCCCTCAATCGAGGCATTCCGCTCCGGGACGCTCCTCGCGCTGTTGAGAACCCGACTCGGTAGAACATCCGAACCGGAGACCGACGCCGATGCTTGACGCCGACCGCGCCCTCTTCGAGGCGATCAACGGCTTGGCCGGCCGCTCCAGGGCCCTGGACAACGTCATGGAGATGCTGGTTAGCGACTTCTTCCTGCCCGTCGTCCTTTCCCTCGCCGCCTTCATCCTCTGGTTCTACGGACGCGACGCCGCCGAGCGCTACCGGGGCCAGTGGGCCTTCCTCTATGCCTCGGTCGGCGTCGGCTTCTCTAACCTCGTCGTCACCATCTTCAACTCGGCCATCGACCGCCCCCGGCCCTTCTTCACCGTCGACGACGTCCACGTCCTCTTCTACCGCCCCACCGACCCCTCCTTCCCCAGCAACGCCGCGGCCTTCGCCTTCGCCCTCGCCGCCGGCGTCTTCCTCGTGCGGCGGCGCTGGGGACTCGCCATCGGCTTCGGCGCCCTTCTCTTCGCCTTCGCCCGCGTCTACGCCGGCATGCACTTCCCCCTCGACGTCGTCAGCGGCGCCCTCATCGGCATCCTCACCACTTGGTTCTTCGCCCACGTCCTCAACCAGTTCCGCTTCGTCGTCGACTGGGCCCTCGGCCTCCTCCGCCGCTTCTACCTCGCCTAGTCACTCGCCGCCGCCCGCGCGTTCGGTACAATGAGGCCCGCGCCGGCCTATGGGCACGCGGCACGGCGCGTCAGGAGTCGTCATGACCGCTTCCACCGATTGGGCGCTGATTCTCGGAGCTTCGAGCGGGTTCGGCGGCGCCACCGCCAAAGAGCTCGCCAAGTCCGGCTTCGACATCTTCGGCGTCCACCTCGACCGCGCCGCGACCATGCCCATGGCCGAGGAAGTCATGGCCTCGGTCCGCGCCCACGGCCGCGAGGCCGTCTTCTTCAACGTCAACGCCGCCGACGCCGGGAAGCGCGCCCAGGTCTTGGACGACATCCGGGAACGGCTCGACGGCGGCTCCGTGCGCGTCGTCCTGCACTCCCTTGCCTTCGGCACCCTCCGCCCCTACGTCGCCGACGAGCCCGGCGGCGACGTCACCCAGAAGCAGATCGACATGACGATGGACGTGATGGCGAACAGCCTCGTCTACTGGGTCCAGGGCCTCGTCCGCCGCGGGCTCATGGCCGAGGGCGGCCGCATCTTCGCCATGACCAGCGCCGGCGGCACGCGCATCTGGCCCAGCTACGGCCCCGTTTCCGCCGCCAAGGCCGCCATCGAGTCCCACATCCGCCAGCTTGCCTGCGAGCTCGCGCCCAAGGGCATCACGGTCAACGCGGTCCGCGCCGGAGTCACCGACACGCCCGCCCTCCGCAAGATTCCCGGCAACGACGAGCTGCTCGACGGTGCGCGGCGCCGCAATCCCAGCGGACGCCTCACCACCCCCGAGGACGTGGCCGCCGCCATCGCCCTCCTCTCCGACCCGCGCGCCGCTTGGATTACCGGCAACACCATCGGGGTCGACGGTGGCGAGGACATCGTCGGCTGACGCCCGGCGCGCCCTGACCGCCCAGGTCAAGCGCGCCGCCCGGGACGCCGGCTTCGACTTCGTCGGCGTCGCCGCCCCTGACCACTTCGCCGACGCCGAGCGCGCCGCCCTCGACCGTATCCGAACCGGCCTGATGGACGGCCTCTCCTGGTTCCACGAGCCGCGCGTCCGGCGCGGTTCCCGTCCCGACACCTTGCTCCCCGGCGTCCGCTCCGTCCTGGCCTTGGGCCTCTCCTACCGCACCCCCGACCCCGCGCCGCCCGCCGGCGGCGCGCTCCGGGGCCGCGTCTCCCGTTATGCCTGGGGCCGCGACTACCACCGCGTGATGGAGCGCCGCGCCAAGACGCTCGTCGCGTCCCTGGAAGCGCTCGGCGGCGGGGAGGCCCGCTTCTACGTCGACTACGGCCCCATGCCCGACCGCGCCGCCGCCCATCGCGCCGGCATCGGCTGGTTCGGCAAGAACACCAACATCCTGACCAGCGAAGCCGGCTCCTGGCTCTTCCTCGCCGAGATCCTCACCGATCTCGACTTGGAACCCGACGAGCCGCTGAAGAAGAATTGCGGAAGCTGCATCGCCTGCATCCCCGCCTGCCCCACCGACGCCATCCCCGCACCCTACGTAATCGACAACACCCGCTGCATCTCCTTCCACACCATCGAGAACCGCGGCACGATTCCGCGGGAGCTGCGCCCCCACTTCGGGGACTGGATCTTCGGCTGCGACATCTGCCAGGACGTCTGCCCCGTCAACGACCGCAACGCCGAGACGCCCGGCGACCCGGAGTTCGCCGCCTCCGACGTCGACCGCGCCTATCCCGATCTCATCGAGATGCTTGCCCTATCGGAAGACGAGTTCGCCCGCCGCTTCCGAGGCACCCCGCTCATGCGCGCCAAGCACGAGGGGATGCAGCGCAACGCCTGCGTCGCACTTGGGAACGTCGGCGACGTAGGCGCCGTCCCCGCGCTTCGGCGCGCCCTCACCGGGCCGAGCGCCCTCGTCCGCGGCCACGCCGCCTGGGCCTTAGGCCGCATCGGCGGGAATGAAGCGGAGGCGGCCCTTCACGCCGCCCTCCGCGCCGAGACCGACCCCGCCGCCCGCGAGGAAATCGAAGCCGCCCTGGCCCAGATCAGCTAAGGCTCGCCGCCTTGCGCGCCGCGCGCTGCCCCGGAACGCGTTAGAGCGTCCCCTCGCGGGCGGCGCTCGTCTCGCGGGCGCGTTCGAGGAAGGACTGCTGCGCCGCGGGGACGTTCTCCGCCCTGCCGTCCCACGTCGCCAGCGGCGTGGCCTGGAGCCCGCGGCCGTAGGAAAAGCTGAGCTCCCACGGGAAATCGCGCTCGCCCATGTTCATCGCGTTGAGATTCTCCGTCGCCTCGGCGTCCGACTGTCCGCCGGAGAGGAAAACGATCCCGGGAACGGCGGCGGGCACGGTGCGCTTGAAGCTGCCGATCGTCGCCGCCGCGACCTCGGCGGGGCCCGCCCGGTTGGCGGCGTCCTTGCCCGAAAGCACCATGTTCGGCTTCAGCAGCATCCCCTCCAGCGACACCCGTTGCGCCGCCAGCTCCGCGAAGACGGCGCGGAGCGTGCGTTCCGTCGCCCACCGGCACAGCTCGATGTCGTGGTCGCCGTCCATCAGCACTTCGGGCTCGACGATGGGGACGAGGCCGGCCTCCTGCGACAGCGCGGCGAAACGCCCCAGTGCATGCGCGTTGACGCCGATGCAGTAGTCGGACGGGATGTGGTCGCCGATGGCGATGACGCCCCGCCACTTGGTGAACTTCGCGCCGATCTCGGCATACTCGTTCAGCCGGTCCCGGAGCCCGTCGAGGCCCTCCGTGACCTGCTCGCCGGGCGCGCCCGCCAGCGCCTTCGCCCCCAGGTCGACCTTGATGCCGGGAATGATGTCCTGGCTTTTAAGCACGTCGACGAACGCCCGCCCGTCGCCCGCGCTCTGCCGGAGCGTCTCGTCGTACAGAATGACGCCGCTGATGTAGTCGCCGGCGCCGCGCGTGGTAAAGAGGAGTTGCCGCCACGCCCTGCGGTTGTCCTCCGTCGACTCCACCCCGATGGAGGCGAGGCGCCGTGCGATGGTGCCCGTGCTCTCGTCGGCGGCCAGGATGCCGCGCCCCGGCGCCACCAGCGCCCGCGCGATATCCTCCAGCGTCTGCTCCCTCGTCTCTACCGTCATGGTCTCGCTCCGTTATCCACTGGTCTCATGTGCTTGCAATATCTCTTCGATCCGCTCGACCGCGTCGGCGTTCCCGACGATGAGCGGGGTGCGCTCGTGGACCGCTTCCGGCTGCAGGTCGAGGATCCGCTCCGTGCCGTTGCTCGCCTTGCCCCCGGCCTGCTCCGCGACGTACCCCAGCGGCGCCGCCTCATAGACTAGCCGCAGCTTGCCCTTCGGGTTCTTCGCGTCGCCCGGATAGAGGAAGACCCCGCCCTTCAGCAGGTTGCGGTGGAAGTCGGCTACGAGCGATCCGACGTACCTGGACGAGCGCGTCCGGCGCAGCTCCGCCACCGCCTCCTGCATCGGCTCCTCCCACCGGTTGAAGTTGCCCTCGTTGACGCTGTAATAGAGCCACGCGCTTGGTATGCGGATCGCCGGATGCGTCAGGCGGAACGTCTGGTCGGCGGGGTCGAGCGTGTAGCCGCGCACCGTCCCCGGCGTCGCGGCGACCAGCACCGCGCTCGGCCCGTAGACCACGTACACCGCCGCCGCTTGCTCCCGGCCTCGCCGCAACACCGACGCTCCCGCGGCCGGCTCGCCTGCGTCGCGCCGGTAGACACCGAAGATAGACCCGGTGCTCACCGCGACGTCGATGTTCGACGAGCCGTCCATAGGGTCGCAGACCGCGATGTACCGGTGCGCGTCGGAGTCGCCGAGCACCTGCGGCTCGTCCAACTCTTCGCTGCCCAGCACCGCCACCGTCCCGCTCGCCGTAAGGTGCTCGATGAAACGGCGCATGCTGATCTCGTCGAGCTTCTCGACGTCCTCGCCCTGGATGTTGACCTTGCCGGTCTTGCCCAGCGCGCCGTCGAGCGCGGCCCGCGCCACGTCCGACGCGATCTCCACGCAGGCGGCGGCGATGCCGCCCATGGCGGCCTGAAGGCCGGGCTCGCCGTCGAGGTCGGCGGCAAGCGCCTCTCCCAGGCTGATGCCGGGCTGGAGGCTTGCCGTCTCAGTTCCTGTCGTCATTGCTTTCTTTGAAGGCCGTACTACACCGACGCGTAGGCCGCGCCCGCCCTGCCGCTCTCACTCCGACGCTCCCCGCCGAAGGGTAGATACTCGCCCCAGACGTCACGGAGCACATCCGTGATCTCGCCCAACGTCGCGTACGTCTTCACCGCGTCGATGATCGGCGGCATCAAGTTGTCGTCGCCCGCCGCCGCCTGCCGCAGCCGGTCGAGGGCGGCGCGCACCGCCTCCGCGTTGCGCGTCTCCTTCACCCTGGCGAGCCGTTCAAGCTGCCGGCGCTCGCCCGCGGGGTCCATCTCCAAGAGCTGGATCTTCTCCGGCTCGCCCGCGACGTACCGGTTCACCCCCACCGTGATCCGCTGATCGCGGTCGCACTCCCGCTGGTAACGGTAGGCCGCGTCGGCGATCTCGCGGTGGAAGAAGCCTTCCTCGATGGCGCGAACGACGCCGCCCAAGGCCTCGATCTCCTTGAAGTAGGCGTAGGCCTGGCGTTCGAGCTCGTTCGTAAGCTGCTCGACGTGGTAGCTCCCGCCGAGCGGGTCGATGGTGTTGGTCACGCCGGTCTCGTGGGCGATCACCTGCTGCGTCCGCAGCGCGATGGTCACCGCCTCCTGCGAGGGGAGCGCGTAGGCCTCGTCCATCGAGTTCGTGTGCAGCGATTGCGTTCCGCCGAGCACCGCGGCAAGGGCCTGGATGGCCACGCGCACGACGTTGTTCTCCGGCTGCTGCACCGTCAGCGCCGCGCCCGCCGTCTGGGCGTGCGTCCGCATCCACCACGACCGCTCGTCCTTGGCGCCGAAGCGGTGCCGCATCTCCTTGGCCCAGATGCGCCGCGCCGCCCGGAACTTGGCGACCTCCTCGAAGAAGTCGTTGTGGACGTTGAAGAAGAAGCTAAGGCGCGGGGCGAAGTCGTCCACCGCCAGACCCCGCTCGATGCATGCCTCGACGTAGGCGAAGCCGTCCGCGAGCGTGAAGGCAAGCTCCTGCGCCGCCGTCGACCCGGCCTCGCGAATGTGATAGCCGCTGATGCTCACCGGGTTCCACTGCGGGCACTCCTGCGCGGCGTACTCGACCGTATCCACCACCAGCCGCATCGACTGCCCCGGCGGGAAGATGAACTCGTTCTGCGCGGTGAACTCCTTCAGGATGTCGTTCTGGAGCGTCCCTCGCAGACTCGAGAACGGCACGCCCTGCTTCTCCGCCACCGCCAGGTACATGCCCCACAGCACTGCCGCCGGCCCGTTGATCGTCATCGAGGTGCTGACCTCGCCCAGCGGGATCTTATCGAGCACGATCTCCATGTCGGCCAGCGACGAGACGCCGACGCCGCACCGCCCGAACTCGCCGAGCGAGAGCGGGTGGTCGGTGTCGTAGCCCATCAGGGTGGGCATGTCGAAGGCGATGGAGAGCCCGGTCTGCCCCTCGTCGAGCAGGTACTTCAGGCGCTCGTTCGTCTCCTCGGCGCCGCCGAAACCCGCGAACATCCGCATCGTCCACAGCCGGCCGCGGTAGCCGGTGGGATGCAGGCCGCGCGTGAACGGGTACTCGCCGGGAAGACCGGCGTCCCGCAGATAGTCGGAGTCTTCGATCGCGGTCGGCGTGTAGACCCGTTCGACGGGAACGCCGGAGATCGTGGTGAAGAGGTCGTCCCGCTCCGGGGCGTCCCGGGTGCGCTCCTTCCAGCGCGCCTCCGCGGCGGCCAACTCGCCGCGCTTTCTCTCGCTCACCGGACACCCCCGTCGAGCCTGCTCCCTGCCCGCCTGGACGCGGGCGGCAGTCCGAGGACGGGCGGAGAGAAGACTAGCCGCCTCGCAGTGTAGCACGCGCCGCGCCCGATTCCGATGCGTCCGGCGCTTGCGTTACCATAGGCCGCGACTCGCTCGGGGGAGGCGGAACCTGTGCGTTCGGACAAGCTCGCCGCGTCGTTTACTGAAGTCGTCGATGGTGTCTCGGACGGGGCCGCGATCATGATCGGCGGCTTCGGCGGCCCCGGCGGCATGCCCAGCAATTTGATCCTCGCGCTGCGCGACCTCGGCCCGCGGAACCTGACCATCATCAGCAACACCGCGGGGCTCCCCGGCTTCGGCGCGAAGGCGGGCGAGGAGGCGCTCAACATGAGCGTTCTCTTCGAGAACGGCCAGGTCTCCAAGGTCATCGCCACCTTCCCCGTGCCGCGCTCCGCCTCCATCGACACCCCCTTCCAGCAGCGCATCCGAGCCGGCGAGGTCGAGCTTGAGGTCGTGCCCCAAGGCACCTTCGTAGAGCGCATCCGGGCGGGGGGCGCCGGCATCCCCGCCTTCTACACGCCAACGGGAGCGGGCACCTTGCTCGCCGAGGGCAAGGAAGAGCGCGAGTTTGGGGGTAGAAGGTGCGTACTTGAACACGCATTAAGGGCCGATTTCGCCCTCATTCGGGCCTTTTGCGCGGACCCGTGGGGCAACTTGACCTACCGCGGCACCTCACGCAGCTTCAACCCCGCCATGGCCACCGCCGCCGACGTCACCATCGCCGAGGTCGACGAGGTCGTCGAGCTTGGCGCACTCGACCCCGAATCCATCGTCACCCAGGGCGTCTACGTCGACCGCATCGCGCGGCGCGCCGACGCCTAGGAAGGAAGCCGCCGTGAAGCAGCCGCTCGACCGGGAAGTGATGGCGATGCGGGTCGCCCGCGAGTTTCAGGACGGCGATGTCGTGAACCTGGGCATCGGCATCCCCACCCTGGCCTCCGGCTTCGTGCCCGAGGGCCGCAGCATCATCATGCACAGCGAGAGCGGCGTGCTGGGCTACGGCCCCATCGTGGATGACGAGGAGGGCTCCATCGACCTCATCAACGCCGGCGGCCAGTTCGTCAGCGGCCGGCCGGGGATGAGCTACTTCGGCTCGATCGAAGCCTTCGCCATGATGCGGGGCGGGCGCATCGACATCGCCGTGCTCGGCGCGCTCCAGGTCTCCGAGCGGGGCGACCTCGCCAACTGGATGCTGCCCGGGCGCGGCATCGGGAACGTGGGCGGCGCGATGGACCTCGCCGCCGGCGCCAAGCGCATCATCGCCGTCACCGACCACGCCCGCGACGGCGTCCCCAAGATCGTCCGGGAATGCAGCTACCCCATCACCGGCTTCCGCTGCGTCGACCTCATCGTCACCGACATCGCCGTCATCGCCGTGACCCCCGGCGGGCTCGTGCTCCAGGAAGTCGCCCCCGGCTACACCCCGGCCGACGTCCAAGCCCTCACCGAGCCGACCCTCACCGTCGGCCCCGACCTAAAAGAGGTCACCCTCTAGCAAGGCCTCAGATTAAGCCTCTCCCCCTGGGAGAGACTGAGAGAGGGTCGGTTGGTGAACGTTGGTGATCGTTCGTGAGCGTTGGTGAGCGTGGGACAGGGGTGGGGTGGTGAACGTTTGGTGAGCGTTGGTGAACGAGGGGCCCTCTTAAGCCTCCCACCCTCTGAGAGGGACTGAGGGCGGGCACTCGAACGCAGAAGTCTAACAGGACCCGCCCTCTCATCCCGCCCAAAGGCCGGGAGGCCGGACTCCGACGCCGCCTCTCCTCCCCTGTAGGGGCGCGTCGCGACGCGCCCCGGCCTCATCCGCCGCCACACGCCATCGAAATCACATCATCCACGCCCGCCACCTGTAGGGGCAACCCTCGTGGTTGCCCAGGGGCGCGGGCGGGGTCTTCTCTCCTCCCCTCCGGCCTCTCCCCCTCTGGGGGAGATTGAGAGAGGGCGCGCGCCGCCAGGCGCGCCGGTGGGGTGGGGCCGGGAGGTCTTGCCTCTTCTTCCCCGGACACCCTTGCGTAACCGGCCCCGCCCGGCAGAGGATCATCCATGTA
The DNA here is from genome assembly GCA_964291475.2 of Dehalococcoidia bacterium. GTDB lineage: Bacteria > Chloroflexota > Dehalococcoidia > SHYB01 > SHYB01 > DAOUKH01. The sequence goes on along the minus strand of OZ220078.1, from coordinate 145,013 downwards.
GGGGCAACCCTCGTGGTTGCCCAGGGGTGCGGGCGGGGTCTTCTCTCCTCCCCTCCGGCCTCTCCCCCTCTGGGGGAGATTGAGAGGGCGCGCGCCGCCAGGCGCGCCGGTGGGGTGGGGCCGGGAGGTCTTGCCTCTTCTTCCCCGGACACCCTTGCGTAACCGGCCCCGCCCGGCAGAGGATCATCCATGTAGGGGCAACCCTCGTGGTTGCCCAGGGGTGCGGGCGGGGTCTTCTCTCCTCCCCTCCGGCCTCTCCCCCTCTGGGGGAGATTGAGAGGGCGCGCGCCGCCAGGCGCGCGAGCGCCACCCCTACGGCGGCCGTCTGTGACACGCCCCCCTTGACGACCCCCGGCATCCCTGTTAATCTAACGATAACGAACGTATGTTCTTTGCTCTGGCCCGTGGCCGCGGTGAATGGCGGCCGGCCCGCCCTTAGAGGGGGCGGACGCACTGCCTCTAACAGTGTAACGGGACCAAGCGGAAGGAACGCCGGGCGTGGCCCGTGAGGGCCATGCACCGGCGTTCCCGGAAACGCTGGGCGGATTGCGGGAGAGACAGGGCCAATGCCCCTCGCGGAGGCGGAACGGGCCCGGATGAGCAAAGGTCTCCGAGGGACAAGACGCTGGAACTCCCGACCCCGTCCATGCTTGAGCTCGCGGGCGGAGTTGTGTAGAGGGCGCCGGTGGAGGAGGTTGAGAGGGCGCCACCCCCTACAGCGGCTGCTTGGTTGGCAGGCCCGGACGGCGCGGGTACTTCCGCGGTGCCGTCCCCCGCTTCTCGATTGTGACCAGCACCCGGGGGTCCCCCGTAGCGTTGGCCGGTACCTCGACGATCCGCGGCGGCGCGCCGCCAAGCACCTCGACCGCCCGGCGCGCCTCGGCGACCTCGCCCTCGACGCCGGGGCTCTTGTAGGCGACGACCACGCCGCCCCGGCGGCAGAGCGGCAGCGCCAGCTCGGCGAGCACGGGAAGCGGAGCCACCGCTCTGGCGAGCACGACGTCGAATGCCTCCCGGTACGCCGGGTCCTGCCCCAGCCGCTCAGCGCGCTCGGCGACGACCTCCATCCCGTCGAGGCCCAGCCCCTCGACCGCCGCCTCCAGGAAGCGCGCCTTCTTCTGCGTCGCCTCGACCAGCGTGAGCCCCATTCCGGGATAGACGATCTTCAGGGGCAGGCCGGGAAACCCCGCGCCCGATCCCACGTCGATGACCTTGCCCGAAGGCGCTCCGCCCAACGCGAGCGCCGCCGTCAGCGAGTCGAGGATGTGGCGCGTCTCGATCTTGGCGAGGCTGGCCTTGGAGGCCAGGTTCATGCGCTCGTTCCACGAGCGCAACAGCGCGGCGTAGCGGTCGAAGTCGGCGAGCATCTCATCGGAAAGCTCGACGCCGAGCTCGCGCGCGCCGGCCAGGAGCCGCGCATGGTCGAGGGGTGGGCTAGCGGAGGCTTCCATCGCGCCTCGATACTACCCCGCTCCGGTCAGGCGAGCGAAAACGTCGCCCCCTCCGGGCCCTTCTCCACCTGAATCCGCGCCGGGAACTGTTCCTTCAATTCCTCGATGTGGGTGATGACGATGATGCGCTCGAAGTCGTCGCGGATGGCGTTGAGCGCGTCGACGATGCGGTCGCGGCCCCCGGGGTCCTGGGTGCCGAAGCCCTCGTCGATGAAGAGCGTGGGCAGCGGGGCGCCGGCCCGGCGGGCTAGGACGCGGGAGAGCGCGATGCGCAGCGCCAGGTTGATGCGGAAGGCCTCGCCGCCGCTGAAGAGCTCGTAGCCGCGGACGCCGAGCTCGTCGGCGATGCGGATGTCGAGCGTCTCCCGCGCCCCCTCGCGGCTCCGGTAGTCGCTCTGCGTCTCCAGCGTGAGGTGCATGCGGTTGTCGGTCATGCGGCCGAGCAGCCGGTTCGCCTCGTCCTCGATTTCGGGGATCGCCGTTTCGATGATGAGCGCCTGCACCCCCCGGCGTCCGAACGCCGCCGCCAACTCGTCGAAGATGCTCTGCTCATCCGACGCCGCGGCCAGGGCCTTGCCTCGCACCTCGCGTTGTTCGGCGACGGCGTCCAAGCGGGCGAGGTCGGCCTCGGCCGCTCCCACCTCCTGCTCCAGCCTCCCCCGGCGGGTATCGATCTCCGCCGCGGCTGCCTCCGCCTCCGCGGCGCGTGACCGCGCCTCGGGCAGCGCAGCGACCTCAGGAGTAAGCGTCTCTTGCTCCTTGCGCAGCGCCTCGGTCTCGGCGGTGCGGCCCTGCAGCGACGTCTCCGCCTGCCCCAGCCGCTCGACGACACCGGGCAGCAGGCGCTCGGCTTCGCGCAGCTCCCGGAGCTTCCCTTCGAACGGCTGCGCCGATTGGAAGTCCGCTCGCGCCGTTTCCAGCGCCGCCGGGGCGAAGTCCAGCTCGGCTAGCTGCGCGGCGACTTGATCGAGCCGCACACGCTCCTCAGCCGCCGCGCTCTCAAGCCGTTTCTCCGCCGCCTCGACCTGTGCGCGGCGCTCAGAGAGAGAGCGGGTCGCCTCCTCTGCGTCGGCCAACGCACGTTTGAGGAGGCCTATCTCGCTCTGCAGGGCGGGCTCCTCGGAGCGCAGCCGGGCGTCGATGCCGTCGGCCTCGGCGCGCTGCGCCTTCTCAGTTTCCTCCAGCGCCTTCCGCTGCCCCTGGTTCTCGCGATGCGCGTCGCCCTTCGCCTTGCCCCTCGACTCATATTCCGCAAGGACGCCCTCGCACCGGTCCTCGCTGAGCGGTGTCTCGCAGAGCGGGCAGACCCCGGTGCCCGCGCGCAGTTGCTCCATCTTCTGCTTGATCTCGTCCATCTCGGCGCGAAGCTGCGTGTTCTGGGCGTCGAGCTCGCCCGCCGTCCGCGCCGACTCTTCGACCTGCCGGCGAAGCTCATCGCGCTGCCGCCGCAGCGGTTCGAGGTCGGCGAGCCGCGCTTCGGCCTGCTCCACGGCGTCACGCGACCCGGCGAGTCCGTCCGCCCGCCGTTCCATTTCGGCGAAGGCCTCGCGTTCCCGCTCCAGGTCGGCCTCGGCCTTCGAGCGTGCCCGCGCAATGGCCCCTTCAAGCTCCGCCTTGTCACGCGCCAGTTGCAGCGACCGGCGCTCCAGCTCTTCGAGCCGGTCCTTCTCTCGCGCCGCCGACTCGAACCGTTTGAAGCCCGCCTCGATCTCGGCCCGCTCCCCGATCCGCGCCTCGTAGCCGGCCCGTTCGGCCTTCGCCGCCGTGACCGCCGTCTCCAGATCGGCCCGCTCTCGTTGCAAGCCCGCGGCGCGTTCTTTCAGTTGCCCCAGTTCGCGCTCTTTCGTTTCAAGGACAACGACTCGCTTCTTTAGCCCGTCCAGCGCCGCCTGGGCCGCGCCGCGCTCCTCCTCAGTTTCGGCCAGGGCCTGTTTTGCCGCGGCGGCGCGTTCCTCGCGCTCGCCCCGTGTCGCAAGCTCGACCTCGTACTCACCGATCGTCGTGCGGAGGGCATCTGCCTCGCCTTGCTTCCGGCGGGCCTCCTCGCGGGCGCGGTCGGCGATCGTGTCGTAGTAGCCGAGGTCGAGGATCTCCGCGAGCACTTCTTTGCGCTTGTCCGCCGTCTTCAGGGTGAACTCGTCGGCGCGGCCCTGCACCAGGAAGGCGCTGTTGATGAAGGTGTCGTAGTCCATGCGCAGCGTCTCGACGATGCGCTGCTGCGTCTCGCGCAGCGTCCCTTGGGTGATCGGCGCGGACTCGCTGCCCGACAAGACCTGGAACTCGAGCAGCGTCTTGCCCGGCCGGCGCCCCGCCCCCCGCGACCGCTTCCGCACGACCCGGTACGCCGCACCCTGGGACAGGAAGTCGAGCTCGACCTCCATCTCGTCGCGGCCGATGGTGATGAGGTCGTCGTCCGACTTGGCGCGGGCCTTGCCCCAGAGCGCCCACGTCATCGAATCGAGGAGGGCCGACTTCCCCGCCCCGTTCGGCCCGCACAGGCAGGCGACGTGCAGCCCCTCCAGATGCAGCTCGGGAACGCCGTCCCGGTAGCACATGAAGTTCCGCAGGCGCAGCTTGACCGGAATCATGACGGGCGAGAGCGGGTGGGCATGGGGAGGGTCGATTCTAGCACGCGGGCGGCGCGCCACTTGGGGCGCTGAGACGGGGTAGAATGAGCCGTCATGTTCGAAGCGCTTTCAGACAAGCTCGGCGCCGTCTTCGACAAGCTGGGACGGCGCGGGCGGATTGGCGAGAAGGAGATCGACGAGGCCCTGCGCGAGGTGCGCATGGCGCTCCTTGAGGCCGACGTCAACTTCAAGGTCGTCCGCGAGTTCGTCGGCAAGGTCAAGGCACGGGCCGTCGAGCCGGGCGCGCTCGAAGGCGTGACGCCGGCCCAGGCCGTCGTCGACATCGTCCGCGAGGAGCTTGCCGGCATCCTCGGCGGCGCGCAGAAGAACCTCGCCGCCGCCAGCGCCCCGCCGACGATCGTCATGATGGCCGGCCTGCAGGGCGCCGGGAAGACGACCACTGCCGCCAAGCTCGCCGTCTTTCTCAGAAAGCAGGGCAACCGTCCCCTGCTCGTGGCCGCCGATGTTAAGCGCCCAGCCGCCGTCGAGCAGCTCGTCGCCCTCGGCAAACAGACCGACGTGCCCGTCTACGACGAAGGCGCCGCGGCGGACGCGGTCGCGGTCTGCGAGCGCTCGCTGAAGCGGGCCCGCGAGGTGGGCGCCAACTGGGTGATTCTCGACACCGCCGGCCGCCTCCAGATCGACGAGGAGATGATGGACGAGCTCGCCGAGATCAAGCGCAAGCTCGACCCCACCGAGCTGCTGCTCGTCGTCGACGCCATGACCGGCCAGGAGGCGGTGAACGTCGCCGAGGGCTTCCACGAACGCCTCGCCCTCACCGGCCTCGTGCTCACCAAGCTCGACGGCGACGCCCGCGGCGGGGCGGCGCTCTCCATCAATTCCGTCACCGGCCTGCCCATCAAGTTCATCGCCACCGGCGAGAAGACCGACGCCTTCGAGCCCTACCACCCCGACCGCCTCGCCTCCCGCATCCTCGGCATGGGCGACATGGCGACCCTGATCGAGAAGGCCCAGGAGACGGTCGACGTCGAGAAGGCCAAGGCCTTCGAGCAGAAGGTCCGCCGCGCCGACTTCGACCTCGACGACTTTCTCGACCAGCTCCAGCAGATGAAAAAGCTCGGCTCAATCGGCCAGGTGCTCGAGATGATCCCCGGCGGCAAGATGCTGGGCGCGAAGCTCCCCAAGGGCGCGATGGACGACGCCGGCCTCGTCCGCGTCGAGGCCATGATCCAGTCGATGACGCCGAAGGAGCGCGCCAAGCCGGAGATCATCGGCGGCAGCCGCCGCAAACGCATCGCCAACGGGAGCGGCACGACCCCCTCGGACGTCAACCGCCTGCTCAGCCAGTTCCAGCAGGTGCGCAAGATGATGAAGCGGATGTCGTCGGGCAAGATGAAGGGCCTGCCCAGAGAACTGGGCATGCTCCGCTAGGAGACCCGCATGGACGACGTGCGCGTCAGCCTGACCGAGTCGGACGGCGGCTGGACCGCTGAGGTCGTCGTGACCGGCGGCGGGTCGAGCACCCGGCACGAGGTCACCCTCAGCCGCGGCGACTACGAACGTCTCGCCGGTGAAGAGGCGTCCCCGAAGGCGTTGGTGGAGGCGTCGTTCGCCTTTCTGCTCGAACGCGAGCCCAAGGAATCGATCCTGCGGCGCTTCGACCTGCCAGTCATCGGCCGCTACTTCCCCGACTACGAGCGCGTCATCGCGCAGCGCCTCTAGGCCCTAGCTCCCATTCTTGGGCACAGGCTTGCTCGCCCGAAGAACAACGTCCCCGCGCTCGTAGACGGCCTTGCCCTTAAACTTCGTGGCGGGGTGGACCACGCCGAAGGTGTGGGTGCGGCCTCCGCCGCCAGGGCCGGCCGAACTCTTTTCGTATTTCCAGTCCGCCTTGTCGAGGAACACGACGTCCACCCGCCAAATCACGACGGGCTTGTCCGCCTCGAAGGTCTTCGTGGTGTCAACGAGATACCGCCAGACGATGTACCACCCAGGATGATCGTAATGCGACTGGAGCGCCCACGCCCGCTTTGTCCCCTTGCTCTCCAGGGATTCGTTTGGTGCAGGGTTTGGCCCGGAGCCCTTTCGCTTCAGATCAGGGAAGCGCTGTTGCGCGGTATCAGCATGCCGGTGCTTCTCATAGCTGCTGATCGAGTCTAGAGCTTTGGCCCCGAATATGCCCACTACCGCACTGAACACGTTCATCTGCTCGAAGTAGATATCAACCAGATCAGCGAGTTCCCGTTCGATATAGTCGACAGCCCTTCCGACGTGCCCGGCAGTGAGGCCCGGAGGTAAGGAAGCATCGCTCCGCAGCCAGTCACTTCTTACCATTGGTGGTCTTCGCGTCATCTGGCAAGCAAGCCAATTTCGGAACCGCGCCTGCCGCCATCCGAAAGTACTCCGCATCGGATTCGAGGCCGATACACTCAAGCCCGTAGGCGGCCGCGGCCGCGACGGTAGAGCCGGATCCCATAAAGGGATCAAGGATGACCCCTCGGCCGAGCGGTAGTGAAGCCCGAACCAGTTGGCGCAGAAATGCCTGCGGCTTGAGCGAGGGGTGCGGCGCTATCTCCTTTTCCAGACCTCGCGCCGGCGGGCAATAGATGACGTCCTTGAAGGGTTCTTGTTCGGAGATCCTCCTGAGGCCGCCAGCGCCCCATTTCCTTAGATTGTCCTGAACCCGGCCCTCGCATGGTTTGCGGAAGAGCCCCCAAGGCTCCCATGACGAGCGCGGCATGACAGAGACGTCCGAGAACTCAGCGTGGGCGTTCTTGGGCCGGTCGCCGCCCCTGAGCGTCTGCACGACCCGCACGATCTCGCCACGCTTTTCGAAGCCCGATTGCAGAAACGGCATATAGACAAGGTGCGAGACCAGCGGGTTGGTCGCTACGAAGACATGCGCGCCTGGGACGAGCACATTGAGCAACAATTCCGCGAACCGCCCGAAGAAGGCACTTAGATTCCGGCGGTCCTGAGCGGTAAGGACGGTAAAGCGGGGAAGCGGCTTGCGGGCGGCGTTATCGAAGGATGGCGGGATGCGCCACACGCCACCGCGCCCATTGCGTAGCTTCTCCAACTGCTTCGGTGTGTACTCGACCAGCCCGTAGGGCGGATCGGTTACGACTGCGTGGATGGAGTGCGGTTCGGCGTGCTTTAGCCATTCGAGCGCGTCGACGTTGAATAGCTGGTAGCCGCCCGATGGGGCGACTTCGTCACGAGTCGTGGTCGCTCCGTGTAGTGAGCCGGCCAACGTACGTCAACTCCCGGCGCGGCGGAATGAGCCGCCGATACGACTGAACTCTAACGCCTCCTAACCCGATACGGAACCCCCCCGCGTCACAGCACGGACCCCGCATCACGGAGGCCGGCCATCTCCTCTTCGGAATAGCCGAGCTCGGCGAGGATGGCGTCGGAGTCGGCGCCCTTGAGGCCGGCGAAACGACGGAACGTGCCCGGCGTCTCCGACAGCTTCACGGGGAAGCCCACCTGCTGGACCGCGCCGGCCTCGGGGTGGTCGAGGTCGAGCACCATGCCGCGGTGGGCGAGCTGCGGGTCGCGCAGGACCTCCTCGAAGTCGAGCACCTTGGAGACGCAGGTGTCCTCGTCGGCGAGCAGGTCGTGCCACTCCTGCGCCGTCTTGGTCTTGAACGCCTCGGTGAACGCCCGGCGTATCTCTTCCTTGCGGTCGAGGTCGTGTTGGCTGCCGGCCAGGTCCTCCCGCCCGATCAGGCGGCAGACGTTGGCGTAGAACCAGGGCTCGTTGGCCCCGATCCCGATCCATCGCCCGTCCTTCGCCTCGTAGACCGAGTAGTGCGGCTCCGCGCCAGTAAGCCGCGTCCGCGCCGGCTGCGGCACCACGCCGTCGTTGAGGTACTGCTGCACAAACTGGGTGAGGAGCGAGAAGACGCCGTCGGTCATGGCGATGTCGACGAACTGTCCCTTGCCCGTCGTGGCGCGGGCGATGAGCGCCGTGAGCACGCCGATGATGGCGAACTGCGAGCCGCCGGCGTAGTCGGCGATCAGGTTGCCGGGGATGGCGGGGGCGCCGCTCGCCGTTCCCGTGATGCCGAGCGCGCCGCCGGTCGCGATGTAGTTGATGTCGTGGCCGGCACGCTGCCCATAGGGGCCGTCCTGGCCGTAGCCGGTGAGCGAGCAGTAGACGATGCGGTCGTTGATCTCGCGGCAGGTCTCGTAGTCGACGCCGAGGCGCTTGGCGACGCCGGGCCGGTTCCCCTCCAGCACCACGTCGGCGCGTTCGACGAGCTTGTAGAAGACGCCGCGGGCCGCTTCGTCCTTGAGGTTGAGCGTGATGCGGCGCTTGTTGCGCTCCAGTGTGTTGAGCGCCGCCCCGCGGACGTCCTTGACGTCCTTGTACTCCAACGGGCGGTCCTTGAACCCGCCGCGGCGTCCCTTGGGCGGGGGCTCGTCGATCTTGATGACGTCGGCGCCCATGTCGCCGAAGTATTGCGACACGTAGAACCCCGGCGCGAAGCGCGCCAAGTCGATGACGGTCAATCCGTCGAGGGCGCCGGCCAAGCCTGCCTCCTACGCGCTAGTCAAAGACGCCGTCCGCCGCGAGCTCCGCGATCTCCTCGCCGGTGTAGCCGAGGAGGTCGCGGTAGACCGTGTCATTATGCTGGCCCAAGCAAGGTCCGGGACCCGAGACGCCCCCCGGCGTATCGGAAAGACGCGGCGCGAAGTTGTCGTACGCGTGCCGACCTATTTCGAGGTGCTCGTGGAAGGTGAAGTGCCCCCGGTGGGTCAGCTGCGGGTCTGAGAAGAGTTCCTCGCACGTCTGGACCACGCCGGCGGGGACGCCCGCGGCCTGGAGCTTTTGCATCAGCTCCTGCGCTTCGAAGTTCCGCGTCCATTCGCCGATGAGGGCCTCGAGGCGGTCCTCGTGGCGCTTGCGCCCGAGGACGGTGGCGAAGTCGGGCGACGCCGCCCACTCGGGGTCGCCCATGGCGCGCCGCAGGGCCCGCCACTGCTCGCCGTCGAAGACCGTGATCACGCACCAGCGGTCGTCGCCGGCGCAGGGATAGGCGTTGTGGGGCGCGGCGTGGGGCGAGCGGTTGCCGACGCGGCTCGCGACGCGTCCGTTGGCGGTATAGTCGAGGAGCAGGGGGGCGAGGAACTGCAGCGCCGCCTCGAGCTGCGAAAGGTCGATCCGCATCCCCTCGCCCGTCTTGCGCCGCCGGTCGAGCGCCGCGGCGATGATGGCGGCCCCGTACCGGGGGCTGATGAAGTCGGTGTAGGCCCCGTAGGTGCCGCAGGGCTCGCCGTCGGGCCAGCCAATGATTTCCGAGAAGCCGGCCAGGGAGACGAGCTGCGTGCCAAACCCCGGCTGCATGCGGTACGACCCCGTCTGGCCCTGGTTCGTGGAGCTGAAGTAGATCACGCCCGGGTTCACCTCGCGGGCCGTTTCGTAGCCGAGTCCGAGCCGCTCGATGGTCCCCGCGGTGAAGCTCTCCGCCACGACGTCGGCCCAGGCGATGAAGCGCTTGGCGACCTCAAGCGCCTTGGGGTGCTTCAGGTCGAGGCCGGCGCCGAGCTTGCCGCCGTTGTAGTTGGCGAAGAAGCCGCTGCGGTTGATCCCCGACTCCTCGTCGCGGAAGGGCGCGCCGAGCCGTAGGAAGTCGGGGCGCTGCTCGCTCTCGATTCGCACCACCGTGGCCCCGTAGTCGGAGAGGTAGCGCATCGTGATCGGGCCGACGCCGACCCACGAGAAGTCGGCGACCTTCACCCCCTCGAAGGGTAGGCTCATCAGATCGCCCCCTCCGCATACAGGGCGCCGAGCTCAGTCCGGCTCAACCCCAGCTCGCCCCGGTAGACCGCATCGTTGTGCTCGCCGATGAGCGGGGCCCGTCCGCGGACCCGCGGCGGCACGGTCGACGTCCGGGCGAAGCTGCCGGGGTAGATCAGCGTCGTGCCTCGTTCATCGTGCTCCACCTCCACCCAGAAGTCCCGGTCGCGAAGCTGCGTGTAGTCGAGAAGGTGCTGGGTCGTGAACACGGGATAGAGGTTGAAGCGCCACTTCACCGCGCCCTCGTAGAGCTCGGCCGCGGTCTTCGTGGAGAAGAAGGCTTGCGCCAGTCTCTCGTAGTGGTCGAGCTCCTCTTGCGTCATCGTCAGCGTGGACACACCCGTCCAGTCCCGGAGCAGGCCGGGGTCGTCGGAGAACTCCTCGTCGAGCATCCACGCCGAAAGGCCGGCCCAGTCGCCGCGGGGAAAGAACGTGACGTAGCCGTCCTTCGTCGGCCAATGCATGCGGTACATGACGCCGTCGGTGCGGGGACGCACCGATCCGCCCCGCACCGTGTTGCGCCCGTTCAAGTCCCAGATCTGCGCCGCGTTCATCAGCCCCCAGGTGACCGCCTCCTGAGCGGAGACGTCGACCCGCCGCCCCTCGCCCGTGGCCTCGCGCTGGTAGTGGGCGATCAGCATCCCCGCGGCGGCCTCCGCGCCGGCGTGCAGGTAGCCCTGACCGAGCGCGAAGCCGGTGGGCGGCCTGCCGGCGTCGCCCTGCGTGTACAGAAGGCCCCCCATGGCGAGGGTGATGAGGTCGGAACCCAGGTAACCGCTGTACGGGCCCTCGCCGCCGAAATCGGTGACCCCGGCGTAGACCAGTGCGGGATTGACCGTGCGCAACGCCTCGTAGCCGACGCCGAGACTGTCGAACGTCCCCGCCGGAGCCGACTCCACCAAGAAGGCCGCCTCCCCGGCCAGCCGCGTCAGGATGCGGCGGCCCGCCTGGGTCCCGACATCGAGCGTCACGCCGCGCTTCCCGGCGTTGTAGGAGAGAAACCACAGGCTGTTCTCGGGGCTCGGGTCGTCGTCCCAGAAAGGGCCCACGCGGCGCTCGCGGCTGCCGCCCGGCGGCTCGATCTTGAGCACGTCCGCCCCGAGGTCGGCAAGGAGGCGTCCGCAGACGCTCCCCCGCTCATCGGTCAGATCGAGTACGCGGAATCCATGCAGCAGCGGCGCACCGGCCATAGCGTCCTCGCGGGCGGGCGGCCAGTATAGGAAGCGCGAATCGGTAGGGTCAAACCACTGGTTTGCACCGTTCCACCACCGAGCGCCCATCAAAGCCCCGCCTCCACGGACGTTGGCACACCTCCCTCCCCGTTCCCTCTACCTGACGCTATGCGCCTCAGTCGTCGCCATTCATGCCTGAATTCGACATGCGAGCGCCCCTGCACCGCAAACCTGAAGCCCTAGGGTTGCAAACCTTGACCTCACCCCCTACAATTCGGCGCTCAATGCCCCTGCGGCACGTCTTTGTTCGCTTTGAAGAATTGGAGGCGGGCCCGCGGGAAGGTGGTGGACGATGAAACATTTGAGAAGCCGAGTCCTGATTCTCTTTAGCGCGGTCATGGCGCTCGCCATGGTGGTCGCCGCTTGCGGCGGCGGCGAGGACCCCACGGCCGCGCCGGTCGCTCCCGCGGCCACTCCGACGCCGGTCGTCGTCGTTGCGACGCCGACGGAGGGACCGACACCAACACCGCAAGTCATTGTTCAGACCGCCGCTCCCGCGTCGACGCCGACGCCGGCGCCGACGCCGACGGCTCGGGTTGAGGTGGTCGTCGAAACGGCGACGCCGACACCGCCGCCGGCCCTCGGCAGCGTTACCCAAGAGCTGCTTGGCGCCCGCTTCATCCAGGGCCCCGGCCTCGAGGGATGGCGGCAGGCCCCCAAGCGTGGCGGAACGCACATCTACGGCTTCAACCGCGCATCCCGGGGCACCGACCAGATCATCAACCGCTCCTACACGGTCTCGACCTCGTCGAACATGGCCTACCAGAAGATGTTCACCTGCCAGTACGCGCCGCTCCTCGAAGTGGCCAATCCGGGCGCGTGCGTCCCTGTGGGTGACCTGCTCTCCGAGTGGAGCGCCAACGCCGACGCCACCGAGTGGACGGTGACGATCCACGAGGGCGCCGCGTGGCACGACATACCGGAAGGTGCGCGCGGCTACACCTCCGACCTCTCCGGCCTCTACGGCCGTTCCGTGGTCGCAACTGACCTGATCCACGCGATCACCTACTGGCAGGGCGGCCTGCTCAAGCCCGACGGCGACAAGCAGCCCACGCCGAACGCCCTCGCCTACAGCAGGGCCATCACCGGCATGGAGGCGGTCGACGACAAGACGGTCAAGCTCACCCTTTCGAGCGCCGACCCCTACTTCCACTTCACGTTCGCCCAGTTCAACCCGCGCGTCATGCCTCCCGATGTTTGGGAGCTCGACGGTCACTACAACGACCGGCTCGTGGGATCGGGCCCATTCATGCTCGTCGAATACGATGCCGAGATCGAATGGACCGGCATGGCGAACCCGAACTACTACAAGATCGGCGCCGACGGGAACCCTCTCCCCTACGTCGACGCCCACAAGGTCATCATCATGGGGACCGACCTGGCGCGCTCCGCGCTGATCACCGGGCAGGTCCATAGCACGGCGGGCGTCGGCATCTCCGGCCCGTCCACCGCGCTGAACTTCGGGCGGCAGTGCCCCGATTGCCAGATCCTCGAGTACTTCGTACCTAGGAATACCTCGAGGATCCTCATCTTCAAGCACCGGCCGACCGACCGCATTCCCGACGCCCCGTTCGCCGATCGCAAGGCCCGCCTCGCCGTGGCCAAGGCGATCGACTACCAGTTCCTGATCGACAACGTCTACGAGGGCGCGGCCATCATGACCCCGATCAGCCTCAGTTGGCCCTTGGTCTGGGACAGCCGCCGTCGCTGGCGGAAATGGGGCTCAACCGGCCCGACGACGAAAACCCGTTCGTCTACGATCCGGAGGTCGCCAAGCGTCTCTGGGCAGAGGCCGGAAGGAGCCCGGGCGAAACGCACGACATGCACTACTTCGCCTACTCTCCGGCCAGGCCGTCTACAACGAGACTCTGGCGCAGTCGATCTCCGAAGCCCTTGACATCACTGTCGAGACCTTCAGGGCCACTGACATCGGGGTCTACTACGAGAAATTCGGCTACGTAAACCCCGAGGACCTGCAGAACTTCACCAGCTTCGTGACCGTCACCAACAACGAGGCCGTCCATAACGCCCTCATTCCGCGGAAGCTCCGCTCCTTCGACGAGGAGAACACCGCCGGCTTTGAGAGTCCCGTCATGGACGAGATCGCGGCGGAGTGGCTCCTCGGCCCCACGCCGGAGCGTGAGCTCGAGTTGGCCGCGGCCTACTACGAGGAAATCCTCAACGAGATGAAGTGGATGCCCGCCCCGACCGAGGCCAGCTACGACTCGCAGAGCGGCATTCTCCGCAACAGCTACCAGCAGACGGTGGGCGGACGCGCCTACCACCACTGCGCCCACTGCGCGGAGATCGTCTGGCTCGACGACTAGAGGCTAGCCAAGAAGTGGGGCCGGGTCTCCCCGACCGCGGTTCCTGAAGAGAGACTAGGCTCGCCTGGGCGGCGGCATCGGCCCGCCCCCAGGCGAGTCTCTTTAACGCGGGGGCTACCGGCCTCTCCCCCTCTGGGGGAGACTGAGAGAGGGCGCGCGCCACCAGGCGCGCGGGCGCCCGACGGGCGCTCGCTAGCGCGATGCCGGTTCGGTGAAGCCGGGAAGCCCCGCCTGCTGAGGGGAGACCACGGGCGGCGGGATGAAGTGGCGGCTGATCGCCCACGTCTGGTCCTGGTAGTACGAGCCCACCGAGCCGCTGCCGTAGAGCTGCTCCGGCCGGCCGGCCATGCGCTCGAACTCCAGCTTGGCGATCTTCTGCCCGTGTTCCAACGCGAAGGGCACGTCGTGAGCGCGCACCTCCATGACCGCCTTGCTTCCCGCCAAGGCTCCCGACGCGCTGTAGCCGAAACCGGGGTCGAAGAAGCCCGCGTAGTGGGTGCGCAACTCGCCGCTCGTCGGGTCGTAGGCCGTCATCTCCGCGGCCACCCCCGGCGGGATCGAGACGCGCTCCTCCGAGACCAGCAGGTAGAACTCCTCGGGCTCCAAGATCAGCCGCCCGCTCTGCTCCGCCCGCACCTCTTCCCAGTAGTCGTCGATCGCGTGCGCCTGCGTCTTCGACAGGTCGACGAGCATGCTGTTCTTCTTCGCCCGGTAGCCGACTCTCCCCGTGTGCGGCCGCAGGTCGACGCTGAGGAAGAGGCCATTGCTCCGCACCACGGAGTCGAGGTAGTCCTGACTCAGCGGCACCGGCGGGCCGTCGGGCGTGCCCGGCTTGAACAAGAGCGGCTCCGCCGTGTGCAGGGCACGGATCTCCGCGTCGCCGAGCCTGGCGCTGCCCCGTATCAGCCGGAGCTGGTTCAGCGACAGCCCCTCGCGGACCCGGATCGTGAACGAACGGGAGACAACTTCCAGAAAGAGCGGGCCCGTATAGCCCGTCTGGATTTCATCGAAGCGCTGCCCGTAGTCCGTGATGACCCGGGTGAAGACGTCGAGACGCCCGATGGAGCTCCGTGGGTTGGCCTTGGCCCGGATCGAAGGCGGCAGCCGGACCTCTTCGAGCAGCGGGACCAAGTAGGGGCGGTTCTTCTCGAGGATGCCGCCGCGACGCAGGTCGACGCTCCCCATCGAATAGTCCGCCAGGCGCTCCCGCACGAGCTTCTCGGAAGGCAGGAAGCTGCTCCGCAGGCGGTGGGCCGTGGGCCCCAGGCGCAGATCGAGGCTCGCCGGCTGGTAGGAGGACTCGGGTATCTCGTCCTTCGCGCGGACCCATCCTTCGCCGACCGCGCGCCGGAGATCGGCGTCGGCAAGCACGCCCGGCGAGGCCGCGGGGCCGTTGAGGGAATGCTCGCCGCTCTGCTGCATAGCTCGCGCGCACGCTCCAATGAGTCTGGGACTGGTCCACGGGGGCGGGGCCGCGTGAAGGATAACGGCGTCGCGGCGTCGCGGTCTACCCGACTAGCCGGCGGTGGGTGAAACCCCTACCACTGGCTGGACTCTTCGGCGTAGACGTGGTCCGGCAAGCGGTAGCTGATGCCCGCCTCTTCGAACATCGAGGCCGTGAGCAGACCGGTGAAATTGGCGAAGGCATTGTCCTGGCGGTAGTTGGGGCGGAGCTTCGCCATGATGCCGGAGTACTTCGTCTGCAGCCGGAACCACGGCAGCACGCCAAAGGTGTTGTACTTGGGGTACCGCAACTGATCGGCAAGGGTATTCCCAATGAGCGCGCGCGAAACGCTGCCCACGTACTTCGCCAGGCTGCGGCGCGCGTCCGCTTCCGTAATCCCCGCCACCAACGGCGCGGCGGCGATCAGCGAATTCGCCATCGCGATCGATTCAATGCTGGGCGCCGGCTCGGATACGACACCGATGTCGAAGATCCGCAGCGCCTCCTTCTCGTCGCGGTACAGCATCGTCTCGGGGATGCCCATCAGAAACCCCGTATAGCGCCAAACCTGCATGAAGCTGGCGCGTTCCTCATCGTTGTAGACCGCGCCCAGGCTCTTCAGATGCTTCAACAGCCGCGCCGAAAACGCGGTGATGGCGAAACCCACGTGCGCCGCGCTGATCGGCGTTCCCCAGGCTTCGGCATCCCATTCATCCGAGGCGGCCAGGAGCCGGCGCACCTGCGCGTGGATCAACCGGATGCGAACCGACAGCTTCCAGCCGTCCCCATCCCGCTCCAAGCCGTGCGGCATGAAGATCTCCACCATGTGGCGATTGTTCTGCTTTAGGCGCCGGACGCCCTGATCGCGCAGCCTCCCGCTGATGAAGAAGGACTTCGCGATGTTCGTCGAAAAGCCTTCTATGAGCGTACCCCCGACCATCCCTCCGAGGACCAATCGCGAGTTCCGGTGGAACATGCGGATGCCCGGTATGAAGGCCGCGGGATCGACCCAGTCCGGCGGAGTGTCCAGGCCCTTGAAGAAGTCGCGCACCAATTGCGGCGCCGCGCGCAGCCCGTCCTCGTCTTGCTCCATTCCCGCGTGAACGAACCGGTTCCCTTCCTCTCGGCCCAGAGAGGCGATCTCCTCCATCACCGCGTCGGCTTCGGGATCGCCGATGGTCGCGTGCGCGACGTACCGGTCCGTCAGCTCGGCGTCGATGGCGCGGGCCTTCTCGTACCCCTCTAGGTAATCGGTGGGCACGTTCACGACGGCGGCGCCTCACGCTCCGCCGGGCGTTCCTCGGTCGGCTCGACCCGAAGGTCGGGGAGCCAACGCAGGAACCGCGGCAAGTACCAGTTGCGTCCGCCAAGTACCTCCATGCTCGCCGGGACCAAGACCGAACGCACCAGGGTCGCGTCTAGGAGCACTGCGATTGCGAGCCCGAAGCCCATGAGCTGATTGATGATCAATTCGCCGGTGGCGAAGGCGCCGAACACCACGACCATGATGAGCGCCGCGCCGGTGATGAGCCCGGCCGTCGACCGCAGCCCGTAGGCCACCGCCTCGGTATTGTCGCGGGTCTCGTCGTAGCGTTCCCGTATCCGGCTGAGCAGGAAGACGTGGTAGTCCATGGACAGCCCGAAGAGGACGGCGAAGAGGAACAACGGCAGCCACGCGTCGATCACTTCGGCTCGTTGGAACCCCAGCAAGTCGATGGCGAAGCCCTTCTGGAAGACCAGCACCAGCAGCCCGTACGTGGCTCCCACGGAGAGTAGATTCATGATGATGGCCTTCAGCGGAATGACGATCGACCGGAAGACCATCATCAGGATGATGAAGCTGAGGCCGAGCACGAAGACGAAGACGATTGGCGTGTAGACGTCGACGATGCCGTAGAAGTCGGTGGCCTCCGCGGTGAGGCCGCCGACGTGCACCTCGTACAGGTCGTCCGGCACGCCGTCGAAGGCGGCGGGGATGGTCTCGTTGCGGAGCCGCCGCATCTGATCCGCCGACGCCGGGCTGGTCGACTCTCCGGGCAGCCGCAGCGTTAGCAGCGCGAGGTCCTGGGCCTCGTGCACCTCGCGTTCGGGCGGCACCGGGTAGGTCGGGTCGTCCACGATCGCCTGCTCGAGCCGGCCAATCGCCATCGCGACCCTTGGGTCGTCCACGTCGCCGGCGATCACAATCTCGGCGGGATTCAGCAGGCCATTGGGGCCGACGTCGCCGACGGAGAACTTCTCTTCGAGGACGACGAAGGCTTCCTTGGTCTCCGCATTGTCGGGGAAGGTATTGACGTCGTTGAGCCCGGTGTGCATCTCGAACGTGAAGTACGACAGGAAGAGCATCGGTGCGGCGACCAAGATGATGCTGACGACCGGGCGCCGCATGACGGCATGGGTGATGATGTCCCAGAACCCGCCCTTGGCGGTCTCGGCGTCTTTCAACGCGAACCTGCCAAGGAAGGGAATGGTGAGGTCGTTCACCCGCGGACCGAGAAACGAGAGAGCGGCGGGCAGCAGGGTGAGCGTCGAAGCCAGCGCGGCGAGCACCACCAAAATGGCGCCGAGCGCCAGCGATTGGTGGAACGACGCCGGCACGATCAGCAGCCCGACGAGCGCCAGCACGACGGTGGCGCCGCTGAAGAGCACCGTGCGCCCGGCCGTCTCGCCCGCCCGTTCGACCGCCGCCCGCGGCGACAGGCCGCGGCCCAACTCTTCCTTGAACCGCGACACGATCAGCAGCGAATAGTCGATGCCCACCGCCAAGCCGATCATGACCACCATCATCTGCACGAAGAAAATGAGCTCGAATGCCTGGCCAATGAGCGCCACCGCGGCCAACGCGACGACGATGGCCACCCCCGCCTGTCCCGGCGGCAGCAGCGTGGCCACGACGCCGCCGCCGAAGAGCAACAGCAGAACGAGGAGCGCGACCGGGATGCCGAACCGCTCGCCCTGCTCAAGGTCGTGGGCGGCCAAGTTATTCTGATCGACGATGATGCTGGCGGTGCCGCCGATCAGCACCCGGAAGCCATCCGCACCATTCGCTTCCTCGACGATGTGGATCACTTCCTCGACGTTTACGGTAGCGTCGTCGACGTCGCCAGCCAGGGTGTAATGCAACAGGGCGGTGCCGCCGTCCTGGGACGCCATCAGAAAGAGCAGCTTTATCCGTTCCTCCGGAGCAATGGCGTCGCCGGCTTCAAGCACCTCGTAGTAGTGGTGCAGCGGCCCGCTTTGTAGCCCGCCCTTGATCGTCTCCGGCCCCAGGGCGGTGATCCGGCCGTGAATCTCCTCCACCTTGGCCCGGAAGGCCGGGTCGGCCACGGTGAGCGAAGGCGACTGCACGATGACGATCTCGGCCAGTTGTTCCGGCCTCTGCAGCCGCTCCTCGAGCAGCGCCGCCGCGCGCTCCGATTCGTACCGCCCGGCGAGCCGGAAGTCGGTCGTCGTCGCGCTATCAAGGAGGTTGACGCCGATAATGCCCGCGACGACCAGCACGACAAGCCCCACGGCCATGGCCGTCAGGGGGCGCTGCGCACAGATGCGGGCCAGGAATCTTGTCACGCGGAAGCTCCTTCGGAGAGGCGTGGACACACTATCGGCCTAGCATATCCGTAGCAGAGTATACCGAGTATCCCGGCCACGGTCACCGTACACCTCTGTTGATTACAAGGATCAATAAGCCTTGCATATGCGGCGTGGTATCGCTAAGATGCGCCTACCGATATTGGCTAGGACGGTCAGACCAACCACCGCTTGGGAGGAGAACTTTGGCGAAACACGTTCACGACATCCACGAGTGTGACACCCACGAGCACCACGGCGAGCCCGGCCACGTCCACGACATCCACGAGTGCGACACCCACGAGCATCACGCTCACGCGCATGACCCGCACGAGTGCGACACCCACGAGCACCACGGCGACGAGCCCGGCCACGTCCACGACCCCCACGAGTGCGACACCCACGAGCACCACGGCGACGACGGTCACGACGCGCATGAGTGCGACACCCACGAGCACCATGGCGACGAGCCCGGCCACGTCCACGATCCCCATGAGTGCGACACCCACGAGCACCACGCCCACGGCGATCACGTGCACGATATGCACGAGTGCGACACTCATGAGCACCACGGCGAGCCCGGCCACGTGCACGACATCCACGAGTGCGACACCCACGAGCACCACGCCCACGCCTAGCCGCGCTCTCACATAGGTTTCTGGACCGAAAGAGGCCCCGCCGACCTTCTAGGTGGCGGGGCCGTGTCGTTACGCGCCCGTCCGAAGAACCCTAGACGCGTTCGTCTCGAGGGAGGAGCGGAGGCCGCGGAGCCTGCCGAAACCGGCGGGGCCTAACGGAAAGTGGTGGAGATAGGGGGATTCGAACCCCCGGCCTCCGCATTGCGAACGCGGCGCTCTCCCAACTGAGCTATATCCCCGGGCGCGCCTGAAGAGGCGCTTCTGAAGTATAGCAAATCGTAGACGTCGCCCGCGTCGTCACGCCGACACCCTTGCCGCAGCAGGCGCCCAGCCGCCATTGACAGAAGCGCCGCCCTGCCCGATGGTGTGGGGGCGACGCGTCTCCGGAGCTCTGATGGCCCTCGGCTGACCTGCGCCACCACTCCCTTCCGCAGGACGGCGCTTTCGCATGACGATTCTCCGCTGGATAGCCTTCCTGCTCGTGGGCGTCCTCCTCGTGGGAGCCCTCTTCATTGCGCTGGCATACGTCAGGCTCAACGACGGCCTCCTCAACCCAACCTACTATCCCGAGCTGCTGAAGAAGGCCGACGTCTACCGATTCGCCACCTTCGACGTCGTGTCGTCGGCTTTCGACGAAACGCGCGCCCTCGGACCCGAGGAGTTTGGTGACGACTTCCACGCCAACCCGCTGGCCGCATCCGGTCTCACCACGCCCCAACTCACCGGCGCCGTAGGCCGGGCCCTTTCCCCGCAGGAACTTGAGGCGCTCGTCGCCCCGGCGGTGCTGCAGGTCGGCGAGTACGTGGCCGGGCAGCGCGACCGGATCACGCTGAGGGTCGAGGCGGCCCGGCACATCCGAGCCTTGGTGGACGAACTCGAAGCGCTCCTGTGGGAGGCCGGGGCCTACGACGGGCTGCTGGAGCAGGAAGTCCATCCCAGGATCCGCGAAGCGGTTCGCGACGCGCGGGCCGACGCCGGGGAGCCGTCCGGGTGGATGCTCCTCATCTTCGGCACCGGCGACAAGGCCGAGGAGCGGATCATCCGGGCGATCGAGAACGCCGTGACCCCGGAGTGGTCGGCGGCCCAAGTCGAACGGGGACTCGACCAGGTGACGCCCTACCTACTTGGGGAGTCGGACACCTTTGAGCTGCGCATCGGCCTCACCGAACTTCTGGAGTCGGCGGCCTCGGAGGCCGCGGCCATTCTTCGCGAGGCCGACGCCCATGACGTCGCCTTCACCGGGGTCGTTGAACCCGAGTTGGAGAAGCGTCTGCCAGACACGGTGAGACTCTCTCATGGCATAGAGGTCTCGCGGCAAGAGATCGCCGACGCCCTCCGCCGAGGCGTGTCGCCCGCGAACGTCCAGCAGCAGGTCGAGCCCGTCATCGCTGAAGTCAGCGACTACCTGACGGGGCGGTCGGATGGGTTCTCGACCCGAGTCTCCTTGGCCCAAGGGAGGCGGGAAGCGGCAACCGCCTTGACCAACCTGGCCGTCGGCAAGCTGGACGAAGCGCTGCGGAGCCTGCCCGCCTGCGCCACCGAAGCGGACGCGCAGGCCGCGAGAAGGGCTCTGGCGCAAACACTCCCGCCTTGTCTCCCTTCAGACTTGACCGCGAGCGAAATCGCGCTACAGGCACGGCCCGGCATCGCCGCCTCGGTCGAGAGCATCGCGCTGGGGCCCGTGCCCGATACGCTCACCTTCTCCGAAGAAGACCTCCGATCGGCGGTGGAACGGAGCGGCGGCGAGGCGGCGCTCGCATCCTTCGACGACCTCCGGGGGATTCTCAACGAGGACTGGACCTATAACCAGGATGACCTTCGCGCCGACCTCGCCAACGACGACGCCCTGGAAGCCATCGACGAGGCCCGCGACTTCCTCGCCGACGGATACGCGCACCCCAAGGAAGATGCCGACGACTTTGGGGAGGCGCTCGACGAGGCCCGCCAATCGCTCGACGACTTCACCCGGTTCGGCTGGGTGGCCTACATCATCGCGCCGGTCCTGCTCGCCATCCTCGGCGCCCTGGGCGGGGGCCGTTGGTCCGGCAGAGCGGGCTGGGCTGCGTTCGTCCTCCTCATCGCCGCCGTGCTTGTCTTCGTCCTCTCCTGGCCGGTCTATGGCGCGCTGGCCGATCCGGCCGTCGAAGAGGCCCGCGCGGAGATCCTGGAAGAGGCCGCCGGGGACTTCGCCGGGACGTCCGTCCTGCTCGGAAACAAGGTCGTCGACCTCGCCGAGACCGCGAGTAACGACTTCGCCGAGGGAGTCAGGTGGCTCAGCCTCTACGTGGCGCTCGGAGCCTTCGGGGCGCTCCTCATCGCCATCTTCTGGGACTGGATCATCAACCCCCTCCGGCCCAGCCGACGGCGGCGGCGCGCAGCCCCACGCGACCCCCCGGCCATCGAGGGGTAGCCGGCGCCGCCAGAGTTCCCCGGCCCTACCACATCACCATCCCGCCGCAGACGTTGATTGACTGGCCGTTGATGTAGGCGCCCTTCGGCGTGCACAGGAAGGAGATCACGTCGGCGACCTCGTCGTCGCTGGCGGCGCGCTTCAGCGGGACCGCGTTCTGGAGGCGGTCCCACCGCTCGTCCCTCGGATAGCCCAGATCGTCCATGCGCGAGGTGTCGGTCACGCCCGGGCAGATGGCGTTGCAACTGATCTGGTGCGGGCCGAGCCACTGCGCAAGCACCTGGGTGAAGCCCTGGAGTCCGAAGTTCGCCGACGCGTAGGCCGCCGTCACCGCCGACCCGCGCTTGCCGCCCACCGACGATATGTTGACGATGCGCCCGCCCTCGCCCTGCTCAATGAGGTGCTTGGCCACCGCCTTCGAGAGCAGGAACGCTCCCACGAGCTTGATGTCGAGCACCCTGCGGAAGATCTCCTCGGAGAGTTGATCGGGCGTCACCCGGTCCTCGCCCCGGCGGAAGGCGGCGTTGTTGATCAGAATGTCGACGCGGCCGAACTCCGCCACCGTCGCCGCGACCATGCGGTCCACGTCCTCCGCCTTGGTCACGTCGCCGACGAGCGGCAGCGCGCGGCGACCCTGCTCCCGCACCTGCTCCGCCGTGCTCTCGATGTCGCGCCAGCCCGCCGCCTGCTCATCGGGCGGGTAGGTCTCCGGAGTCCGCCCCGTCCCGGTGGGGACGATGTCGCAGCCGAGCTTCGCCAACGAGACGGCGCAGGCGCGCCCGATGCCGCGCAGCCGCCCCGCGCCGGTGATGATCGCTACCTTGCCGTCGAGTTCTCCCACGTTCCGGCCTCCCTGCGTTTCTCGGTGATTCGGGCCGGCGGCATTGTCGCAACCGCCCGCCCGTCCGTCTACCGGCGCCGCTTCGCCTTGGGGCGCCCGTCCTCTACAATTGCCCCCGCCTACCGCCGGGAGGAAGCATGGACGAAGCGAAGGTCCTCTACGAGAGCCGCGACCACATCGCCCGGATCACTCTGAACCGGCCCGCCGTCCTCAACGCCTTCGACGAAGAGATGGCGGTGCAACTCGACGACGCCGTCGAACGGGCCCGCGACGACGACGACGTCTGGGCCGTCGTGCTCGCCGGCGCGGGGCGGAGCTTCTGCGCCGGCCAGGACCTGCGCTTCTCCGAAAGCAAGCCGCCCGAGGAGCGGGCCTCGGCGACGGCCGCGATCACGCGCCGGGGACACCTCGGCTGGAGCGCCTACAACCTCTACCTCCTCGATAAGCCCCTCATCGGCGCGGTGCGGGGCAACGCCGTGGGCGGCGGCCTCGGCCTCGCGCTCGCCTGCGACGTCCGGATCGCGGCCGATGACGCCCGCTTCGCCGCCATCTTCGCCAAGCGCGGCTACTCCGTCGACTCCGGCGTCAGCCTCCTGCTCCCCCTCGTCGTCGGTTATCCACGGGCCGCCGAGATGACCTTTACCTCCCGCTTCGTCGACGCCGCCGAAGCCCTCGAAATGGGCTTGGTAAACCGGGTGGTCCCTTCCGGCGAGCTCGAAGAGGCCGTCGACGAGCTCGCCGGCGAGATGGCGCAGCAGGCCCCGGTCGCGGCCCGGCTCTCGAAGCGCGCCCTGCGCCGCACGATGGACCGCGAGGCGCTCGCCGCCCACGAGCTGGAGCTCTACGAGGTCGCGGTGAACCTCAAGACCCAGGACATGGAGGAGGGCCGCCGCGCCTTCCTCGAAAAGCGCGCCCCCGACTGGAAGGGCCTATGACGCCGCCCTCGCGAGAAGAAGAGCGCGGGCCGCCCGTCCTCTACCGCGTCGCCGACGGCGTCGCCGCGATCACCCTGAACCGGCCCCGGCGGCTCAACGCCGTCGACCGCGACACCGCCCTCCTCTTCGACCGCATCTGCCGCGAGGCCGCCGCCGACCCCGAGGCGCACGTCGTGGTCCTCACCGGCGCGGGGTCGAGCTTCTGCGCGGGCGCCGACCTGCGCGCCACCTCCGATGTCGCCGCCGCCAACAACAACACGCCCGCGGCCAACCTAAGGCGCTCCGGCCACCTCGGCTGGTGCGCCTACAACCTCTTTCAGGTCGACAAGCCCACCATTGCCGCGGTCCAAGGGAACGCCGTGGGCGGCGGACTCGGCCTCGCCCTGGCCTGCGACATCCGCATCGCCTCCGAAGACGCCCGCTTCTCGGCCATGTTCGCCAAGCGCGCCCTGACCCCCGACTCCGGCGTCAGCCTGCTCCTCCCCTCCGCCGTCCGCTACCCCAAGGCCGCCGAGATGCTGCTCACCTCGCGCTTCGTCGCGGCTGGCGAGGCGCTGAAGATCGGCCTCGTGAACCGCATCGTCCCCAACGACGACCTGGAGGAAGCCGCCTACGACATGGCCCGTCTCATCACCGAGTCCGCCCCCGTCGCGGTGCGGCTGAGCAAGCGCGCGCTGCGCCGTCCCCTCGACCGCGAGGCCGCCGCTGCGTTCGAGTACGAGTCCTACGGCGGCCTCGTTACCGCCAAGACCGAGGACCGCGCCGAAGGCCGCCACGCCTTCCTCGAGAAGCGCCCGCCCCGTTGGACCGGCCGCTGACCCTGCCATCCGGCTGAAGACCCAAGCCGCGGGGGCGGGTTACAATGAAGGCAACTTCAAGCCAGGGGCTCCCGTCCATGCACGAGCCGCGACCGGAAATCAAGGCGCGCCTCGACGCGCTTTGGAACGATTTCGAAGAGCTTGCCCCGCGCTCGGTGGGCTATCCCTGCAACCTCGATTTCGACTATTCGGCGCTGCTTCCTATCATGCGGTTCGCCGCCAACAACGTCGGCGACCCCTTCCACGAGAGCAACTTTCAGAGCAACACCCACGCCATCGAGCGTGAGGTCGTCGCTCAGTTCGCCGACCTGATGCACCTCGACCCCGAGGAGATGTGGGGCTACGTCACCACCGGCGGGACCGAGGGCAACATGTACGGACTCTACCTGGCCCGCGAGCTCTTCCCCGACGGCGTGGTCTATTTCTCGCAGGACACGCACTACAGCGTGCTCAAGATTCTGCGCGTGCTGAACATGCGCCAGATCATGATCCGGAGCCAGGACGACGGCGAGATCGACTACGAGGACCTCTACGAGACGATCCGTATCTACCGCGACGCGCCGGTCATTTTCATGGCGAACATCGGCACCACGGTGAGGGGCGCCGTCGACGACCTCGACAAGGTGCGCGGCATCCTGTCGGACCTGGCGATCACGAAGTCCTACATCCACGCCGACGCCGCCCTCAGCGGCATGATCTTGCCCTTCGTCGACAATCCGCAGCCCTACGGTTTCGACGCCGGCGCCGACAGCGTCGCCATCAGCGGCCACAAACTGATCGGCTCCCCCATACCCTGCGGGGTCGTGCTGACCAAGCAGAGCTACGTGGCCCGCATCGCCCGGGGCGTGGAGTACGTCGGCGTCCTCGACACCACCCTGCCGGGCTCCCGCAACGCGCTGACGCCGCTCATCCTCTGGTATGCCTTCCAGCGCCATGGGCTGGAGGGGTTCAAGAGCATCGTGACGGAGATGCTGGCCGTCGCCCAGTATGCCGTCGACCGCTTCAACGGCCGGGGCGTTCCCGCGTGGCGCCACAAGAACTCCGTGACCGTCGTCTTCCCCAGGCCGCCGAAGGACATCGAGCACAAGTGGCAGATGGCCGCCGAAGGCGACGTCGCCCACATCATCACCATGCCCCACGTGACGCGCGCCACCGTCGACGCCATCGTCGACGACTGCGTCAGGGCGCAGGCCGCCTGACCCGGATGGGCCTGAGGAGACGCCGATGAGCCGCATCATCGTCACGGTGAAGAACGAGGTCGGGGTCATCGCCGACATCAGCTCGGCCCTGGCCGATGCGGGCATCAACATCGAGACCATCGACGCCGAGGGCGGCATTGGCGAACGAGGCGTCATCGTCCTCTCCACGAACGACAACGACCGCGCCCTTCACGTCCTCAAAGACGCGGGGTTCCGCTCAATCACCGACGAAACCCTTGTCCTTCGCCTCCCCGACGAACCCGGCGCACTGGCGAAAGTGGCGGAACGCTTCAGGCAGGCCGGCGTCAACATCCGCAGCCTGCATATCCTCAGCCGTCACGACGGCTACTCGATGATCGCTCTCACCGCCGACGACCGCGCCAAGGCCGAGGCCCTCGCCGGCGAGGACGCCGTTCTCTAAGCAGGCCCCGCCCTTCCGATTTCGCGCCTTGGCAGCCTCCGCGCCTTGGCCTATAGTCGCCCTGCGGCCGCGCCGGAGGCGGCAGGCCGCGGGAGGCGCACCATGACCACGCGGCGAGCGATTTCGAGCGATTCCCATACCATGGAGCCCGGCGACCTATGGGCCGAGCGGCTCGACGAACGGTTCCGCGACCAAGCGCCCCGCGTCGTCGACAACGAGAACGGCGTCGGCTGCCACTTCTCGATTCCCGGCCTCGGCCGGCAGCAGATCTCGGGAGCTTGGGCGCTGGGCAAGGACGACAAGGACCTCACCGAGCACCTCCTCAGATCGACCATGAAGGATGCCCGGCCCGGCGGCTGGGACCCCGAGGCGCGGCTCGAAGACCAAGACGCCGACGGGGTCGAGGCCGAGGTGCTCTACAGCACGCTGGGACTCCGGCTCTTCCCCATGGACTACCCCGAGTTGCAGCACGCCTGCTTCCAGGTCTACAACGATTGGCTGCACGAGTTCTGCTCCTACGCCCCAGACCGTCTCCACGGCATCGCGCTGATCTCTCTTTGGGACATCGAGCGCGGCGCCGAAGAGCTGCGCCGGGCCGCCGACCTCGGCTTGAAGGGCGGCATGATCTGGGCCTCGCCCCCGCTCAGCCGGCCCTACAGCCACCGGATGTACGACCCACTCTGGGAGGCGGCCCAAGAGCTCTCCATGCCGCTCTCGCTGCACATCGTTTCCGGGATGGGCCCCGAAAGCAGCATCCCCCCGCTCGGCGTCGACCCGGCGCAGGGAGGCCCCGCGAAATACGCCAACCTGATCCAGGAAATTCAGCGTTCCGTCGCCGACATCGTCCTCGGCGGCGTCCTCGAACGCTTCCCCCGGCTCAAGATCATCGCCGCCGAGTGCGACACGGGATGGCTGCCTCACTTCATGCAGCGCCTGAACCACGCCAACGAGAAGTTCGCCGCGAAGATCGGCAATCCTCTGAGCATGGACCCGTCCGAGTACATGAAACGCCAGGTGTGGGTTACCTTCCTCGACGACGCCGTGGGCGCGGCCAATGCCGGCGAGTACGGCGAGCACAACTACATGTGGGGCAACGACTACCCACACTCCGACTCCACTTGGCCCAACTCTCACGCGGTCATCGACCGCTGCTTCGGCGGCCTCCCTGAGCACATCTCGCAGAGGATCCTTTTCGATAACGCCGCCGAGCTCTACCACATCGAACTCTAGGCCGGGCCGACGCATGAGCATCCAGCGCGTCTCGCACCTCTGCTTCCGCGTCTCCGACCTCGAACGCTCCCGGCGGTTCTACGAAGACGTCCTCGGCTTCCGTCCGCTCTACGAGATCGACACCGTGGGCAGCCCCTCGACGCGCCTGTTGGGGCGGACGGACATCCGCCTCACCGGCGTCTGGTTGGAGCGCGACGGCTTCACCCTCCAGCTTCAGCAGCTGCACGTGGACGGCTTAGCCAAGCCCAAGCGGGACACCGTCGAGATCGGCTACAGCCACGTGGGAATCCGCGTCTCCGACCTCGACGCGGTCGTCGAACGGCTCGTAGCCGCGGGCGCCGACGTCCTCACCGCCTCACGCACCGAGAACCCAAGGGCCGACGGCCTTCAATCAGGCGCCGTCTTCGTCAACGACCCCGACGGCATCCGCCTTGAGCTCATCCAAATCCCCGGCGACCCCAAGGGCCCCATCACCGCGCCCGAACGGGGCTAGGTGTCGAGAGCCCGTCCCACCAAGGTCTGCAATTTTTCAAGGACCTCACTTACCACCTCAGGTGAGGCCTCGCACTCAAAGCGGGCCCCTCTTGCTCGCCAGTCTAGGCTCCTAACCTGGTCGACGAGAATGACTCCTGTAACGGCTCGACGAGGGAAGGGCGACCTCATACGGATACCCTTTGACCTTTGACGTGATTGGGCAGATCAAGGCTAGGCTAGCCTTCTGGTTGTAGCTTCCCGGACTCATGACGATGGCAGACGCCATCCGGCCTGTTCATGACCGGCCTGGGGATTGAAGTTTAGCCTTATGATCGCCCCTAGCCGTAGTCCTCTACCATTCCTCATTGCCCACAGACGGGCCAGTGTCTTGCTCGGAGTGAAGGTTCTCTGGCGTAATCTGGTCGAGCATCTTGGCTAGGGTGATCTTGGAGCCTTCCCGCATGACATCGGCCCTTCGGATTTTCCTAGTGAGCGTTTCCCAAACCGCCGCCAGGTCAGGGCCGAGGCGATCCTGCTCAGCATCCAACTTGAAGTAAAGTTCGGCTATCGCGGTCTGCAAGTCGGCGATGGCTTGGGACACGTTGCGACCAAACCCGAATCCTTGAGTTCATGCGCCTCTAGGACAATTTCGCCACTTTCGGCCGTCCGTGACACCGAGATCGGCTCCACAACACGAAGCCGCCCGTCCCGCAAGCTCCCTAGCTCTGTGGGCGTTGCTACCCCCAAGGTGTTGGACCTGGCAAGCGTTTGGTCGAGAGCCTCAAGCCACTCGAGCGCGCGAGCGTTGCTTCAACGTTCTCCGGTTCGGTCCTAGTCCCATGCCTTTATTTTCAAGGTCGTCATTCGATATCCTCCTCATCGAAGCCAGTCTTGCTGGCTAGGCCCGAGGGACCGCATCAATGAACGTCGAACCGAGGAACTTTGAGTTTGCCCAAATCTGGAATTCGTACCTGCCTTCTGCCGGAAAACGCAGCCCGGGAAGATTAAGGTGAACGTCCATTGAATCGAGGCGGTCGGTTGCCACCAAGGAGCCTTTCGCTTCCGCAAGCAGTTTATCGGTTTCGGCTTGGACGTACCGAACATGGAAATCGTAGCGACCTTTTGCATCAGTGATCTTGAAGTACAGAGAAACCGATTGTTGGGTGGGGAACTTTCCTACGTTCAGACGATCAAATATGCCGATTAGGTTCTTTTTCCCAGCGTCAACGGCCGCATCGCAAACCAAAGCCGCGACAAGTAGCGGCACCACCTGGCGGCGGTTCCTCGACTGGGTCAAGCCCCTCTATACCTCCCTTATCAACGATTTGAATCGCGGTGCAAACCTATAGAGGCTGACACCTGTCAAGATTCAAACGGTCCTGACCCACCGCCTGGCGCTTACGACCCGGGCTGGCCCGGTCTGCCGTCATTCCGCCGCAGGTAGCTTGACCGCGACGTCGCCGGCGCGAATCGTGCCCGACTGCACGACCCTGGTATTGACGCCGCGGAGCCGCCGCGCCCTTCCCTCCGGAGTGCTGATGAAGCGGAGAGCGTCCTGACCGAAGCGGGCCGCGAACTTCGCGCAGCCGGTGTGCGGCTTCTCGGAGATCTCGATCACCGCCGTGCCGATACCAAGCCGCGTTCCCGGAGGCAGGTTCTCGATGCTCATGTCCAGGTCGAGCAGTAACTGATCGCCCGCTAGCTGCCACCGCTCCTCCGGCCCTGCCATGAGCGCGAGGAAACGCGCGTTGATGATTGTGATTTGCGCGACCGGGTCCGCTTTGCCGTCGGGGGTGGTCGGATTCGGCCGGGCCTTCCAGTTGTCGCCGACGAGTCCGAGGTCGACGTCGAGCTCGCCCTCCGCGATGACCTCGCGCTGGTCGACGTCCGGCCGCCGCACGATCCTCACCAGCGAGCCGTTGTCCTTCGGAGACTCCAGGACGTGCCCGAAGCCAGCCTCAAGCTGCTCTTTCGTTAGGTGTTCGCCCATGTGCGCTACCCCAAGAACTCGCGCAGCGCCGCGACGAAGGCGTCGGGCTGCTCCAGCATCGGATAGTGGCCGGCGTCGGGGATGGTGACGAGCCGGGAGCCGGCGATGAGGTCTTGGAAGAGGCCGCCGTAGGACGGCGGCACGATCTTGTCCGACCCGCCCCAGATGAGCAGCGTCGGCGCGGCGATGCGGTGGATGCGCTTCCGCAGCCCCTTGTCCGGTATCGGCCAGAGGAACTTGCCCGCAGTCGAAAGCGACTTGGCGCGGTCGATCACCGCGACCTTCTTCTCCTCCACGTCGTCGGGGATCGTGTAGAGGCCTCGTTGCAGCGCGGCCTCGGGGTCGGCCCAGGAGAGCTGCGCCGTGTCCTTCTCCGTGGTGGCGAAGATGTCGGCGGCGGGGTTCTCGTCGTCCCACAGGCCGAACGGCGACGCCAGCACGAGCTTCGACACCGACGTGTTCGCGATCGCCGCGATCTCCGCCGCGATCGCCCCGCCAAGCGAGTGCCCGACGAGGACGGGCTGCTCGACGCCGAGCGCGTCGAACAGGTCGAGGTGATAAAGCGTGAGGTCGAGGAAGTCGGTCAGGTCGTCCAGGCCGGTGGAATCGCCGAAGCCGGGCAGCACCGGCGCGACGACCCGGTAGTCGGCGGCGAAGCCGTCGAGCCAGTCGGGCCACGACGGCAGTCCCGCGACGCCGTGCAGAAAGACCAAGGGCGGGCCGTCGCCCGCGGTCCACACGTCGACCTCAAACGTTCCTCGAACGGATACCCGCTGCCGATCGGCCATTGCTTGATTCCTGCCTTCTCGGTTCTGCCTAACCGCCGTTCGCCAGCGCCGCCGGAGTGCGGAGCTCCTCCTGAGAGAGGCCTTGCGGGTACCAGCGGTCCTCCCACTCCGACCACATCGGCCGCAGGTGCGGGAGGATCTCCTTGGCGATCATCTCGGTGTTGTACATCGTCTTCTCGCGCGGCATGTCGCCGAAGTGCGCCAGGAACATCAGGTGCCCGACGTTGAGGCGCTTGATCACGTCCCCCAGCATGTCGCGCACCGTCGACGGTCCGCCCGCGATGACGAACCCGCCGTCGATGAGGTCCTTCCAGGTCAGCTCCTTACGCTTGTCCCTGGCAGGGGCGGCGAACTGCGATTCCAGGCCGGCCTCGATGGTAGCGACGGTGCGGTAACCGGGGGCCTCGGCGAACTTCGGCGCGATGTGCAGGCACTTGTCGTAGAAGTACTTGGCGTGGGGCCAGTAGAGCTCCTCCGCCTCGGCGTCGGAGTTCGCCACCGCGACCAACTGCAGGAAGCCGGCGCGGTAGGGGTTCCGCTCGACGCCCAGCTCGTCCACGGTGTTCCAGAAGCCGCTGAGGACCTGCTCGCCGCGCTTGTAGCCTGAGTAGCTGAGGTAGGAGTACATGTAATCCCGCTCGGTGACCCACTTCCACGTCTCGATGCTGCCCCCGCCGGGCACCCAAACGGGCGGGTGCGGCTTCTGGATCGGCTTGGGCCAGGTGTTGACGTAGCGCAGCTGGGTGTACTTGCCGTTGAAGTGGAAGGGCTCCGACTCAGTCCACGCCTTGACGATCAGGTTGTGGGCCTCATCGTACTTGTCGCGGAGCGTCGCCGGTGTGGCTCCGTAGCAGTAGTTGGTGTCCATCGAGCTGCCGACCGGGAAGCCGGCGACGAGACGCCCGCCGCTGATCACGTCGAGCATGGCGAACTCCTCAGCCACGCGAATCGGCGGGTTGTAGAGCGCGATGCTGTTCCCCAGCACCACCACGGCGCAGTTCGCCGTGCTGCGCGCCAGCGAGGCGGCGATGATGTTCGGCGACGGCATCAGGCCGTAAGCGTTCTGGTGGTGCTCGTTGACGCAGACGCCGTCGAAGCCCATCTTCGCGGCGAACTCGAGCTCGTCCATGTACTCGTTGTACATGC
This sequence comes from Dehalococcoidia bacterium, assembly GCA_964291475.2. GTDB lineage: Bacteria > Chloroflexota > Dehalococcoidia > SHYB01 > SHYB01 > DAOUKH01. The sequence goes on along the minus strand of OZ220078.1, from coordinate 113,708 downwards.
GGTGCCCCGCCGCCGGATCGAAGAGGTCGCTCGGAGGATCGACCCAGACGCTGGGGTACTTCGTGGAGAAGTCGGGGGGAAGGTCCTGATAGGGCATCAGGTGGAACCAATAGAATCGCATCGCGGCCTCCGGCACAGACCCGGAACAGAATGGAAAGTTAGTGTAGCCCGGCCCCGTTAGAAGTCAACGAAACGGGCCCAGCCTCAAACAACGCCCTGCGCCCGCAGCGACTGGATTTGGGCCTCGTCGAGACCGAGGCCGCCGAGGACCTCGCCGGTGTGCTCGCCCAGATGCGGCGCGCGTGGGCCCACCGTCCAAGGGCAGTGCTCCGCCATCCATGGAGCGCCGTTGTAGGTGAAGGTCTGACCGAGGTCCTCGTGCTCGACCTCGGCGAAGGTCTTGCGGGCGCGCCAGTGCTCGTCCTCGAGGTTCTCCTCGGGGCGGCGGATCGGCACCCAGTGCAGCTTGTAGCTCTGGCCGATCTTCCAGAGGTCCTCGTCGAACTTGTAGCTGCCGATCCAGCGCTTGATGAGGTCGTTGACGTGCCGCATCGCGGCGGGGTCGCGCAGGGCCTCGGGGTCGTCGTACTTCGGGCCGGCTAGGTCGTCGGCGACGCCGTGTTCGCGGAGCATGTCGACTTGGGCCTTGGCCCCCACCCCGATGCCCATGCTCGCGTTGACGTAGCGCCCGTCCTTGGTGAGCGCCTGCGAGTTCGTCGACTGTCCCGTCGAGGCGTGGCGTCCCGTCTGGCGGCGCAGCGGCATCCGGTTGTAGACGAAGAATGGGATGTCCATCTCCGTGCTCACGTTGACGGCGTGGTGGATCGAGGAGTCGATGTGCTGGCCCTGGCCGGAGCGCTCGCGGTACATGAGCGCGCCGAGGATGGCGATGTAGGTCTGGTTGCAGGTGATGTGGCCGGCGTGCCACATCTGCGGCGCGATGGGCGGCGTGTCGTACGTCCCGTCGGGGCGGGAGTCGTAGCCGCAGTTCATCATCACGCCGCCGAGCGCGAGGTGCACCAGGTCGGAGCCCTGCCAGTCCCGCCGCGGCCCGTCCTGGCCGAAGTCGGTGATGGAGGCGTAGACGAGCCCCGGGTTCTCCGCCTTCAGGTCGTCGTAGCCCAGGCCCAGCGACGCCAGGTAGCCCGGCGGGTGCGTCTCGACGATGACGTCGACGCCCGCGGCGAGCTGCTTGAAGATGCGGCGCCCCTCCTCTTGCTCCAGATCGAGGGTGACCGCCCGCTTGCCGATGTTGTAGTGCCAGAAGTGGAGGCTCTGCTCGGGATCGCCGCTGTCCTCGTAGAAGGGGCCGATCTCCCGCGTCGGGGCGCCCGCGGGCGGCTCGACCTTGACCACGTCGGCGCCGGCCCCGGCGAGCAGCTTGCCGAGGAACTCGCCCCGGTGGTCGGCGACCTCGAGGACGCGGATGTCGAACAGGAAACCTTTGGGCTTGCTCGGCTTGGTCACGGGGGCCTCCGCGGCGGCGCGCCGCGCGCCCATTCTCGAAAGGGGCCGCCCTGGTGTCAAGGTGCGCCGGGAGCCGCCAAATTCCGCCGCTCCCCGGCGCCCGCCCCGGCAGGGGCCATGTCTCCTGCGCGTCCGCAGGGCACTGGCCGCTCCCGGCGCCTGCCCGGCAGGGCCCTGTCTCCTGCGCGTCCGCAGGGCATTGGGCCGCTTTCGGCGCCCGGCCGGGACAGTGGGCACATCTCCTACGCGTCCGCAGGTGACGGTTTGACCGTATCCCAGCCAAAGAACGTACGTTCTGAGATCATGATAGGCCCGCGTGGAGGGCGTGTCAAGCGGGCGGTGGCGGGTCGGACTGTCCTCCCTCGGTCCCTCCCAGAGGGAGGGAGGTTTAAGGGGCGGTTCCGGTTGTGGGGGAACGGGCGCTTCGCGAAGCGCCCCTACGGGGTAGGGCAACCGCGAGGGTTGCCGCTACGGAGACCTTGCAAGCCTTGAGCCGAGTGGGGAGCGGCACCCTGCGGGCGCCGGCGCGCCTGACGGCGCGCGCCCTCTCTCAAATCTCCCCCAGAGGGGGAGAGGCCGGAAGGGAGGGGAGGAGACCCCACCCACACGCCTGGGCAACCACGAGGGTTGCCCTACAGAGATGGTCGCCTCCCGGCGCCGGGGGCTGCGTAAGGGTCTCCTACGGGAGGGGGAGGGGGCGGAGCTAGCCGGCGGCGGGCTTGTAGAGGTTGAGGTCGCGCTTCTTGAGCCGGTCGCCGAGGCGTTCCTTGATCTGCTCGAAGTTCTCGAAGTCCCACTCGCCGACGAAGGTGACGGCGACGCCGCCCCGGCCCATGCGGGCGGTGCGGCCGATCCGGTGAAGGTACTCCTCGATGTTCTCGGGCATGTCGTAGTTGATGACGTTCGAGACCGCGGGCACGTCGATGCCGCGGGAGGCCAGATTGGTGGCCACCAGCAGCTTGATGCGGCCCTCGCGGAAGCCGCGCATGGCGGCGTCGCGCTTCGCCTGCGGCATCGCTCCGTGGATCGCCTCGATGGCGTGCCCCCGCCGCTTCATGCCCGAGACCAGCTTGTCGACGCCGATCTGGGTGCGGCGGAAGATGAGCGCTTGCTCGTACTCGTCCTCCGCGAAGAGTTCGAGCAGGCCGTCGAACTTGTCGCGGTCGGCCACCTCGCAGTAATACTGGTCGACCTGCTCCACCGGCTCCGCTTCGGGGCCGACGGTGATGAAGTCGGGGTCCTCGAAGTAGGAGTAGATCAGGCGCTTGATCATCGTGGGGACGGTGGCGCTGAAGAGGGTGCGCTGGGCGTTGCGGGGTGTGTAGCGGAGGATGCGGCGGATGTCGGGGAAGAAACCGATGTCCAGCATCTGGTCGGCCTCATCGAGCACGACGATGCGGATCTTGTCGAGGTGCAGCGTCCCCCGCTCCATGTGGTCCTGGATGCGTCCCGGCGTCCCGACGACGACGTGCACGCCCGCTTCGAGCGCGTCGAGCTGGCGCTTGATCGGCTGACCGCCGTAGATGCTGACCGCCCGGATGCCGCGGTACTTCGCGACCTTGACGACCTCGCTGGTCACCTGTTGGGCAAGCTCCCGCGTCGGCGTGAGGACGATGGCCTGGACCTCGTTGCGCGCGCCGTCGACGGTCTCCGCGATCGGTATCGCGAAGGCGGCGGTCTTGCCGGTGCCGGTCTGGGCCTGCCCGACGAGGTGCTTGCCGCTGAGCATGACGGGGACGACGTTCGTCTGGATGGGCGTGGGCTCGGTGTAGCCCATGTCGCCGAGGGCCTTGGCGACGGGCTCGGAGACGTCGAGGCTGCCGAACTTGCGGTCTCGCGGCAGCTTGCCGGTCTGGGCCTGCCTTGCCCCCTCTCCCTTCGAGGGAGAGGGTTGGGGTGAGGGCTGTGAGGAGGCGCGCGGCCGCCGCGGCTTGGGAGCGGCGTCGCCCGACGGCGCCTCATCCCGTTGGGAACGCGGCTCCGGCCGGCGTTCAGGGTGTCGCTGCTCGGAGGGTTCCTGCTCCGGTCGGTTGCCTCCCGACCGGCGGCGGCCGCCGCGGCGGCGCGGCCTGGAGCGCTTGGGAGCGTCGCCTTCGCCCGCCGAGTTCGGCGGGGAGGGACGAGCGGCGGGGGGAGCGGCGGACTCGGCCTTCGGCGGGGCGGCGGGCGGGCCTTCGCTATTTCCCGACTTGCGCCAGGGGAGGAAGCGGGAGAGGCCTTTCGGTGAGGGTGTGTCTGCTTCTGTGGTCGACATGCGGGTAGCCGGCATTGGGAACGTTTAACATCCAGTGTGCGCCGCGCGGGGCGTGGCAGGGTTGCAGCGGCCCTAGAAGAGATTCACGGAGAAAAGAAAGAGGGGCGAACGCTCGCAGCGCCGCCCCTCGTGCAAGACACAGTGAAAAAGTGGAGGACCATCTACCCAACAGTGTAGCACCGCCTCCGGCGGCGGGTCAACGAAGCGGGGTCTTGCCTCTTCTCCCCCAAGGAGACGTTTGCGTAACTTAGGGCCGAGTAAAGAGCAGCGCCCTGCGGGCGCTCGCGCGCCTGACGGCGCGCGCCCTCTCTCAATCTCCCCCAGAGGGGGAGAGGCGGGAGGGGGCGGCCTTACGGGGTGATGGGCTTCGATAACCTGTGGTGGTTGGGAAGGGGCCCCTCATCTCAATCTTCTCCCGTGGGGAGAAGAGGTAAGACCGCCCGGCCTCGCCGGCGCGCCTGACGGCGCGCGCCCTCTCTCAGTCTCCCCCAAAGAGGGAGAGGCGTAAGGGGGCGACCTTACGGGGTGATGGGCTTCGATAACCTGTGGTGGTTGGGAAGGGGCCCCTCATCTCAATCTTCTCCCGTGGGGAGAAGAGGTAAGACCGCCCGGCCCCGCCAGCGCGCCTGACGGCGCGCGCCCTCTCTCAAGTCTCCCCCAGAGGGGGAGAGGCGTAAGGGGGCGGCCTTACGGGGTGATGGGCTTCGATAACCTGTGGTGGTTGGGAAGGGGCCCCTCATCTCAATCTTCTCCCGTGGGGAGAAGAGGTAAGACCGCCCGGCCCCGCCGCCGCGCCTGCGGCGCGTGCCCTCTCTCAGTCTCCCCCATAGGGGGAGAGGCGGGAGGGGGCGGCCTTACGGGGTGATGGGCTTCGATAACCTGTGGTGGTTGGGAAGGGGCCCCTCATCTCAATCTTCTCCCGTGGGGAGAAGAGGTAAGACCGCCCGGCCCCGCCGGCGCGCCTGGCGGCGCGCGCCCTCTCTCAAATCTCCCCCAGAGGGGGAGAGGCGTAAGGGGGCGGCCTTACGGGGTGATGGGCTTCGATAACCTGTGGTGGTTGGGAAGGGGCCCCTCATCTCAATCTTCTCCCGTGGGGAGAAGAGGTAAGACCGCCCGGCCCCGCCAGCGCGCCTGGCGGCGCGTGCCCTCTGAAGGACCGGGCACATGGGTGACGGTTAGACCGGGGACATAGGTAACACCTTGACGGGGGTCTTGGCGATGCGTTTGGTGTGGTCGTCGAGGAGGCCGATGAGGAGGGGGCCGAAGCGGACGGCCCAGCTGCGGTCGTCCTGCCGGACGAGGCCGACGGGCTCGCCTTTGAGGGTCTCGCTCACGTAGACCAGGTCCCCCTTCCACTTGATCTCGCCGTTGCCGCGTACCCGGCGTACCGTGACTTCGGCCTCGTAGTCCGGCGAGCCGACGCTGGCAGGATAGGGGCGAAACGAGGGCGTGTACAGGAAGGCCGGGGGGCGCTGTCCCAAGGCCTCGTGAGGGCGCTCGGTGTTGTAGCTGCGTCGGAAGCGGTCGAAGGCCTGCTGCTGACGGCGGCCGTTGGCCCTGGGCGGCGAGGCGGTTTCCGCCTTCAGGGTGCGGTGGAGGCGCTCGAGGCGTCCGTTCTGTTCGGGATGGCCCGGGGCGATGCGCTCGGGGAGGATGCCCAGCTTGACCCACCAGACGGCCAGGGAGGAGAGGCTGCCCAAGCTGGTGCCGGCGAAGGGCGGACCGTTGTCGGTGCGGATGACCCTGGGCAGGCCGTACTCACGGAAGGCGCGCGCTAACGCGCGCCGCGTCTCCGGGCCGGTGGGGCGCTCCAGCCCGCGGCAGGCGATCAGGTAGCGGGAGGCCGCGTCCTGGACGGTGAGGGGGTCGACGCGGGCCCCGTCGCCGGTGCGGAACCAGCCCTTGAAGTCGATGGACCAGACGTCGTTGGCGTTGATGGCGTAAGCGAAGGGCTCGCTCCAAGGGGAGGTACGGCGGCGACGCTGTCGGCGCCGTACCAGGCCGGCCCGGTCGAGGATGGCGCCGGCGGTGCTGGGGGCGGGCCAGGGCACGTCGGGCTCGGTGTCGTGGAGCCAGGCGATGAGCTTCTTGGGGCCCCACAAGGGGTGGGCTCGCTTCGCCGCGATGATGCGCTCCTGCACCTCACGGCGTGTGGCGTTGGGATGATGGTGGGGGGCGCGGCTCCGGTCGCGCAGGCCCTCCTCGCCGTACGCCTCGTACCGGCCGATCAGCTTGGAGGCAGTCTTGCGGCTGATCCCGAACTGCCGGCACAACTCGGCGATGGGTTCCTCCCCCGCCGTCCTGCGCTCAATGAACCGCAACCGTTCCGCTTCGACACTCGTCTCTTGCCAGGGCAACACAACTCCTCCTTCATGGATCGCTTCCTGCAATCCTCCAGAGTGTTACCCATGTGCCCGGTTTATCTGTTACCTATCTTCCCGGTCTGTACCTCTCTCTAATCTCCCCCAGAGGGGGAGAGGCCGGAAGGGAGGGGAGAAGACCCCGCCCGCACCCCTGGGCAACCACGAGGGTTGCCCCTACATGGATGATCGGCTGCCGGCGTCGCGCGTTGTGCAAAGGTCTCCAGCGGAACCGGGGAAGAGGGCTGCGGGGCACGCGTCTTTCGGCTTGCCGACGGGTTACACAAGGGCCCCGCGTTGACAGCCGAAACGGCCCGTCGCTACCATTGGAAGGCTTGCCACGGAAGCGCCGCCGGGCCCCGCCCGGTGCATCACCCATCTGGAAAGGCAACGACTCTCCGTGAGCGTTGACCGCCCCCACCTCCGGCTCCTCCATACGTCCGATGTGCACATCGGCGACGACATCAACCCCGCCAAGAGGCTACTCGGGCTGACCACCGTCGTCGACGCCGCCATCGAGCAGCGCGTCGACGCGCTCCTGATCGTCGGCGACCTCTTCGACAGCGCGCGGGTGCGACCGCCGTATGTCGACGAGGCGATGGCCGAGCTCGGCCGCATCGAGATGCCGATCCTCGTGACCGTCGGCAACCACGACTGCCTCAGCAAGCCTTCGATCTACGACCGCGTCGACATGCTCGCCGCCGGCGGCCACGTGCGGTTCCTCGACGACCCCGACGGCGAGAGCGTGCGCTTCGACGACCTCCGGCTCAACGTCTGGGCCCGCGCCATGATCGAGCACCACCCCGCGCACAAGCCGCTCGAAGGCTTCGAGCGCGGCGGGGAGGGCTACTGGAACATCGCCATGGCCCACGGCCACTACGTCCCCGACGACGAGTCGAACTACCGCTCCTCGCCCATCTGGGAGCGGGAGATCGCCGGCCTCGGCTGCGACTACCTGGCGCTGGGTCATTGGCACCGCTTCCTCGACGTCAGCTCCAACGGCGTCCCCGCCTTCTACTGCGGCTCGCCCTCGGAGGCCGGCGGTTCCTTCGCTAGCGCGAACCTGGTCTCCCTGCACCCACGGGACGGCGTGACCGTCGAGCGTATCCGCCTCCCCATCGAAGACTAGCGAGACTCAGCTCCGCTCCCCACGTCCTCCGCCTCGGCGGCGACCCGCGTCCGGCTCAGCGCGACCCCCACCGCGACCCCGGCCAGCGCCACGAACGCCGAGAGCAGATAGGTCAGCGTGATGGCGTCGGAAAGGGCCAGCGTCATGTTGTCCAGCATGCGCTGGAAGAGGCCGGGGCCGTCGGCGCCCAGCGCTCCGAACGCCGCCTCGATTTCGGCGATTGCCCCATCGTCGAGGAGCGTCTGGGGGTCCTGGAACCGGTCGAGCGTCTCCGCGGGGACCGCGGCGGCGACCTCGGGCGGGGTGAGGCCTTCGATCCGGGAGGCGAGGCGGGCATTGAGCGCCGTGCCCACGACGGCCACGCCGATGGCCCCGCCGATGTTGCGGCAGAACCCGGTCATGGCCGTGACCGCGCCGAGCACCGCCACCGGCATGACGTTCTGCGCGAAGATCATGTAGACCGGCATCACCACGCCCGTTCCCAGGCCGGCGAGGACCATGAGCCAGACGAGCGTGATCAAGCCGGAGTCCGGCCCCAGCGTGGCGAGCAGGAAGTACGAGCCCGCGAGCACGACCGAGCCGCCGAGCCCGATCGTGTGGTAGCGGCCCGTGCGGGCCACGATCTGGCCTCCCGCGAAGCCGCCGACGACCACGCCCATGATCATGGGCAGCATCAGCGTTCCCGAGGCGCTGGCCGAGTGTCCCAACACCACCTGCACGAAGAGCGGGGTGAAGAGCATCCCCGCCCAGATCGGGAAGCCGTGGACCAGTGCGATGAGCGCCGAGCCGCGAAAGCCCCGGTTGCCGAAGAGCTCCAGCTCGACCAGGGGCTCCGGCGCGCGCCGCTCTTGAATGAAGAAGGCCGCGGCGACCACGACCGCGGCCCCGAAGAGTCCCAACACCGTGGGCGATCCCCAGGGGTGCTGCGACCCGCCCCAGGAAATAGCAAGCAGGAACGGCACCAGCGCACCCGCCAGCAGCGCGATCCCGCCAAAGTCGATACGCGGCGTGACCTGCAGCCTCCTCGAGGGGACGCGCCCCAGCAGCAGGCCGATGGTGAGGAGTCCCAGCGGCACGTTGGCGAAGAAGACCCAACGCCACGATAGGTTGTCGGTGAGCACGCCGCCGAGCAGCGGGCCGACGGCGCCGGCCACCGCGATCGCCGCCGAGTTCAGTCCGATCCACTTCCCCCGCTCCGCCGGCGGGAAGAGGTCGGCGATGATGGCGAACGCCGTCGCCGCAGTGGCTCCCTGGCCGATGCCGGCGATGCCTCGCGAGACGATGAGCTGCGTCATGTCCTGCGCCGCCCCGGAAAATAGCGCCGCCGAGACGTAGATGACGATCCCGCCGATGAGGAATGGCCCCCGTCCGTAGACGTCGGAGAGCCGCCCCACAACGGGAATGGCGATGATCGACGTGAGCATCGGTGCGGTGAAGATCCAACTGAACAGCTCCAGGCCGTCGAGGTCGCCGAGCATGTCGGGAATCGCGGGCGTGATCAGCGTGAAGTTCATCGTGTTGAACAACATGCCGAGGGTCACGCCCGCGAGGACGTACGCCTTCGTCTTTTGAGGCAAGTCGTACATCATGACGCGTGCATTGTAAGAGGGGCGGAGGCCCCGCATGTCGGCCGGTAACCCTGGCCCGGAGGCCCTCCTGTTTGACGCATCCATGTCAATGGGTCTATAGTCTCTTCACGCTGCGGGAGCTTGGCTTGCCAGGCTGAGAGGGTGGGACAGCCCACCGACCGCCAAAACCTGATCTGGGTAATTCCAGCGCAGGGATTTGCGAAGCCTCGAAAGCACCGCTCCCAAGGCGGTGCTTTTTCATGCGCGCGCCGCACATGGGACGGAGGGGGTCTCCGCGGGGCGCAAGTTGAGGTGAAACCATGAGCGACGACCTTGTCATCGCGGGCAAGCCCTTCGCGTCCAGGCTGATCGTCGGCACCGGCAAGTACCGCACCGACGACGAGATGACCGAGGCCATCGCCGCCTCGGGCGCCGACATGGTCACCGTCGCCCTGAAGCGGATCGACTTCGAGAGCGACGAGAAGACCATCCTCGACCACATCGACTGGGGCGAGTACCACATCCTGCCCAACACCGCCGGCTGCCAGACCGTCGAGGAGGCCCTCTACACCGCGCGCCTGGCGAAGACCATGGGCATCTCCAACTGGCTGAAGCTCGAGGTCATCCCCGACCCCAAGTACCTTCTGCCCGACCCCATCGGGACCCTCGAAGCCGCCAAGATTCTGATCGCCGAGGGCTTCGTCGTCCTGCCCTACATCAACGACGACCCCATCTTGGCCAAGCAGTTGGAGGAGGCCGGCTGCGCCACCGTGATGCCCCTCGCCTCCCCCATCGGGTCGGGCAAGGGCATGGTCAACTTCGACCAGATCAAGATCATCATCGAGCAAGCCAGCGTGCCGGTCGTCGTCGACGCCGGGCTCGGCGCGCCCTCCGACGCGTCGTTGGCCATGGAACTCGGGGCCGACGCCGTCCTCATTAACTCCGCCATCGCCCTGGCCCAAGACCCCGTCACGATGGCCGACGCGATGAAGCAGGGCGTCGAGGCGGGCCGCAAAGCCTTCCGCGCCGGACGCATCCCCAAGAAGGCCTACGCCTCCGCCTCCAGCCCCCAGGAAGACATCCCCGCATGGTCCGTACGGAGTTGACCCTACCCAGTCCCTGCATCTGCCTGATCGTCGCCCGGAGCGCAGCGCCGCCCGGCGAGCTTGTCGAGCGCGTCCGCGACGCCGTCGCGGCGGGCGTGGACATGGTGCAGCTTCGCGAGAAGGAGTTGCCCGGCGGCGAGTTGCTCGCCTTGGCCGAGCGCCTGCAGCCGGCGATTCGCGGCAAGGCGCCCTTCGTGGTCAACGAGCGTGTCGACGTCGCCCTGGCCTGCGGCGCGGACGGCGTCCACCTCGGCGAGCGCGCCCTCCCTCCCCAGGCGGCCCGCCGCGTCGCTGGAGATGCGCTGCTCATCGGACGTTCCGTCCACAGTCTTGAGTCGGCGATAGCCGCCGACGCCGAGGGCGCGGACTATCTGATCGCCGGCACGATGTTCGAGACGAGCTCGAAGCCGGGCAAGACGCCCGAAGGGCCCGGCCTCCTCCGCCGGATCGCGAGCGTGGCCTACAGGCCGGTGCTCGGCATCGGCGGGGTGAGCCCAAGCAACGCGCCCCAACTGCTAGCGGCGGGCGCGGCGGGCGTCGCCGTGATGACGGGCATCCTCGCCGCCGCCGACCCCGCCAAGGCCGTCGAGGCGCTACGGGACGCGCTGCGCCGCCCCGAGGCGCTGGGAGCCGAACGCAGATGACCCTCACTGTCAACGGCAAGCCCCGCGAGCTGGAGGCGCCGACGCCGCTCCCGGATTTCCTGGCGCGCCTGCAGCTCGGCCCGCGACCCATCGCCATCGGCTACAACGGCGAGGTGGTGCACAAGGAGGCGTGGCCGACGATCACGCTCCGGGGCGGCGACACCTTGGATATCGTGCACATGGTCGGAGGTGGCTAGGCGATGAAGGAATCAGCCGACGCGGTCGTGGTCGGCGGGGGCATTATCGGCGCCGCCGTCACGTATGAGCTTTCCAAACGCGGGCTCAGCGTGGTGCTGATCGAGCGGAACACGCTCGCCTCCTGCGCGACCTACGCCTCGGCGGGGATGCTCGCCCCGGCATCGGACAGCCTCGCCCGCGAGCCGGCCATCGACCTCTGCTTCGAGAGCTACCACATGTGGTCCTCTTTCAAAGACGAAGTCGAGGAGGCGGGCGGCGTGCCCATAGACTTCCGCTCGGGCATCCTCCGGGTGGCCGGCGAAGAAGAGGAGGAGGCCACCCTCAAGCAGCAAGCGGCGTGGGCCGGGGAGCGCGGCCTTCATATGCCCTGGCTCTCGCCCGAGGAGGCGCTTGAGGTGGAACCGGCGCTCTCGCCCGAGATTCGCGGCGGGATCTTTTCCGCCGACGAGCACAACGTCAACCCGCCGCGCGTCGTCGAGGCGATGCGGCGCGCCGCCATCGAGCTCGGCGCCGAGTTCCGCGAGCACACTCCCGTCACCGCTCTCGCGCGCGAAAACGGACGCGTCACCGGCGTGATGACTCCCGGCGGCGAGACATCCGCCGGGACGGTCGTGCTTGCCGTCGGGGCCTGGGGCTGCGAGGCGGGCGACTGGTTGGGCATGGACGTTCCCGTCCATCCGGTGCGCGGCCAGGTCGCCTATCTGAACAAGCTGGCCCGTCCGCTGCGCCACACCGTGCTGCGCGGCATCCACTACGCCTCGCCCAGGAACGACGGCACGACGCTGATCGGGTGCACGCGGGAGCACGGCGTGGGCTATCGGGTGGAGACCACCGTCGCGGGCATGGGGGGATTCTTCAGCGGCGTGGCGGCGCTCGTCCCCGGCGCCGGCGAGGCCAGCGTGCATCACACGCGGGCCGGACTGCGCCCCTGGTGCGTCGACGACCTGCCCGTCCTCGGCCCCGCGCCTGAGGCCGAGAACGTCGTCTTCGCCACCGGCCACTACGCCAGCGGCATCGTCCTGGCGCCCGTCACCGCGCGTATCATCGCCGACGTCATCACCGAGGGCCGCGACGACACCGGCCCGATGGCGGCGCGGCGTTTCGCCCGAGGCGCCCCATGACGCCACTGCTCCGGGGCCGCCTCGACCTGAGCCTCTACGTGATCACCGACCCGGTCCTCGGAAAGGGACGGGGCCACGAAGAGATCGCCGAGGCCGCCTTCGCCGGCGGCGCGGGCATCGTGCAGCTACGGGACAAGGGGGCCTCCACGGAGGCCCTCTACCGCGTCGGCCTCGGAATGCAGGCGCTCGCCGAACGCGCCGGGGCGGCGTTCGTGGTCAACGACCGGCTCGACGTGGCCCAGGCCACCGGCGCCGGCGGGGCGCACGTCGGGCAGGACGACATGCCGGCGGCAGTGGCCCGCGGCCTGTTGGGCAAGGACGCCATCGTCGGCGTCTCCGTCGAGAACGGGGAGCAGGCCCGGGAGGCCGAGCGCGACGGCGCGACGTACGTCGCCGTCGGCCCCATCTACGAGGCGCGCGGCTCCAAGGCCGACGCCGGCCCACCGGTGGGGCCCGACGCCGTCGCCGAGATCAAGCGCCACGTCTCCGTCCCCGTCGTCGCCATCGGTGGGATCAACCACGACAACGCCGCCGAGGTCGTCGCCGCCGGCGCGGACGGCCTCGCCGTCATGACCGCCATCATCGGCGCGCCCGACGTCGCCGAGGCGGCGCGCCGCATGCGCTGCCTGATCGACGAGGCCCGCCGCTCATGAGCCGCACCGCCGCCAAGACGCCGACGGTCGGCGAGCTCGGCGAGTTCGCCCTCATCGACCGCATCCGGCGGACGCTCGGCGACGCGCCGGACGTCGCCCTCGGCATCGGCGACGACGCCGCGGCAGTGCGGCCCACGCCCGGCAAGCTCCTCCTCGCCACCTGCGACATCCAGGTCGAGGGACGCCATTTCATCAGGGCCCGCATCGGCCCCGAACAGCTCGGACGCCGCGCCGCCGCCGTCAACCTCAGCGACGTCGCCGCCATGGGCGGACGCCCCACCCACGCGCTCGTCTCGCTCGCCCTGCCCGCCGACACCGAAGTCGAGTGGGTCGAACGGCTCTACGACGGCCTCCGCGCCAGCTTCGCCGAGCACGGCGCGGCCGTCATCGGCGGCAACCTCTCCGGCTCCTCCACCGAAATCGTCATCGACGTCACCCTGCACGGCGAGGTCGACGAGGGCGCGATGCTCCGGCGGTCCGGCGCCCGGCCCGGCGACGCCGTCCTGGTGACCGGGGACCTCGGCGCGGCGCGGGCCGGACTGCTCGCCCTCGACGCCGGCCTGGCCGGCGAGACGGCCGACGCGGCCACCCGCGCCCACCTGCTCCCCACTGCCCGCATCGACGAGGCCCTTGCCATCGCCGCTTCGGGGCTCGCCACCGCCGCCGTCGACGTCAGCGACGGCTTCGCCGCCGACCTCGGCCACCTCTGCGCGGCGAGCGGGACCGGCGCGCGCATCTTCGCCGACCGCCTCCCCGTGAGCCCCGCCGCCCGCGACGTCGCCGCCCACCTCGGTTTCGAGCCCCTGCTCGCCGCCCTGCACGGGGGCGAGGACTACGAGCTGATCGTCACCGGCGACCCGGAGCACGCGAACGCCTTGATCGACGCCGTGCGCCGCGCGACAGGAACGCCGCTCACCGCCATGGGCGAGATCACCGAGGCGCCCGGTCTGCGCCTCGTTGAGTCCGGCGGGAGCGAACGCCTGCTCGATTCAGCGGGCTGGGACCACTTCGCCGGAGCGGGACCATGACCGCCGGCGGCACATCCCCTGCCATTCCACGGGCGCTCACCATCGCCGGTTCCGACAGCGGCGGCGGCGCAGGCATCCAGGCCGATCTGAAAACCTTCACCGCCTTCGGCGTCTTCGGCATGTCGGTGGTGACCGCGGTGACGGCGCAGAACACGCTCGGCGTCCAGGCGGCCCACGAGCTCCCTCTCGACCTCATCGAGGCGCAGCTGCGCGGCGTGACGTCCGACATCGGCGTCGACGCGGTCAAGACCGGCATGCTCTCCTCCGCGCCGCTGGTGCACCGGCTGTGCGATCTGCTCGAAGAGCTCCGCCTGCCCAACCTGGTCGTCGACCCGGTCATGATCGCCAAGGGAGGGCGCTCCCTGCTGGCGGAGGACGCCGTCGCCGCAGTCCATGAGCGGCTGCTGCCCCTTGCCAGGATCGTCACCCCGAACCTCCATGAGGCGAGCGCGCTGACCGGCCGGCCGGTGAGCACCTTGGAAGACGCCCGCGGCGCGGCGCGCCGGCTGCGGTGCGCCGACGGCCAGGTCGTCGTCGTCAAGGGCGGCCATCTTGCGGATACGGACGAGGCCGTCGACGCCGCCTTCGACGGCGCGACGGTCCACGAGCTCGCCGCCCCCCGCTTCGACACGGCCAACACCCACGGGACGGGGTGCACCTTCTCCGCCGCCATCGCCGCGGGACTGGCCCAGGGCCTGCCCGCCATCGAGGCGGTGCGCAAGGCCAAGGCCTACGTCACCGAGGCGGTGCGGGGCTCGCTCGACCTCGGCGGGGGCCACGGCCCCACCTACCACATGGCCGGCCTGGAGAGTCCGTGGGCGCTGCCCGCGTCTGAAGGCGGCGCGACGTGACCCAGCCGCGCGTGCAGGCCCTCGGCATCAGCGCCTCCTTCGAGCAGGGCGGGGAGACGCTGCCCGTGCTGCGGGGCGTCAACGTCAACGCGGGCGCCGGTGAGTTCGTCAGCATCGTCGGGCCCAGCGGCTGCGGCAAGAGCACCCTGTGCAACATCATCTCCGGCGTGGCGCGGCCCGACGGCGGCCGTGTTCTCATCGATGGCGACGACGTCTCCGGCCGCGTCGGGCTCGTCGGCTACATGCCCCAGAAGGACCTCCTGCTTCCCTGGCGCACCGTCCTCGACAACGTCGTGCTCGGCCTCGAAGTCATGGGCGTCCCCCGCGCCGAGGCTCGCGCCGAGGCCATGCCCCTCTTCGACGAGTTCGGCCTCGCCGGCTTCGAGTCGGTCTACCCCTACGCCCTCTCCGGCGGCATGCGGCAGCGCGCCGCCTTCATGCGCACCGTCATGTTCAACAAGAGCGTCTTGATCCTCGACGAGCCCTTCGGCGCGCTCGACGCCCTCACCCGCGCCGCGATGCAGGAATGGCTGCTCGGCCTCTGGGCCAAGCTCGGACACACCATCCTGCTGGTAACGCACGACGTGGAGGAGGCCGTCCTCCTCTCCGACCGCGTCTACGTCATGTCGGGCCGCCCCGGCGAGATCAAGGCTGAGATCGACGTCGGCCTACCCCGGCCCCGCACCTACGAGCTCGCCGCCGATCCCGCCTTCATGGAGCGCAAGCTCGAAATCCTGCGCACCCTCCGGGCGAGCACCCCGGAGCCGGCGGCCGCATCATGATCTTCCAGCGACGCCTCTCGACGCGGGCGCCCGCCATCGGCGCGCGGACCGGCTCCGTTGCCGAGACAGGCCCGCTGCGCGCCGCGGGGGCGGCGGCCAACCGCTACGCCGCCGCCATCCTGTTCGCACTGCTCGTGCTCGTCATCTGGCAGGCCGTCGCCTTCCTCACCTCGGTGCAGGACTGGCTCCTGCCCGCGCCGACGGAGATCGTCGAGGCCCTGCGCAACGACTTCGGCCTCATCAGCGGACACGCCTGGGTCACCACGCAGGAGGCCCTCATCGGCTTTGCCGCCGCCATCGTCATCGGCTTCGGCATCGCCCTCGCCATCGTCTACTCCCCGATCTTCGACCGCGCCTTCTTCCCTTACGTGATCGCGTCGCAGGCGATCCCCATCATCGCCATCGCGCCGGTGCTCGTCGTCTGGTTCGGATTCGGGCTCTTCCCCAAGGTCGTCGTGATCGTGCTCATCACCTTCTTCCCCATTGCCATCAACACCATCGACGGCCTCCGCCGCGTCGACCCGGAGATGCTCACCCTGCTGCACACCATGGGGGCATCGCGGTGGCAGGTCTTCCGCCTCGTCCGGCTGCCTTCGGCGCTGCCCCTCTTCTTCACCGGCGCAAAGATGGCCGCCGCCGTCGCCGTCATCGGGGCGGTGCTCGGCGAGTGGGTCGGCGCAGCCGAGGGGCTGGGCTACCTCATCACCCGGTCGTCGGCGCAGTTCCTCACCGCCCGTGTCTTCGCCTCTATCGCCGTTCTGTGCCTGATGGGGATCGTGCTCTTCTATGCCGTCTCTCGCGTCGAGCGCTGGGCCACGCCGTGGGCCCACCGCGCCGAGCAAATCGCATCGCCAGACCACTAGTCCGCAGGAGGAACCATGCGCTACACCAACCTTCGCCGGCGGATTCCCGGTAAGGGCCAGTTGCTCGCCGCGGCGTGCGCTCTTGCCGCCGTGGCGCTTCTCGTCATCGCCTGCGGCAAGGACGACCCCGACCGGTTCGTGGTCTCCCTCGACTGGTTCCCCAACGCCGACCACGCGGGTCTCTACGCCGCTCAGGCCCAGGGCTTCTTCAAGGACGAAGGTCTGGACGTCGAGCTCAAGTTCGGCGGCAATCCCGAGGACCCGCCCAAGTTCGTCGCCAGGGACACCGTCGACCTCGCCATCAGCTACCAGCCCGACGTCATCCTGGCCAAGGCTGAGGGCATCCCCATCACCGCGGTCGGCGCTATCGTCAATGTCCCGCTCAACTCCATTCAGACCCTTGAGAGCTCGGGCATCATCGACCCCGCCCAGCTCGCCGGCAAGCGCATCGGCTACCCCGGCATCCCCAGCAACGAGGTCTACCTCGAGACCATCCTCCGCCGCGCCGGCGTCGAGGGCGGTCTCGACGCCGTCGAGCTCATCAACGTCGGCTTCGACCTGGGGCCGTCGCTCTACGCCGGGAAGGTCGACGCCACCATCGGCACCTACTGGAACGTCGAGGCCGTCCAGGGCGAGATGCTCGGCTACCCCGTCAACGTCCTCCACATCGAGAACTACGGCGTCCCCGCCTACGACGAGCTCGTCTTCATCGCCAGCGAGAACGGGGTGCGGGAGAAGGGCGACCTGATCGAGCGCTTCCTCCGCGCCGTCGTGCGCGGGCACGAGTACACTATCGAGAACCCCGACGCGGCCATCGACGCAGTGGCCAAGGCCAACCCGGAAATGGAGCGCGAGCTTATCGACCGGGGCGTCCGCCTCCTCGTCGGGGTCTGGCGCAATTGGGACCGCTTCGGCTATATGGACGAGTCGCGCTGGAGCGGCTTCGTCACCTTCATGCGCGACAATGACCTCCTCGACGCCGAGATCGACTTCGACAAGCTTCTGACCAACGAGTTCGTCCCTTAATGGCGCCATCATCCAAGCCTCTCCCCCTGCGGAGGAGACTGAGAGAGGGCGCGCGCCGTCAGGCGCGCAAGCGCCCGTCCCCTCCGACCTCTTCTCCCCACGGAAGAAGATTGAGATGAGGGGCCCCCTGACAACCGCCAACGGGCCCCGCGGTCACCACCCCTTGAAGATCGCCCCACTCGCTATCCTGACCCTCGCCCTAGCCACGGCATTGACCGCGGCGGCTTGCGCGGGGGCCGACCCCACGGCGACGCCCTCCCCCGTCCCCTCAGCCACCCCGACGGTCGTGGCGCCAACCGCGACGACGCCGCCTCCCACACCCACCGCCACCCCCGTTCCGACTTCGACCACCGTGCCGACGGCGACTCCCGTACCACCCTCTCCCACGCCAACGGCTGAGCCGACCTCGACTCCCTCGCCGACACCGCTGCCGCCCACGCCTGCCCCGACCGCCACCGCGACCGCCGTGCCGACCCCCACCACGGCGCCGCCATCCCCCACGCCAACGCCGGAGCCGACCCCGACGCCGTCCGAACCGCTGCTCATTATCGACGGCGTCCCTTTCATCACCGAGGTCGCGCGCACCGGCGCCGAGCAGGCCCAGGGTCTGTCGGGCCGCCCAGAGCTGGCCGCGCAAACGGGCATGCTCTTCCCCATGTCCCGCGACGTCGTCGCCAGCTTCTGGATGCGGGGCATGCTCATCTCCCTCGACTTCGTCTGGATCGGGTCCGACTGCCGTGTCGCCGACCTCACCCAGGACGTCCCGCCCCCCGACGACCCCGAGCAGACCACCAACTTGCCCATCTACTCCCCATCGGTGCCCGTCCGCTACATCTTCGAGATCAACGCGGGGGAGGTCGCCGCTTTCGGCATCGAAATCGGCGACGAGGTCCGCTTCTCCAACCTCGACCTCGACGACCAGTGCGCCGCTTAGGCCTCCCTCCCACTGGGAGGGACTGAGGGCGGGCACCCGCCCCCCGGTTGACCGCCCGCCGGAGTCGGCGCTAGGCTCCGTCCGCCCCCAATGGGCAAGGAGGCCGCCCGTGCCGATCGACCTCAAGAGCTACACCGACCCCAAGACCACCGCGATCCTCGTCTGCGACTCCGACGAGTACCACCTCGCGCCAAGCGGGCCGGTGGCCATCCCGGAGCTGCGCGACGTCGCACTGCGCAAAGGCATCATCCCCAAGATGGCGAAGCTCAACGACGCCGCGCGGCGGGCGGGGGCGAAGGTCTTCTACCGGCGCATGGCCCGCTGGCCGGGCAACGCCGGGGCGATGCACAACACGCCGCTGGGGAAGGCGCTCGAGCGCGGCGGCGGGCCCGACCTCACCCACGGCGCCCAGGCCACTCAGATCATCCCCGAGCTCGCGCCGCAGCCCGGCGACTTCTACTACGAAATCTCCCACGGCGCGATGACCTCGTTCCACGACTCCGGGCTGGACAGCCTGCTCCGCAACATGGGGATCGAGACCGTCATCCCCATCGGCGTGTCGGTCAACGTGGCCATCGTGGGGGCCGCCATCGAGGCGGTGAACCGCAACTTCAAGTGCATCGTCCCCGTCGACTGCGTGGCCGGCGTGCCCGAGGACTACGGCGACGCCGTCCTCCAGCACACCATACGGGCCCTCGCCGTGGTGACGGGTTCGGAGTCGATCGCCGCCGCGTGGGGCGTCTAGCCGCGCCGTTTGGCGCCGCGGACGCGCACCGGCGCGATGCTGTCGGCGGGCGTCATGTCCTGCCGCAGGCAGATGAAGCGCCCGAAGTGGAGCCGACCGTCCGCCCCCGCCTCGCCGTACTCGATGTGCGCCACGACCGACGGCTCGCACCAGTAGAGCAGCTCGTGGACCTGCGGAGGATTAGCGAAATAGGGCTGGTCGGAGGCGACGCCGGAGAGCGTGCGCTGGAGCGCCTCGCGGTCTTCCGCTGAGAAGCCGCCCGACACGCCGCCGAGGTAGTGCAGCGCGCCGCCGTCGTAGGCGCCGACGAGCAGCGTCTGGAAGGGCTCCCTGGCATCCGCGCCGCCCATGGTGAAGCCCCCAATCACCACGTCCGCGGTGCGGCGGTCGCTGATGTCGAGCCAGTCCTTGCTCACGGCGCCCATGCGGTAGCGGCTCGTCTTCACCTTGGCGAGCATGCCCTCGACGCCCAGGGCGCGCGCCGCCTCGAAGAAGACCGTTCCTTCCTCGTCGTGGTAGTACGCGGTCTGGACGGCGTCGTCCGGCGCGACGATCTCTTCCAGGATGCGCTTCCGGTCCACCAGAGGAAGCCCGGTGACCGGCCGGTAGCCGTTGTAGAGGACGTCGCCGACGTGGAAGACGGGCGGGTCGAGGCCGGGCTCGTCCTCGCCGCCGGTGATCAGCCGCATCGCTCGCGCGGGGTCGGAGCGCCCCGCCGAGTCGCGGAAGACGATCTCACCGTCGAGCACGACGCCGTCCATGCCGATGGCTTTCGTCACGCGGCGCGCCAGGTCGGGCATGGCGCCGGTGATGTCGCGGCCGCTGATGGTGCGGAAGACCGCCCGCCCGCGCACAATCGAAGCCATGACGCGGACGCAGCCCCACTTCGCCTCGAAGACGTAGCGCGGCGAGTCGAAGGGTTCGGCGGCAACGGCGGCGCGCATCGGGCGCGGCCGGTCCGGGAGTCCGCCGAGGGGAAAGGCCAGTTGTGTGGCGGGGACGGAAGAGAAGGCGGTCATGCGCGCATAGCCTCTGCCGCAGGTACCGAGACCGCCTCTCTCGATCCCTGACGTGGCCCAGAGTATGCCACCTCGGGGCCGTTTGCGGTAGGGGGCGGCGTCGCGAGTTTCGCCCGGCTACGGCGCGTCGACGTCGCTGACTTGCACGTCCACGTGCCGGCGGGCGCGAGATCCGGGCCCCGGCGGGCGCATGAAGACGGGCCGGGACGCCAGCAGTCCCTGACGGACGGCGATCAGGCTGACCGCGGCGAGGCCGACGAACACGATGCCGTACGCCAAGAACAGTGCCAGGTAGACCGGCACGGCGGCGAGAACGGCGATGGGGCCGACGAGCGGGATGCGTCGGAAGAGGGCGACCGCAGCGGTCAGGCCGGCGAAGGCCGTGAGGAAGACGCCGGTGATCGCGAGTCCGAGGCCGACCGCGCCTCGAAGGACGGGACCCCAGACGAACCGCGCCCCCAATGAGCCGCGAGGCCGGCTCATCGCTGCGGCCGCCGCCGGGAACGGCGCTGTGTCGGGTTCACCCGGTAGACCACCGGCTCTTCCGAGGTGACGGTGACGCCGACCTTCTCCCCTTGCTCGGGGATGCGCGCGTCGTCGTCGAGCACCATGGCCTTGCGCAGGTCGACGACCTGGTCGCGGAGCGCCGCCGCCTTCTCGAACTCCAGGTCGCGCGCCGCGTCCTTCATGCGCCGCTCCAAGTCCTTGATCAGCCGCGCCACCTGGTCGCGGGGCATCTCCCGCGTCGTCACGTAGGGCGCCTGCTCCTCGGCGATGGCCCGCACGCGGTCGGTGATGTCCTTGATCGACTTCTTGATGCCTTGCGGCGTGATGCCGTGTTGTTGGTTGAAGTCCTCTTGCAAGCGGCGGCGGCGCTCGGTCTCGTCAATCGCCAGGCGCATAGAGTCGGTGACTATGTCGGCGTACATGATCACGTGGCCGTCCTCGTGCCGCGCCGCCCGCCCGATCGTTTGGACCAGCGAGCTCCCCGACCGCAGGTAGCCCTCCTTGTCCGCGTCGAGGATGGCGACGAGGCTGACTTCCGGCAAATCGAGACCCTCGCGCAGCAAATTGATTCCCACCACGACATCGAAGACGCCCAAACGAAGATCACGCAGAATCTCGCTCCGCTCCAGCGTGTCGACCTCCGAGTGCAGGTACTGCGTTTTGATCCCCATCTCTTTCAGATAGTCGGCAAGCTCCTCCGCCATCCGCTTCGTCAGCGTGGTGATGAGGACGCGCTCCTTGCGCTCCACCCGGAGCTGGACCTCGCGCATCAGGTCGTCGATCTGGCCCTGTGTCGGCTTGACCTGCACCGTCGGGTCGAGGAGGCCCGTCGGCCGGATGACCTGTTCGACGACCTGCTGGCTCACCTCGAACTCGTAGGGGCCCGGCGTGGCGGAGACGAAGACGGCCTGCGCGATGTGCTCGTCGAACTCGTCGTAGCTCCAGGGCCGGTTGTCGAGCGCCGACGGCAGGCGGAAGCCGAACTCGACGAGGGTGCGCTTCCGCGACTGGTCGCCGTGGTACATGCCGCGGACTTGGGGAATCGTCATGTGCGACTCGTCGACGAAGAGGAGGAAGTCGTCAGGGAAGTAGTCGAGGAGGGTTGAGGGGCGGCTGCCGGCGGCGCGGCGCGCCAGGTGCCGGGAGTAGTTCTCGATCCCCGAGCAGTAGCCGCTCTCTCGCAGCATTTCGAGGTCGTACTTGGTGCGCTGTTCCAGGCGGGCCGCCTCGAGCACCTTGCCCTGGCGTTCCAGGTCGGCCAGCCGCTCTTCCAGCTCCATTTCGACATCGCTCATCGCCGCGGCGAGCTTGTCGGCCGGCGTCACGAAGTGCTTCGCGGGGTAGATCTCGACGATGTCGCGGTCGCCCAGGATTTCGCCGGTCAGCGGTTCGAGCTCGGTGATACGTTCGACCTCGTCGCCCCAGAACTCGATGCGGAGCGCCAGGTCTTCATACGCCGGCTGGATCTCCAGCGTGTCGCCGCGAAGGCGGAAGCGCCCCCGCGTGGGGTCGAGGTCGTTGCGCTCGTATTGCATGTCGATGAGCTGGCGGATCACCTTGCCGCGACGCGCCGAGCCGCCGCGTTCGAGCCGCACGCGAAAGTTGGCGTACTCCTCCGGCGAACCCAGGCCGTAGATGCAGGAGACCGAGGCAACGATCAGCACGTCCTCGCGGGTCAGCAGCGCCCGCGTCGCGGCGTGGCGCAGCTTGTCGATCTCCTCGTTGATGTCGGCATCCTTCTCGATGTAGGTGTCCGACCGCGGGATGTAGGCCTCCGGCTGGTAGTAGTCGTAGTAGGAGACGAAGTACTCGACGGCGTTGTCAGGGAAAAACTCCTTGAACTCGGTGGCGAGCTGCGCCGCGAGCGTCTTGTTGTGGGCGATGACCAGCGTGGGGCGCTGCACCCGCTCGACCACGTTGGCCATGGTGAAGGTCTTGCCCGAGCCGGTCACGCCGAGCAGCGTCTGGTACCGGTCGCCGCGATTGACGCCCTCGACCAACAGGTCGACCGCCTGTGGCTGGTCGCCGGTCATCTTGAACTCGGAGACAATCTTGAACGGCGGCATGACTCGGCCGGTTGCCCTATTCTTGCCTTCCCGGCAGCACGATGGCGCGTACCACGCCCAGCAGCGTCTCCGCCCCCGCGACCGCGGCGCGCCCCTCCTCTTCCGTGAAAGAGCTGCGCGAGCGCGGCGACGGTGCGTTTGGGTAACGCGTATTGGTGTAGTACGGGTCCATCCGCTCCATGTCACCCCGCGACGGCCCGATTTGCGGATAGTCGTGAACGAGCATCTCGAACAGGACTTCCAGCGAATGCTCGCGCACACGCCGGTCGCCCCGGTGGTAGGCCAGCCCCTTCAGTGCCTTCTCCGCGGCCTGTTGCGCGTTGAAGCAGGCGGGGGCGAACATCCCGTTACCGAGGAGCAGACGGGCCGCGTCGAGGTCGCCGGCGGCGTCCTCGATCCACTCGACCCCCTCACCGGCCCAGTACTCGCCCCGTTCCTCGGCGATGACCGCCTCCCGCACCATGCGGTCGAGGGCGTACGGCTGCGAGCCGCGCTCAAAGATCTGGACGCCCTCGGCCAGCGCTTGGACGACGAACCGCCGCCGCGATGCGACCGCCTCCCGCACCTCCTCGGGGGTGTACGGGAAGACATCGGCGGGCCACTCGCAGGCCTTTCGTACCTCGCCGTACTCCGAGTGGCGGTGGCGCATCGGCTTGTCCGAGTCGGCCACGACAAGAAGGTCGATGTCGCTCTTTTCCGTCGCCTTGCCCGTCGCCACCGATCCGATGACGTAGGCTCGCAGCACGCCGGCTCGCTCCAAAGCGGGCGCAAGACGTACGCGCAGGGCGTCTATGGTCGGCATGCTCTTCGTCGTCACCGGTGCGGTCTCCGGTTGTAGTCTAGCAACGCGGGGTGGGGCGCGTTAGTCGTCCTTGACGATCATCACGGAGGTGGCCTTCACCACCGCCGCGGCGCGGTCGCCCTCCTTCAGGCCGAGCTCGCGGGCGGCCTCCGCGCTGATCAGCGACACCACGTGGTTGTCGCCGACCTTGAGGTCGATCTGCGCCAGAAGCCCTTCGATGCGGACGCCGGTCACGACGCCGGGAAGCCGGTTGCGCGCGCTGCTCTTCATCGTTGCTCCTCTTCTCCGGGACGCGGCTGCATGATCTCGGGGTCGGCGATGGCGAAGGCGGCGGTCAGCGTGAGGCGCGCCTGCCGGTCGCGCGGGTCGACGCCGGTGAGCGCCTCGACGCGCTGCAGCCGGTAGCCCACGCTGTTCCGGTGGAGGAAGAGGGCCTCGGCAGTGGCCTGGAGGTTGCCCCCGAGCGCGATGAACGTGCGGAGCGTGGACGTCAGGTCGGACTGCGTGCGCTCGTCGTACTCCCTGATCGGGGCCAGCAGGCGGCACAGGGCGGCGCGGACGTCCCGCCGCCCCTCGACCGATTCCAGGGCCCCCGCCAGCGCTTCGATCGCCTCCACGCCGCTCATGGTAGCAGAGCGGCACACGGCATCTCCTTCTTTGTGCGCTTCGCCGGTGTCGCCGGCCCCGTGCCCCGCTAGCATCGACGGGTGCGCCACAAGACGACGAGAGGAAAACACCTCGCAGGATGGCTGAGCGCGGCGGTCGCCGCCATGCTCGCCTTCGCGGCCTGCGGCGCGCCGGACGGCGAGCGTACCGTGACCGTCTTCGCGGCCGCCTCACTGACCGAGGTGTTCAACGAGATGGGCCGCGAGTTTGAAGGGCGGAACGCGGGCGTCGAAGTCCGGCTCTCCTACCAGGCAAGCTCCACGCTGCGGATTCAGCTCGAACAGGGCGCCGAGGCCGACGTCTTCGCCTCCGCCGACGAGTTCAACATGGACCTCGCGGCGGAGGCCGGCGTGATCTCCGGCGACCCCGTGGTCTTCGCGAGAAACCGGCTCGCCGTCATCGCTCCCCGCGACGCGGGCCGGGTCCGCGACCTCGCCGACCTCGCGACTCCCGGCCTGCGTGTCGTTGCCGGCGACGACGCCACGCCGTTTGGGCGCTACACCAACATGGCCTTCGAGCGCCTGGCCGACGATCCCGAGTTCGGCCCCTCCTTCCGCGACGCTGTCGTGGGCAACATCGTCTCCAAGGAAGCAAACGTCCGGCGCGCCGTCGCCAAGGTCGAGATCGGCGAGGCCGACGCCGCCCTCGCCTACGTCACCGACACCGGCGGCGCCGGTCGTGGCGACCTCGTTCCCATTCCCATCCCGGAGCGGTACAGCGGCCCGATCCGCTATCCCATCGCCGTGGTGGACGGCGCGGTCTCGCCCGGTCTGGCCGAGGACTTCATCGCCTTCATTCTTTCCGAGGAGGGTCGCGCCATCCTTGAACGGCACAGCTTCCTCCCGCCGGACGGGGGCAACTGATCATGGACGGGACGCGCTTGGGGAGAAACTGGCTGGTGGCGGGCGGGGGACTCGCCGGCCTCTATCTCCTCTTCATATCGCTGCCGCTCATCGTCATGGTCGTGCGCGGCGTCGGCGAGGAGGGCTTCTGGGCCAGCCTCGGCGAGGGCTTCGTCCTCGACGCTCTCCGTCTTTCCCTGGCGACGAGCGGGATTGCCGTCGCCATCACCGCAGTCCTCGGCACACCCGCGGCCTTCTTCCTCGCCCGCGGCCGCTTTCCCGGCCACAGCATCGTCGACGCGCTGCTCGAGCTGCCCATCGTGCTGCCGCCCGCCGTGGCCGGCCTCGCGATGCTGATGGCCTTCGGGCGCACCGGCCCGCTGGGAGAGCTGGGCGGCTCGCTCGCCTTCACCACCACCGCCGTGGTCATGTCCCAGATCTTCGTCTCCGCCCCCTTCTTCATTCGCTCGGCCCGCGTCGGCTTCGAGGCCATCGACGACGAGATCGAGGGCATCGCTCAGACGCTCGGAGCAACACCGTTCGCCGTCTTCTGGCGCGTCTCGGTCCCGCTGGCGGGCCGCGCCCTGGTGACCGGACTGGTCATCGCGTGGGCGCGGGCCATCGCCGAGTTCGGGGCGACCATCATGTTCGCCGGCAGCCTGCAGGGGAAGACGCAGACGATGCCCCTCGCCGTCCTCGCCGCCCTCGAGTCCGACCTCGGCGCGGCCCTTGCCCTGGCGGCCGTCATGCTCGTGATGGCCCTTGCCGTCCTCCTCGCCGTGCGATGGATCGCGGGAAGGAGGGGCGCCGATGCTTGAAGGTTGGGCGCGTCACTCCGTCGGGCGCTTCTCCCTGGACGCGCATTGGCGCGTCGACGCCGGCCGCGTGCTCGCCATCGTCGGGCCGTCCGGCGCGGGCAAGACCATGACCCTCCGCGTCATCGCCGGCCTCGTTCACCCCGACGCCGGCCACCTCTCCCTCGGCGGGCGCCTCCTGCACTCGTCCGAGAGCAACGTCTGGGTGAAGCCCCACGAGCGCGGCGTCGGCTACGTGCCCCAGCACTACGCCCTCTTTCCCCACCTCAGCGTGCGGGGCAACGTCGCCTTCGGCGCGCGGGGCCAGAACCGCGACGAACGGGAACGCGCGGCGGCACAGGCCATGGAGACCTTCCGCATCGCCGACGTGGCCGACCGCCCCTCGACCAAGCTCTCCGGCGGACAGCAGCAGCGGGTCGCGCTGGCCCGCGCCCTCGCGCCCGCGCCCCAGGCGCTGCTCCTCGACGAGCCCTTCGCGGCGCTCGACGTTCCCCTGCGGCGCGAGCTGCGGCGGGAGATCCTGGGGATCAAGGAACGCGAGGGTATCCCCATCGTCCTCGTGACCCACGACCTCGCCGACGCCGTGGCCATGGCCGACGACGTGATCGTCCTCGAAGACGGCCGCGTCGCCGACGAGGGCCGTCCCCTCGACGTCATCGAGCGCCCCCGCGCCCGCGGCCTCTCCCGCGTCACCGAGATCCAGAACGTCTTCGAGGGCCGCGTCGCCGACGTGTCGCCGGAAGACGGCGTAATGACTTGCGCCCTCGGCGCCGTTTCCCTCGTAACGGCGCATGCCGGTCTGCAGCCCGGCGACGTGGCGCGGGTCGGCGTCCGCGCCGGCGACGTCCTCGTGGCCGTCGAGCCGCCGAGCGGGCTCTCGGCGCAGAACGTCATCCCCGGGGTCATCGCCGACGTCACGGAGGAAGGCTTCGAGCGGCTGCTCTCCGTCGACTGCGGCGGCGTGGCCTTCCGCGCCGAGGTCACGCCGAGGTCCGTGGCCCAACTCGGCCTGCGCCCCGGCCGCGAGGTCTGGCTCGTGATCAAGAGCAACGCCTGCTTCCTCCTCGATTGAGCGAGGCGGGCCGGGCCTCGCGGCATATAATCGCCGCGCCATGCCGGAAACCGCCGCAAGCGGCCCCTTTGCCCAGACACCCTGGCGGAGCCTGCTCTTTCGGGGCGACAACGCGCGCGTCATGGCGCTCCTCGAACCCGAGCTCACCGGCGCGGTCGACCTGATTTACGCCGACCCGCCGTTCGCCATCGGCGAGGCGCTGCGCTTCGGCGCGCGCAAGCAGGCCCGCGACCGGGCCCACGGCGAGCCCGCCTACGACGACGTATGGGAAGGCGGCATCGAGACGTACATTGCCATGCTGCGGGAGCGCCTCACGGCGATGGGGCGGCTGCTCGCCCCGTCGGGCGGCATCTTCCTCCACCTCGATTGGCGGGCCTGCCACCACGGGCGGCTGCTCCTCGACGAGATCTTCGGCGCGGAGAACTTTCGCAACGAGATCGTGTGGCACTACGGCGGCCGGGGCGCCAAGGCCGGCGCGGGACAGTTCCCCCGCAACCACGACACCATCCTCTTCTACTCGAAATCTCCCGCGACGCGGTTCACGACCCCGCAGGTCGAGGAGCGCCTCAGTCCGAAAGCGGCGCGGGCGCGGGGCTACCGGCGCGGCGAGGACGGGCGCTGGTTCAAGACCGCTCCCCGCGGCGACTACACAGACGAGAGCATGGCGCGGCTCGAGGCCGAGGGCCGCGTCCATCGAACACGGACGGGGCGCGCCCGCGTCAAGTACCACTTGGAGGAGGAGGACGGCCTCGTCGTCGACCGCCGCCCGCTCGGCGACGTCTGGTCCGACATCCCCGACATGATGCACGCCCCCGCCGCCGAGCGCACCGACTACCCCACCCAGAAGCCGGAGCGGCTTCTGCGGCGCATCGTCGAGGCCGCCTCGCCGCCCGGCGGTCTGGTCGCCGACTTCTTTTGCGGCTCGGGGACGGCGCTCGCCGCCGCCGAGGCGCTGGGGCGCCGGTGGGTGGGGTGCGACCTCAGCCCCGCCGCCGTCGAGATCGCCGCCGCGCGCCTGACCAAGGCCGGAGCCGCTTTCGACGTCCACACGGTCGATTGACCCCACGCGCTACCGGGAGGCGTGCTAGACTTGGCGCGCCGCCAGCTCTCCCACCCCCGAGCGGCGGGTGACGCCATGCCTAACGAGACCGACTTCGTCTTCGAGGACCCCGAGCACTTCGAGGAAGGGCTGCTCCACCTCGTGGACATGCTCGAGCTGAGCGACCCGCGCCGCGCCGAGGCGCTGGAGAGTCAGGCGAAGGTGCTCGAAGCCGGCGTCGCGGCGCCCGTCGGCGGGACCTTCGAGGAATGGCGCGGCTTCTGCCTGAACATCGCCGGCCAGCTCAAGGCGGCGCGGGACAAGGTAACCGCGGCCGATGGTCTGGCGATGCTTGACGCCACGATCGACCGCTTGGAACAGATGGCGGAGTAGCGTTCGGGCCGTCGGGCCCCGGGGCCTACTTCTTCCTGCCGAACAACCGGCGGAAGCGCCCGCGCCAGTCGGCGCCGTCGGTGTCCGAGTACTTGACCGGCTCGCCGCGCCAGCTCTTCTGGTAGCCGGTCTGCTGCTCGAACGACGTATTGCCTCTGGCGATGTGGATCAGGTAGGCGAAGAGCAGCAAGCCGATCGCCGAGCCGATCACCGCCGGGCTTCGCGCGAACAGCGAAGCGATCAGCAGGATGGCGCCAAGGCCGCCGACCCTCTTCGGGGTGAGCCAGCGGAGCCAGTTCCCCGCCTCAAGGCGCAACGACTGGCCGACGCGGTCCTGCGCGTCCTTGAAATGTTCGCGTAGGGGACGCCGGGGGCGGAGGTCGCCCGCCTCCCCCATGATCTCTTCGATTTCGCGTTCGTATCGCTCGGACATCGCGTCTCCAGTTAGGCCCGCCCGGCTTCCAAGCTCACCATCGAGCAGAGCATGAAGATTATAGGATTTCTCGGCGGCCTTGTCGCGACCCGTCAAGGGATGTGGGAGGCGTATCCCGTCCCGATGTGGCCGTCCCGTTCGAGGGCGGCGCGGCGCGCCGCCGGATAGGCAAGCAACTCGCCATAGACGTAGTCGTTATGTTCACCCAGCCGCACCGGCGGCGTCCGGAGATCGTTGGGCGTCCGGTCCATCGTCCACATCAGGCCCGGGTAGTCGTGCGTCCCGGCGTCGGCGTGCTCGAAGCGCTTGAAGAAGCCGTCGTGGGCGAGCTGCGGGTCGGCGTACAGCTCCGAGTCGCGGAGCACCGGCCCCGCCGGCACGCCGTGTTCCTGGAGGGCCGCCGCCGCATCCGAGGGGCTCAGCCGGGACGACCACTGGGCGATCCGTTCGTCGAGCGCGTCGTGGTGCTTGAAGCGGGCCAGGACGCTGGAGAATCGCGGGTCGCGGCGCAGCTCCGGCGCGCCCATCGCCTCGCATAGACCCGCCCACTCCCCGTCGGACGTCACCGAGAGCGCGACCCAGTTGTCGTCGCCCGCGCAGGGGTAGGCGCCCTGCGGAGCGCCGTCGGGGCGCCGGTTCCCCAGCGTCGAGTGGACGCGGCCGTTCATCGTCCAGTCCATGATCGACTCGCCGAGGTAGGGCACGAAGTTCTCGCCGAGGGAGCACTCCACCATCTGCCCTTTCCCCGTCCGCATGCGGTGGCGGAGGGCCATGACCGCCGCGAAGGCCCCCGACGCTCCCGCCGCGCCGTCGCCGAGGTACGTCTGGTCGATGGTCGAGTAGTCCTCGTCGGGGTAGCCGCGCACCAGCGTGTGCCCCGCGGTGGACTCCACCTGGACGCCGAACGAGCGGTAGTGCTTGTAGGGGCCGTCGAGGCCGTAGGCGGGCATCCGCACCGCGATGAGGTCGGGCCGCACCTTCCGAAGCTCCTCGTAGGTGAGGCCCAGCTTCTCGATGGTGCTCGGCACGTTGTTCTCGATGAAGATGTCGGCGGTGCGGAAGAGGTCGTAGGCGATCTCGCGCCCCTCGGGCCGGAGCATGTCCACCGTCATGCTCTTCTTGTTCCGCGCGTGGCTCTGGAAGATGGGGTACCGGTTCCACGAGTTCTCCCCCGGCTCCCAATCGGGATAGGCGAAGCCCCAGTCCTTGCGCAGACGGGGCAGGTCCGGCGGCGGATGGGCCAGACGACCGCGGGTGTTCGGCTGCATGAGCTGGGTCGACTCGATGCGGATGACCTCGGCGCCCCAGTCGGCGAGCAGCATCGTGGCGTGCGGCCCCGCCCACACGATGGTGAGGTCGAGCACGCGGATCCCTTCCAGGGGGAGCGCCATCTATACCACCCCCTCGCGGCGAAGCGCGGCCAGCTCCTCGGACGCGAGTCCGAGTTGGCCGCACAGCACCTCGGCCGTGTGCTCGCCCAGAAGCGGCGCGGGCCGCATGGGCCGTCGCGGGCTGCCGTGCATGGTGAAAGGCCGCCCAACCTGGGTCAGGACGCCGGTGGCCGGGTGCGTCACCCGTTCCCACATCCCCCGCTGTTGGAAGACGGGGTCGCCGACCAGGTCCGAGGAGTCGTATAACGGCCCCGACGGAATCAGGTTTGCCTGCGCCAACTGGAAAAGCTCGCGTTTCGAGTACTGGAGCGTGAACGGCAGCAGGTGCTCGTCGAACTCGTCCGACGCGGTGGGCCGCGCCCGCGCCGTCGCGGTGGCGAAGCGAGGGTCTTCCAGCAATTCGGGCTGGCCCATCATGCGCGCCACGTCGGCGATCTTCCCCTCGCCCGCCATGAAGTGCACGTAGCCGTCGCCGCAGATGCGGACGCCCGTCCCCGGCACCGAGCTCCCGACCTTGCGCAGGTTGTCCTCCCCCGTGTACTGATAGCCCACGAGCATCGTCGTACGCCGGTCCTGGTTGGCGGCCTGGGCGCGGAACCGCGAGAGCTCGACGTGGTCGCCCTCGCCCGTCATCTCCGCCTTCCAGAGCGCGATCATCGCCGCGCTCGCGGCGCAGGCCCCCGCGTGGTATTGCAGGATGCTCTCCCCCAGCTTCAGCGGCTCGCGGTCGGGGAGGCCCGTCGCGTGCATCGGCCCGCCCATCGCATAGGTGACGATCTCCGACGTCTTCAGGTCGCGGTACGGTCCGCTCCGTCCGAAGGCGGTGATCGAGACGGCGACGAGGTCGGGACGGCGTTCAGACAGGCGCGCATAGCCCAGCCCCAGCGCCTCGCTCTCCTCGGGCGCGAAGCTCTCGACCACCACCGCGGCTTCTTCTGCCAGCGCCAGCACTATCTTCCGACCCGCCCGCGACGCGACGTCCAGCGTCACGCTGCGCTTGTTCGTGTTGAGATGCAGGAACGAGCCGCTCTTCTCGGGGTCGGCATCGTCGTGGTGGAACGGAGGGACGGCCCGCTGCGTGTCGCCGCCCGGCGGCTCGACCTTAACGACGTCGGCCCCGTGGTCGGCGAGCAGCTTGGTGCAGTAGGCGCCCGCGGTCCCCTGGCTGAGGTCGAGGACGGTGACCCCGGAAAGGGGCATCTCGGCGGTCGGCGGGTCGAGCATCGGCGGCCTTGGCTCGCCGCGCCCGCTTCAGATAGGCCGCGCGGCGGACGAAAGTGCGCCAAGTATACGGCGCGCCGCAAGCAACGGCCCGCGGCAAGCAACGGCCCGCGGGTGCCGTCGGCGCCTTCCCCTGCCGAGTGCGCGGACGCTACAATGCCCGCGTGACCACCACCTCCCACACCACACGGCCTATGCGCGTCTATCCCCTGGACCCGCGAGACCTCAGCCAGGAGCAGATCGCGGTCACCTTCGCGATGACCTCGCGGAGTCCCCAGCCGTTCGACGAGATCAGCCGCGTCGTCTCCGAGACGAAGGCCGCCGACTTCAACGAAAAGTGGGTCGTCGGCTACGGGCACGCCTCCGTCGCCGAGCACGCCGTCATCCACATGGCCGTCGAGGACCTGTCGCGGCTCGTCTGCGACGACCTCGAGGACAACCGCCTCGCCTCCTACACCGAGAAGTCATCCCGTTACCAGGTCCTCGACCGCGGCAGCTATTTCGTCCCCGCCGAGGTCCGGGGCCACGCCGTCGAGCGCGTCTACGTCGCGGCCTGCGACCGGCTCTTCGACGCCTACCACGCGCTCATCGAGCGCACCCTGGAGTGGCTACGGACGGAGCACCCCCAGCGGGAGAACGAGCGCGACGGCGCTTACCGGCTCCGCCTGCGCCGCATCGCGACCGACCACTGCCGCTTCACCCTGCCCGCCTCGACCCTGACCAACGTCGGCGTCACCCTCAACGCCCGCTCCATGGAGCACGCCATCAGCAAGCTCCTTTCGTCCGAGCTGGCGGAGGCGCGCGACCTCGGCGCCGTGCTCAAGGACCAGGGCCGCGCCATCGCGCCAACCCTCATCAAGTACGCCGACGCCAGCGACTACCTCACGGGAGCCCGCCGGTCGCTCGCCGCCAGGTCGGCCGACGACGAGCACGGCCCCCTGCTCCAGGACCGTCCCGTCGAGGCGAAGCTCGTCGAATACACCCCGGACGCCCAGGACAAGCTGGTCACCTCGCTCCTCTTCTCCAACTCAGGCCTCTCCTACGCCGAGGCGCGGAGGCGCGGCGCCCTCTTGGGGCCGGAGGAGCGCCATGCGCTCTTCGACGACGCCCTTGACGGCCTGGGACCGTTCGACGCGCCCCTCCGCGACCTGGAGATGATCGAATATCTCTTCGAGCTCACCATGGACTACGGGGCCTACCGGGAGTACAAGCGCCACCGGATGCAGACCTACCTGCCCCAGCCGCTCACCCCCGACCTCGGCTACGTGGTCCCCTTCGTCGTCGCCGACGCCGGGGCCGTCGACGAGTTCGAGGCGGCCATGGCCGCTTCGGCGGAAGCCTATGCCGCCGTGGCCGAGGTGGACCCCCACGCCGCGCAGTACGTCGTCACCCACGCCCACAACCGGCGCCTGCTGGTGAAGATCAACCTCCGGGAGTGCTTCCACCTGCTGAAGCTGCGCAGCGCGAAGGAAGCGCATTTCACGATCCAGGACATCGCCCGCGGCATGCTCGCCGAGATCGAGCGCGTCCACCCCGAGCTGATCGGCTACATTCGGCTCCGCGAAGGCTGACCCCGCCACCCCTCAAACCGGTCGGAACGGGCCGCCGTGCTATACTCGGCCCAACGGCTTTACACGCAGCCGAGCCCTGTCGCGTTTGGAGGCGCCAAGCACGTGACCGAGCGGAGGCTCCCGCCTTGGTTCAAAGTCCGCTTCCCCGGAGGCGAAAACTACCGGCGGATTGTGGGCGTCATGCGGGAGCGCCGACTCCACACCATCTGCGAAGAGGCCCGCTGCCCCAACATCGGTGAGTGCTGGGAGAACGGCGCGGCGACCTTCCTCATCCTCGGCGACATCTGCACCCGCGCCTGCGCCTACTGCGCGGTCACCAGCGGCAAGCCTCTCGCCCTCGACCCCATGGAGCCGCTCCGCGTCGCCTCCGCCGTCGAGGCGATGCAGTTGCGACACGCCGTGGTCACCTCGGTCAACCGCGACGACCTCGACGACGGCGGCGCGTCCGTCTACGTCGAGACCATCCGCCGCATCCGCGAGCGCGCCCCCGGCTGCCGCGTCGAAGTCCTCATCCCGGACTACCAGGGCGACGCCCTCCGGGCCGTCGTCGACGAGCAGCCCGACATCCTCAACCACAACATCGAGAGCGTCGAACGCCTCTTCCCCCGCGTCCGCCCCAAGGGGGACTACCGGCGCTCGATCGAGCTGCTCGCCCAGGTCCGGGACTGGGCTCCCGACATGACCACCAAGTCCGGCGTCATCGCCGGCATGGGTGAATCCAAGGACGAGATCATCCAGACAATGGCAGACCTTCGCGAGGCCGACGTCGACGTGCTCACCATCGGCCAGTACCTGCGCCCCACCGAGAAGCACATCAAGATCGACCGGTTCTACCGGCCGGAGGAATTCGACGAACTGAAGGCCGTCGGACTCGCCATGGGCTTCGCCCACGTCGAGTCCGGCCCCCTGGTG
Source organism: Dehalococcoidia bacterium (assembly GCA_964291475.2). Taxonomy (GTDB): domain Bacteria; phylum Chloroflexota; class Dehalococcoidia; order SHYB01; family SHYB01; genus DAOUKH01. Next base: position 80,230 of record OZ220078.1, on the reverse strand, counting down.
CGAAGCTCGTACCACGCCCACGAGCACACGGCCGCCCCCGAACAGCGGCGGAGGGAGCTACTTGCCGGAAGCGTATGACGTAGTCGTGATCGGCGGCGGTCCCGGCGGCTACGTCGCCGCCATCCGCGCCGCGCAACTGGGACTCAAGACCGCCGTCGTCGAGCGCGACCAGGTCGGCGGCGTCTGCCTCAACTGGGGCTGCATCCCCAGCAAGGCGCTCCTCCGCAACGCGGAAGTCGTCAACCTCGTCCGCAACGCTTCCGACTACGGCATCGGCGTCGACAACGCCTCCTACGACATGGGCGCCGCCATCGACCGCAGCCGCCGCGTCGTCGACCAGATGACCAAGGGCGTCCTCTTCCTCCTCAAGAAGAACAAGATCGATCTCATCCAGGGCTGCGCGCGCCTCGACGGCCCCAACGCCGTCGTCGTCGATCCCGGCGGCGACCGGCTCGACGCGAAGGCCGTCATCATCGCCACCGGGGCGCGGGCGCGCGGCCTGCCCTCGCTGGCCCCCGACGGCGAGCGGGTCATCACCAGCCGCGAGGCGCTCGAGCTTCGCGAGCCGCCGAAGTCCATCGCCATCGTCGGCGCCGGCCCCGTGGGGCTGGAGTTCGCCTACTTCTACCGCGCCTACGGCGTCGAGGTCACCGTTATCGAGGCCCTCGACCGCTGCCTCCCCACCGAGGACGCCGAGGTGGGCCAAGGTCTCGCCCGTGAGCTGAAGAAGTTGAAGATCGCCGTCAAGACCGGCGTACCCGTCGAATCGGCGGAGCACGACGGCGACGTCGTCCGGCTCTCCCTAGGCGAGAACGGGTCGGCGGGCGTGGTCGAGGCCGAAAAGGTGCTCCTCGGCGTCGGCATCACGCCGAACAGCGAGGGGCTCGGCCTCGAAGAGGCGGGCGTCACGCTGGCCCGCGGCGGCTGGATCGATATCGACGACCACATGCGCACCGGCGCACCAGGCGTCTACGCCATCGGCGACGTGACCGGCAAGCTCGCCTTGGCCCATGTCGCGCAGCACATGGGCATCGCCGCCGCCGAGGACATCGCGGGCCACGACGTCGAGCCCATCGTCTACGAGAACATGCCCCGCGCCACCTACTGCCAGCCCCAGGCGGCCAGCTTCGGTCTCACCGAGGCGCAGGCGGAGGAGCAGGGCTTTACCGTCCGCGTAGGGAAGTTTCCCTTCACGGCAAACGGCAAGGCGGTCGCCTCTGGAGCGACCGCCGGTTTCATTAAGATCGTCGCGGCCGAGGACGGTGAGGTGCTCGGCGCGCACATGCTCGGCCACGACGTGACCGAGATGCTGCCCGAGGTATCGATGATCAAGCTATTGGAAGGCTCCAGCCTCGAGCTTGGGCGCGCCGTCCACGCCCATCCCTCGATGTCGGAAGCCGTTATGGAGGCGTCGCTGGCCGTGGCAGGATCCCCGATCCACATCTAGCCGGCGACGACGAGCCGGCCCCGAGGCCGGCATCCCGCGGAGGCCGGGACATGGTGACAACACTGGAAGAGAAATCCGTCAGTAAGGAGCTCGCCCTCGACTTCTACCGGACGATGACGCTCATCCGGCGCTTCGAGGAGCGCTGCGCGGAGTGGTACGGACGGGCCAAGATCGGCGGCTTCCTGCACCTCTACATCGGCGAGGAGGCCATCGCCGCCGGGGCCTTCGCACGCCTCGCACCCCAGGACTACATCGTCAGCCACTACCGCGAGCACGGCCACGCCATCGCCCGCGGCCTCGACACCAAGCGGCTCATGGCGGAGCTCTTCGGGCGGGCCACCGGCACCAGCAAGGGCAAGGGCGGCTCGATGCACCTCTTCGACGCCTCCAAGGGCTTCCTCGGCGGGTACGCCATCGTCGGCGGCATGATGCCCGTCGCCACGGGGCTGGCGCTCGCCGGCAAGAAGGAAGACCGCCTCTGCCTCTGCATCTTCGGCGACGGCGCGGTCAACGAGGGCGAGTTCCACGAGTCCTTCAACCTCGCCGCCCTCTGGGACCTGCCCGTCATCTTCCTCCTCGAGAACAACGGTTTCGGGATGGGCACCCGCGTCGAGCGCGCCCACGCCGGCCGATCGATGCACCGCCTCGCCGACGCCTTCGCAATTCCCAGCGAGCGCGTCGACGGCATGGACGTGCTCGCCGTCTACGAAGCCATGGGGCGAGCCGTCGAGTACACACGGGGCGGCGGCGGGCCGTTCTTCCTCGAAGCCATCACCTACCGCTTCCGCGGTCACTCCATGGCCGACCCCGTCGCCTACCGCGACAAAGAGGAAGAGGAGGTCTGGAAGAAGAAGGACCCCATCACGCGGTTCGGGGCCGAGCTGCTTGAGAGCGGCATGGCCTCCCAGGGCGAGATCGACGCGATCAAGGCGGACGTCGAGGAGGAAGTCAACGCGGCGGTCGCCTTCGCCAACGAGAGCCCCGAACCGGAATTGGACGAGCTATACCGTGACATCCACGCCGACTAGAACGGCGGCCGTGGAAGAGGAGCCAGTGCGTTGCCCGATCTAACCTACCGGGACGCCATACGGGAGACGCTGCGCGAGGCGCTCATCAACGACGAGCGCGTCTTTCTCATGGGCGAGGACATCGGCTTCTACGGCGGCGCCTACGGCGTGACCAAGGGCCTCGTCCACGAGTTCGGCGAGGACCGCGTCAAGGACTCGCCCATCGCCGAATCCGTGCTCGTCGGTGCGGGTATCGGCGCCGCGCTCGCCGGCCTGCGCCCCATCGTCGAGCTCATGACGATCAACTTCAGCCTGCTCGCCTCCGACCAGATCGTGAACGTGGCCGCCAAGCTCCGCTACATGTCGGGCGGGCAGCTCTCCGTCCCTCTCATCATCCGGACGGTCAGCGGCGGGGGCGCCCAGCTCGCCGCGACGCACTCCCAGAACCTGGAGAACTGGTACGCCAACGTCCCCGGCCTCAAGGTCGTCGCTCCCGCGACGCCCTACGACGCCCGCGGCATGCTCAAGACCGCCCTCGCCGAGAACGACCCCGTCATCTTCGTCGAACACTCCCTCCTCTACGGCGCTAAGGGTCCCGTGCCAAAGGAGGAGTACGCCGTTCCCTTCGGCGCCGCCGACGTCAAGCGCCCCGGCGCCGACGTCACCATCGTCGCCTACCTGCGCATGGTCCCCATCGCGCTGGAAGCGGCCGAGACGCTGGCGGCCGAGGGTATCGACGCCGAGGTCGTCGACCTCCGCTCCCTCCGCCCCTTGGATACCGCGACCGTCGCCGGTTCCGTGATGAAGACGAACCGCGCCGTCGTCGTCGAAGAGGGCTGGAAGAGCGGCGGCTTCGGCGCCGAGGTGACCGCCTCGATCATGACCGACGCCTTCGATTCCCTCGACGCCCCGGTGGCGCGGGTCGCCGGCGAAGAAGTGCCGATGCCGTATAACAAGACGCTCGAAATGGCGGCGATTCCCGACGCCCGGCGCGTCGTGGACGCCGTCCACTCAATCATGTAGCACGCCTCTACGGAGGCGCTAGGAGCCGCAAGCATGGCCACCGACGTCATCATGCCGCAGATGGGTTTCGACATGAAGGAAGGCACCCTTGTGCGGTGGATCAAGCGGGAAGGCGACGAGGTCGCCTCGGGCGACATCATCGCCGAAATCGAGACCGACAAGGCCGTCGTCGAAATAGAAGCCTTCGACTCCGGCGTCCTTCGGCAGACCTTGATCGGCGAGGGGACCACCGTCCCCGTCGGCGAGATCATCGCCGTGATCGGCGGGGCCGACGAGAAACTCGAGGAGCGGCCGACTCCGAAAGCGGCCCCGGCGAAGGCCCCGGCCGCCGCCCCTGCGCCCGCGGCGGCCCCGGCTGCCCCCGCCCCGGCCCCCGCCGCCCGCGGCGAGGTGAAAGCCTCGCCCCTGGCCAAGCGCGAGGCGCAGAAGCTCGGCATCGACATCGCCGCCGTTCCGGGCACCGGCCCCAACGGCCGCGTGACCAAGAAGGACGTCACCGATTTCGCCGCCGGAGCCGCTAAGGCGCCCGAAGCGGCTCCCGCCGCGCCCGCCCCTGCGGCGCCGGCAGTCTCCGCCCCCGTCGCCGGGCCAAACGCGGCGAGGTCGTCGCTCTCAGCAAGATGCGCGACGCCATCGCGCGGAGCATGTCCTTCTCCAAGCAGAACATCCCGCACGTCTATCTCACCGCCGCCGTCGACATGACCGACGCCGCCCGCCTCCGCGCACAGCTCAACGCGGCCCTCCCCGACGAGAAGATCAGCTTCAACGACATGGCGCTGAAGGCGTGCGCCATGGCCTTGGTGAAGCATCCGTTGATGAACGCGAGCTACACCGACGCCGGCATCGACGTGAAGCAGCGGGTCAACATCGGCATGGCGATCGCCCTGGAGACGGGCCTCGTCGCGCCCGCCATCGTGGACACCGACACCCTGACGCTCCGCGCCATCGCTCAGGCGACAAAGGCGCTGGTGGCCCGCGCCCGGGACGGCAAGCTCTCCGCGGAGGAGTACACCGGCGCGACCTTCAACGTCACCAACCTGGGGATGTACGGCGTCGAGGAGTTCACCGCCATCATCACCCCGCCGCAGGCGGCGGCGTTGGCCGTCGGCGCGGTGACCCCGACGCCGGTCGTCCGCGACGGCCAGGTGCAAGTTGCCGACCTCATGCGGATCACCCTGTCGCTCGACCACCGCGTCGCCGACGGCGCGCAGGGCGCGGAATTCCTCGCCGAGGTACGCCGCCTGCTCGAAATCCCCGCGGCGTTAATTGTCTAGGGCCGCGGGCGGCAACAGAAGCCCCCTTCAGTTGCATGAGGAGGTCCTCTACGCCGCGCTGGTCGTCATAATTCGGCGATTTACGGGTATGGACACGGTATGCTAGGATTACGGTCAACTTGAGTCCTAGGAGACTCATGAAGCCTACGAGGGGGGCTAAATGGCCTACAGCACTGTGAGCAAGAAATCAGGGAAGACCTACTACCTCCACTCCAAGGACGTCACACTGAAGGGCGGGCAGCAGCAGACGATCTTCTACTTCGCAGGTACTGCCGGCTCGAACGCCATCGACGCCCTGCCGTCAGGTTACGTGGTTGTGGAAAACGAACGCACCGGTCTGCCGCTCCTGAAGAAGGGCTAACCGCATCCGAACTCGGCGGCGCCTCCGGCGCCGCCTGTACCAACCTCTTTCGATAGCGCCACCCCTCGCGGGTGGCGCATCTTTTCGCCCTCCCTCGCGGCCGCCCTCCAGCCTGTCCTCCTCTTGGGATGTTGAAGGGGCGGGGGGCGCCGCCGGGCGCGCGAGCGCCCATTGAGGGCTGCCCGCTCCTCCCGCCTTTTGCGGAAGCAGCCCCGGACGCCGAAGCCATGACGATGCAGTCCGACGCCAAGCGCCTCGCCGACCGCGTCTTCGCCGCCGTTGGCGGACTCCCCGCGGAAGTCTCGGTGCGCTTCACCGATGACTCGCTGACCCGCTTCGCCAACAACGAGGTCCACCAGAACGTGAGCGCGCGAAGCGCCGCGCTCTCCGTGCGCGTCGGGGTGGGGCGGCGGTGGGGCGAGGCCGCCACCAACGACCTCAGCGACGGCGGCGTGGAGAAGGCCGCCGAACAGGCCCAAGCGATCGCGCAGACCCTCCCCGACTCCGACCGGTACCTGCCGCTGCCCGCACCGGCGGCGACGCCGCCCGTCGGCGGCTACGACGTCGACACCGCCGAGTACGGCCCCATGCAGCGCGCCGCCGAGGTGCGGACGATCACCGCCAAGGCGGCCGACGCCAGCCTCACCGCCGCCGGCGCCTTCCGCACCGGCACCCACGGCGCGGCCGTGGCGAACTCGGAGGGCCTCTTCGTCTTCCACTCCGGCACGAGCGCCGACCTCATGGCCGTCCTCATGGACGACGACGCCTCGGGCCACGCCGGCCAGCTCTCCACGCGGGTGGGCGACATCGACGCCGAAGCCCTCGCCGATGAGGCGGCGGCGAAGGCGGTCGCGGGCCGCGCCCCCAAGGCCCTGCCGCCCGGCGACTACGAGGTCGTGCTCGGAGAGTTCGCCGTCAGCGACATGCTCGACTTCCTCGGCTACGTCGGCTTCGGCGGCTTGGCCGTCGAGGAGGGGCGCAGCTTCATGTCCGGCAAGCTCGGCGAGGCCGTCATGGGCGCCAACGTCTCCATCTGGGACGACCCGCTCGACCCCGCCGGCATGCCGCGCCCCTTCGACGCCGAGGGCGCACCCGCGCGGCGGGTCGACCTCGTGCGCGGCGGCGTTGCCGTTTCCCCCGTCCACGACCGCCACACCGCGGCGAAGGCCGGCGCCGAACCGACCGGGCACGCCTTGCCCGCCCGCTACTCGATGGGGCCGGTGCCCCGGAACATGTTCCTCGCCCCCGGCGACGCCTCCAGAGACGATCTCGTCGCCTCCGTCCGGCGCGGACTCCTCATCACCCGCTTCTGGTATACCCGCGTGGTGCATCCCCTCACCGTCCACATGACGGGCATGACCCGCGACGGCTGCTTCCTCATCGAAACGGCGAGGTCGTCGGCCCCGTACGCGACCTCCGCTTCACCGAGAGCTACCTCGAAGCCCTCAACCGCGTCGACGCCATCGCCGCCGACACCAAGCTCGTCCGCGAGTTCTTCTCCGTCAACCGCGTCCCCGCCCTCAAGATCGCCTCCTGGCGCTTCACCAGCCGTTAGACGTCTCAAGGGGAGGGCTCCTACCAGATCCCCGGCACTGGTGACCGGCATCAGGCTTACGGCACCGCCGCGAGCCACGAACAGGACCAGTCCTATTGCTGCCGCCCGCGGTAGGCCAGCCAACTGCCTATGGCTGAGTCCCATGGAGAGACCGAGCGCAAGGACGCACAGCAGTCCAACTGCCATGCCGTACTGGAGGTACTTGAAGGGGGCCTCCGCTTCTCCCCGGTGCAGGCCGATGAGGGTCTCTGTAGGTCCGGAGTGCGCTTCTCGATTGCAACGTCGCCGTCAGGACTAACCGTGACGCGAAAGTGGGTCTTGTAAGCCGGTTGTGTGGTCAGCGTGGTGATCGTAGGCCGGCTCTTCGGCCTCTTGGGATTCTGCAGGCTTCGGGGAATCGTGGTCATGGTCGTGGTCGTGGTCATGGGCCGCCTCTTCCTTCTCTTGATGCCCGTTCGAGGCGGCTTCCTCAGAGTGCCTTCCGGCCCCGGCGCCACCACTGTTTCCTCAATCCGGAGGCTCTTGAAGGAGTGCCCGATGTCGGCGTCCCTCAACAGGGTCTTGACATCCACTTCCAGTTCTGGGGATGTGACGTCGATAGCCGCGTCGTGGGGCGGAGCGATGGCCTCGATTCGATACGAACCTTCAATACCGGACAGGAAGAGCCCGCCGGATACGGCAACGAGCACGACCATTGGGAACAGGAGCGACGCGAGGATAAGGTGGGCGATTGTAGCGTTCTGGCGTACGTTGAGCCGAGCCCTTGTTTCCTTCCGACGCATAGTCTCTCCTTTGTGAATCTCCTGCTGTGCAGCCTCGTTCTGCAGGACGGCGGGCGACCCAGGGCGGGACCGTGACCCTGGCGCGGTCGGAGGTCAGCCCCAAGCCAGCGGTGGTTGATGCGCAGCCTAGGTGCCAAGCCGAAGCAGCCGAGGACTCCAAGGAAACTCTTCTAAGTCATAATGGCATAGGGTATCAAAAGCCGAGCCCGGTAGTAGACTCCCACCTGTTCGCCTGCGCCGGGAAGGGGAAGACTGCCCAGCGCCACCCTTCTTTTAGCTTGCCGACGGGTTACACAAAGGTCTCCCTCGGGAGGAGCTCGAGATGAGGGCCCCGCTCCCCGATGATGACGCCCCGCCCTACCCCTGCTACGCTACCCACCCAGCGATGGAGCCATCCATCCCGAAGGAGCTACGAATGGAGTTGCAAGGTCTCTCCGCGACGGTCACCGGCGCCGGGCGCGGCATCGGGCGCGGCATCGCCCTCAAGCTGGCCGAAGCGGGCGCCGACGTCGTCATCGGCGACCTCGACCCCGCTAATGCCGAGTCCGTTGCCGCCGAGGTCCGGGCCCTCGGGCGCCGGTCCCTGGCCGTCGAGGCCGACGTGGGCGCCCGCGCCGGCGCCAACCAGCTCATCGCCGCCGCCAAAGCCGAGATGGGCAAGATCGACATCCTGGTCAACAACGCCGGCGTCGTCGGCGCGCCCGGCTGGCAGACCCGAAGCCAGCCCAGCGACGAAGACTGGGAGGCCGTCCTCCGCGTGAACCTCATGTCTCAGGGTCTTCTGTTCCGAGGCCGTCGCCGACCACATGATCGAGCGCGGCTTCGGCAAGATCGTCAACATCGCCTCCATCGGCGGGATCCAGGGCAGCCCCACCCTCACCCACTACTGCGTCAGCAAGGCCGCCGACATCAACTACACCCAGGGGCTCGCACTGAAGCTGGGGCGGCACGGCATCAATGTCAACGCCATCCTCCCCGGCCTCCTGATGACCGACATGATGAGCGGCATCTACGACATCGGCCGCGTCCGCGGCGAGACCCCCGAAGACCTCGGCGACGCCGAGATCTACAGCCGCGCCGTCTCACGGGTGCCCATGGGCCGCGGCCAGACCCCGGAGGACATCGGCGACCTCGTCGTCTTCCTCTGCTCCGAGCGCGCCCGCAACGTCCACGCCCAGTCGATCAACGTCGACGGCGGCTACCGGATCAGGTAGGCGGCGTGAAGGTCGCGGTCACCGGATCGAGCGGGCTCATCGGCGGCGCCCTCACCGCGTCGCTCGCCCAATCCGGCGTCGACGTCCTGCGGCTCGTCCGCGACCGGCAAGCCGTAGGCGATGGAGCGGCGTTCTGGGACCCGGCGAACGGCGACCTCGACCCCGCCGCGCTCGCCAACGTGGACGCCGTCGTCCACCTCTCCGGCCTCAGCATCGCCGCCAAGCGTTGGTCCGCCGCCCGGAAGGCGGCCCTCCGCGCCGCCCGCATCGACTCGGGCAAGCTCCTCGCCGAGACCATCGCCGCCATGGACGCCCCGCCCCCGGTGCTCATCTCCGCCTCCGCTCTCGGCATCTACGGCCACCGCGGCGACGCGGTGCTCGACGAGGAAAGCGGCAGGGGCGAAGGCTTTCTCGCCGACCTCACCGCCGATTGGGAGGCCTCCCTCGAACCCGCGCGGGAGAAGGGCCTCCGCGTCGCCTGCGCCCGCTTCGGCGTCGTGATCTCCCGGAGGAGCGACCCCCTCTCCCGGCTCATCCCCCTCTTTCGCCTCGGTCTCGGTGGGCCGATCGGAAGTGGCCGCCAGTGGCTGAGCTGGGTCCACCTGAACGATGCCGTGAAGTCCGTCCGCTTCGCCCTCGACAACCCCGCCGTCGACGGCGCGTTTAACGCCGTCGCCCCCAACCCCGTCACCAACGCCGAGTTCACCAAGGCCCTGGGGCGGGCGCTGCGGCGTCCCGCCCTCCTCCCAGTGCCGGCGTTCGCCGTCCGGCTCGCCTTCGGACAGATGGCCGTCGAGACCATCCTCGCCGGCACCCGGGTCCTCCCCAAGCGGCTCGAAGCCCTCGGCTTCACCTTCGACTACCCCACCATCGGGCAAGCCCTTCAGGCGGAGGCCGCCTCATGACGCCGCTCCGTTCCCTCAATACCGTCAACGTCGGCGACGAGCTCCCGCCGCTCACCGTCACCCCCACCAACGTCTCCGTCTTCCTCTTCGGCGTCGCCTTCTGGACGCCGCACCGCGTCCACTACGACAAGGAATGGGCGCGCTCCGAAGGCTACGACGACGTCCTGGTCACCGGCCCCCTTATGACCGGCTATCTCGTCCGGATGCTCGCCGCCTGGTCGGGCGACCCGGCAGCGGTGAAGCGGATCGCCCTTCGCAACCACGCCCCCGCCTTCGCCGGCGACGAGCTCACCGTCCGCGGCGCCGTGACGTCCGTCTCCTCGCGTGACCCCGGCGGCGAGGCGTTCATCGCGGTCTCCATCGTCAAGAACGGCGCCGACGAGGTCGTCTCCGGCGAGGCCGCCGTCGCACTTGCCTAGGGCCGCGATGTTGCGCCCCTCTTCAGGTGGTTTCATAATGCGTTTGTCCCGCCTTCGGGCGGGGTGAGGGCAGTCAGTCAATGAAGTGGAGCTCCAGCGTTTCCGAGGAGTTTGACGTCAAGGACGCCATCTCCGAAGTCGTCGGGAACGCGCGGGCCGACCTGGCCGGCGAGCCCCCAGACCTCGCCGTCGTCTTCGTCTCGCCGCACCACGCTCCCGACTTCGACCAGGTCGCCGCCCTGCTGCGCGAGCGCCTCGGGCCGAAGACGCTTGTGGGTTGCTCGGGAGGGGGCGTCATCGGCGGCGGCCGCGAGGTCGAAGACCGCACCGGCTTCTCGCTCACCACGGCCTCTCTGCCCGGCGTCGAGGTCACCCCGTTCGCCATCCAAGACGAACGCCTCCCCGACCCCGACGCCGGCCCCGCCGCATGGGAAGCCGCCGTCGGCGTCGCCGCGGCGGACGACCCGCACTTCGTCCTGCTCGCCGACCCTTTCTCGCTGCGCGCCGACTCCCTGATCGCCGGCCTCGACTATGCCTTCCCGTCGGCGGTCAAGATCGGCGGGCTCGCCAGCGGAGGCCAGGGGCCGGGCCGCAACGCCCTCTTCCTGAATGATGACATCCACCGCGGCGGGGCCGTCGGCGTCGCCCTGTCCGGCGACATCCAGGTCGACACCATCGTCGCGCAGGGGTGCCGCCCCATCGGCAGCACCCACGTCGTCACCAAGGCGCAGGGCAACATCCTCCTCGAGCTCGACGAGGAGCAGCCCATGCAGGTGCTCCGCCGCGAGTTCGAGAGCGCCGACGAACGCGACCGGCGACTCATCAACTCCGCTCTCCACCTTGGCGTCGTGATGGACCCCCTGAAGACGGACTTCGCCCAAGGCGACTTCCTCATTCGCAACGTCATGGGCATCCAGCGCGAGAGCAACGGCCTCGCCATCGGCGAAATGCTGCGGGAGGGGCAGGTCGTCCAGTTCCACGTCCGCGACTCGGTGAGCGCCGCCGAGGACCTCGACACCATGCTCGGCGCCCACGCGGCGGCGCACCAGGACGCGCCGGGCTCGGGCGCGCTGCTCTTTTCCTGCCTCGGGCGCGGCCAGCACCTCTTCGGCAAGCCCGACCACGACACCGGCCTCTTCCGCGGCAAGGTCGGCGACATCCCCCTGGGCGGCTTCTTCTGCAACGGCGAAATCGGCCCCGTGGGGTCGAGCACCTTCCTCCACGGCTTCACCAGTTCCTTCGGCATCTTCAGCCGCCGGGCGTCCTAGACGCGGCGGGAGCGCGACCCTCTTGGCCCCTCCTACTGATGACGGCCCGCTGGACCGCGCCGGTCAGACGGCCCTCGACTATCACGCCGCCACCAAGCACTCCCCGGTCAGCATCCGCACCAACCGGCACTTCCTCGACTTCCCGAACCAGCCCATGCCGTTCAAGGTCTATGAAGGCCTGGACCCCATCGAGCTGCCGCGCGGCCTCTACCCCTCCACCCTCCCCGCCCTCGACGCCATCGCCGGCGGCGCTTCAGGAGCGGACCGCGCCCCCAACCTCGCCGATCTCGCCAAGCTCTTCTACTACTCCGCCGGCATCACCAAGAGCTACGACCACGGCAACCACAAGCTCTACTTCCGCGCCGCCGCCTGCACCGGCGCGCTCTACCACGTCGACATCTACCTCGTCTGCGGCGGCGTCGACGGTCTCGAAGCCGGCGTCTACCACTTCGGCGTCCACGACTTCGCCCTCCGGCGGCTGCGCTCCGGCGACTACCGCGCCGCCGTGATCGAGGCGTCGGGGCATCACCCCTCGGTCGCCGATGCGCCCGCCACCCTCGTCCTCGCCAGCACCTACTGGCGCAACTCCTGGAAGTACCAGTCGCGGGCCTACCGGCACGTGGGGTGGGACAGCGGCACGATGCTGGCGAATCTGCTCGCCGTTGCGTCGGCGTCGGAGCTGCGCGCCGGCGTCGTGATGGGGTTCGCCGACCAACGCATCGAAGCCCTGCTCGGACTCGACCCCCAGTGGGAGGGCGCCGCCGCGCTCATTCCCTGTCGGCCAAGGAGCGGCCACGCCCTCCACCACGCCCGAGATGCCGCCGCTCGACCTCAAGACCGCGCCGCTCTCCCGCACGATGGTCGACTACCCCAAGATTCGCGAGCTGCACGCCGCCTCAACGTTGGCGACGCCCAAAGCCGCCGCCGCGTGGCGCGGCGACCCGCCGGAGCGCCAAGACCCGCCACCGTCGCGGGCCACGGTTCCTCTCAAGTCGTTCCCCAGGCCCGCCGGCGGCCAGGAGCAGCCCCGGATCATCGAGGAGATCATCCAGCGGCGCGGCTCGCCGCGCGTCTTCGCCCGCGAGCCGATTACGTTCGAGCAGCTTTCCGTATGCTTGGCGTCCGCCGACGCGCCCCTGAACGCCGACTTCCTCGGCGACACGGCCAAACCCGTCAACCAGATGTACGTCATCGCCAACGACGTCGAGGGGCTGGAGGCCGGGGTCTACCACTACCGCCGCGAGGAACAAGCGTTGGAGCCGCTGATGCTGGGCGACTTCCGCGACCAGGCCGGTTTCCTCGGCCTCGAGCAGGCCCTGCCCAAGGACGCCGCGGCGGACGTCTTCTTCACCGTCGACCTCGAACGGCTCGTCGACCGGTTCGGCGACCGCGCTTACCGCGCCGCCCAGCTCGAGGCGGGGCTTATGGGCGGCAGGCTCTACCTTGCTGCCTACGCCCAGGGATTCGGCGCATCCGGTCTCACCTTCTTCGACGACGAGACCATCGACTTCCTGTCGCCGCACGCGGCGGGCAAGAGCGTCATGTTCCTCGTGGCCCTAGGAAAGCGGGCCAAGCGCGGCGCCTAGCAGCCGTACTCGTCGAGGATGGCGGCAACCTCCTCGGACAGTCCCGCTCTCGCTTCTACCTCCAGGAGGAGCGCGGCCGCGAAGTCCGGGCCGAAGAACCCGCCCATCTCCGTCTGGATCTCCTGATTGATCAGGATCTCCTTCTCCTCGTCGGTCTTGGTCGCGTCAAGGCCGATCTGGAGGAGCCGCGGGAACATGCCCTCGACGAGAGCCAGGAAGTCTTCGAGGAACAACGCGTCGGCGGGGTGCGTCTCCGCCGCGGCGCGCAGGGCTTCCAGTTGGCGTACCCGGGCATTGTGGTAGGCCGGAAGATCTGGGGGCGGGACCAAGGCGCCGAAGGCCTGCACGCCTCCTGTAGCCAAGTCTCTCAAAGCCCCCCAGGTAAGGGGGCCGAGCTGGTCAAGAGCGCTCGGGTCGCCGCCGAAGTTTCCAAGCTGGTTGAAGACCTGTACGGCGGTGATCGACCCGCACGCCTGGGCGTACGCCGCGACCTCCGGCCCGATGGGTGGGGTCGGTGTTGGAGGCGGGGGCGTATACGTCGGCACCGGTGTGTACGTCGGTACTGGGGTATACGTTGGCTCGGGCGTGTACGTCGGCCCCGGCGTGGGCGGAGGCTTGGGTGTCGGCGTCGCCGTGGGCGGCGGTGGAGTCGGGGTCGGAGTCGGCGTGGGCTCCGCCCCCGAACACGCGGCGACGGTGAGGGCCGCCGCAACGGCAATGCTTATCCAGGTAACGCGTTTCAACATGACTTAGACGCTCAGGCAATCATAGCTTTCCAAGATGGCGCGCGTCTCCTCGGGGAGCGCCTCCCACGCCGCCGACTCGGCCTGCGCCCGTCTCGGCCCACTCCGGGCCGAAGAACTCGCTGAGTTTCTCCGTGGCTATCTCCTGAATCAACTCTTCCTTCTGCTCATCGGTCTTGTCCGGGTCGAGGCTGATCTCGATGAGCTGCGGGAAGATCTCCTGGATAACCACCAGGAAGTCCATGATGAACAGCCCGTCCACTGGGCTGCGAAAGGGCCGAATCGCGGAAGGCCCTGAAGGAGTTCAGCCGGGCGTCATGGTATTCCTGCAGCTCCGGCGGCGGCATCAGTTGGCTGAAGGTCTGCACGCCGCCGTCAAGCAGCTCCGCGAGCCGTCCCCAAGTAAGGGTGCCCGTCGGATCGAGCGTTACGGGATCGCCCTCGAACGAGCTCAGTTGCGTCATGAACTGGACCGCGACGTCCATCTGGCACTGCTTCGCGTACGCCTCGACCGGCGAGTCTTCGGTCGCCGGAGGGGCCGTCGCCACGGGCGCCGCCGTAGCCGCCGGCGCGGGCGGCTCCGTGGCCGCTGGAGCGGGCGTCGCCGTCGGTGGCACCGGCGTCGCCGTCGGCGGCACCGGTGTGTTCGTCGGTGGCACCGGTGTGTCCGTCGGCGGCACCGGTGTGTCCGTCGGCGGGACCGACGTAGCCGTTGGTGGCACGGGCGTATCGGTCGGCGGCACCGGCGTCGCCGTGGGATCCGCGCCGGAACACGCGGCGATCGTCAAGACCGCGGCGAGGGCGGCGCCCATCAGTGTGGTTCGCTTCAACATGGTCTGGGCTCCTTCCACCGTTCGGACTGCGCTCCAGTCCCGTGCCTCTGTCTATTCGCCCCTTCGGTAGTACGAGTATCTGGTCTCGACGGGTTCTATCGCCTCGCTTAGGCGCTCGGCTTCGTCATGGAGATTGGGTCGAGTATCCGTGCAAGGTCGTCGGCGCTCAGGTCCGTCTGTTCCTGGGCCACCTCGGCGATGGTGCGCCCCGACTTCGCCGCATCTTTGGCGATCGCGGCGGCCTTGTCGTAGCCGACGACCGGCGCGAGCGCCGTGGCCAGCATCAGGCCCCGCTCCACGGAGTCCGGCCCCTGGCTCGTCGCCTCGAGGCCGTCGACGCACTGCGCCGCGAAGTTCGACGACCCCGCGGCCAACAGGTCGATGCTCTGCAGCAGATTGTGGGCGGCGACCGGCATCATCGTGTTCAGCTCGAAGAAGCTCCACTCACCGCTCTGCGTCACCGCCGTGTCGTTGCCGATCACCTGGGCGCAGACCTGTATGAGCGACTCCGCGATCACCGGGTTCACCTTGCCGGGCATGATCGAGCTTCCCGGCTGCACCTCGGGAAGCGCGAGCTCGCCGATGCCGGCCCGCGGCCCCGATCCAAGGAATCGCACGTCGTTGGAGATCTTCAGCAAGCTCACCGCGACGGTGCGAAGACAGCCGCTCGCCTGCACGACGCCGTCAAGCGTCGCCTGCGCCTGAAAGTGGCTATCGGTCTCCCGGATCTCGACGCCCGCCGCAGCGGACACCTTGGCGCACGTGCGGCTGGCGAACTCGGGGTGGGTGTTCACTCCGCTCCCGACGGCCGTCCCGCCCAACGCGACTTCGCGGAGGTCGGCCCGCGCCGCGTCGAGGCGGCGCAGCCCCCGCTCGACCTGGCCGGCGTAGCCGTCGAACTCCTGCCCCAACGTCACCGGCGTAGCGTCCTGGAGGTGTGTCCTACCCGTCTTCACGATGCCCGAGAACTCGTCGCTCTTTTTCCGCAACGACGCGTGCAACTGCTCCAAGGCCGGAGCCAGCCGTTCCTCGATTTCCATCAACGCCGCGAGGTGGATCGCGGTGGGGATGACGTCGTTCGACGACTGCCCCAGGTTCACGTGGTCGTTGGGGTGCACCGCCTTCGAGCCGCGCCCCTCGTCGAGCAGCTCGCCGGCGCGGTTCGCGATCACCTCGTTGGCGTTCATGTTCGTCGAGGTGCCCGACCCCGTCTGGAAGATATCGACCACGAAGTGCTCGTCGAGCTTGCCCTCCGCCACCTCGTCCGCCGCCGCCGAGATCGCGCCCGCGGTCTTCGCGTCGAGCAAGCCCAGGTCCCGGTTGGCCTCGGCGGCGCAGCGCTTGATCAACCCCAGCGCCCGGATGAACGAACGCGGAAACCGCAGGTCGGAGATGGGGAAGTTCAGCACCGCCCGCATCGTCGAGGCGCCGTAGTACGCCGCCTCGGGGACCTCCATCGGGCCCATCGTGTCGCGCTCGATGCGCGTGCCGCCGCTTGAAGTCACCGGTTCCCTCCGGCAATCAGTATACCCGACGCCCATATACCCCATACGCCAGCGCCGGCCTCCCTTGCCCCGCTCCCTTGCGGATAAAGCCTCTCCCCCTCTGGGGGAGATTTGAGAGAGGGCACGCGCCGCAGGCGCGTCGGAGGGGTGAGGCCGGGAGGTCTTCCCTCTTCTCCCCACGGGAGAAGATTGAGATGAGGGACCCCCCTCACCACCGCCGGCGGTCATCGAAGCCCGACACCCGCACCAAGAAAAGAGGCCGCGCTCCTGGGAAGCGCGGCCTCTTGATCAGACCCTGCGTGAGGCGAGTACGACTACTCGTCGTCCTCGAGCCCGTACAGCTCCATCGCGTTGCCGCACGTCATGGCGTACTTCTCGTCCGCGGGTATCCCGTCGAACATCTCTGCGATCACCTTCCGGCTGTACGGCCAGTCATTGCCGTGGTGCGGGTAGTCGTTCGACCACATGATGTTGCCCACGCCGATGTCTTCGCGGTTCTTGACCGCGAAGCGGTCGATGATGAACGTCACGAGCCAGTTGCGGCGGAAGTACTCGCTGGGGAGCATCTTCAAGTTGCAACCCGTCATCGAGCGGTTCCGCCAGTAACGGTCGTCCCACCACGCCAGCACGGCCGGGATCCACCCCGCCTGCACCTCGACGCCGACCATCTTGAGCGTCGGATACCGGTCGAAGATGCCCTGGTGGATGATGTCCGACATCGTCTGCGGGAAGCTCCCGAACGGCATCCCGCCGAGCATCGTGTTCAGGTTCTCCGAAGCCGCCGCGGCGGCGATGGCCGCCTCCTTGGCGTCGCGCTTCCCGCCCCCGATGTTGATGTGGATGTGCACCGGCATCTCAAGGCTCTCCGCCTCGGCCCAGAAAACCTCTTCGTCCGGGCCCAGTGTCGGACTGCCGCTCGGCCAGTGCGTCAGGATGACGCCCCGGTAGCCGGACTTCTTCGCGTTCTTCAACTCGGCCAGGCTGTTCTCGATCCCCAGGTTCGGCATCTGGTACATCGGGATAAGCCGGCGGTGATCGGCGGCGGCGAACTCGTTGAGGATCCAGTCGTTGTAGGCAGCGACGCCGGCCTTGTGGAACTCGTCGTCGTCCGAACCCGTGAAGTACGTCATCATCCGCTGGGAGGGATAAAGCACCTCGGCGTCGACGCCGTCGAAGATCATCTCCTCGACACGGGCCTGCCCGTCGAAGCAGCCCTTGTTGATCGTCTCGTAGGTCGAGCCGTACCAGTGCATCTCTTCGTACTTCTGGCCGGCGGTCGTGACCATGCCGATCGCCGCCGGGGCCACGTCGGGGAAGAACTCCCAGGCGTCGCCGCCCTTGGGGTCCTTCACCACGCGGGGAGCCCGGTCGTGGAACTTCTTCGGCAGATACCGCAGCCACATATCCGGGGGCTCGATGGTGTGCCCATCCGAGTTGATCACCTTGTATTTCATCGTGTGCCTCCGTTCGTCCCGCCACCTGTGGGCGGTGCGCGTTCATCCCGCGTATCAACGGGGAGAATAGCATATCCGCCGGGGTTTGACGCTATTTCCGGCGCGTTGCTACACTCGCCCTCCCGCGCCGACTGCGCTCCCGTTTCCCATCGCCAGGAACCACCATGCACTTCGCCTTCTCCGACGAAGACCTCGCCTTCCGCCAAGAGCTCCGCGACTTCTACGAGCAGGAGCTGCCCCCAGACTGGTACGGCGGCTACGACGAGCGCGACGCCATGCACGAGTTCATCCGCTCCGTGCGCAAGAAAATGGCCGACCGCCAGTGGCTCACCATGGCCTGGCCCAAGGAATACGGCGGCCAGGACGCCCCCATCACCCGCCAGCTCATCTTCGCCGAGGAGAGCGCCTACTACCGGTTCAACGCCCGCGACCAAGGAGTCGGCTTCCTCGGCCCCGCCATCTGGATGCACGGCACCGAGGAGCAGAAGCAGCGCTTCCTCGGCCCCATCTCCAGCGCCGACGTCGCCTTCCACCAGGGATTCTCCGAGCCGGACGCCGGCTCCGACCTCGCAGGCCTCCGCACCCAGGCCCGCCGCGACGGCGACGACTTCGTCATCAACGGCCAGAAGATCTGGGGCGGCCACCTCCACCTCGCCGACTACAGCTTCCTCCTCGCCCGCACCGACCCCGACGCCCCCAAGCACAAGGGCATCAGCTTCTTCGTCATCCCCGCCGACACCCCTGGCATCCGCTACGAGGAGTTCGGCAACCTCGCCGGCAGCATCCAGAACGTCGTCTACTACGACAACTGCCGCGTCAACGCCCGCGAATGTCTCATCGGCGAGGAGAACCAGGGCTGGTACATCGCCACCACCGTGCTCAACCACGAGCGCACCGTCGTCGAGCACGCCCCCAACGCCAAGCGCCAGGTCGAAGACCTCGTCAAGGTCTGGCGCGACTTCGGCTGGAGCGCCGCCGACCCCGTCCGCGCCAACGTCCGCCACCGCCTCGCCCAGATGGCCATCGAGGCCGAAGTTTGCCTCATGCTCGCCTACCGCATCGGGTGGCTCCAGAGCATCGGCCACCAGCCCAGCTACGAGGCCTCCCAGGTGAAAATCTTCGGCAGCGAGCTGACCCAGCGCCTCGCCCACAACGCCGGAGCGCTCCTCGGACTCTACGCCCAGATCGAGCGTCACACCGCCAAGCGCCCCTACGTCCTCGCCGACGGCCGCGTCGAACACCTCATCCGCATGCAGCTGATGTACAGCATCATCGGCGGGGCCAACGAGATCCAGCGCAACGTCATCGCCGGACGCGGCCTCGGGCTGCCTCGCAGCTAGCCTGCCCTAGGCCCAGCGCAGCAGAATCTCGGCGACGCCCTTCGGGTTGCTGATCATGGCGTCGTGCTCGCCGCCGAGATTGATCTGGTCCGTCTCCGCTATCCCCATCTTGGCCGCGAACTTGCGCTGCCAGGAGGGCGGCATCGACCGGTCCCGCGTCAGCACGATCCACGACGCTGGCTTGAGCCCGATGAACCCGTCGCGGGCCACTTTCTCCATCACCGGCATCGGCCGCTCGCGCTCGAACTCCTTCTCCAGGCAGGCCACGAGCCATTCGGCCCGCTCCCTCCCCAGCCGCTTGCTCGACCGTTCGACATCCCACTCCGACTTGAACCGCTCCCGTGGAGCAGCCGGCCTGATCCGCTCAGCAGGGTCCATCTTCCCCATGCTCACCAGGAGGTCCCGCAGACTGTCTCCCTCGTCGGGGACGGCGCACGCCATGAAGACCACCCGCTTGAAGCGCTCCGGCATGGCGGTGACGATGTACGGAATCGTCAGCCCGGCAAAGGAATGCCCGACCACGATGATGTCGCGCAGATCGGCGGCCTCGATGTCGCCGATCGCCGAGGCGACGTAGCCCGCCATCGTGCAGTCTTCGGCGTCCTTCTTCGCGCCCCAGCCGGGCATGTCCAGGGCGACGAGCCTGCCTAGGTTGGGATGCCCCGAACGGGCCATCTCCTCAATCGTCGGCGTCCAGCACCACCCCGCCCGGCCCCCGCCGTGGATGAACACGAAGTCCGTACCCATGGCGGCCTAGTCTACCAGCCAGGGGTCTTCCCTCTCCTCCCCACGGAAGACCTTTTCGTAAACCGCGACGGCAGTAGGGGGTCATTCATGTAGGGGCGGGGCGCGGTGGTCCCCTCTTGCCTCTTCTCCCGTGGGGAGAAGATTGAGATGAGGGGCCCCCTCGCAACCGCTGATGGAATCCCGCTCCCCCTACCCCGCCGCCGCAAGCGCCCGCTGGAACGCGACATCCTCCGGCGGCAGCGGCTCCTCGGCCCCCATGCCCCGCGACTCCTTGATCACCGCGTCTAGACGCCCCGACGCCGTCAGCCGCCGCAGGGCGTCCATGACCACCCCGTCCACCAGCCCCCGGCGCTCGAACCCATCGAGCGCGTCGAAGACCGCCGCGAGTGTCGCCTCGCGCCCCAGGTAATAGTCGCGGGCGCGTTCGTGGTTGTTGTACGCCTCGAAGTTCTCCCCGGCCACCAGCATCATGCCCATCCGACGCACCTCATCGGGCTCGTCCTCAATCAGCGCGGGGTAGTAGTAGTACAGCATCACCTTCTCCATCCACGGGTGGACGGCGACCCCCCACGCGGCGAGCTTCGGCGCGCGCTCGTCGAGCACCCGCCGCAGGCGCCCCTTGAAGTCGAGCCGCATCGCGACGTGGTCGGCCACCGCCGACGTCATCGCGATCCCCTCCTCGTGGAACACGGGCGCCATCAGATCGAGGAAATGCGCGCAAGCGTGGGCTTCGTCGAGGTCGGGGTAGCGCTCCCGCATCTCTGAGAGCCGCACCGGCACCCCCCGCTCCTCGGCGAGACGGAAGATGCTCCCGAAAAGCTGCGGGTCCATGCCGGCCCGCCCCAGATCGTGCAGCAGGCAGGTCACTTCCAGGTCGCCGAGCCAGTCCCCTGCCAGGCCCAGCTCGCCGGCGAGCGCCAGCACGATTCGCGTCGCCCGCTCCGCGTGCGTCTTGTCGTACCCCGTCACGACCCGCGACGGGTCGCCGGGGCTCGGCGCGTCGTACAGCGAGAGGAGATTACGTCTCAGCGTGTCATCCATCAAAAACTCTTACGAAGCGTGGACGAGGCTGGGGGTTTTGCCTCTTCTCTCGGGAGAAGATTGAGATGAGGGGGCCCCTCACAACCGCCACGGGCTGTCGGAGTCTGCTCGCGCGCCTACGTCCCGATTCCCCAATGATAGCCCGCCAATGCCCGCCTGCCGAAAAGTCGAAGGCCCCGCCGCGCGGGCCACGCGGCGGAGCCTTCATGCGATGGCTCGCAGTCGTGTTGAGGGGGACGCTAAGCGTCCGGCTGAGGCGTAAGATCGATATCCGGGGGTGGGTACTCGGGAAGCCGCCACTGGAGCAGGGCTTGTCGGCGGCCTTGTGATAGTCGTTGGCGTTCTTGGTCGACTCGTTGAAGAGTTCCTCGAACTGTCCCCAGTCGCCGGCTTTGATGGCCTTCTTAATGCCGCCGAGGTCGTCGTTGATGAACGGCTCCATCCACTGCGCATACTTCGGCCGCGTGATCATGCAGGTGTCGATCAGCTCTTCGATTTCTTTAACTTGGAACTCGGCCAGCGGCCAGTTCCCTTCTTTGGCGGCATAGTAGGCCTTCCACCACCGCAGGCCGACCTCCGGCATGAGCCGCGCGGGGCTGGGAAGCATCGCCGCGATGTCGTCGATGGTGAAGTAGGCGTGGCCGTTATAGCCTTGGGGCTTGTCGTCTGTCGTCATGGAGCCTCCGAAACCGTTGCTTCGCTTCGAGATTCGCCCGTCACAGGTGCCGGGCACGCCGCGGCATCATAGCAGCGGCCTCGTCGGCGGCGCAAGGCCGTAGGGTCGCCGTAGTAGGCTTGCCAACCGTGCGGGCTGTACTAATATATGTACATGGAAACGGGCCGCCGCCGCATTATCCGGCGGCTGCTCCGCGAGGGGTGGGAGCTCGTCCGGGAGGGCAAGCATTCGATCTACGCCCATCTTCGCAAGGGCATCATCGTGGTGCCTCGGCACGGTGAGTTGCGGCCCGGGACCGCCCGGACGATTGCGCAGAAGGCGGGATGGGGATAGGAGAGAAGGCATGAGATACCCGGCACTCATCGAACAGGGCGGCGGCATCTACGGCCTCGTCTTCCCCGACCTTCCCGGCGTGGCCGTGACGGCCGACACGCTCGAGGAGGCCATCGACGACGCCGTCGACGTTCTTCGCGACTACGTCGAGGTATCGGAGGAGCGGGGGTTCGAGGTTCCGCCCGCGAGCGAGCTCAAGGACGTCGACGTACCCGCCGGCAACACACTCGTGAGCATTCCGCTGATTCGCCCCTCACACCGGAAAGTCCAGGTCCACTGCCAGCTCGACGACGGGATCGTTGCGTTTATCGACGAGGAGTGCCGCCGGCGCAACATGACCCGTACGGCCTACATCACGTGGATGGCCCGGCGGATCGCGGCCCAGGGCGGCTAAGCCACGGCGGAGGGCGAGGGCCTCCCTTGGCCTTCCCCTCTGATGCAGGTCCCGCAGGCGCGTCTGGAACGTTCTAGCAGCCCGTACCTCTTATGGTCACCTACCCGCCTGGAAGTTCAGCACGTCGTGGAGGTTCGACAGATACTCGGCGAACGCCTGGCGTCCCAGCGGCGTCGCCTGCAGCCACGTGCGCGGTTTGGCATCGACGAACTCCTTGGTAGTGGCCAGATAGTCGGCTTCCTCCAGCTTCCTGAGATGCGTGGTCAGGTTTCCGGCCGTCAGGCCGAGCTCCTGCTGCACGAAGCCAAAGGCGAAGCGATCGTCCTCCGGCACCGAGACCAACAGGGTCATGATGCGCAGTCGGGTGGACTGGTGGATGGTCTCGTTGAGGACGGCGTGCCCGTTGATCAATTGTCCCCGCTCTTCCCTATCCACCACGCGCCCAGGAGAACCACCGCCAACATCAGTCCCCCGGACACCGGCATAGCAAGATCGTCCAGGAGGACGTAGGGAATGTAGAACGCCGTGGCGAATCCCACGCCGATGACCGCCAACGCCGGGCGGTACATGATGCCGAAAAGGATGTAGCCAAGGGACACTATCCCCATGACCACGCCCGGTACCCTGTCCCCGTCTTCGGCGTTCCACAGCCCAACGGCTGCCGGGATGATGAACATCGCCGCCACCACCGCCAGCCAGTAGAGGAACACCCGTATGCCGGCGCTCCGGGCGGCGTCGCCCCGTGCGATCTTCTTGCCCGCCCGGCTTCCTATGATCCCGCTCCCCACCATGCCCGGCACCATGAGGCTCCCCCAGAGCGCCCCGAAGAACCAAGGGCTGCGATCGATGAAGTCGGGGGCCAGCTCCATGACGGCGTACTGCGTCGCGAGTCCCACGGATGCTATGGCGGTCCAGAAAAGCAGTATCATCGCCGACCCGGCGACGTACATGGAGCTCCTGGTCCTATCCATGGTCGTGTGGATAGCCTCAACACTCTCCAGGGGCGTGGGAGCCGCCGCTTCGTTGTCTCGAGTTGCCATCGTGGTCCCTCCAATCAGTCACGCGACTCGCACCACGGCCCTGTGGCGACCGGGCAATCGCTTGATCCACCGCAGTCTAATACAATACAAAGTACTTTGCAATACAAACCATATTTGACAGAGGGGTCTGTTGGAACAGGCGGCGAGGCGCATCGCCATCCCCCCCTCCGCCCTCTCCCCCTCCGGGGAGCGCCCCTTAAACCTCCCTCCCTCTGGGGACTGAGGGCGGGCACGCGCCCCGGGGGCGCGTCGGGCGAGCGGCGGGCGGTGGTCTTGCCTCTTCTCCCCCCGGGAGAAGATTGAGATGAGGGGCCCCCTCATCACCACCAACCACCCATCGCAACCCGTCTCTCTCCCGTAGGGGCGACTCACGAGTCGCCCTCCCCTTCCACCCACGACAACCTCCGCCAAACACCCCACCCGCAACCCTTTACTCTCCGCCTCCGCGGGGGTAGCGTATGCCGTCGGACGCGGCCCCAAGACCAACCCCGTCCACCGAGCGACATTCATGCCCAACCGCCTCGCCGACGAGACCAGCCCTTACCTGTTACAGCACCGCGACAACCCCGTCGATTGGTACCCCTGGGGCCCCGAGGCCCTCGAGCGCGCCAAGAACGACGACCTGCCGATCTTCCTCAGCATCGGCTACTCCGCCTGCCACTGGTGCCACGTCATGGAGCACGAGTCGTTCGAGGACGACGACACCGCCGCTGTGATGAACGCCCTCTTCGTCAACATCAAGGTCGACCGCGAGGAACGCCCCGACCTCGACTCCATCTACATGCAGGCCGTCCAGTCGATGACCGGACGCGGCGGCTGGCCGATGTCCGTCTTCCTCACCCCCGACGGCCGCCCCTTCTACGGCGGCACCTACTACCCCAACACCTCCCGCCACGGCATGCCCTCCTTCACCGACGTGCTCAAGGCCGTCGCCGACGCCTACCACAACCGGCGCGGCGACGTGCTCCAGTCCGCCGACCGGATCTCGGCCCGGCTCGCCCCGCCCGCCGGCTCCACCAACGACATGCTCACCGAGAACATCCTGCGTCTCGGCACGCAGCGTCTCGGCTCCACCTTCGACTGGACCCACGGCGGCTTCGGCGGCGCCCCGAAGTTCCCCCAGCCGATGACCCTCGAGTTGCTCCTCCGCGCCTACGCCCGCGACAACGACGACCGCGCCCTCCAGATGGCCGAGTTCACCCTCGAGCGCATGGCCCGCGGCGGCATCTACGACCAGCTCGGCGGCGGCTTCCACCGCTACTCCGTCGATGCCCCCTGGCTCACCCCCCACTTCGAGAAGATGCTCTACGACAACGCGCTCCTCTCGCGCGTCTACCTCCACGCCTTCCAGATAACCAAGAAGCGCTTCTATCGCCTCATCGTCGAGGAGACCCTCGACTACGTCCTCCGTGAGATGACCGACCCCGCCGGCGGCTTCTACTCGGCCCAGGACGCCGACAGCGAGGGCGTCGAGGGTAAGTTCTTCGTCTGGACGCCCGCCGAGCTCGCCGCCGAGCTTGGCGTCGAGAAAGCCGCCGCCTTCGCCGCCTACTTCGACGTCACCGAGGCCGGCAACTTCGAGGGCAAGAACATCCTCAACGTGCCCGAGGAGACGGCCCACGTCGCGGAGACGCTAGGCATGGCCGAGAACGACCTCGCTCTCCTCATCCAGCGGGCCCGCCGGCGCCTCTACCAGGTCCGCGAGCGCCGCGTCCACCCCGGCCGCGACGACAAGGTCCTCACCGCATGGAACGGCCTCATGCTCAAGAGCTTCGCCGAGGCCGCCGCCGTCCTCAAGCGCCGCGACTACCTGAAAGCCGCGACCGCCAACGCCGCCTTCCTCCTCGACAACCTCCGTCAAGACGGCCGGGTTTTGCGGACGTGGAAGGACGGCCGCGCCAAGCTCCCCGGCTACCTCGAAGACTACGCCATGCTCATCGACGGTCTGCTGGCGCTCTACGAGACCACCTTCGACGGCCGCTGGCTCGACGAGGCCCGCAGGCTGGCCGACGGCATGATCGACCTCTTCTGGAGCGAGGGCGACGGCGCCTTCTACGACACCGGCGCCGACGCCGAAGCCCTCATCGTCCGCCCCCGCGACATCTTCGACAACGCCATGCCCTGCGGCGGCTCCGCGGCGGCCGACGTGCTGCTCCGCCTCTCCGCCTTCACCGGCGACGCCGAGTACTCCCGCAAGGCGGTCAACTCGATCCGCACCGTGGCCCGCTTCATGCAGGAGCACCCAGCCGGCTTCGGCCACTGGCTCGGCGCCCTCGACTTCTACCTCGGCAAGGTTCGCGAGGTCGTCCTCGTCGGGGACTACGACGACGCATCTTTCCTCCTGATGCGCGACGTGGTCTTCAACGACTACCGCCCCAACAAGGTCGTCGCCGGCCTCGACTCCGACGCCGTCCCTGTCTCCTCGCCCCTCTTCGAGGCCCGCGTCCCGCTCGGCGGCATGGCCACCGCCTACGTCTGCGAGAACTTCGCCTGCCAGACCCCCACCACCGACCCCGAAGAACTCGCCCGCCAACTGGCCTAACCACAATAAGTAGTAGGGGCCGAGGCTCTTCCTACTTTACTTTCGTCTTAGCGGTTTCGTATAATCATCCCCGATTCCGTTGCCGGAGGGAAAGTATGCTTCTTGAGCAAGCCAAGCGTCTGGAAAGTGAGGTCAGAGAGAGCCTCTCCACGCGAGACTTCATCTCGGACGACATCCGTATGGAACGATACAATCAGCTCCTCCGAGAAGCGCGCGCGTCCTATCCGGATGACCGCGAATTGACCGGGATGGCCGAGATGCCTGATCGGCTGCTCCAATGGGTCTCGGTCTCAAAGGACCCTGCGATGCCTTCGAAACGACTGCTAGAGCGGCTCACGCAGCTCGTTGACCGATTGGAGTTGCTCGAAGAACCCACCAATGCGAACCACTCGGAGGCCATTCCGGACACGGAGCCGCAAAGGAACCAAATCGGCTTCCTCAAGCCTCGGTGAATCCCATGCCGTTGGAGCCCCAACTCGTTGACTCTCCTCGGCGGCTGGGTGTTTGACTAATGGTCGGAGATGCGGGGGCGTAATGATCTTCTGGGATGACGATACACCGCAGCGGCGACGGATCGGCAAGAGCGAGCTGAAGGAACTCCGCACGTTGCTCGCCAAGAAGCAGCGCAATAGATGCATGTACTGCGGGAAGAGAGAAGGATCCTTCACATTTCGAAGTCGATCACAAGAAGCCGGTGGCGAGGGGAGGGTCTGACAGTATCGTGAACTTCCAGTTGCTATGTGGCCTTTGCAATAAGCGAAAGGGTGCCGCGACCGACGGGGAGTTTCGCAAGCAGTACAAGCTCACACCTGCCAGGCAAGCGAAGGGGCCGCCAACGAAAGTCATTCCACAGAAGTACTTCGATGACTTGTCAGAGAAACGGCAGGTGAAGAAACGCCGAGCGGCGCGCCGCCGCGACGACGATTGGGGGTTCTTCTAGCTTGGCTTCCTCCCAGGTCCGGTCCTGAACCGCCCGTCCCACCCGATTTGACACGCGGGGCCGCCCCCCGCCACACTTCGGCGCGACCCTACGCCCCAGGAGGCGCGCCATGCCCGTCAAGCCAACCGAAGCAGAGGTTCTCGGCTACTTCGACAAGCTCAGCAACTGGGGCCGCTGGGGCGACGACGACGAGCTCGGCACCATCAACCTCATCACGCCCGAGAAGCGCAAGCAGGCCCTGGCCACCGTCGAGGAGGGCGTCCCCGTCACCTGCGCCCGGCCCGTCAACAAGACCCTCCTCCCGCTCGGCGGGCAGCAGGGCTTCATGCACTTCATGTCCAACAGCGGCGAGCGGTGGAAGGACGTGAAGCAAGCGGAGGGGATCTTCCAGTTCTCGACCGACTTCATCGGCTTCAACTTCCACGGCCATTCGATCACCCACCTCGACGCCCTCTCCCACATCTTCTGGAACGGTATGAGCTACAACGGCTTCTCCGCCGCCCAGTGCACCACCAACTTCGGCGCGCTCGTCGACTCCATCGCCGTCCTCCGCGAGGGCATCACCACCCGCGGCGTCCTCCTCGACATCCCCCGCCTCAAGGGCGTCAAGTGGATCGACAAGGAGCCCGGCATCTTCCCCGAAGACCTCGACGCGGCGGAGGCGGCGCAAAACGTGCGCGTCGAGCCCGGCGACCTCCTCTTCGTGCGCACGGGGAGCTACCGGCAGCACCTCGAGGAGGGGGCCGAGGCCGCCGAGCCGAACCGCGGCGGCCTCCAGGCCGCCTGCCTCCCCTGGCTCCGCGAGCGCGACATCGCCGTCCTCGGCGGCGACGTCGCCCAGGACATCGTGCCCAGCGGCTACCCGCGCGTAGCCATGCCGGTGCACCAGGTCGCCATCACCGCCATGGGCGTCTGGATTGTCGACAACGCCAACCTCGAAGAGCTCGCCGAAGCCTGCGCCCAACGCAACCGCTGGGAGTTCCTCATCACCGTGAACCCCCTCCCCCTCGAAGGCGTCACCGGCTCCCCCGTCAACCCCATCGCCATCTTCTAGCCGCGGGGGCTGGGCTGGGGTATAGCGGCCGCGCTGGGCGCGTCGATGACGGCGAGAAGCTCCGTCGCCTCGTACAACCTGGGCCAAGACCCGGCTTGCAGTTCGACGATCTTCAGCTCCCGGAGCTTCTCCATGATGTTTCTCGCGCCGGCGGTGGTGACGCCCAAGCGGCGAGCCGCTTCGGGAATGGTCATGGTCGGCGCCGCGAGCAGTTCGTCCAGAAGGCGGAATACGTTCCCCGACGCGCGCGCTTCTTGCAGTTGCTCACGGTACCGGTCCTGAAGCTCCCGGACGGACCGTATGCGCAACAACGTATCGTGCGCTTGCTCGGCCACGCCCGCCAGGAAGTACCGCAGCCAGGAAAGCCAATCGCCGGTGACGCTCACGTTCAGCAGCCCGTCGTAGTACTCCTGCCGCCGCCGCTCGAGATAGGCACTGAGGTGCAGGAGCGGCGCGCGAAGCAACCCCTTCTCGCAAAGGAACAAGACCACGAGCAGCCTGCCCAAGCGGCCGTTGCCGTCCACATAGGGGTGAATCGCCTCGAACTGGTAGTGCATCATCGCGCACTGGATCAGAGGAGGCAGTGCGACCGGCTCGTTCACGAACCGCTCCCAGTCTTCGAGAAGCTCGCGTACCAGCGGCGCCGGCGGCGGGACGTATCGAGCCGCCTCGATGGGGCTCCCCTCAGGCCCGATCCAAACCGGAACTTCCCGAAGCGTGCCCGGCCTCTTGTCCTCCCCCCGGACATCGCGCAGCAGAATCTCATGCATCTGATTCGCCAGGCGAACGCAGATCGGCAAGCCTTCCAAGGCTTCCAAGCCGTGTTCGAGCGCCAGGACGTAGTTCGCCACCTCGACGACATCCCCCGTCGGCCGTCGGCGCGTGGCCGCGGTCTCGTACCGGAGCAAGTCGGACAGCGACGCCTGTGTCCCCTCTATGCGCGACGAGAGAACCGCTTCGCGTCGCATGAAGGGCCTCACGAGCAGATGTGGGTTCGGAATCGTTTCACCCACGCCGCTCAGCATCGCAACGGCCCGCGATGCCTCATCGAGCTGCATGACCAGGTCGGCTGGAAGGTCTACCGCCCGGGGAAGGGGAGCTGGCACAAAGGCCCGGCGGCCCTCAATCGTAGTGACCAGCCGCCCCACAGGGCTGTTTTCGAGTTCCACAAGCATATGCAACACGCCTTGCAAACGTTGCCGAAATAGAAACGTTTCTTCAATATCATTGCAATTATATCGCAGATAGCCATAAAAAGAAAGCTTTGCAACAATTTCTTGCAATTGCATCGCAAACTTGCAACGCGCGTTGCAAAGCAGCTCCAAATTGAAATTCCTTCGCCAATTCGTTGTGATTGGCTCACAAAGTGCAACCCGCATTGCAATTGACTCAGCACCCGCCCTGCCATCCCCGCATTCCGCCCCGCCGCCTGCGCGGCGTAGAATGGGCGCGCCCCGCCCGAGGGCGCCCCTGATGGCCCGCTCCAGACGAAACACCAACCCCGTGCTCGACGCGTTCCACCCCGCCGTGAAGCGCTGGTTCACCTCGCGCTTCGACACCGTGACCCCGCCCCAGGCCAAGGGCTGGCCCGCCATCCGCCGGGGCCGCGACACCCTCATTGCCGCCCCCACCGGCTCCGGCAAGACCCTCTCCGCTTTCCTCAACACCATCGACGCCCTCGTCCGCCAGGGCGTCGACGCGCCCCTCCCCGACGAAACCCAGGTCCTCTACGTCTCCCCCCTGAAGGCCCTGAGCAACGACATCCGCAAGAACCTCAGCGAGCCCCTCGACGGCATTCGCGAGGCGCTGGAGGCGATGGGCGTCGAGCCCCCCGAGGTCCGCGTCCTCGTCCGCACCGGCGACACCAAGGCCTCCGAGCGCGCCGCCATGGTCAAGCGCCCCCCGCACATCCTCGTCACCACGCCGGAGTCGCTCTACATCCTGCTCACCTCCGCCGGCGGACGAAAGATGCTGGAGACGGTGCGCACCGTCATCGTCGACGAGATCCACGCCGTCGCCCGTGACCGCCGAGGCGCCCATCTCGCCCTGAGTCTCGAACGCCTCGACGCCCTGGTCACGGCCCGCGCACCGTCGCGCCCCGCCCGCATCGGCCTCTCCGCCACCCAGCGCCCAATCGAGGAGATGGCGCGCTTCCTCATCGGCGCCGGACGCGCCGGCCCCGGCGGCGCACCCGACTGCGCCATCGTCGACGAAGGCCATGCCCGCGCGCTCGACCTCGGCCTCGAGCTCCCCAGCGAACCGATGACCGCCGTCATGTCCAACGAGACCTGGGAGGAGGTCTACGACCGCCTCGCCGCGCTCATCCGCGAGAACCGCACCACCCTCGTCTTCACCAACACCCGCCGGCTCGCCGAGCGCCTCTCGATGCACCTGAGCAAGCGACTCGGCGACGGCCTCGTCACCTCCCACCACGGCAGCCTCTCCCGCGAACAGCGACTCGATGCCGAGCAACGCCTCAAGGCCGGCAGCCTCCGCGCCCTCGTCGCCACCGCCTCCCTCGAGCTCGGCATCGACATCGGCGACATCGACCTCGTCTGCCAGATCGGCTCGACCCGCGCCATCGCCACCCTCCTCCAGCGCGTCGGACGCTCCGGTCACACCCTGAGCGGTACCCCCAAGGGACGCCTCTTCCCGATTACCCGCGACGACCTCATGGAGTGCATCGCGCTGCTCCTCGCCGCCCGCCAAGGCAAGCTCGACCGGCTCACCGTCCCCGAGAAGCCCCTCGACGTGCTCGCCCAGCAGATCGTCGCCTCAGCGGCGCTCGAAGAGTGGGACGAGTCCGCTCTCTTCGACCTCGCCCGCCGCGCCTACCCCTACCGCGACCTGACGCGCGGCGAGTTCGACGACGTAGTCCGGATGCTCGCCGAGGGCTTCACCACCCAACGCGGACGCGGACGCGCCCACCTCCACTACGACGGCGTCAACCGCCGCGTCCGCGCCCGCAAGGGAGCCCGGCTCGCCGCCGTCACCTCCGGCGGCGCCATCCCCGAGAACGCCGACTACAACGTCATCCTCCAGCCCCAAGGGGCCATGGTCGGCACCGTCAACGAAGACTTCGCCATCGAGAGCATGCCCGGCGATATCTTCCAGCTCGGCATCTCCGCCTGGCGCATCCTCAGAGTCACCCAGGGCAAGGTCCTCGTCGAAGACGCCCAGGGCCAGCCGCCAACCATCCCCTTCTGGCTCGGCGAGGCCCCCGCCCGCACCGCCGAGCTCTCCGACGAGGTCTCCGCCCTGCGCGCCGAGATCGACGAACGCCTCGGGGCCCAGCAGCCACCCGACCTCGAACGCGTCAAGGACGCCGCCGTCTGGCTCGCCGCCGAGGCCGGCATCGAAGACGCCGCGGCCGACCAGGCCGTCGAGTACCTCGCCGCGACCAAGGCCTCCCTCGGCGTCATTCCCACGCAGCAAGACATCGTCCTCGAGCGCTTCTTCGACGAGTCCGGCGGCATGCAGCTCGTCCTCCACGCCCCCTTCGGCGGGCGGGTCAACCGGGCCTGGGGCCTCGCCCTCCGCAAGAAGTTCTGCCGCGCCTTCAACCAGGAGCTCCAGGCCGCCGCCACCGAGGACAACATCGTTCTCTCACTCGGCCCGCAGCACAGCTTCCCCCTGGACGACGTCTTCCACTACCTGAGCTCGAACTCGGCCCAGGACGTGCTGACCCAGGCGCTCCTCGCCGCCCCCATGTTCGAGGTCCGCTGGCGCTGGAACAGCACCCGCTCCCTCGCCGTCCTCCGCCACGAGCGCGGCAAGAAGGTCCCGCCTCCCATCCAGCGCATGCGCGCCGGCGACCTCCTCGCCGCCGTCTTCCCTTCCCAGACTGCCTGCGCCGAGAACGTCGTGGGCGACGTCGAAATCCCCGACCACCCCCTCGTCCGTCAGACCGTCGACGACTGCCTCCACGAGGCCATGGACGTCGACGCCTTCCTCGACCTCCTCCGCCGCATCGAGAACGGCGACCTCCGCCCCACTGCCGTCGACACCGTCGAGCCGTCGCCAATGGCCCACGAGATCCTCAGCGCCAAGCCCTACGCCTTCCTCGACGACGCCCCCCTCGAAGAGCGACGCGCCCAGGCCGTCATGATGCGCCGCACCATCGACATCGAGTCCGCCCGCGACCTCGGCGCGCTCGACGCCTCGGCCATCGCCCTCGTCCGCGAGCAGGCTTGGCCCGACCCCCGCGACGCCGACGAACTCCACGACGACCTCGCCCTCCTCGGCTTCGCCACCGAGGCCGAGGCCGCCCCCTGGGCCGAGCTGCTGGCGGACCTAGCCGCCGAGCGCCGCGCCGCCAAGGTGACGCCCGCCCCGTCCGAGGGCGAGTCCCCACGCCTCTGGATCGCCGCCGAACGCCTGCCTCTCTTCGAGGCCGTCTTCCCCTCTTTGCTCGAAGGAGGCGGCGGCCGCATCGAGCCGCCGGTCGAGGCCCCCGAGCGCGAGCGCGCCCGCGCCTGGGAGCGCGGCGAGGCGCTCATCGAGCTCGTCCGCGGCCGTATGGAGAGCCTGGGCCCGGTGACGGCGCAGGCGATAGCCGACTCGATCGGCCTCGGCGGCCGCGAGATCGACACCGCCCTCGCCGCCCTGGAGACCGAGGGCGCCGTCCTCCGCGGCGCCTTCACCCCGCGCCCCGCCAACGGCGCGAACGGCGCCGCAGCAGAGGAATGGTGCGCCCGCCGCCTCCTCGCCCGCATCCACCGCTACACCCTCGACCGGCTGCGCAAGGAGATCGAGCCCGTCTCCCCGCAGCAGTACATGCGCTTCCTCTTCGCCTGGCAGCACGCCGAGCCGGCGGCGCGCCTCCAGGGAGCCTCCGGTCTGGCAAAGGTCCTCGAGAGCCTGCAAGGCTATCAGGCCCCCGCCGGCGCATGGGAGAGCCATGTCCTGAACGCCCGCATGGACCGCTACTCCCCCTCCTGGCTCGACGAGCTCAGCCTCACCGGACAGGTCGTCTGGGGACGACTCTTCCCGCCGGCGACCGCCGACCGCCGCGCCGCCGGCCCCACGCGCTCCTCCCCCATCGCCCTCCTCTTCCGCGACCGTCTCGACGCTTGGCTCGCCGCCGCGCCTCACCCCAACGGATCGGCCAAGATCGGCGCCCTCGCCCAGGAAATCCTCGACTATCTGAAGTGGCGCGGTCCCACCTTCGCCCAAGACCTCGCCAAGGCGACCCACCGCCTCCCCTCCGAGGTGCGCACCGCCCTCGGCCGACTCGTGAACGCCGGTCTCATCACCGGCGACGGCTTCGGCGGCCTCCGCGGCCTCATCTCGACCAGGGCCGGCTCCAACCGGCGGGCGCGCCGCACGCCTTGGGCCGGGCCCGGCCAGCCCATCGTCCCGCCCGACATGAGCGGCCGCTGGGCCCTCTTCCGAGACGACCACGCCGCCGGATACGACGACGCTCCCGGTCCGCTCGCCACCGCCGAGCTCTGGGGCCGCCAGCTCCTCCGGCGCTACGGCGTCGTCTTCCACCGCGTCGTCCAGCGCGAGACGGGCCTTCCCCCTTGGCGCGACCTCCTGCGGGTCTGGCGCAGGATGGAAGCCCGGGGCGAGATACGCGGCGGCCGCTTCGTCTCCGAGTTCTCCGGCGAGCAGTACGCCCTGCCCGAAGCCGTCGAGGCCCTCCGCGCCGTCCGCCGCAAGGACGGCGACGGCGCGCTCATCGCCCTCTCCGGCGCCGACCCCCTCAACCTCACCGGCCTCATCACCCCCGGCGAGCGCGTCCCCTCCGTCGCCGGCAACCGCGTCGTCTACCAGGACGGCCTCCCCGTCGCCACCCGCGTCGCCGGCGCCGTCACCCACCTCCGCGACCCCAAAGACCCCGCCGAACGCGACGCCATCATCCGCGCCCTCCGCCCCTAGGCGGCGCCCATCAAACCTCCCTCCCTCTGGGAGGGACTGAGGCGGGCACGCGCCGCCGGCCGCGCCCCTTAAACCTCCCTCCCTTTGGGAGGGACTGAGGGCGGGCGCGCGCCGCTAGGCGCGTCGGAGGGGCCGGGCGGTCTCACCTCTTCTCCCCGTGGTGTACGGGAGAAGATTGAGATGAGGGGCCCCACGATCACGCTGGCCACCACCAACGGCCATCAAAGCCCTTCCCTCCCTGCCGGGGTCGAGCCCGGCCCAGCCCGGAGATCACCCCAAGCCTCTCCCCCTCTGGGGGAGATTTGAGAGAGGGCACGCGCCGTCAGGCGCGTCGGCGGGGCCGGGCGCGGCGGTTCGTCCTGTGCAGGACGATTCGCCCTACGTCCTAGTCCGCACGTACACCCGCGCGGGATCCTGGCCAAATGCCTTCAGGACTTTAATCGCGTGGGAGACCAATTGTTTCGCGGAGGCGTGAGTTTCCAGATAGATCTCCGATTGAGGTAAGCGAACGGGGTTCCTAAAGGCATTGCCCCTCGGATGCTCAGGAGTTGTGTGCAGGAGGTAGCGCTTTGGACCCGAGGACATGGGAACACCACCCTTACGCAACAAACCCTCGCCGTCCAGCCACAGTCCAGTTTCCACGAGCAACGACCGCCACCACTTTGCCGTTGATGCCTCCTTCCCATCCGCGAATCGGACAGATATCGGAGGCGGGGCACCCGCCGGAACATCTAACTCCGAGAGCGCCACCCAACCTGCCGTCGGTAGCAGCGGCGGAGCAATAGGCTCCGGAGAAGGTTCCGGGGCCTGCGGCGGCTCTCGCTCCGGTGGTTCGACAAGAACCGGCGCGCTTGGCTGAAGGGGCTGGCCCGATGCCATGTTCGGACGCCAGAGCAGCAGGAGCTTCAACGCACACTCGTGGGCCTCGCCGTCCGAGATGGACACGTGCAGCAACCGGCGTTCGTCAAGCGGCTTGCGGTCGAATACGTCGTAGAACTCCCAGGTGTCTCCATCCGTCAGCCCTGCGTAGGGAATGCCGGCCATATTGGCGTAGTTGACCATTTGTCCCCGATGGTTCGCCAGCGACTCTCTGAGCTTCTTGGCCTCGATAACGGCCTTGGGTTTGCCCTCACCCATCAGCGCATAGTCAGCCCTCTCCCCGGGCTTCCCGCTGCCGGACTCGTACTCCGGCAGCACCTGCGCCGGGTTCTCCGTATCCCAGCCCAACGCGCGCAGCAGCGGGTCGATCAAGGCCATCCGCGTACGCGTTTCGTTGGACTCCAACACCTGGCGATGCTCCCTGATCCGCCCCCTCAGCGTTTCGATCACCTGTACCAACTCTTCAAACGGCATGGCGCCCTCCGGCGGCAAGTATACAAGTGGCGCCCGTCCCCCGTAGGGGCGATTCACGAATCGCCCTCCGGCCCCCTCCACCCCGTCACACCGGCGAGCCCCCTCGCCCGCCCCCCTCCCCCTGCGACATCCCCCCGTTGCCCATGCCCACCCCCGCTCCCTACCATGTCCCCATGCAACCACAGCCCATTGGTGCCGGCCAATCGCATACTCCCGCTCCTTCGGGAAGCGGCCAAAAGGCTATGGGCGCGCGCAAGAAACGCCGGAACCGCTCGCCGGGTGAGCGGAAGCATCACTTCCTCCGGGCGTTCGAGCGCGTTGGCACAATAAGCGCTGGCCGGAGGGCCGCCGGAGTCTCCTACCTCGAAGTCTACGAGTGGCTCGTCGACGAGACCTTCCGCCAGCGCTTCCGCGAGGCGAGGATCGCGTTCCGCGACCGCCTCGAAGAGCTCCTCATGGAACGGATCCTGGAAAAGCAAGATGGCCCCACGTTGCGGCTCAAAGTTCGCGCTGAACTTGATCACAAATACGGCGCGAGAATGAGGGAGAACGACGACGACGAGGCCATCAAGACCCTGCTGGAGCTGCCAAGAAGGATGTTCGGGGCCGACATGGAAGACGAGACACTTTACTGACTCGCCGGGTCCGAACGGTCCGCCCTCCCTGGCGCGCCGTTCACGTTCCCCATCCTTCTTTTTTTCGGGGAGACCCTAGTGCTCCTGTGCCTTTGACAGAGCCCAAAGATCTCCTGTCCATCAGGGCCTCAGCGCCCTTTACTCATCCTCTCCTCACGATGGAGAGTGCCCTTCAGGAGCCTGCGCGGCCAGCCGCCGCGCCGGCCGCGCAAGCTCCTTCCCTCCCTCTCCGCGGGGCTGGGCGGTCTTGCCTCTTCTCCCCACGGGAGAAGATTGAGATGAGGGGCCCCTGCCCACCACCAACGGCTACCGAAGCCCCTTGCCCCTGTAGGGGCGTCGGGCACCCATCAAACCTCCCTCCCTCTGGGAGGGACTGAGGGCGGGCCCGCGCTACAGGCGCGTCAGTCACCCCGGCGCGGTATAATCTCCGGCGCGCGCAATCCCGACCAACCCCGGAGGTCCGCCCGATGGGCAATTTCGTGAAGGTGGCCAAGGTCGCCGACGTCCCCGAAGGAGAAGTCATCGGCGTCGACGTCGCCGGCGAGCGCGTCGGCATCGCCAACGTCGACGGCGCCTTCTACGGCTTCTCCGCCGTCTGCTGGCATATGGGCGGCCCGCTCGAGGAAGGCTTCCTCGAAGGCACCTCCCTCCAGTGCCCCTGGCACGCCGGCGACTACGACGTCACCACCGGCCAGGCCCTCGTGCCCCCCGCCAGCGGCAAGCTCACCTGCTACAACGTGCGCGTCCAGGGCGACGACCTCGAAGTCGAGGAGCCGGCCTAACCCCCGGCGCGCCCCCATGCGCGTCGCCCAGATCACCAGCACCTACCTCTCGGTGCCGCCCCGCAGCCACGGCGGCACCGAGCTCATGGTCTACCACCTCGTCGAGGGGCTCGTCGCCCGCGGCCACCACGTCGAGCTCTTCGCCTCCGGCGACTCCAACGTCAGCGCCGAGCTTCACGCCGTCGTCGACGTCGCCACCTCCTACGACGACGACTGCACCACCTACGTCGACAAGGAGATGGAGACCCGCAACACCTTCAACCTCTACCGCCGCGGCGGCGACTTCGACGTCATCCACGGCCACTGGCCCACCCTGGCCGCCTACTTCTCCCCCTTCACCACCACGCCGACGGTCCTCACCTACGCCTATATCGAGCAGGAGCTGCACGACTACTACCGCGCCAACTTCCCCAACGTCCACCCCGTCTGCATCAGCCGCCGGCAGGCCGAGAACCTCGGCGAGCCCGATCTCCCCGTCGTCCCCAACGGCATCGACGTCGACGCCACCCCCTTCGGCGCCGACGGCGAAGACTTCCTCGTCATCGTGGGGCGCATCGCACCCAACAAGGGCATCGCCGACGCCATCCGCATCGCCAAGGCCGCCGGCGAGCGGCTCGTCATCGTCGGCCACGCCCCGCCCCAGCTTCCCTGGGCCGAGCGCTACTATCGCGAGGAGGTCGAGCCCCACGTCGACGGCGACCGCGTCCGCCACGCCCCCCACCTCCCCAACGACGAGGTACTGAAGCTGGTGAGCCGCGCCAAGGGCTTCCTCTTCCCCCTCCAGTGGGAGGAGCCCTTCGGTCTCGCCGTCGCCGAGGCCCTGGCGGTCGGGGCACCGGTCATCGCCTATCCCAAGGGCGCCATGCCCGAGGTCATCGCACACGGCCGCACCGGCTTCCTCGTCGAGACCGAGGCCGAGGCCGTCCGCGCCATCGCCCGCCTGGGCGAGATCGACCGCCGCGCCTGCCGCGCCTGGGTCCAGCAGCAGTTCCCCATCAGCCGCATGGTCGAGGGCTACGAAGCCGTCTACGATTCAGTGACCGCCCGATCAGCATAAGGAGAAGCAGGCCATCGCTGACGAAGACCGCCAGGACGACGCGCCGCACCGGACCGGCCTGCCGCCGGTCCTCGCGCCCGGAGTCCACTGGCGCCACAAGATCGTCACCACGGCGGTCAAGCTCGACCTCTTCGGCCGCCTCGCGCTGCACCCTTCGACCGCGGCCCGCGCCGCCGAAGACCTGAACGGCGACCCCAGGGCCTTCCGCATCCTCCTCGATGCGCTCACCGCCCTCGGCCTCCTCGCCAAGCGCGGCGAGACCTACGTCAACACCGAAGTCGCCGACACCTACCTCGTCCCCGGCCGTCCCGGCTATGCCGGCGACCAGCTCGTCGTCGACGACCTTTGCTGGGAGATGTGGGGCCGGCTGGAGGAGACCCTCCTGCAGGGCAAGCCCGCCGTCGGCGACTCCATCTTCCAGGAAGGCCAGGGCGACGAGGTCGCCGAGCGGCTCCTCCGCGGCCTGCACCGCGACGCCGTCCTGATCGCGCCCGCGCTTGGCCAAGGCGCTGCCCGCTGGCCGAGCACACCGCCGTCCTCGACGTGGGCGGCGGCGCGGGAGCCTACGCCCTGAGCTTCGCCCGCGACCACCCCCACCTGCGCGCGACCGTCTTCGAGCTGCCCAAGGCCGCGGCCCTGGCCCGCGAGAACGTCGACGGCTGGGGCCTCGCCGGCCGCGTCGCCGTCGTCGAAGGCGACTTCCTCCTCGACGAGCTCCCGCCCGGCCACGACTTCATCTTCATGTCCAACATCCTCCACGGCCAGCCGCCCGAGGAGAACGCGGCCCTCTTCGAGCGCGTCGCGAGGGCGGCCCCGCCGGGCGGGCGCGTCGCCGTCCGCGACGTCATCATGGAACCCGGCCTCGACGCCCCCGAGTTCGGGGCCGTCTTCGCCGTCAACATGCTGCTACACACGCGCGGCGGGCGCTGCTACGCTCTCCGCGAGATCACCGACTGGATGACCGCGGCCGGCCTCGGCGACATCCACCACGACGCGCCGAACTCGCTCATCCTGGCCCGCAAGCCTTAGACCAAGGAGGCAGCTCATGCGAATGAAGGACAAAGTGGCCCTGGTGACCGGCGGAGCGTCGGGCTTGGGCGCCGCCGCCGCCGTCCGCCTCGCGGAGGAGGGCGCGAAGGTCTGCGTCTGCGACCTCGACGAGATCGGCGGCCAGAAGACCGTCGCCCAGATCGGCGAGGCCGGCGGCGACGCCTTCTTCGTCAAGAGCGACGTCTCCACCGCCGAGGGAGCTGAGGCCTGCGTCGCCGCCGCCGTCGAGCGCTTCGGCGCCCTCCACGTCCTCTTCAACAACGCGGGCATCAGCGGCGCCTACCAGACCCGCCAGTCGAACCTCGACTCCATGGAGCCGGAGGAGTTCGACAAGGTCATCGCCGTCAACCTGCGCGGCGTCTTCCTCGTCGCCAAGTACGCCGCCCGCGCCATGCGCGAGGCCGGCGGCGGCGCCATCGTCAACACCGCCTCCATCGCCGGCCTCGTCGGCATGGCCAACCCCGGCTACAGCGGCTCCAAGGGCGGCGTCCACGTCATGACCAAGATGATGGCCCTCGAGCTCGCCAAGGACAACATCCGGGTCAACGCCGTCGCCCCCGGCTTCATCGACACCCCCATGCTCCGCGGCGTCAGCCGCGGCACGGACGAGGAGACGCAGAAGAAGCGGCTGGAGCACTTCGCCAACGTCACCCCCATCGGACGCCACGGCAGGCCCACCGACATCGCCAACGCCGTCCTCTACCTCGCCTCCGACGAGGCCTCCTTCGTCACCGGCCACAGCCTCGTCGTCGACGGCGGATTCACCGCCCAATAGGAGCACCCCCCTTACGCCTCTCCCCCTCTAGGGGAGATTCGAGAGAGGGCACGCGCCCACAGGGCGCGCCGGCGGGGCGGGGAGGTCTTACCTCTTCTCCCCACGGGAGAAGATTGAGATGAGGGGCCCCCTCCCAACCACCATGGGTTATCGAAGTCCACCGCCTCCACAGACAGGGGCGCCGTCCAATAGCTAGATTGAAC
The DNA here is from genome assembly GCA_964291475.2 of Dehalococcoidia bacterium. Classification (GTDB taxonomy): domain Bacteria; phylum Chloroflexota; class Dehalococcoidia; order SHYB01; family SHYB01; genus DAOUKH01. The sequence goes on along the minus strand of OZ220078.1, from coordinate 41,009 downwards.
GGCAAGGCCGCCTTCATCACCGGCGGGGCCTTAGGCTTCGGACGCGCCGCCGCCCTCCGCTTCGCCCGCGAAGGCGCGAAGGTCGGCCTGCTCGATGTCGCCGAGGAGGGCGGGCGCGCCACCGCCCGCGAGGTCGAACAGGCCGGCGGCGAGGCCCTCTTCGTCCCCGCCGACGTGCGCGACGAGCCCGCCGTCCGCGCCGCAATCGACGCCGCCGCGGACAGGTTCGGACGCCTCGACATCCTCTTCAACAACGCGGGGCGCCCCTCGCCGCACCGCCAGACCCCCGTCGAGGACGTGCCCGCCGACGACTGGGACGGCATCCTCGACATCAACCTGAAGGGCATGTTCCACGCCGCCAAGGCCGCCGTCCCCCACATGCGCCGCGCCGGCGGCGGCGCAATCGTCAACACCGCCTCCTTCGCCGGACTCGTCGCCATCGGCGCCGTCTCCTACGCCGCCTCCAAGGGCGGCCTCATTGCCTTCACCCGCACCCTCGCCTCCCAGCTCGCCCCGGACGGCATCCGGGTCAACGCCGTCGCCCCCGGCTACACCAACGTCTTCACCGCCGAGGGCGACGCCTCCCGGCGCTCGGAGGACGAGCGCCGCCGCATGACCGAGAACATGGCCGCCCAGATTCCCCTCGGCCGCGTCGGCGCCGCCGACGACATCGTCAACGCCGTCCTCTACCTCGCCTCCGACGAGGCCTCCTTCGTCACCGGCCACGTCCTCGTCGTCGACGGCGGCTACACCGCCCGCTAGAAACGGCCCGTTGGAGCGCGTCGGCCCAATCTGGTACGATTCAGACCGCATCCGTATCGAGGAGGCTTCCCGGGGCGCCGGGTTAGAAGGCCCAGGCCGCGCCTGCGATGGACATCGAGTTAACCGCCGTTCTGCTGGTTCTGTTTCTGGCCCTCTCCGCCTTCTTTTCTAGCTCGGAAACCGCCTACTTCGCCCTCCAGCGCGTCCGCGTCGCCCACCTCGTCGAGACCGGATTCCCTCGCGCCGACCGTCTCGCCCGCCTGAAGGACAACCCCGAGCGCTTCCTCTCGACCGTCCTCCTGGGGAACAACGCGGTCAACCTGGCCCTCGCCTCCATCGCCACCGCCCTCGCCTTCGACCTGATCGGCGGCTCCCGCGGCGTCGGCGTCGTCATCGCCACCGTCGTCACCACCGTCGGCATCGTCATCATCGGCGAGGCCGTTCCCAAGACCCTCGCCTCCCGCTACCCCGAGCAGTTGCTCTTCCTCTACCTCCGGCCACTCGAGATCCTCCAGTGGGGTCTCTTCCCCTTGGCGGCGGTACTTCAAAGGGTCAGCGCCATAATCACCCGCCCCTTCTCCGGGTCCGGCGCCGCGCCCCATTCGATCAGTGAGGAGGAGCTGCGCACCCTCGTCCGTGTCGGCACCACCGAGGGCGCCGTCGAAGAGACCGAGGCCGAGTTCATCCACAAGGCATTCCGGTTCGGCGACCTCCAGGCCCGCGAGATCATGACTCCGCGCCCGGAGATCGTCTTCCTCTCCAAGGACGCCACCTTCGCCGACTTTCTCCAGGCCTACGCCACGGAGTCCCACACACGCTTCCCCATCTACGAGTCGGCGCCCGACAACGTCGTGGGCACCCTCTCCGCCAAGGACGTCCTCCGGGCCTACAGCCAAAGCGCCCTCACCAAGGACGATCCCATCGGCCCCCTGGTCCGGCAGGCCTACTTCTACCCCGAGACCAAGCACATCGACGACCTCTTCGTCGAGATGCGGACGCAGGGCGCGCAGCTCGTCATGCTCATCGACGAGTTCGGCGTCATCGCCGGCCTCCTCACCGTCAAGCAGATCGTCGGCGAGGTCGTCGGCAAGATCGCCGACGCCGAGGAGGACGAGGAGGAGGAGGTCGAGACCATCGACGAGCTCACCTTCCAGGTCGACGCCGGCATGCGCGTCGACGAAGCGAACGAACGCCTCCACCTCGGCCTCCCCGACGAGGAGGGCTACGAGACCCTGGCGGGCTTCGTCCTCGCCACCCTGGGGCGCATCCCCCGCGACGGCGAACAGGTGCGCGCCGGGAGCTTGCGCCTCACCGTCAGCGAGATGGACGGGGTCAAGATCGAGAAGATTCTGGTGACGAGGCCGCCCGATGGCAGTGCAACGCCTCAGAGTTAGCTACGGACGCTCCGGCGCTCTCCAGTACCTGGCGCATCTCGACATGATTCGGATGTGGCGCCGGCTCTTCCGGCGGGCCGCCGTCCCCGTCGCCTCCTCGGAGGGTCGCAACCCGCGCCCCCGGATCTCCATCGCCGCGGCGCTCCCCGTCGGCGTCACCAGCGAGGGCGAGCTCCTCGACATCTTCCTCAACCGCCGCATCTCCGGCTTCTACTTCCTGAAGCAGATCGAGCCCCAACTCCTGCCCGACCTCCACGTCTACGGCACCGAGGAGATCCCCATCGACTCGCCATCGCTCCAATCGCTGGTCCGCGAGTCCGAGTACCTCGTCACCGTACCTTGCTCGGAGAACGGCGCCGCCGGGTCCGTCGAGCGCCTGGAGCAGGCCATCGACGACCTCCTGGAGGCGGAGACCCTGCCCTGGGAGCACCAGCGCGAGAAGGAGGTGCGGCGCTACGACCTCCGCAAGCAGGTCCACGACCTATGGCTCGAAGAGGCCGGCGGCGGCGAGGCCACCATCGGCATGACCTTGCAGACCGACCCCGAAGCCAGCGGGCGCCCCGAGCAGGTCGCCGCCGCCCTCGGCGCCCACACGCCGATCGCCGTCCACCGCTCCCGCATCGTGCTCGCCGCGCCGTCCAAGCGCCGCCGCAAGCGCGGCCGGGGTTGACGGAGGAAGAGCAGCCATGACTCGAGCCGACAGCCCCGTTCGCCGCGTCCTCGGCGCCGTGCGGGCCTTCTATGCCGAGCGCGCCGAGATGAAGCACGTCCTGGTCGGCGTCTCCGGCGGCACCGATTCCGTCTGCCTCCTCGACGCCGCCGCGGCGCTCCGTGACGAGACCGGCGTTGACGTCCACGCCGCCCACCTCGACCACGGCCTGCGCGGCGACGAAGGCCGCGCCGACGCCGCTTACGTCGCCGGCCTCTGCGACCGCCTCGGCGTCCCCCTCAACGTCGAGAGCGCCGATGTCGCAACACTTGCCAAGGAGTCGCGGCAATCGCCGGAGGAAGCAGGCCGCCGCGCCCGCTACGACTTCTTTGCGCGGGCCGCTTGCCGCCACGGTGCGGGCATCGTCCTCGTAGCGCACACCGCCGACGATCAGGCCGAGACCGTCCTCCTGCACCTGACGCGCGGGGCCGGACTCGCCGGACTCGGCGGCATCCGCCCCCTTTCTTCCTGGAGGTCGCCCGCAGGCGAGGTCCGCGTTGGACGGCCCCTCCTCGGCCTGTCGCGCGCCGACACGCAGGCCTACTGCGCCGCCCGCAGCCTCAACCCCCGCCACGATACTTCCAACGACTCGCTCGACTTCGCCCGCAACCGCATCCGGCGCGAAGTGCTCCCGCCTTACGGAAGATCAACGTCGAGGCCGGCGGCAACGCCGCCCGCTTCGCCGATCTCGCCGCCCAGGCCGTCGACTACCTGGAAGCCCAGGCCCGCGACTGGCTGAAGTCCAACGCCTCCACCCGCGGCGCCGCCGTCGCACTGCCCCGGGCCGCGCTCGCCGAGCAGCACCCCGCGCTCCGCGCCCATGTGCTCCGCGAGGCCCTCCGGGAGTTCGTCCCCGATCTTCAAGGGCTCGGCTCCCGCCACCTCGACGCCGTCGACGGCCTGTGCTCAGGCGCTTCTGGTCGGCGCGCCGACCTCCCCTGCGGAGTCGCCGCCTACACCGAAGCGGCCGACCTTGTCCTGCGCGTTGGGCTGCCCCCGCCGCCCGCCGCGCCCATCGAGCCCTGCTCCCTGACACTGCCGGGCGTCGCCGACGCAGGCCCCTGGCGTGTCGAGGGGCGGCTCGTCCCCGCTTCCGAACCCTTCCCCGACGGCCGCTACGCCGCCCACCTTGATCCCTCCGCCGCCTGCCGCGTCACCGTCCGTAGCCGACGCCGCGGCGACCGCTTCCAGCCGCTGGGGATGCGCGAGAGCAAGTCGCTCCAAGACTTCTTCGTCGACGCCAAGGTCCCCCGCGCCGACCGCGACGGCGCGCCCCTGCTCCTCGCGGACGGCGAGATCATCTGGGTCGTCGGCCACCGCCTCGGCGAACGCGCCAAGGTCCGCGAGGGCGCCCGCGACGCCCTGCGCGTCGAGTTCACCCCCCGCAACGGCGCGCCTGCCACCCTCCCCTAAACCTCCCTCCCCTTGGGAGGGATTGAGAGCGGGCCCGCGCCGCCAAGCGCGTCGGTGGGGCCGGCCGGGAGGTCTCCTCTCTTCTCCCCACGGGAGAAGATTGAGATGAGGGGCCCCCTCGCAGCCGCCGACGGCCGACGAAGCCCACCGCCGCCGACAGAGCGCCGCCCTACCCCGCCCGCGCACCGCCGCTGACCGCGATGGTCTCCCCCGTCATGAAGGAAGCGGCATCGGAGGCCAGGAACAGCACCGGATAGGCGATCTCTTCCGGGAGTCCCGCGCGCCCCAGCGCGTTGCCGCCAACGTTCGCGTCGGGATCGAGCCCGGCGAGCTTGCGCCCGCGGATGAAGCCCTCGGTCTTGGTCAGCCCCGCGGCCACGCAGTTCACCCGGATGCCGTGCTCCGCCCACTCGGCGGCGAGCATGCGCGTCATCTGCTGCAGACCGGCCTTCGCCGAGCCGTACGGCATGAACTCCCGGGCCCCGGAGTTCGCCGCCTCCGACGAAATGTTGACGATGACGCCGCCGCCCTGCTCCGACATCACGGGAAAGGCCGCCTGCGAGCAGAGGAACGGGCCGCGCAGGTTCAGGTTCACCATCCGGTCCCAGATCGAGTCGGTCACCTCCGCCGCGGCGACCCGGTGGTTCCCGCCCGCGTTGTTCACCAGCACGTCGACCCGCCCGTATTCATCAACGATCCGCGCTACCATCGCCTCGACGGCCGCCCGCTCACGCACGTCGGTGGGCACGACGAGGGCGGTGTGGCCCGCCTCCTGCAGCTCCGACGCCACACGCTCCAGGTTTTCGACCTTGCGGCTCGCCAGCACGACGCGCGCCCCATGGTCGGCGAAGACGTGGGCGATGGCGCGCCCGATGCCCGTGCCGCCGCCGGTGACGATGGCGACGCGGTCCGTCAGGTCAAGAATGGAGTCGGGCATGGCGGCGGCGAGTGTACAATGGCGCCTTCAGAGCGGCAACAGGGAGCGCCCTTGGACATGACGAACACCGCCGACAGACTGAACATGCCGCTGGGCGAAGCGATATTCACCCTGCGGGCGATACGCCGCCTGAGGCCGGACCCGATCCCCGACGAAGACCTGCGCGCCATCGTCGAGGCGGCGATCAGGGCCCCCAACGGCGGCAATACCCAGCCGTGGCGCTTCCTCGTCGTGCGAGACCCCGAGTTGAGGGCCAAACTCGGCGTGCTCTACCGGGAAGCCTGGTGGGCCAAGCGCCGTGACGAAGGCATCATGGGGCCGGAGGACCTGCCCGACACCCCGACTCGCCGCGCCGCGATGCGGCTCGCCGACGAGATCGGCGGCTCGCCGGTCATGGTGCTCGTGTGCGCCGTCGCGCGCGGCCACGCCGCCGCGGAGTCGGTGGTCCCGGCAGCGCAGAACCTGCTGCTCGCCGCCCGGGGCCTGGGCATCGGCGGGACCATCACCACCCTGCACCCCACCGTGGAGGAGCGGGTGCACGCCCTCTTCGGCATACCCGATAAGGCGCAGGTCGTCTACTGCATACCCCTGGGCTACCCGCGCGGCAGGTTCGGACCCACGACGCGCAAGCCGCTGGGCGAGGTCAGCGCAATCGACCGTTGGGACACGCCGACCGGCTGGTAGGTTGCCGCGCGGGGCGGCGGTCAGTCCGTGCGCTTCGGCCGCGTCATGCGCAGCCCGACCATCGCGATCAACGCGGCCACCAAGGCGACGATAAGATTCCCGGTGACCATGAACGCCGCCATCACCACCACCAGCATGACGACGTATTCGAAGGCCAGCCGCTTGAACGTTGGCAGCGAACGCCTCGGCCTCTCCGGTTCTTGGTTCATACGCTCTCTCCCGCTGCGCCGCACTGGCTCGCGGGCGCCCAGGCTCTCCCGCAGGTGCTTCAGCCCGAAGGCGTGGTTCTCCTCGGTGAAGCTCGCCACGCACGCCTCCGGCGTCTCGATCCGATAGCCTCGATAGAAGGCGTCGGCCGCGGTGTGCAGGACGCAGACGTCGGTGCACACGCCCACGATGGTCAGCCGCTCAGGGGCTAAAGCCCGAACGCGGGCGTCGAATGCCGGATTGGTGAAGCCGCTGTAGGCGTGCTTCTCGAACACCTCGCCCCGTGGAACGAGCCCCTGCAGTTCGGGCACGATCTCCGCCTCGATTGAGCCCTTCATGCAGTGCGCCGGGAAGACGCCGAGAGCGATCTCCGGGTCCGAAGCCTCGTGCGCGTCGCAGGTGAACAGGACCGTGTCCCCCTCGCCGAGCCGCCGCTCGATCAGCTCTCTAGTCGGCTCGATCACCCGGCGCGCCTCCTCGCCGCAGGAGAGCGGGTACCCCTCTTCGAGAAAGCCCCGCAACATGTCCACCACGATCACCACGTCCGCCAAGACGCCGCCTCCACTCCCCCCACCGGGAGTGGCGAAGTATAGCACGCGCCCTCCCGGCCTCTCCCCGTCCCGCAGGCGCCTTACGCCTCCCTCCCTCCGGCAGGGACTGAGAGCGGGCCCGCGCCGCCGAGCGCGCCAGCGGCCGAGGCCCCAATGATAGAATCTCCCTTCAGTTGGCCCGCCAACGCGAGCCAGCGGCTCGGAGGGAAGCCCATGCCGACGGTAATCAGCGCCTACGCCCAAAGGGGTACGCGGCCGCTCGTCGCCATGGACTGCTCCCCGCCACGCTCCGGCGACCCGTCCTTCGCCGACGCCTTCGCCGGCATCGAGGCCGACTTCGTCTGCGCCGCCTACAGCCCCGGCCGCTCCGCCCGCATGGACCCCGTTGCCGCCGCCGCCTCGGTCCGCCGCGTCGCCGGCATCGACGCCATCTTCAGCCTCGCCACCCGCGACATGAACCGCCTCGCCCTCCAAATGCATCTGCTCGGCGCGCAGGCCCTCGGCCTCGACAACGTCCTCGTCCTCTACGGCGACGAGTTCTCTGAAAAGGACTTGACCCGCACCCGGCCGGTGCGCGACCTCGCCCCCACCGGCCTCCTGGCCGACATCCGCGCCATGAACGAAGGCCGCGACTTCAAAGGGCTGAAGCTCGCCGCGCCGACGCAGCTCTGCGCGGGCGCGGCCATCGACCTCAGCAAGGGCGTCGAGTCGGAGGCCGCGCTGGCCCAACGAAAGGTCGACGCCGGCGCCGACTTCATCATCGCGCAGCCGACCTACGACCCCGCCCCGCGCCGCGACTTCCTCGACCGCTACCAGGAGCTCACGGGCGAACCCTTCGCGTCTCCGGTATTCTGGGGAGTACAACTATTGACGCGGGACGGGCTGGTCTTTGGCGACCCGCCGCCGCGCTTGGTGGACGAGATCGCCCAAGGCCGCCCCCCGGCCGACGTCGCGGTCGAAGTCGCCGGGGCGCTGCGGGACGACGGAGCCGACGCCTTCTACGTCGTGCCCCCCATCCTGAAGGGCGGGAGGCGGGACTACGAAGCGGCCCGCGACGCCATCGCCGCCATCAAGAAGCTCTAACCCCACCCATGAAGATCACCGACAAGCTCGCCGAGCCGGGCCACTGCTTCTCCTTCGAGTTCTTCCCCCCCAAGGACGACAAGTCGGCACAAGCCCTGCTTCGCGCCGCCGAGCGCCTCCAAAGCCTCAACCCCGCCTACGTCTCCGTGACCTGGGGCGCCGGCGGCAGTACCCGCCGCAAGACCCTCGACATCGTGCAGATGGTCAAGTCGCGCTTCGGCCTGGAGAGCATGGCGCACCTGACCTGCGTCGGCGCCTCCAAGGCCGAGATCGACGCCATCCTGGAGGACATCGACACGCGGGGCATCGAGAACGTCCTCGCCCTGCGGGGCGACCCGCCCCAGGGCGACACGTCGTTCACCCCGCACCCCGACGGCCTCGGCCACGCCAACGAGCTCGTGGCCCGCATCCGGTCGCGGTGGGACTTCTCGATCGGCGTGGCGGGCTACCCAGAAGGCCACATCGAGTCACCGAGCCTGGAGGCCGACCTCGACAATCTCAAGCGGAAGATCGACGCGGGCGGCGACTTCATCGTCACCCAGCTCTTCTTCAAGAACGACGCCTTCTTCGACTTCGTCGAGCGCGTCCGCGCCGCCGGCATCGACGTCCCGGTCCTCCCCGGCATCATGCCCATCACCAACGTCGGCCAGATCAAGCGCTTCACCGAGCTCTGCGGCGCGTCGATACCCACGCCGCTGCTGGAACGCATCGAGGCTGTCGCCGACGACCGCGACGCCGTCATCGCCGAGGGCATCGACTACGCGACGCGCCAGTGCCGGGAGCTTTTGGAGCAGGGAGCCAAGGGCGTGCACTTCTACACGCTCAACCTCTCCCGTTCCACCAAGACCGTGCTGGAGAACCTCCGCTCACCGGCATAGCCCGCGCCCTCTAGGCGGCCAAGCTACATGCCGATCGCGGAACCCGCGCGGGCCGTGGGGTCGGTGCGGACGTTGACCACCGCCGGCCCGTCCGCGGCGAAGGCGCGGTCGAGGGCCGCGCGGATGTCCTCGGGCTTCTCCACCCACTCGCCGTGGCAGCCGATGGCCGCCATCATCTCGTCGTAGCGCTGCCAGCCCAGCTCCCGCCCCACGCTGCCGTAGGAGCCCCGGCTGGTGAACCCGGCGTTGTTGCAGATGACGACCTTGATGTTCAGGTTGTGGCGCACCGCCGTGTCCATCTCCATGCCATTCCAGCCGAACGCGCCGTCGCCGCTGAGCACCACGACCCGCTTGTCCGGGTTGGCCGCCTGCGCCCCGAGGCCGAAGGGTACGCCGACCCCCATGACGCCGTGCGGGCCGGCGTTGAGCCGGTGCCGCGGCAGGAACGTGGGGATCGAGTGGCGGGCGAAGCCGAGCGTCTCGTGCCCGTCCACCACCAGGACGTCGTCGGGGGCCATCGCCTCGCGAAGCTCCCGGCACAGGCGCAGCGGGTGAATCGGGTCGGCGTCGGAGTGTAACAGGTCTTGGGCGCGCTCTTCGCGGGCCGCGTCGGAGGCCCTGAGCGTCTCCACCCACTCCCCATAGGCGGCGGGGTCGATGCGGCCCTTCGCCTCTTCGGTGAGCTGCTCGAGCACGGCGCGAGCGTCGCCCAGGATCCCCACGTCGACCGCCCGGTTGTGCCCGAGCTCCTTCCCGTCGACGTTCACCTCGATCACCTTGGCCTCTGGGTTGAAGCGTGGCGCACGCAGGTTGAACAGCATCGCGTTCGCCCGTGTGCCGATGACGCAGATCGCGTCCGCCTCCCGGAACGCGCCGCTCCGGGCGCCGGGGAAGAAGAGGTCGTGGTCCTCGGAGATCGCCCCGCGGCCCTGCGGCGTGGTGAAGAACGGGATGCCCGTCGCCTCGACGAAGGCCCGCAGCTCGGCCTCCGCCTCCGACCAGAAGATGCCGCTGCCGGTGATCACCAGCGGCTTCTTCGCCCCGGCGAGCGCGCCGATGGCGTCGCGCACCAGCGCGGGGTCGCCGTAGGCGCGGGCGCTGACCCGGTACCGTTCGGGGTACATGACCCGCTCCTCATCGACCTCACGCGTCAGCACGTCGCCGGGAGCGTCGAGGTAGACGGCGCCCTTGCAGCCGTCCTGGGCGTGGCGGAAGCCGATGCTCAGGTACTCGGGAATGCGGTGCGTGAGGTCCATCTTCATCGCCAGCTTGGTCACCGACTTGAACATCGGCACCTGGTCCATCTCCTGAAAGACCTCGACACCGATCCCCTCGATCGAGGAGGAGCCGCCCACGCAGATCACCGGGCACGCGTCGGCCTGCGCGTTGGCCACGCCGGTGATGGCGTTGGCCGTGCCGGGCCCCGCCGTCGTGACGCAAATCCCGGTCTTTCCCGTAGCGCGGGCATAGGCGTGCGCCGCCATGGCGGCCGCCTGCTCGTGGCGGACGTAGTAGCAGGTCAGCCCCAGCTTCTCCGCCTCGGCGATGATCGGCGAGATCGGCCCGCCCATCAAATAGAACAGCGTATCGACGCCCTCGTTCTGCAGCGCCTTCGCCACCAAGTAAGACCCACTCACCTTCGCCATGACGACCTCCTGCTATCGAGTCCGGCACTTTGCCCGCGCCATACTACCCCATCCGCCGCCGCGTCACGCGCCCTAGTCGGGATCGACCGCGATGACGACCTTGCCGAACCCAAACAGCGGTTCGAAAACCAAGCGTAAATCCCCTCGGCGTCCTGGGGAACCTCAAAGACGATCGGACCCTTCTTCGGCTGTCCCCCGTCGAAAGTTCCGTCTACCGGCGAGCGAATGACGGACCACGTCGCCGGGTGGATGGCATAGCTGTACCCCTCCGAGTCCTTGAGCGTCAACTGCTGGTTGGAGTCGATCGTAATCGCCGCCGTTGAAAGGTTCCTAACCGAGAGGTCGAGCACTACGAACCGGAACCCGGCGTCGGGCCGGACGCGCAAGCCCTCGGTCAGCGACTGTGCCCCGTGCAAGAGTAATTCCACGTCCCCGACCTGGACAGGCTCGCCGGTGGCGAAGACCGTCGGCGGCGTCTCGCCGGGGATGAGGGCCGGCGGCTCAATGCCCCGGGGACGCGGCCCGAGCGCGATGAGGGCCTCTTGTTCGCCGAACGTGCGCAGCGTGAAGCTGAGGGCCAGTTCCTCCGCATCGGCCTCGATCTCGAACACGACCTCGCTCCGGATGCGCTCGCCGGGGCTGATGACGCCCTCGCCGGGAAGCGCTGCCCCCCTCGCGAACTCCCCCCACCTGCGGTCGGGATCGTAGACGCGCGTCGCCGAGTCCTTGAGTCGAATATAGAAAAGCCTCGAAACGTCCCTCTCTCCGGCGTTGACCAAGGCTAGGTCTACCGCAACGTACCGCTTATCCGGGTTCGGCCGGATGTGCACCGGCAGGTCCGGCTCTCTCCAACCGAGCACCACCGCGACGAGGTCCCCCAGCCGGATCAGATCGCCGAGGCCGAACTCCGTCACGCTCTGGGTCAATGGCTGGGGAATCGGGAGGGGCGTGGGCGTCGGACTCGGCGAGGAGGGAAGCGGTGCGGTCCGTCCCGCCTTCAGGAAGGGAAGGTCCTCCAGGACGGTGGCCGCCGAAACGGCGAAGCCGGACGAAGCCGGCGAGCCGGGCTCCGAGACGTTGACCCCGGTAATGCGCCCGTCCAAGGTGAACAGCGGCCCGCCCAGTTGGTCGGGGTCGACCGGCGACCTCGTGCGGACTAACCAGCGGAGGGTCGACGAGTCGAACTCGATGCCGGCTACCTCCGTCTCGGCAACCACCGCCCGGTTCCCGCCCAGCGAATAGCCCATCGCGAACACCGTATCGCCCGCCGGCGGGGCGATGACGTTGCCCAACGGTGCGGCCTGGAAGTCCGCCGAGCAGCAGATGCGGACAAGCGCCAGATTCCTTACCTCGTCGACGCCGACGACCTCCCCCGTATGCAGCGCGGCGTCGTTGACCAGCACCGCAATCGCGGTTCCGTCCTCGACGACTTGGTGTGCGGTGAGGACGAGCGCCCCGCCATCGGCGCTGGTCTCGATGATCACGCCGGAGCCCACGTTCAACAGCGTCTGGACCTTGACCACGCTGGGACGCACGGTGGCGGCGGTGACCACCAGCGTTTGCTGGTTCGTGGGCGTGGGACTGGGCGGCGGCAGCGCGGTGGGGGTCACCGTGGGCGTCGCCGTCGGGCGCGGCGTAGGCGTCGCCATCCGCGTCCGGTCCGGCACCGGCGTCGGCGTGGGCTCGGGGGTCCACGTCGGCACAGGGGTCCACGTCGGCACGGGCGTCCACGTCGGACCGGGTGTCGGCGTCCTTGTAGCCGGACTCATCGGCGTCGAAGTCGGCGTTGGTGTTGGAGTCAGGGTAGGCGTGGGTGTGGGCGTCGGAAGCGGCGTAGGCGTCGCCGTGGCCGTGGCCGTCGGGGTCGGGGTCGGACGCGGGGTGATCGTGGGCGCGGTCGTCGCCGTCGGGCGCGGCGTCGGCTCGACGGGAACAGGGGTCGGTTCCGGCCCCCGGCACGCCGCCACCGCCAGCAGCCCGGCGCAGATGACTATGAGTGCGCGTGTCGCCACCGCAACCGTCCCAGCCTCAACTTGCGCCGGCGTCTCGGACGCGCGGCATCACCTCGTTGACCACGAGCTCCAGGCACTCCCGGCCCAACTCGGCGGGCATCCCGCCCATGGTTGGACGCAGGTTCAGCGACGCCCAGTCGCCGAGCACCTGCCGCTGGCGGAGCATGAACTCGGTGCATTCCTCCGGCGTCATCACCCGGTAGATGCCCTGCTCCTTCAGAATCTCCGCGTTCGGCGCGGTGAAGAACATCATGTTCGGGTCGTCGTCGTTGTACTTGGCATAGGCGTTCCACTCGTGGAGCGCGTGGGGCGCAATGACGTCCCACGCCCGCTCCGGGTCGCGCGACACATGGAGGTGGAACGGGTGCGGCTCCGGCGGACTCGGCAGCTCCGGCCCCGGGTCCTTCCCCAGCTTCACCATCTCGTCCCGGTACGGCCCCCACCACTTGGGCCCCACCGGTATGAAGCCGTCGGCGTACCGAGCCGCGCGCCGGGCCGCCGCCTCGCTGTTGCCGCCGAGCATGATCTTGGGCCGCGGCTGCTGCACCGGCCTCGGACGCACCTTCACGCCTTTCAACTTCCAGAAGCGCCCGTCATAGTCGAAGGGGCCTTCGTCCTCCCAACAGCGCCGGATGATGTCGAGCGCCTCGTCCATGCGCGCCGCCCGCTCGTTGCGGGGTACGCCGAAGCCATCGAACTCCTTGTGGTGATAGCCGCCCGCCACGCCGAGCGTGAACCGTCCCCCGCTCAGGCAGTCGAGCACCGCCCCGTCCTCGGCCACGCTCAGCGGATGGTGCAGCGGCAGCACCATGATCGCGAACCATATTTCCATCCGCTTGGTCCGCGCCGCGATCGCTCCCGCCATCACGAACTGCGAGGGCAGGTAGCCGTCGTCCTCGAAGTGGTGCTCGGCGAGGGCCACCCGCGCGATCTCGTTCTGGTCGGCGTATTCCATCATCTCGAGAAACTCGCCATAGAGCTGCTGGTGCGAGCGCCCCGAGATCGGCGGGTTGCGGAGAAAGGCGTTGATCGAGACCTGCACGGCGCCTCCTTCGGCCATCGCGAACGGACAACGGCGGTAGACCACGAAACCGGCGGAGCGGAGCGCCGCGCACAGGAGTGATCACCCGAAGCGAGCCTACCAGCGGCGCTGGGGGATGACAAGAAGCGGGACCGCCCCCGATTCCTAGCCGAACGCGATGCGGAAGAGGCGGCGCACCGAGTCGTCGGTCTCGACGCCGGCGAGGTCGACCGGTGCGAACCAGCGCAGGTCGAGCGATTCCTCGCTCACTCGCGGTTCCGCCCCGGGGCCGGCCCGGACGAGAAAGCGTGTGTCGAGGTGCAGGTGCTCCGGCTCGCCGGGACGGGCCGGTATCAGGTGAACGTCGAGGTCGACCGGCGCCGGGTCGATGGCGAGGTCGGCGATCCCGCTCTCCTCCACCGCCTCCCGCAGCGCGACGCCCACAAGGTTGGCGTCGCCGTCGGCGTGCCCGCCCAACTGCAGCCAGCGCCCCAGCTTGCGGTGATAGGTCAAAAGCGCCCGCCGCTCCTCATGGTCAAGCACCAACGCCGACCCCGTGAGGTGCCCCGGCAGGCACGTCCGCCGGTGCGCGTCCTCCGGGTGCGCGTCGATGAAGGCCAGCATCCGCTCCCGCACCGCCCGCTGCGCCTCGTCCGGCGCCTCATACGCCAGCAACACGCGCCGCGCCGCATCCAGATCACCGGTCTGCGGAAAAGGCCCCCGGACAAACCCCATCGCCGCCGCAGTCTACCAGCCCTATTCCCATTCCGTAGGACGCAATAACGGCGAGTTGATTTACCGCGGCGCTGTCAGCGGGCTCGACGGTCTCAAGGAAGGGTAGGGCAAGAATCCGCAGTGCATCAGCCTCGCTCCCATGTTCTGCAGCCCGATAGAGGTCCTCTACGACGCTTGCCTCACGCTCGTTGAGGCCGTCCTCTACCCAAGCCTTGTCCACGAGCGCGCCGAAAGCGGACTCGTGGAACGTCGCGAGGTGTACCAACCCTTGGACTGCCTCTTCTTCGCCTTCATCAATGCCGTCCGCGACCCACGGAAGGACCTTAATCGTCGACGCCAAGGCCGGTCTGTTCCCATCCAACCAGCGGCTGTTCGACAGGCTTGCCCAGACTGCGGCGTAGGGTGGTATGGGCGTCGCCGTCGGCGTTGGAGTGGCAGTCGGCCTCGGCGTGGATGTCGGCCGTGGTGTGGGCGTCGCCGTCGGGCGGGACGTGGGCATCGCCGTCGGCACAGGCGTAGGAGTCGCCGTCAGTGCCTGCGTGGGCGTCGAGGTCGGCATCGCTGTAGGCGTGGGCGTCGGCGCCGCCGTGGACGTCGCGGTTGGCGCCGGTGCGGGTGTCGCGGTTGGCGCCGGTGTGGGTGTCGCGGTCGGCGCCGGTGTGGGTGTCGTGGTCGGGGTGGCGGTTGGCGCCGCTGTCGGCGGCGCGGTCGGCCGCGGCGTAGGGCTTTCGGTGCTACAGGCAGCTAGGGCCACGAGCGCGCCAAGCAGTGCCGCGGCGATCACAAGCCGGTGAAGCGAGACTCTCCCCACTGCCCGGCCTCCTTCTCAGCCGCCCCTGCCCGCGCCCGCTACTGCGCCAGGAACCCCCCGTCCAAGTACAGCGTGTGGCCCGTGACGTAGGAGGCAGCGTCCGAGCACAGCCACAGCACCGCGTTGGCGACCTCCTCCGCGGTGCCCATGCGTCCGATCGGCTGCATGTTTTCGAGAAACTCGCGGGGGACGCTCTGCGCGGTGCGCTCGTTCATCGGCGTGTCGATGGCGGCGGGGCAGGTCGCGTTGACCCGGATGCCGCTGCCGATCTGCTCCAGAGCGACGCTCCGGGTGATGTTGGCCACGGCCGCCTTCGTGGCGACGTAGGCGTGGGTGCCGGGAGCGCCGACCACGCCGAGGATCGAGGAGGCGTTGACGATCGCTCCGCTTCCCTGCTTGTTCATCTGCCGCACCTCGTGCTTCATGCACAGCATGACACCCGTGAGGTTGATGGCGAGGTAACGGTCCCAGGTATCGCGCTCTTGGTCGGTGATCGGGACGCCGCCCTGCTCGATCCCCGCGTTGTTGAAGGCGCAGTCGAGCCGTCCGTAACGCTCGACCGCGGCCCCGACCGCGGCCTCCACCTGCGCCTCATCCGAGACGTCGCAGGCCACGAAGGCGGCGCTGCCGCCCTCGGCCACGATCGCAGCGGCGGCGGCCTCGCCGGCCTCGACGTTGATGTCGGCCAGGATGACGCCGGCGCCCTCGCGCGCGAAGCCCCGCGCCGTCGCCAGCCCGATCCCCGACGCGGCCCCGGTCACCAGCGCCGCCTTGCCATTGAAGTTGTAGTCCATGTCGTTGCTCCTTGGGCGTCGCGCTACTGTGCGGTCAGGCCGCCGTCGACGGACATGCAGTGGCCCGTGATGAACGACGCCTGGTCCGAAGCGAGCCAGGCCACCGCCTCGCCGATCTCGCTCGGCGCGCCGAGGTGCCCCCGGGAGATGCGCGGCTGCATCATGAACTGCTCGCGGAGTTCGTCCGTTCCCTGCGCTGAGATCCGGGCCACCATCGGCGTGTCCACACCCCCGGGACAGACCGCGTTGATGCGGATCCCGCTGCGGGCGTATTCCACCGCGGCCGCCTTCGTCAGCTGGAGGACGCCGCCCTTCGAGGCGCTGTACACCGCCATGCCGGGCACGGCGCTGATCCCCGACGACGAACCGGTGTTGACGATGGCGCCCCCGCCCTGCTCCAGCATCACCGGTAGTTCGTACTTCATGCAGAGAAACACGCCCTTCAGGTTGACGCCGATGATGCGGTCGAAATTCTCGATCTCGTTGTCCCCAACGCGGGCGTAGGGGTCTCCCTCGATGCCGGCGTTGTTGAACGCGCAATCGAGCCGGCCATGCAGTTCGACGACGCCCTTGACCAGCGCCTCCACCGAGGCGGGGTCGGTCACGTCGCAGCGCGCGAACGACGCCTCGCCGCCCGCGTCCTCGATCATCCGGGCCGTCTCCGCCCCGCCCTCTTCGAGCACATCGGCGACGACCACCTTGGCGCCCTCGCGGGCGAAGATGCCCGCCGTGGCGCGTCCGATGCCCGACGCCCCGCCGGTCACCAGCGCGATCTTTCCTTCCAGTAGCTTCGGCACGTCTCTCCTCCGAACGCGCGGGCGAATAGAGCTGCCCGCGACCGCAGGCACTATAGGCGGCGGAAAGGCGGGCAGCAACCGGCGGAGTGCTAGGACGCGTAGTACATAATGGAAGAAGGACTTCAACGAAGCGGCGAGACCGCACCCGCCGCCGTGTGCGGCGCCAAGGAGGAAGCATGGAGCACGAGATTCTCTACCAACCGTCGTACGCGCTCGCCAAGGTGTCTCTGCGGCAAGGCGAGTCGATCGTCGCCGAGTCCGGCGCCATGGTCGCCATGTCGGACACCATCGAGATCAAGACCGAAGCGCGCGGCGGCCTCTTCGGCGGCCTCAAACGCTCCATGCTGGGCGGCGAGAGCTTCTTCCAGAACACCTTCGCCGCCGAGAGCGGCCCCGGCGAGGTCATGCTCGCCCCCGCCCTCCCCGGCGACATCGTCCACCTCCGCCTGAACGGCGAGACGGTCTACGTGCAGTCGGGCTCCTACATGGCGTCCTCGCCCGAGATCGATGTCGACACCTCGTGGGGCGGCGCCAAGGCCTTCTTCTCGAAAGAGGGCCTCTTCCTGATCAAGGCCTCCGGCATGGGCGACCTCTTCCTCAGCAGCTACGGCGGCATCCACGAGATCACCCTCAACCCCGGCGAGAGCTACACCATCGACACCGGCCACATGGTCGCCTTCGACGGGACCGTCGACTACAACGTCCGCCGTGTCGGTGGGCTCAAGTCCACCTTCTTCAGCGGTGAGGGCCTCGTCGCCACCTACAGCGGGACGGGAAGGGTCTTCATGCAGACCCGCAGCGAGGACGCCTACCTCTCCTGGCTGATTCCGCAGCTGCCCAAGCGCGGCTAGGGACCGCGGCGGCGACGGCGTGCCAGGCGCGCTCCAGGGCGTCCGCTATCTAGACTTGGCCCGAGTCGGGCCCGGCGGCCACTGCTCGCGCATCCTCGCCGACATGGGCGCCGACGTCATCCGTGTCGCCGAGCCCGCTCCGAGCGCCGCCCGCCGCGCCGCCCTCCCCGCCGACGACTCGCGCACCTACAGCCTCCGCCGCAACACCCGTGTCATCGGTCTCGACCTGAAGAGCGAGACCGGCCGCGCCGTCCTCCACCGCCTCGCCGCCACCGCCGACGCGATGGGCGTCGGCTTCCGTCCCGGCACGCCCAAACGACTCGGCATCGACTACGAGACGATGGCCACGGTGAACCCCCGCCTCGTCTACTGCTCCATGACCGGCTACGGCGCGACCGGCCCCTACGCCGGCTACGCGGGCCACGACATCAACTACCAGGCCCTCGCCGGGCTCGCCGCCCTGAACGGGGACCCCGGCCACAAGCCCCATCCCGCCGGCACCGTCGGCGACGCCGCCGGGGGCGGCATGCAAGGCGTCATCGGCATCCTCGCCGCGATCATCGCCCGCGGACGTACCGGACGCGGCCAGTTCGTCGACGCCGGCGCAACCGACGGCCTCCTCAACCTCGTCCACCGCTGGTTCGAGATGGAGCACGAGTCCGGCGCCCCCGTCACCCGCGGCTCCGAGATGACGCTCCGCAAGTACGCCTGGTACGACACCTACGAGACCAAGGACGGCAAGTACGTCAGCGTCGGCGCGGTCGAGCCCTACTTCTACGCCAACCTCTGCCGGGCCCTGGGCCGCAAGGACTTCATCGAGCACCAGTACGACGGCAGCCGCATCGACGAGATGCGCGCCGCCTTCACGGCCATCTTCCGCACCCGCAGCCGCGATGAGTGGGTTGCCGACCTCATGCCCGCCGACTGCTGCGTCGCCCCGGTCTACGAGATCGGCGAGCTCGCCCAAGACCCCCACTTCCAGAGCCGCGGCGCATTCGCCGACTACCAGCGCCCTTCAGGAGAGCGCGCCCGCCAGGTCGCCCCGATGACCAAGTTCGGCGGCACCCCATCCGCCATCGAGCGCATCGAACCCAAGCTCGGCGACTACACCCACGACATCCTCGCCTCGGCAGGCTACTTGCCCCCCGAAATCGACGCCCTCCTCGCCACCGGCTCAGTCGTCTAGGGCTGCCCTTGCGGGTGCCCGCCCCTAAGCCTCTCTCCCCTGGAGCCCTTTGCACAACTGCCGCCGATGGTTGGGAAGCGGGCGGAGCGGGGTGGTTCTTCCCTCTCCCCCTTTGGGGGAGATTTGAGAGAGGGCACGCGCCGAAGGCGCGTCGGAGGGGCGGGGCCGGGAGGTCTTCCCTCTTCTCCCCACGGGAGAAGATTGAGATGAGGGGCCCCCTACAGCCGCCAGAGGCCATCCAAGCCCGTCACCCTCCTCACCCATCCCGGCGCGAGGGCTTCCGCCCGCGGCCTCCGCGTGCTACTATTCCACCCGAAACAGACACAAGCTCCGCGCCTTTAAGTCGGTCCCGCGAGGCTGACAAGGGAAGCAATGCGGTACGCAACGAACCGAGCGTTTAGCGGCGCTCCTCCACATCGGCTTGAAGAAGGCCTCCGGCCCGGACCGGAGGTCTTTTCTTGTGAGGCCCGCCATGCGTGAGAAGGAAGTCCTCGACGCCGAGGACATTCGCCGCGCCCTCGTGCGCATCGCCCACGAGATCGTCGAGCGCAACCACGGCGCAGCGGGCCTCCTCTTCGTCGGCGTCCTCACCCGCGGACTCCCCTTGGCCCGCCGGCTCGCCGACCACGTCGCCGACTTCGAAGGCGCGGTCGTCCCCGTCGGCGCCCTCGACATCGGCCTCTACCGCGACGACCTCTCCAGCCGCCGCTCGCCGCTCCATAAGACCGACCTCCCCGCCAACCTCACCAATACCACCGTCGTCCTCATCGACGACGTCCTCTACACCGGCCGCAGCATCCGCGCCGCCATGGACGCGCTCATGGACTTCGGCCGCCCCAAGCAGATCCAGCTCGCCGTCCTCGTCGACCGGGGTCACCGCGAGCTCCCCATCCGCGCCGACTACGTGGGCAAGAACATCCCCACCTCGCGCAACGAGGGCGTCCGCGTCCATGTCTACGAAGTGGACGGCGCGGACGGCGTCGTGATCGCCGATACCCCCGAGAGAGGCCGCCGCGGCGCCCAGGAAAGGAGCTCGGCATGACCATGACCGAAGACCGCTCCGAGACGCAGGTGGCCGAACCCTCGCCGCCGGCGGCGTTCGACGCTCCCCGCCGCCACATCCTCGACCTCGACGACTTCACCCGTGACGAGATCGAGGGCGTCATCGAGACGGCGGAAGCGATGCGCGAGGTACTGGGTCGGGAGATCCGCAAGGTGCCGACCCTGCGGGGCCGCACCGTCATCACCCTCTTCGCCGAGCCCAGCACGCGGACGCGGGCCTCCTTCGAGCACGCCGGCAAGATCATGAGCGCCGACGTCATCAACATCTCCGCCTCCGACAGCAGCCGCGTCAAGGGCGAGTCGCTCGTCGATACCGCCCGCACCCTGGAGGCCATGGGAGCGGACGTGCTCATCGTGCGGAGCGGCTTCTCCGGCGCTCCTCACGTCATCGCCCGGAACACCGGCGTCAAGGTCATCAACGGCGGCGACGGCGCGCACGCCCACCCCAGTCAGGCCCTCCTCGATCTCTTCACCATCCGCGAGCGGCTCGGGGCCATTGACGGCCTCCGCGTCGCCATCGTCGGCGACGTGCTCCACAGCCGCGTCGCCCGCTCCAACCTCTGGGGACTTCAGAAGCTCGGCGCGTCGGTCGTCCTCTGCGGCCCGCCCACCCTCCTCCCCTTCGACGCCATCACCGCCTTCGACCCTGGCGACTCCGGCTTCCTCTCCGTCGAGACCGACATCAACCGCGCCCTCGACGGCGCCGACGTCGTGATGGCCCTCCGCATCCAGAAGGAGCGCCAGAGCGCCGGCCTCCTCTCCACGCTCCGCGAGTACGTCCGCTTCTATCAGGTGAACGAAGAGCGAATGCGGCGCGCCAAGCCCGGCGCGATGGTGATGCACCCCGGCCCCATGAACGAGGGCATCGAGATCAGCCACGGGCTCGCCTATGGGGCCCGCTCCCTCATCGAGACCCAGGTCACCAACGGCGTCGCCGTCCGCATGGCCCTCCTCTACCTGCTCGCCTCCGGGGAGCGCGGCGAGTGAACGCCCCACTCCTCCTCCGCGGCGGACGCCTCATCGACCCGGCGAGCGGGCTCGACGGGACCGGCGATCTGCTCATCGCCGGCGGTGTGGTCGTCGAGGCGGCCCTCGGCGGCATTGGCGCGCCGCCGGATGGCGCGGAGGTGATCGACGCGGGCGGCCTCGCCGTCATGCCCGGCTTCATCGACCTCCACGTCCATCTCCGCGAGCCGGGGTTTGAGGAGAAAGAGACGATCGCCACCGGCGCGCGGGCCGCGGCAAGGGGCGGCTTCACCACCATCTGCTGCATGCCCAACACCGACCCCGCCATCGACTCCCGCGCCACCCTCGACTTCGTCATGGGCCGCGCCGCATCGGCGGCGGTGCGCGTCCTGCCCGTCGCCGCCGTCTCCAAGGGAAGGAAGGGCGCGGAGCTCGTCGAGATGGCCGAGCTCGCCGAGGGCGGCGCGGTCGCCTTCTCCGACGACGGCAGCCCGGTGCTCACGCCGGGCCTCCTCCGCAGCGCCCTCGCCTACGCCAAGACCCTCGGCGCGCCCATCATGGACCACTGCGAGGAGCCGACCTACGTCGGCTGCGCCATGCACGAGGGACACGTCTCGACGCGCCTCGGACTCCGTGGACAGCCCGCCGCCGCCGAGGACGCCATGGTCGCCCGCGGCATCCAGCTCGCCGAGCTCACCGGCGGCCACTTCCACGCCTCCCATATGAGCACCCTCGGCGGGCTCGACCTCGTACGGCGGGCCAAGGAACGCGGCAGCCCCATCACCGCCGAGGTCGCCCCCCACCACCTCACCCTTACCGACGAGTGGGTCGCCGGCGACCGCAACCTCCACGGTGCGCCGTCAACCGGCCCTCCGGCCCGGCCGCGGCCTACGACACCAACACCAAGGTCAACCCGCCGCTGCGTCCCCGCACCCACGTCGAGGCCCTGATCGAGGGCCTGGCCGACGGCTCCATCGACGCCATCGCCACCGACCACGCCCCGCACGCCACCGTCGACAAGCTCTGCGAGTACGACGTCGCCTCCTACGGCATCAGCGGCTTCGAGACCGCCTTCGGCGCGCTCATGACCCTGGTGCACTCCGGGCGCGTCCCCCTGCCCACGATGGTCGCCGCGCTCACCACCGGCCCCGCCCGCGTCCTCGGCGCCCCCGGCGCCCGCTTGGGCCGCCTGACCAAGGGCGCGCCCGCCGACGTCACCCTCGCCGACCTCGATCAGGAGTGGACCGTCGACCCCCAGGCATTCGCGTCGCTCGGCAAGAACACCCCGCTCGCCGGGCAACGCCTGAAAGGACGCGTGGTCGCGACCCTCAGCGGCGGCGTCATCGTGCACGACGAACGACAGGAGGCAGTGATCCGTGGCTGAAGCATTCCTGGCGCTGGAAGACGGCGCGGTCTTTCGCGGCGACGCCTTCGGCGCAAAGGCGACCTCCGTCGGCGAGGTCGTCTTCAACACCAGCATGACCGGTTATCAGGAGATCCTCACCGATCCCTCCTACGCCGGCCAGATCGTCACCCCCACCTACCCGATGATCGGCAACTACGGCGTCAACCGCGCCGACGTCGAGTCCCGCCGCATCCAGGTCCGCGGCTTCGTCGTCCG
This sequence comes from Dehalococcoidia bacterium, assembly GCA_964291475.2. GTDB lineage: Bacteria > Chloroflexota > Dehalococcoidia > SHYB01 > SHYB01 > DAOUKH01. The sequence continues at coordinate 18,889 of OZ220078.1, read as the reverse complement.
CCACCACTGCGACCGCCCCAGCCACCAGCGGAACGAGATGACGGTGCACGAGTACCTGGCGGCCGAAGGCATCCCCGGCCTCGCCGGCGTCGATACCCGGGCGCTCACCCGCCGACTCCGCAACCGCGGCGTCATGATGGGCGTGCTCACCTCCGAGGCCACGCCCGACGAGGCGCTGAAGGTCCTGCGGGACAGCCCGTCCTACGACGAACAGGACTACGTCCGGTCGGTCATGGCCGAACAGGGCGAGCCGTGGAGCGGCGGCGACCGCCCCCGGCGCCGCATCACCGTCGTGGATATGGGCGTCAAGCACAACATCCTGCGCCTGCTCCGGGCGCGGGGCTGTGACGTCGCCACCGTCCCCGCCTCCACCACCGGCGAGGAGATCCTCGCCGCCAACCCCGACGGCATCCTCCTCTCCCCCGGCCCCGGCGACCCCGCCCCCCTCGACTACATGATCGCCAGCACCAAGACCATCCTGGGGCGGCGGCCCATCATGGGCATCTGCCTGGGGCACCAGGTCATCGCCCACGCCCTAGGGGGGCACCACCTACAAGCTCAAGTTCGGCCACCGAGGCGGCAACCACCCCGTCCGCGACAACGCCACGGGCCGCGTCTACATCACCGCCCAGAACCACGGCTACGCCGTCGACCCCGACTCGCTGCCCCGCGAGGCCGAGGTCAGCCACGTCAACCTCCACGACGGCACCGTCGAGGGCCTGCGCCACACCTCGCTGCCCCTCCTCACCATCCAGTACCACTCCGAGGCCGCCCCCGGCCCCCTCGACAACGTCGAGATGTTCGACCGCTTCCTCGACATGGTCGACGAGGCCCGCTAGCCCCGGCCATGAACGGCGGCGCAACCGAAGAGCAGTACATCTGGTTCGCCGACGTCGCCCAGCGCGCCTACGACTGCGACTTCTGCCCCCGCATGGAGCGCAACTCCGCCGTCCTCGGCCCCCTCAACGGGCGCATCGAGGCCCGCGTCTTCGTCATCGGCGAGGCGCCGGGGCGCTTCGGCTCCGCCGTCACCCGCGTCCCCTTCCAGGGCGACCGCAGCGGCGAGAACTTCCAGCGTCTCCTCGAACACGCCGGTCTGCGCCGCGGCGACCTCTTCATCGCCAACGCCGTCCAGTGCAACCCCAAGGACGCCGAGGGCCGCAACGACCGCCCCACCAACGCCGAGCTGCGCAACTGCTCCAACTACCTGCGCGAGATGATCGACATCGTGCAGCCGCCCTACGTCGTCACCCTCGGCGTGCGGGCCCTCGACGCGCTCCACCTCATCGAGCCCCACAGAATCAAGCTCAAGGACGCCGTCGCCACCGCCGTCCCCTGGCGCGGGGCCAAGGTCGTGCCCCTCTACCACCCCAGCGGCCGCGCCATGGCCAACCGCCCCTTCGAGCAACAGGCCAAGGACTACGAGCGCCTCGGCGTCATCCTCCGCACCGACCCCGCCTTCCGGCCCCTAGGCCCTCCCGAACACCAGCCCTTGGACCTGTAGGCCCTTCGCTCAATGCGCACGGGACGAGACATCGCATGGGGCGTGGGCCTGCCCCAGGTCTTCGACTCAGGCAAGGTGGATATGGCGCTTGTGGGCGAATTCGCCCGGCGTTCGGAAACGCTTGGCTATGACAGCCTCTGGGTCGCCGACATGCACCTGCGCCCCTATCCGGTGCTGGACCCTGTCGTGCTCTTGGGCTACGTCGCCGCCCTTACCGCGCGGGTCCGGTTGGGTACTTCGGTCCTGATTAGCCCTGTGTACAACCCCATTCTTCTTGCGAGAGAGCTGGCCTCCCTCGACCAAATGAGCCGCGGCCGGCTCATCGTAGGCGTCGGCTTGGGCACGGCCGAACGGCTCTATCCTCGCTACGGAATATCGACCGCGCGGGCCGTCGGTCGCTACCTCGAAGGGCTGCGGCTGATCAATGCCCTCTGGACGACGTCGCCCACCACGTTCCGGGGCCGCTACTGGAGTACCGACCGGGTGCTCATGGAGCCGAAGCCCTTCCAGCAGCCCCGTCCGCCGCTCTGGTTCGGTGGCGGCCACCCAAACGCCTTGCGGCGTGCCGTCGGCCATGCGGACGGCTGGATGGGCGCCGGCATCTCCACTACAAAGGCCTTCGCCGGCAACGTCCGGTTGCTGCGCAACTATTGCGAAGATGCCGGCCGCGACCCCGCCTCCTTCGCGATCGCCAAACGCATCTACGTCGGACTAGATCGCGACGAGGCCCGCGCCAAGCGCCGCGCGGGTGCGTGGCTCGCCCGGGTGTACGAAGGATTCTCCCTCGACGAAGAGGTCGTGGTTTCCGGTGGCATCCAGGAGTGCGTGGACCGCGTCGCGGAGGTGGCCGGCCTACAGCCGGATATGCTGCTGCTGCATCCGATCTTCGACGAGATCGAACAGATCGAAGCCTTGGCCCAGGACGTCATCCCCGCCATCTAGCGCACCCTTGGCTGAGGGCCATCGACTCGGCCGCCCGTGCCTAGACGAAGGCCGGCATCACATCCGTCGCGAAGCGCTCCAACATGGGTCTATCCCATGGGCGGGGCGTGAAGAACACGACGTGATTGATTCCGGCGGACCGCAAGCGGTCGACACCGGCGGCGACCTGCTCAACGCCGCCCAAGAGGGCTGCCTCGCCGGCCACGATCTCATCGGGCTGGGCCGCCAGCTCCGCCGAACAGCGCTGTGCGTTCTTGCGCGTGACGGCGGCAATCCCCTCTGTCAGACGCGCTACCTCCGCCGCGTCGTCCGTCAGATGCAGCGGGACCACGACCGAGCGCCGAATGCTCAAGGGGTCTTTTCCCTGTTCGCGGCAAAGGGCGTCCAGTCTCTGCGCCCGCTCCCGGACGTGCGATACGGGGCCGAGCCCGTTCCACTCGTTGGCGTAGAGCGCCGCCAAACGCAACGTCTCGTCGTTCGCGCCGCCATGATGATCGGCGGCCAGGGCTGCTGGAGCGGCTTGGGGAGGAATGGCGCGTCGGAGAGTTCGTGATAACCGCCTTCGACGGTGGTGCGCTCCCGGCCCCACAGCGACGTGATGATCTGCAGGGTGTTCTCCAACCGGCCCAGCCGTTCCTGCAACGGAGGGAAGGGGAACCCGTAGATGTCGCACTCCGCTCTGCGCCAGTTGGCGCCTATCCCCAACTCCACTCGGCCGCCGCTGGCATGGTCGATGGTGCTGATCACTTTGGCGAGAATGACCGGGTGGCGGAAGAGGTTTCCGACGACCATCGTGCCAAGGCGCAAGCTTCGCGTATGCCCGGCCAGCGCCGCGACCGCGGTAAGCGCGTCCAAGTGCTCAGAGGAGCTTGGGGTGATCGTGGTGGGGCCGGGACCCGGGGTGAGCAGGTGGTCCGACGCATAGAAGCCATAGAAGCCCAACGCTTCTGCCGTGGTGGCCGCCTCCGCGAGCTGGCTCCAGGTCAGCCCCGCGATCCCAGCCAGACTAAAGCGCATCTTCCCTGCTGAAGCATTCATGCGGCGCCCCGCGTATCGGAATCTTCAACCGCGTCGTTAGAGGCCCCACAAGGCCTCGGCGTTCTTTGCGGTGGCCTTGGCTACCGTCTCGGCCGGCAGACCGTCGATGAGCGCTGCCAGTGTCCCTTTGGCCTGGACCCCTATTCCCTCTGGGTGGGGGAAGTCCGAGCCCCACACCAGCCGGTCGGCGCCGATGTGTGGCGAAAGCTCGCGGACGTAGGGGTCGTCGATGAACCCATGCCACACTCTGGTCCGCATGTACTCGCTGGGCTTCAGTTTCGGAGGCGGATATCCATAGGTGGTGACCCACGTCCGCTGCATATTTCGGTCCATTTCGTTCATGAACCACGGGATCCACGAGACCTCGAACTCGCTGCACAAAAGGGTGAGACCAGGGAATCGGTCGAGTACGCCGCCGTAGATGAAATCCCGCGCCAGAACGCTCATCACCTCGGCGCGCTGTGAAATGATGGTCATCGGCATCAACACCCGTTCGGGCGCGGTGTTCAAGGACATGTGGCTCCGCACCCGGCCGGTAACGATGTGCAGTGTGAGCGGCGCGCCGATTTCTTGGGCCGCCGCCCAGAATCGGTCATACACGGGCAGCTGATACGGAGGGTACCCTTCGGGAGGCTGTAGCCCGATCATGGCCCCCTTGAGCCCCATCCCCGCGGTGCGCTGCAGCTCTCCGACTGCCCAATCGATATCTTCGATGGGGATCAACGCGGTGCCGATCAAGCGGCTCGGTTCATGGGAGCAGAATTCCGCCAGCCAGTCGTTGTAGACCTCGCAGCAGTCGCGCAGCATGCTCCGGTTCTCGTACCGGAACATCCCCAGCGCCTCGGTGGGATTGAGCACCTCGGCCCCGATACCCTCTTCGTCCTGGTAGCCCAATCTCAGGTCTGGATAGGTCCCGGCTTGCTGCAGGCGGGGTTCCAGCTTCGCGTCCCGCACCTTCTGCCGCGCCGTCATGTCGATGATTTCATTCTCGGCCCGCAGGAAGAAGGGGCCTTCCCTCCCCTCGTACTCGTCAAGGACGCGCGGCAGCGCCTCTCCCCACTTGTGAGCAAGGTGGTCCCACCACAGCGTTTCGGGCTCGAAGACGTGAGAATCGCCTGAAATCAGCGTGCCGAGTTCCGCGGTCATGGCCCACTCACCGCGCCGTCATGCTCGGCGCGCCAGGCGTCGGCTGCCTTGACGGCGCTCAGGATCGAATGCGCCAGAGCGCGGGCGGAGTCGGGGGTCAGCTCGAGCGCAACCCGCATGCCCGCGGGAAGCGACGGATTGAGGACGTCTATGTTGACACTCTCCTCCAGCAAGGCGTGGGTTGGGTGGTCGTAGTCAACCACGGCTTGCGCCACCGGAAACCAACCCGCCGCGCCCTTGCCGCTGCCCTCGACGCTGATGATCTCTACGATTGACGTACACATCGCGCTATCTCCGTGGTCATCCGGCGCCCGTGGCAAGATGCCGCTCGAAGAAGTCGAAGACCTTGCCCCAGCCGTCCACCGCCTGCTCCACACGGTAGGCGGGCCTGTCGTGGTAGAAGAAGCCGTGGCCCGCCCCGTCGTACATGTGGAACTCGTAATCTTTGCCGTGCTTCTTCAGCTCCTCCTCGTGCTGCGCCACCTGCGCGGGCGGAGGGTTCAGGTCCTCTTGGCCGAAGAGCCCGAGCAGCGGGCAAGAAAGGTCCTTCGTGTAGTCGATCGGCGCGACCGGCTGTTTGTCGGTCAGCTCCTCGTCCGACATCACGACGCGCCCGCCCCACAGTTCCACCGTTGCGTCCAGATTCGTCAGCCGGCAGGCCGCCAGGAACGCCTGACGGCCTCCGGAGCATGAGCCGATCAACCCGATCTTGCCGTTGACGATCGGCAGCGACCGCAGGTAATTCACCGCGCCGTCGGTATCGCCCACCACCTGGTCGTCGGCGACGCCTCCGGCGGCGCGGACGCGAGCCGCTACGTCGTCCCAGCTCCCCTCGCCCGCGCGGTGGTAGAGGTTCGGGCAGATCGCCACGTACCCGTGGTGGGCAAACTTGCGCGTTGTCTCCCAGTACCACTCGTCCCAGCCGGGGGCGTGATGCAGGAGCACCACACCGGGAAAGGGCCCGGCCCCCAAAGGCCGCGCCAAATAGGCCGAGATGACGTCCCCTTCGAACCCCACCATGCTCGTCGTCTCCGCGATCATTCCTTCGTAGGCCATCCTGTACGCCTCCTCCGATTCAACGTGTTGCGGTCTGGACCACACCCAACGGCGCTAGGTGCGGGCGATTCTCGGGTCGAGTAGGTCGCGCAGCCCGTCGCCGGCGAGGCTCACGCCCATGACGGTGAGGCCCAGGGCGGTCCCGGGGAAGACAATCACCCAGATGGCGACCTGCACGTAGTAATTCCCCTCCGCCATCATGTTGCCCCAACTCGGTATGTCGGGCGAGATGCCCGCGCCGAGGAAAGAAAGGGTCGCCTCGGTCAGGATGGCGAGCGCGCAGGTAAACGTCCCCTGAATGATCAACGGCGGGATCGTGCTTGGGAAAATGTGGAATGCCAGGATGCGGCTGGTGGGCGCGCCGATAGCCCGTGCCGCCTCGACGAATTGCTGCTCCCGAAGGGAGAGCACGCTGGCCCGAACGACGCGGGTCTCCCTGGGAAAGGAGACCACCACAAGGGCGGCAATGACATTCGCCATACTTGCCCCCAGAATGGCCACCATCGCAATCGCCAAGAGAATCATGGGAAAGGCCATGAGCCCGTCCATGAAGCGCATGATGATGGCGTCCGCCTTCCGGAAATAGCCGGCGGTGAGCCCAAAGACGGTGCCGATCGCCATCGAGAGCGCCGCGACCGAGAAGCCGACCACGAGAGAGACGCGGCCCCCGTAGATCGTCCGTGGGTACACCTCACGCCCGACTTGGTCGGTCCCAAACCAGAATTCGCGCGAGGGCGGCTGCAGGCGGTTGACGGGATTGAGGCGATCGGGGTCTTGGGGGGCGAACAGCGGCGCCGCGGTCGTTATGAAGGTAATGGCCACCACGAACCCAATGCCTGCCGCCATGGTGGGGTTACCGCGGGCGTGCCGCATCAACCACCGCAGCAGCCGCTGCGGTCGGTCCCAGGCCGTCCTGGGGGTTGAAACCGCTGTCTCTTCAGCGACCACTAATATCTGATCCTTGGGTCAAAGTACGTGTAGAGGATGTCAACAACGAGATTGACGAGTACGTAAGCGGCGGAGATGACGAGTACGACCCCTTGGATAACCGGATAGTCTCTGCGGGCGATCGAATCCACGAGTAGCCGGCCCATGCCGGGAACGGCGAACACGCTCTCCACGACGACCAGCCCGGTAATCAGGAAGGCAACGCCAAAGCCGATGACCGTGAGGATGGGCAACGCCGCGTTCCCGACACCATGCCGAAAGAGCACCAAGCTCTCGCTCAGGCCCTTCGCCCGAGCGGTGCGAATGTAGTCTTGCTTCAAGACCTCGAGCACGCTCGATCTCGTCATGCGGATGATCAGCGCCATGAACGTATTGCTGGCGGCCACGGAAGGAAGGACGAGGTAGTACAGATAGTCGCCGAAGTTCTCGGTCAACGGGACGTAGCCGTTCACGGGGAAGAGGCGCACTTGCAGGCCGACGGCCCACACGATCAGGAATCCCATGAAGAACGGCGGGAGCGCGAGCCCGATCACGGCCCAGACCATGATGGACCGATCGATCCACGTATTGGCCTTCCAGGCGGCGATCACTCCCAGCGGAAGCCCCGACAAGATGGCGATGATCGTGGCGAAGACGGCAATCGACAGCGTCGGCTCGAAGCGGTCCGCGATGAGCGCCGATACTTCCTTGCCCGAGAAGACGCTTATCCCCAGATCGCCCTGGAGGGTGTTCCCAAGAAAGATGCCCAGCCGTACCGGATAGGGCCGGTCCAGCCCGAGATTCTCGCGGATCTGCGCGACATCTTCCGGAGTGGCATCGTCGCCGGCCAAGACCTCCGCGGGGTCGCCCGGCGTCAGATAGAGAAGGCTGAAGGTGACGATGGCGACGAACAGCACCACGGGGATGCTGGCGAGTAGTCGTCGTCCAAGGTAGCCGCGCACTCCGCCTCCGAGTTAACGTCCAGCTTCCGCCCATTCAGGATCCTCATCAAGGATCACCGGCCGGGTCGGTATTGCTAGTTCCGCTTGCCGATCCACTCCGCGACTTTCGCCTCGTCGGGAGGCGCCTTCAGGCATCCGAAGGCTCCGTCAAGCCGTTTGAAGTCGCGCGACCGTCTCGCCAAGTGGCGGCGGAAGTAGATGATCCCCACGTCCACCATGCCGAGCTTCTGAGGAGTCTCATAGTTCAAGCGGTCTTCCTTGAAGACAACGAGGTCCTCAAGCTCGTTGACGGAGATGACGGTGGCCAGCCTTCGCCAGAAGTAGTAGTAGAGGTGATGGTACCAACGCGTCAAGAAATTCGGTTCTTTCCTGAAGACGTTGAAGGTCCACATTCGTGTGTGGATGTGGTCCACCGGGACCCCCCATCGGATGTGCACGTGCGTGCCGACGGGGATGCGCACGATGCTGGGAAGCTCGACGTTGTGATCGTGGCTTGCCCAGTTCTTCTCGTTCAGGGGCCCCTCTCGGGTCCCGCCGCCCGAGCCCTTGGGGGCCGGTAGGATTCTCCACCATACATGCCGCGGCCATTTCCCCAAGCCGGGGTATTCCGACTGGCCGTACTTGATGGCGCCGAATCGCACGCTGACGTGCTTTTCCCCCTCGTCCACGATCTTGAAGGGGCCGGTCTGAATCGGCCGTTTGCGGAAGAAGAGGAGCCTGCGGTGAAAGAACCGCCAGAAGCTCAGACCCCGGTGCAGATAGAGGCCATGATTGTCGATCCCCTGGTTTACCGGCTCCGTCCAGTTGGCCTCCCAGATCTTTGTCCTGGTGTAGCGCCGGCCGGACAGGTTTGAGTCGTTGAATTCCCAGGGAAGGTCTTCCTCCAACGGCACGGGGTCCGTAATCCCCATCCAGACGAAGATGATCCCCTGCCATTCCTCTGTCGGATATTTTCGCGCCTTCATCTTCGCCGCTAGCGGCGAGACGTCGGCCTCGACAAGCCCGGCCACGCACTGCCCGCTCGCGTCGAACGTATAGCCGTGGTAGGGGCAGGTGATCGTCCCAGGGAACTCGCAGAAGCCCCGGGAGAGGCGGGCGCCGCGGTGAGGGCACCAGTCACTGAGGGCCTCGATCCTTCCTTCCTTGCCCTTGAAGAAGACCAGCTCCTCGCCCAGCATCGTGACGTTGACCGGCCGCCGGCCCACCTTCTTCTTCCAGATCGCCGGGTACCAATACTCCCTGAAGCCAAGCTTGGGGCAGTAGTCCCAGGGGCCGATCTGCGACGACCCGTAGGCCTCCGTGGCCGTAGCGCCGACATTCTCGGTGAATTCACCCGTGCGCCCGGGCCGGGCCACTCGCGGCTTCGCCTCTACCATCGAAGTCCCTCCATCTGCTCCTGCTCAAACGCCTGCATGGTAGCGCGGAAAGTCCTCCCCGCGGACTACAACCCCCAGAGGGCGGCGGCGTTCGTCGAGGTCAGCTTCTCCCGGTCGTCCGCGCTCAACCCGCCGAGAATACCATCCAACGTCTGACGGGCCTTGAGCCCGATGCCTTCAGGGTGCGGGAAGTCCGACCCCCACAAGATGCGGTCGATGCCGACGATGGGCCCGAGCTCCGAGATGAAGGGGTCGTCGATAAACCCGTGAAACACCCGCGTCTTCATGTACTCGCTGGGCAACATCTTCGGCGACGGGTACCCATAGGTGATGGTCCAGGTGCGCTGCATGTTCCGGTCCATCTCGTTCATGAACCAGGGTATCCACGAAATCTCGAACTCGCTGCAGAGAAGCGTCAGGCCGGGGAAGCGGTCGAGGATGCCGCCGTAGATGAAGTCGCGGGCCAGCACCCACATCACTTCAGCCCGCGACATGATGATGCCCACCGGCATATCTCGCCTTTCCTCCGGGGTAATCAACGAGAGACCCGTGCGGATCCTGCCGGTGCCGATGTGCAGCGTGATCGGCGCCTCGATTTCCCGCGCCGCCGACCAGAACCGGTCATAGTAGGCGTTCGAATAGGGCGGAAAGCCCTCCGGCGGCTCCAGGTTGATGAACGCCCCCTTGAGGCCCTTCGCCGACGTGCGCTCAAGCTCTTGGGCCGCCCAGTCGACGTCCTCGATGGGAATGATCGCCGTGCCGATCAAGCTCTTGGGATCGTAGGAGCAGTACTCGGCGAGCCAATCGTTGTAGACCGTGCAGCAGTCGCGGAGCATGTCGCGGTTCTCGGTCTGGAGGAATGTGAGGCCCTCCGTCGGATTGAGTATCTCCGCGTCGACGCCTTCCTCCTGCTGGTAGACCTTGCGCAGCTCCGGGACCGTGCCCGCTTCCTGCCACTTCCGGTCGAGCTTGGCGTCTCGCACCCGCTGCCGGCTGACCAGCTCAATGACCGCATCATCGATTCCGTTGTAGAAAAACTCCCCCTTCTCCCCTGGAACTCATGGATGACCCGTGGGAGCTTCTCTCCCCACTTGTCCGCCAGGTGGTCCCACCACAGGTTGGGGGGCTCGAAAACGTGAGAGTCGGCGGAGATGAATCGTTGCGCTGTCGCTACCATGTCGGTTCTCCCTTGCTGCTTGTTGTCGGCTTGGGGACGTCGGGCAATTCAGTCCGCGGCGCCGCCTTGCCTATGGCCATTGCGCTTTCAGGAATGAAAGCATCACCTCGCTCGTCATGTGCGGCTGTTCGTACCCGTAGAAATGGCCGCAGTTCTTAAGCACCTTGAGGAAGGAGTTCGGTATCGCCTTGTTGAGGTCCGCCCCGTTCGGGAAGGGCGTGCGAGCATCGTGCTCCCCGACGATGACCAGGCTCGGGCAGCGAATTTCCCCCAGCCGGTCCCCAACCGTCAGCGGCGTGTTGATCATGCGCACCGTCTCGAGATACTCCTTCGGCTCATTTCGAAGGTGCTCGCGCCGGATGGCCTCGACCGCGTGGGGCTTGTGCTCAATGCTGTTGGGACTGAAGGCGCCCTTGGTGAATTCGAACGTCTCGGCGACGATCTGCTCGGCGGTGGCGCCGCTTTCGATGAGCTTCCGGCGCTTCTCGAAGCCCGACGGATCAATCGCGCGCTCAAGGCGAGGACTCACGGCCCCGATGAGCACGAGCTTGGACACCCGCTGGGGGTAGTGGACGGCAAAGTCCATGACGACGCCGGCGCCGAGCGACCACCCCACCAGGACGGCCTCATCGATATCGAAGCTGTCGAGGAATGCGCCGAGGTCCGCCCGCCAGACCTCGTACGAGATCCTCGGTTCGGGTGGACGTTGCGTTTCGCCCGCGCCCCTGAGGTCGTAGGCATAGACCCTGAACTCGCGGCACAGGATGGGCATCATCTCCTCGAAGCACTCGGCCCGCGACCCACCCCCGTGGAGCAGGACCATCGGATAGCCCTCGCCTGCCACTTCGTAGTGGACGTTTAGGTCGCCGATTTTTCGAAACATGGCCACCATTCTCCGGACGGAACCCTGCTTGCGCTAGAGCAACAAGACCGCGAGCGCCGGGTCCATCCCCTCAATCCCGTCGAGGAAGTCCGGCGTCTCGCAATAGGCCTGGACCAGGATGCCGTCCGGGTCGCGGAAGTAGACCGCTTGCTTCTTTGGATGCTCTATCTTGTACTCGACCTGCACGCCCTTGGCGGCGAGCCGCTCCGGAGCGCCGTCGAGGTCGTTGACGTCGGTGAGCTCGAAGGCGACTTGGTGAACACCGGGCTCGTGACGGGCCGAGGCGGGAATCAGCACCAGGGAGTATCCGGAGTAGCCCTTGCCCTGCAGCACGCAGAACGCCCCGTCGGGGTCGAGAAATACCTCCCGCAGTCCCACCATTTCGATATAGAACCGGCGGAGAGCGGGAAAGTCCTGAGCCGCGATCGTCGCGTGGGCGGTCCGCTTCGCATGCAGCGGAGCGGAGTCGATCCGACGAATCTCAGGGTCCATGTTGATGAACGTCTCGGTCTTCGGCGGCTCCGCTTCCGGCACGTACGGCTTGTGCGACACCGTGACGCCCGGCTTCCGGTAGTCCCGCCAGTTGCTCAGCATGTCGACGGTAAGCTCTATACCGTGGCCCTCGGGGTCGTGGAAGTAGACGCTGCGGGTGACGAGGCGGTCTTCCAGCCCAAGGGGCCCGACGCCCCCGCCTTCGAGGCGCCGCCAAGCCTCCACCAGCTCTGCCTCGTTGTACATTTCGAAGGCGAAGTGGTTCAACCCGGCCCGCGCCCCATACTCGTGGGGCCTGACCCTGTGGTCCGGGCGCTGTTCCTTCGAGTCGGCAACCTCGATGAAGGCCAAGTCGTGATGGGTGTTGCCGTTGCTGAGGAAGACGATCTTCTCGTCAACGATGCGAAACGTCTCTTCCACGCCCAAGATTTGGTTGTAGAAGTCGAAGCTGCGCTCGTAGTCGCCGACGTACATGTTGGCGTGGACGAGTCGGCGCGGCGATCCGGTGGCTTGGTATGCCTTCTCCGCGACTTGTGGCATGCCGCTGTCCCCTCCGAATCGCTACACAGCCGTGCGACGGCCCCGACGAACCCTTCGGCCGTGAGCCCAGCGCCCGCTCCCGCCGGTCCGCCCTCCGGCTGCATCCGCCCCATGCGGTGACGGCTCGGGATTCGGCTACCGGGGGCCTGCCGTCCACTCCGCGACCTTCGCCGGGTCGGGAGGCTGCTTACGATTACCAAACGCGCCGCCGAGCCGCCGGAAGTCGCGCGAACGCTTCGCCAGGTGCCGCCGGAAGTAGATGACCCCGACGTCGACCATGCCAAGTTTCTGTGACGACTCGTAGTTCAGACGGTCGCCGAGGAACACTTCGAGGTCCTGGCGCTCATTGATGCCGATGACTTCGTACTGCTTTCGGTACAGGTGGTAGTAGAGGTACTGATAGATGGCGTGGAGGAAGTTCTTCGGTCTCTTCCACAGCAGGAAGGTCCACATCCGCGTGTTCTCTTCATCGACGGGGACCCCCCAGCGCAGGTACTGGTTGATGCCGGAGGGGATGCGGACCTTGCTGGGAAGCTCGACGTTGTGGTCGTGCCCCGCCCAGCGGACGTCGTCGATGCTGCCGCTGCCGGCGACGGCCTCTCGGCCCCCCGGCCCCTTGACCGGGCCCAGCACCCGCCACCACGCCCGCCGCGGCCACTTTCCCAGCCCCGGGTAGTCGCCCTGACCGTATCGGAGTGCGCCGAATCGGACGTTGATGTAGTTGTCGCCCTCTTCCACCACCTTGATCGACCCGGTCTGGACGGGCTTCTTGCGGAAGAAGTGCAGTTTGATGTTGAAGAGGCGCCAGATCGTCAGACCTCGGTGCAGGTAGAGACCGTGATTGTCGACGCCCTGGTTCACCGGCTCCGTCCAGTTGGCGTGCCATACCCGCACCCTGCTGAACCGCCGGCCCGTCAAGCCCGGCTCCTTGAATTCCCAGGGCAGGTCTTCTTCCAGAGGCACGGGGTCCGTGATCCCCATCCAGACGAAGACGATCCCTTGCCACTCCGCCGTCGGGTACTTCCGTGCCTTCATCTTTGCCGCCAAGGGCGAGACGTCGGCCTCGACGAGCCCGGCCACGCACTGACCGCTGGCGTCGAACGTATAGCCGTGGTAGGGGCAGGTGATCGTCCCGGGGAACTCGTTGTAGCCGCGGGAGAGCCGGGCGCCCCGGTGAGGGCACCAGTCGCTGAGGGCCTCGATCCTTCCTTCCTTGCCCCGGAAGAGGACCAGCTCCTCGCCCAACATCGTGACGTTGATCGGTCGCCGGCCCACCTTCTTCTTCCAAACGGCCGGATACCAGTACTCTCTGAAACCGAGCTTGGGGCAGTAGTCCCAGGGGCCGATCTGGGATGACCCATAGGCCTCCGACGCCGTATCCCTGACGGCCTCGGTGAACTCGGTCGTTTGCTCGGGTCGGGCTTTCAGTCCAACCATCGCCGTTCCCTGCCCTTCTTCCGGCCCACTGCAACCCTCGCCAGAAGCAAATCAGGGAAAGGACTCGTCCTCTCCCTGATTCGCTTACTTCACGACCCTACCGGCTACCGGTCGAGCCAGATGTTCCAGAACGGTTGGTACGTCAAGATCGGCGCCGGAATGACTCCCTTGACGTCTTTCCGGTAGACCTTGTGGCGGAAGGCTTGGCCGCTGATGATCCCCTCGGCGTTGGCGTAGTTGATCGTCTGAATCTCGTCGACGATGCGCTTTCTCTCTGCATCGTCGGTGGCCCTGAGGAACTCTCCCTTTAGGTCGGTGATGCGGTCATCGACGCTCCATCCGCCGTACCCATACGAGGGATTGAGGAAACTGGTGGAAATGGGGTCCACATAGTTCGTGGAGACCAGATGCCCCACGTGCCAATCGCCTGCCTCCGAGGCCTCCCGGTTGCGCACGAGGGCGCTGCCCGCGGCGGTGTCGGTGGCGAACACTTCAACCTCGGCCCCCAGGTCCTCCAGAATCTGCTTGGTCAAGAGGCCGGGGTTCTGGTATTCCGGTCGTCCGTTCCACTGCACGAGGACCAGCGTTTCGCCGTTGTAAGCCTGGTCCCACAGCTCTTGTGCGAGTTCCGTGTCGCTGTCGCTGATCCACGGCTCAATGCCGGCCTCCGATGACCAAGGCGCCGCGCTGCAACCGAAGATGGCCGCGCACGGCGAGGCCAAGGACTCTGGGTAGGCGGTGAGGAGATGTTCCCGCTGGTTCACCGCGGCTTGGAGCGCCTTCCGGGCGCGAACGTCGTTGAACGGCGGCACGAGCTTGTTCACGTAGATGAACGCCATGGGGCCCGCCGTGTCCCGGAGGGTTACCAGGTCGGGGTTACCCGCGGTGCGGTCGAAGGAATCCGGGGGCGGCCAGTCGACAAAATCGACCTGACCGGTCTCGACCGCGGCCACCTTAGCGCCCGAGTCGGCGATGATGTGCCACTCGTGCGCGTCTAGGAACACCTGCTTCCCACCGGCATAGCCGCTGGCGTCCTCATCCCGGGGCACGTAGTTGTCGTTGCGCTCGTAGTCGATCTGGTCCCCGGGCTGCCATTCCACGAACTTCCAGGGGCCGGCCCCGATCTCACCCGCCGCCTTCTCTTTCTGGGGAAGGCTGGTGTACTCGGGCGGCATCACCAGAGCGAACCGCGTGCTCGCGTACCCAAGGGCATTGAGCGTGAAGCCGAGGGGTTCCATTAGGGTGAGCGTAAGCGTGTCGGCGTCCAACGCCTCAATACCGGCGACCACCGGGGCTAGGAACTTGCCGTAGGTGTCGACTCCGATCCCCCGCTCCATAGTCGCGACGACGTGTTCCGCCTCCACGGGCCTGCCGTCATGGAAGGCGAGTCCATCCCGGAGGTTGAAGGTGTAGACCGTGCCATCGGAGCTCAGGTCCCAGGTGTCCACCATCTGGGGCTGTATTTTGAGGTCGGCGTCCGTGGAAAAGAGGAAGTCATTGATCTGCATGGAATGCTGGATCGTCTGATAGTAGCTGGAGAAGCCCGGGTCCAGCCCGAGCTGGTCTGCAAGCGGGACGTATTTCAGTGTCCCGCCCATCTTCGTGGTTGGCTCCGGGGTGTCCGTCGGCGCCGGGACCGGCGTGGCCGTCGGAGGGACGGCAGTGGCCGTGGGGACCGGTGTAGCCGTGGGGTCCGCACCTCCACACGCCGTTACCAGTAGAGCCAGGGCAAGAATTGCCGGGATCCCGAACCGGAATAGCTTCCTCATCTCCCATTCCTCTCCCAGGGCTCGAACCGTCGCCCTGCTACAACACCACCGTAGAAACGAGACGTCTGATCCGAGGCCACCTATGTATCACATCCAGACATCGCAAGCAAGCGACTGCCGAGCTTTTGGCGTGCAGCGCCTTTCCGTCCTCCCCTGTTGGAGAGCCGCCCGTTAAGCCTCTCTCCCTCTGGGAGGTATTGAGACAGAGCGCGAGGTCGATGGCGCCTCGGCGCCCGCCACGGACCCACGCTCCGCGGGGCTGCTCGAGACCGGCCTAGCTACTCGCCGGTGAACTTCGGCGGGCGCTTCTCCATGAACGCGGTCGCCGCCTCGACGTGGTCCTTTGTCTGGAAGGACAGCCCTTCCGTGGCGAGGCTCATCTCGAGCACCAGGTTGATGTTCTGCCAGATCATCCGGTTGACCGCCATCTTGGTCCAGCGGATTGCCGCCCCGGGCCCGTTCGCCAGCTCCGTAGCGAAGGCCAAGGCCTCGTCCAGCAGGTCGTCGTGCGGCACCACGTGGTTCACCAGGCCGATCTTCTCCGCCTTCGCGCCGTCGACGTAGGCCCCCGCCATCAAGAACTCCTTGGCGCGGTGCGGCCCGACCAGCAGAGGCCAGATCACCGCCCCGCCGTCGCCGGCCACGAGCCCGACCTGCACGTGCGTGTCGCCGATGCGCGCTTGGTCGCTCATGTAGATCACGTCGCACATCAGCGCGATCGTCGCGCCCAGGCCCGCCGCCGGCCCGTTCACCGCGGCGATGATCGGCGCTTCGCAGTTGGCGAAGGCCTGGATGAGGTACTTCGGCCCTCGTGTGTAGTGCAGGGGCGACCGGTCCTGGATGGTGTCGCCCATCGTGCTGATGTCGCCCCCGGCGCAGAACGCCTTGCCCGCGCCGGTGAGCACGATCGCCCCCACGTCGGGGTCCGTGCTCAGGTCTTCGAGGATAAGCTCCAGCCCTTCATGCAGCGCCGAGTCGATGGCGTTCCGCTTCTCCGGCCGGTTCATCGTCACCACCGCCACGCGGTCCTTCATCTCCACGTCGAGATGATTCTCCTCGTACTTGCTGTAGTCGCCCAAGGGTGCCTCCAGGATGCCGTGTCTCGGCGGGGATTATACGGGATTGCGCGCCCACCGGAAGCGGCGCCCGCAAGCCTACCCCTCCGTGCCTTCTTCCAAAACGGAGAGATACCGGTCGTAGACGAAGATCCGGTTGCGCTTCCGCCCGTGATTTCACGCGCGATGCCGAGTTCCACGAGCAGCCTCATCGCCGACGCGGCGGCCGGAAACGAGAGCCCCGTGCGCTTGCTCACGTTGGGGATGGTGAGTATCGGCCGCGCCATGAGCTCGTGGTGCGCGCGCAGCGCCGAGCCGGCCCGCCGCGTGGACTCGATCCGGCCGCGGTCCTCGGCGAACATCCGCGACAGGCGCTCGGCGGTGGAGACCACCCCGTCGGCCGTCTCGCGGACGCCTTCCAGAAAGAAGGTCAGCCACGCCTCCCAGTCGCCGGACCGGCGCACGTGGTCGAGCAGCGCATAGTAGGTGGAGCGCCGCTCCTTCAGGTAGAGGCTCAAGTACAGGATTGGGTCGCGCAGCACGTCGGCGTGGCAGAGCAGAAACGTGATGAGCAGCCGCCCCACGCGCCCATTCCCGTCGAGGAACGGGTGAATGGTCTCGAATTGCACGTGTGCGAGGGCGGCCCGCACCAGCGCCGGCACGCCGTCGTCCTCGATGGGCAGGAAGCTCTCAAGGTCGCCCATGCACGCCGCCACCTCGGTGTGGGGCGGCGGGACGAAAACGGCGTTACCGGGGCGGCTGCCCCCGATCCAGTTCTGCGAGCGTCGGAACTCGCCCGGCGCCTTGCTGCTCCCCCGCCCGCTCGACAGCAGAATTTCGTGAATCTCCCGAATCAGCCGGTTTGACAGCGGAAATCCCTCGCGCATGCGCCGCAGGCCGTGGTCCATCGCCGCCACGTAGTTCGACACCTCCCGGACGTCGTCGAGCGGGACGCCCGGCGCCTCCTCAAGTTCGAACAGCATGAGGTCGGAGATGGACGACTGTGTTCCCTCGATGCGGGAAGACAGCACCGCCTCCTTGCGTATGGAGGCATAGATCAGCAGGTCCCTGTCCGGCAGTTGGGCGGAGGCGCCGTCAAGACGCCCCAGGGATAGGGCGGCGTCGAACAGCGCCTGCTGCAAGCCGCCCTCGATGACCAGCGGCGGCTCCGGAGGCAGGGGATTGGGGATGAAAGCGCGCACCTGCTCGCCGCCATCCGCGCTTACCCAGTAACGTCCGGTCTCGCCGCGTTGCATGGAACTGCGCTCCTCCGGCAATCAAAGCCTACGCCGCAAAACTTAATAGTCTGCCACATTATTAAGCATATAGCGCCAAGACTTAATAAACAAGAACTCTATTAAGTTCTAGGCTCTATACTTTAATAAACGTCATCGCTATTAAGCCCAGCGCCGAAAAACTTAACAACGCCGTCGGCGTTGAAGCGATAGCAGCCAACGTTGAATAGCGGCCCCGCTACAGCCGCGGCACCGTGCGCGTTACGACGCCGCCGCCAGGAGTCCGTAATCTCCGGCGGCTGGTACCCGACCTCCGCCCCAAGCGGGTTCACGTCCGAACCCGGCGTGACCAGCTCGTCGATGCGGTCCAGGACCTCCTGGCTCAGATCGACGTCCACCGCGCCGAGTTGCCCCGTCAAGTGCTCCATCGTCCGCGGCCCGATGATCGCCGACGTCACCGCCGGATGATTGAGCACGAACGCCA
This sequence comes from Dehalococcoidia bacterium, assembly GCA_964291475.2. Classification (GTDB taxonomy): domain Bacteria; phylum Chloroflexota; class Dehalococcoidia; order SHYB01; family SHYB01; genus DAOUKH01. Next base: position 866 of record OZ220078.1, on the reverse strand, counting down.
CCGCAAGGTGCACCAGGGAGATGCCCGACTCTTCGGCGAGTGGCACGAGCGCCTCGATGATGTCCAGCTTGCGCTCGGCGATGGGGTCGCCCGCGGCCGGCTTGCCAAGCAGCGACTTCGCCGGGGCGTCCTCCCACCCCTCGACGCGCCTCCGCATCGTCGGAATCGAGCTGCGCGGCGCGTCGGGGAAGGGCTGGCCGCGACGGTAGCGGCCGCTGAGCCATCCCTGGCTGAGCGGGCTCCAGGTAATCACGCCCATGCCGTAGCGGGCGCTCGTGGGCAGCGAGTCCTTCTCGGCCCCGCGGGCCAAGATCGAGTACGGCGGCTGCTGGCACCGGAACCGCTCGTAGCCCCGCTTCTCCGCGATCCAGTGCGACTCCGCGATCAGCGAACCCGGGAAGGTGCAACTCCCGATGTAGCGCACCTTCCCCGCCCGGACCAGGTCCGTCAGTGCGCTCATCGTCTCTTCCAGGTCCGTCAGCGGATCGTGACGGTGCACTTGGTAGAGGTCGATCCAGTCCGTTTTCAGGCGCCGCAGGCTGTCGTCGACCGCCCGCACGATCCACCGCCGTGAGCTGCCGTGCTCGTTGATGTCGCCCCCCATCGGATGATGCACCTTGGTGGCGAGGACCACGTTGTCCCGCCGCCCGCGCAGCGCCTCGCCCACGATCTGCTCCGACTCCCCGCCGGAGTAGACGTCGGCCGTGTCGATGAAGTTGATTCCCGCGTCCAGCGCGGCGTGGATGATGCGCATGCAGGCGACACGGTCGGGGTTGCCGAACGAGCCGAACATCATTGTGCCTAGGCAGAGCTGGCTCACCTGCACGCCGGTGCGGCCGAGAAGCCGGTACTTCATCCGATGCTCG
>OZ220077.1:0-23998 GCA_964291475.2 Dehalococcoidia bacterium | reverse complement strand
AACCGCTCGCCGAGCGTGTTCACCATGATCCCGTACGGGTACGAGAGGCGGTTCGTCCGGTCGGTGAGGCGCAGGTCGCCGACGTCGGGAGCGAGCGCGTCGATGGGCGTCGAGTGGCAGCCCTGCCAGTGGCCGTAGGGCTTGGCCCCGATGTCGAGGGCCAGCCGGAGCGTCTCGCCGGTGTTGAACCGGGTGCCCCGCACCTTCACCCGGTCCCAGCCGGGGCCCAGGTAGCGGGCCCGCATTTCGGTGTTGGCCTCGAAGCCGCCGGAGGCCAGGACGACCGCGCCCGCCGGCACGTCCTCCGTGCTCCCGCCGGCCTTGACCCTGACCCCGGTCACCGCGCCCGCGCCGTCTTGGAGGAAGCCGATGACCTTCGCCCCGTAGGCGATGCGGATCTCGGCCTCGTCCACCATCGAAAAGAGCTGCGCCACCAGCCCGACGCCCTTGCCCTTCGCTTCGAGAACGGCCCCGGGGCTGAACCGCAGCTTGCCCGCTTCCTCGTTCCGCCAGAGCACGGACCACTGCCACTGCATCCCCAGCTCGGTCATCCACAGGATGGTGGGAAGGGACTCGTCGATGAGGGTCGTGGTCAGGCCCTTGTCGGCCTGTCCCAGCGTCACCCGCATCACGTCGTCTTCGAACAGCCCTCCGTGGTACGGCGGCGCCTCGATGCGCTGCCATTCGTCGTCCCCGATGCCGGGCAGCACCCGCCGAAGGTCGGGCACGCCCTCGTAGGCGAACCGGAACAGCCCGCCGCTGAAGCGGCTGTTCCCGCCCCGCTCCGACTCGGGCGCTTTCTCCAAGACCAAGACCTTGGCGCCGTTCTGGGCGGCCGACAGCGCGGCGGTCAACGCCGCGTTGCCCGCGCCGACGACGATCACGTCGTAGCGGGCGGATGAATTGGTGGTGACCATCGAAGCGGGAGTCCTTTCTGGGCGCCTGTAGGGGAGTCCGGCGCGGAGGCTCCAATGTACGCCGCGTTCAACAGCGGGGCAACCGCGGGCGGCTCTTGGTAACCGGGCCGGGGGACGGGCACGCCGTAGCTAGCGCTGCGATACGAAGTCGGCGTCCACAACCTCGAACTCAAGCCTGGAGTTTGCGGGCGCGTAGTGCATGACCAGCCGGTTCAGAATATCCCTGCCGAGGATTGACGGGAGGCTTGAGATTTCCTTCTCCGGCGGAAAGATCTTGAGCGTAATGAAGTAGCCGTACCACGTGGAGCCGTTGCGGAACGTGACGATAGCCTGCTCGTCGAACGTCGGGGCCTTGCCCCCAATGCCGACGGCATCGGAAGACGGGCTCAACGTATCGTACGAAATCCCCGCTGCTAGACCATCCGCCGGAAACAACGCCGTGAAGTCAGCACCCGTGTCCACGAGGAAGGAAATGTCCTGCACGATCGCGAGGCCCGGAATCCGCACGGTTCCGACCAGATGGGGTGCTCGGGGTACGCCGGGGTGCCTTGCGGCGCGAAAGGTGCCCGAAAGCATCCTTAGAGGATCGCAACCCGCGGCTCGTCCGTGATGAACTGGACCACGACCTTACGGCGGTCCAGACCCGTCAGGCCCTTGCGGTCAAGACTATCGAGGACGGACTCGATCGACGGACTATGCGCCTGGACTCTCCCCGCAAAGAAGGCGATCCATTCATTGTTGTAGCGCTTGAGGTACTGTGGCCGACGCTGATCCACCATGCGAATATTCTCTTCGAAGATCCGCAAGGTCTCGGCGACCTCTTGAGGGTCGCCGCCGATCATGCGCTCCAATTCGGCCTCGGGATCCTTGGTGTCGGTCGCCATCGGATCCTCCTGCCAGCCGGATCATGCCCTGACCTCAATCCCGCTTCAGGGTTCACGCCAGAGACTCTATACCGGTATAGCCACCGCCGTGACCCGTGTCAAGGTCACGTTGTCAAGGCTGTATCTGTGTTCCAACGTCAACGGGGCGGAGCAACCGCCGGCGGCCCCGCCCCGCTTGGGCTTTCCGCTACACTTTCCGCCATGATCGAAACCGCGCTCCGCGGGCTCCGCGTCGTCGACCTGACCCAATACGTCGCGGGGCCCTACTGCACCAAGCTCCTGGCGGACTACGGGGCCGACGTCGTCAAGGTCGAGCGGCCCGGCGCCGGGGACGTGGCCCGGCGGGTCGGCCCCTTCCCCAACGACGAGCCCGACCCCGAGCGCAGCGCCCTCTTCCTCAACCTCAACACCAGCAAGCGCAGCGTCGCCGCCGACCTGAAGTCCGCCCGAAGGGCCGCGACCTCCTCCTCCAACTGGTCTCGGGGGCCGACGTCCTCGTCGAGAACTTCCGCCCCTCCGTGCTGCCCGCGCTGGGCCTCTCCTACGATGAGCTGAAGCGCCGCAACCCCGGCCTCGTGATGACCTCGATCACCGACTTCGGCCAGACCGGGCCGTACCGGGACTACCTGGGGTCCGAGATCGTCGACTACGCCCTCGGCGGCGCCTACCACTGCGCCGGCGCTCCCGGCCGCCGCCCCGTCAAGCTGGGGAGCAACGTCGTCCAGCTCCTCGCCGGCGCGCACGCCGCCGCGGCGACGATGGCGGCCCTGTTTGGCCGCGAGCTCCGGGGGCGCGGCGACCACGTCGACCTCTCGATCATGCAGACCCAGGCGGGCAGCCCCGACCGCCGCACCCCCATGCTCGTGGGGCATCAGTACACCGGGAACATCAACCGTCAGGGCGAGGTCTCCGTGTCGCCGGTGCGGCCCTGCAAGGACGGCCACGTCAACGTCTACGTCGCGCCGTCCCGCATCGCCGACATCTACGACATGATGGACATGCCCGAGCTCAAGGACGACCCGCGCTTCGGCGACCCCGTCGAGGTGCAGCGCCCCGAGAACACCGAAGCGCTCGAAGGCATCCTCACCGGCTGGCTCATGGACCGCGGCATGGTCGAGGTATGGCGTGCCGCCCAGGGGGCGCGGGTCATCTCCGGCCCGGTCTACTCCATGGCCGACCTGCTCAAGGACCCCCACTTCCGCGCCCGCCGCTACTGGGAGACCATCGACCACCCCGCCGCCGGACCGTTCGAGTACCCCGGCAGGCCGTTCTCGACGCCGGGAGCGCCTCGGGTCACCCCGCCGTCCGGCCCCTCGGCTGAACGAGCACGCCGCTGAGGTCGCGGCGGAGCCGGCCGACCTTGAGCCCCGCCCTCTCCCCCCTGCCCACCTGGCCCGGACGCCCTGCCCCTGAAGGGCATCCGCGTCCTCGACCTCACCGTCGTGCTCGCCGGGCCCAACGCCACGACCCTGCTCGCCGACTGGGGCGCCGAGGTCATCCGCGTCGAGCCGGTCAGCCGGCTCCAGCCCATCACCCGCGGGCACCGGGCCCGGCCCACCCAGGAGCTCATCGACGCCAACCGCAACTGGCTGGTCGCCTATCCCGGCTGGGAGCCCGGCGACCGTCCCTGGAACCGCTGGCCGCACTTCAACGCCCACGCCCGCAACAAGGTCAGCTTCACGCTGAATCTGGACGAGCCCGACGGCGCCCGCCTCTTCCGCGAACTGGTATCGATCAGCGACCTCGTCTTCGAGAACAACGTGCCCGCCACCATCGACAAGCTCGGTCTGGGCTACGACGAGCTCAGAAAGCTGCGCCCCGACCTCGTCATGCTGCGGATGCCCGCCTACGGCCTCGACGGGCCCTACGCCGGCTACCGCTCCCTCGGCGCGCACCTGGAGGGGACGGCGGGCCACACCTACGTGCGCGGCCACGCCGACACCGACCCCTCCGAGCGCGACGACGTCTACTTCGGCGACGCGGTCGCCGCCGCCACCGGCGCCGCCGCCGCGCTCATGGCCCTCTACCGCCGCCGCCGCACCGGCGAGGGCGGCGTCGTCGAGGTCGCCCAGGCGGAGAGCCTCATCCCCTTCTTCGGCGACATGGTCCTCGACTACCAGATGAACGGGCGGGTGGCGCAGGCCCAGGGCAACGACCTCTATGACATGGCTCCCCACAACACCTACCCCTGCAAGGGAGAGCACCGCTGGGTCGCCATCGCCGTCGGCTCCGACGCGCAGTGGGCGGGCTTCGTCGAGGCGCTGGGACGGCCCGCTGGGCCGCCGACCCCGCCTTCGCCTCCCAGGCGGGCCGCTACGAGCACCGCGAGCGGCTCGACGCCTTGGTCGACGAGTGGACGTCACAGCACGAGGCGGCGTGGGTGATGGAGACGCTGCAGCGGCACGGCGTCCCCTGCGGCGTCCTCAACAATGAGCCGATGGCCTTCGCCGACCCCCACCTCCGCGCCCGCGGCTTCTTCGAGCGGCTCTCCCATCCCGAATGCGGCGAGCACGACTACCCGGGCATCATCTGGCGCATGGAGGAGACCCCCAACCGCATCCGGTCGGTCGCCCCGGTCCTCGGCGAGCACAACGACTGGGCCTGCCGCGACCTGCTCGGCCTCTCGCCCCCCGAGATCGAGGCGCTGGCGCAAGCCGGCCACCTCGCCTCCGACTACCCGCCCCACGTGATCTGAGGCGGTGGGCGGCTAGGCGCGCATCGGTTCGACTATCGGCCCGACGGAGTCGAGCGTGTCCAGGCCTGCGGACGGCGTCGAGGAGCGCTTCGCCGTTCGGCTTGGGAGAGCACGCCGCCGGCGAGGCTCCAGAACTTCTCCTCGACCTCGGCCTCGCTCATCGGGTTCTTCCAGTGGCCCTTGTTGTACGTCACCCGCGCCTGCGTCTCGGCCCCGTCGTCCGTGCGGAGGGTGAGGGTCGTCAGCATCGCCTCCGGCCAGAGGGCGTCGGCCTCGTCGGAGGCGGTCACCCGCACCTTCGGCAGCGTCTCGCGGACGCGCGGGTCGCTCAGCGTCGGCTCGTCGAAGTGCGCCACGCCGACCTCGCCGAACGTCAGGGCCACGGCGACCCCGTAGGGAATGCTGTGGTCCGCCGTCTCCCGGTCCTTGGGGTCCCACTTTTGCTCGTCGGCCGCCATGATCCCGATCGCCGCCGGGCACGTTTCGACGTGGACCGACTCGATACCGGCCCCCGCCGGCATCTTGCTCCGCGCCTCCAGCGCCGCCTCCAGCGGCGTCTGGCCGAGGTAGCCGAGCGGGAAGCGCTTCAGGCTCGTCTCCCGGCAGCGGTAGACGCCGGCGCTGAGGTCGACGTCGAACGGCTCGCCGCTGACGGCGCGGAAGAAGCCGGCCTCTCCCTCGAAGACGCGGCCCGGCCCCGTCATGCCGAGGCCCGCCAGCCTCGCCGCGAAGACGCCGTTCCGGCCCGCGTTCGCCGAGGCGCACCCCTTCCACATCGAGACGTCCCCCAGCCGGGTCTGGAAGAGCCCGACGTTGGGCGCCGCGGCGAGGCTCACCGCCTCCCGCGTCTGCTCGGCGGAAAGGCCAAGCAGCTTCGCGCTCGCCGCCGCCGTCGCGATCGCCTTCAAGATGACGTAGTCCCACCCCCGCGCCCGGAGGTTCACCCCGTCGGCGAGGCGGCAGAAGACCTCGTACGCCACCACCGCCGCCTCGATGAAACGCCGGCCGTCCGCGTCGGCCGCCTCGCCGACGGCGAGCAGCGGCGCGAACATGTCGCTGGGGTGGCCCAGCTCCTTGCTGGTGTAGGTGTCGTTGAAGTCGAGATACCGCAGCGCCACGCCGTTCGCGTAGGCCGCCATCTCAGGTGTGGCGCGGACGCCGGGGCCGAACAGCGTCGCCCCCGCCCCGGCGGGGCGGGCGTCGGCGGCCAGCGACCGCGCGATGCGCGCGGGCTCGGAGTCCAGGCCCGCGGCGGCGCAGCCGAGCCCGTCGATGAGATGGCGCTTCATCAGCGCCGTCACGTCCTCGGGCAGCGCCTCGAAATGGACCCCTCCGGTGTACTCGGCGATCCCGTCGGCAATCGAGCTTGGAGCCATCTGCGCCTCCTCTTCGTCCCCCGCGCTTCTCGCCCTCATGGTATCCTTTCGCCTCCAACCATTCGACTTTTGGAAGGTGCAACCCGTGGCGTTCGACCGCAAGATCCTCAACCCCGACGCGGCCCCTCCGAACCTCGGCCGCTATTCCCATGTGGCCCGCCTGAAGGCCGACGAGCTCCTCTTCGTCGCCGGTCAGGTCGGCTTCGGCGCCGACGGCGTCCTCGTCGGCCCCGGCGACCCGGCGGCCCAGACCAAGCAGACCCTCGCCAACATCGGCGCCATTCTTGAAAGCCAGGGCGCCGGATTCGGCAACGTCGTCGAGTTCACCACCTACCTCACCTCGGCCGACTTCATCCCCGCCTTCATGCAGGCCCGCACCGAGGTCTTCGCCGAGATCTACCCCGACGGCGACTACCCCCCCAACACCCTCCTCGTAGTCGACCGCCTCGTCCAGCCAGAGCTGCTGGTCGAAATCAGCGCCATCGCCGGGTGTATGACGATTTCGACTCGCCGTCCACGGTGTCGCGCAGGGGCGCTTTGCTTGACCTGCCTATGTCGCCTCGACATAGGCTTAGATGCTGCAGCTTCTCGGGAGGCTATAAGAAGAAATATGGGCGAGATCATGCTGGCGGGCACGACCCACTACCCGCTCTTGCTCTACACCGACGACTTCATGCCCGCGCAGATGGAGCGTCACTGGAAGAGCGACCTCGTACCCCCCGAGTGGAAGGACCAGAACAACTGGCCCGCCCAGATGCGCCAGGAGTACGGCCCCGACGGCGCCAACGCCATGGTCTCCGCCGCCGCCCACCGGGAGCGCCTCGTCGAGGGCTTCCGCAAGGTCCGCGACGAGATCGACGCCTTCCAGCCCGACTTCGTCCTCATCTGGGGCGACGACCAGTACGAGAACTTCCACGAAGACCTCGTCCCCCCCTTCAGCATCTACATCTGCGACGAATACCAGACGCAGCCCTATCACAAGCGCCGCTACAAGGGCGACGGCGACGAGGTCTTCAACGTCTGGGGCGAGGACTTCGACCACGTCTTCGAGCACAACGGCCACCCCGAAGCCGCCAAGTTTCTCGCCACCCGGCTGCTCGAGATGGGCTACCCCATGCCCTACGCCTACAAGACCCTCCACTATCAGGGCCTGCCCCACGCCTTCCTGAACACCCTCCTCTTCCTCGACTACGACCGGAAGGGCTTCGACTATCCGGTGATCCCCTTCCACGTCAACTGCTACGGCAGCGCCTTCGTCAAGAACAAGGGCGGAAGCCCGCTGCAGGCCGACGAAAACGCCGAACCCGACCCGCCGGCCCCCTCCGCCAAGCTCTGCTTCGACGTCGGGGCCGCGACGGCCCGCGCCTTCAAGGACAGCAAGTACCGCGCCGTGCTCATGGGCTCGTCGAGCTGGTCGCACGCCTTCCTCGTCCCCAAGCACCACATCCTCTATCCCGACGTGGAGGCCGACACCGCGCGCTACGAAGAGCTGCGCGACGGCCAGGTCCACAAGTGGGCCGAGCTCTCCATGGACGCCATCGAAGACGCCGGCCAGCACGAGTTCCTCAACTGGGTCTGTGTGGGGGGCGCCCTGCACGAGCTCGGCTACGAGCCGAAGATCCACGACTTCATCACAACGTATATATTCAATTCATCGAAGTGCTTCATGACGGCGACGGCGGACGGTTCCCGCTGAAGCAAGCTCCATGAGGAGCCCGGCCGTTCAGACGCGCCGGGCGGGAGGGCAGCGATGGTTGGCGTAGCGCCGGAGAGAGAAACGGTAAGCCCGGACGTACGAGAGACCCGGGACGAGGCCTACGGGTCGTCCCAGATTGGCCCCTTCGACTACATCCCAAGGTCGGCTTCCGCGAGTATTGGTACCCCGGCGTCTGGGCCAAGAAGGTCGGGCACAAGAAGCCCGTCAAGGTCAAGATGCTCGAAGAGGACATCGTCTTCTTCCGCGGCAAGGACGGCAAGGTCGTCGCCCTCACCGACTGGTGCCCCCACCGGGGCGCGCGCTTCTCCCTCGGCCTCTGCGACTTCAAGGGCACCATCACCTGCCCCTACCACGGCTACGTCTTCGACGAGAACGGCCAGTGCGTCGCCGGGCTCATCGAGAGCGTCGAGTCGCCCCTGGCGTCCGAAGATGCGCGCCCGCAAGTACCCCACCGAGGAGCGCCACGGCGTCGTCTTCGTGTGGATGGGCGAGACCACGCCGGTGCCCCTGGACGAAGACCTGCCCTGGGAGTTCAACGACGACTCGCTGAACGTCACCAGGTACAGCCGGGTGAAGATCTGGGACACCAACTGGACGGAGCCGATCTGGCAGGGCATCGACTACCACGAGTTCTACCTGCACCGGTCCACCAAGTTCTGGAACCTCATCAACTTCCGGCAGCCCTTCTTCCGGCCGAAGCCGGTGGTCACCAACGGCGTGCGCATCGTCGACAAGGGCGACAACTTCATCACCACCACGCAGCAGAACATCGAGTACGGTCAGAAGGAATACCCCAAGATCGGCAAGTGGCCGCAACACAACTGGTGGCGAAAGCTGGGCAAGGCGCCCCCGATCGGCGGGCGGTTCGGGAGCAACCACAACGTGCAGCTCCCCTCGATCGTGCGCGTGCCCCTCGGCGGCGCGAACCACATGCGGTGGGGCGTCCCCGTCAGCGAGTGGGAGACGCGGATGTGGACCTTCACCATCGCGCCCAAGCCGGGCAACGCGGTCCGCCAGCTCTGGCAGGACGTCTGGTACTACGGCTACCGCCGCGGCTACGGCGTCATCTCCATCAACGAGAACGAGGACTTCCCGATCTTCCACAAGGACGCGATCAACCCCTTCATCCCCCAAAAGCTCGGCATCCTGGACCTCGCCGTGATCTACTACCGCCGGCACCTCGCGAAAAAGGCCAGGGACCACCAGCGCCTCGGCGGCGCCTACGGCTGCGTCAAGCAGCCGCCCGATCCCACGAAGGTCGCCGAGTGGACCGCGCGCCGCGTCGCCGAGTCGTCGTAGGCTGCTATGACCACATCAACAACCACAGGACAACGCTCCGCGGCCGACGGCGCCCTCGGAGCGGACGTCATCAAGTGCGCCGACGTCCACAAGTTCTACTTGGCCGGCGACCGCTCCGTCTATGCCCTGAAGTCGATAGACCTTGAGGTCAAGGAGCGCGAGTTCGTCAGCATCGTGGGCAAGAGCGGCTGCGGCAAGTCCACCCTCTTGCACTGCATCGCGGGACTGCTTCCGGTCAGTCACGGCCAGATTTGGATCAACGACGAGGAAGTGACGAAGCCCGGGAGCCAGGACATCGGGCTCGTCTTCCAGACCAGCGCCCTCCTGCGCTGGCGCAGCACGCTGGACAACGTCCTCCTGCCGATTGAAATGTTCGGCCTGCCGCGCCGCGACTACGAAGAACGCGCCCGCGAGCTCCTGCGCCTCGTCGAGCTCGAAGGCTTCGAGTCCCAGTACCCCAACCAGCTCTCCGGCGGCATGCAGCAGCGTGCCGCGATCGCCCGTGCCCTGGTCCATGACCCCTCGGTCCTCCTGATGGACGAGCCCTTCGGCGCGCTCGACGCGCAGACCCGCGAGTCGATGAACGTCGAGCTCATGCGCATTTGGGAAGCGACGCCCAAGACGGTGCTCTTCGTGACCCACGATCTGCAAGAGGCCGCCTTCCTCTCCAACCGTGTCGTCGTGATGAGCGCGCGGCCGGGGACGATCCAGGAGATCGTCGAAGTGCCGATCCCTCATCCCCGGACGCCCGACGTGCTCTATTCGGACATGTTCGTCGAGATCACGCGCCACCTCCGTGAGCTCCTCGTGGAGCAAGGGGAGGACGACGAGGCGTGAGCTCCCAGCCCCAGCGCCTGCGCGGATCGGACGACGAGCTCTTCCGGCACTTCTACGATGTGGAAGTGCAGGCCGAGCGCGTGGACGGCCGGCGCCAATTCGCGATCAATTTCATCGGCCGCCTGTTCATGGTCAGTCTGATCATCGGGGGATGGTTCCTCCTCGCCTCGTTCTATTCGGCCGTCATCGTCCCAACCCCGGTCGAAGCCTGGCAAGGCTTCACCAAGGGGTGGGAGCTGATCCTGGAGCACGTGCCGGCTACCGTGACCGTCATGGGGCTCGGCTTTGGAACGGCCCTCGTCTTGGGCATCGGCATCGGTTCGCTCGTCGCCCAGTCGCGATGGGCCGAAGTCATCGCCCGCCCCTATCTCGTGATATCGCAGGCCGTCCCCAAGGTGGTGCTGGTACCCATACTGATCATCCTCTTGGGTCCCGGCCTCCTGCCCAAGATCGCCGTCTCGTCGCTCATCGCCTTCTTCCCGCTCTTGGAGAACACCATCACCGGCCTGCTGCGCGTCGATCCCGACAGTCTGCGCCTCTTCCAGTCGCTGGGGGCGAGCCGGTGGAAGATCTTTCTCAAACTCCGGCTCTACAGCTCCCTCCCCCTCGTCTTTGCCGGGATTCGCATCGCGGCCGTCCTCGCCACGCTCGGCACCATCGTCGCCGAGTACTTCGCGGGTAACGAGGGGCTTGGGGCGCTCCTCGCCATCAACCTGGGACTGCTCAATGGCAAGCTCATGTACGCCACGATGGTCGTGCTCACGCTGTTGGCCTTCAGCGTGTACGTCTCCGCGCTGTACGTGGAGCGGAAGGTTCTGGAGAAATACAACTTGCGGGCGGAAGAGTAACGGGCGCCGACTAGATCATGGCTACCGAGACGTACGACGACGCCCCAATTGCCGAGGTTACCGCCGAGGAGCTTGCCGCCGTCGAGGCCGCCAAGCTCACCGCCAAGGCGCGCCGGGAGCGGATCCTGCACAACTTGGCGCGGGTCGCCGTTCTGATCTTGTTCATCGGGGTCTGGGAGCTGCTCTCCCGCAGGTACAACCCAACGCTCCTTCCCAGCCCCCTCGAGACCTGGGAGGGGCTGGAGCGAGGGTGGATCCTCATCCGGGGCGCGACCGTGGACACCATCATCGCGATCGCCTACGGCTTTGGGGTCGGTGCGTTCTTCGGCATTTCCTTGGGGTCCCTCCTCGGTCAATCAAGGACGTCGGAGGGTGTGCTCCATCCGTTCCTCGTCGTCTACCAGTCCGTTCCCAAGGTCGGCCTCGCGCCCATACTGCTGCTCCTCCTCGGCACCGGCGTCATGCCTAAAGTGGCGCTCGCCGCGATGTCCTCGTTCTTCCCCCTGCTGGAGAACACCATCGTGGGCGTGCAGCGCGCGGACCCCGACAGCCTGCGGCTCTTCCGGGGCCTCGGCGCGCATCCGTTGAAGATCTTCTACAAGCTCCGCTTGATTACGGCGCTCCCCTACGTGCTCACCGGCATCCGCATCGGCGTCGTCTTCGCGACGGTGTCCGTCGTCGTCGCGGAGCTTGTCGCCGGCCGTATCGGCCTGGGATCGGTGATCGTCGTCGCCTACGCGGAGAACGATAGCCCGCTGGTCTACGCCGCGATCTTGGGCATCACCGTCGTGGGGTTGGCCTACTATTCCCTGGCGGTGGTGATTGATTTTCTTGTGCTTCGGTGGTTCAATCTGCAAGCGCCTTCGAACTAGCGGCATTTGACACCCTCGCGCGGTCCTTCGCGGTGCGGAGACCCGCGAGGCTTTTTGTGACGGTGGCAAACCAGAGAGAGAAGCGAGGTAAGGAGAGTTGAAAGGAGTTCGAATGAAGAGAAAGAACATATGGCAGCGGTTCGCGACGGTTGTTGCCTTGATGATCGTCGTCGCGCTCGTGGCCGTTGCTTGCGGCGGGGACGACCCAACCGCCGTCCCGACCCGAGCGCCGGACCCGACGGCGGCCCCCACCGCTGCACCGACTGACGCACCGGCCCCGACGGACGCGCCGGCTCCGACCGACACGCCGGTTCCGACCGAGGCGCCGGAGCCGACCGAGGCGATGATGGAGAAGGATCTGACGACGGTCAGGCTCGGACTCCCGACGCCGCCCAGCGTTGGCAACATGTGGTTCGACCTGGCCAAAGCCAAGGGCTGGGACCACGAATTCGGCATCGACCTGCAGATCGAGCGGGCGACGGGCGGCGGCGCGGTCACCGCGCTGGTCGTCGGCGGCGCGGTCGACATCGGCGGCGGCGTGCCCGATTCGCTCCTGAACGCGGTGGCGCAGGGTGAAGACCTCGTCTCCATCCGCAAGCTCCATCCGCCGACGAAGGTGTTCCCGGTCTTCTTCGCCCTCGGGCGCAAGGACGCGGGCATCAATTCCTGGGCCGACCTGGAAGGCAAGAAGTTCGGCATCCTTGGTCCCGGCAGCGCCACCAAGTTCTCCACGGACCTGATGCTCTTCGCCAACGGCGTCGATCCCAGCAGCGTCGAGTACGTGAGCCTGGGCGGCATCGGCGCCTATGTCGAGGCGCTGAAGGCCAAGACGGTGGACGCCGTCGGCTCGTGGCTCGGGCCCAACCAGACCGTCTTCCGGCCCGACACTGAGCTCTGGAACAACCTGACGGTCCTGCCCGCCGACCTCTACCAGGGAGACGTCTACCTGGCCAAGCGCAGCTGGGTCGAGGAGAACGAAGAAGCGGTCATCGGGTTCAACATGATGGTCGCGAAGGTGTTGACCTACTACGTCACCTACCCCGAGCTGTCGGTCGACTACGGTCGAGAGAACATCCCGGAGATCGCGGCGACGGACCGTGAGGTCGGCATCAACACCGTCCGGACGAACCGGCCGGCGCGGAGCCTCGACGGGCTCATCAACCCTGCCGACATCGAAGAGTACATCCCGCTGGCGCAGCAGGCCGGCCTCATCACGGATGAGTTGGACCCGTCGTCCATCGACGTGTACGACATCTTCCTCAACAAGTACGCCGAAGAGGCGATCACCCGCCTCTATGCCTCCTCGGAAGAGGTGGACGGCCTCCCGACGATCAAGCTCGGACTGCCGACACCGCCCAGCGTGGGCAACATGTGGTTCGACATCGCCAAGGCCAAGAACTGGGATAACGAGTTCGGCTTCAACCTCGAGATCGAGCGGGCCACGGGCGGCGGCGCGGTAACGGCGCTGGTCGTCGGCGGCGCGGTCGACGTCGGCGGCGGCGTGCCCGACTCGCTCCTGAACGCCGTGGCGCAGGGTGAAGACCTCGTCTCCATCCGCAAGCTGCATCCGCCCACCAAGGTGTTCCCGGTCTTCTTCGCCCTCGGGCGGAAGGACGCGGGCATCAACGACTGGACCGACCTGGAAGGCAAGAAGTTCGGCATCTTGGGCCCCGGGAGCGCCACCAAGTTCTCCACGGACCTGATGCTCTTCGCCAACGGCGTCGATCCCGACAGCGTTGAGTACGTGAGCCTGGGCGGCATCGGCGCCTACGTCGAAGCGCTCAAGGCCGGAACGGTGGACGCCGTCGGCTCCTGGCTCGGGCCCAACCAGACCGTCTTTAGGCCCGACACCGAGCTCTGGGACAACCTCACCGTCCTACCCGCCGACCTGTATCAGGGCGATGTCTACCTGGCCAAGCGGAGCTGGGTGGACGCGAACCCGGATCTGGCCAAGGGCTTCGCGAAGATGCTCGTCAAGACGCTGACCTACTACGTCACCTACCCGGCGTGGTCGGTCGACTTCGGCCGCGAGAACATCCCGGAGATCGCCGCGACCGACCGTGAGGTCGGCATCAACACCGTCACCACGAACCGACCGGCGCGGAGCCTCGACGGGCTCATCAACCCGGCGGACATCGAGGAGTACATCCCGCTGGCGCAGCAGGCCGGCCTCATCACCGATGAGCTCGACCCGGCGTCCATCGACGTGTACGACATCTTCCTCAACGAGTTCGCGCAGGCGGCGATTGAGGAGATCTACGCGGAGTACGAAGGTAAAGGTTAGGTTGAAACGGTAACGAGGCCGCCGACGGCCTCGTAGAGAGTAACGGCCCTGGCGCGCCGGAGACCCCGGGGCGCCGGGGCCTTACTCTTTGAAGACCTACTCCCGCCGATGGTTGGAACGGGTGGAGCGGGGTGGTCTTCCCGCTCCCCCTCTGGGGGAGACTGAGAGAGGGCCGGGGGTGGAGCGGGGTTGCGCCAACGCCCACTGAGCCGCAAACACCGGCTACGCCAAGGTCTCCATGAGAAAGGGCAGGCATGTTTAAGCAAGTAGGCGATCTCAACGTGCACTACGACGTCCAGGGCGAGGGCTACCCCCTCGTGCTCCTTCATGGGGGCGGCTCCCGCGCGCAGAGCTACGAGGAGATGGTCCCCATCCTCTCCAAGCACTTCCGCGTCTACGTCTACGACCACCGCGGCTTCGGCGAGACCGAGCGCCCGGCGGACAGCAAGCTCTCCCACGACCTGTGGCGGGAAGACCTCGCCGCCATCCTCGACGCCTTCGGCTTGGACAAGGTCGCCCTCGGCGGCTGGTCGCTCGGCGGCGGGATCGCGCTGGACTTCACCCTGAAATACCCCGAGCGCGTCACCCACCTCGTCTGCATCGGCGCCAGCAGCCCGCGCCTCGAACGCACCGACCGCTCCGGCTTCGAGCGCCGGCGCGCCCTCATCGAGCGGGGCGCGACGCCCGAGGAGATCGTCGCCGAGACCTTCGAGTTCACCAAGAAGGCCTTCAGCCCGCACAGCGTCGAGCACAACCCCCACGCCGTCGAGAGCATCCGGCACGAGCACCTCAGGAACAATCCGCAGTCCTACCTGGAGATGCTCATCGCCAACGAGAACCGCCCCAAGATCGGCGGGCGCCTCGGCGAGATATCCTGCCCCACCCTCCTCGTCGTCGGCGAGCACGACGGCCGCACCCCCGTCGAGCAGTCGGAGGACCTCAACAAAGCGATACCCGGCTCGCTGATGAAGATCATCACCAACTGCGGCCACTTCTACGGCTACGAGCAGCCGGAAGCGACCTCGGAGGCCATCATCGCGTTCCTCCACGCGTTCGGCGCGCGCGCCTAAGTCACCGGCCCGTGATAAGGGACGTTCTACGTGTCGAGCACGTTGCGAGCGAACAGGTCGTCCACCGGCGGCGGCGTCCGCAGAAGCCCTTGCTCAACCAGGTAGCCCCCAAACGTCTCAAGGTGCCCCCGGTTCGCCTCCACCCCGTACGCCCAGAAGTCCTCGCCCATCAGCGCGCGCATCGCCTCCACCTCGGAGACGACCCACGGCAGCGTGATCTTCAGCGCGTCGGTCTCATACAGCTCCCGGTAGGCCAGCCGCTTCGCCTCGGCGAACGCCTCGAAGAGACTGGACGCAACCCAGGGGTTGGCCTCGTAGACCTCGCGCTGGAGCACGACCGTGTGCATGATGGGAAAGAGGCCGGTGCGCCGGAAGTAGTCCTCTTCGACGGGGCGGGACTCGGGGAAGAGCCGGGCCACGTTGGGAGAGCCCTCGAGGAACGGGGAGGGAAAGTTCGGCGTAATGAGTGCGTCCAACTCCCCCGCGTCCAACATGCCCGAAAGCGTCTTGCCTTCTGGTATCGGCGAGACGCTGAACTCCGGGGGCAGGTCGAGCGCGATCCGCGCGCTCCCGCCGGGCGCTTCCTGGCCTCCCCAGGACCACTCGACGTCCTCCGGGAGGACGCCATAGTCGTGGTGCAGCATCGCCCGCGCCCACACCGCCGCCGTCATCTGGTAGTTCGGCGATGCGATCCGCTTGCCGGCAAGGTCTTCGGGACGAGCGATATCGGCCTTCGTGTTGACGTAGATGCAGGAGTGGCGAAACATGCGGGACGGAAAGATCGGGATGGCAATGAAGGGCGACTGGCCCCTCCCGGTCATAATGGTGTAGTCCGAAAGCGACATCTCGCTGACGTCGAAATCCCCGGTCTTCCACATCCTCGCGAAGAGCTCGCCGGGTTCCATCACCGTCCCGGCGAGGTCCACGCCCTCTGCCTGGACCGTCCCGTCGAGGATCGGGCGCGTGCGATCATAGTCCCAGCACGCCAGCGATAAACGAAGCTTGCTCATGCCACCACCACGGATTGATTGGGCGCCATTCTCGCAGACGGCGCCGGTCGGACGCAAAGCATCCCTCTGGCCTCTGCCCCCTTGGGGGAGACTGAGAGAGGGCGCGCACCGACAGGCGCGCGAGCGCCCGGAGGGCGCTTCTCCCCCTTTCCGCCTACGGCCTGCAAGAGTCTGCGGAAGGAATGCTCCATGAAGTTCGGCGTCTCGATCTCTTCGATGGTCCAGGTCCGCGAGGGCGATGACATGCAACGCCGCCTCGCCGACGTGCTGGCCTTCGTCCGCGAGGCGCGCGACCTCGGCTTCGAGTACATCAGCATCGGCCAGCACTACGTCGCCCACCCCTATCAGACCTTCCAGCCCGTCCCGTTGCTCGCACGCCTAGCGGGCGAGACGGGGTCGATGCGACTCCACACCACGATCCTGTTTTGTCTCCACAACCCCGTCGAGCTTGCCGAGCACCTCGCCACCCTCGACGTCATCACCGGTGGGCGGTTGACCGTCGGCGCGGCCATCGGCTACCGCGACGAGGAATACGCCGCCTTCGGCGTCGATCCCAAGACGCGCGTCTCCGCGACGATGGAGTGCCTGGAGGCGGTGCGGCGGCTATGGACGGAGGATGCGGTGACCATGCGGGGCCGCCACGTCCAGCTCGATGGCGTCCGCGTCCCGACCAAGCCCGTTCAGAAGCCGCATGTTCCTCTCTGGATCGCCGCCAACGGCGACGGGGCCGTCCGCCGCGCCGCCCGCCTTGGGCTCCCTTGGCACGTCAACCCGCACGCCAACTTCGAGACCATCGCCCGCCAGGTGGCGCTCTACCGGGAGACGGCGCGGGAGGCCGGGCAGCCTTGGGACATCGCCCTTCCCATGAACCGCGAGCTCTACTGCGCCGAGACGACGGAACGAGCCTTCGAAGAGGCGAAGCCCTACCTCGGCCTCAAGTACCAGACCTACGCCGGTTGGGGCCAGGATAAGGCCCTCCCCGGCGACGAGGACTTCAACCAGGACTTCCGCGACCTTCTCCGCGACCGCTTCACGGTGGGCAGCCCCGAGGACTGCGTCGAACAGCTGCGGCCCTGGAAGGAGCTGGGCGTGGGGCTCATCAATCTTCGGATGACGTGGGCCGGCATGCCGCTCGAACTCTCCCTCAAGGGACTGCGGTTGGTCGCCGAGCGGGTCGTCCCCCAACTACGGTAGGCGAAGGGCTGGTTGAAGCGTGGAATTCGGAATCTGGGTCTGGTCGAACCAAGTGCCCGTCGGCGAGGACCTCGGGGCCCGCGTCCCCAATATTCTGCGCTGGGCCCGCGAAGCCGAGGAGCTTGGCTACGAGCACCTCAGCATCGGCCACCACTACGCCGCCGACCCCTATCAGGCCCTGCAGCCCATTCCCACGCTCGCCCGCCTGGCCGGCGAGACGAAATCGGCCCGCCTCTGCGCCACGATCTTGTTCTCGCTGCACCGCCCCATCGAGTTGGCGGAGCAACTGGCGACCCTGGACATCCTCTCCGGCGGCCGCCTCACTGTCTGCGCCGGGCCCGGCTACCGCGAACAGGAGTTCGCCGCCTTCGGCATCGACCCCAAGACCAAGGTCTCGCGCACCCTTGAATGCCTCGACGCCGTGCGCCGGCTCTGGACGGAAGAGGCGGTGACGTTCGAGGGCCGGCACGTCCGGCTCGACGGCGTCCGCGCCACGACGAAGCCGCTCCAGAAGCCGCATCCGCCGCTCTGGATGGCCGCCAACGCCGACGTCGCCGTCGAGCGCGCCGCCCGGCTCGGCCTCCCCTGGTTCGTCAATCCCCATGCCGACTACGACACCATCGCCCGCCAGGTCGCCTTGTACCGCAAGGCCGCACGGGAAGCGGGGCATCCGGCCGACGTGCTCTTGCCCGCCATGCGCGAGCTGTACTGCGCCGAGTCGACCGACCAAGCGCTCGTGGAGGCCGCGCCCTACGTGGCCGCCAAGTACGCCGCCTACGCCGACTGGGGCCAGGACAAGACGATCAGCCCCACCGAGGACTTCCGCCGGGAGATCGCCAAGCTCATCGAAGGACGGTTCATCATCGGCGGCCCCGACGATTGCGCCACCGAGCTTGCGCGCTGGGAGGGCCTGGGTCTCGGCCCCATCATCCTGCGCATGCACTGGTCGGGCACGCCGTTCGAGCTCTCCCTCAAGAGCCTTCGGCTCTTCGGCGAGCAGGTCATCCCACGCTTTCGCATGCAAGGGGCCGATCGCGGCCCGGGCTAATGTACCCTCGGCCCGGGAACGAGGGCCGAAACGGAGGAGAGATATGCGGTTCGGCATCATGGTCATGCCCCAGCACCCTTCGACCGACTCGCCGGTCAAGCGGTTCCGCGAGACGGTGGAGTTGACGCGCATCGCGCGCGACGCCGGCCTGGACGGCATCTGCGCCGGCCACCACTACCTCTCGCCTCCCTATCAGAACCTGCAGCACCTGCCCCTGCTGGCCCGCCTGGCCGCCGACTCCGGCGACATGGACGTCATCCTCTCCATCGTGCTCCTCGCGATACTGAACCCTGTCGAGGTGGCGGAGAACGTCGCCTCCCTGGACGTCATCACCGAGGGGCGGGCGGTCTTCGGCATCGGCCTCGGCTACCGCGGCATCGAGTATCAGGCGTTCAACGTCGAGGTGAAGGACCGGGTACCGCGGATGTACGAGGGCCTCGACCTGATCCGGCGCTTGTGGACGGAAGACAGCGTCACCTTCCAGGGCCGCTTTTTCAACCTCACCGATGCGACGTGCACGATCCGGCCCATCCAGAAGCCGCATCCCCCCATTTGGGTGGCCACCAACAGCGACGGCGCCACCGAGCGCATCGGCGCGCAGGGCTTACCCTGGTTCGTCAATCCGCACGCCGCCCTGCCGACGCTGGAGAACCAGGCCAAGCTCTACGAAGACGCCGCCGCCAAGGCGGGCACGCCGCTCCCCGACGCGCGCCCCATCCTCAAGGAGATGCACGTAGCGGAGACCCGCGAAGAGGCCATTCGGATCGCGCAGCCCTATCTCGCGGGCAAATACCAGCGCTATGCCGACTGGGGGCAGGACAAGGTGCTCCCCGGCGAGGAGAGTTTCCGCATCCCCTTCGAGGAGCTATCCGCCGACGGGCGCTTCATCGTCGGCAGCGTCGACGACGTCATCCATCAGATCGAGTTGCACCGCGACCGGCTCGGTATCGACTACTTCCTCTTTCGCATCTGGTGGCCCGGCATGGAGGCGTACCACGCCTACCGCGTCGTCGAGATCCTCGCCGAGCGCATCATCCCGCACTTCAGGAAGTCTGCGGCGTAACGGCTTCGCCTAACGATCACTCCTCGTCGTCTTCCACGGCTTCCGGGTTGAGGACGAACTCGGGGTAGGCTTCGATGCCGAGCTCCCCGGCGTCTTGCCCCAGGCGTTCGACCTGCGGCGAAACCCGGACGCTGACGGTCATGTCGAGTGCCCGCCACAGCACCCAGGAGACCGCGAACACGAAAGCGCCAATGGTGACGATGCCGAGGAGTTGCACCCCGAAGTCGGCGCCCGCCGCGATGCAGGCCGCCAGGGTTCCCCAGATGCCGGCGAACAGGTGGGCCGGCACCGCGCCGACGACGTCGTCCAGCCGCAGCTTCTCGAAGAGCTTGATGCCCAAGGTGCAGATGAGCCCCCCGATGGCGCCGATGATGACGGCCCAGTAGTGATCGACGAACGTGGGCCCCGCCGTAATCGAGACCAGCCCCGCGATCGCGCCGTTCAGGCCGGCGAAGAGGTCCATCCGCCCCAGGATGTAGCGCGACACGCCCAGAGCGGCCATGACGCCCGCCGCCGCGCCCAGGTTGGTGTTGGCCAGCACGTGGCTCATCGACACCGCGTCGGCCGCGCTCCCCAGGGCCAGCTGCGACCCGCCGTTGAAGCCGAACCAGCCGAACCAGAGGATGAAGACGCCGAGCGTCACCACCAGGATGTTCGAGGGCGGCGTGGGCCTCGGCGTGCCGTCGCGGCGGAACTTGCCCAGCCTCGGCCCCACGACCAGGATGCCCGCGAGCGCCGCCCAGCCGCCAACGCTGTGGACGATGGTCGAACCGGCGAAGTCCTGGAACCCTTCCTGGGCCAGCCAGCCGCCGCCCCACGTCCACGCGCCCACGACGGGGTAGATGATCGCGGTGAGCACCAGCACGAACAGGAAGAAGGACCACATCTTCACCCGTTCGGCCAGGGCGCCGGAGACGATGGAGGCCGCCGTCGCCACGAAGACCATCTGGAAGAACCAGTCCGACATCGTGGCGTAGCTGCTTCCTTCGAGGACGGCGGCCTCCGCGGCGGCGTCGCCTCCCACTAGGGCGATCTCCTCCGCCGTCGGGCCGTAGAGGAACGTGAACGAGCCGATCACGTCGCCGACCTCGACGTACATCAGGTTGTAGCCGATGAAGAAGTAGGCGAGCCCAGCGATCGAGTAGAGGCCGATGTTCTTCAGACAGATCATCGACGCGTTCTTGGTGCGGACCGAACCCGACTCCAGCATGGTGAAGCCGGCGCACATCCACATCACCAACGCCCCCCAGATGAGGAACGAGAAGGTGTTGAAGACGAAGGCGGTCTCCTCGCCGACGCCCGTGGCGTGCGCCACCGACGGGCGGGCCAAGAAGAGGATGATGGTCGCCACTCCCGTTGCGGCAAGAATGCTGGGAAGACGGTGATGGGAAAGGACTCGTGCGAGCGTGTTCAAGCCGTACCTCCTCTTACGTTTGCGCCCATCGCGCCAGGGCCTTGTCCGGTGACGCGATCTCTTCGATCCGGGTGTAGTAGAAGTCCTGCCAGCCCTCTTCGGGCAGACCGGTGAACAGCATCAGGTTGAGCGGGTATTCCTCGCTATCGGTGGCGCGGCGGAAGTCGTCGCGGAAGAGGAAGGTCGGCTTCTCCAGCGCGATGGCCATGCCGAGCTCGACCATCACCCCCTCGTCGGGCGGCACGCCGTTGACCACCGCGAAGATGCCATCGGCCTCCACGACGTCGCGGAAGTCTCCCTGGCCCACGCGGTAGGCCCACCCCGGCTCCGAGAGGTTGTCCGGGGCGTTGTTGCGGGAGAACGGCTCCCAGACCTCGAGGCCCAGCGCCTCCAGCGCCGCAGCCAGCGGGGGCAGCAAGGCCTCCCGCTGCTGGGCCGAAAAACCATAGGGGTTGGCCAGATAGACGGTCTTCCCCATACCCTATTCCGCTCCCGCCTTGAAGGCGGAGGAGCCATATCGCGCCGGAACGGCAGCTGCGGCCGGCGGTGGCCGTCTAGGCTTCCCTAAACATGTAGACGGCGGTCGACCCCAGCACGAGCGGCAGTCCAACGTCGATGACCACCCACATCTGTCCGTCCCCGCCGTTGCCCCAGTTCAGGCTCACCCAGTTCCACAGCAGGAGGAGGAGCAGCCCCGCCGATGCGTAGAAGGTCACGTTGCCGGCGATGAATTCCTTCACGTCCGTCCGGGTGTGCATGAGACGCAGCCGCGTGAACCCTGCGATCACGGCGAATGCCCCGGCGGCGATCATGCAGTAGTTGAGGAGGTCCCAGATCGTGCGCGCGGTGTCCTCGACATCGGGGTCGTAGATGGGCGTGGCGACGAAGTGTCCCGCCACCGCCAGCGCCACGATCATCATGAAAACGGCAGCCAGCCGCGTCAGCCCCGCTACGACCATAACGCCCTCCGTCGGTCAAGGTTCGTGCGGCAACAGTCTAGGCGAATCCCAAACCGCGTTCAATAACGCCACGCGCGCCTTCTGAGACTCAGCGCCGCCGGCCGCCCGTAGAATGAAAGCGCCGCAGCCCGGGGCCTAGGAGGGGCATCATGCCCAACGACGCATTCACGATCTTCAAGACCTTTGTCCACCTCGAGGATGGGCCCGGCGCGTCCGAGGTCGCCGTCGGCGACCGCTTCTGGGAGGAGATCGGTGGCCGCGCCGACCTCCAACATGGCCGCCTCGTCACCGCCCTTCATTGGGAGGAGGACTGGCCAAACTGGGAGTGCCACCCCGCCGGCGACGAAGTCGTCTTCGTTCTCTGGGGCCGCGTCGACCTTGTGCTGGAAGAAGACGGCGGCGAGCGGGTCGTCCCGCTGCCGTCGGGCCATGCCTGCATCGTGCCCCGTGGCGTCTGGCACACCGCCCGCGTCCCCGAGCCCACCAACGCCCTCGCCATCACCCGCGGCGCCGGCACCGAACACCGCCCCGTGACGGGGTGATTGGCGGGGGCCGGTATCGCAAAAGCCGCGCTCAGGGCGTAGAATGGCCTCAATATCGTAGATAGGAGTGGTGCAGTGTCTGAACTACGCGACGCCCAGATCGACCTCGAGCAGTCTCTCTTGGGGCCCATCACCGACGCCTTTCCGCAGGCCAGGGGCATCAATATCGAGGTGGAAATCTGGCAGGACAACCGGCGGAAACGCGGCGACGCCGCCATCGAGAGCTGGCAACCCGCCAGGGACGGCGAGATCCGGATCCGCTTCGCCGTCCCCGCCCGCTCCGGATCGTGGTCGCGCGACTACGATGCGCCGGGAATGGAAAGCGCCGATCCGCCGCTCGACGCCGAAGACCTCCGCCGCGACCTTCTGGAGTCGCTGGAAATCGCCGAGCGCCGGCCGGGCTTCGACTTCGTCGCCCTCAAGTGGTTCCGCGATCTCTTCTTGCCGGCTGAGTGCCCGGACTGGGCGGAGTCACGCGCCCTCCGCGACCGCGCCGTCCGGAGCGCGATCGAGGACGGGGTGATCCTGACCAACAAGGTGCCCAACCCGAAAAACCCCGCTTTCCCGGTTACCGCGATCCGCGTGAACCGGGCCCACCCCGAGGTCATCGGAGTGCTGGGTGAAGACGACTCCGCGGGCCCGCGCTTCCGCCCCGTCCCCATCCGCGGCGAGCCGCTGTCGAAGACGGTGCTCGACGAGAGACGGTAGGCGGTGGCGCTCTACTACCTGGACACGAGCGCGCTGGTCAAGCTCTACGTCGCCGAGCCCGGCACCGAGCGCATGCTGGAGCTCGCCGGCGGGGACGACGCCAACCAGTTCGCCGTGCTCTCGGTCTCGCAGGCCGAGTTGTGGTCGGCGGTGGGCCGCCGCCTTCGGGAAGGCGCCCTCGACGGCGAGGAGGCCTCCGACCTGCTCGACCGGTTCAGCGAGGACTTGGAGTCCTTCTTCCTGCGCCAGAACGTCAACGACTCGGTCATCGATCTCGCTTGCGCCCTCCTGGAGCGGCACCCGCTGCGCGCCGACGACGCCCTGCAGCTCGCGGGCTGCCTGACGCTGAGGCCGGCGGCTCCCGACCCGCCGGTCTTCACCAGCGCCGCCGACGACCTGCTCGACGCCGCGGAAGAGGAAGGGCTGCGCACCTTCAACCCCCTCGAGTAGCTGGGGCCGGGAGGTCTTGCCTCTTCCCCCCACGGAAGAAGACTGAGATGAGGGCCCCAGCGTTGACAGGGAAGGAGCCGTCTCCTAGACTCGCGGCGCCCCCAAGCGCGCTCCTCTTCTTCCTATGACCTCTTCCTCCCGCACCCGGCCGCTGCCCGTCCCCACCGACTTCTCGCGCCCGTTCTGGGAGGGGACGCGGGAGGGCCGGCTCCTCGTGCCCAAGTGCTCCGACTGCGACTTCTACCGCTGGACGCCGCAGCCCGCCTGTCCCCGCTGCCTCTCCGAGGCGTTCGAGTGGACCCAGGTCAGCGGTCGAGGCGAGGTCTACAGCTTCTCCGTCATCCATCGTTCCGCCGACCCCGTCGTCTTCCCCGACCCCTACGTGGTCGCCGTGATCCGGCTGGAGGAAGGCCCCGCCATGCTCAGCACCGTCGTGGGCTGTCCGCATGAGGAGCTGCGGGTGGGGATGGCGGTCGAGGTCGCGTTCGAGAAGGTGAACGACGAAATCACCCTCTACCCCTTCAGGCCGGCCTCCTGATGCCGGGCCCCCGCGACGCGGCCATCGTCGGCCTTTACACGACGAAGCAGACGCGCGGCGAGCGCCGGAGCGGCTTCTCCCACGCCATGGAGGCGCTGCGCGGCGCCCTCGACGACGCAGGCCTGACCATCCGGGACGTGGAGGGGCTGTTCGTCCAGCTCGACGCCTGGCCCCAAAACCCGGCGGCTCCCGTCTATGGGATGAAGGCGAACTGGTCCTATCTGTTGGGCATCCCGCTTCGCTGGCAGACGGGCGCCGTGAACGCGGCCGAGA
>OZ220076.1:0-272645 GCA_964291475.2 Dehalococcoidia bacterium | reverse complement strand
AGGTTCCCGAGCGGAACGTGGTGCCCAAGCCGGTGCAGCAGCCGCACCCGCCGATGTGGATGGCGGCGAGCAACGACGACAGCTACCCCATCGCGCCGAGCTGGGCCTCGGCGCTCTTGGGCTCACCATCCTGCTGCCCCTCGAACGCTTGGAGCAGCGGATTCAGACCTACAAGAAGGGGATCGTCAACGCGAAGCCGGCGGGGGCGGTGGTCAACGACAAGAACGGCGCCTACACGCTGGTGATGTGCGCCGACTCGCGGGAGCAGGCGCGGGAGGCCGGCGCCTACGACTCGGTGGTCTGGTGGCTCACCCACGCGGTGCTCGCCACGACCATCTGGGAGGGCGACGCAGTCCACCGAGAAGATGTTCGGCGACTTTCCGCTGCTGCAACGCTTCCACGAGGGGAAGGTGGGCGTCCGAGGCGTTCGACGAGGCGGACATGGTGCTCATCGGCACGCCGGACGACGTCATTCGCAAGATGGAGGCGTACGAGCGGATCGGCGTCGACCACGTGCTCTGCGACGTGGACTTCGGCCACCTGAAGCACGAGGACATCATGCGTTCGATCGAGCTTCTGGGGAAATACGTCATCCCGTACTTCAAGAAGAAGGGCACCCCGGTGGTTGCCGCTTCCGGGGCCTGAACGGGGCGGGAGCCGGACGGTGGAGTCCTATAGCGACCGGCTGAGCATGCAAGGCCGCACGGCGATCGTGGCGGGCGGTGGGCTCGGCATGGGGCTCGCCATCGCCGAGGCGCTCGCCGGCGCGGGGGCGCGCGTCGCGGTGGTCGACATCGACGGCGGCCGAGCCGAGGCCGCCGCGCACCGGATCGGGCCGAACGCTACGGCAATGACTGCCGACGTGCGCGACGAGGCCCAAGTCGACCGCCTCATCGGCAACGTAACCGAACGTTGGGGCGGGTTCGATACGCTCGCGTCGGTGGTCGGCGGGGCCCACGGCATCGCGGCGCGGGTTCCCCTCGTCGAGGGCGGCATGGACGACTGGGACAGGGTCGTGGAACTCAACCTGCGCCACTTCGTGCTGCTGGCGAGGGCGTCGGCGAGGCATTTCATCGAGAGGGACGTCCGCGGGTCCATGGTGAGTGTGTCGTCGGTCAACGGCCTCTTCTCCTCTCCCAATCTCGCCTCCTACGGCGCGGCCAAAGCGGGGCTTATCAGCCTCACCCGGACGCTGTCGATCGAGCTCGGGCGGCACGGCATACGCGTGAACTCGGTGGCGCCGGGGACGATCTTCACGGAGCGCAGCGCCGACGCCTACGTTGGGGAGACGCTGTCGCGCCTGGAGAGCGTCATTCCCTTGGGCCGCTTGGGCCGCGTGGAGGACGTGGCCGGGACGGCGCTCTTCCTGCTCTCCGACCTCGCCGCCTACGTGACGGGGCAAACTATCCAGGTCGACGGCGGGGTGATGAACGTCTACCCCTTCGATCTTCGGCCCGGCTAGGTGCGGACGGAGCCCATGACCTTTCCGCTCAACGGCGTCCGCGTCCTCGACTTCACCTGGCTGAACGCGGGCGCCAAGGGCACGCGCCACCTCGCGCTGTACGGGGCCGACGTCGTCCACATCGAGTGGAGGGGCCGGCTCGATCTGCTACGGCACAACCCTCCCTACCACGACGTTCCGGGTGACGCCTCGATGCCGAAGGCGGCCCCCGGCTACGACCACCTGAAGGTCTCCAGCGTCAACCGGGCCGTCAGCTTCAACAACAACCACGTCGGCAAGTGGGGCATCAGCCTCAACCTGCGCCACCCCAAGGGCAAGGCCATCTTCCGCGATTTGGTGAAGACCGCCGACGTCGTGGCCGACAACTTCACCGCGACGACGCTCGACGGCTGGGGATTCGGGCCCGACGCGTTGGAGCGCATCAAGCCCGACATCATCTACGTGCAGGCGCCGGGCTTCGGTCGGCTGGGCCCCTATCAGGACTACCGCTCCTACGGACCGACGGCGGCGGCGATATCGGGCCTGACCTGGCAGGGCGGCCTGCCCGACCGTTTCCCCTGTGGCTACGGCTTCTCGTACATGGACGTCTGCGGCCCGTACTTCTTAGCCATCGCGGTGTTGTCGGCGCTGCGGCAGCGGAACCGGACCGGCCGGGGTGTCTATGTCGACTCCTCGCAGTGCGGCCCGGCCTTCCTGCTCACCGGGCCGACGCTGCTCGAATGGTCGGCGAACGGAGAGCGCTACGTCCGCAACGGCAACC
Source organism: Dehalococcoidia bacterium (assembly GCA_964291475.2). Classification (GTDB taxonomy): domain Bacteria; phylum Chloroflexota; class Dehalococcoidia; order SHYB01; family SHYB01; genus DAOUKH01. The sequence continues at coordinate 270,423 of OZ220076.1, read as the reverse complement.
GCTCCACCTATCTGCCCGCCGCCCCGCACAACACGTACCGATGCCGGGGCAAGGACGACTGGGTGGTCATCACCTGCTTCACCGACGAGCACTGGCGCGCGCTCGTGGAGGAGATGGGGAGTCCCGCATGGGCCGCCCGTCCTGAGTTCGCGACGGTGGATGGCCGCTTCGCGCGCCAGGATGAGCTCGACCCGCTGGTGGAAGCGTGGACGTCGGGCCAGGAACGCTACGAGGTGATGCGCCGTCTCCAAGCGGCAGGCGTGCCCGCGGCGGTCTGCCAGAACACCGCCGACCGCTACGAGCGCGACCCGCAGCTGCGCCACCGGGGCTACTTCGCACGCGTCCCCCACTCCGAAGTGCCGCCGTACGACACGGAGGGGCACCCAGGGCTCTTTTCGGAGACGCAGCCGTCGCCGTTGGGGAGGTCGGGCAGGGGCAGCGCCGTCTACGGCGAGGACAACGCGCGCATCTACGGCGAACTGCTGGGACTGAGCGCGGCCGACGTCGAAGCGCTCGAAGCCGAGGACGTGATCTGATGGACCGTCTCGCCGTTGGCGTCGGCCATCCGCTCACCGGTGTGCGCGTCGTCGAGGTGGGAGACGAGCGCGGCGCCTTCTGCGGCAAGCTCCTCGCCGGGCTGGGGGCGGACGTGGTCAGGGTCGAGCCGCCGGAAGGCTCACCGGGCCGGCGCATCGGGCCGTTCTACGGGAGCGAACCCTCCCCCGAAACTAGCCTGTTCTGGTGGCACTACAACCAAGGAAAGCGCGGCGTCACGCTGGACGTCGAGCGCCCCGCCGGCGTGGCGGCGCTGCGCCGCCTCCTCGAAGGCTGCGACATCCTCGTCGAAAGCCTGGGCCCGGGCGGGCTGGAACGCCTCGGTCTGCCGTGGGAGCGGCTCCACGACGAGCTACCGGGGCTCATCGTCCTCTCGCTCAGCGACTTCGGCCTCGACGGACCGTGGGCGGAGTACGAAGGCAGCGACCTCGTCATGCTGGCCTTGGGCGGGCAGATGATGATTTCCGGCTATCTCTCGACAGAGCAGGGGGTGTGGGACACGCCGCCCATCGCGCCGCAGCCGCACCAGTCGTCGCACATCGCGGGCTGCCTGGGCGTCATGGACGTGCTGGCCGCCCTCGCCTACCGGGACGAGACGGGCCGCGGCCAGCGGATCGACCTGTCGTACCACGCCGCGGCCAACAACTGCACCGAGAACAACCTGTCGTGGTACATGGTCGCGGGCGCGATCAATGAGCGCACTCCGCTGTCGCCGGAGATGTTCAGTGCCGACGGCAAGTACATGCAGGTGATGCTGGGGCTCTTCCCCGGCGAGTGGGAGCGGGTCGTCGAGCTGCTCGACGAGTTCGGGATGGCGGAAGACCTGAAGGACCCGCGCTACGCCGATCCCACCTTCCGAAAGCAGCCGGAGGCGCGGCAGCACGTCGACGAGGTGGTGCAGGCCTTCCTGGCGACACAGACGGTCGAGGACGCCTTCCACGCGGCGCAGCGGCACGGCGTGATCTGGGCCCCGATCAGGGAGGCCCACGAGAGTCTGGACGATCCGCATTTCAAGGAGCGGGGGAGCTTCACCAAGGTCGAGCACCCCGAGCTGGGCCGCTCCTTCGACTACCCCGGATCGCCGTGGGTCTCCGAGCGGCTACCTTGGCGGAACGGGCCGCGTGCTCCCTTCCTCGGCGAGCACAACGGCGAGATTCTCGGCCGCGAGCTCGGTCTGAGCGCGGACGAGATCGAGGCCGCCGGCGGGAGCTAGGCGCGGTCGGCGAGCGCGTTCTGCGCGTCCGTGTTCTGGGGCGGACCGGGAAGCTGCGCGGGGCCGCCCTCGCGTGAGGGCAGGATGATGGTCCCCTTGCCCGGCGTGGTGACCTCGCCGCGCTGGCTCTCGGCCCAGGTCTCCACCTCGACGCAGTAGTGCGGCCCTTCCTTGAACTTCCGCGCGACCTTCCCGCCGAACCACTGGATGTCGCCGTGGTAGTTGAACTTGCGCATCTCGCATTCCATCTTCCACAGCCAGGCGTCGTCGCCCATCCAATCGGTGAGGTACTGGATGGTGTACTCGGCCCGCATCATGCCGTAGTCGTACGACATCGGCGTGCCGACCTTCTTGGCCCAGTCCTCCTCCCAGTGCATGCGCTGGACGGCCTCGGGGAAGCCGTAGCGTCCGGGGACGTAGAAGCGGGGCATCCGCTTCCGGTTCAGGTAGTTCATGCGGCCGGGGTTGATGCCGAACCCGCCCCAGCCGATGGCGATGTGAAAGCCGATGATGTCGACCATGGTGAGGGGACCCTTCACCATTGGAAGGAGCGGCTCGCCTTCCTCGACGTCCTCCCAGTAACGGGGCTCGGCGCCGCGGCGGTACTGGTCCTCGTAGACCTCGTCGATCTTGGCCACGTCCTCCTCGGAGTACATGGCGGGCTCGGTGGCCTTGTACTTGCCCTTCTTGGCCGCCGTGCCGCGCTCGGCGTGGATCATGAGGAAGCGGTAGGCGCCGATGTCCTCGCCGCGGGCGTTCATGTAGGAGGTCTGGTGCTTCACCATCACCGACTTGTTGGCGAAGGCGCTCTCCTTCTCGATGACGTCCGAGATGAACGACTTCTTGTGCAGTTGGTCGCCGGGGAAGATGGGGCGGTACCACTCGAACTCGAAGCCCGACTGGTACATGCCGATGCCCCGCAGCGCGCCCCGGCTCTTCTCTTTGATCTCCGGCGGGAGCACGCCCGACTCGTCGAAGCCCATGGTGATGATGAACATCGGCGGGGCGATAACGCTGCGCCAGCGGCTCTCGGCGCCGTAGTCGGGGTCGAGGTAGAGCGGGTTGTCGCTGCCGCAGTTGTGGAGGTAGCGGCGGAAGTCGTTGGGGTTGGCGACGGGGTGCCAGGGATACTCCGTGTTGGGCTCCGGCTGGTTGATGAGCATCCGCATCTTCGCCACGTCTTCAGGCGTGATCTTGGCGGCGGTGTGCTTGTCGGTCTTGGTGGTCATTCGCTTCTCCTCAGCTTTGGGAGGTCGTGTGGAAAAGGGGGGCGCGCAGGGCCGCGGTTCACGGGTCCGGCATGGGGGAGACCGGGGCCGCCGCTTCAGTTAGCGCGCCCAAACAAGCGGGCGGAGTATACCTAAGGCACCTAGGCGCGTCAACGCGGGACGGGACGGGCAGCGGCCGGCCTATTCGGTCGCCGCCGGCTCCTCTTCGTCCTGCTCGGCAGCGTCCATGCGGTGGAGGAACTTGTAGAGCAGCGCGCCGGCGGCGGCGCCCAAGATCGGCCCCGCCCAGTAGACCCAGTGGTGCATAAGGACGCCGGAGGCGACGGCGGGACCGAAGGAGCGCGCGGGGTTCATTGAAGCGCCGCTGATGGGGCCGGCGTAGATTGCCTCGAGCGCCACCGTCGCCCCGATAGCTATGGCGGCGTTGCTCCTGATGATGCGCGTGTCCGTGGCCACGGCCATGATCACGAACATCAGGATGAAGGTCAGGAAGATCTCGAGGCCGAAGGCCTGCCCCGCCGAGTTCCGGGGCAACGTGGCCCCCACGTTCGCGATGTCGCTGAACATCCACCGGACGATCCCCGCCGCCAGCGCGGCGCCCCCGAGCTGCGCGCCCCAGTACGGGACGATGTCCCGTATCGGGAAGTGCCGGGTCAGCGCGAAGGCGAGGGTCACCGCCGGGTTGATGTGCGCGCCCGAAATGTGCCCCGTGGCGACGATGACGACCATGACGACGAGCCCGAAGACGATGCCGATGCCGAGCGTGCCGATGGGGTCGCCCGTCTCGGCGTTGATGACGATGGCCCCCGCGCCCACGAAGACGAGGATGAACGTGCCGACGAACTCGGTGAAGTACCGGGTGAGGTCTCTTCTCAAGTCGAACCGATCGGTCACGTGTGGTGCTCTCCTGCGGGCCGGATTTGCGGGGATGGTCTAGATGGGGAGTCCGTACTCGCGGATGGCGTTGCCTTTCAGGAGGGCGTGCTTGTCGTCTTCGGGCACGTCGTGGAACATGCGGCCAATCGCCTCCTGCGATCCCGGCCAGAGGGTGTCGCTGTGGGGGTAGTCGGAGCTCCACATGGCGTTCTCCACACCGATGGCGCCGCGCAACTCCACGCCGACGCGGTCCTGGATGAACGTCCCGAAGCAGTTGCGACGCCACAGCTCCGAGGGAGTCATGGTGATCGGAGGGCGCGTCCAAAAACGGTGCTGCGCGAAGACCTGGTCGGCGCGCTCCAGCATATAGGGGACCCACCCCACGTTGCCCTCGACGTGCCCCACGCGGACGCGCGGCACCCGTTCGTACACGCCTGAGAACAAGAGCTCGGCGGCGAGCTCGAATTGGGTCAACGCGCCGACGGTGAGCCAGGCGGCGGTCTTCTTGCGGCCCTCGTAGGGCAGCTTCTCGCCGCCGACGGTGATCCCCTCCCTGGCGTGGAAGTGCAAGGGGATGTTCAATTCCTGGGCGGCCTCCCAGATCGGGTCCCAGTAGGGCTCCCCGTAGGGGTGGATGTTCTGGGTGGTGGGCAGGACCGCGCCGACGAGGCCGATTTCCTTGATGCGCTCAAGCTCGGCGACGGCGCCCTCGATCTCGAAGATGGGCAGGAAGCCGATGCCGAAGAGTCGCCCCGGCGCTTGCGCGCAATAGTCGGCGAGCCAATCGTTGTAGGCGCGGTAGAGAGCGAAGCGGAAGGGGATGTCGTCGGGCTGGCCGGGCGGCCCGCCGCCGTAGAGGACCTCCGCGATGACGCCGTCGATTTCCTGGTCTTTGACGCGCTCGGCGGGGTCCCACCCTCCGGGCCGGGCGTCGGTATTCTTCATGCGCTCGCTGTACTCTTCGGGCCTGCGGCCGGCCATGGCGGCAAGCCCTTGGATGGGCGAGCGCCGGCCCTCGAAGATCATGTAGTCGGCGTCCTCGGCTTCATCGAGTGTGGGGGCGCGGTCGCGGTAGTCCGCCGGCAGGTAGCGCGCCCAATCATCGATCGGTACGTTGACGTGCGAGTCGGCCGAGAGCGCGTCGCCGTTGGTGGTCATCTTCACCCTCCTACCCCATCGCGGTGTCGGCCCGGCCCAGCACGGTGACCGCGCCGGTGAACGATCCCGGGTAGCCGCCGAGGTTGTGGGTCAGGCCGATCTCGGCGTCCTTGACCTGGCGGGGCCCGGCCTTGGCCTGCAGTTGCTTGTAGACCTCGTATATCATGCGGATGCCGCTGGCCCCGATGGGGTGGCCGAAGCACTTCAGCCCGCCGTCGGTGTTGACCGGAAGGTCCCCTTCGAGGGTGAAGGCCCCGGCGTTCACGTCGTTGGCGGCGCCGCCTCGCTCCGAGAATCCGAGGTCCTCGTACAGGATCATCTCGGTGATGGTGAAACAGTCATGGACCTCGGCGACGCTGATTTCCTTGCGGGGGTCGGTGATGCCGGCCTGAGCGTAGGCCTCCTTCGCGGCGTAGACGTTTTCGGGGAAGTAGGTGAACTCGGCGTCACGCCGCAGCGTGCCCTGTTCCGCGCCCACCGCCAGGCCGAGTCCCTTCACGAGCACGTAGTCGTTGCGCATCGTGCGGGCGATGTCGGGGCGGGTGATGATGGCCACCGCCGCGCCGTCGCTGACGCCGCAGCAATCGAAGAGGCCGAGCGGCCAGGCGATCATCGGCGCGCGCAGGGCCTGCTCGACGGAGATCTCCCGCTGGAAGTGGGCCTTGGGGTTAAGGCTGCCGTTGTGGTGGTTCTTCACCGCGATCTGGGCGAGCGTCTCCTTCCCCTCGTCGAACGAGAGTCCGTAGCGGTCGAAGTAGGCGGTGGCCGCCAGGGCGAACTGCGCGGGCGGCGGCGCGGGCGACTCGACGTTGGTGTTGGGGAGAATCAGGGGAGAGGCCAGCCCGGTGAAGCCGGTGTCCTTGAGCTTCTCCACGCCGGCCACCATCACCACCTCGTAGGCCCCCGAGGCGACGGCGAAGCAGGCGTTGCGGAAGGCGTCGGTGCCCGTGGCGCAGAAGTTCTCGACGCGGGTGATGGGGATGTAGTCGAGCTTCAACGCCTTGGCGAGCGGCTGGCCGCTCCAGCCCGACAGCATCGTGCCGAGCCACGCCGCGTCGATGTCCTTGGCCTCGAGGCCGGCGTCTTCCAGCGCCTCGGCGGCGGCCTCGACCAGGAGGTCTTCGGGGCCCTCGCCCCAGCGCTCGCCGAACCTGGTGCAGCCCATGCCTACGATGGCCACTCTGTCCGCGATTCCACCCATTGCTCGCCTCCCTTCCTACACCCTCATCCGCTGCCGGCCGCATCCGCCCCATTGGCGGGAGCGCGCACCGGCATCGACTTCCAGTAGTAGTTGTGAATCCCGTCGATGACGTCGAGCTTTCGGAAGGTCATCTCGACGGGCAAGCCTACGCGCACGTCTTCGATCTCCCGGTCGGTCATCATAATGAGCGCGCGGCCGCCGCCGTTGAAGTCGACGACGGTGAGCACGAGGGGAGTGTCCTGCGTTCCCGACACGTGGTCCATCGAGAAGGTCTTGATCACGCCGCCCTTGTCCGCCAGCCGCACCATCTCCCATTGATCGTCGGCGCGGCAGAAGGCGCAGACCTTCTGGGGCGGGTATTGGACCTCGCCGCAGGCGGTGCACTTGCCGCCGTGGAAGCGGATGTTCGCCTCCCGGTCGCGCCACGCCGCCTGCAACGATATCGGCTGCGGGTCGGGGCGGCGAGGCGGCTCCTGCACGACCTGCCCCCGCCAGCGGAGATAGTCCTCGTACGAAGGGACGGAGAGCTTGCTGCCGACCAGCTCCATGACGCTCATCGCGGGCTTGGGCGCCTCCACGTCGGTCACCACGAGCGAGTAGGCGTCGGCGCCGTCCCCGTAGCCCGCCAGCAGGATGCGGTCGCCTGGGTTGGCCGTTTCCAGCGCCGCCGCGAGCAGCATCAGGGGGAAGGCGGCGCCGGTGTTCCCCACCGCGCCGTAGCCCGGCTCCTGCACCTGGGCGGCCTCGGCGCCGATGCGGCGCGCGATCTCCGCGTGGCGCCTGGGGTCGGGACTGTAGTAGGCGAGCTTGGCAAAGTCCTTGGGCCCCTTGCCGAGCTTGGCGGCGAGGCCGGAGATGCCCTCCACCATAATCGGGACATACCCGGCTTCCATGATGAAGCGGTCCTCGCCCGACCGCACGAAGGCGTCGCGGCCCGAGCGCCACACGTCTACCATGTGGTCGGAAATGAAGTGCGAGCCTTCGATCTCCGCGAGCACGCCGTCGGAGCCAACGAGGAGCGCGGCTGCGCCGTCGCCGAGGAACGGTTCGAGCGGACTGCGCGGATAGGCCATGCGCGTGTCGGCGGCGACCACGAGCACGTTCTCGGCCCGGCCCGACGCGACGGCGTCGGCGGCCATCTGCAGCGCGGACGTGCCGCAGCGTAGCGCGCCGCCGGCGTCATGCGAGAAGAGGTCGCGCCGCAGGTCGAGCGCGGCGGCCACGGTCGATGCGCTCTGCTTCTCCCAATAGGGAGCCGTCGTCGAGGCGAAGATCACGCCGTCGACGGCGGAGCGGTCGACGTTGACGAGGCAGTTCTCCCCGGCGGCGACCGCCATGGTGACGCTGTCCTCGTCGAAGTTGGCGACGGCGCGCTCACCGCGGACGTTCCACCCGGCCGTCTCCGCGGTCAGCCTGTACCGGGGAACGTAGGCCCCGAACGCCTTGATCCCTACCATCCGCCTGCCGCCTCGACCGCGAGCTTTCATAGAAGCTCCGGCGCGTAGTCCATGGTCATTCTACCCGTCGCCGACAGTTCGTCCATCTTCGCCTGCGGCGTGCCGAGCAGCTCACCGTAGACGAAGTCGTTGTGCTCCCCGAGCCGGCACGGCGGCATCCTGATCGCGTTGGGCGTGTGGCGCATCTTGAAGCTGATGCCGGGATAACGGTGCGTGCCGCATTCGGCGTGCGTGACGCGGTCGAAGAAGCCCCGTGCGGCGAGCTGGGGATCGTCGAAGGCTTCGCCCTCGTCGATGACGGCGCCCGCGGGTACGCCTGCCTGTTGCAGCGTCAGCATCACCGCGTAGTGCTCGCGCCCGGCGGTCCACGACGCGATGTGCTCATCAAGCTCGTCGTGATGGGCGAGGCGGCCTTCGTTGGTGGCGAAACGCTCGTCCCTCGCCCAGGGCGCCGACGAGCCCGCGGCCTCGCGGAAGGCGGCCCACTGCTCGTCGGTGGAGATGGCGATCGTGACCCAGCGGTCGTCGCCCAGGGATGGATAGACGCCGTGGGGCGCGTAGGCCGGATGGCGGTTGCCGGTCGGCTCCACGTTGCGCCGGTTCATGGAGTACTCCATGAACGCCTCGCCGAGGTAGGTCGCGAAGTTCTCGGTCTGCGACAGCTCGACTAGCTGGCCCTGTCCGGTGCGGGCGCGGTGACGCAGCGCCATGACTGCGGCCAGCGCGCCCCCCACCCCCGACGGCCCGTCGGCGATGGGTAGGATGCCGCGCATGGTGACGTCCGTGTCCGGGTAGCCGCGAATATAGAGATGGCCGGCTACGGCCTCGATGTGCGAGCCGAAGGCGCGGAAATTCTCGTACTCCCCGCCGAGGCCGAAGGCGGGCAGGCGCAGCATGACGACGTCGGGCCGTCGTGCCCGGATGTACTCCCACGTGATTCCGAGCTTGTCCAGCGTTGCCGGCACGTTGTTCTCGACGACGATGTCGGAGATGGCGAGCAGTTCGTCGAACGTGTGCAGGCCCTCCTCGGACCGGAGGTCCACGGTCATGCTCAGCTTGTTGCGGGCGTGGTTCTGGAACATGGTGTAGCGGTTCCACGGACGGGGCTCGGGCGTGTTGCCCGCGTAGCCGTACCCGGAGCCCTTGACCAGGTCGACGTACTCCTGAGTGGGCCGCGCCGCCGTGCCCCGCGTGTAAGGCACGAAGACCTCCGGCGTATCGAGGCGGATGACCTCTGCGCCCCAGTCCGCCAGCAGCATCGTGGCGTAGGGGCCGGCCACGACCATGGTGAGGTCGAGCACCCGTATGCCTTGGAGGGGCGGACGACGCGGCGCCGAGCCCATCGCTAGACGACTCCCGCCGCGGCGAGCGCATCAAGCTCGGCTTCGGTCCGCCCAAGCTCGCCGCGGAAGACCTCGGCGTTGTGCTCACCGAGCAGGGGCGCGGGCCGGCCCTCACTCGCCGGCGTCGCCTCCATCCTGAAAGGCGCGCCGGGGTATTCGAGGTCGCCCGCGACGGGATGCTCGACCGATTCCCAGAACCCGCGCTCGCGGTAGTAGGGGTGCTCGAAGAAGTGGCCCGGCGAAAAGATCGGCGCGGTGGCCAGCCCCACGGCTTGCGAGTCCCGCCACGCTTCGTCCATGGAGCGTTCGAGGAGCCAAGGGAGGAGGATTTCGTTGTTGAAGTGGTGGACCGACTCGGCGGAGCCGCCGTGCTCGTAGTGGGCGTAGAGCGGGTCGTCGAGCAGGTCGGCGCGGCCCACGAGCTCGGCGGCGCGGGGAAAGCGCGTCACGCCCGACCAGAAACAGATGGCGCCGTCGGCGCAGGGAAAGATGCCGAAGGCGAGGTCCTCGGCGTCGGCGCGGCGCTTCACCAGTGCCCCGGTGTACTGGTGGTTGAGCATGAAGATGCTGCGCCGGTCCTGGCTGGCCGCCTGGGTCTCGAATACGGAGATGTCCACGTAGTCGCCCTCGCCGGTGAACTCCTTGCGGAAGAGGGCGGTGCAGGCGGCGAAGGCGGCCATCTGCCCCGTTTGGTAGAGCCCGATGGAGCCGCCGAGCTTCACGGGGGGCCGGTCGGGCGTGCCCGTCGATTGAAGCTGGCCGCCCATGCCGTACGCGATGAGCTCGTTGGCGAGGAAGTCGCGGTACGGCCCCGTCTGCCCGAAGTTGGAGATCGAGACCATGACGAGGCCGGGGTTGCGCTCAGCCAGGGAGTCGTAGTCGAGCCCCAGCTTCGCCATCACCCCCGGCCGGAAGTTCTCCACGACGATGTCGGCCCGCGCGGCCAAGTCGAGGGCGAGGTCTCGCCCTTCCGGATGCGAGAGGTCAAGGGTGACGCCCCGCTTGCTCATGTTGAGGTAGAGGAAGAGGCCGCCGCGCTCGGGGTGCGGTTCGTCGCCGGGGAAGGGCCCCATCCGGCGGGCGCCGTCCCCCGTGCCGGGGCGCTCGACCTTGATCACGTCGGCCCCGTAGGCGGCCAGGAGCTTGGTGCAGAAGGGGCCGGCGACGTAGTGCGTCAGGTCGAGGACGCGCACACCGTCGAGGGCCGAAGCCGGCGGTGGGGAAGGGGCCACTACCGCAGCCGCCACTTGCGGCGCTGCGGGTTTGCCATCTTCTCTTCCATCTGGCGCTCGGCCTCGGGCGTATTGCCCACGCGGTGGAACATCGAGCCCCATTCGAGGGCCTGCTCGCGGCCCACCTCGAGGCTCCGCCAGATCGCCTGCACCGTGCCCTGCGTGGCGATCGGGGGATGCGACGCGATGGTCTCGGCGAGCCGTTCCGCCGCGGGCATCAACTCGTCCTGAGGCAGCACCTCGCTGACGAGGCCGATCTCGTAGGCCCGCTTGGCGCTGAGGCGCTCGTCGGCGCCGGTGAGCGCGATGCGGAGCACCTCGCCGATAGGGACCCGGCGGGCAAGGCCGATGGGTTCGAGCGCGGCGACGAGCCCAAAGGAGACGTGCGTATCGAAGAAGGTGGCGTTCTCCGAGCAGATGACGATGTCGCTGTCGTAGATGAAGTAGAAGCCGCCGGCGTTGCAGATGCCGTTGACGGCGGTGATCACCGGCTTCCAGATGCCGTTCTGCTTCGAGGTGAGCCGCGCTCCGCTGTCCTCATAGTGCCAGGGGTCGACATCGCGGCGGCTGTCGGGGTCCTCCCCCTCGCGGATGTCGACCCCGCTGCAGAAGGCCCGGTCACCGGCGCCGGTGACGATGATCACGCGGACGTCGTCGTCTTGCTTGACGTCGGCCCAAACTTCCTTGAGCTCGCGCTGCATCGTCCGGTTGAAGGCGTTGAGCGCGTCGGGCCGGTTGAGCCGGAGGAGGGCGCGCCCGCCCGCCTTTTCGTACACCAGGGTTTCGAGTTCCAAGCCGAGGCCTCCGGGAACGGTGGGAACAGAGCCGGATTGTAGGCTCGGTGAATATACTGTTCAAGTATGTATCGGGGACTTAGGGTTGCGTCCGGGCCCCGCGCCCGGTGACGGCCGGGCAGGACGAGGCGGCCGGAGCGACGCGCGGCGACTGGCTCTGGTTGGCGATGATCGCGGCGGCGATATTCGCCGTCGCCCTTCCGATTTCCAGCTACCCCTCCGCGCTGCCGATCATCCGTGAAGCGTGGGGCCTCTCGGACACCGAGGCGGGGCTCATCAACGGGATGGCGTCGGCGGGGTCGGTGATCGGCGCCCTGGTGCTCATCCCGCTGACCGATAAGTGGCGCGCCGACCGGGTGCTCCTCGCGTCGGCGCTGACGACAGCGGTCGGGCACCTGCTCTTTCCCCTCGCCGCGGAGAACTTGGCCACCGCCGCGCCTATGCGCCTCGCGGCGGGGCTGGGCCTCGCCGGCGTCTACGTGACCGGCACACGGATCGTCGCCGAACGGTTCCCCACCACGGTCCGCGCCCGGGCCGTAGGGATCTACGTGACGTGCTTCTACTTGGGAACGGCCGCCTCGTTCGCGCTGACCGGCGCGCTGATTCCGGTCTTGGAGTGGCGCGGCGCCTACACCGTTGCCGCGGGAGCTTCGTTCCTCACGCTGGTCATCTATGCCCTCTCCCTGCGGGGGTACAGACCCACCGCCGCTCCGGCGTCGGCGGGCCGGATCGACTTCACGGTGCTCAAGGACAAGAACGTCGCAGTGGTGATCCTGGGCTACTTCTTGCATTCGGTCGAGCTCATCCACGTGCGGACGTGGCTCGCTCCCTTCCTCGCCTTCATTCTCGTGACGCAGGGCGGCTTCGCCGGCGAATCGGCGGCGGCCGAGGCGGCGGTGATCGTCGGCATTGCCGGGCTGTTGGGCGCGCTGGCCCCCTTCGCCGGAGGGGTGCTCTCCGACCGGGTTGGCCGCCTTCGCGGCGCCATGCTGCTCTTCTTCGTCAGCGGCGTCCTCTCCTTCGCCATAGGCTGGACGGTGGAGTTGCCCTGGGCGACCGTCGTCGCGCTCGCCTTCATCTACTCGATCGCGGTGGGCGCCGACTCAGCGATCTATTCCAGCGCGATCACCGAGGTCGCCGATCCGGCGCGCCTGGGTTCGACGTTGGGCGTGCACGCCTTCGGGGCGTTCGGGGCGGGCGTGATCTCGCCGGTCCTGTTCGGCGCGGTGCTGGACTTGGTGGGAAGGGAGCACACTGCGGCGTGGGGGCTCGCGTTCGGCACGGCGGGGGTCGGGGCGGTGGTCGCCATCGCCGCGATGGCATGGCTTCAAGCGCAAGGCCGGGGAGCGCGCCGGCCCATTGCCTAAGTCACCTATACGTGGTACGTTTTCCTCGCAGGTCTACGCGAGACGTATCGGGAGCAGAGCATGTCCGCCAGAGTTCACGTTCACTTGACTGTCGCCGACGTCGACGAGAGCCGTGGCTTCTACGAGAAGTTTCTCGACGTGGAGCCGGTGAAGGTAAAGCCCGGCTACGTGAAGTTCCTGCCCGACGTGGCCCCGCTGAACCTTGCCATGTTCGAGGCGAGCAACGGCCGGACCCTCGGCAAGCCGCCCCACCTCGGCATCCAACTCGACTCAACCGAGGAGGTGCAGGCCGAGCTCCGGCGCGTCAAGGGGCGCGGCCTCCCCGTGCGGGAGGAGATGGGTGTGGACTGTTGCCACGCGAACCAGGACAAGTTCTGGGTGCAGGACCCGGACGGCGTGGAGTGGGAAGTCTACAACGTCAACTACGACTTGGAAGACGAGATAGAGGAGCTGCTTCCCCCGAAGCGGGCGGCCCAGCCGGTAGCGCTGCAAATGGCTCCGAGCGGGGGCGAGTCGAATTCCTGTTGCCAGACATGAGATCAACGGCGCCGAACGGCGGAAGGCCCCTGGGAGCGACTGGGGGCTTTTCTTTGCCGTCCTGCGTCTGAAGGGTTAGGCACAGCTTATGAGTTGGGGTTCGAGCGAGTATTGGGACATGCTCATCCGGCGGAGCCTCTCGCGGTTCTTCATGCTGCGGGCGCTCTACGAGCAGCCGTCGCACGGCTATCGGCTGAAGGAGGCGGTGAAGAACGCCGCTCAGGGCTGTTGCGATCCGACGGATGCCATGATCTACCCTGCCATAAAGGAGCTCGTGGCCAGCGGCTACGTCGAGGTGCACATGGAGAACCAGGGCGCCCGCGAACGCAAGATCTGTTCGCTCACGCCCAAGGGGCTCGATGCCTACAAGGCCGCCGCGGCCGCTTGGAGCACGGTGCTGCCCCACATCCGGGAAGCGATCGACGTCGCGGAGCAGGCGGAAGCGGTGCCGGCACGGAGCGAGGAAGCCGCGGCCATCCCGTCCTGACGTCGCGGACCCCGCGCGCCGGCTACTTGTCGCCGTCGAGCATCCTGCGGGCGATGATCATGCGCTGGACTTCCGACGTTCCCTCGTAGATCTCGGTGATCTTGGCGTCGCGGAAGCAACGCTCAACGACGGCGTCCTTGAAGTAGCCGTAGCCGCCGTGCAGCTGCACGGCCTTGGTGGCGATCCACATGGCTGCCTCGGCGGCGAAGACCTTCGCCATGCAGGCCTGTCTGCCGAAGGGCCGCCCCTCGTCGCGGAGGGCGGCGGCGTTGTAGGTGAGCAGCCGGGCCGCTTCGAGCTTGACGCCCATGTCGGCCAAGCGTGAACTGGACTCCCTGATGGCTCGCCAGCGGCGCGCCGAAGGTCTTACGCTGCCGGACCCACGCCATCGTCGCGTCGAGGGCGCATTGGCCGATGCCCAGCGCCTGCGCCGCGACGCTCATCCGCGAGGCCTCGAGAATCTCCATGATGATGGGGAAGCCGCCGCATTCTTCCCCGATGCGGTTGAACTCGGGTACGCGCACGTCTTCCAACAGACACCTCCGCGGTGGTCGAGGCCCGGACGCCGAGCTTCCCGCGCTGCTTGTTAGTCGTCAGCCCCTCGGCGCTCTGGGGCACGACGAAACAGGTGATGCCCTTGTGCCGCAGGCTCGGGTCCATGGTGGCGATCACGAGCAGGTGCGTCGCCACGTCGCCGCAGGTGATGAAGGTCTTGGCGCCGTTGAGGACGTACTCGTCACCCTGGCGCCGGGCGGTGGTCTGAATGGCGGCGGCGTCCGACCCCGCGTCGGGCTCGGTGAGGGCGAACGCCGTGATCATGTCGCCTTGGGTGAGCGGCGAGAGAAAGGCACGCCGCTGCTCGTCGTTGCCGAACTGCTGGACCAACTGTCCCCAGAGGCCGAACTGGACGGCGAGGATGGTGCCGATGCCGGCATAGGCCCGGCAGATCTCCTCCATGGCTACCATGCCTTCGGTGACCCCGCCCCCGGACCCGCCGACTTCGGGGTCGATGCCGATGCCCGTCAAGCCGAGCTCACGCAGCCCTTCGAAAATCTCGAAGGGGAACTCCTCGCGCTCGTCAAGCTCCATCGCCTTAGGCGCGATCTCCTTCTCGGCGAAATCGCGCACCGTCCGCTGGAGGAGTAACTGCGACTCGGTTAGCTGGAGGCTCATTCTTTCACTCCGTCGGTTGGGCCGTCCGACGCAAGAACGCGCCCCTAGGGAGCGCGTTCCTTAGCGTCGATGGCCAGGGCCTCACTATTCCTGCTTGGCCGTGGCCGGGCGGGGCGCACCGCCGCTGAGCTTCGCGAGCTGGTCGTCCATGGCGATATGCAGCTCGTAGGCGAGATCGTAAAGCTTCATGGCGCTGGCGAACGTCGCCTGGGGACGGTCCCTCGTGGCGCGGTCCTGGACGAGCATGTCGTCGGTGATGGCGGCGATCTGCTTCAGAATCCGGCCGGACTTGGTGTTCTTCCACTTGTCGGGGAAATCGAGGGAGACGACGGCCTGTTTGAAGTCGGCGGCCCAGAAGCCGATCATCTCGCGGAAGGCTTTCGCCTCGTCGCCGTCGTGGCGGGCGGTGCGGGCGGCGAGCCACCGGAGCCCGTCGGCCTCGGCCAGCGCCTCGCTCATCTCGGCGGGGCTCCTGAACTCGGAGGCCGCGGGGATGGCTGACGTGGCGCGGGCCATCGCTTCTTCCTTCCTCGCCTCCGGCAGGTCGACGTAGAGCGCGATCGTGTTCAGCCGCTGCCACTCGGGACGGAGGAACTGCCCCTTGAGGCTGGCAATGGCCCCGAACACACGGTTGTGGTACGGCTTGAGGACGTAGGAGCGGAAGGAGAAGGGGTCGGGCAGGCCCTTGTTGGGGCCATCGGGGTCGTAGTCGGCGATCTCGACGCAGCTCGGGTCGCCGTAGTGGATGCGGGTGAGGTACTTCACCTTCAGGCCAGGCAGCATCGACTCGACGCCGCGGATGCAGACGGAGGTCGCGACGATCTCGCCGAAGGCGCGTACCGTCTCCGGCGAGTAGCCGAGCCTGCCCGCGATGGCCACGGGCGTGCAGAAGGTGATGTTGCGCTCGGCGCGCGTGGCCGTCATGAGGCCGACGTCGTACTGCACGCCGAAGAAGGCGTCGGTGCCCGCCAGCATGCCGATGGCCGTCTTCGCGTCGATCTCATCGAAGGCGAACTGGTCGGCGACGGTGTCCCAGTACATGCGCTCGGCGGCGACCTCTTCCCAGGCCTGCTCCACCACGTGCTGCGGCTTCTCGCCCTTGAACGCCTCGAGCACTTCGCAGCTGATGCCCATGAGGAGCCCTCCCACCGCTTGGAAGGCGCGCTCCATGTGCTGGGGTTCGAGGGCGGCGAGGCCGGTGGTCCCGGCGACGGCTTCGATCAGTTCGGCGGCGTCGGCGGTGGTGAGGTCGATCTTCTCCGGCGAGAGGTCGACTCCCATGTTCTTGCCGAGCTTGGCGCCGGATTTGCGGACCACCTCGGCCCCGGGCGCACCGAGCTGTTCGGCGACGCGCCGCCCGACGTTCACGATCATTCGCGACAGCACGGGGATCGAGCGACGCTGCTGCTCGAACACCGGGACGTTCGCGACCGCGTCCTTGACCTGCTCAGGACTGAACTTCCTGTCCGTCTTCCACTCCGATGCCGCCGCGGTCTCTTGTTTTGCCTGGGTCACAATTGCCTCCGTGTAGCGCCTGCTTCTGAGGCGCGCTTAACGCTCACTTCGATATCTTTCGATTTGGTCAACCTGGCTGGGGAATCCGCTTGATCACC
Organism: Dehalococcoidia bacterium; assembly: GCA_964291475.2. GTDB lineage: Bacteria > Chloroflexota > Dehalococcoidia > SHYB01 > SHYB01 > DAOUKH01. The sequence continues at coordinate 254,188 of OZ220076.1, read as the reverse complement.
GGCGGAACGCCCACCACCGTCGGCAAGAACGTAGAGTGAAACCCCGCCGGGCCGCCGCTCACGAGGATGGACAGCCGCCCCGGCTCGGTGTTCGCCTCCCCGGGCATGATACAGGTAGGCGCGTTCAAGCGGGCCTCTTCGCCGTAGACGGCGGAGAAGTCGACGGCTTCGAACAGACGCCGCCGGACCTCGGCGCGGTCCATGCCGGCGCGGGCGAAGGTCTGGGCGTGCATCGGGCAGAGGAGCAGGACCGGCAGACCGCCGTCTTGGTGATAGGCCTTGGCGTAGCCCTCCACGTAGCGAAGGCAGCCGGTGATGACGTCGAGCAGGTCGTCGGCGCTCTCCTTGATCGCCCGGTAGAAGATCGGCGCCGTGCCGGTGACCGCGTAGACGCTGACTGCGTTCTCCCCGGGTCGAGCCCGGCCTCGGTGTGGGCAGGCGTCCAGGGTGATCGTCGATGTTCTCGGCAAGGCAGAGCCCGGCGCGGGCCGGTTGGCCGTGGGGGCTCTTGGTGACGTCGCCGGCCACGTTGCCGCCGATGTTCCGCAGCACGAGCCGGACGGCGCGCCCGATGGCCGCATTGGCTGCCGCCGATCCGCCGAGGACGTCGTAACCGCCGTGGACGCCGGCGTCCTTCGCGATGGGGCCGTGGACCACGATCATCGGCGCCGCGGGGCCTGTCCACGGCCCGATGCGGTCGAGTTGGAAGTCGGGGTCGGCGACGGCCGAGACCGCCGCGGCCACGATGGGAAAGTGCTCCGGGGCGCAGCCCGCCATCACCGCGTTCACCGCCGCGCTCGCGGCGGTCGCCCTGCCCCGCCGGGGGCCGACGAAGCCGAGATGCGCGTCGGGGTCGAGGCCGGCGGCGGCGAGCATGGCGTCGACGCGCTGCTGGGTCGGGGGAACGGTGGGCAGACCGTCTCCCCAGTCGCGGGCATCGCGGGGCCTGCGTTGTAACGGATGTATGCGGGGCTCACCTCAGTCAGCGAGTCGACGATGGTGGGGTAGGCGTCGTCGGCCAGCTTGATGACGGCTGTTTCGTCGAGCCGCTCGAAGAAGTGCGGCACGACCACCATGTTGAGGCCGGGCCGGCCCTCCGCGGCGGCCGTCTCGCGGGCCAGTCCCGCGAACTCGTCGGTCACGACGCTGACCGTGGGGACGCCCTGGGCTTCAAGCTCCGAGGCGTCGTAGACGGTCCACGGGGCCGTGCCCCAGCACGTCCCAAGCCCGACGACGGCCCAATCGACCTGCTGCTGGAAGTGTTTCCACTTGGCGCGCCGCTCCTCGTTGCGCTCGGTGAACGTCCCGCCTACGTAGGCGGCGGAGCTGAGTTCGTGCTCATCGTTCATGCGGGCCTCGATGCGGCCCACGAAGGTGTCGAAGTTGGCCCACTGGCGGCGAAATCCGCCCCGCGTGCCTTTGAGCGAGGGCAGGCGCGGCGCGAGGCCCTTCTCTTCGCCGGGGCCTGCCGAGGTGGGGTCGAGCACCGTGGTCATGGTCTGGCTCGGGGCCTCCGACCCCAGAGCGAAAGGCGGAGCGGGGGCCCGCCCTTCGTTGACACGTCAAAAGGGGGCTGCGATAATGCGCCCCCGACACCTAAGACAAGTATATATCCTTCAGAGCCCCGCACAGTCAAGGGCCGCCGCGCGCCTTTGACTGCCCTGCCCCGTCCGTTGGAGCCCTCTTTGGTCAACTACTCTCTTCGCTTGGACGATAAGAGCCTGCCCCTCATGATCGAGCGCGCCAAGCGCGCCGAGGAGGCCGGTTTCGAGGGCCTGTGGGCCGGCGAGTTGGCCGGCACGCCGTACGTGAACTGCGCCGCCGTCGCCGGCTTCACCGAGAAGATCAAGCTCGGCACCGCCGTCGCCTACGGCTTCGTGCGAAGCCCGATGACGACCGCCCTCACCGCCCTCGATCTCGACCGGCTCACCGACGGACGCTTCATCCTCGGCCTGAGCACGAGCCTCAAGCGAATCAACGAGAGCTGGCACAACGTCACGTTCGGCAAGCCGATCCCGCACATCAAGGAGACGGTGCAGCTCATCCGGCTGATCATGGAGAACGCGCACAAGGGGCGCCCCATCGTCTCCAAGGGCGACTACCACGACGTGAACATCGCGGGCTACATCCGGCCGTGGCGGCCGGTGCGGGAGAAGATACCGATCTACCTCGGCGCCGTCGGCCCCGGCATGGTCCGCACCGCCGCGGAGGTCGGCGACGGGCTGCTCGCGCACCCCGTCTACACGCTCAAGTACATCAAAGAGGTGATGCAGCCGAACATCGAGGAAGGGTTGCGGCGAAGCGGGCGCGACCGCAAGGACTTCGCCGTTTACCTCTACATCGACGTGCTGATCTCGGACGACCGGGAACAGGCGCTGGAGATCGCCCGCGGCACGCCGGCGTTCTACGCAACGGTCCGGGCCTATGCTCCCTTCTTCGCCCTCCACGGCTTCGAGGATGAGGCCAAGCGCATCCGCGAGACCTTCCGGGAGGCGAAGGGCTTCACGCCGAAGGCGAACGCCATCGTCACCGACGAGATGGCGGAGGCGTTCGTGGTGATCGGCAACGCCGAGGAAGTGAAGGCCAAGGTCGCGGAATACGCCGAGTTCGCCGATGGGATCATCCTGCAGACCCCCACGCAGGGCATGCGGCGCGCCGAGCGGGAGCCGTGGGAGAACGCCGTCTTCGACGTATTCGGCAAATGAGCCGCTATCGGCCCCGCCGGGCGGCCGCGCAAGCAAAGGACTGGTGACAGATGCGTCTCTACTCAGGTATGGGCACGGGCGACGCGAAGACGCTGATCGAACGCGCCCAGATGGCGGAGTCGTCGGGCATGGACGGCATGTGGGCCGAGCAGCTCAACGGCACCCCGTTCGTTCCCCTGGCGGCGGTCGCCGGCGCCACCACGAAGCTGGAGCTCGGTACGTCCATCGCGTTGGCCTTCACCCGTAGTCCGTTGGAGACGGCGCTGACCGCGTTGGACATGGACGTGCTCACCAATGGGCGCTTCAACCTCGGGCTTGGGACCGGCGTGCAGCGGCTCGTCGAGCTATGGCACGGCGTGCCCTACGGCAAAGCGGTCCCGCACCTGCGCGAGGTCGTCGAGTCGGTACAGCTCATCATGGAGAAGGCGAGCAAGAACGAGCCGATCCGGTACGACGGCGAGTACGTCCAGGTCAACATCCGGGGCTGGACCCGCCCCATGAAGCCCGTCCGCGAGAAGATACCGGTCTACCTCGCGGGCGTTCAGGCGGGCATGGCCCGGCTGGCGGGACAGGTCGCCGACGGCCTGCTGGGCCACATCATCTGGTCGCCGTTCTGGATCGAGGAAGTGATCATCCCTAACGTGGCCAAGGGGCTCGAACGGGCCGGGCGCGAGCGCAAGGACATCGAGCTGATGGTGCCGCTGGTGGTCATCATCTCCCGCGACGAGAAAGAAGCGCGCATGGACGCCGCCCGCGAGGTCGCGTTCTTCAGCACGGTCCGCACCTACCAGCCGCTGATGGAGGCGCACGGCTTCGGCAAGATCACCGAAGAGATACAGAAGCGGTTCCGCGAGCACGGCCACAGCGAGGCCATCTGGGAGCTCGTCACCGACGACATGATCGACGCCTTCACCGTGGTGGGCAACGTCGACCGCGTCAGCAAGAAGATGAAGAGCTTTGAACCGTTGGTGGACGGCATCATGGTCGAGGTCCCCGGCTTCCATCTCGACTCGGAGAAGAACGAGGACTACCGCAAGGCGATCTTCGAGACCTTCTCCAAGTAAGCAGCCCGCCGCGGCAATCGAGGGGAGCCGTGGATTTCGCCTTCACACCGGACGACGAAGCGTTCCGCGGTGAGATTCGGGCCTTCCTTTCTCAAAACGTCCCCGCCGGCTACGCCGAGCAGACGCTGTCCGATGAGGACACCGAGGCGGCGCGCCGCCGCTTCGTGAAGGTCCTCGGGGCGAAGGGATGGCTGGCCGTCGCCTGGCCCCGGGAGTACGGCGGACAGGGCTGGCCGCCCGTCCGCCAGATGATCTTCAACGAGGAGATGTCCCTGGCCCGCGCCCCCCGGCCCGCCGGAGCGGGACTCGGCCTCGTCGGGCCGACGCTGATCTCCCACGGGACGGACGAGCAGAAGGCCCGCCACCTCCCCGGCATCGCCAACGGCGACACCCTCTGGTGCCAGCTCTTCAGCGAGCCGAACGCGGGCTCCGACCTCGCCTCCCTCGAGACCTCCGCGGTGGAAGACGGCGACGCCTTCGTCCTCAACGGCCGCAAGATATGGTCGAGCGACGCCCACCGCGCCGACTGGGGGTTGATCCTCACCAGGACCGACCGAGACGCACCGAAACACAAGGGAATCAGCACCTTCCTCCTCAACATGCGCCTCCCAGGCATTACCGTGTCCCCAATCGAGACGATGCTGCGGGACTGGCGGGCGGTCGGCGCGCACAACTTCAGCGAAGTCCTCCTCGAAAACGTGCGGGTGCCCCGCGACTGCCTCATCGGCGAGAAGGACCGGGGATGGTATCAGGCCATCGCCGGCCTGGAGTCGGAGCGCTCAAACCTCGCCGCGACGGTGTCGCTGCGCCGTTTTCTGGAGGAGTTGCTGGCGCATATCCGGGCCTCGCCTGCCTTGCGCAAGCGGCTGCGGGAGCTGGGCCTGGAGAAGCGCATCGCCCAGGTCGCTATCGATCTTCAGGTGATGCGCAGCATGGGCTACGCCATCGTCGGCAAGCAGATGGCCGGGCTGCCGGTGAGCCGCGACGCCTCCCTCGCCAAGCTGTACATGAGCGACTTGGAGCAGCGCGCCGCGGCCGTGGGCATGCAGGTGCTGGGCCTCGAAGGCCAGTACGAACGGGGCGAGAAGCGCGCCCCCATGTTGGGCCGGGCCGAGCGCCTCTATCTGATCAGCGTGGCCTCGACCATCGGCGTGGGCACGTCGGAGATCCAGCGCAACATCATCGCCAGCCGCGGCCTCGGACTCCCCTCCCGGTAGGGCCCCATGGCGGCGCACCGCGACGACCTGCCCCTCAGCCCCTACCGGGTCATCGACCTCACCGGACGACAGGGCGCGCTCTGCGGCCGCATCCTTGGCGACCTCGGCGCCGACGTGATCAAGGTCGAGCCTCCGGGCGGCGACCCGGCGCGGGCCGTGGCGCCCTTCTACCGCGACACCGGCCACCCCGACGACTCACTCAGCTTCTGGGCCTACAACGCCAACAAGCGTAGCGTGGTGCTCGACCTGGAGCGAGCGGCCGACCGGGACCGCGTCCGCGCCCTGATCGAGGGGGCGGACTTCGTGATCGACTCCGCGCCGCCGGGCCATCTCGACGGCATCGGGCTGGGATACGCCGAACTGAACCGAGGCCACGACGACCTGATCATGGTCTCCATCACGCCCTTCGGATCGTCGGGGCCGTACCGGGACTACGCGGGCGGCGACCTCGTGTCGCTCGCCACCGGCGGGCTGCTCTACCTGTGCGGCCCGCCCGACCGCCCTCCGGTGACCATCGGTGAGCCACAGTCCTACAACCAGGCGGGGGCGCAGGCCGCCGTCGGGGCGCTCGTGGCGCATGAGCACAGGAGGCGCACCGGCCTCGGCCAGCACGTCGACGTCTCCGTCCAGGAGGCGGTCGCCAACGCGCTCGACTGGGTGCAGCAGTACTACGACATCCGGGGCGTCATCTGCAAGCGCGGGACGACGCCGGGCCTGAAGATTCACCGCAACTGGATCTGGCGGTGCAAGGACGGCTACGTCTCGTGGGTGTGGTGGGTCGGCGCCGGCTGGGGCCGGAAGAACGTCCCCCTTGTGGAATGGATGGCGGAGGAGGGCCTCAGCTATGAGCTGCGCGCCGTGCCGTGGGAGGAGATGAGCCTCTACAAGCTCTCCCAAGAGCAGGTCGACGTCTGGGAGTCCGCCTTCGCCGCCTTCTTCGCCCGTCACACCGTCGCCGAGCTTGTCGAAGGCGCTTTGGAGCGGCGGCTGCTGCTCTATCCGGTGAACGACGCCCGCGGCGTCGTCGAGAACCGGCAGCTTGCCCATCGCGAGCTCTTCGCCGACCTGACGCCCTCGGGGAAGGACGAGTCCATCAAGTACCCACGGCCCCCGGTACGGTCGACGACGCCGCTCGCGGCGGTGACCCACCCCGCCCCACGGGTCGGCGAGCACACCGCCGAGGTGCTGTCGGAGCCGCCGAGAACGCCGGCGGGGCCTCAACCGGGAGCCTCGCTTAGCCTGGGCCCCGCGCTCGAAGGACTCAGGGTGGCCGACTTCACCTGGCTGGTAGCCGGCCCGGCGCTCGGGAAGAACCTGGCGCTCTTCGGCGCTACCGTAGTCAAGGTCGAGTTCAGCGGGCGCCTCGATGGGACTCGCCAGAGCGGCCCCTTCGCCGGCAAGCCCACTTTCAACAGCAGCGGCCACTTCGCCAATCACAACGCCGGCAAGCTCAGCCTAGGCGTCGACCTCAACGACCCGCGCGGACTGGCGGCGGCGCGCCGGCTCGTGGAATGGGCCGACGTGGTGATCGAGAACTTCACCCCCGGCGTCATGGAGCGCTGGGGCTTGGGCTACGAAGGCATCGCCAAGATCAACCCCAAGGCAATCGTGCTGAGCTCATCCTTCCAGGGCCAGGACGGGCCGGACGCCGCGCAGCCCGGCTATGCGTCGCTCCTTCACGCGCTCTGCGGCATCAACAGGATCAACGGCTGGCCCGATCTGCCGCCGACCGACATCGCCGACGCCTACGGCGACCTGATCGGCGTCTGGTACGGCCTGGCGGCGCTCCTGGCCTCGCTCGACCGCCGCCGCGCCACGGGTCGCGGGGCGTACATCGACCTCTCGCAGTTCGACGCGGCGGTCAACTTCGTGGCCCCCGTTATCCTGGACTTTCTCGTGAATGGCCGGAACGCGAGCCCCGAGGGCAACCGCTCGGCCGAGGCGGCGCCGCACGGCGTCTACCCCTGCGCCGCCGACCCCGCCGCCGCGCCCGAGTCCGCCGACCGCTGGTGCGCCATTGCGGCCTACACCGACGAGCAGTGGCGCGCCCTCGTCGAGGTCATGGGACGGCCCCCCTGGGCTGACGACGCCCGATTCGCGACCAAGGCGGCCCGCCGCGCGAACGCGGAAGCGCTCGACGCATTAGTCGAGGAGTGGACGCGCCCGCGGAAGGCCGAGGAGGTGATGCGGCTGCTGCAGACGGCCGGCGTTCCGGCGGCGGTCGCGGCGACGGCCTACGACCTCTTCCAGGATCCGCAGCTCGCCCATCGCGAGCACTTCGCGCGCTTGGACCACGCGGAGATGGGCCGCCGTTCCTACGACGCGCCGTCGTTCCGGCTTTCGCGAACGCCCCACGAGCTCCGCCGCGCTCCCCTGCTCGGAGAGCATACGCATTTCGTCGCCACCGAGCTCCTCGGCTACACCGACGAAGAGTTTGCTACCCTGCTCGCCGAGGGCGTCTTCGAGCAGGAGTCGTAGCGCGGCGAGGCGGCCCAAGGAGTCAACATGACCTCAACAGATGAGTCGGCGGTGGGCACGCCGGAGATTCGCCGTGTCACGGTCCTGGGGGCGGGCACGATGGGGGCGCAGATCGCGGCGCTGGCCGCCGGCTTCGACATTCCCGTCGACCTCCTCGACCTGCCCGGCGAGGAAGACCGGAACGCCCCCGCCGAGGCGGCGAAGCGCCGCCTGCTCGACCTCAGCCCCTCCCCGCTCTACGAGAAGGCTGTCCTCGACCGCATCAGGACGGGCAACATCGAGGACCACCTCGACCGGCTCCACGAGGCCGACTGGGTCGTGGAGGCCGTCTTCGAGCGCATCGACGTGAAGCAGGACCTGTGGCGCAAGGTCGCCGGTCATCTGAAGCCCAGCGTGATCGCCACGACCAACACCTCGGGCATTCCCATCGCGGCCATCGCCGAGGCGCTCGGCCCCGAGGTTCGCCGGCGCTTCGCCGGCACCCACTTCTTCAACCCGCCGCGCTATCTGCACCTGTTAGAGATCATTCCGACCCCGGAGACGGACCCCGGCGTTCTGGATACGCTGCGCTCGTTTGCGGAGACCGTGCTCGGCAAGGGCGTCGTCATCGCCAACGACGTGCCGAACTTCACCGCGAACCGGATCGGCGCCTACTCGCTCACCACGACCCTGCGGGCGATGGAGGAGTTGGGCCTCGCCTTCGACGACGTCGACGCGGCCACCGGGCCCGTCATCGGGCGGCCGTCGAGCGCGACCTTCCGCCTCCTCGACGTCGTGGGGATCGACGTGTTCGCCCAGGTCTGCGACAACACCGTCGGCTTCGTCTCCGAACCCTGGGAGAAAGAGGCGTACACGTTCCCCGGCTACGTGCGCGACATGCTGGACCGCGGCTGGAGCGGCCAGAAGGGCGGGCAGGGCTTCTACAAGCGCGTTCGGCAGGACGGCGGCACCCAGATTCTGGCGCTCGACCCCGCCTCGATGGAATACCGCCCCCGCTCGCGCCCCACGGCTCCCTCGCTGGACGCGGCGCGGGCCGAGCCCAACCTCGCGAAACGCCTCCGCGCCTTGGTCGACGCCGACGACTGGGCGGGCCGTTTCACCTGGCGCGTCTTCTCCCAAGTGCTGCCCTACGCCGCCTCGAAGCTCGGCGAGGTCGCCGAGGACATTATCAACATCGACCGCGGCCTGCACTGGGGCTTCGGCTGGGAGCTCGGCCCCTTCCAATTGTGGGACGCGCTCGGCGTCCGCGAGACCGTGCCGCGGATGAAGGCCGAGGGCATCGACGTTCCCGCCTGGGTCGAGCGGCTCGCCGAACAGGGCGGGACCTTCTACCGCTCCGAGGGCGGCCAACTCTCCCAGGCGACCGCCGCCGAGACCTACATTCCGGCGCCGTCCGACGAACGGACGGTCTCGACGGTCGGGCTAGAAGAAGCGGGGAAGCGCCGCGCCGGCAACCCGGGAGCCTCGCTCTACGACCTCGGCGACGGCGTCGCGCTCCTCGATCTCCATTCACCCAATCAGGCCATTGGCTACGAGATGGTGGCCATGCTCGAAGCGGCGGTCGAGACCGCGCCTCGCGACTTCCAAGCCCTTGTCATCGGAAGCCACGTGACGCCCAACTTCTGCGTCGGCGCGAACGTCAAGCTCATCCTCGACCCGGCCAACGCCGGCGAGTGGAGCCGGATCGACGACCTGGTCCGCCGCTTCCAATACGTCCTGCTTGCCCTTCGCCGCCTCAGCATTCCCGTGGTCGTCGCCCCATTCGGGGCCACCCTCGGCGGCGGCGCCGAGATCGTTTTCGGAGGACACAGGGCCGCGGCCTCCATCGAGACCTACATGGGCCTCGTCGAGGTCGGCGCGGGACTCGTCCCCGGCGGGGGCGGCTGCATGGAGCTCCTCGCCCGGGCCACGGCCTCCAGACCAGGCGACCCCGCCGCCGCGGCAATGGACGTCTTCCAGACCATCGGGCTCTCGAAGACCTCGGGCAGCGCGCTGGAGGCGCGGAGTATCGGCTTCCTGCGTCCGGACGACGTCATCGTGGCCAACCCCGACCACCTCGTGTACGAGGGCAAGCGTGAGGCTCTCCGCCTTGCTGGGTCCGGCTTCACGCCGCCCGCCCCGCGCCGGATTCCCGTCCTCGGCCCCGGCCCCCGCGCCACGATGGTCGAGGCGGCCGAGGCGATGGTGTCGGCGGGCCATGCAACGGAGCACGACCTTGAGATCGTCAAGCGCCTCGCCTTCATCCTCACCGGCGGGGACGCGGAGCCAGGCACGACGGAGAGCGAGGAGCACTTCCTCGAGCTCGAACGCGCCGCCCTGATCGAGCTCTGCCACTACGAGAAAAGCCGCGCCCGCATGCAGTCGATCCTCGACACCGGCCGGCCGCTGCGGAACTAGCCTACCGGGGCGGCAGCCCGAGGTGTGCCTTGCCGATGCTCACCAGGAGTGCGTCGGGGAGCGGCGGCATGATGGTGGCGGTACGAATGTCGCGGTAGGCGCGTTCCAGGGGCATGCCCTTGAGCGCGGCGCGCCCACCCACGAGCTCCATGCAGCGGGATGCCACTTGCAGAGAGGCGTCGCCGCACGCCAGCTTCGCCTCGGACGTCCATCGCCGCCGCACGTCGGGGCCGGCCTCTCCCCAAAGGGACGCCGCCCGGTGCACCATGAGACGTGGCCCTTCGAGCGCCAGCGCCATCTCGGCGACGCCACGTTGCATGTCGCCGTCGTGCGCCCGCGCCTGCCCCCCGTCGGGGCCCTCCCGCTTCGCGTAGTCGCAAAGGAACTCGAAAGCCCCAGCGCCGATACCGAGGTAGATGGCCGCCCATCCCAGCGTGAACAGCTCCAGGACCCCCATGCCGAAGATGGCCGTGTCGCCCGGCTTGCCCAGCACCCAATGGGCCTCCACACGGCAGTCGCGGAAGTCGGCCGCCGGGCTCACAGTGCCGCGGAGGCCCAGCGGGTCCCAATCGCCGTGTATGTCGACCCCGGCGTGGCCGGTGGGGACGACGGCCCAGGTCATGCCGGGGGGCGAGCCGTCGTCACCCTTCCAGGTGCACCAGACCATCGCGTAGGCCGCGGCCCCGCCGATGGTGCAGAAGTACTTGCTTCCGTTCAGCACGTAGCCTTCACCGGAGCCTTCTAGGGTCGTCCTGAACCCGCCGCTGGAGATGCTCACGCCGGGCTCGCTGCCCCAGCTGCCGAACAGCTCCCCGCCTTCGACTACGGCGCGGAAGTAGCGCTCCTTCTGTTCGGCGCTGCCGATGGCCGCAATCAGGCGCGTGACCATGGAGTGCATGTGCACCGTCATCGCCGTGTTGGCGCAGGCCTTGGCGACCTCTTCCAAGACCAGCGCGTAGCTGAGGGGGTCGAGCTCCATGCCGCCGTAGGCCTTGGGCACGCCCGTGGCCAGCAGCCCCTGCTCCCAGAGGTCGCGCCAGTTTTCCCGGGGGTGGCTCGCGTCCCGGTCGTAGACCGCGGCGCGCGGCGCGAGCCGTTCCTCCGCGAGGCGGCGCACCGCCGCGGCCAGGTCGTGCTGTTCTTGGGTGAGGCCGAAGATCATGGCGTGCAGGAGACAACGTTGCTATGATGGCCGCCCACCAGCATGCATTAGTAAGTTAGGTAATGTCCAGGGCCGCAAGATGGACCGTTACGGCAAGCTCGACAAGATCGAGGCCGCCCTTCCCAGCGCCCATTACTTCGACCCCGCGCTCCACGAGCGTGAGATGGCCGTCTTCTTCCACAACCGGTGGGTGTGCGTCGGCCGGTCGAGCGAGGTCGCGGATCCCGGCGAGTACACGGCGATAGACGTCGCCGGCCGGAGCATCTTCGTAACGCGCGACCGCGAGATGCGCCTGCACGCCTTCTACAACACCTGCCGGCACCGGGGCACTGCCCTGTGCTCGGCCCGGCGCGGCGCCTTCGACGGTGTCATCGTCTGTCCCTATCACGCATGGACGTACGGCCTCGACGGCAAGTTGATCGCCACGCCCCACATCCTGCCCGCGGAGAACTTCGAGAAGGCCGACTTCGGACTCTATAAGCTCGCGCTCGAAGAATGGGAGGGCTTCCTCTACGTCCATCTCGGCCCCGACCCGCCCGGCCTGCGCTTCGACCCATCGTTCGGCCGCGCCGCCGACCTCTTCAGGAACTACCAAACCGGCGAGCTTGAAGTCGCGGCCCGCATCGAGTACGACATCGAGTGCAACTGGAAGCTCATCGTCGAGAACTTCTCCGAGTGCTACCACTGCCCCGGCGTCCACCCCGAGTGGTGCGAGACCCAGCCGCGGATGAAGCAGGGAGGCGCTATCCCCTTCCTGCCCAAGGAGTACGACCGCGCCGCCCACCCCGGCGGCTCGGAGATGGCCGAAGGCTTCGAGACGCTGACGTGGTCGGGGCGGTCGAATCGGCCCCAGTTCCAGCAGCTAAGCGAGATCGAGCGCAAGATCATTTCTGGGCACCTGATCTGGCCGAATCTGCTGCTCAGCTTCCACCCCGACTACGTACATGCCCAACGCATCATGCCTACGGGGCCGACATCCACGCACATGGTCTATGAGTGGCTTTTCGACGCGGAGACAATGGCCATGCCCGACTTCGATCCAACGGACGCGGTGGAAATGTGGGACGTGGTCAATCAGCAAGACTTCGGAGTCTGCATCCTGGCGCAGCGCGGGCTGACCAACCCAGCGCACGCCAACAGCGTCTACGCGCCGCAGGAGCGGGGCCTCCACGCCTTCAACCTATACATTCGTGAGGGGCTCGAGTCCGGTTAAGACAGGCCCAGGGGAGCGCGGATGCGAGAGATAGCATGCCCGAACTGCGGCCACACGGTCGAAGTCCCGCCCCCGGACGGTGGCGGCGGAGATACCGTCCCCGGCGCCGGGCTGAAGGGGCACGAGCGCTCCACGCTCTCCAACGCCGACTGGAGCGCCATCAAGGCCGGTTTCCGCCGCCATCCCCCAACGGGATACACGCGCCTCCCGCCGAAGGGCAAGCAATAGCCCCTCCGTCTCTGGTTTGTAGCCGCGTCGTCTTTTGTGCTAGACTCCGGCATCCTTCGCTGCCCGATATATTTGTGACGTATGCATAGCGGAGTTGTGGGTACGCGGCATTCAACGTGAGGGAGGAATCCGAATGAGAATCCGCAAGCTTCTCCTAGCCATTACCGGACTGATGACGGTCGCGCTCGTCGTGGCGTCCTGCGGAGGCGAAGCCGATCCCGTTGACATCCCCGATACGCCGACGGCGGTGACCATTCCCAACACCCCGACGCCGCAGACCATCCCCGATACGCCGACGCCGCAGACCATCCCGGACACGCCGACGCCGCAGACCATCCCGAACACGCCGACGCCGGTGACCATCCCCGACACGCCGACGCCGATCACCCTTCCACCGACGGCGACCCCGTTCCAACTCCCCACCGCCGTCCCGACGCCGTCGGGGCCCGAGCCGGTGCAAGGCGGAACGCTCCGCGTGGCCGGATCGAACAACCGGGGCCTCGACCCGCACCGGAACACCCTGAACTCCGGCATCCGCGATGTCTCGGCCATGGTCTTCAACAAGCTCCTCCGCCAGGAAGGAGCCTCCGGTCCGATCGTCGGCGACCTCGCCACCGAGTGGACCATCTCCAGCGCCGGCGACACGCTGACCTTCGACATTCGCTCCGGCGTCAACTTCCAGAACGAGGCCCCGGTGAACGGACGGGCGATGACAATCGGGGACGTCGTGTACAGCCTCGACCGGATCATGGACCCGGACCGCGACGACCCGCAGGCGCGGATTCGCAACAACTTCCCCTTCGTAACGGGCGTTGAAGCCATCGACAACGACACGGTCCAGATCACCATGTCCTCGTCCGACGCGGAGATCCTCCGCAACATCGCCCACGAGCAGACCGTCGTCCTGGCCCCTGAAGCAGCCATCGATGGCAGCTACGGCGACGCCTCGAGCATCATCGGCACCGGGCCGTTCCTGGCGAGAGTGCTCCAGACCACGGGCGGCGAGCTCCGGTTCGAGCGCAATCCCGGCTACTGGATCGAAGGGCGCCCCTACGTCGACGCCGTGACCTACCTCCAGAACGACAATTCCGAGATTAGGAACTCATTGCTGCGCACCGGCCAGTTGGACTGGGCCGCGCTGCAGAATCCGAACCACGTCACGTTCTACCTGGCGCGCGACAACGTGAATACGTCGTCGACCGAAGGCCACAACTGGGGCACGGCGGGCCTCTGGATGAACATCACCCAGCCGCCGTTCGACGATATCCGGCTCCGCCAGGCGATCAACCTCGCCATCAATAGAGGCGCGATCACCGACGCGGTCTACAACAGTGCGGCCGCTCCGCTGGGCCCCCTCGGCAATGCCGGTGGCCTGACCTGGGGTCTCGACAAGATCTGGACGCTCCCCGGCAACGCCATCGACAAACGCGGCGAGATCGCCCAGGCGAAGGCGCTGATGGCGGAGGCTGGCGTCCCCGATGGGTTCAGCTTCACCATCCACACCGACCCGAGGTATTACGATCCGCCCTTGGCCGTCATCGAGGCCCAGCTCGAAGCGGACCTCGGGGTCGAGATCGACATCGTCCGGGACAGCTCGTACAACTACCGCTTCGCCAGCTACGTCAGGGACAACGCCGCGGACGCCGTCTTCATGCAGTCCGGGTCGAACACCCCCGACGCGGCGCTGTACCGGCACTACCGCAGCGACGCCCCCAGGAACCAGTCCCTGCTCAATGACCCTGATCTCGACGCCATGATCGATCGGCAGCGGACCTTGCTCGATGAGAACGAGCGGCGCGCCCTGCTCGACCAGATCCAGCAGCGGATCATCGACATCATGCCCGTGGCGATGACGGTGTCCTACACCTGGTTCTACGTGGCGTTCGACTACGTGATGGACTGGCACGCTCCGCCCGAAGCCTTCAACTTCCGGGCCACGCAGTTCCAGGACGTCTGGCTGAACCAGTAGTAAGAAAGCGAAAGGGACTGAAGGGGAGGCTGTTCTTCCAAGGAAGCGGCCTCCCCTTCTCTTGTGAGCATGGGGCGCTACATAGCCAGACGACTGCTGATCGCGATACCGGTCTTTCTGCTGGTTACGATCATCGTCTTCGCCTTCATGCGGCTCAGCCCCGGCGAGCCGGAGGTCATCGCCCTCACCAGGGAGATATCGCCTTCACAGGCCGAAGAGCTCCGCCGCGAGCTCAACCTCCACCGCTCCCTGCCGGTGCAGTACGGCTTCTGGATTTCGGACTTCGTCCGCGGCGACCTCGGCAAGTCCGACCTCCATGAGTTCCGGGTGGGCAGCGAGATCCGGAATCGGCTGCCCAACACCCTGAAACTGGCCGCGCTCGCGATCCTCACCGCCTTGGTTGTGGGCATACCCATCGGCATCCTTTCGGCCGTCAAGGCCGACCGTCCGCCCGACTACACCTTCCGTGGAGCCGCGGTGCTCGCCCTATCGATCCCCAGCTTCTGGCTGGCGATTCTGGCGATTACCGTGCCCGCCAACCTCTGGGGGATCGGCCCGCCCCTCCGCTTCATTCCTTGGGGCATCGACCCCTGGTCGCACTTCACCTTCTTCCTCCTCCCCGGCATCCTCTTGGGCTTCTATCTGGTCGGCATCACGCTGCGCATGACCCGCGCCATGATGTTGGAGGTGCTCACGTCCGACTACATCCGCACCGCCCGCGCCAAGGGGCTGCGCGAGGCCCAGATCCTCGTCAGGCATGCCCTGAGAAACGTCTTGATCCCGATCATCACGATCATCGGCGCGCAGGCGGGGTGGCTCGTCGGGGGGTCGGTCGTGATCGAGACCATCTTCAGTATCCCGGGCGTCGGCGCGATGATGTTCGACGCCGTCCTGTTCAAGGACTTTCAGGTTGTGCAGGGCGTGACCGTCTTCCTTGCGGCCTTCGTGCTCGCCATCAACCTGCTCATCGACATCACCTACGGCGTCCTCGACCCCAGGATTCGGTTGGGCTAGGAATGGCGCAGCAAACGGCATCGGCGCTGCATGGAGGGCGTGGCCTGCTTTCCCGCTGGGGAGAACAGTTGGCTATTTTCTCCCGGAGGAAGCCGCTGGGCGCCGTCGGCGCGGGCTCCCTTGTAGTCTTGGTAGTGCTTGCGGTCTTCGCTTCCTTGATAGCCACGCACGACCCGTTGGCGATCGATGTCCCCGCGCGGCTGCAAGGTCCTTCGTGGTCGCATCTCTTCGGTACCGACCAATTCGGACGCGACGTGTTCAGCCGCATCGTCTACGGCACACGCGTGTCGATTATCGTCGGCCTCGGCGGAGCGGCAATCACCGTCTTCTTTGCCACGCTCGTGGGCGTGGTCTCGGGTTATTTCCGAGGCTCGACGGACATGCTAATTCAAAGAGTCGTCGACGCGTTCATGAGCCTGCCGACCATGATTGTGCTGCTCATGGCCGTCTTCTTGCTCGGCAAGAGCCTGCTCAATGTCGTGATCGTCCTCGGCGTGATCGGCGCCCCGCCCGCCTCCCGCGTAATCCGGGGCTCGACCATCTCCGTCATGGCAAACCAGTACATCGAGTCGGCCCGCGCGGTCGGATGTAGCGACGCCAGGATCATCATCATGCACGTTCTGCCCAATATCGCCGCGCCGGTCCTGGTCATGGCCTCGATCGCGGTGGGGGGCAACATCCTTGCCGAGGCGGCCCTGAGCTTCCTGGGACTCGGAGTTGAGCCGCCCGACCCTACCTGGGGCAACATGCTCAGCTTGGCGGGCCTCCAGTCCTTGACGGAAAACCCCTGGCTCGCCTTCTTCCCCGGCGCATTCATCACCCTGGCGGTCTTTTGCGTCAACGTGCTCGGCGACGCGCTGCGCGACGAGCTCGACCCAAGCCGCCGCGGCCTCTAGCCCTAGCCGCCCGAATTGTCGACGCGCGCGCCCCGCTTCTATAATCGTCCGCGACCCCGTTCGTAGGCGCCCTCGTGTGCGCAAGGAGGCAGCCCGTGTCGCTCGTGAAGCTTGAGATTCGGGACCGCATCGCGATCGTGACCCTGGACAACCCGCCGGTGAACGCCCTCTCGGCCGAGGGGCAGGTCCAGATCTACGAGACGTTCGACAGCCTGCACGAGCAGGACGAGGCGGTGGTGGCGATCTTCACGGGAGCGGGGCAGCGGGCCTTCTGCGCCGGCGCCGACATCCGGGCCCGCCTCGACGGCGACACCCGCTTTCCCGAAGACCACGGGCGTCGCGCCCGCGAGGCGTTCAACTCGATCTACGAGTGCCCCATCCCCGTCATCGGGGCCATCAACGGCCCGGCTCTGGGAGCCGGGCTCGCGCTCGCCGCCTCCTGCGACTACCTCATTGCCTCGGAGAACGCCAACTTCGCGCTTCCCGAGATCGACGTCGGCCTCATGGGCGGCGCCCGCCACCTGGGTCGGCTCTTCCCGCAGGGTGTCACCCGCCGCTTGCACTACACCGCCGACCGCCTCCCCGCCGCCGAGGCCTACCGCCTCGGCGCGGTGCACAAGGTCGTGCCCTCCGACCAGCTCATGGACGCCGCGATGGAAGAGGCGCGCATCATCGCCGCGAAGATGCCGATGGGCGTCAGGCTCGCCAAAGAGGGCCTGAACATGATCGAGTGGATGGACCTTAAGAACGGCTACCGCTTCGAGCAGACCCGCACCGCCATCCTGCGCAAGACCGACGACGCGGTCGAGGCGAAGCGGGCGTTCCTGGAGCGTCGCGCCCCGGTGTTCAAGGGGAGCTAGCGTCGCTTCAGGCGGCCCGCTTGCCCTGCCAGTAGTCCAGCACCTTCCGATACGCCACGGCGGCGCGCTGGAACGATGGGAAGGCCAGGATGCCCTTCTCGGTCAGTTGCTGGCGAAGGTCGACCGCCTCCCGCTCTGCCGAAGTCGCCGTCACCAGCGTGAAGAAGGGCTTCGACGACGGCGCGGCGGCGTGCTCCGCGATGGCCTCGTGGAAGGTCTCGTTCTTCTTCTCGGAGGTCATCCGCATCGTCGACACGAACATCTCCAGCCCCACGAAGTCGACGTTGTCGTCGTCGTTCATGATCCGCAGCAGCCGTCGCAAGCCGTCGGGCGAGCCGAAGTTGTATGAGATGTCCAGTGGGTTCTGATAGCTGCCGCCGATCACGTTGAAGAACGTGGCGAACTCGTCGTAGCTCTTCTGCGTGAGCCGGGGGACGTTGAGCCCCTGCTTCCCGAACGCGTCGGTGATGACGACGGACTCGCCGCCGGTCATGCACATCAGCCCGCCGTTGTCGCCCTGGACTTCCCCCAGCCGAACCAGGGCGGCGGTGGTGTCGACCAGCTCGTCGAGGCTGTCCACCCGGATCGCGCCCGCCTGTTTGATCATGGTGTCCCAGATGGCCTGCGGCGCCGCCAGCGACGCCGTGTGCGACGCCGCGGCCCGTGCTCCCTGCTCCGTCTGCCCGCCCTTCCAGATCAGCACCGGCTTCTTCGCCGCGGCCTCTCGCAGCGAGCGCACGAAGCGCCGCCCGTCCTTCACCCCCTCGATGTACATCCCGATGATCTCGATCGCGGGGTCGTCGGCGAAATAGTCGAGGTAGTCCGCCGCTTCCAGCACCGCGGCATTCCCGAAGCTGACCGACTTTGCGAGCTTGATGCCGTGCACCACGTTGAGCGTCGTCGACGTGTAGACTGTATGCGTCCCGCTCTGGCCGATGAACCCGACGGGGCCGCTCTCCCCGTGGTACTGGTCGTCGTTCTGGCGGACGCCGGCTACGGGGTTGAAGATGCCCATGCAGTTGGGGCCGATGAGCGGCATGCCCGCCTCGAGCGCCATCCCGCGCACGCGCTCTTGGAGCGCGCGGCCGTCGTCATCCGTCTCCGCGAAGCCGGAGGTGAACATCGCGACCCCGCCCGCGTTCGCCTTGATCGCGTCCGCCAAGATGATCGGCGTCACGTTCCGCGGCACCGCCACGAGCACGTAGTCGATCGGCTCCGGAATCTCCGCCATGCTCTTGTAGTTGGTGACGCCGAGGTCCTGGATGCCTGGGATCTCGTTTTCGTCCAACTGCACCGAGTACAGCTTCCCCTTCACCGTCAGCATGTTCCGCAGCCAGCTGTAGTTCGTCGCCTTCTTCGCGCCGACGACCACCACGGTCTTGGGGTTGAAGAAGCGGTCGAAGCGCTGGCGGTCGATGGGCATGACGGTCGTGCCGCGGGGAGCCGGGCCGGGAGGTGGACCTAGGCGTCTTCGAGGACGATGCGGGCGTCGACGGCGGCGAGGCCGTCCTTGTAGGCGAAGACCGGGTTCAGGTCGAGCTCCTTGATCTCCTCGTGCTCCTCGACGTACTCGGACAGCTTCAGAAGCGCCGACTCGATCCCGGCGAGATCGGCCGGGTCCTGGCCCCGGTAGCCTTCGAGCACGGGGAACCCCTTGATCTCGCGCACCATCTGCTTCGCGTCGCGCTCGGTGAGCGGCACGATGCGGAAGGCTACGTCCTTCAGCACCTCGACGAGCACGCCCCCGAGCCCGAACATGAGCACGGGGCCGAACTGCGGGTCCTTGGACATGCCGAGGATGATCTCAGTCCCGGGTGCGGCCATCGCCTGCACGGAAACGCCATGGACGTTGGCCGAGGGAACGGCCGCTTTGGCCGCGGCGACGATCTCGTCGTAGGCCGCGCCCACCGCGTCCGCGTCGGCGAGTCCCAGCTTCACGCCGCCCACGTCGCTCTTGTGCACGATGTCGGGCGACACGATCTTTAGGACGACCGGATAGCCAAGCTGCCCGGCGAGCGCCACTGCCTCCGCCTTGTCCCTCGCCAGGCGCGTGTCAGTCACGTCGAGGCCCGCATCCTTCAGCACCTGCTTCGCCTCGACTTCGGTGAGCAGGGTGCGCCCCTCTTTGCGGGCGGCTTCGACGATGGCGTTCCCAGACATGGGCGGGGCCTTCCTTTTCCGTTGAGTGCCGCGCCTAGTATAGAAGCGGGCTTAGGGGTGTCAAGGAGACGCACACCGGTTACTCGTTGGGCCGAGAAGCCTCTATAATCGCAACGTGATGCTTCGGAAGGATGTCATGACCCAGTCGGCCGCCGCGACGCAGGCCGTCGCCGAAGCTGTCGGTGCGCGGTGCCGCGGCGGTGAGGTCGTCCTCCTGGTCGGCGACTTGGGCGCCGGCAAGACCTGCTTCGCCCAGGGGCTCGCCCGCGGCCTCGGCGTCGAGGGCTACGTCCACAGCCCCACGTTCGTGCTCGCCGCCGAGTACACCGGCCGCCTGCGTATGCGCCACGTCGATCTCTATCGCATTGACGGGGCCGAGGACACCCGTGACCTGGGCCTCGACGAGTTCGGCGCGGGCGACCTCGTTGGCGTCGTCGAGTGGGCCGACCGGGCCTCCGGTGTCTACCCCCCTGATTGCATGACCGTCGAGTTGACCGACCTCGGCGGCGATGAGCGGACGCTTGTCTTCGAGGCGGAGGGCGAGCGGCACGAGGCACTGCTCGCCGCCGTCGAACCAACCCCTGTGAGGAGGGCCGGCTAGCCATGGAACTCGCCATCGACACGTCGACGGAGGTCGCCGGCATCGCCCTATCGAAGCGAGGGGTGATGGTCGAGGAGCGCATCTGGAACGCGGGCCGCAACCACACCGTCGAGCTTATGCCGGGGGTCGCGGCCTTGCTCGAAAGGAATGAGGTGTCGGTCTCCGACCTTGAGGCCATCTTCGTCGCCACCGGCCCCGGCGGCTTCACCGCCGTCCGGGTGGGCATTAGCGCAGCCAAAGGTATCGCTCTGGGCTCGGGCGCCACGCTCGTAGGCGTGGGCACCATGTGGATCGAAGCCGCCCCCTTCGCCGGGCGCGGACTCCCCATCCGCCCCATCATGGACGCCGGCCGCGGCGAGCTCTCCGTGGGGAACTTCGTGACCACCGATGACGGTGTGGCCGAGGCCGCGCCTCCGGCGCTGCTGACACCCGACGCGTTGATCGCGGAAACCACCGAGGCGACGTTGTTCTGCGGCCAGCATCTGGCTGCAATTCGAGAGCAACTCGCCGAAGCGCTTGGTGAACGGGCGCGGTTCCCCGGCCCTGCCGAGGGGTGGCGGCGGCCCTCCGTTCTCTGCGTGCTGGGCTGGGAGCGCTTGCAGGTCGGTGAGGAGATCGGCGACGCCAGCGCGGCCCCGATCTACGCGCGGCCCCCCGCCATCTCGACCCCCAACCCCGCCAAGGCTGCGCGGCGCGGTCCAAAATCACAAGAATAGCCGTCATCCTGTAGCGACCGATTGGAGGCCCCGTTGAGCGAACGCACCCTGGTGTTACTGAAGCCCGACGCCGTGCAGCGCGGCTTAGTCGGCGAGATCGTGGCCCGGCTGGAGAAAACCGGCCTCCGCATCGCCGCCATGAAACTGATGAAGGTCAGCGACGCGCTCGCCCGCACCCACTACGCCGAGCACGACGGCAAGCCCTTCTTCCCCGGCCTGATCGAATTCATCACATCCGGGCCCATCGTGGCGATGGCGCTTGAAGGCCCCCGTGCCATCGAGATCACCCGCAAGACCATGGGCAGGACGGACCCCGCGCAGTCGCCCCCGGGCAGCATCCGCGGCGACTTCGGGATCGACGTCGGGCGCAACCTCGTCCATGGCTCCGACGGCCCCGAATCGGCGGCCCGGGAGCTCGCCAACTTCTTCACCGCCGACGAGTTGCTCGCCTATACCCGCGCCCCCGACGCCTGGATCATCGAGTAGCCGCTAGGGTACCCGCGCCAGCCTCGGCGCCGCCGACCACGCCGATTCGAGGTCGTAGTGCGTTCGTCTATCCGGCGTGAAGACGTGCAAGATCACGTCGCCGAAGTCGATCAGCACCCAGCCCGAGTCGTTCTCGCCCTCGCGGTGATGCCGTCTCAGGCCCATCGACCGTAGCGTGCGCTCGGCGTCGTTCGTGATGGCGGCGAACTGCGGCGGCGACTCCGCCGTGCAGATCACGAAGAAGTCGGCGAAGTTGGCCAGCTCCCGGACGTCGAGGAGCACAATGTCCGCGGCCTGCTTGTCCGCCGCGGCGGCGACGGCGGCTCGGGCGTACTCGATGGCGTCCAGGCGGGACCTCCGGGTGCGAAGCTGGTGCAATTGTAGCGCGCCGCCGCCCCCGCTCAAAAGCTCCCTTCGCCCCCCCCCCCGGCGACCCTCGCGATAGCAGGGGGCCATCCGTGTAGGGGCGACCCTTGTGGTCGCCCTCCCCTGTAGGGTCGATTCACGAATCGCCCGTCCCCTCCGGCCTCTCCCCCTATGGGGGAGACTGAGAGAGGGCGCGCGCCGTCAGGCGCGCGAGCGCCCGCAGGGCGCTGCTCTTTCGCTATGCTATTCTGTTCCGCGAGGTTCCCCCAGAAATGTCCCGCCCCAAGGTGCTCGCCGCGATGAGCGGCGGGGTCGATTCCTCCGTCGCCGCGCTGCTTCTAAAAGAGCAGGGGTTCGACGTCACCGGCGTCACCATGCGCCTGTGGAGCGGCGGCGACTCCGGCGGCGCGAACGGCCCCGCCCGGGCCAACAAGCGCTGCTGCTCCGTCGAAGACGTCGACGACGCCGCGGACGCCGCGGCGGCCATCGGCATCCCCCACTACGTCGTCAACTTCGAGCGCGAGTTCCGCACCGGCGTCATCGACTACTTCCTCGGCGAGTACAAGCGCGGCCGGACACCCCACCCCTGCATCGCCTGCAACGACCGCGTGAAGTTCGGCCCCCTGCTCGACCGGGCCCGCGCCCTCGGCGCGGAGTTCCTGGCCACGGGGCACTACGCCCGCATCCGCCGGAGTGACGAAGGTTTCTCGTTACTCAAGGCGGTGGACGCCTCCAAGGACCAGTCGTACGTGCTCTACGGCCTCGACCAGGAGTCGCTGGCCCGTCTGCGCTTCCCCTGCGGCGAGTTTCCCAAGGACGACATCCGGGAGATGGCGCGCCGCGCCGGCCTGCCCAACGCCGACAAGGCCGATAGCCAGGACATCTGCTTCATTCCCAACGGCGACTACCGGTCCTTCGTCGCCAAGCACGCCGGAGCGTCACCGGGGCGGTTCGTCGATCTCGACGGCCGCCCGCTCGGGGAGCACAAGGGCCACGAGTTCTTCACCGTCGGCCAGCGCCGCAACCTCGGGGCGCTCGGCCCAGAGCCGCGCTACGTCGTCGAGATCGACGCGGACACCAGCACCGTCGTGATCGGCGGCAAGCACGACGTCTACGCCTCGGCGGCGTCGATCGAGGGAGTGACCTACGTCGCCGGACGCGTGCCGGACGCACCGTTCGCCGCCACGGCGAAGCACCGCTACAAGGCCGCCGAGAGCGAGGTCATCGTCTATCCCGGCCCCGAGCCGGGCGCGGCACGGGTCGAGTTCGCCGAGCGGCAGCGCGCGGTGACGCCGGGGCAGGCGCTCGTCCTCTACCGGGACGGCGAGGTCATCGGCGGCGGCGTGATACGCAAGGCGGCCCGCGCCGTCGCGGAGGGGAGTCCCGCGTGAATCTTCAAACGTTCGTGATCAAGGTCTTCGAGTTGCACCGCGACGACCTCGCCGAAGTCATCGGCGACCTGACCCAGGACGAGGTCGCATGGCGCCCCGCGCCGGCGGCCAACCCCATCGGCTTCCTCCTGTGGCACCTGACCCGCGTCGAGGACGGCTGGGTCCAGCGCGTCATCCAGCGCGAGAAGCACCTCTGGGTCCGCGCCGGCTGGGCCGTTCGCTTCGGCATGCCCGAAGACCAGCGCGACATGGGCTTCGACTACCGCGAGGACCAGATACGAGACTTCGCCGTGCCCTCGCTCGCGCTCCTGCGCGACTACTTCGACGCCGTGCGCGGCGGTACACTCGACTTCCTCGCCTCGTGGGACCCCGACGCCGACGACGCGGAGCACCGCGCTCCCTGGGGCGGCACCGTGGGCACCGCCGAAATCCTGGCGCAGCTCGCCTGGGAACTGAACCAGCACGCGGGCCAAATCTCCTACCTGAAGGGCCTGCAACGCGGACTGCTGCGGCCCGACTACATGGGGCCGCTCTCGCTTTCGAGCTGAGCCGAGGAGGCCCGCACGCGATGGAGCTCAACGAACTCCTGACCAAGCAGTACGAGCGCGTCTGGTCGGCGACCGATAAGACGCTCGAAGGCCTTTCCGACGAGGCCCTCGCGTGGAGGCCGTCACCGGAGTGCAACTCGATCGGCTGGTTGGCGTGGCACGTGGGCCGCGTCGAAGACCGGTGGACGAGCCTCCTGCTCGGGCGCGAATTGCGGGGTTCCGGTTTCGCAACGTCCGTCGATGATCAGTGGGAACGGGAGTGGGCGGTGGCGATGGGGATGCCCAGCGATGGTGGCAGCGGCGCGGGGATGCCGCCGTCCGACCTCGACTCCTTCCCAACGCCGAGCTTGGACTTGCTTCATGGCTACTACGCGGCGGTCCGCGCCGACACCCGCGCCATGCTCGCCGCGCTGCGGCCCGGCATGCTCGACGAGGTTCGCGATTCCCTCTTCGGCAGGCCGATGGCGTTGAGCGACGTGTTCGTGCAGGTCCTCACCGAACTGAACCAGCACACGGGCCAGATGGGGTACGTCAAGGGCCTCTACGCGGGATACCAAGGGCCGGGCGGCGCTGAGTTCCCCGGCTTGAGCCCCAGACCGTGAAGGGCGGCGCGAAAACGGCAAACGGGAGGAAGCCCGCTCCGCGCTCCAAGCGCCCAACACGCCCCGGCTTCCAGGAAGAGCTCCGCCTTCACGCCGAGGGCCTGACACTCGTGGCCGGCGTCGACGAGGTGGGCCGCGGCCCGCTCGCCGGGCCCGTCATGGCCGGCGCGGTGATCCTCCCCTTCGACTGGCTCAAGCGCCGCCGCCGGCGCCTGACCCGCAAGAAGAACGCCGACCCCCGCGATCTGCTGAACGACAGCAAGAAGCTCACCGCGGCGCAGCGCGAGGCCGTCTACGAAGTCATCACGGAGACTGCATTGGCGTGGAGCGTCGGCCTCTGTTCCCCGGCCTACATCGACGAGGCGGGCATCGTCGCCGCCACCCGGCGCGCCATGTGCCAGGCGGTCGGCGGCCTCGCCCCGCGGCCCGACGCGCTGCTCGTCGACGCCGTCGAGTTGACCGAGCCGGGGCTTGCCGTGAAGTCGATCATCCGGGGCGACGCCCTGTGCGGCTCCATCGCCGCGGCCTCGATCGTGGCCAAGGTGGCCCGCGACCGTCTGATGGCGGAGATGCACGAGCGATACCCCGGCTACGGCTTCGACCGCAACAAGGGCTACGCCACCGCGGAGCACCTGCGCAGCCTCCGCGAGCGGGGGCCCTGCGACATTCACCGGCGGCGCTTCGAACCACTCCGAACGCAGCTCCTCCAGCCGAAACTCATATGAGCGACGGCCGGATCGCCCTCGGCGCCTTCGGCGAGCGGTACGCCCGCACCCACCTGCAGAAAGCCGGCTACCGCATCGTCGAGGTCAACGCCCGCCTCCCCTCCGGCGAGATCGACATCGTGGCCGAGGAAGGCGGCGTACTTGCCCTTGTCGAGGTGCGTACCAAGCGGGGCGACCGCTTCGGCAACCCCGAGGAGTCGATCACCGAGGCCAAGGCCGAGAAACTCATCGACCTCGGCCATGAGTACGCCGAGGCCCACCCCGAATGGGCCGACCGCTGGCGAATCGACGTCGTAGCCGTCGAGGTCGACCGGCGCGGCCGCGTCTCCCGCATCGAGGTCCACCGCAACGCCGTGGACGGCGGCTAGGCGGCAAGCCGACGTCGTAATGGCCGACTATCATTGGAGGGGAGGGGAAGCATGATCCGCATTCCAACCCATCGCGAGCCGACACATCCCGGCGAGATGCTGCAGGAGGAGTTCCTCCTACCACTGGGTATGACCCAGCGCGTTTTGGCAAGCGCGATCCGTGTTCCCTACCAGCGCGTCAACGAAGTCGTCCGTGGGAGGCGCGGGGTCACTCCCAGCACCGCCTTGCGGCTCTCGAAGTTCCTCGGCACCTCCCCAGGCTTCTGGATGGACCTGCAGCTCCGTTGGGATCTCTACCATGCCCAACGCGCCGAGGCGGAGCAGCTCGACAACATCCAGCCGCATGATCTCGCCGAAGCGTCCTAGAAGGGACGCCGCGCCTACCGGGGCAGACCCAACCCCCGCGTGGCGATGATGTTGCGCTGCACCTCGGAGGAGCCGCCGAGGATCGTCGACGACACCGTGCTCAGGAAGAAGTCGTTCAAGTCTCCGCCTTGGGCCGCGTGAGGCTCGTTGAGAATCGGCTGGCAGAAGAGCCCGAGGGTCTGCATGGCGGTGACGCCGACGCGCTGCCGCAGCTCCTCCGTCATCATTTTGCCGATGGACGCTTCGAAGTTGGGGACCTGCCCTTGCCCCTGAAGCCAGGCGACACGGTAGTTCAGCAGTATCGCCACCTTCGCCTCGATCTTCCGGTCGGCGAGCCGGTGCCGGGCGACGGGGTCGCGGAGCATGCCGTGCTCGGTAGCGTAGGCATAAAGGTCGTCGAGCACCCGGTTCGCTTCGACGGCGTGGGCGATGCGGTTCCGCTCGTAATCCATCGTGGTCATCATCTGGTAGAAGCCGCGGCCGCGCTCCCCGACGAGCATATTCTTGGGGACGCGCACGTCCTTCATGATGATCCGCGACTGGGCGCCGTGCCGCGGCAGGGTGGGCATCAACTCGACCTCGACGCCGGGCAGGTGCATGTCCATGATGAGCAGGCTAACGCCCTTGTGCTTCGGCGCGTCGGGGTCGGTGCGGGCGGCGAGGATGCACCACTCTGCCCGCTGCCCCTGGCCCACGAGGTGCTTCATGCCGTTGATGACGTACTCGTCCCCGTCGGCGATGGCGCTGGTCTCGAGGCCGGCGAGGTCGGAGCCCGCCACCGGCTCTGAGAAGCCCTGGCACCAGATCTCCTCGCCCGTGGAGATGGGGGGAAGAAAACGCCGCTTCTGCTCCTCGCTCCCGTAGTGAATGACGGTGGGGCCGACGAAGACCGGCCCGTGGGCCCACCCGCCGCCGTTGGGGGCGCGGGCGTAGGCCATCTCTTCCTGAAAGACGAGTTGGTCGACCGGCGAGAGGTCGCCGCCGCCGTATTCCTTGGGCCAGGGGAGGGTAAGCCAGCCCCTTTCACCGAGCTTCTTGTCGAAGCCGCGGGCGACCCGCCATTCGTCCTCCGTCTGCCACACGAATGAGCGGCCGCACCAGTCTGGAGGCATCTCTTGGGCCAGGAAATCTCGTATCTCTTGACGAAAGGACTCTTGTTCGGCGGTGAAGGTGAAGTCCATCGACGGCCTCCGGGAAGGCCTAGCTTACACGAGCCATGACGCGCCGGAAAACGCAGCCGGGGCGTACAATGGTAGGAGCGCCAGCGCCGGCGCGAGCGTGTCCATGCCCCGCGATCCGGCGGCGCGGCCCATGCGTTGCGAAGGCCCTACGCGGTCGTCTTGAAGGGAGTCGGCTTGCCTCGTTCACGACCGTTCTTCCTGAGACTGGCGGCCCCGTTGGTCGTCCTCGCGCTCGTGGTCGGCGCATGCTCGACTGCCGCCTCCGACGCCCGCTCCCACATCCACGCCGCCCGTGACCCCGACGCACACCCCCGCGCCGACCGTGGCGCTGTCGCCGACCGCCACGCCCGCTCCGACGCCGACTCTCGTCCCAACGGCCACGGCCGCCCCTACCGCCACTCCAACCTCTCGCCCGCCGACGCCAACGCCCGTTCCCCCGACGTCAACGCCGGTTCCAACGGCCACACCCGCGCCAACCCCTACTCCCGCGCCCACCGAGCCCGCGACCCCCGTGCCCGGCCTGGAGGAGGTGATCGCCGAAATCGAGCGGCGCGTCAGCGAGGAGCGCGGGCTGACCGAAACGGGCGACCTTGTTCGGGAGTTCGTCTCCCCAGAGGACCTGGCCGACATCATCGCGGGTCTCTTGACCTTCGGTGAGGAGACCGAGGTGGCTGAGCGCGTCTGGAAGCTGCTCGGCCTCATCGGGCCGGAGGACAGCCTCGCCGATGCCTACACCGAGTCGTACCAGGCCTCCGTGGTCGGCTTCTTCCAGCCGAGCAAGGACAGAATCGTGGTGGTCCAGAGCGGCGACGGTTTGGGCGCGTACGCGGAGCTCGTCTACGCCCACGAATACGTCCACGCGCTCCAGTACGGCACGCACGACATCGACGCGCTGGAGGAGGCGGTCAAGGACAATTCCGACGCCGACACGGCGCTGACGTCGCTTATCGAAGGCGATGCGTCGCTTGTGCAGCAGGTGTACTTCCAGGACCATCTCCTTTCAAGGCGGAGCGAGATCCTGAGGACCGTGAACTCCTTGCCGGAGAGGTCCGACGTCCCCGCGGCGGTCAGCGACTCCCTCATCTTTCCCTATGTTGCCGGCCCACGCTTCGTGGGCGCGCTCTTCCGTTCCGGCGGTTGGGAGGCGGTCGACCGCGCCTTCAGCAACCCGCCTCAGTCGACGGAGCAGATCCTCCACCCCGACAAGTACTTCACGGAGGAGGCCCCGGTCGAGGTGTCGCTGCCGGAACTTGCTGCCGTGCTGGGCGAGGGTTGGGAATCGAAGGATGACGACGTCGTCGGCGAGTTCGGGGTGATACTCCTCCTGCAAACGGCGCTCGAAGAGGGCGCGGTGCAGCAGGCCGCGGAGGGCTGGGGCGGCGACCGCTACGCCTACTACGCCGGCCCGGACGGTGCCGAGCTCATCGTCATGCTCGCCGCGTGGGACTCCGAGGCCGACGCCGACGAGTTCTTCGAGGGCTACACCGAACTGCTCTACGGGCTTGGCGCCGGGGACATCGCCGAAGAGTCCGCCGCCGCGTCCGGCATCCTCCGGGGCGCGATGCACGCCATCCACATGGTGGGCGACCAGACCCTGCTGATTATTGCCACGGAAGCCGAAACGGCCGAGACCGCGCTCGGCGCGTTCCCAGGATTCACACCGTCATGAACTGGCTCGACATCGTCATCACCGTCGCGATCGTCGTCCTGGCCTTCGTGGGATGGAAGCTGGGACTGCTGAAGTCGCTGCTCATCGTCTTGGGAGTCTTCGCCGCCGGTATCGTGGCCGCGCAGGTGAGCGAGCCGCTGGCGGGCGCCCTCACCGGCAGCGTGGGCAGCGACTCGATCGCCACCGTGGCGGCCTACGGGATCATCGGGGCCGTCGTCTTCATCCTCGTACAGATCGCCGGGCATCTCATGCGGACGACGCTGGACAAGGCCAAGCTCGGCTGGGTCGATAGCTGGGGAGGCGGCGCGCTGGGAGCCGTGGGCGGCTTCGTCCTGGGAGCGCTGCTCGTGGTCGCCCTCGCCCGCCTGGCGGTGCTGGTCCCCGAGTCCGACATCCGGACCGGTATGGTGGATACGCTTACCGAGTCCGCCTTCACCCCCGCCTACCTGGACATCTACGACCAGCTTCCCGCCTCGGCGCTCGGCCTCATCCCCGGCGACTTCGGCCAGGCCGTCCGCGAGGTCGAACGCCTCGACTCGTAGCCTCTACGCCGGTAGTGTAGAGAGCCATGAGGGCAGCGGCGTGGACGACCGACAGCTAGAACGAGCTCTTCAGTCAGTGGGCAAGGAGTGCTTCGTCACCTACTTTGACCTGTTCAAGGGCCCACTATCGAACCAAGCGGTAGCCGAACGGCTAAGGCAAGAGTGCGGGTACACCTGGAAGGCCTGTCAGTCACGCACAAGCCACAGCCGCAGCATCATCCAAGCCGGCCGGGCAAAGGATGCTCTAGCGAGAGTCAGAGACTCGGGAAGAGTGCCCCAAGACATTCGGGACAGGGCTGCGCGGCTCGCCGCGCGGCAGCCGTAGACCTTTGCTACTTGGCTAGGATGTCGGACGTGAAGAGATCCCCGGCGACTTCGGCCAAGCCGTCCGCGAGGTCGAACGCCTGGATTCATAGCGCGCGGCAGCCTCCCTCTCTAGAGACCTTGGAGGCCTTTGCGTAACCGGCGACGCCGCCGGCCGATCATCCATGTAGGGGCAACCCTCGTGGTTGCCCAGGGGTGCGGGCGGGGTCTTCTCCCCTCCCTTCCGGCCTCTCCCCTCTGGGGGAGATTAGAGAGAGGTACAGACCGGGAAGATAGGTAACAGATAAACCGGGCACATGGGTAACACTCTGGAGGATTGCAGGAAGCGATCCATGAAGGAGGAGTTGTGTTGCCCTGCAAGAGACGAGTGTCGAAGCGGAACGGTTGCGGTTCATTGAGCGCAGGACGGCGGGGGAGGAACCCATCGCCGAGTTGTGCCGGCAGTTCGGGATCAGCCGCAAGACTGCCTCCAAGCTGATCGGCCGGTACGAGGCGTACGGCGAGGAGGGCCTGCGCGACCGGAGCCGCGCCCCCCACCATCATCCCAACGCCACACGCCGTGAGGTGCAGGAGCGCATCATCGCGGCGAAGCGAGCCCACCCCTTGTGGGGCCCCAAGAAGCTCATCGCCTGGCTCCACGACACCGAGCCCGACGTGCCCTGGCCCGCCCCCAGCACCGCCGGCGCCATCCTCGACCGGGCCGGCCTGGTACGGCGCCGACAGCGTCGCCGCCGTACCTCCCCTTGGAGCGAGCCCTTCGCTTACGCCATCAACGCCAACGACGTCTGGTCCATCGACTTCAAGGGCTGGTTCCGCACCGGCGACGGGGCCCGCGTCGACCCCCTCACCGTCCAGGACGCGGCCTCCCGCTACCTGATCGCCTGCCGCGGGCTGGAGCGCCCCACCGGCCCGGAGACGCGGCGCGCGTTAGCGCGCGCCTTCCGTGAGTACGGCCTGCCCAGGGTCATCCGCACCGACAACGGTCCGCCCTTCGCCGGCACCAGCTTGGGCAGCCTCTCCTCCCTGGCCGTCTGGTGGGTCAAGCTGGGCATCCTCCCCGAGCGCATCGCCCCGGGCCATCCCGAACAGAACGGACGCCTCGAGCGCCTCCACCGCACCCTGAAGGCGGAAACCGCCTCGCCGCCCAGGGCCAACGGCCGCCGTCAGCAGCAGGCCTTCGACCGCTTCCGACGCAGCTACAACACCGAGCGCCCTCACGAGGCCTTGGGACAGCGCCCCCCGGCCTTCCTGTACACGCCCTCGTTTCGCCCCTATCCTGCCAGCGTCGGCTCGCCGGACTACGAGGCCGAAGTCACGGTACGCCGGGTACGCGGCAACGGCGAGATCAAGTGGAAGGGGGACCTGGTCTACGTGAGCGAGACCCTCAAAGGCGAGCCCGTCGGCCTCGTCCGGCAGGACGACCGCAGCTGGGCCGTCCGCTTCGGCCCCCTCCTCATCGGCCTCCTCGACGACCACACCAAACGCATCGCCAAGACCCCCGTCAAGGTGTTACCTATGTCCCCGGTCTAACCGTCACCCATGTGCCCGGTCCTTCAAGAGGGCGCGCGCCGCTAGGCGCGCGAGCGCCCGCAGGGCGCTGCTTTTCCCGGCCCCGGGCGGCCTCCCCCGGCCCACTCCCAGCCCCGTGCCCTTCTCTGTCCGGGCGTGGTAGAGTACGCCCCAGCGCGAGAAGCTTTCGGTGAGGATGGCTGCCTCGGGATGGACGCGGAACCTTTTCCAGCACGGAACGGCAATGGGCGGGCGACACCGCAGACACCGGTGCTCCTGCTCAACCAGAACTATGAGCCGCTCAACGTGTGCCCCGTTCGCCGTGCCATCGTGCTGCTCTGGAAGGGGAAGGCGGAGCTCCTAGAGAACGGCATGGGAGTCCTCCACACCGCGGAGCGCGCCTTCGAGCTTCCCTCGGTCATCCGTCTCATCTACCAGGTGCGCCGGCCGCTGCCGGTGCGGCGCCTCACCCGGCGTGAGGTCTTCATCCGTGATCGCCACCACTGCCAGTACTGCGGCGCGTCGCAGTCGCGCGACCTCACTATCGACCACGTGCTGCCCCGCGTGCGGGGCGGCAAGCACGAGTGGGAGAACGTGGTGACGGCGTGCAAGCGCTGCAATCACCGCAAGGCGGGACGTTTGCCGAAGGAGGCGGGGATGCGCCTGCTCAGCAAGCCGCACAAGCCGCGCAGCACACCCTTCGACCCCTTCATCCCCTACCTCGACCGCCGGGCCGAGTGGCGGAAGTTCGTCCCTATCGCCTAGGGCGCCGGCGGCGCCGCGACCGGGGCCGCGACTCACCCTCCGGACGGTCCTGAGACTGAGGTGCAGGCGCCGCCGAAGCCTGCTCGATCTCCGCCATCGGAATCTCCGTCCAACCGCCCTCTTCCAGCCGCACGGTGACGGTCTGCTTCAGGGGATGGCCGACGACCACGACGGCGTCGCCGTGCGACGTCTTGACGGTGGCCCCGATCTTGGGAAGGCCGCGCTTGAGCTCCCGGTACTGGTCGTACTCGTAGCGCAGGCAGCAACGCAGACGGCCGCATTGGCCGGCGAGGCCGGGCGGGCTCAACGGCAGGTCCTGCTCCTTCGCCATCTTCATCGTCACCGGGCTGAACTCGGTGAGCCAGGTGGAACAGCAGAGCGTGCGGCCGCAACGCCCGATGCCGTCCACGACCTTGGCCTCGTCACGAGGTCCCACCTCGCGCAGCTCGACCCTGGCGTTGGCGGTGCGGCCCAGCCGGCGGAGCAGTTGGCGGAAGTCGACGCGGTCCTCGGCGGTGTACGTCACCACCACCCGCGCCTCGTCCAGGGAAAAGGTGGCCTGCACCACCTTCATCGGGAGCCGCAGCTCTCGGACGATCGACTTGGCCTCCTGGAAGAGTTGGTCGGCGCGCTGGGCGAGCCGGTCCCGGGCCTGCAGGTCTTCGGGGGAGGCCTTCCGTACGATCGGCGGTGGGGTCTCCTTGAACTTGGTCATCAGCACCTGATCGGGTGCGATGACCACCCAGCCGATCTCGATGCCGGTGGCGGTCTCGCCGACGACGTAGTCGTTGGTCTCAAACGTCTCGTCGCCGGGGTCGAAATACTGAATCTTGCCCGCTTTGGCGAAGCGGACGCCCATCGTCTTCGGTTTTTCGGTGGTCACCATGGTGCCTATCCTTCCGGGACCGCGGGCGCGGTGTGCAGCGCCTCCGCGGGAACTTGGGGTAATCGGAGCATAAATACGTCGAGGGCGAGGCGCGCGTTGGCGTTCTTGCCCAGATGGTCGATGGTGTCGGTGACGTCGCGGACGGCGGCCCCGGCTTCGGCCACGGAGCAGGCCTCCGCGAAGGCCGCGAGCGCGTCGGCGCGGTCGGCATTGACTGCGAGGTCGCCCCGCCCGCTCTTGTGGAGCAACACGTCGCGCCACCACCGGCGGAGCAGGCCGAGCCAGTCGAGGACGGCCTCCCTGTCTTTGCCGTAGCGGTCGGCAAGGGCCGCCGCGTGGACCAGCCGGGCGCTGAAGTCCATGCCGGCAACGCCCATGGCGTCGTCCAGGCGCTCGCGGCGGGCTTCCAAGATCGCCGGGTCGGCGGCGGCCTCGGCGGCCCATCCGGCGCGCCCTTCGGCAAGCCGCGCGATGGTGCGGGCCGTCTCGGGGTCGGCGCCGCCCTCCGTCAGCATCTCTTCGATCAGCGTGGCGGCGACGGGCCGCAGCTCGACGAGGCGGCACCGTGAGCGAACCGTGGGCAGCAGCGCCGCCGGCTGCTGGCTCAGCAGGATCAGATAGACGTTGTCCGGCGGCTCCTCCAGGGTCTTGAGCAAGCAGTTGGCCGCCTCGGCAGTCATTCGTTCGGCGCCGTCGATGATGAAGACGCGGTTGCGCCCCTCGAACGGGACGAGGGCGGCGTCCTGCTGCAGCTCGCGCATCTCCTCGATCTTGACCGCCTGACCGGGCGCGCCGATGACGCGCACGTCGGCGTGCTTGGACGCCGCGATGCGGGAGCACTGGCGGCACGCCCCGCAGGCTCCGCTGCTGCTCTCGCAGTTGAGGATCTGAGCGAGTTCGAGGGCCAAGCGCATCTTGCCCGCGCCGGCCGCGCCCGCGATCAGCATCGCGTGCGCCAAGCGCCCCATCTCGATGCTGCGTTCAAGCTGGGCGCGCAATGCGTCCTGGCCGATCATTCCCCGCATGGAGCGTGCTTCCTCCCGTCCCCGCTTTCCCCTCGGCCGCTCCTCTTGCTCATGGCTAGCCCACGTCGTTCCGCATGAGGTCGGCGTAGCTCTCGCGCTCCCGGATCAACCGGACCTCGCCTTCGTTGACCATGACCACCGCCGGCTTGGGTGCGGCGTTGTAGTTGCTCGCCATGGGTATGCAGTAGGCCCGGAGGCGGGAATCGCGATCACGTCGCCCGCCTCGAGCTCGGGCAGGTCGATGTCCTTGATCAGTACGTCGCCCGACTCGCAATACTTGCCCGCGATCGTGACGCGTGTGTCGTTGGGCTCGGCGGCCTTGCCTGCCACGAGGGCCTCGTAGGCCGCCCCGTAGATGGCCGGGCGAATGTTGTCGCTCATCCCCCCGTCGACGGACACGTACGTCCGCACGCCGGGGATCGCCTTCGTCGCCCCGACCTCGTAGAGCGCGACCCCGGCCCTGCCCACGATGGACCGCCCCGGCTCGATGAAGAGGGTCGGCAGGTCGAAGCCGTAGCGCTCGCAGGTCCGGGTGAGCGCCCCCGTGATCACCTCGGCGTAGGAGGCGATGGGCGAAATCGGCTGGTCGGTGGTGTACTGGATGGGAAAACCGCCGCCGGGACTGAACTCCTGAAGCTCCAGGCCGTGGCGGTCGCGCATCGCGGCGGCGAACTCCATCGCCACGGCGATGCCCTCGGTGTACGGCTCGACCTCGTAGATTGGGGAGCCCAGGTGCGTGTGGACGCCGATCAGGTCGAGGTTCTCGGCCTGCTGCGCGAGCCGCACCGCCTCCTCCGCGTCGCCCGTGGCGATGGCGAACCCGAACTTGCTGTCGAGCGTGCCCGTAGTGGTGTGGGCGTGGGTGTGGGGGTCGACGTCGGGGGAGGCCCGCACCAGCACGGCCTGACGCTTGCCCGCCTCGCCGGCGAGCCGGTCGAGCAGGGCGAGCTCATGGAAATTGTCGACGACGACCCGTCCGATGCCGGCGTCCAGGGCTTCGCGCAGCTCCTGGGCGCCCTTGTTGTTGCCGTGGAAGTAGATGCGCTCGGCCGGCATGCCGCCGGCCACGGCGACGGCCAACTCACCGCCGGAGACGACGTCGAGCCCCAGCCCTTCCTCAGCGAGGAGTCCCGCCAGCGGCCGGTTCAGGAAGGCCTTGCCCGCATAGAGCACCTTGACCTTCGGGTAGCGGGCGCTGAACTCGGTCGAGAACGCGCGGCACTGGCCCCGCAGGGTCGCCTCGTCGAAGACGTAGAGCGGCGTGCCGTACTCGGCGGCCAGGTCGAGCGCGTCGACGCCGCCCAACACGAGATGCCCGCGTTCGTCGACCAGCGCCGTCTCTGGAAAGAGCGGCAAGGTTTCGAGTGCCACTGCGCGCCTCGGGCCGCTTCGGCCCGGAACCAAATCACGGGGCGCCGCGCCCCGGGAAGAAGTCGATTTCGACACAGAAATGCTACCCCGACGCCGTAGCTGGGTCAAGGAACGGGCGTCCGGCGTGGCGTACGTCTGCTAGGGGCGCCGGGCCGGTCTGCTATCATGCACACCGTCCCGAATTCGTCCGGAATCTACGTTCATGTCATGCGCCGCATCTTGATCGTGGGGGGCGAGAGCCCCGGAAGCCAAACGGCGATGGCCGCCTCCGCCATGAGCGAGGCGTTCCCCTTGCTCGCCGTCGATCCCGCCGAGGCCCGCGAGCTCCTCTCCCGTGAGCAGCCGGACCTCGTCGTCGTCGACTGCTCGATACGCTCGCCCGGCGACGACGAAATCGCCGCGCTGATGACGCTGTGCACCGAGTCGGCCCCGCACATCCCGGTCCTCGCGCTCATACCGAACCAAAGCCTGACGGACTACGCCCACGCCGGCGGCTTCGACGACTTCTCGCTCTCCCCGCACCGTCCCCAGGAGCTCGTCCTGCGCATGAAGCGCCTCATAGAGCGGGCCGACCCGCAGGACGGCGACCAGACCATCCGCGCGGGCGACCTCGCGATCGACCTCTCGCGGTACGAGGTGACGCAGGGCGGGCGCCGCATGGAGCTCACCTTCAAGGAGTACGAGCTCCTGAAGTTCTTCGCCACGAATCCCGGGAAGGTCTTCTCCCGGGAGCACCTGCTAAACGCGGTGTGGGGCTACGACTATTACGGCGGCACGCGCACGGTGGACGTCCACATCCGGCGGCTGCGGAGCAAGATCGAGAACGGGCCGGCCACCTTCATCGACACGGTGCGCAACGTCGGCTACCGCTTCCGGGACGACCCGTAGCCCGGCCCGGTCTTCCTGGACGGCTCGCGGTTAACAATACTGTTACATAGGCGTCTGGTATCCGCGCCAAGGCCTGACGATAATCGACATGATACCCGCGCCGCGGCGATATTTGCGTCGGCTTGCGGCGCGGCGGGGGCGCACGCCCGGAGGAGCTACACAACATGCCCAAGTTCACCAGCCCACAGGAAGTCCTCGACTACGTCGAGTCCGAGGGCATCCGGATCATCGACATCAAGTTCACCGACCTGCTCGGCACCCTGCAGCATTCTCGGTGACGAACCAAGAGTTCGACATGGGAGCCTTCGAGAACGGCCTCGGCTTCGACGGGTCGAGCATCCGCGGCTTCCAGGACATCAACGAGAGCGACATGCTGCTCTTCCCCGACCCCACGACGGCCTACGACGAGCCGTTCTACGAGGAAGAGACCCTCAGCATCTCCTGCGACATTCGGGACCCGATCACCCGCGACCGCTACAGCCGCGACCCCCGCTACGTGGCGACCAAGGCCGAGGAGTTCCTGCAATCGACGGGCATCGCCGACGCCAGCTTCTGGGGCCCCGAGCTTGAGTTCTTCATCTTCGACGGCATGTCGTTCGACCAGAACGCGCACAGCGCCCACTACCTCATTGAGTCGGACGAAGGCATTTGGCATTCGGGCCGCGAGGCCGACATCTTCAGCGGTGCTGAGGGTCCGAACCTCGCCTACCGCCCGAAGCACAAGGGCGGCTACTTCCCCACCCCGCCCATCGACACGCTCCAGGACATCCGCTCCGAGATGGTCACGACACTCATGGACCTTGGCGTGCGGATGGAGGTCCACCACCACGAGGTCGCCACGGCGGGCCAGGGCGAGGTCGACCTGCGCTACGGCCCCCTCCGCGACCAGGCCGACACGGTCATACTCGCCAAGCACGTCATGCGCAACGTGGCCTTCCGCAACGACAAGGTGCTGACCTTCATGCCGAAGCCGATCTTCGGCGACAACGGCACGGGCATGCACGTCCACCAGAGCCTGTGGAAGGACGGCGTGAACCTCTTCTACGACGAGCAGGGCTACGGCCTCATCAGCGAGATGTGCCGCTACTACATCGGCGGGCTGCTGAAGCACGCCGGCGCGATCCTGGCTTTCGCCGCCCCCACC
This sequence comes from Dehalococcoidia bacterium, assembly GCA_964291475.2. Lineage (GTDB taxonomy): Bacteria > Chloroflexota > Dehalococcoidia > SHYB01 > SHYB01 > DAOUKH01. The sequence continues at coordinate 217,352 of OZ220076.1, read as the reverse complement.
ACGAACTCCTATAAGCGGCTCGTGCCCGGCTTCGAGGCCCCGGTCAACCTCGCCTTCTCGCAGCGCAACCGCAGCGCCTGCGTCCGCATCCCGGTGGCGGCCACCGGCCCGGCGGCGCGCCGCATCGAGTTCCGCCCGCCGGACGCCACGGCCAACCCCTACCTTGCCTTCCCCGCCATGCTCATGGCCGGCCTCGACGGCGTCATCAACAAGATCGACCCCGGCGAGCCGCTCGACGCGGACATCTACCACCTCCCGCCCGAGGAGCTCGCCAAGGTCAAGACGGTGCCCCACAGCCTCGAAGAAGCCCTCGCCACCCTGGAGGAAGACAACGAGTTCCTCCTCCGCGGCGACGTCTTCACCCCAGACCTCATCGAGACCTGGATCGCCTACAAGCGCGAGAACGAGGTCGACGAGCTCCGCCTCCGCCCCCACCCCTACGAGTTCCTCATGTACTCGGACTACTAGCCCGCCCCGTCAGTCCGAAGAGCAAAGAGGGCCCGCCCATCCGGGCCCTCTTCTCTTTGGGACACCCCAAACCTCTCTCCCCTCCGGCCTCTCCCCCTCTGGGGGAGATTTGAGAGAGGGCGCGCGCCGTCAGGCGCGCGAGCGCCCGCAGGGCGCTGCCCCTAAGCCGCCCCTAGCGGTATAATCGCCGCCCGCTCCTCCCCTGTGGGCCAAATCGCCCTCTTCCGCCCTCAGGCGGGCGGCCAGAGAGCGATTCCTGACAATCTCAAGGCAGACGGTCACCCCATGACCCAGTCGAGCGACCAAGCGGCCGTGCTGGCAGCCAACGCTGCCTTCTACGCCGCCTTCCAGAGCCTGAGCATCGAGGCGATGGACGCCGTCTGGGACCACGAAGAGCCGGTCCTCTGCGTCCATCCCGGCTGGCCGCTCCTCAGCGGCCGCGAGCCGGTCATGGAAAGCTGGCAACGCATCTTCGAGAACGCCACCCTGATGCACTTCGACATCACCGGCGCCGAGGTCGTCGTAGAGGGCGACGCCGCGTGGGTCTCCTGCACCGAGAACCTCACCCAGGTGCTCGACGGCCGCGTCGTCGAAGGCAAGATCCAGGCCACCAATCTCTTCCGGCGCCGCCTCGGCGAGTGGCGCGTCGCCCACCACCACGGCTCGCCGGTCGGCCAGTAGGCGGGGCCCTCTCTCAGTCTCCCTAGGGAGACTTTTGCGCAACCCGTCGGCAAGCCGAAAGACGGGTGGCTCGGGGTGGTCTTCCCTCTCCCCCTCTGGGGGAGATTTGAGAGGGGGCACGCGCCCGCAGGGCGCGCCGGTGGGGCGGCGCCGGGTGGGGTCTTCCCTCTTCTCCCCCCGGGAGAAGATTGAGATGAGGGGCCCCCTGATCACCACCGAAGGTCAGGCGACCCTGCCACTCTCGCGCCCCCAACGCCGGCTACCCAAAAGGTCTCCGGGAGGAGGCCTACGCCCTCACGCCCCCTCGGTCCCGACCCAGTGCTCCCCGTCGACCCAGACTTCCTTCTTCCAGATCGGCACGATCTCCTTGATCCGCTCGATCGTGTAGAGGCACGCGTCGAAGCCGGGCCGGCGGTGCTTCGCGGCAACGGAGACCACGAGGCTCGTCTCCCCCACGTTTAGCTTGCCGATGCGGTGATAGATCGCGATGTCCTCCACGTCCTCCCGCTGCCGCACCTCGTCGGCGATCTCGCGGAGCTTCGCCTCCGCCATCGCGGGGTAGGCCTCGTAGTCGAGGTAGTCGACCTTGCGTCCCTCGCTCCAGAGCCGGACGGTCCCCTGGAAGGTCAGCACCGCGCCGTGCACCTGAGGCGACAGGCTGGCCTCGACCGCCCGCGGGTCCATCTCGTCTCGCGTGACGACGATCATCCAACGCCTCCGTCCAGGGAGGTCGCGCCGCCGCTCACCGGCGGGATGAAGGCGACCTCGTCGCCCTCCGCCAATGGATGGTCGTGCCCCACGTACTCCTGGTTGACGGCGGCCACGAGCGCCGAGGGGTTGGGACACAGTCCGGGATGGTCGAGCATGACGGCCTCAATCAGGTCGCCGACGGTCGACCCGCCGCCGACCTCGTAGTCGGCGGTCTCCCTGCCGATGCGCTCGCGGTAGAGCGCGAAGAACCTCGCCCGCACGTTCATCAGGAGTTCACCATCGTCCGCCGGAGGAAATTATAGGGGCCGCCCCGATTCCGACTCAACCGGACGACGGCACGGCGCCTTTGCCTAGTAGAACACCTTCCGCGCCTCCAGCTCCGCGACGCGCTCGGCGGTCAGGCCGAAGAAGCCCTGGTAGAAGCGCTGGTTGTCCCCGCTCACGGGCTGTCCCAGCCGCCGGAAGGCGCCGGGAGTGCGGCTCAGACGCCACGACACGCCGTAGGTGATCAGTTCGCGCTCGAACCCGGTCTCGTCCATCTTGATCGACGTGCGGCGGTAGCGGTGGTGCTCGTCGTGGTAGATCTCCGCGATGGTGAAGGCGGGGGTGGCGGCGACGCCGGCCGCCTGCAGGACCTCCGTCGCCTCGTAGTTGGTGCGCCCCCGCGTCCACGACGCCACGATCTCGTCGACCTTGTCGCGCCGCTCGACGCGCTTGGCCATCTCGTTGAAGCGGCCGTCGGCGGCAAGCTCGGGGCGGCCGATCGCGCCGCAGAGCGCCGCCCACTCCTCCTCCGTCGCCACCGCGACGCCGACCCACCGGTCCTCCTCCGACGTGGGGTAGACACCGTGCGGCGACTGCCAGGGGTGCCGGTTCCCCTGCGGCGTCGGGTTCCGCCCCGTCATCTGCATCTCGACGATCGGCTCGCCGAGCAGCCCCGTGAGGAACTCGGCGAAGCTCATGTCCATGTGCCCGCCCTCTCCGGTCTCCTCTCGGCGGTACAGGGCGAGGAAGACGGCGTACGACGCCGCCATCCCCATCGCCGGGTCGGCGTCCCAGTACGACGACATGAAGACGTCGTCCCCGGGATAGCCGACGAGCAGGTCGCTGCCCACCACGGCGTTCATCGCCGGGCCGAAGGCGACCAGGTCGCTCCAGGGCCCGTCCTGGCCCGCCGCCGAGATGGTGACCATCACGATGTCGGGGCGCAGCTTGCGTACGTCCGCGTAGGTCAGCTTGAGCTTCTTCAGAACGCGCGGCGACAGGTTGCAGACGAAGACGTCGGCGGTGCGCAGCAGGTCGTGGAAGTACGCCATCCCCTCCGGTTCACGGATGTTGAGCGTGATGTAAGCGGCGCGGCTGCGGGCGTGCCGCTGGTAGTCCAGCAGGTGGCGGTACTCGTGCTTTACCGCGCCGCCCACGCGAGCCACGTCGGTGCTCGCCATCGACTCCACCCGGATGACCTCGGCCCCCATGTCGCCGAGCGACGACGCGAGCTGCGGCGCCGCCCAGATCTGCGATATCTCGACCACGCGGTAGCCGTCCAGCGGATAGCGGCCGGTCACGACACGACTCCCGCCCGCCGCAGGTCGGCGACGCGGTCCGCCCCCAGCCCCAGCAGCCCGCCCAGCACGTAGCCATTGTGCTCGCCGAGCCGGGGCGCGCGCGTCCCCGGCGCGTCGGGCTCGCTGCCGCCCGGAGCCGCCGTGCTGAACAGCGGCCCCGGCAGCCGCCAGCGCCGGCCCCCGCCGTCCTCCGCCTCGCGCCAGTAGCCCCGGCCTTCGAGCAGGTCCCACGCAAGCACGTCCTCGACGGTCTGCGCGGCGTGCCACGGCAGACCGTTCTCGCGGCACATCTTCCAGAACTCGTCCTTCGTGAAGCCCGCCAGGAACCCCTTCAGGTGCTCGTCGACCTCCTTGGCGTAGAGCGCGCCGATCTCGGTGCGGTTCTGGAAGCGCGAGTCCTTCGTCCACTCTGGCCGCCCCATGATGTCGAGCAGCCGCTGCCAGTGGTGCTCGTTGCCCAGGATCATCGAAACGTGCCCGTCCTTACACGGCAGCACGCTGTAGGGATAGCTGATGGGCGTGTGCATGCCGTGGCGGCGCGTCTCGTAGCCGTCGGCGGCGTAGGCGATCATGTCGCCGCCGTTGCCGAAGTCGTTCATCGCGTCCGCGGCCGCGATGTCGACGTGCTGCCCGGGGCCGTCCCGGCGGCGCGCCAGCAGCGCGAGCAACACGGCGGGCGCGGCGTTCAGCCCGCCCCACAGGTCGGCGCGGCTGTACGGCATCGCCAGAGGGTGGCGGTCGGGGTCGCCGATCCGGTGGGCCGCCCCCCCGGCGCAGCTCCCGTTCAGGGCGTAGGCCTTGTGGCGGCTGTACGGCCCCTCCTGCCCGAACACCGTCACCGAGGCCGGCACGACGCTCGGGTTGATCGCCCGGAGCGCTTCGTACTCGAAGCCGAGCGCCTCTAGCTCCTGCGGAAGATAGTTGTGGATAACGACGTCGCAGACCCCGACGAGGTCGCGGACGATGTCGCGGCCGGCGGCCTGCGTGAGGTCGATCGTGGCCCCCAGCTTCCCCCGGTTCAGGAACATGAAGAGGCCGCTGGCCTCTGGATCGGCACCTGACTCGGGGAAAGGCCCGTGCCGCCGCGCCGTGTCCCCCTCACCCGGCGCTTCGACCTTGATGACCTCGGCGCCGTAGTCGCAGAGCAGCCGTGCCCCGAACGCCGCGGAGACGTAGTCCCCAAGCTCGAGCACGCGGATGCCGCGCAGAATCGCCGCCGCCAAACAGACCTCCCCTTCAGGAAGCAGAGCGCGGCCAGCCTAGCACCGGCCCCACACCCCGGCAAGCAGCGCCGGCGGTCCCGCCCCTCGGTGCTAGACTGGCCCGATGCGGGTGGCGATGGTCTCGGACGTGCACGCGAACCTGCCGGCCCTCGAGGCCGTGCTGGCCGAGGTCGACGCCGCCGGTGTGGACGAGCTGTGGTGCCTCGGTGACATCGTGGGCTACGGCCCCGACCCCGGCCCGTGCATCGAGATCATCCGCGACCGGTGCGCCGTCTCGCTCTCGGGCAACCACGATCTGGGCGCCATCGGCGCGGTCCCCATCGACGACTTCAACCCCTACGCCGCCGAGGCCAACCTTTGGACCGGCAGCGTGCTCTCCGAGGCCGACCGCGCATGGTTGGGGTCGCTGCCGGCGCGCACGGCGCGGCGGGACGTGACGCTGGCCCATGGAAGTCCCCGCGAGCCGGTATGGGAGTATGTCCTGTCCGAGCCGGTGGCGTTGGCGAGCTTCGAGTGCTTCGAGACCCAGTGGTGCCTGGTGGGGCACTCGCACGTGCCGATGGTCATCGTCGAGCCGGGGGTGGACGCGGCGCTCACCGTGCTCCCAGGCTCCGGCGGGCCGGTCGAGCCGCCGGGGCGCGCGATTATCAACCCCGGCAGCGTCGGGCAGCCCCGCGACGGCGACCCCCGCGCCGCCTACGCGATCCTCGATCTCCGCGGGAAGACGGCGACATTCCACCGCGCCGCCTACGACATCGCCGAGGTGCAGGCCCGGATGCGCAAGGCGGGCCTCCCTCACTACCTGATCGACCGCCTGGAGCGAGGTCGCTAGGGTCGGGTCAATCGTCCCAAATTGAGGCCACCATCGTCTCCAATGCTGCCCCGAGGTCCCGCTTGACCGTGGCGATGTTCACGCCGAGCCGGTCGGCGATCCGTTCCTGCGACAGCGGCTCCCGCCCCAGCCAGAGCCGTAGTGCCTCCTGCTGGCGCGGCGAGCAGCGCCCCAGCGCGTAGACCAGCTCGCCCGCGTCCACGGCGCGGTCGGCGTAGGCCAGACCTGTCTCCACCGTCTCGCCGGTGTTGAGCCGGTAGTGGCGGCGCGGCGTCCGGAAGAGGGCGACGAGCTTGGTCTTGACGAGGCTGACCTTGGCGGCGTGGGCGAGTCCCTTCTGCGCCCCGATGATCTCCAATCGTGCTACGCCGCCGGTTCCTCGCCGAAGAGGTCGCGGGGGGTGTCCTGGAGTCGGGGAACGGGAGGTGGACCGGGATAGCGCCGGAAGGCCCGCTCCAAGACGTCCTCGATGGCGTCGAGCACGTCCCACTCGAAGCTGCACTGGAAGCACATGCAGCTGTGGCCGTCACGCTCGTACTGCCCGCCGCACTTGGGGCAAGCCGCGAAGATCGCGAACCGGGGCACGCGCTCGCCCGTCGGCGCGGGGGCTTCGCTATCGGTTGGTTCGTCATCGGTCGGTTGCTCGGCGGCTGGACGGTACGATCCGGGTTCGTACGGGAGTGTCATCAGGAGTGTCGTCCAAAAAGTAAGCGCTACCGTCATGGTAAGAAACGGCCCCGCCCATGGGCAAGGAGCGGATGACACCGCCGTGTCATCCTAGAGTCGGCGTCCCAAGCCTCCCCCTCTGGGGGAGATTTGAGAGAGGGCACGCGCCCGACGGGCGCGCCGGAGGGGCGACGTGGGGAGGTCTTGCTCTTCTCCCCCCGGGAGAAGATTGAGATGAGGGGCCCCCCCGCCGGCCGCCAACTGCCATCGATAGCCGTCACTTCCATGCCCCACCCGTAGGGGCGACCCTTGTGGTCGCCCTCCCCTGTAGGGGCGCTTCGCGAAGCGCCCGTTCCCCCACAACCGGCCCCGTTTTTCAAAGGTCTCCCCCCTGGAGAAGATTGAGATGAGGCGCTCCCGTCATTCGACTCCCCCCCTTCGCGGCGCACCGATGCCAAAAGACGCTCACGAGCGCTCACCAAACGTTCACGACCTCACACCTGTAGCGCGTTCACGAACGTTCACGAACGCTCACCAACGCTCACGACCCGGAGCAAAACTGGCCTCCCCCAAAGGGGGAGCGCCCCTCCCCGCGGTTGACGACATAAGAAGGGCCGTGCTAGAGTAAAATATAGAAAAAGTTTCAAACCCTTCTGAATATGGCCGACTTCCCCTCCCTCGAAGCCCTCTGCTCCGCCGCCCTCTCTTGCACCGCATGCGGCCTCGCGAAGGGCCGCACCCAGGTGGTGCCCGGCGAGGGGAACCCAGCCGCCGACGTCATGTTCATCGGCGAAGGCCCCGGCTATCACGAAGACCAACAGGGACGCCCCTTCGTCGGCCCCGCCGGACAGATCCTCGACGAGCTCATCGGCTCCATCGGCCTGCGGCGCGAAGACGTCTACATCGCCAACATGGTGAAGTGCCGCCCACCGGGCAACCGCGACCCGCTCCCCGAGGAAACCGCCGCCTGCGACCCCTGGCTGACGGGCCAGATCGAGTTCATCGACCCCAAGGTCATCGTCACCTTGGGACGGCACTCGCTGCAGCGCTTCCTTCCAGGAGCCGCCATCAGCAAGGCCCACGGCCAGCCCCGCCAAGTGGAGGGGCGGACCGTCATGCCCGTGCACCATCCCGCGGCGGCGCTCTATCAGCAGTCGCTCCGCGCCACGATAGAAGCCGACTTCAAGAAGATTCCGGAGCTCATCGCGCAGACCGCCGAGGTCAAGCCGGCGGAGCAGGAGCCGAAGCAGCTCGGCCTCTTCTAGGCGCCGTCCTCGCGCCGGCAGGGAGGATCGTTCGTGAGCAAGTCTGATCTCCGCATCGTTCCCCTCGGCGGTCTCGGCGAGATCGGCAAGAACATGCTCGTCGTCGAAAACGCCGACGACATGATCATCATCGACGCCGGCGTCATGTTCCCCGGCCTCGACGCCCCCGGCATCGACGTCATCATCCCCGACCTCTCCTACGTCCTCGAACGGCGGGAGAAACTGCGGGCGGTCATGGTCACCCACGGCCATGAGGACCACATCGGCGCGATCCCCTACCTGATCGGCGACGTGAACGTCCCCGTCTACGCATCGACCCTCGCCGCCGGTCTGGTGAAGGTGAAGCTCCAGGAGCGCCGCCTGCTGAAGAAGGCCTCGGTCAACGAGATCAGCGCGGGCGACCGCGTCAAGTTCGGCCACATCGACGTCGAGTTCTTCCGCGTCTGCCACAGCATCCCCGACGCCATGGGCCTGGCCGTCCGCACCCCCCGCGGCCTCATCGTCCACACCGGCGACTTCAAGTTCGACCACACCCCCGCCGACGGACGCGCCTCCGACCTGGGCAAGCTGGCCAGCCTGGGCGCGGAGGGGGTCGACCTCCTCCTCTCCGACTCAACCTACGCCGACACCCCCGGCTACACGCCCTCCGAGAAGGTCGTCGGCGAGACCCTCGACCGGGTGATCGGCGCCGCACCGGGCCGGGTGATCGTGGCCACCTTCGCCTCGCTCATCGCCCGCGTCCAGCAGGTCGCCGACGCCGCCGTCAAGCACAACCGCCGCATGGCCTTCGTGGGCCGCAGCATGGTCGACAACTGCGCCATGGCGATGGACCTCGGCTATCTCAAGATCCCCCAGGCCGCGCGGGGCCGTGTCGACGAGATCAACAACCTCCCGCCCGAGCGCGCCCTCCTCGTCACCACCGGCGCCCAGGGCGAACCGACCTCGGCCCTCGTCCGCATGGCCCGCAACGATCACCGTGACGTGACCATCCGTCAAGGCGACACGGTCATCATCTCCGCCAGCCCCATCCCCGGAAACGAACGCTTGGTGAACGACACCATCAACAACCTGCACCGCCTCGGCGCGACCGTCCTCTACGACCGCATCGAGCAGGTGCACGTCCACGGCCACGCGGCGCGGGAAGAGCTCAAGACCATGCTCAATCTCACCAAGCCGCGCCACTTCACGCCCATCCACGGCGAGTACCGCCACCTCGTCGCCCACGCCGGCCTTGCCCAGGCGATGGGTGTGCCCGAGGACAACATCTTCCTCCTGGAAGATGGCGACGTCGTCGAGCTTGGCCGCAAGGGCGCGAGGCGCGCGCCGTCGGTCGACGCCGGCCCCATCTACGTCGACGGCCACGGCCGCTGGAGCCCGCATAGCCCGGTGCTGGCCGACCGGAAGCGGCTGGCCCGTAACGGCGTCGTCGTCGCCGTGGTCCCCATCGACGGCAAGACGCGGCGCATGGCCGGCGCCGCCAATCTCTGGTCCTACGGCGTGCTCGACACCGACGAGGCCCCCGACGTCATCGCCGAGGCCCGCGAGGTCATCGCCGCCGCGATCGAAAGCAACGGGGGCCCGCCCACCAACGCCGACGCCGAAGAGATTGCCCGCGAAGCGCTGCGGCAGTATTTCACGAAGAGAACGAAGCGTCGGCCCACCATTCTGCCGGTAGCGGTGGAGGCATAGATGCCCACGAAACCCAAAGCCCGCCCCCGTAAGCCCGCCGCCGGGGCGGCGGGCGTCTCCCTCCCCCGCCGCGTACGAAGCTCGAAGATCGCCCTGCTCGCTGTCGCCGCTGCGATCGCCGCGATTGCCGGTGTGGTGACCTGGCAGGTCGAGGCGATATGGGAAACGATCGGCTACGGCGCGGCGGCGGCGGCGGCGATGGCCGTGGTTGTGGTCATCGCCCTGGCCCGCCGCCACCTGCTCGGTGAGCACTGGTACCGCTTCCTTGGCGCCCTGTTCCTCGGCTTCACCGCTTGGGGCGCGCTCGCCTTCTATCTGCCCGAAAGTGGGGCGCTTGCCGAGGATGGCCTCGGCGGCTCGTTCGGCGCCCTGATCATCGGCGAACGCACCGCCCTCGGCGTGCTCCGCCTCGTTGGGCTGGGCGTGGTCGGCCTTGCGCTCCTCTCCCCGGCGGCCTCGCGCGCCGCGGCCGTCTACGGCGCCCGGGGGACCGCCGCCGCCGGCGGGCTCGTGGCGAGGGGCGCGGGAGCGCTGGGAGCATCCGCCGCCGCGGCCGCCGAGCGCCGCCGCCAACGCCGCGCCGCGGCGCCTCCCTCCCCTCCGCCCTCATGGAGGACGAACGGCGGTGGGGGAAAGCAGCCCCTTACCGCCGACGACATCGTGGACCGCAGCGCCCGGCCGCGCGAAGGGGCGCACCCCTTCCCACCGCCCCCCCTCTTCGCCGACGACTCGCCTCCGCGTGCCCCGCGCCCGCAGCCCTCGGCTGCCCAGCCCTCCAACGTGCCCCAGGCCATCCCGCTGGACGACTACCGGCCCACCGCCGCGCCCATCGAGGACGACGCGCGGGACGAGTCACCGCCCGCTGACTTCTATAGTGACGACGCGGGTGCATACGCGAGCGAGCCAAACGCGAGCGAGTACGACCCGACTGGCTACGACGCCGACGAGGAGCCCCCCGACACCAGTCGAGAGCGTGACTCCGACCCCTTCATCGCCGACATGCAAGACCTGCTCGACGAGATGGACTCCCTCGAAGACGAAGACGACGACCTCGACGGCATTCGTCTCCTCGACGACATGGATGATCTCGAAAACGAGGAAGACTTCGACGATCTCGACGAAATGGATGGGCCCGAGGAGGTCCCGGCGGCAGCCGCCCCCTCCGCCGACGCCTCTTCCTACCTCGGCGAGACCGCCGGCGACTGGCGCTTGCCCGCCGTCGAGCTCCTCGATCACGCCCCCGTCATGGGCCCCTCCGGCATCGACAACGAATCGAAGGCCCGCGCCATCGAAGACGCCCTCGCCAGCTACAACATCGAGGCCAAGGTCGTCGAGATAAACCCCGGCCCCGCCGTGACCCAATTCGGCATCGAGCCCGGTTGGGTGCGCCGGTTCAAGGAAGTCCGGGTCAAGGACGCCGACGGCAAGCAGCTCCTGGACGAACATGGCCGGCCCGTCGTGCGCCGGGAGGAGACCGCGCGGACGCGCGTCAAGGTCGACGCCATCGCCAACCTGGACAAGGACCTCGCGCTCGCCCTTGCCGCGTCGAGTATCCGCATCGAAGCGCCGATACCGGGCAAGCCGCTCGTCGGCGTCGAAGTCCCCAACGAGGAGTTCGAGTTCGTCAGCCTTCGCGGCGTCATCGAGTCGCCGCTCTTCGCGAAGCAGCGGGCCAAGACGAAGCTCGCCGTGGCCCTGGGCAAGGGCAGCGGCGGCGATCACGAAGTCGCCGACCTTGCCAAGATGCCCCACATCCTGATTGCGGGCTCTACCGGCAGCGGCAAGAGCGTCAGCATCAACGCCCTGCTCGCCAGCCTGCTGATGCAGGCCACGCCCCAAGACTCTGCGCCTGATCCTGATCGACCCGAAGCGCGTCGAGATGGCGCCCTACGCCAGCCTGCCCCATCTGCTCATGCCGGTGATCCTCGACGTCGACAAGGTCGTCTCCGCGCTGCGCTGGGCCATCAACGAGATGGACGAGCGGTACAAGAAGTTCTCGGCGATCGGCGCCCGCAACATCGTCTCCTACAACGACAACAAGAAAGTCGTCGATCCGCTGCCCTACATCGTCATCGCCATCGACGAGCTCGCCGATCTCATGATGGCCGCCCCCTACGATGTCGAGCATGCCCTGACGCGCCTGGCCCAGCTTGGCCGCGCCACCGGCATCCACCTCATCGTCGCCACCCAGCGGCCCTCGGTCGACGTGGTCACCGGGCTCATCAAGGCGAACTTCCCGACCCGCATGAGCTTCGCCGTCTCCTCGGTCACCGACTCCCGCACCATCCTCGATACCGGCGGCGCCGAGAAGCTGCTCGGCAAGGGCGACTCGCTCTACCTGCCTCAGGATGCGCCGAAGCCGAAGCGGGTGCAGGGCGTCTTCGTCTCCGACCGCGAGCTCGAGCGCATCATCCGCGCCTGGAACAGCCAGAACACCGACAGTAAGCCGGCGCACGTGCGGGTCGACAGCGGTGACGAGGCTGCGCCACCGCCGCCCCCCGCCGCGACCCCGCCGTCTGGGGGCCCCGGCCCCGCCTCGCCGGCCGGGCCGCCGGAGGCCAAGCCCCTCGCCCACCCGACGCTCAGCGAGATCATCGCCGAGGACGAGGCCATGGACCCACTGTACGAGGAGGCCAAGGCCATTGCGGAACGGGCCTCGAATGTGTCGCCCTCACTCCTACAGCGCCGCCTAAGGATTGGCTATAATAAGGCTCGGAGCCTCATTGAAATGCTTGAGGAGGAGGGGCTCATCGAACCCGCCGCCTAGCCGGCGGGATGCCGGGGGCAGGGCGATGGCGGAAGAGACCGAGATCCTCTCCGCGGAAACGCTGGCCGAGGAACTGGAAGAGCAAACGGACCGCTGCCTCCACTGCGGCGCCGATATCGAGCACGCCCCCGCCTACACGCGCTACCGCGTCTGCCCGCAGTGCCGGTTCCATTACAACCTCCCCGCGCTGCGGCGCATCAACCTGCTGACCGACGCCGGGACCTTCCGCGAGATGAACCAATCGCTGGTCCCGCTCGACCCGCTCTCCTTCTCCGACCACCTCTCCTACCGCGACCGGCTCTCTCAGGCCCAGAGCGTCACCGGCCTGCTCGAAGCCGTGGTGACCGGCACGGCCAATATCGGCGGGATTCAGTGCGTGCTCGCCGTGACCGACTTCGGCTTCATGGGTGGCAGCATCGGCAGTGCCGTCGGTGAGAAGATCGCCCAAGCCGCCGAGGCCGCGGTGCGGCAGCGCATTCCCTTCGTCCTTGTCGCTTCCGGCGGCACGCCGCGGATCCGCGAGGGCATGCTCTCGCTCATGCAGATGGCGAAAGTCGTTACCACGCTGAAGCGGCTGCGCAAGAAGCAGGTCCCGTTCATCGCGGTGCTGGCCAGCCCTTCTTCCAGCTACCTGTTCTCATCCGCGGCCAGCATGGCCGACGTAGTCTTGGCCGAACCTGGGGCCCTGATCGGCTTCGTCCCCAAGAAGGTCGTCGAACGGGCATCCGACAAGGAAAGCCTTCCCAAGGACTACCACACGGCCGAGTTCTACCTGCGGCACGGCGCCGTCGACGCCATCGTCGACCGCCAACAGTTGAAGCAACACCTCGCGCTTCTGCTTGATCTCTTCAGCGTGAAGTTCCGTCTCACCATCGCCAACCGAGCGCGCCTGCGTGCCCAGGAGGCGCCGCAGGCTCCGGCCTGGGAGCGGCTCCAACTGGCGCGGCATGAGAAGCGCCCGTCCGCCCGCGATTTCGTCGAGCGGATCACCTCGAACTTCGTCGAGCTCCATGGCGACCGGGTCAGCGCCGACGACCAGGGCATGATGATCGGCATGGGCTATCTCGCCGGCGAGGCGGTCATGGTCATCGGCAACGACCGGGGCCGCGACGACGACGCCGGGGCCGCCCGCGTGACACCGGCGGGCCTCCGCAAGGCCCAACGCGCCCTGCGCATGGCCGAACGCTTCAAACTCCCCGTAGTCACGCTCATCGACACGCCCGGCGTCTTGCAGTCCATCGAGGCCGAGGAGCAGGGCATCGCCGCCGCCGTCGGCGAGACTATCAGCGCGATGTCCGACCTCAGAACGCCGATCATCTCCGTGATCATCGGCGAGGGGGGAAGCGAGGCGGCCATCGCCCTCAGCGTCGCCGACCGCATCCTGATGCTGGAGAACGCGATCTTCACCCCGATCACCCCGGAGGCGGCTGCCCTGATCCTCTACCGCGACCCCGACAAGGTCGAAGAGGTCGCCGAGGCCCTGAAACTGACGGCGTACGACTGCCGCACCTTCGGCATCGTCGACGTGATCGTTCCCGAGCCGGAGGACGGCGCGCACACCAACTTCGACGCGGCGGCGCGCCAGCTCGAGCGCATGCTCGTGCAGTCGCTCCTCGACGTACAGACGGGATTCAGCTTCAGCATGCTGCGCAAGCGGTTCCGCAAGTTCCGCGAGATCGGCTCCTTCAGCACCTATTTCCAGGCGACGCTCGCCAGCGAGGTCACCCAGTTCCAAGGCTCGATGTCCAAGGGCCTCCGCGACCTCAAAGACCGCCTCACCGGCAAGGAAGCCGGCCCGCCCGAGCCGCCCAACTTCCCCACCGGCCTCGACTAGGCTCCCTCCCGTAGGGGCGCCCCTCCGGCCTCTCCCCCTCTGGGGGAGACTGAGAGAGGGCACGCGCCCGAAGGGCGCGCCGGCGGGGCGCGGGGAACCGCGGGCGCCAAGGTCACCGCGTGAACCCGTTTCCTTGACGCCGCGCCGCGCCCCTTCCTAATATCCGGTGGCGCGTTTTCACGCCGCTGGAGGCAGCACATGGCAGACCGAGTCGCGATCGTGACGGGCGCGGCGCGTCCCTGGGGGCTGGGCCGGGCTTCCGCCCTCGGCCTCGCCCGCGAGGGCTACGACATCGTCGTCGCCGACATCCGCGACGACTGGGGCGCGGAGGCGGTCGAAGCCATACAAGGCGAGACCGGCCGGCGCGCCGCGTTCATCTCGACCGACGTATCGAAAAAGGCCAGCGCCGAGGCGTTGATGCGGCAGACCGAGGAATCGCTGGGCCGCATCGACGTGCTCGCCAACGTGGCGGGCGTCATGGTCAACGAGCGCATCGAGTCGCTGACGGAAGAGGGCATGGACCGCCAGATCGCGATCAACCTGCGAGGGGTGATCATGATGAGCCAGGCGGTGATCCCCGCCATGAAGCGGGCCGGCGGCGGGCGCATCGTCAACGTCTCGTCGGGAGGCGCCCTGAAGCCGCTGAAGGGGACCGCCGTCTACTCGGCCACCAAGGCGGGCGTCATCGCCTTCACCAAGGTCCTAGCGTGGGAGGTCGCCCCCCACAACATCGTCGCCACGGTAGTCGCCCCCGGCGTGATCGGCACCAACATGGGCGGGGAAGAAGGCCCGCCGGAGGAGATCTTCAACCAACAGCGCCGCGACTTCCCCTTTGGCCGGCCGATGCGTCCCGAGGAGGTCGCCGAGGTCGTCGTCTACGCCGCGACGTGCCCCAACAACGCCTTGGCGGGGCAGACGCTGCACGCCAATGCCGGCGTCTACATGGTCTAACCGCGCCCACCGCGCGAGCAGGAAACGGAGACACGACATGAAAGCAGCCCTCTTCCACGAGGCCCACGCCCCGCTCAGCATCGAGGACATCGAGATCGCCGACCCCATCGGGAAGGAGACCATCGTCCGCACCGTCGCCAGCGGCGTCTGCGGCAGCGATGCGCACATCATCGACGGCTTCATCCCCGGGATGCGCGGGCCGATGGTGCTGGGGCACGAGGCCGCCGGCGTCGTCGAGGAGGTCGGCCCCGACGTCACCTACGTAAAGCCGGGCGACCACGTGATCATCTGCCCCTCGATCTGGTGCGGCGAGTGCGAAACGTGCCTGCGCGGCTACCCCTATCTCTGCGACAACCGTCAGCAGCGGGCGCCGGACGAGCCCCCGCGCCTGAGCAAGGACGGCCAACCTATCGCGCAGTTCACCAACGTGGCCAGCTTCGCCGAGCGCATGGTCATCGCCGAGCGCGGCCTCCTGAAGGTCGACGACGACCTGTCGCTGGAGAGCGCGGCGCTGATTGGCTGCGGCATCCTGACGGGGCTCGGCGCGGCGCTCCGAACGGTGAAGGTCGAGGCCGGCTCCACCGTCGCCGTCTTCGGCGCGGGCGGCGTCGGGCTCGCCGCGGCGCAGGGCGCCTACATCGCGGGCGCCCGGACGATCATCTCCGTCGACATCAACGAGTACAAGATGGCGACGGCCAAAGAGTTCGGGGCAACCCACGCCGTCGATGCCTCGCAGACCGACCCCGTCGAGGCGATCAAGGAGATCACCGGCGGCGAGGGCGTCGACTACGCCTTCGAGGCCATCGGCAACGCAACCACCGCCGAGCAGGCCTTCGCCTGCGTCCGGCCCGTCGGCGGGACGGCCGTCCTCATCGGCTTCTTCCCCATGACGGCCCGCCTCGACCTGCCCGCGGCGGCCTTCATCACCGAGAAGCGCCTCGTCGGCAGTCGCATGGGGTCGAACCGCTTCCGCCTCGACATGCCGGCCTACCTCGACCTCTACCGTCAGGGCCGCCTGAAGCTCGACGAGCTGGTGACCAAGAAGCGAACACTCGACGACGTCAACGCCGCCTTCGACGACATGAAGACCGGTGCGGTCACCCGCACGGTGCTGACGTTCGACTAAGCGTCTAGCCCTAGCGGAAGACGAGCACCGACGTGCCGCGGGCGATGAGCTCGCCGCGCTGGTTGGTGTACTCCGACGCCAGCGTCACCAGGATCAGCTTGCCGCTGCGACCGTGCTTCTCCTCGATGTCCGCGACACGCTCCCGCTCCGTGATCACGTCGCCGACCTGCACCGGGCCTAAGAGCTCCGTCTCCTGCGACCCCGCCAGCGTCCGCCCCACGATCCCCGGCACCGCGAAGCCGACGTACTGGCCGTCCTCGGCCAGCGACGACTCGGGGACCACCGGCCGCGTCGCTGCGGCGTGGAACATCGGCTGGAGCGACCAGATCCTCGTCGCCCGCCACCTGAGCGGCGGCGTAGGCCTCGTCGTCGCCAACGCCTACGATGTACTCCAGGATGTGGCGCCGCGACACGACGTCGCTAACGTAGACCCGCTCGGCCCCGATCCCCTCGCGGGCTTCGGGCGTCATGTACGGTGTCTCCGGCGTCATCGACCGGTCACCCCTATTCGGCGCGGTGCGGAGCGCTTCGAGGACGTTGGTGGGAGACATCGGCAGGCTCGTCATGCGCACGCCCGTCGCGTGGTAGACGGCGTTGGCGATGGCCGCCGCCGGCGGCACGACGGGCACCTCGCCGACGCCCCGCAGACCGAAGGGATGTCCCGCATTGGGCACCTCGACGAACACCGTGTCGATCATGGGGAGGTCATAGGAGGTCGGCATGCGATAGTCGAGGAAGCTTGCGTTGAGCATCTCCCCCTCGTCGTCGAGGACGTACTCCTCGGTCAGCGCCCAGCCGATGCCCTGGGCCGCGCCGCCCTGCATCTGCCCTTCGACGTAGCTCGGGTGCGCGGCCTGGCCGACGTCCTGCACCGCCGTGTAGCGAACGACCTGGACCCTGCCCGTCTCCGGGTCGACCTCCACGTCCACGATATGGCCGGCGTAAGCGGGGCCGATCTTGGTCGCGTTGGTGGAGGCCGAGGCGCTCACGCGGCCGCCTGTCTTGGGCAACTGAGCGGCCATCTCCTTGAAGCTGAGCCGCTCGCTGAGGATCTCTTGCCGTTGATGAAGAAGCCGTCCTCGAAGCGCACGTCCTCCGGCTGGAGCTCCCAGAGGAGCGCGGCGCGGCGCACCATCTCGTCCCGCACCTTCTCCGCCGCCGTGATCGCGGCGATGCCGGTGGCGAAGGCGGTGCGGCTGCCGCCGGTCCAACTGGTGAAGCCGACGCTGTCGGTGTCGCCGACGGTGGGTGCCATGTCCTCGGCGGCGATGCCGAGCACCTCGGCCGCCTGCATCGCCACTGCGGGGCGCGTCCCGCCAATGTCGACCGAGCCGGTGATGATGCTCACCGTGCCGTTGTCGTTGACGCTGAGGGTGGCCGACGAGTCGCCGCCGCCGTTGCCCCAGAACCCGACCGCGACGCCGCGCCCCCGGTTGGGCCCGCCGAGCGGCGCCGAGTAGTGCGGGTGGCGTTTCATCGCCTCCTCGACCTCGATGCAGCCCACACGGGGCAGGGTGATGCCGGTGGGGGCCCGGTCGCCCTCTTTGGCGGCGTTCTTCAGGCGGAAGTCGAGCGGGTCCTGCCCCAGGGCCTCGGCGATCTCATCCATCAGGGTCTCGACGGCGAAGGCACCCATGGCCGATCCCGGCGCCCGGTACGCCTCTACTTTAGGGCGGTTGACGATGACGTCGTAGGCGTCGACCAGCATGTTGTCGATCTTGTACGGCGCGAGGGCCGTGGAAGCGGCCCCGCCCACCGGCGAACCCGGCAGCGCGCCGGCCTCGAAGGCCAGATACAGTTGCGCCGCGGTGATGCGCCCCGCGGCGTCTACGCCGACCTTCGCCTTCATGTAGGTGCCCGAGGTCGGCCCGGCGCCGGCGAAGACATCCTTGCGCGTCATCGCCGACTTCACGGGATGACCCGTCTTCCTTGAGAGGACGGCGCAGATGGGCTCCAGGTGCAGGTTGAGCTTGGCGCCGAAGCCGCCGCCGATCTCCGTAGGTATCACCTTCACGTGGTTGGCCGGGAGATCGAAGACCTCCGCCAGCGTGGGGCGGATCATGAAGTGGCCCTGGGTGCTGGTCCAGACGGTGAGCTTGCCGTCGGGCGCCCAGTACGCCGTCGAGGCGTGGGGCTCGATGTAGCCGGGGTGCACCGCACTCGTGTCGTACTCGCGCTCGAAAACGTGCGCCGCTTCGGAGAAGCCGGCATCGAGGTCGCCGCGTTCGAAGCGCAGGTGGCTGGCGACGTTGCTGTTCACGCCCGTGTCGGTGCCGGGCGTGAAGCGTGCCTGCAGCGAGCGCGTCGTCATCGTTTCGTGGACGATGGGCGCGTCGTCGGCCATCGCGGATCGCACGTCGAAGACGGCGGGCAGGACTTCGTACTCGACCTCGATCTTGTCGAGCGCCTCCTCAGCCTCGTGGGCGCTGGCGGCGGCGACCGCGGCGACGGCGTGCCCGCGGTAGATCGCCTTCTTGCTGGCGATGACGCTTTCGGCGCTCATGCGGGGGTCGCCGAGCAGCCTGGTGAACCCCAGGTCGCGTTTGTTGACGATGGGCAGATCGTCGGCGGTCATGACGGCGCGGACGCCGGGCATGGCGAGCGCCTTGCTCGTGTCGATGGAGAGGATGCGCGCGTGGGCGTGGGGGCTGCGCAACACCTTCGCGTGAAGCAGGCCGGGGAGCATGGTGTCGGCCCCGTACTTGGCCCGCCCCGTGACCTTGTCGAGGCCGTCGTGGCGGATGGGCCGTGTCCCCACCACCTTGTACTTCGACGTGTAGTCGCGGGTGCTGTAGGTAGGTGCGGCGTCCGGGCGGTCCGCGGTTGTCGTCATGGGATCCCTCCTCCGTAGGCGGCCGGAGCCGCGCGCCTAGTATCGCGTGAAACGCGGCGGTGCGCTATGCGGGAGGACTGTCGTCTTGCCATGTCCCGCTCAGGGAGGCTACGGTATCGTAGGTAGAGAATAAGTGGTTCGAAGGAGAGCGTGTGATGAACGCCGCGGTTGCCGAGCGGGCGGCTGAACTGAGGCAGCTTTGCCGACACTACAGCGTGCTGCGTCTCGATTTGTTCGGATCCGCCGAAACGGACCGCTATCGACCACAGGAAAGCGACCTCGACTTTGTGGTCGAGTTCGAGGAATTGCCGACCGCGGCGTACGCGGACGCATACTTCGGTTTGCTAGAAGCCTTGGAACAACTCTTTGGGCAGCCCGTAGATTTGGTGGTGGGCGCGGCCATCAAGAACCCCTACTTCCGGCAGTCCCTCGAAGAGACGAGGACGTTGGTTTATGAGGCTTGAGGCCCGGAAGTATCTGCACGACATTCAGCGCGCCGTCGAGTTGCTAGAGGAATTCACTGCCGGCAAGACCTTTGCGGACTACGAGCGCGACGCCATGCTGCGCGCTGCGGTAGAGCGCGAGTTCGAAGTGATCGGCGAAGCCGTGGCGCAACTCGCGAGAGTCGACGGGCCACTCGCCGACCGCATCAGCGGTCACCGGCGGATCATTGCCTTTCGCAACGTCCTTATCCATGGCTATGCCGAAGTGGATGACCGGTTGGTCTGGGGCGTGGTTGAGACCAATCTTCCGACGCTCGCAAGGGAAGTCGAGGCCTTGTCGAAGGAAGATTGAGTCGGCGCCTTTGTGCTTCCTAACCCTCGCCCCGGCCGGCGCCTTCGCGGATGAGGGCCCGGCGCGTCAAGGTGAGGCGGGACGAGAGGAGCACACCGGCGTTAGTCATGATGCGTAGGCCGAGGGTGTGGTCGAGGTCGATGGCCTCGCGGAGGGCCTCGGCGTCGATCTCGACGGCCTGACAGGCGCCCTTGGCCACCGCGGTCAGGTGCAGCACGTAGGGATGGGTCAGCGCCGAGAGGCCCACGGCGTCGCCGTCCCCCATCACGCCGACCACCACGGGTTCGAGGCGATTACCGCCCTCGATAGTCATTTCGAGGGTGACGCGCCCACGCACCACCACGTAGAGGAAGCGGGCGGGGTCGCCCTCACGGAAGATGACGGCGCCGCTACCGAAGGAGACGCCCCGGGTCAGGGGCGCGATCGAGGCGAGCTGGGCCTCACTGAGGCCCGCGAAGAGCGCGGCTTTGCCGAGCGCAGCCGCGATTTCGACCGGCGGGGCGTTCGCCGCCACCGGGGCCTACCCGTCGCCGACTTTCTTCGTCTCCTTGAGCTGGAGCAGGAGCTCCTCGATGGGGATGGCGGGCATGGTTGAGATGGAGATCGTGCCGCGGGAGCCCAAGTCGAGCGAGAGCTGCGCTACGGTCTTCGTGTCGGGCGCTTCGATGATGGTGACGAAGTCGAAGCCGCCGAGGACGGCGTATTGGGCCATGATCCGGCAGCCGAACGACTCGACTTCGCGGTTCACCTCGAAGAGGCGCTCAGGGTGGCGGTGGAGGGTCTGCTGACCTTCCGGGGTCAATTCGCTCATCAGGATGAAGACAGGCATGGGTGCCTCCGGACCAGTGGCGCTGGCTTCTGGCGGGTCGGGGTTCTCGTATCGCCTCCGACTCTATGGCGGCGTGGGGGTGATGTCAACATCGCGCCGCCCCGCCGGATGGGAGCGCGGCGCGCCTATAATGGCGCTGCAAGACGCCGCTTGCGGCGCCGGGAGGGCCGTCATGTTCGACGATACCGAGATTCTGGTCACGCTCGAAGAGCAAGTCGATCCGCGCCACACGGCGCTCGTGATTGTGGACGTGCAAAACGACTTCGTGCACCCCGAGGGGCACATCGCCAAGGCGGCGCCCGAGTTCTGGCGCGACATGACGCTGATACCGGCGATGCTGGAGAACATCGAACGCTTCCTCGAGACGGCCCGGCGGTTCGACGTCATGACCGTCTTCGTCCAGATGATCGGCGATGCGAAGTACCAGTCCCCGTCCTGGATCGCACACCAGCGGCGGCGGAACGGCGGCGCGCCCCGCGACGGCGGGTCGTGCCTCGAGGGGACGTGGGGCGCCGACTTCTACGGCAACATCCGGCCCGACGGCCGCGACCGCGAGGTCGTCGTCGTCAAGCACCGCTACAGCGCCTTCTGGGGCACCCGGCTTGAGCAGATCCTCCACAGCAACGGCATCAAGACGCTCCTGATGACCGGCGACGCCACCAACGGCTGCGTCGAGTCGACGACCCGCGACGGCTTCTGCGCCGACTTCTACGTGGTCACCGTCGCCGACTGCTGTGGAGACTTCGACCAGCAGCGGCACGAGTTCTCACTCCGCAAGATGGACCAGGCCTACGGCTACGTGGTCGACTCCTCGGAGATCGCGGGGGTCTGGGAGCGGAGCGCGGTCGCGGCCGCTCGCTAGCGGCCCGTCCAGTTCGGCTCGCGCTTCTCGGAGAAGGCGCGGGGCCCTTCCTTCGAGTCGTCGGAATCGAGGACGTAGCGGGCGACCCAGTCGTTGGCGCGGCGCACCTCTTCCATGCCCATGTGCCGCCAGGTGGCGGCGATTGCCTTGGTTCCCTGAATGGAGAGCGGGGCGTTGGCGGCGATCATCTCGGCGATCTCGACGGCGCGGGGCATGAGGCGCTCGGGCTCGACGACCTCTCGGACGAAGCCCGATGCCCGGGCCTGCTCCGCGCTCATGCGGTCGGTGGTTAGGAGCAAGTACATGGCGTCGCCGTAGGGCATCAGTCGCGCTAGGTGCATGATCCCGTAGCCGGCGAGGATGCCCCGCTTCGCCTCGAACAAGGCGAAGTAAGCCTCCGTCGAGGCGATGCGGATGTCGCAGGCCATGGCTCGCTCCATGCCGCCGCCGATGCAGAGTCCGTTCACCGCGGCGATGAACGGCTTGGGGTGGAAGGAGATGCGGAAGTTGTCCACCTGAGGCGGGGCAAGCTCCCGCAAACGCTCGTCCCGGTGTTCCAGCGTGATCTCACCCGCGGCGTATTCGGCCTCGACGGCCTGCCGGGCGGCGTTGTCTTCGGCCATCTCCTTCAGGTCGGCGCCGGCGCAGAAGGCGCGCCCCGCGCCGGTGACGATGGCGCAGCGCATCTCGCTATCGGCCTCGAAGTCCTGCAGCGCCTCCTCCCACTCCAGCTTGAGCCGGCGTCCGGCGGCGTTGAGCCGTTCGGGCCGGTCCATGGTGAAGGTGGCGTAGTGCTGCCTGGAGAACTTCTCGTAGACGAGGTCGGGCATGACGGTCCTTTCGCTGCGGCTAGCGCCCCGTCCACCGGGGCTCGCGCTTCTCGGCGAAGGCCAGCGGCCCCTCCCTGGCGTCGTCGCTCTCGCCGAGGACGCGCATGGTCCAGTCGGCGACCCGCTTCGTCTCCTCCATCGCCATCAAGCGCCAGGTGGAGCCCATCGCCTTGGTGCCCTGGATGGAGAGAGGAGCGTTCGCGGCGATCATCCGGGCGACTTCGATAGCGCGGGGCAGGAGGCGCTCCGGCTCCACCACCTCGTGCACCAAGCGGCTGCGAAGCGCGTCCTCGACGGAGATCCGGTCGCCGGTGAGGAGCATGTACATCGCGTCGCCGAAGGGAATCAAGCGGGGCAGGTGCTGCACCGCGTAGCCGGCGATGATCCCGCGCCGCACCTCGTACAGGCCGAAGTACGCCTCGGTCGACGCGATGCGGATGTCGCAGTCGAGGCTGACCTCCATGCCGCCGCCGATCGCGAGCCCGTTGACGGCGGCCACGAACGGCTTCGAGCTTCGCGAGAAGCTGAAGAAGCTCAGGTCGGTGGGAAAGGTCACCCCCAGCGCCTGGTCGCGTTCGGCCTGGGAGATGGCGCCGGCCTCGAAGTTTTCCTGGACCTTCCGGCGGCGCTCGTTGTTCTCCGCCATCTCCTTCAGGTCGGCGCCGGCGGAGAAGGCGCGCCCCGCGCCGGTGACGATGCCGCAGCGCATCTCGGAATCGGCCTCGAAGTCGGCGCGGCCCGCTTCGAACTCCTGCTTCACGGCGGCGCCGATGGCGTTGAGGCGGTCGGGGCGGTTGAGGGTGAAGACGGCGTAGTGGTCGCCGGGGTGCTTCTCGTAGATGACGTCGGGCACGGAGGCCTCCGGGGACGGGTCGGCGCGGGCCCAGGGGCTGGCGCAGGCTGTTTATACGGCCCCTCCTCTGCTTTGTAAAGCTCCGCCGGGGCTGCCGAAACCCAAATCCGGCCAATCGCGTATGCTTAGACAAGGCCAAGATGAGCATTCGGACAGCGACATGGCGGGTCGGCATCGCGGCGGGGACCCTCGTTCTCCTCGCCGCGGCGTGCTCCGGCGGCGAGGAGACCTCGACGCCGGCCGTCCCCACGCCCACCGCCGCGCCGGAGGCCACAACGCCGCCGGCCGACGCCGCCGGCGATCCGACGACGGCCCCCGCGCCGACGGCTCCCCCCGCGGGGCCGACAGACACCGCTGCCCCCACTTCCCCGACCGCCACCGCGGCGCCGCCCGCGACGTCCGCGGCGACTCCGGCGGGGCCGCGTCCCACCCCAACGACGGTCCCCGCCGTCGCCGAAGCCACGGCGACTCCGGCGTCCTCCGCCACCCCCCGTCCCACGCTGCCGCCGGAGGAGCAGATCGAGGCCGACCGGAATGCGCTGATGTGGGAAAGCCTCGAAAGCGAGCCGATGTTCCAGCCCGACGCCTTCGCCTCGATGGGCGCCAGCGGCGACCGGAGCTATATCCCCGTGCTGCTCGAGTGGTACTTCACGCCGACCTACTTCCATCCGGCCGGCATAGAGGCCATCTTGGAGGCGCTGCGGACCCTTACCGGCGAGGAGTACACGAGCCGCGATTGGCGCGAGTGGATCATCTGGCTGGGAGAGCATGACGAGATCACTCCGCCGACCGAATACGTCGAGTTCAAGAAGGAGCTCTTCGGCCGCATCGACCCCGACATGGCGGCCCTCCTGGGCAACGCCGGACAGGATGCCCGCATCCGCGTCGAGGAGATCGT
Source organism: Dehalococcoidia bacterium (assembly GCA_964291475.2). Taxonomy (GTDB): domain Bacteria; phylum Chloroflexota; class Dehalococcoidia; order SHYB01; family SHYB01; genus DAOUKH01. The sequence goes on along the minus strand of OZ220076.1, from coordinate 193,674 downwards.
CTGGGGCGGCGTTCGCAAGGACGGGATCCCCGACCTCCGGTACCCGCCGACGATTTCGGCCGACGACCCCGGCGCAGAGTACCTTTCGCCCGCCGACCGTGTCTTCGGCGTCTCGATCAACGGCGAGCACCGCGCCTACCCGCTGCGCATCGTCAACGCCCATGAAATGGTCAACGACACGTTGGGAGGCGAGCCCTTCGCCCTCGCCTACTGAACGCTCTGCGGCGCTGGAATCGTGTATTCCACCGACATCCCCGAGATATCCGACCAGCCCATCGAATTCGGCACGTCCGGCATGCTCTACCGCAGCAACAAGCTGATGTACGACCGGGCGACGGAGACCCTGTGGCGCCAGTTCTTGGGCGAGCCCGTCATCGGGCCGTTGGTGAACAGCGGCATCCGGCTCAAGAAACTCCCGATTGTCGTCACGACGTGGGGCGAGTGGAAGGCGGGCCATCCCGACACCACGGTGCTGAGCCAAATCACGGGCGTCTACCAGTCCGACTTCTACGTGCCGGAAGACGATCCCTTCGCGATCTACTTCGACTACTTCAACAGCTCGGGCACCATGTTTCCCGTTTGGCTGCAAAGCGAGCTGCTCCCGACCAAGGCGCAGGTGCTCGGCGTTATCCTGGGCGGCGTCCCCAAGGCCTACTACCTGCGCGCGCTCATGGAGGCGCCGGTGTACAACGATGCCATCGGCGACAACGGCCTTGTCGTCGTGACCGACCCGCTGCAGGGCGGGGCCCGCGCCTACCTGGCCGACCGCGATGGCGCCCGCATCACCTTCGACGAACAGCTTGGCGGCGAGCTCGGGGCGCGCACCATCGTCGACTCCAACGGCGTCACCTGGCGCGTGACGGAGGAGGCCCTCGTCCCCGGCGACGGCTCGGCCCCCCTGACGCGCATTCCCACCAACAACGCCTTCTGGTTCGGTTGGTACTCCAACAACCCGACGACGTTGGTGTATCCCCTTCCCGAGGAAGCCTCCAGCGCCTAGGCGTCCGCGCGTCCCGCGCGTCCGTGCTACCATACGCGCGGCGCCGTCAGGAGAGCGCAGGAGGGACGCCATGGCCGTCGATGTCCTGATTGAAAACGCGCGCATCGTGGACGGAACGGGCGCGGCCGCCCGCTATGGCGGCGTCGCCGTGAGCGAGGGGCGCATCGCCGGCGTCGGCGACGTGAGCGGCCCCGCCAAGCGGGTGATCGACGCCGACGGCCTCACCGTCACCCCCGGCTTCTTCGACACCCACACCCACTACGACGCCCAACTCTGCTGGGACCGGCTCGCCACCTCCTCCTGCTGGCACGGCGTCACCACCGTCCTCACCGGCAACTGCGGCTACGGACTCGCGCCGGCGCGGGCGGAGCACGTCGACTACCTGACCCGCCTCATGGCCCGCGTCGAGGGCATGCCCCTCAACGTGCTCCAGGAGGGCGTCCCCTTCGAATGGGAGAGCTTCCCCGACTACCTCGACTTCTTGGGCCGCCGGCTCGGGGTCAACGTCGCGGCGCAGGTGGCGCACTCGCCGCTGCGCTACTTCGTCATGGGCCCCGACTCGCAGGACCGCGCCGCGACCGATGCAGAGGTCGGCGAGATGCAGCGCCACCTCGCCCTGGCGATGGACGCGGGCGCGGTGGGCCTCTCGACGCTGAAGGCCAGCTTCCAGCAGGGCGTGGACGGCCGCGCCGTGCCGAGCCAGAAGGCCGAGCTCGAAGAGATCTACGCCCTCGGCGACGTGCTGCGCCAGAAGGGGCGCGGCATCATCACGGTCTCGCCCTTCCCCGGCGCGTCGCACATCTCGCCCGAGTTCCGCGCCTTCCTCGTCGACCTCAGCGACAAGACCGGCCGCCCCGTCATCTGGAACCAGTTCCAGCACCGCTGGGACATGCCCGACGAGTGGCGCAACCTGCTCGCCTTCATGGAGGAGGCGGTTGGCAAGGGGGCGAACATCTACGCCGTCTCCAAGTGCCAGAGCCTCGACTTGGAACTGAACCTGAACCACACCACCATGTTCGACACCTTCCCCACGTGGCGTGAGACGCTGAAGAAGCCCCACGCCGAGAAGTGCCGCCTGCTCGCCGACCCCGCGCACCGCGCCAAGCTCCGCGAAGAGTTCGACGCGCCGCCCGCGATGGGGACGATGGTCAACCGGAACCGGCTCATGCGGGTGGAGCGCACCAACCTCCCCCACAACAAGGCCACGGAGGGGCGCCTCGTCCTCGAGCTCGCCGCCGAGGCGGGCAAGCACCCGGTCGACTACTTCCTCGACATGGCGCTTGAAGAGGACCTCCAGACACGCTTCCTCTTCAAGGGCATGATGAACGGCGACCCCGCCGCGGTGGAACAGATCATCAAGTCGCCCTACTGCCTGCCCGGCGTCTCCGACGCCGGCGCGCACCTGGACATGGACTGCGGCGTGGACTTCATCGCCCTCTTCCTGCGGCACTGGGTCGGCGAGGTCGGCGTGATGAGCTTCGAGGAGGCCGTCCGCCGGCTCACCTCCATGCCGGCGAACGTGCTCGGCCTCACCGACCGCGGCGTCTTGGCCCAGGGCAAGGCGGCGGACATCGTGATGTTCGACGCCGACCGCCTCGACGCGCTCCCCCGCGAGCTTCGGCCCGACCTCCCCGGCGGGGCCAAGCGCATCATCCAGCGGGCGGAGGGCGTGAAGGCGGTGATGGTGAACGGCGAAATCGTGATCGAAGACGGCGAGCACACCGGCGCATGGCCGGGCCGCGTGCTCCCCGGCGCGAACTAGGACGCGAGGCGAGACTATGGCAGTCGGCATGTTGGACGGAAAAGTCGCGATCGTCACCGGAGGCGGCGGCCACGTGGGCCGCGGGATCGTCCGGGCCTTCGTCAAGGAAGGCGCGAAGGTGGTCGTCGTCGACCGCTATGAGGACGCCGCCGAGGCCGCCCTGGAACAGGTGCGCCAACTCGAAGGCGACGGCATGGCGCTCACCGTCGACGTCGCCGACGAGGAGCAGGTGAAGGACATGGTCGCCCAGACCCTGGAACGCTTCGGCCAGGTCGACATCCTGGTGAACGCGGCCCAGAGCTGGACGGGCGCATCGAGCGCGCATCAGGGGTCGCCGGTTGAGTCGATTCCCGAGGAGTGGTGGAACGAGTCGTTCGACACCGGCGCGCGCGCTAGCTGGTTCTGCTGCAAGGCCGTCTTCCCCCACATGAAGGACCGCGGCGGCAAGATCGTCAACTTCGCGTCGATCATGGGCATCATCGGCTGGCCGGGCGCCGCCGACTACAACGCCAACAAGGAGGCGATCCGGGCGCTCACCCGCACCGCTGCCGTCGAATGGGGCAAGCACGGCATCAACGTCAACAACATCTCCCCCTCCGCGCTCACGCCGCAAAACGCCCTCGTCGCAGAAGGCGAAGACCCCGAGGAGTGGATCCAACAGCGCGCCGCCCAGATTCCGATGCGCCGCGTCGGCGACCCGGAGCGCGACATCGGCCGCACCGCCGTCTTCCTCTGCAGCGAGGACGCCGACTACGTCACCGGCCAGACCTTCATGGTCGACGGCGGCGCCCACATGCTCTAAGCCCCCAGCTTCCGGCCTCTCCCCCGTTGGAGACCTTTGCACAACGCGCGACGCCCGCAGGGGACCGTCCATGTAGGGGCAACCCTCGTGGTTGCCCAGGGGTGTGGGTGGGGTCTTCTCCCCTCCCCTGTAGGGGCGATTCGCGAATCGCCCGTTCCTATCCCCCGAACGGCTCGCGGGGGGTTAGGCCCAAGGCTACGCCAAGGTCCTCTTTGGGAGAGACTAAGAGAGCGCGCGGCGTAGGTGTGCGGGCGCCCCTCCGGCGCCCTCGCGCTAAGTGGCCAAGAGTACGCATCACTTAGGGGGAAAGACATGGGAATCGAAGAGAACAAGGCCCTCGTCCGCCGGCACTTCGACGAGCTGCTGAACGGCTGGAACCTCGACCTGGTCGACGAGATCTTCTCGCCCGACTACGTCCACCATCACCCCGACCGGGACAACCTCAAGCCGGGGATCGAGGGCGTCAAGCAGTTCCTCCGCCAGGCCTCCGAGGCCTTCCCCGACAGCCGGATCGTGATCGAGGACATGTGCGCCGAGGGAGACGCGGTCTGGGTGCGCACCAGCTCCGAAGCCACCCACCTCGGCGAGTACCTCGGCCTGCCCGCCACGGGCAAGAAGGTCCGCAAGCGCTCGATGGACATCTTCCGCATCAAGGACGGCAAGTTCATCGAACACTGGGACATCATGGACGACCTGGGCACCTGGCTCCAACTCGGCCTCGCCGAACCCAGAGAGTAGCCCGCCGCCGTTAACCCCCTCCCCTCTGGAGGAGAACGCAGGCACACCCTTGGCTGCTTCCGCCTCTCCCAGTCTAAGATGAGAGATCGAGAATGAAACTCCTGATTGTTCTGGCGGCGCTCCTGTTCGTCTCCTGTTCCAGCGTAACCGACCCAACGGCTACCGCAGCACCTGATCCCACCGAAGCTCCCACGCCCACACCGTCACCTCTCCCGGCGACGCCCACCGACACACCTTTCCCGTCGTCACCTCTCCCCACGGCGACTCCCGTTCCAACTCCTCTCCCCACGGCGACGCCGGTGGTGGTGGTGGTGACGGCCACACCGCAGCCCACTGCCACCCCTGAGCCTACCGAGACTCCTGAACCTACCGCTACGCCGACGCAAGTGGTGATAGTGGTGACGGCCACGCCCACGCCTACGCCTACGGAGACGGCGACGCCGGTGGTGGTCGTGGTGACGGCAACTCCTACCCCTAGCCCTACGAACACGCCGACGCCCACGCCTGAGCCTACGGCTACCCCGACTCCGATCCCGTCACCGACTCCGGTGCAGCCTACGGCAACGCCCGCACCGGAAACGCACGTAGAGGCGGCGGGCCTTTGGGTCTACGTGACTAACAGGGAGTTCCCGGGGGCGGACGAACCTTCTGAAGACGCGTATCTCGGCATCTTCATAAGCAACATTCAGATGGCCGTGGGCGACGACGCTTCGACCATCTACGTGTTCGAGTTCGACGGCGAGAGGACGATCCTACGCAACGCGGTTGACCTCAGACCAGACCTTCGGCTGCTGGAGATCCCGCCGGAGCACGCTACGCTCCCGAGGGGACTTGTCCGACCGATTGTCATTGAGCAGGCCGGCTACTACAGCGTCACGTGCCGGTTACACGCTGCGACCTCAGAGTTCGAGGAGACGCACGTCTACGCCTGTCTCTCCAACTGGATCGGCGTGGATTAGCGATGCTTCAGTGCGGCACGCGCGGCTACGGAGAATGAGGGGAGGGAGATGAAGTTCCTAACTGATCGTTTTGGCCGCGATCCTGGTTGTCTCCTGTACGCCGCAAGAGCGCGAGCGCGTCATTTATGAGACGGTCCGGGAGTTCCTGTCGGAGATGCGGGCCAGCTTCCCGCCAACTCCTACGCCGATTACCTGGCCCACGCCGCTCTCAACCGCATCCACGCGACCGCTGGTACTGCTGGGGAAGGCTAGCGGTACTGGGGATACCGTCGTAGACCGCACTCTCAGCGCCGGCATCAATCGCATCACCATGGCTCAGGAGGGGCAGCGCAACTTCACCGTTGCGATGTATGACGATGAGGAACGCCGCGAGTCTCTAGCGAATGAGATAGGCCGTTACTCTGGGACGGTCGTTTTGAGGGTCGGTGTTAGTACCTTCGACCTTATCCCGGGGCCGTGCGTCTTGGGAATAGCGGCCGATGGTTCCTGGACCATCGAGATGGCTCAATGAAGGTCGGCAAGGACCAAAGCGGTCGGCGTGAGGTCTACAACCTAGGTGGGAAGTCTTCTCTACCGAGATGCAATGAAGCGGCCTCGGATAGGATTGCCCGACGTGGTAAAGCGAGGGGAAAGCGACCCGGATCCGCGCCGGACTCCTGTTGCTCCTCTGGGAGGGACTGAAGGGAGGACGCGCGCCGCTAGGCACGAAGGGCGCTGCCCCCTAAATCGACACCAGCTCCCGGTTCATCGGCGAGAGGTCGACCGCCCCATCCTTGGTGACGAGGAACGTGTCCTCGAGCTGCATCCCGCCGAAGCCGATCTGCGCGTAGGGCGTCTCGTAGTTGAAGACCATGCCCTCTTCCATGATGAAGTCGCCGCGGGGGTACCAGCACCACTTCTCGTAGAGTTCGAGGCCGATGACGTGCGACCACGCCATCTGCCGTCCCTGGCCGGCGGTGTCCGTCTTCACGCGGAACTTCTCGATGTTCTGCAGGGCCGTCGAGCAGAGCTCGTTGGCGGAGACGCCGGGCTTGGCGTTGCGGAAGGCCTCGTTGCGTGCTTCGAGTATCGCGTTATAGATGCGAAGCTGGTAGTCGTTCGGCTCGCCGATGACGAAGCTCCGTCCGAGGTCCGTCCAGTAGCCCTCGTAGATGCCTTCGAAGTCGAAGCGCACGAGGTCGCCGGACTTGGGCATGTAGCCCTCGAAGTCCTTGGGGTGGAGCATGCAGAGGCCGAGCTTGCCGACGCGGCTGATCCGCACGCCGACGGTGCGCATGATGTCGTGCTTGGCGAGGTAGACGTCGTGGGCGATGAGCGCGTCGTTCCAGGTCGCGCCTTCCTTCACCGCCCGGTTCACTTCAAGCATGCCGGCGAGGTTGATCTCGTTCGCCTTGCGCATGATCTCGATCTCTTGCGGCGTCTTGACCACGCGGATGTCCCGGAAGATGGCCTGCGAGTCGACGATCTCGCCCTGTGAGTAGCCCTGCTCCTTCAGGTACTCGGCGATGCGCGGGTCGTCGACGCCGATCCTGGCGTTCCGGTAGCCCTTTTCCACGAGCGTCTCACCGAGGGCTTCGAGGCGGTCCATCCAGTTGTGCTGGCTGCCCTCGGCGTGGTTGTCGATGAAGCGCTGCTCACCCGGATGCGGCTCGTAGCCCGGGGGCAGCTCGAAGGAGAGCTCCTTGCCGAAGGTGCGCAGCTCGGGCTTCCAATCGGGGTCGAGGCCGTGGAGGCCAAGCTCGTTGTTGGGGATCAGGAGGACCGGCTTCTGGTCGTCGTCGGCGGGGTAGATGGCCATGTTCCCCAGGCCCCAGAGCCAGGAGTCCGAGTCCCAGCCCGCGATGTAGTGGAAGTTGGGCTTCGTCGTCGCGACGAGCGCGTCCAGCCCGTACTCCTCAATCTTCTGCTTGGCCCGAGGCTCATTCATCAGCGGCATGGAGGAAGTCCTTTAGGGTCTGGTGCGCGGGTCGGACTACGCCGCCCCGTCGTCCGCGCAGCCTAGCAACGCCCCCGCCCCAGGTCAAATGAGCGTGCTATCATCGCTCGGACGGCGCCGCCGCGCCGCCCGACGATGAGCATCCCCTTCCTGAACGGACTCCGAGTCCTCGACTACACCTCGCTGGTGGCGGGGCCGTTTTGCGGCAAGCTGCTCGCCGACGTCGGTGCCGACGTGATCAAGATCGAGCCGCCCGAGGGCGACGTCGCCCGCCGCCGCGGCCCCTTCCCCGGCGACCTCCCCGACCCCGAGCTCAGCCTCGTCCACCACTACGTGAACGTGAACAAGCGGGGCATGACGCTGAACCTAGAGGACGAGGCCGGACAAGAGGTTTTCCGCCGCCTCGTAGAGGCGAGCGACCTCCTGATCGAGGACACGCCGCCGGGAACGCTGGAGGCGATGGGGCTCGGCTACGACGCCCTGGAGCGCCTCAACCCCGGCCTGATCATGCTCTCGGTCACGCCGTTCGGCCAGGTCGGGCCGCACCGCGACTGGAAGGCCTACAACCTGAACACGATCCACGCCGGCGGCGAGGGCTGGCTCATGCCGCCGGGCCTCGCGCAGCGCACGTTCCCCGACCGCGAGCCGGTGAAGACCGGCGCCTACGTCGGCGAGTACTACTGCGGCGTGACCGCGGCCTCCGCGGCCATCATCGGCATCTTCGAACGCGCCGCCTCGGGACGCGGCCAGCACATCGACATGTCGAAGCAGGAGGCCCACGCCACCCTCGCCCGCATCGCCATCGGCATGTGGGCCCAGAGCGGCTTCGTCGAGACCCGGGCCACCCGCGACATCCCCTACGGCGGCTGCGTCCCCTGCAAGGACGGCCACGCCGAGGTCCTCTTCCACATCGCCGAGAACCATTGGCATGCCTGCATGAGAATGCTCGGCGACCCGGAGTGGGCGCGTGACCCCAAGTTCGCCACCGAGGAGGGGCGCTCCGAACACGGCGCCGAGGTCAACGAGTACCTCTTCGCCTGGGCCAAAGACCGCACCAAGCGGGAGATCTACGACCTGGGGCTGAAGCACGGCTTCCCCTGCGGCATCTTCTACGCCCCCTCGGAGCTCCCCGAGGTCGAGCACGAGCAGGCGCGCGGCTTCTTCGTCGACCCGCCCACCCCACCCCCCGTCGAGGGCATGACCAAGATCCCCGGACTCCCGTTCCAGCTATCGGGCCACCCCTACGCCGTCGACCGGGCCGCCCCCAGGCTCGGCGAGCACACCGACGAGGTGCTCGCCGAGGTCGCGGGGTACGGCGGCGGCGAGATCGCGCGGCTCCGCGCGAGCGGGGTGGTCTAGTCATGGGCGGCCTCGACCCTCAGCCGCTGAGCGGCGTCCGCATCGTCGACTTCACCTGGGCCGGCGTCGGCCCCTACTGCACCTTCCTCTGCTCGATCATGGGCGCCGAGGTCATCAAGCCCGAGACGGCGGCGCACCCCACCATCTTCCGCGGAGTGCGGCCGTCGGGCGATTCTGAGAAAGCCGAGAAGGGGACGCGCTGGTTCTCGCTCGACGAGCTCTACGTCAACAAGAAGGGCGTCCGGCTCAACCTCAAGCACCCCGAAGGCGTGGCGTTGGCCAAGCGGATCATCGCCCTCTCCGACGCCGTCGCCGAGAACTTCCAGGCCGGCGTCTTCGAGCGGCTCGGCTTCTCCTACGACGAGATGCGCGCGACGAATCCGGCCCTGGTGCTGCTCTCGGCGTCGGCCCACGGCGCGACCGGACCGGAGCGCCACGGCAAGGGACTGGCCCAGGCCTTCTCCGCCCTCGGTGGCCCCGGCTACCTCACCGGCTACGAGGACGGCCCCCCCGTCGAGCTACGGCTGCCCGTCGACCTGATCTCCGGGACGGCGGCCTCCTTCTCGCTGCTCACCGCCGTCTGGCATGCCCGCCAGTCGGGAGAGGGTTCTCACATCGACGCCGCCAGCCGCGAGGTCATGACCAGCTTCATCGGCGAGGCCGTCCTCGACGCCCTGGTCAACAAGCGCGACCAGCCCCGCATGGGGAACCGCGACCCCCACATGGCGCCCCACGGCGTCTACCCATGCACGGGCCACGACCAATGGCTCTCCATAGCGGTGGGCACGGACGAGGAATGGCGCGCCCTCTGCGCCGCCCTCGACCGCCCGGAGTGGCTCGCCGACTCCCGTTTCGCCACGGAGGCGGCGCGCCGCGCACACCAGGAAGCACTCGACGCCGAGATCGCGGCTTGGACCGCGCCCCGCGACAAGATGGAGGCCATGGCCGAGTTGCAGGCGGCGGGCGTCCCCGCCACCGCGTCCTACGCGGCGGACGACCTCCTCGCCGACCCCCACCTCCAGGAACGCGGCGTCTTCGAAATGACCGAAGACGTGGTCGGCAACCCGCTCCTGATGATGGGCGCCCCGTGGAAGTTCAGCCGGACGCCGGGCCGCATCGACCGCCGCCCGCCAAAGACCGGCGAGGACGACGAATACGTCTACGGCGAGCTGCTCGGCATCGGGTCGAGAGAGATGCGCGACCTGGAAGCGCGCGGGGTGATCGTCTAGCTAACCGAGGTCGATCTTCGGCGGCAGGACGACCTCGCCGCCGGCCTTCGACGGCAGCAGCGCCACCGCTTGCCCCGTCGCGGTGACCTCGCCCCGCTGGTCTTCCGCCCGTACCTCGATCTCGACCTCGTGCTGGCCGTCTTTGGTCGACTTGCCCGTCACCGTGGCCTTCGTCCAGATAGTGTCGCCGAGGTAGACGAAGCGGCGCACCTGGCAGTCGAGCGAGAGCAGCCAGCCGTCGTCGCCCATCCAATCGGTGATGATCTGGGCCAGCCAGGCGATCCGCTGGCCGCCGTAGTCGTAGGCGTGAGGGATTGCCGGTGCGGCGGGCCAGCTCGTGGTCCCAGTGCACCGCCTCGATGCTGTCCGGCACGCCGTACTCGTTGAGCATGTAGGCGCGGGGATGCGCCTTCCGCCACTGGTACGCGAGCCGGTGCGCGCCGTGGAACTGCATGGCGAGCCCCCAGCCCATGTTCCAGTTCATGATGTCCGTGACCGTGATCGGGCCCTTGACCTGCCCCGGCAGCTCGTCGCCGGTCTCGACGTCTTCCCAGTACCGGGGCTCGTCGCCGCGCCGCGACTCTTGCGCGTACGTCTCGTCGATGCGCTCGATCTCCTCCGGCGTGTACTGGTGGCGCTCGTAGGCGGCGTACTTCTTGCGCTCGCCCCACTTCTTCTGCCGCCCGCCCCGGATGTTGATCTGGTCCGACACCACCACGAGCTCGCCGTGCTGGTTCCGGTATTCGCGCCGTGAGATTTCGAGGATGGTGCGGCCCGCGAAGGAGCTCGACTTCTCGATGAGGTCCTTGAGGAACCGGCGCTCGAAGAGCTGGTCGCCGGCCTTCATCGGCAACAGCCAGCGGATGACGTCGCCGGCGTACCAGGAGTGGATGCCGCTCAGCGGGTCGCGCGCCAATGCGCGCTCCTCCTCCGTCCACTCCGTCTTCGAGGGCACGCCGGTGCTGCGGAAGAACATCGGCGGCGCGATGACGGCGCCCCAGCGCCCCTTCGCCGCGTAGGCGGGGTCGCAGTAGAGGGGGTTGTCGTCGCCGCCGCCGTGCGCGAAATGCCGCGCCGCGTCGGAGGTCACGTGCTCGTGGAAGGGCGCGTGCGTCTTGAGCGCCGCCCCAATGTGCCGTCGCGCCCGCTCGAGCACCTCGTCGGTGATGATGCGGTCTTCGTGTTGAGCCGGAGTCATGGTCGTGTCGGTCGCCGTGCTGCTAGGAGAGGTACCCGGTCCGTCGCCAGTACGTTAAGGCTTCGTCGCGGAAGGTCTCCGGGTGCCGGGCATAGAGCTCGCCTCGGGGCAGGTCGAGCACCTTGCCCTCGCCCTTCGGGGTGAGGCTCACCGCCTCTTCGTTCTTGCTCCTCAGAAAGTCGCCTTCCGTCACCAGGTAGAGGGTAGGGCAGGGGACTTTGGGCAGCAAGGCGTAGAGGTCGAAGGTGAAGATGGCCTTGAAGGCCCAGTCGAAGCGCCCGCCGGCCTCGATGAAGGCGCGGGTGACGACGTCGTAGTACTCGTCGGAGGAATCGCCGAGAAACCGCGCGATGTACGTCCACGCCGCCTCGAGGTGCTTTCCGTCCTTCGAGGCGCGGTAGCCGAGGTCGGTGCGCTCGATCATGTCCTGTCCCTGCTCCTTCGTGAACAGAGGCGTCCCCATGGCGATCGCGCTCGGTACGCGGTCGGGCAGGTCGGTGGCGATCTGCAGCGCAACGGCTGCCCCAGTGTGTCCGCCCACCACGGCGGCCTGCTCGAGGCCGAGCGCGTCGAGGATCAAGCCGACACGATGCGCGTACTCTGGAATGGAGAGCGGCGCCTCCGGCGGCGGCGACGATCCGTAGCCTGGGAGGTCGGGGGCGATCGCCCGGACGTGCGGGGCAAGCAGCGGCAGCGCCCACTCGTAGGTCGCGCCCGACAGGGGTGTCTCGTGGAGCAGGACCACCGCGGGGCCGGAGCCCGCCTCGCGGTAGTGGACCTGCCCCTCCGGGGTGTCGGCGTAGCCGTAGCGAATGCCGTGGGCCATGCGGTCGGTCTCCCGTCTCGAGGGCTACTTCGGATCGGCGACCGAAAGGTTGCTGCCCGGCTGCGCGCCGCCGGTGAGCCGCACCGATTGTCCGGTGATGTACGACGACGCCTCGCTCGCCAGGAAGAGCGCCAGCGACGCCACCTCCGGCGGCGTGCCCAGGCGGCCCAATGGCGTCATGCTCAGGGCCTCGGCCTCGAGCACGGGGTCGGCCTGCATCGCCGCATTGACGGTCGGTGTCCGAATCAGATAGGGAATGATGGCGTTGACGCGCACCGCGGGCGCGAGCTCGGCCGCGAAGGTCCTGGTGATGCTGATAACTCCGGCCTTCGCCGCCGCGTAGTGGGCGTAGTACGGCGAGGGGCCGATGCCGGCGATGGCGGCCAGGTTCACGATCGTCCCCGATCCCCGCTCCGCCATGTGCGCCCCCGCGATGCGGCATCCCAGGAACGAGGTGTTCAGGTTCTCCTGAACGTTCTCCCGCCAGTGCTCCGGGGATAGCTTCAGGAATGCCGTCGGGACCGTGCCGCCGCCGACGTTGTTCACCATGACGTCGACCCCGCCGAACTCGCCCGCGGCGCGGTCGATCAGCGCGGCAACGTCGGCCTCTTTGCGCATTTCGGTCACGACGGGCAGCGCCCGGACCCCGAGCGCCGACAGCTCGTCGGCGAGCTCGCGCAGTTCGGCCTCGCTCCGCTCCGGCGTCTTGACGTTGACGCCGGCGAGGACGACGTTGGCCCCCGCCTCGGCGAATCCGGTCGCGATGCCGCGCCCGATGCCCTGGCCCGCGCCGGTGATGATCGCCGTCTTGCCTTCGAGTTTGAACAGGTCGAGTACGCCCATGGTCTTCTCCCTCGCCGCTAGACGATCATCTCCGGCGTCCCGGTGATCAGTGCGCCGCCGGTGATGCCGATGGTATGGCCGGTGATATATGAGGAAGCGTCGGAGGCCAGGAAGACGGCCAGCGCCGCGACCTCGTCGGGCCGCGCCCCGCGGCCCAGGGGGATGGTCGGTACGGCAAGCGCCGGCTTACTGGGGTCCTCCTCCCAACGCTGCGCCATGCGCTCGGTCAGCACCCACGTCGGGGCGATGGCGTTGACTCTGATGCCGTAGGGGCCGAGCTCCTCCGCCGCCGTCTCCGTAAGGCTGATCACCCCCGCCTTGCCCGCTCCGTAGGCGGCGCGGTGCAGCGCGGGGCGCCGCCCGTCCATCGAGGAGATGTTGACGATGGCGCCCGACCCGCGCTCCGCCATGTGCTCGCCGGCGTACCGGCAGCCCATGAACGTCGTGGTGAGGTTCGTCTCGATGCCGCGGTCCCAGGTCTCTTCGCTCAGCCCGAGGGAGGGTTCGAGGCCGGTGCCGCCGACGTTGTTCACCATCACGTCGATCTTGCCGAAAGCCTCGACCGCTTTGGCTACGAGCCCCTGGACATCGTCCGCCTCGCGCATGTCCACCGTGACCGGAAGCGCCCGGCGCCCCCGCTCCTCGATCTGCGCCACGGCCTCCGAGAGCTCGGCCTCGCTGGCCGCCGGGTTTTCCACGTTGATCCCGGCGAGCACGACGTCGGCGCCGGCCTCGGCCATCGCGAGCGCGATGGCCCGGCCGATACCCTGGCCCGGCCCCGAGACCACGGCCACGCGCCCGTCAAGTGAGAACCGGTCAAGGATGGACATGGTGATGACTCCCTTGAGAAAAGGCTAGTGCTCGAACCAGATGTTCTCGTGGTCGCGCACGTAGGTCTCGATTGGCTGGGTGCGATACCGGCCTAGATCGTCCGACCGCACGTTTGCCTGCGCGAATGCGTGGGTGTTGGAGTCGGCGACGCGTGAGCTGACAAGCACGTTCTGGAGGAGATGGTCCTGCAACGCCTTGGCCTTACGCTGCTGCTCCGACACGTCGATCGTCGTCAGGATGTCGTCGATCCACGCGTCGAGTTCGGGATCAACGAGGCCGGAGGCGTTCTTGGCTCCGTCGGAGCGGTAGTTGTTCACCAGCCAGGCCAGCGGCGCGTTCTGTCCGTCGAAGCCCCAGGCGAGGTGCTTGTAGCTGACGCTCCGGGAATGCTGGATGAAGGAGCCGAAGTCCGGCTCGACGTTGTGCACGACCTTGAAGCCCAGATTCTCCATCTCGATCACGAAGAGTTCCGCTTGGGAGGAGTAGTCGCGTTGGAAGCTCACTGAGTCGACATGCAGCTCGAAGCCTTCTGGGACGCCCGCCTCGGCCAGCAAGGCTCTCGCCTCGTCCACGTCATAGCGGTAGTAGTACTTGTCCTGCGCGAGCTCCTGTGGCGTGAGGGCCCAGGCCGAGCCGTGCTGGCCCGAGATTGGGCCGGCCCACACCGCGTCGCCGCCGAAGGCCACCAGAATGTGGTCGTCGATGTTCATGCCCAGGGAGATGGCCCGCCGCACGCGGACGTCCTGGAACATGGGGTCGTTGAAGTTGTAGTAGAGCACGTAAGAACTCTGCCAGCGGTACGTATCCTGTTGCATGTCGGGCGCGGCGGCGTTGACCTGCGCGGCCTCATCCGTGAAGACATACTCCAGGTAGCTCAAGTGCCCCGAGATTAGCGCTGCGGTCCTGGCGGCGCGGTCGGGGATGATGAGGCTCTCGGTGGCGTCAGCGTAGGGAAGCCGGGTACCGGATGTGTCGAATTTGAAGTAGGTGGGGTTCCTGTCGAGGAAAACGCCGACGTCCTTCTCCCAACGGTTCAGCAGGTACGGCCCGGTACCGATGGTCTGGAAGTTGAGGTTGGGTGTCTCAGGCGCCGCGATGTAAGCCTCTCGCCCGGCCATCGCAAATGGCATGAGGGTGTCGATGACCTTCATGTTGATCACAAAGCTAGTGGAGTCCGGCGCCTCGAAACTCCTGACGTTCCGGTAGCTGGACTTGTAGGAGCTGGCCTCATCGAAGGCGAGGCGCTCGAGGTTCCACTTCACGTCCTGCGCGGTGATCGCGCGGCCGTTCGCCGGGTCCATGTCGTGGAACGTCACGCCCTCACGCACGGTGAACGTCATCTTCAGGCCGTCGCTTGAGAAGGTGAGATCCTGGGCGAGGTCCAACTCGATGGTCACGTCGTTCGGCGTGTCGCCGCTGACGAGCTTGGTCAGGCGGTTATAGGCCGGGCTGATCGACTGCGCCGTCATGTGGTTGCCGAAGTGCGGATCGAGGTTCGGCAGGTTCGGGCAGCACCACGCCCAAGAGATCGTGCCGCCGTACCGATTAAGGTTCAGAGGCTCCGGCGTAGGCGTGGCGGTCGGCACAGGCGTGGCGGTCGGCAGAGGCGTGGCGGTGGGGGTGGGCGCTGCGGTAGGTGTGGTCGTGGCGGTGGGTTCTGGCGAGGTGACGGACAGAGAGGTGGGAGTGGGAGCGGGTGTCGCCGTGGGCGCTGGTGTGGCCGTGGGCGCTGGTGTGGCCGTGGGAGCAGGCGAGGCCGTGGGAACTGGCGAGGCCGTGGGAACTGGCGAGGCCGTGGGAACTGGCGTGATGGTGGGAGTTGGCTCGGGCGCTCCGCAGGCGGCGACCAAGAGCGCAAGGATTGCTGCCAGATTGACCAACAGGACCGGTCGCATGCGGTCACCCCTTTCTTGTCGGCCGCTGCGCGGGCCCAATATTAGGAGACGAGTGGGGCCTGGCCACGGGGACGGCTACCTCCCGTCGCGGAGCCGTGGGTCGAACTCGTCGCGAATGGCGTCGCCAAGGAGGTTAAAGGCGAGCACGGTGGTGGTGATCGCCAGGCCCGGGAAGAGCGCGATCCACGGGGCCACAATCATATACTGCCGGCCCTCACCGGCGAGCATTTCACCCCATGAAGGGAGGTTCGGCCCCAATCCGAGGAAGGAGAGCATGGCCTCGGCGATGATCGCAAAGCCGAGGTTAACGGTGACGAGCACAAGGATCGGCGCGGTGACGTTCGGCAGGATGTGGCGGAATGCGATGCGCGGCCCGCTTGCCCCGATGGCGCGGGCGGCGTCGATGTACATGTTCTCTTTGGCCGAGAGCACTTCGGCGCGCATCACCCTCGCCCCGATGGGTGTCAGCACGAGTCCGAGCGCCAGGATGATCTTCTCGATACCGGCGCCCCACACCACCACCACGACCAGGGCCATGAGCAGTAAGGGCACGGACATGATCGCTTCCATGATCCGCTGCACGAAAGCGTCGAACCAGCCGCCAATGTAGCCCGACGCCAGTCCCCACAGCGCACCATGGAGGATGCCGGCGGCGACGGAGCCGATGCCGACGATCAAGGAGAGCCGCGCGCCGAAGAGGACGCGGCTGAAAGTATCCCGGCCGAGGTCGTCGGTACCGAAGAAATGGGCGGTGCTCGGCCCCTGCAAGCGGTCGAGGGGCGCGGGCTGGGAGAAGTCGTAGGGAGCGATGATCTCGGCCGTAGCCGCGAGGAAGGCGACGACGAGGATCACGAAAGCGCCCACGGCCCCGAGGGGGTGCCGTCTGGAGAAGCTCCAAGTCGCCCTGGCGAAGCGCGCCGCCCAGTCAAGTGGGCCGGGACGGCCGAACGGCTGCTCTATGGCGCGTTCCGTGGTCATGGGTCGCCCGGCCTAGATGGTCCTCGCGCGCGGATCGAGCCACGCGACGGCGATGTCGATCAACAGATTGAGCAGCACGACCGCGAAGGCGAAGAAGATCGTCACGGCCTGCAGGGTGGTGTAATCACGTAGCTCGATGGAACTGACCACGAGGAGTCCGAGCCCGGGGATGGAGAAGATGCCCTCGATGACGATGGCGGCGGTAATGAGGTTGGCGAAGATGAGTCCGCCCACGGTGATCGTCGAGCCCATGGCGTTCTTCATCGCGTGGACGAAGATCACCGACCATTCGGAGAGGCCCTTGGCCCGGGCGGTGCGTATGTAGTCCTGCCGCAGCACCTCCAAGAGCGCGGAGCGAATGAATCGGGCCAGGATGCCCGCCGATATCGCGCCCGAAACGACGGCGGCGGGGAGAATCTGCTCGAGGTTCGTCAAGGGATCGTCAAAGAACCCCACATAGCCCACCGGCTGGGCGTACTGCCAAAGGTTCGCGGGATAGACGACGATCAGCGTCGCCAGCCAGAAGTTGGGCACGGCGAGCGCCACGATGGCGAAGACCCTCGCGGCGTAGTCCACCAGGGTGTCTTGCCAGATCGCCGAGATTACACCGGCGGGAATCGCGATGATGAGGGCGAAGATGATCGCCAGACCCGCGACCTCGAGCGTGATGGGGACCCGCCGCAGCACCTCGTCGACGATGGGGGAGCCGTCCGTGATCGAATTCCCCAGATCGCCCGTGAGGTAGCTGCCGAGGGTGACGAAGTACTGCTCGACGTGCGGGACGTCCAAACCCAAGTCTTCACGAATCGCCGCCTGCACGGACTCGTCCCTTGCCGACGTCGCGTTTTCGAGAAGGATATCGACGAAGTCACCCGGAACGAACCGGATGAACCAGAAAACGATAGTGAATACGAGAAGCGCTACGGGAATATAGAGAAGGAGCCTTCTGACGACGTACGCCATTGGGCTCCTCCCCTATATTCCCTTATTTGAACCGATTAGCTTGTGCGGTCCCGTGGACCGGTTAGTTCTCGAACCAGATGTTCTCGTGGTCGCGCACGTAGGTCTCGATCGGCTGGGTCCGGTATCGACCGAACTCGTCCGACCGCACGTTCGCCTGAGCGAAGGCGTGGGTGTTCGAGTCCGCGACGCGTGAGCTCACGAGCACTTCCTGGAGGATGCGGTCCTGCAGCTCCTTGGCCTTGCGCTGCTGCTCCGACACGTCGATCGTCGTCAGGATGTCGTCGATCGCTGCATCGAGCGAGGCGTCAACGAGGCCGGAAGCGTTCTTGGCTCCGTCGGAGCGGTAGTTGTTCACCAGCCAGGCCAACGGCGCGTTCTGTCCGTCGAAGCCCCAGGCGAGGTGCTTGTAGCTGACGCTCCGAGAGTGCTGGATGAAGGAGCCGAAGTCCGGCTCGACGTTATGCACGACGTCGAAGCCCAGCGCCTCCATCTCCGTCACGAAGAGCTCCGCCTGGGACGAGTAGTCCCGCTGGAACTCGACGGAGTCCACGTGCAGCTCGAAGCCTTCGGGTATCCCCGCCTCCGCGAGCAAGGCCTTCGCCTCGTCCACGTCATAGCGGTAGTAGTACTTGTCCTGGGCAAGCTCTTCGGGCGTGAAGGCCCAAGCCGAGCCATGCTGGCCGGAGATCGGGCCGGCCCAGACGGCGTCGCCGCCGAAGGCCACCGCGATGTGGGCGTCAATGTCCATGCCCAAGGCGATGGCGCGTCGCACGCGGACGTCCTGGAACATCGGGTCATTGAAGTTGAAGTAAACGACGTAGGAGCTCTGCCAGCGGTAGGTCTCCTGTTGGATGTCGGGAACGGCAGCGTTGACCTGCCCGGCCTCATCCGTGAAGACGTACTCAAGGTAGCTCAACTGGCCCGAGATCAGCGCAGCGGTCCTCGCGGCGCGGTCGGAGATGATGAGGCTCTCGGTCGAGTCCGCGTAGGGGAGCGCCGCTCCGGCCGCATCGACCTTGAAGTACTCAGGGTTGCGGTCGAGGAAGACGCCGACGTCCTTCTCCCACCGGTTCAGAACGAACGGGCCGGTGCCGATGGTCTGGACTTTGAGGTCGGGCGTCTCAGGCGCCGCAAGGTAGGCTTCCCGGCCCGCCATCGCGAACGGCATGAGGGTGTCGATCAGCTTCATGTTGATCACGAGGGTCGTGGCGTCGGGCGCCTCGAAGCTGTCCACGTTCCGATAGGTGGACTTGTAGGAGCTTGCTTCCTCGAATGCCAGGCGCTCCAGGTTCCATTTCACGTCCTGCGCCGTGATCACACGGCCGTTGGCAGGGTCGATGTCGTGGAATTTGACGCCTTCATGCAGCGTGAAGGTCATCGTGAGGCCGTCGCTCGAGAACGTGAGGTCCTCGGCCAGGTCCAGCTCGACCGTCACGTCGTTGGGCGTGTCGCCGCTGACGAGCTTGGTCAGGTGGTTGTAAGCCGGGCTGACCGACTGCGCCGTCATGTGGTTGCCGAAGTGGGGGTCCAGGTTCGGCAGATTGGGGCAGCACCATGCCCAGGAGATCGTGCCGCCGTACCGGTCAAGGTTCGGAGGCTCCGGCGTAGCCGTGGCAGCCGGGATCGGGGTCGCGGTCGGTGGTGCGGTGGGGGGTGCCGGGGCCTCAGTGGGGTCGGCATCCCCGCCGCAGGCGGCCACGACCATCGCGACTACCGCCGTCAGTGTGACAAGCAAGAGCCACCGCTTGCCTATTCTTTGAAACATGGATTCTCCTCCCTCAGTTCCCTCAGGGAAATGTGGCCGCGCCTCTGCAGCGCTAATGGCGGAGACGGTAGCAGAAGCGCTTCAGTCAGTCAAGATAGGAATCGCCGGTTTTGAGACCGGCCTGCCGCCCGCTCGGCCCCAGCTTCGATTGACACAAGAGGGCGGGCGCTGCTAGATTCCCTGACGCTCCCTTCGACGTCCCGCCTCCGGGTCTGCTTCCGACCGCATCGCATGGGCAAGCTGCAAGACAAAGTCGCGATCATCACCGGCGCCGGCCAAGGCAACGGCCGCGGCATCGCCTTGGCCTTCGCCAAGGAGGGCGCCGCCGTCGTCGTCGCCGAGATCAAGCCCGACACCGGCCCCGCCGTCGCCGAGGAGATCCGGGCCCTTGGAGCCCAGGCGATCAGCGTCGTCTGCGACGTCGGCGACGAAGACCAGATCAAGAACGTCGTCGACGAGACCATCGCCGCGTTCGGGCAAGTCGACATCCTGGTCAACAACGCCCAGGCATGGAGCGGCTACTCCGTTACCCACCTCGGAGGAACGGTCGAAGATATTCCCACCGAGTGGTGGGACCTCTCGTTCGAGACCGGCGTGAAGGCGACGTGGCGGGCCTGCAAGGCCGTCTTCCCCCACATGAAGGGCCGCGGCGGCAAGATCATCAACTTCACCACCACGGGGGTTTTCAAAGGCACGCCGCTGCACCTCGACTACAACGCCAACAAGGCCGCGGTGCGGGCCTTCAACATGACCGTCGCCAAGGAGTGGGGCCCGCACGGCATCAACGTCAACTGCCTCTGCCCCATCGCCGCCACGCCGGCGCTCATGGCCAACCTCGACCAGCCGGAGGCCGACGTCGTCCGCAAGGCCGTCGCCAGCCTTCCCATCGGCCGCCTTGGCGACCCCGAGAAGGACATCGGCCGGGCCGCCGTCTTCCTCGCCTCCGAAGACTCCGATTTCATTACGGGCCAGACCATCTTCGTCGACGGCGGCTCGTTCATGCTCTAAACGGGAGCGCCTTCATGGAACGGACCGACTTCTGGTACCCCCCGCAGCTTGAAGACCTCGGCCTTCCCCCGACGGGGACGCGCGCCGGTCAGCTCGCCTTCCTCTCCGGACAACTCCCCCGCGACATGGAGACCGGGGCGCTCATCCGCGGCCTCCAGGACATGCCTGAAGAGCAGGCCGAGGAGTTCAAGTCGTGGGGCGTGCATGGCGCGGGCCGCGAGGGCCCGATCACCGCGCAGACCTGGCTCATCTACAACAATCTCTCGAAAATCCTCGAATCGCAGGGCTCGTCCCTCCAGAACATCGTCCGGCAGCGGCTCTTCCTCCGCAACGTCCAGGACATCCGCGTGGCCGAGCGCGTCATGCTCGCCTTCTTCCCCGGCGATAAGCCCGCGACCACCATCGCGCGCACCGCGACCCACGGAACCCACTCCGACTACCGCATTCAGGTCGAGGTCGTCGCCCGGATCCCAGAGCCCGGCGGCCTCGAAATCTCGCCCGTCGTCGTCCCCGGCCTCGAAAAGGTCACCGCGCCCTACCCCACCGCCACCCGCTTGGGACAGATGCTCTTCTTCTCCGGCCTCTCGGGGATCAGCCCCGATACCGGCCGCGTCGTCACCCGCCTCTCCGAGGTCGACCCCACCCTCCGCAAGATCGTCGAGACCGGGCGCTACCACACCGACAGCGCCGAGGAGCGGTACAAGTCGCAGCGGGCCACGATCCTGGGACACATCAAGGCGCTCCTCGAAAGCCAGGGCGGCGGCATGGAACATGCCATCCGCTACACCATGTTCACCATCTCCGACATGACCGAGATCGGCGCCAGCTTCGCCTTCAACCCACACTTCCACCCGAACCAGCAGCTCTCCCCGACGGTCACCGGCTTCACCACCGGCCAGCCCCAGCAGAGCGGCGACCCCGACGTTCGGCTCATCCTCGATGGCGTGGGCTTCGTACCCGGCGGCCCGTGGGAGCATTCGGGCCACACCTACCCCGAGATCGGCAGCGGCCACCTCGCGATGGTCCGCAAAATCGGCCCCTATATCTGGCTGACCGGCCTGTCCGGCCGCGACCGGGCCGCCTTCCCCATCACCTCGTTCGACCTGCTGAAGGACGAGGGCCGCCATCTCGCCATGGGCCAGCACGACGACGAGATGTCGGAGGTCTACGCTGCCCAGGCCTGGCACATCTACAGCGTCTACATGAAGCTGCTGCGGGAGACCGGCTCCAGCATGGACCACGTCATGCACCAGATCAGCTACATGATGGACATGTCCAAGTGGGGGGGCGTCTACCGCGCCGCCCACGCCGCCTTCCGCGGCAGGCTCCCGGCGACCACCGTCATGGGCGCCGACGAGATCGGCCCCTTCCCCCCGCTGAAACTAGAGATCGACGCCGTCGCCGTCGAGGCCTAGTAGCCATGCCCGCCGTCAAGGCCATCGACACGGTCGTCAACATCCGCACGCCGCGGGTCATGGAGCGCCGCTCCCACCAGTTCGTGCTCTTCGAGTCGTCGCTCGGCAAGGGCAAGGAGCCGACCTTCACGCTCGAAGAGACCATCGAGAAGATGGACCGCGCCGGCATCGAGAAGGCATTCCTCATCGCGGTCAAGATCGGCTCCCCCTACTTCGGCTTCAACGACTCCATCCCCTACAGCTTCGTCAAGGAGGCCGTGGCCCAGTACCCCGACCGTTTCCTCGGCCTGGCCGGCATCGACCCCTACGCGGGGATGGAAGGCGTGCGCGAGCTTGAAGAGGGAATCAAGGAGCACGGCTTCATCGGGGCGCATGTCTATCCCCACTGGTTCTATCTGGCCCCCGACCACCGCAAGTACTACCCCTTCTACGCCAAGTGCGTCGAGCTCGACATCCCCATCCAGATGCAGGTCGGGCACTGCCTCATCTACATCAAAGACAGGCCTCCCATGCCGAGCGTGGGACGGCCGATCCTGCTCGACACCATCGCCTGCGACTTCCCCGACCTCAAGCTCATCGGCATTCACACCGGCTGGCCGTGGGTCGAGGAGATGATGTCCGTCGCGTTCAAGCACCCCAACGTCTACGTCGGCTCCGACGCCCACTCCCCCAAGAACTGGAAGCCGGAGTTCGTCCATTTCATCAACACGTGGGGCAGGCGCAAGGTGCTCTTCGGCACTGACTTCCCCGTCGTGGACTTCGAGCGCGCCATGCGCGAGATCGCCGACCTCAACCTCCGGCCCGATTCGGAGCGGCTCTTCCTGCGCGAGAACGCGCTCCGAGTCTACGGGCTCGACGGCTAGGTCCGCTGCCGCCCTTCTGCCGCGCCGTTTGGAGGCCGCATGAAGTATTGCCTGCGCTACAACGGCGACACGATGGAGGAGGTCCGAGGCTGGGCCCAGGCCGCGGAGCAGGCCGGTTTCGCCCGCATCCTCTCCCAGGAGTTGCACACCTCGCCCTTCGCCTACCCCGCGGCGGCGGCCGGTTTCACCAGCCGCATCGAGCTCGGTGCCGCGGTCGCGATCGCCTTCGTCAGGAGCCCCCTGTCGATGGCAATAACCGCGCTCGATATCGACAGGCTCAGCGAGGGACGCTTCGTACTCGGCCTTGGCGCCGGTGTGAAGGGCTTGGTCGAGTATTGGCACGGCGTCGAGTACGGCCGGCCGGCGCCGCACCTGAAGGAATGCATCCAGGTCACGCGGCTTCTGCTCGATAGCGTGCACGCCGGCGACCCTATCCGCTTTGACGGCGAGTACTACAAGATCAACATCGTCGGCTTCGCCTCGCCGCACCCGCCGGCGCGGGAGCGCATCCCCATCCACGCTGCCGCCATGGGTCCCGGCATGGTGCGCAACGTCGCCGAAGTGGCCGATGGAATCATGGGCCAGATGATCGCCACGCTGCCCTGGGTGCGGGACGTCATGGTGCCTAACATGAAGATCGGGTTGGACCGCGCCGGCAGGAAACGCGAGGAGATCGAGCTCCAGCCCACGCTCACTATCGCGATCAGCAACGACAAGAAGCAGGCCTACCGCGACCTCGCCAAGTCCGTCGCCTTCTACGCGACGGTGGGCACGTACAAGGACCTCTTCGCCCACTACGGCTTCTCCGAGGAAGCGGCGGCGGTGCGCGCCGCCTTCCGCGAGCACGGCGGGCACGGCCCCCACTGCTGGGACCTCGTCCCCGACAACATGGTCGAGGCCTTCTGCGCCGGTGGCAGCCCCGACGACGTCCGCCGCCGGGCCGCCGAGTACGAGGGCGTCGCCGACTCGCTCTCCTTCGCCCCGCCCATGTACTCCATCGAGCCGGACCAGATGGACGCCTACCAGCGCGCTGCCCTCGAAACCTTCGCCGCCTAGCCCAGCCCGCCTCCGGGGGATCATCCCTATAAGGGCAACCCTTGTGGTTGCCCAGAGGTGCGGGTGGGGTCTTCTTCCTCCCTTCCGGCCTCTCCCCCCTGGGGGAGATTTGAGAAGAGGGCGCGCGCCGCCAGGCGCGCGAGCGCCCGCAGGGCGCTGCTCCTTACTCGGCTCAAGGTTAGGGCAAACGTCTCCCTTGGGGGAGAGACTGAGGGCCGGGGCGCGGCGCGGCGGTCCCCTCCGGACCTCTTCTCCCCCCGGGAGAAGATTGAGATGAGGGGTCCCCTCACAACCACCAAACATCATCGAAGCCCACCATCCCCCACGCCAACGCACCCTCCCCTGTAGGGGCAACCCTCGTGGTTGCCCAGGGGGTGGTCTCCGGGGCCGTCCCTCCCCCGTAGGGGCGATTCACGAATCGCCCATCCCCATCCCCCGATCACCCGCGCGGGCGCCCAAGCCTCCCCACGGAAGGCCACCTTGGACCTCTCCCCCTGGGGGGATTGGAGACGAAGCCCGCCACCGCCCCGCGGCGCCGCCGCTCCCTACCCCAGCTCGTCGGCGAACCCGTAGAGCGCCGCCGCGTTGGCCCCCGCCAGCTTCCGCTTCGCCTCATCGTCCAGGCCATCGAGGACCTGCTCGACGATCTGACGCGAGTGCGGGAAGGTGCCCTCGGCGTGAGGATAGTCCGAGCCCCACATCAGCGTGTCCGTCCCCGACGGGCCGTAGGTCGAGACACCCAGCCGGTCCTCCTGGAAGCTGATGAAGACATTGCTGCGGAAGGTCTCCCCGGGGGGCGTCTTGAGCGTGGCGCGGATGGGGTTCCCGAAGGCCGTTTGCCCGTAGACGCGGTCCATCTCGTGGACGAAGTAGGGCGCCCACGAGACCTCGTACTCCGCCACGACGATCTTCAGACCGGGGAAGCGCTGGAAGACGCCGCCGAAGATCATCGCGGCGAGGGTGGTGCGCAGAGGGACGTCGCGGTTGGCGAGGCCGACGGCCCCGTCGATCGCCGCGCTCGAAAACGGGACGAGGTTCTGCAGCGGGTCGCGCTTGCGCGACGTGGCGATGTGGAGCGTCACCGGCGCGCCGGCGTCCTGCGCGGCGGCCCAAAGGCGGTCGTAGGCCGGGCTGTCGTACTGCGGGCCGGCGGGCACCACCGGCAGCATCACCCCCACCAGCCCCATGCCCGCGCACCGCTCCAGTTCTGCGGCTGCCTCGGCGACGTCGTCCACCGGCACCACCGCGATTCCTTTGAGCCGCTTCGGGTCGACCGCGATGAAGTCGGCCAGCCAATCGTTATAGGCGCGAAAGATGGCCGCCAGCAGCGCGTCGTCCTGCACCTTCTGGAACAGGGAGAGCGCCAACGAGGAGTACATCACCTCGGCCGATACGTGGTCTTCGCTCATCTCCACCAGCCGCGCATGCGGGTCGTAGGCCCCGCGCGGCGAGGTCCGGTACTTGGCCTCGAAGGTCAGCCGGTCGGGATCTTCGAAGCGCACCCCCGCCTGGAGGTTCACCCCGATGACCCCCATCGGCGTCCCCGCCTCCACGTACCACTGGTCCGCCTCGTCTCCCTCAACGACGAAGGGCGCCCGGTCCCTGAAATCGGCGTCGATGCGCGTCGTCCACAGATCGGGCGGCTCGACGACGTGCGAGTCGGAGGAAATCAGCGGGTATGCGACCATCGGCGTTGACCCTTTGGAGACATTTACATAACCGGCGACACCGGCAGAGGATCATCCCTGTAGGGGCGATTCACGAATCGCCCGTTCTCATCCCCAGAACGGCCTCGTGGACCCTGGCCGAGGTTACGCAAAGGTCTCCTTCGGCAGGAGCGGAAGCCGGGGTCGCAGTCTATCACGACGGCCTGCCCCGAGCATCGCGCCAAAGCCGCATTGACAGGCCTTTGACGAAGGGCTACCATGAACACATCGAACGGATGTTCGTTGCCGGGAGCAGGTCCCAGGCTTGGCCCCACGGACGCGTGAGAGACCGAGCCTAGCCCCACGGACGCGTGGGACACGGACGAGTTTCTTGCACCCGGTTGGCGGGACGAGGGCCCCGTCCCGCTGTGACTACCCGCGGCGCCAGGTTCTGTGGCACACTCTAGCGCGCCGCCGCAAGCTGGCGGCGCTGAGCGTAAGGAGGACCGCACCGTGGACGCTTCACTGTTGCAACTTGAAGGCAAGTCGGCGCTCGTCGTGGGCGGCGGCCAGGGCATGGGCGAGAGCACCGCGAAATTCCTCGCCCGCGCCGGCTGCGGCGTCGCCATCGCCGACCTGGTGAAGGAGCGGGCCGACCGCGTCGCCGCCGCCGTCGCCGATCTCGGCCAACCCTCCACGTCCATCGTCGGCGACGTGCTCGACGACGCCCAGGCGAAGGAAATCGTCGAGCGCGCCGAGCGCGAGCTTGGCGGCCTCGACGCCCTCGTGACGATCGTCGGCCAGGCGTCGTGGAACCCGATCCTCGACATGACGCCGGAGCAGTGGGACCGCGACCACCGCATGAACCTGCGCCACTTCTTCTTCACCGCCCGGGAGGTCGCCCGCTCCCTCATCGCGCGCGGCAAGCCCGGCGCCATGGTCTGCATCGCCTCGGTCAGCGGCATACAGTCAGCCCCTAATCACGCCTCCTACGGCGCGGCGAAGGCCGGCCTGATGAACCTGGTGCGCACCATGGCCGTCGAGTGGTCGCCCCACGACATCCGGGTCAACGCCATCGCCCCGGGAAGCATCATCACCCCCCGCATCCCGGAGACCCCGGAGATGGTGGAGCGCACCCGCCAAGGGCTCATCCCCGCCAAGCGCCGCGGCACCACCGACGAGATCGGCAAGGCGGCGCTCTTCCTCGTCTCCGACCTGGCGAGCTACGTCACCGGCCACACCCTGCCCGTCGACGGTGGCTGGATGGCCGCCTTCCTCTCCGGCATCCCCCACGTCCCCTCCGAGGGCATCCTCGACGCCACCACCGACGCCAAGTAGCGCCAGAGGCTAGGCCGGCGGGATTGCCCGGGTGACGGCGAGCGAGTCGCCGAAGGTCGGCATGAAGGTAGCGTGGTAGGGCTCCGGCCCGCCGGCCACGACGAGCAGGATGTCCTCTGCCCGGCGCACCGGCCGCACGACCCCGTCGGTGATGACGTCGGCGATCCGCTCCCGCCGCACCATCTCGGCGGGCAGGTCCGACTCCGGGAAGCCGCAACGCTCGTAGAGATAGCGCTTCGCGTCGAGCTTGCTCATGCCCCGGCCGGCGCAGAGGCCGGCGTGCCCCGCGGACATGAGCAGCACCGGCTCACCCTTCCCCAGCATGGCGTTGTTCGTCGCCATCACGCTCATCGCGTTGGCCATCATGTTGAGCATGTCGTCGATGTGGATGAACGACGAGGTGAGGATGTTGAGCGTGCCGTTGACGCTCACCACGGTAACCGTGCTCTGGGCGGCGTCGAAGCCGCGCTCGACGTGCAGCGGGGCCCAGGGACTGTGCTCCTCGTCCTCGCCGAAGCAGAGCGTGTATTTGCCGGGGAAGCCGTGCGTGGCCTTGTCGACCTCCCCGGGCAACCCGCCGCCGACGTTGGTGAGAATGAGACGCACGGCGCGTCCGAGGACGGCGTTGGCGCGCCGTCCGGGCCCGAGGCAGTTGCGGCCGGTGTTGACGTCGAGCTCGCCGCGGACGGGCCCGTTCAGGATGAGGGCCACGCCGCACGGATTCGTGGTGGCCTGCACGCTGTCGAGGTTGAAGGCGGGGTCGGTCATCGCCTCGACGGCGGCGACGAGGACGCGCATGTGCTCGGGCCGGCACCCCGCCATGACCCCGTTGATCGCCACCTTCTCGATGGTGGCCTCGCCCTGCGCCGGGCCCACGCGGGCCACCACGTCATGGGCGTCACGGCCTACGGCCTCAATCATGCGGCGCACCCGCTCCTCGGTGGGCGGCACAATGGGCAGCCCGTCCGTGGCGCCGCGTTCGTAAAGCGCGTCGTCGGCCGCTTCGAGGCTCGCCTCCACGTCGATGACGCCGGACTCGAGCGGAGGCTCGGCGGTCACCGCTAGCCCTCGGCCAGCTTCTCGGCGATCTCTGGGAAGGTCTGCTCGCTCAGCTCGCCGAGGCGCTCGTCGGTCATCTCCTCGATGTCGCTGGGCAGCACCACCATGGGGAAGCTGGGCTTCCCCCGAGACCTCGCCAGCGACGTGGCAAGGTTCTCGAAGCGCTCGCTGACCACCACCACGGCGGGGACGCCGTTCTCGTCGAGGGTGATCGCGTCGTGGACACTCCACGTCGTGCAGGAGCCTCAGTGGCCGATGCCGACGACGACGGCGTCGCACCGCCGCGCCAGCTCCTCCATGGTCTCCTGCGGCGTGCCGCTGGAGGCGGAGGGGTTGGGGCGAATAACGGCCTCGCGGGCCTCGTGCTTCTCCACCGCGAGCTCGGCGTAGCTCTTGGTGATGGCGTCGAAGCTGCGCCAGCCGTTGCTCAGCAGGCCGACGACGGCACCGGCGACGGTTGAGATGCGGGGCGCGGCCTCGCCGCCGGCGTCAGGGGGGCGGGCGACGGGATCGAGGATGCGCAGTCGTTTGGCGGGCATGGGCCCTCCGGGCCAGGGCTTATTCCCCTCTGAATCGGGAGTATAGGCGGGCCAGTTCCGGCGTCAAGGCGGCGGGTTAGTCGAACGTGGCGTTGGTGACGTGGAGCCGGGGCCGGCGCGGGCCTTGCGTGAAGAAGGGGTCGAAGAGCGCCCGCACCTTGGCCGCCGACCTCGCCTCGTAGCCGAGCCGGTGCTCCAGCGAGTCCCACAGGCCCAAGACGCCGCCGCGAGCGGTGTCGTCGTCGGCCCAGAGGGCGGCGAGCCCCTTGAAGCCGGGGTTCGTCCGCAGCTCGGCGAGGGCGGCGTCCCAGACGCCGGCGCAGGCCCGCTCCCACTCCTCCCGCGAAACGAACCGCGTCTCTTCGAGGAACATCGCCACGACGTCGCCTTCCTGCATCTCGCGCCTCCCGCCGACTCGAAGCTGCGCCCCAGTGTAGCCCCGCCGGAGCCGCCGCGCCCGGTGTCGGCGGTGGTACAATGGCGCTCCTTGGGCCTGTGGCGCAGTTGGGAGCGCGTCTCAATGGCATTGAGAAGGTCGGGGGTTCGAATCCCCCCAGGTCCACAAGCAGCCCCTTCCCATGGCTTTGGGACCCCCAAGTTCGATTCGAGGGGGTGCATCGCAGATACCGCTAACCCTTCCCCGACGGTCCGCCGCCGAGGCTTGTCGAATTAGCTTGATCGTTAAACCGAAATTGAATCGAGCACAAAAGTGAAGAAATATATTCTCTTTGACCATGATGGGGTTTTGGTGGATACAGAACAGTGGTATTACCTAGCAAACAAACGGGCGCTGACATCTCTCGGGATTGATCTCCCACGGGATGCATGCTTGGTGAACATGGCCAATGGGGTTTCCGCGTGGGAGGCGGCACGAGCTTCAGGAATATCCGAATCTGAAATCAATCGTGGCCGAGAACTAAGAAACCGGTACTACCAGGAATACCTGATCACCGAAGACATCGAAATCGAGGGTGTCCTGGAAACGCTAAACGTACTCGCAGGTGAGTTCAGAATGGGCATCATCACCACCTCCAAGCGACCTGACTTCGCCCTGGTGCACGAAAAGCGATCCATACTGGACCATATGGAGTTCTATTTGACTCGGGAGGACTACGAACGAGCTAAACCTCATCCCGAACCCTATATGAAGGGACTCCAACGTTTTGGTGCTGCTGCCGCTGAAGCGGTGGTTGTTGAAGACTCGCAGAGAGGGTTGAAGTCGGCAATCGCGGCGGGAATTGACTGCATCGTGGTTGCAAGCGAGTTCACTGCAGCTCACGACTTGTCCAAAGCAATCGCTAGGGTCGCTACGTTTAGGGAGTTGCCATCTGCTATAAGAGGCCTAACGGGCATACCCAGCATGAAAGACGAACCAGGAGCTCGTTGATAGCCTGCGGGTGTAGCGGAGCGCCGGCGCCACCACATGGAGCGAAGCACCCTGGCTCCTGTGCTAGACTCGCCCGACCCCAAATTGCCGGGAGGCGCGTATGACCACATCCGATGCGGACCGGAAGCCCCGCTCCCACACCGTTAGGGCCGACGCCGTGCTCCTTGGCGGCATGAAGAAGCAGGCGCAGGCCCGGGACTTCACCATCATGTGTGACGAGGGGCCGCCGATGGGCGAGAACACCGCTCCCGCGCCGATGACCTATTTTGCCGTCTCCATCCTGTTCTGAGAGATGACGCAGCTTGAGCGGTACGCTCACATGATGAAGGTTGACCTGGGGCAGGTGAAGGCGAGCATCGCCTACTCCCTATCCAGCGAGGGCTCGGTGCTCGCTCAGACGGTGCGGGCCAAGGCCGATAAGATTGCCATCCACTACGACGTGGAGTCCACCGACACCCCGGAACGGGTGGCCGGCGTCATGCGCAACGCCCGCAACGGCTGCTACGCCCGCCAGTCCATTGGCCGGCCCGAACTCTTCGAGGATACGATCAACCTGAACGGCGAACCCTTTGACATGGATGACTACCCCCCGCCGGCCCGCGGGTGACGGTAGCCCACTAGAGAGGGGCGACGGGCGGGCACCTCGATGCCTTGGGCGCCGGTCATCGCTACGTGCGTGGTCGGAGTCTCCCTCGGGCCGGCCGGCGCACACCCTCTAGGACGGGCAGGTGATCTCCTCGACGTACACGCTGTAGGTCCCCGTCAAGCCCGGTCCTTCGACCCCGATCACGTAGTCGCCTTCCCCGCCCGTGCCGACGCGCACCCTGATCAGCGAGTTGTCGCCCTGTCCGCTGTCGTCGTCGCAGTAGTAGTTGCAGATCAACTTGTAGTCGCTGGGTGTGTCGTGCGGCCTGACCATGTTGCACAGCTTGTCGGCCCTGTTCAGGAGCTCGAAGTTCGACGGGTTGATGTAGGTCATGTCGTAATACGCTACGGTTTTCTCGTTGGCGGGCACCCCAACGAACGCGAGGGTGTGCGGGTCGTAGAACCGCTGGTCGTAGTAGTCGTAGAACTTCATCACCTTGACTTTAGGGTCGCTCAACGTGTCGCCGTCGACGCGGATCCTATAGCACTTGCCGGCCTCGAACGTTGCCATGTACCAGTCGCTATCTCTGGCATCCTCGATTCTGCCCGTCATGGCGTCCTCGCCGCTTTCACCGATCTTGATGCGTCCGCTGTTCCACTGGCTGGTGAAGTCCCCGAACGCCTGCTCGGACGTGATTTCCGACGCCCGCACCGTATAGGTGCCCGTCTCGCTGCCGTCGGCGATGACCTTGATCAGGTAGGTGTTGGTCGCCGTAACGTCGAACTCGGACCGCGCGCCGCCGTCCGGACCGCTTCCGATATTGACGACGTTGTTGATGGTCATGTTGCTGGGACTCTTTGCCCCAAACCCGTTGACGCGCTCAAAACTGGTGTCGACGCCGTTCTGCAACGTTCGTACCATGAGCTCCACGGCTCCGGGGTAGGTGCCGCCGCTCGCGAAGTCCCGAGGGCCGTCGCCCACGACGTCGATCCGGTACCGCTTCCCCGCCCCGAGGTTGATCTTGAATGCGTCTGTGTCACTAGCGTTGCCCAGATTGCCCGAGGCGCCGTGGTCTCCGACGACCACCCAGCCCGTAGTCGTGTTGTCGGCGGGGAAGTCCTGGCCCTCCGGCTCGGAGACGCTCGCGGCCGGCGACTGTTCCTGCTGCTGCTGCGGCAGGGAAACCGGAGGGTCGGCAGGCGGCCCTCCGTCCGTTAGCGTTGGCGTCTGGGCTAGAACGGGCTTGGCAGCGCTGGTCAGCGTCTCGGAATAGCCGTCGTCGTCGGTAAAGCCGACCTGCACCTTGATGACCTTCCCCTGATCGTCGCCGGTGAGGGTGTACGTCTGCGCTGTGGCACCCAAGATCTCGGTGTCGGTGCTGCCGTCATAGCGTATCCACTGGTAGGTGTATTGCGGGTTCGTGAGCCCGTTCGTGTCGCTGATCCCGGACGTGTCCGCGCTCAGCGTCTCCCCCACCTGCGCCGTCCCCGTGATGGTTGGCAGGCCGGTGGCCGCGAAGTTGGGCGGCGGGTCCACCGTGCCGGTGGCGGCGCTGGTCAAACTCTCCGAGTACCCGTCGTCATCGGTGAAAGAGACGCTGACCTTGACGGTCTTCCCCTGGTCGTCCGAGGTCAGGGTGTAGGTCTGCCCCGTGCCCCCCGAGATGGCGGTGTCGGTGCTGCCATCGGTGCGTATCCACTGGTAGCTGTACTGGACGCCGGTCAGCCCATTCCCATCGCTGATTCCCAAGGTGTCCGCGGTCAGCGTCTCCCCCACCTGCGCCGTGCCCGTGATGGTCGGGAGGCCGGTAGGGGCGGCGTTGGGCGGCGGGTCCACCGTGCCGGTGGCGGCGCTGGTCAAACTCTCCGAGTACCCGTCGTCATCGGTGAAGGAGACGCTTACCTTGACGGTCTTCCCCTGGTCGTCCGAGGTCAGGGTGTAGGTCTGCCCCGTGGCCCCCGAGATGGTGGTGTCGGTGCTGCCATCGGTGCGTATCCACTGGTAGTTGTACTGGACGCCGGTCAGCCCGTTCGCGTCGCTGATCCCCGAGGTGTCCGCGGTCAGCGTCTCGCCCACCTGCGCCGTGCCCGTGATGCCGGGTTGGCCGGTAGGGGCGCTATTCTCCGGCTTTGCCTTCGCCGTCAGGATGCCGCTCCACTGGGATGACGGCCCGCTCTGGAACCGCGCCCTGACCTTGACCTTGTACTCCTCGCCTCCGTCAAGGCCCGTGATGGTGTAGCTGGTGCCTGTCGGGAAGGCGTTCCAGCCGGTGTCCCTCCAGCCACGGAAGTTCTCGTTGGAAGGAGCCCAGCTGACCCGGTGGTCCACGGCGCCGTCGGGGTGGGCGTCCCACGACACGTCCAATTCGCCTGGGCTGGCACCGCCGGTAACGGTCACCCCCGTCGGCGCCGACGCCCTGGACGAGCTCTGGGCCGTAGCCGTTGCCGTCAGGATGCCACTCCACTGGGATGACGGCCCACTCTGGAACCGGGCCCTGACTCGGACCTTGTACTCCTCGCCTCCGCTAAGGCCCGTGATGGTGTAGCTGGTGCCTGTCGGGAAGGCGTTCCAGTCGGTGTCCGTCCAGGTGCGGAAGTTCTCGTTGGAAGGAGCCCAGCTGACCCGGTGGTCCTCTGCGCCGTCGGGATGGGCGTCCCACGACACGTCCAATTCGCCCGGGTTGGCGCCACCGGTGACGCTCACGCCTGTCAGCGCCGGCGACCGGTTTGTCTTGGCGGAAATCGTGTCTGGCGCCCAGGAGGCCAATGCCGACACGGCCAGCACCAGGACGAGGAGCCCCGTCCCCCACAGAATAGTTCTGAACCGGCGTGTACGGCCCCCGTTGCCTAACCGTGGTCGCTTGTTCATGCAAAACACCCGCTACCTGAGAGTGCTGCACATCAGCTAAGTTGCTGGACCGACAGGATGTACTCACCCTTTTGCGTGGGGAATGCTCCTCCGACGTCGATGTAGTGATCACCGGTCTCGGTTGGTGTGAACACGATCCTGACGTCATACTTCACCCATGGGGTGTAACTACCGGTGGTGCCGTCAATAAAGTCCCCAGACGGATTGTGGATTCCGAAAATTTGCCGAGACCAGTAGTAAATTAGCCGGTTTTCCACCTCGGCGAATTCTTTATTTTGCAGCTCGAACCGGTAGCGAACTCCGGCGGTCAACGTCACTTTGATCCAGTCACGATCGCCGGGGACTTCGATATTGCCATCCATCGAGCCGTCAACCGCGACCGTCCCGGTCGTACTGGTATCCGCGGAATAGTCATCCGGCCACCCGGCCGTCACATCCAGGACCGAGAGCCGGTATTGCCCTCGGTATCCGTAGTCATCTTCGGCTCGGATGAAGTGGTCTCCGCTCTCCGTGGCCGTGTAGACAAGCCTGCTGTCGTCCTTGAAGCCTCCGTCGTCCGTCCGAGTGTTGGCGATGTACGATCCGTCTCTGTCATACACGCCGCCGATCAACGGGTCCCGAAGGCTGCCGCCGATCGTGTCGGCGCCCATCAGGTCGATCATGTACTTGTTGCCGGCCGTGAGCGTGACCTTGAACCAGTCTTCGTCCCCTGAAGTTTCGATTCTCCCGTCCACCGTGTGACTGCCGGTGATCGAGCCGCTCGCGGACACGACCCCGACCGGGACGGTCCCAGAGGTGCCAGTCCCGGCAACGTAATCGTCTACCAACGTATCGGTGATGTCGCTAATCGACAGTTCGTAGCCGCCCATAGTGAAGTACGGATGGAGAGAGTGGTAACCGGTGTGCACGCCCCCGGTAGCGACGTAGTAGGTACCTGTCGTGGTGATCTTGAAGTGGAAATAGGCACCGAGCTGAGGGCCGTGATTGTCGTCTTGCGTCCCTGGAATGAGCGCGCCCAACGAGTCGTACAGGCCGTGCAGGTATGGGTTGTGAAGGTCTTCAGTCGACCCCACGACAGTCTTGACAAGCGAGAATCCGTAGGCCTTGCCGGCCTGCAGCGTGACCTTCCACCAGTCCACGTCCTTGTTGAACCCGACGATACCTATCGCGCTGCCGCCCACGGTGATCGTTCCGGTGGTAGTGGTGTCGGCCGGTAGGTCCTGGCCCAAGGGTTCAGACGCCTGATGCTGCTGCGGCAGGGAGACCGGAGGGTCGGCAGGCGGCCCTCCGTCCGTTAGCGTTGGCGTCTGAGCTAGAACGGGCTTGGCAGCGCTGGTCAGCGTCTCGGAATAGCCGTCGTCGTCGGTGAAGCCGACCTGCACCTTGATGACCTTCCCCTGATCGTCGCTGGTGAGGGTGTACGTCTGCGCTGTGGCCCCCGAGATCTCGGTGTCGGTGCTGCCGTCATAGCGTATCCACTGGTAGGTGTATTGCGGGTTCGTGAGCCCGTTCGTGTCGCTGATCCCGGACGTGTCCGCGCTCAGCGTCTCCCCCACCTGCGCCGTCCCCGTGATGGTTGGCAGGCCGGTGGCCGCGACGTTGGGCGGCGGGTCCACCGTGCCGGTGGCGGCGCTGGTCAAACTCTCCGAGTACCCGTCGTCATCGGTGAAAGAGACGCTCACTTTGATCGTCTGATTGAAGTCGTCGTCGGTGAGGGTGTAGATCTGCCCGGTGGCCCCGGAGATGGTGGTGTCGGTGCTGCCATCGGTGCGTATCCACTGGTAGGTGTATTGTGGGTTTGTGAGCCCGTTCCCGTCGCTGATGCCTGACGTGTCCGCGCTCAGCGTCTCCCCCACCTGCGCCGTGCCCGTGATGGTCGGGAGGCCGTTGGGGGCGGCATTGGGCGGCGGGTCTACCGTGCCCGTGGCCGCGCTGGTCAGCGACTCCGAGTACCCGTCGTCATCGTTGAAAGAGACGCTCACCTTGATCGTCTGATTGAGGTCGTCGTCGGTGAGGGTGTAGGTCTGATCGGTGGCTCCCGGGATCTCGGTGTCGGTGCTGCCGTCATAGCGTATCCACTGGTAGGTGTATTGCGGGTTCGTGAGCCCGTTCGTGTCGCTGATCCCGGACGTGTCCGCGCTCAGCGTCTCCCCCACCTGCGCCGTCCCCGTGATGGTTGGCAGGCCGGTGGCCGCGACGTTGGGCGGCGGGTCCACCGTGCCAGTGGCGGCGCTGGTCAGCGACTCCGAGTACCCGTCGTCATCGGTGAAGGAGACGCTTACCTTGACGGTCTTCCCCTGGTCGTCCGAGGTCAGGGTGTAGGTCTGCCCCGTGGCCCCGGGGATGGTGGTGTCGGTGCTGCCATCGGTGCGTACCCACTGGTAGCTGTACTGGACGCCGGTCAGCCCGTTCGCGTCGCTGATCCCCGAGGTGTCCGCGGTCAGCGTCTCGCCCACCTGCGCCGTGCCCGTGATGCCGGGTTGGCCGGTAGGGGCGCTATTCTCCGGCTTTGCCGTTGCCGTCAGGATGCCGCTCCACAGAGATGACGGCCCGCTCTGGAACCGCGCCCTGACCTTGACCTTGTACTCCTCGCCTCCGTCAAGGCCTGTGATGGTGTAGCTGGTGCCTGTCGGGAAGGCGTTCCAGCCGGTGTCCCTCCAGCCACGGAAGTTCTCGTTGGAAGGAGCCCAGCTGACCCGGTGGTCCACGGCGCCGTTGGGGTGGGCGTCCCATGACACGTCCAATTCGCCTGGGTTGGTGCCGCCGGTGGCGTTCACGCCCGTCGGCGCCGACGCCCTGGACGAGCTCTGGGCCGTAGCCGTTGCCGTCAGGATGCCACTCCACTGGGATGACGGCCCACTCTGGAACCGGGCCCTGACTCGGACCTTGTACTCCTCGCCTCCGCTAAGGCCCGTGATGGTGTAGCTGGTGCCTGTCGGGAAGGCGTTCCAGTCGGTGTCCGTCCAGGTGCGGAAGTTCTCGTTGGAAGGAGCCCAGCTGACCCGGTGGTCCTCTGCGCCGTCGGGATGGGCGTCCCACGACACGTCCAATTCGCCTGGGTTGGCGCTAGCGGTGACGCTCACGCCTGTCAGCGCCGGCGACCGGTTTGTCTTGGCGGAAATCGTGTCTGGCGCCCAGAGGGCCAATGCCGACACGGCCAGCAAGAGGATGGCGACCGCCGTGGAGGTGAATTCGACGCAGCGAGATTTCATATGTGGACGGCTCCCGCGCTTCCTGCGCTGCCCTTTGTTACTCCGGTGGTGTCAAACAGGTCTGGTGAAGCCGAGGGCGGCGAACAACCGGTCGTGGAACGCGGATTGCCTCCACGAAAGGATGTGCATTATATGAGCTTATTGAGAGTATTACAATAATACTCATGATGCACGAATGAGTATTATGGGGCGACCGAACTGCCTCGGGCTTCTTGCTTGAGGCTTCCAGTCAGAGGAGGCTTTGCCGTTCCCGGGGGACTGGGTTGGCTGACCCGTCGTAAGCCGGTCGGATTTAAGGGTGGATGGCCGTTGGCCCTGTCCGCGTGCTACCCTTCCCTCAACTGGGGAGGTTCCTACGAAGAGTCGCACCTCCGCGTGCTCCGTTCGACCAACCTGGGCACCCGGCGCAAGGAGAAGGTGATGACCGTTACCGATGACCTGCTCGCGAACAACGCTCGCTATGCGGAGAGCTTCGACAAGGGCGACTTGCCATTGCCGCCGGGGCTCGGCCTCGCGGTGGTGGCGTGTATGGACGCCCGCCTCGACACACACCGCCTGTTGGGGATCAGCGAAGGCGACGCACACGTGATCCGGAACGCCGGCGGCGTCGTGACCGACGATGCTATTCGGTCGCTGACGATCTCGCAGCGGCTGTTGGGCACGACGTCCATCATCCTCATCCACCACACGGACTGCGGTATGGTGACTTTCCGAGACGACGACGTGAAGGACGCGATCGTGGCTGATACCGGCCTACGCCCGACCTTCGCGATGGAGGCGTTCCCCGATGTGGATGAGGACGTGCGGCAGTCGATCGCGCGGATCCAGGCGAGCCCCTTCATTCCCAACAAGGGCGACGTGCGCGGCTTCGTCTACGACTGCGCGACGGGGAAGCTGAACGAGGTTACCTAGGCCTTCCCGGCCCGCTGTTTCCGAGGGCTATTCCTCTACCGGGAACAGTACGACCCGCACGTAGCGGTCGTCGGTGAGGTAGCGCTGGGCCGCGGCCGCCACCTGCTCCAGCGTCAACGCCTCCAACCGTTCATCGAAGGCGACGATCTCGTCGAACGACTCGCCGCGCTGGACCGCGGCCTGGATCTGGCCAAGCCAGAACCCGTTGTCGCGCAACTGCTCCTGCCGAGAGGTGCGCAGCAGCTCCTTGACGGTGTCCAGGTAGTCTTGCTCGCCTCCCTCTTGTAGCCAGTCCACTTCCGTGAGGACCTCGGCAAAGAGCTCATCGGCGCGAGAGGGGTCGCTGCCGAAGATGATGGCGACCAGGTACTCGGGGTCCGGGAGGCGGGAGCCCCCTGCGCTCACGCTGATGCTATAGGTGCCGCCCAGCTCCTCTCGAACTCGCTCGCGCAGACGGATGCCCAGCACCTCTCCGACCACGGTAAGGGTCAGCGCCTCCTGCCGGCTCCACTCTATGTCTCCCGCGAACACCAGCACGGTGTTGCTGCGTGGTTCCGTGCCGCTGCGGACGACGTGGTCCTCCAGCCCCCTCGGCGGGTCGATCCCGATGTCTCGCCACTGCTCGGTGCGGCCCATGGTCGGCAGGCTGGCCAGATAGGTGGCGGTCAACGAGCGAAGGACTTCCCAGTCGAAGGCGCCGACGAAGACGAAGGTCGCGTCGCCCAAGTCGGCGAAACGGTCGTCGTACACCGCATCCATGCGCTCTTGGTTGAGCTCCGTGAGAAGGTCGACCGTCAGGGGGCGGGCGCGGAAGTGGCCCTGGCTCAGGATGGAGTTTACGGTGTCGAAGAGCCGCGCGTCCGGCTCGGCAGCGCGAAATTCCGCGACGCTGCGCAGCCTTGCCTCGTACCTCGAGAAGACGGCAGGGTCGAGGCGAGGCTCGGTCGCATAGAGCGTGATCAGTTGGAAGAGGGTCTCCAGATCTTCGGGTGAGGCATTGCCGCTCAGGCCTTCGAACAACTCCGCGATGTAGGGCGAAACCGAGACTCTCTTGCCGGCGAGCAGCTTTTCGAGGGCTACACTGTCGTGCAGGCCGACGCCGCTTCCTGACACCACCTGGGCGGCGTACAGGGCGGAGACGTAGTCTTCGTCCGCTATCAGGGAATGCCCGCCGGGGCTGAAGGCGTGGAACAGCACCTGGTCATTGCGGAAGTCGGTCTGCTTGGCGATCACGGTAATGCCGTTGGATAGTGTCCATCTCTGGGCGTCGATGGACTCAATTGGCTCTTCGGCGATGATGCTTCCTGGGGCCGGAAGTGTCGGGAGCAGCGGAACATCGCCGAGCGCGTCTTCGTAGGGAGCAATCTCGAGTGCCGGGGCCGCCGCGAGCTGCGCCATCGCCGCCGCCGACAAGTCGACGTCCGCGCTCGACTCAGTCGCCTGGGGCCGGACAATCAGGAGCGCGGTATCTTCGGGGTCGGTCCACGATTCCACCACGCCGCTGAAGTCGGCCAATGAGATTTGCGGCAGAAGCTCCTGGTACAGCTCCCATTCGGCCTCGATGCCGGGGACCGTCCCCCCGCTGAGGAAGTGGTCCGCGTACAGCTGGACCAGGCCCGACGAAGGCCTCTGGTCTCGCTGTTTGTACAGGCTCTCCACCGACCGCAAGAGGTTGACCTTCTCGCGGGCGAGTTCGGAGTCGGTGAACCCGTGCTGGCGAACGCGCTGCAGTTCTTCCAGCACGGCCGCCAATCCGCGCTCGGTGCCGGCCTCCTCCACCCATCCCGAGAACGTAGCGATATCGAGTGTTTGCACATACGGCGAACGCCCGGCTTGCGCCCCGAGGTAGGGAGGGTCGGCGACTTGGCCGCGCTCGAACAGGCGCGCGTTGAGCATCATGAAGGCGAGTCGCTCCACCGCCGCACGCCGGAACGCCTCGAGGTCCTGAACGAATTGGGGTTCGAGCTTTCTGATGAGGACGAACTGCGTGCCGGGCGACTCGGCGTCGGTGAAGACCGCTATGTCCGGCTCCTCGTGCCGTGGAACTCCGAAGGTGGGCCGATCGGTCGGGGATGCGACGGCGGCGCGTTTCTGGTTTGCGTCCCCCTCCGGCGGCGGCGCAAAGTGCTGTTTGACCTTGGCCTCGATCTCCGCGGTGTCGAAGTGGCCGACGGCGACGACGGCCATGAGGTCGGGCCGGTACCAACGCTCGTAGTAGTCTCGCAGGCGCTGACCCGGCGCGCTCTCGACGATCTCCGGCAGACCGATGGGGGCCCGTTCGGCGTAGCGGGAGGAGCCGAAGAGCAGCCGGAGCAGGGTGTCCTGCAGGCGTGAGTTGAACCCCTGCCCGAGCCGCCACTCTTCCAGGACGACCCCACGCTCCAGTTCAACCTCTTCGGGATCGAAGGCTATTGCGTAGGCCCAGTCGCTGAGAATCTGAAACGCGGTTTCGGTAATCTCGGGATCGTCGGTCGGAATCTCCAGCCAATACGTGGTGTTATCGAAGCTGGTGTAGGCGTTCAGGTGCGCGCCGAAGGTACTGCCGATCGATTCAAGGTATTCGACGATCTCCTGCTTGGCGAAGCGCTCGGTACCGTTGAACGCCATGTGCTCGACGAAGTGCGCCAGCCCTTGCTGGTCATCCTCCTCGAGGACCGAGCCGGCCTTCACCACCAGCGCTATCTGGGCTCTGTCGCGCGGCTCTTCGTTGTGCCTGATGTAGTAGCTGAGGCCGTTGCTCAGGGTGCCGCGGACAACCGAGGGGTCGAAGGCGAGGGGAGCGGCGGGCTCCGGGGTGGGCGTAGCCGTGGCGGTGGGTGTCGGAGCCGCCGTGGGTACCGGAGTTGCGGTGGACGCTGCCGTAGCTGTGGGCGTCGGAGCGGCTGTTGGTACCGGAGTTGTGGTGGGCGTAGCCGTGGCGGTGGGTGTCGGAGCCGCCGTGGGTACCGGAGTTGCGGTGGACGCTGCCGTAGCTGTGGGCGTCGGAGCGGCTGTTGGTACCGGAGTTGTGGTGGGCGCTGCCGGAGGGAGGGTGGCGGTGGGTCCAGGGGTGGGTGGGCGTTCGGCCTCGCACGCCAGCAACGCCACAAGTGCCAGCGCGATACCGATGAGCGTGAGACCGATCGGGGCAAGCAGGGATTTCGGCTTCGCGCTGTTAGGTCTCATGGCCGACGGATGATGCTAATGCCCATGCAGAAGGCCGTCAATGCTCGGCGGCCCCTGCGCCGGGGCCCCGCAGGGGCGGTGGTAGGATACGGGGCCACGTCGCTTGGAGGGCGGAGCGCGATGCCGCTGCGAGTCGCCATTGTTGGTGGAGGCGTTTCAGGGCTGGGTGCCGCTTGGGCGCTCCATCATCACCCGGACCGCTTCGACTTCCGGCTGTTCGAGGCGAACGAACAGATTGGCGGCAATGCGATTACGGTCGACATGCCGCAGGCCGACGGCAGCGCCATTCCCTTCGACATTTCCGTGACCGCTTGCATCCCGTCGGTCTACGACCATATCGTTCTGCTGCTGCGGAAGTTTGGTATCGAACTGGTCGAGACGAGGTTCAGCTACAGCGTGAAGTACGGAGGCCGCGTTTACGCACACGACTTCGATTCCGAGATCGGAGAAGAGCTGCAGTCCGAGATTGCGAAGTTCCAGCGTCTCCTGAAGCGTCTGCACCGGATCGGATGGCTGACGCGTTCCCAGTCGAAGCTCCTGAATGCCCTGAGCCCGTTCAACTACATCAGCATGGGGATGGTTCTGAAGCTGGGAAGGTTTTCCGACGACTTCAAGTACAAGGTTCTGAAGCCAATGTTCGTCAATTTTCTGATGGCGACGGACGTGTTGGCCATGCCCGCATCGTTGTTCAGCAGGTATCTCGAGTTCTTCAACATCGAAACGTCTACTCCGATGCAGACGTGGGACCGGGGGACGCGCCGCATCTACGAGAACCTATCGGCCAGCTTCCGGGACAAGATCTATCTCCGCCGGCCCGTTCGGAAGGTATACCGACAAGAGGCCTGCGTCGTGGTCGAGGACGAAGCGGGGGTAGCGGAGACCTTCGACGATGTGATCCTCGCCTGCAACGCGAACCATGCCTTGGCGATGCTCGACAAGCCCTCCCGGCTCGAGCATTACATCCTCTCGTCGATCAGGTACGACACCGAGCTTCATCATCACGCGGTCGTCCACTCCGACGCGTCGGTGCTTCCCGACAATGAGGTGAAGGCCCTGTCGACGCGGAGCAATCACATAGAGCAGTACGGTCCGCAACCCGACAACTATGAAATTACGTACATCATGCACAATCAACAGCCGTGGGCTCATGGCTCCGATAAGCCTTGCCTGGTGACTTATAACGCGACGAGCCCCATTGATGAGGGGAAAGTCGTCAAACGCTTGTCGTTCCAGCACATCATCCACGACGTGCGCCACGTGGCGCTGCTCGTCAACCTGTTCCGCTTCATTCAGGGGCGGAGGCGGACGTGGTACTGCGGCGCGCACACGCTGATCAACAGCCAGGAAACGTGCTTCGTCAGCGGTCTTGCCGCCGCAAGGCAGATCGGTGCGGACTACCCCTTCGATGACGAGGCGGCAAGACGCTCGTTCAACTACTACGGAAGCATCATGTACGGGTCGCGGTTCAGGAAGGCGTGGCGCTGACGGCGATGGAGGCCGGGCCGATGCCGGCCCCTCTTGACCCAGGGCGCGCCCTAGGGATTGGGGTCGTTGCTGTCGCTCGGATCGGGGTAGAACTGGGCGCAATAGGCCCGGTAGGGCATGATCTCTCCGTCGGAACGACAGAGGCGGGGGCGCGATTGGTACTGCTTCCGGCTCCAGATCACGACATCCTGCCGAACGTCCTGCTCTTGGTTGGCCACGATGAACTTGTTCATGACGGGCGCGCGCCAGCTCAGCGGGAGAAACGCAAGGCCGGAAACCCACCGCTTCGGGCTGCGGATTTCCTTTATCTGTGAAACCAAGGACAGGTCGATAAGAGTGCCGTCGACCGGCGTGGCCAGAATCCAGAGGCGCATATCCATACCGATGGTGTGCTCGCGGATTTCCACGTACGAGTAGCCCAGCCCGAAGACGTGTGTTCTCGCAGAGATGTCGAAGGTGAGCCTTGCGACCTTGGCGA
Organism: Dehalococcoidia bacterium; assembly: GCA_964291475.2. Lineage (GTDB taxonomy): Bacteria > Chloroflexota > Dehalococcoidia > SHYB01 > SHYB01 > DAOUKH01. The sequence continues at coordinate 151,573 of OZ220076.1, read as the reverse complement.
CCCTTCGATGGCTCCGGAAGTTGAAGTTGCTCTGGAGGTAGGGCCCCTCTACTGACAGTCGCCCCACGCGGTCGACGCTGTGGTATCCGTGGACATAGCGTAGGTGGCCCAAATCCACCGAGTTCTCCGTTGTCTCCTGTGGGTGTCCGGGAAAGCGAAGGGTCCTGACCTCGAGACCGCACCACCCGGTCTGGTCGGGCTCGTCTTCCGGGAGGCCCCACTGCGGCTCCCGGCCCCCAATCCCCCACCAGGCGAAGATCAAGCCGCACACCTCCCGGGTCTCGAAGACGCGCAGCCTCGCGGTCTTGGGCGGGTCGGCAAAGGGAGTCGCGACGCACTGGCCGGTCGCGTCGTACTCGTAGCCGTGGAAGGGGCAGACGAGGCGCCCCTCGCATACACGGCCGCCCGCGGCGGGCCCGAGGTCGGAGCCCAAGTGGGGGCAAACGGCTTCGGCGACGCAGACGCGCCCGTTCTCGTCGCACCAGACGACGATGTTCTCTCCCATCCAGGTCTTCTGGATGAGCTTCGCCTTCAGAATCGCCTCATGGGTGGCAACAAAGTACCACCCCTCGGGAAACGGGGGAGGCAGCGGAGCGTTCGTGGGCTCCCGGCGTATGGTCGCCGTCGTTCGGCGGCCTTCAACCAGAGCTCCTGTTGACTGCTTCATTTCCGGAACTCCGATCCTCCCCTGATGCGTACCGGTTCCCTTCCTGGTATGCTAAAGTTTTCTGATCCAGGTCGGCAAGGCCATCAGGATTGTACATGGGGAGCAGAACGATGACGCTCTCTAAGGATCGTACGACAACCCAACAGCTGAGTCTGCCGGAAGAGCTCGTCCTGATGCTCCTCAACGAGGAGAGCGGGTACTTCCACCAAGTGCCGGGTTGGGACTTGAACTGCGCCATCGTCGGCGCCGTCCTCGCGGAGCTTTCACTCCTTTCCCGAATCGATACGGATATGGAGTCGCTGTTCGTCGTCGATGGGGCGGAGACAGGCGACCCTGTCCTGGACCCAATCCTGAAGGAGATTGCGGGTCAGCCGACCCAGCGCAATGCCCAATACTGGATCGAGCGACTCGCTCCCCGAGCCGAGTCGATCATTGACTCGACGCTGGACCGCCTGACTGGCCTCAAGATCCTGAAACACCACGACGGCGATTTTTGGACCCTGGCTCCCAACGTGGGGCAAATGGAAGTGTTCGACAACTCCCCTGAAGGCAGCGGGGTCGAGTTCGTCAAGACACGCATCCGCAAGGCAATCTTCGAGAATGAGATCCCCGACCCAAGAGACGTCATCATCATCTGCCTCATCAACACGTGCGACGTCTTCCGCTTCATCTTTGAGCTTGACGACGAGTCGGAGGGGCGCATCGAGTTCATCTGCAAGATGGACTTGATTGGGAGGTCCATCGCCGCCGCGGTCTCCCACAACCTGGCCGGCCCGCTGCTTCGCCGTTCCGCTCTGACAAAGAAGATCCCGCGGGCCTCTCTGCGCAAGACGTTGCTCAGTCCGCATCTTCGGACGGGCAACATTCCAGCGCTCTTTGCAGACCTAGCACAAGAGTACGGCCCGGTATTTGAGCTCCGCCCGCCGTTCGCAAAACCCATGATCTTTTTGGCCGGGCCAGAGACTAATCAGTGGGTGCATCGGCGCGGGCGCATGTACCTGAGGACCAAAGACTACTTTAGCGACTTCGAGAAGGTGTACGGCGCGAATGGGGTCTTGCCATCCCTGGACGGTGCCGATCACTTCCGGCTCCGCAAGTCGCTCTCGACGGCGTATTCTCGTGGAAGACTCGCAGGCCAGTTGGAGCAACTCTACCAATACGCGCGGAAATTCATGGCGGATTGGGAGGTCGGAAAGGCGTACCCCGCCACGGTACTGTCCCGGCGAATGGTCAACGCACAGCTTTCGCCGCTCTTTGTCACCGTTGAATCTCAGGACATCTTTGACGATCTGGCGACATACAAGGAACGGGCGCTCCTTACGCACATATTGAAGGCCCTGCCCAAATTCATGCTGAAGACTCCGAGCATGAGGCGCAAGGCCAAAGTCGTCGACACGCTGCTGGACCGGGTGCAGAGTGTGCACACGTCCGCGCAGCGGGCTGATGCTCCCCGGAACCTTGCGGACGACCTTCTCAGCCTGCACGCCAGCGATCCACAGTTTGTCCCCGAGTCGAATCTCCGCTTTGCTCTTTCCGCGGCGCTGATCGCTAGCGTGTACCTCGGCGATGCGTTCAGCTTCGCCTTGTACGCCATGGCGTCGCAGCCGGAGCTCTACGCCAAGATCCAGCGTGAAGCCGATGCTTTGTTCGACGGCGGAGATCCGGATGGTGAGGACTTCAATCCCTCCGCCATTGACGTCACGCACCGCTTCCTCATGGAAAGCCTGCGCATGTACCCCATCGTTCCGATGTCCCTTCGAAACGTCATGAATACGTGTGTGGTCGAGGACTATGAGCTGCCGCTGGGGACTCGGCTTTACATCGCCCAGACGGCCTCACATTTCATGGAGGACGTCTTTCCCGACCCGTTCAAGTTCGATATCGACCGCTATCTGCCTCCGCGCAATGAACACCACAGTCCTGGATACGCGCCGTACGGGCTGGGGACGCACATGTGCCTTGGCTCCCGCTGGATGGAGCTGCAATTGGCCGTCAACGTGCTCCTCGTCGCGCACCACTTCAACATTCAGGTCTCGCCCGCGAAGTACGAGCTTCGGTTTGCGCCCCTGCCATCCAATAAGCCGAGCAAGAAGCTGAAGTTCCTCATCGCCGAGCGAAGGCGCGAACTGAACGTATAAGGCGCCGTGGAAAGCCCGGCAGGCCGGGCGGCAGAGGCCCTAAAGGGGTTTGCGCGCCAGGAAACAGTACAACGGTGTGAAGATCCCGGCTCTACCGCCTGCGACATAGGCGTTGGCGGTGCGGTCCAGAAGCCCGACGACTTCCGCGGAGCCCTTCGGGAACATCCTCAACACTTCCGCCATCCTAATGATCCAGATGAGCAGCTTGCGGCCTAAAGGAAGCCTGCTTAGGGCGTTGCCGAGCGTTCCGCGCCGGGTTTCCATGGGCTGATACCAAGGTGTGGTCGGGCCGTTCTCCTCCACGGCCCGGTCCCTTCCCTCGATGACCTCGAAACCCGCCGCTTCGAGAGCCTGGTTCACCTCGCCTGTCGTCGCGATATCCTTGAGCGCGATGCCGCGCATCAGCTCCTGCTTCATGGTCCGGTGCCGATGGTCATCGGGATCGAATTTGTCCGTCATGCACATTTCCTGACCCCAGAAAAGGGCTCCGGGCTTCAACACGCGGTAGATCTCGGCGAACGCGCCCGCCTTGTCCGGCGCATGGCACGTCGATTCGATCGCGTAGCCCCGGTCAAACGTGTCGTCTGCAATGGGGGCCATGTCCATGAAGCTGCACGCGAGGTAGTCGACCATGTGATCGATCCCCGCCTCGGCATCCAACGATCTCGCCTTTTTCAGTTGGATTTCGTTGCTGTTGACTCCGATGGCCCTGACACCGGCCTCCCGGACGACGCGGCGGAGCGGACCGCCGATCCCGCAACCGACATCGATCACCGTCATGCCCTCGCGCAGCTCCAGCTTGGCGATCATCTTTCGTTGATGCCGGGTCTGGGATTCCTCCAGGCTCTCCCGGGGCGATAGCGGCGCGAAGTGGAGGGATTCGCTCCAACCGAACACCATGAACTCGCTGCAAAGGTCGTAGTATTCCTTGACGGTTTGGGCGTGGTCGTAGTCGGCCGCACCGTCATTCCCCGCAGGTGCTCTGTCCATCCATCCATCGAATTCTCTCAGGCGACGGGGGACGTCCGACCCGCGGTACGCGGCCTTCAATCCCTTGGACAGTTTGCGAAGCTGAAGGAGCTCTTTCAAAATAGGGGAATAAATGCCTAGCTAGTAAAGCGGCCGGGGGCCACAGCCGTTATCCATCGTATCAGCGGCATCAAGGCTCGCTGGCTGTGAGGGGATCCCCGACTTACCGACTAGGATGCCTCACCCTGCTCGTGGCGCCGGTGCACGTCTTCGATGGCCACGTCCAGGTCGCTCCACATACGCTCGACCATGGAGCGAAGGCGCATGTTCTGGTAGGCGCCCCAGACCACCATCGCCGGCAGCACCAGCAAGATGGCAACGACCAGCGAGTATGCGATCGTGATGGTGGCCGTGATGCCGAATTGTTGGGAGGCCGTCAGCGGCGACGCTATTAGCACGCCGAATCCCAACGCCGTGGTCAGAGCAGAGCCCAGAAGCGCCGACCCGGTCGTCGCCAGGGTCCGCACTGCCGCCTGCTCTGGATTGCGCAGGCGGGCGAATTCCTCCCGGTAGCGATGGATGACGTGAATGGTGTAGTCCACCCCGATGCCGATGGAGAGCGCAGTGATGATCGAGGTGATGAGCGTGTAGGGAATGCCGAGCAGGGCCATCGTGCCCAACACGCTGATGAGGACGAGCACGATCGGCCCGACCGCGATCAATCCCAGCGCGGGCTGCCGCAGCGATACCCAGAAGAAGATGGTGAGGATGCCCAGGGCGACGGCAATGGTGGTGCTGATCGACTCCGTCTGCCGGTCGGTGATCTGGTTGGTGACCGCGATCGAGAGGATGGTGCCCGAAGTCGCGGTGATGGCGCTGTCGTCACCGGGCCAGAGCGCCTCGAGCTCCTCCTGGATCTTCCCCACGCCCGTGGGATCGGCGAAGTAGGCAGGGAATTGGAGCAGCAGCGTATCGATGCCGTCGGGGTCGTTGATCAGGAAGTGGGATAGGTCCGGTTCCCTCGCGACAAGCCCATCGAGGAACTCCTGCATCAGCGCAGGATTGAGGTCCACGCCGGCGGAGGCTTCCCGGAAGAGGGCTGCGAGCTCTGGGTCGTACTTGTCGCCCGGCTCCCCGGTGTCATCGATCCAGTCGTTCAGCGCCGAGTAGTACGACGCCTGGAGCGGCCCCGCCGCCGCCTCGGGGCGGCGCGCTTCGTCTTCGAAAGCGGCGGTGAGATCTTCGAGGTTCAAGAGCGTGCGGGTCTCGGTAGCCTCAGCCTTCAGCACGACGCTGGTGAGCTCCGTCGAGCCGCCCACGGCAGCGTCGAGCGTCTCCATGTCCTCGATTACGGTGCCGCCGCGCGGTAGGACGTCGCGGAGGCTGAATTCGGACGTCAGCCCCGTAGCGGCGAAGCCGAGGCCGATCGTCACCGCGAGGACGCCCACGAGGTAGGGCGCCGGCCAACGCGTTACCGATCCTCCCAGCCGCTCCGCGAGTTGCGGGATACCAGGCAAGGCGTTCGAGATGGGCCGTGCGGGCGTCAGGGTGCCGCGCGCCTCGCGGCGCCGGTCGATGATGGTCCGTCCTGCCGGAATCAGCGTGAGCATCACAATCAGGCTGAGCCCAACGCCCAGGCCGGCGACAACGCCGAAGTCGCCGACAACGCCGATTGGGGAGAAGAGGCCCACTAACAGGCTCACGATCGTGGTGACCGCAGCCAACGTCAACGGAATGACGACGGTTCGCAGGCCCTTGCGCACCGCCTCGGACACCGGCTCGCCCGCGACGCGCTGCTCGCGGTAGTGGGAGACGGCCTGGATTGCGTAGTCCACCGTCAGGCTGATGATGATGACGGGTACCAATGCGGTGAGTGAACTGGGTGGGCCAATCACGCCCAGGGCTTCCGGCCCGAGCCAGCCCTCCGCTCCAAGGGTCCAAATGATCGCGATGATCAGGCCAAACAGTGTCAGCAGCATGTCCGACGGGCTGCGTGTGAAGAGCAGGAGCAGGACCGCGATCAGCACAAGCGCCGCCAGCATCAGCACGGCCATTCCCGATTGGGTGGCCTCTGTGTACTCGTCCTCGATAATGACCGGCGTGAGGGCGCTCACGTGCAGTGGGCCCTGATTCTCGGCCGCGAGGTCGCCGATCTTTCGCTCGGCGTCCACGATCCGGTCGTCGCCCGTGTCGATCAGGTTGATGGTGGCGATCGCGACCGGCGTGCCGTCCACGTCAGTCCCGGCTATGGCGGCGAACACCCCTTGGAGCTCTGGAGCGCCGCGGGCGGCGTCGATTTCCGCTTGAGTGACGGACTCGAAGCCGTCGACGCCAAGGACGGACTGGAGCAGCGACGACGGCGCGATCACCGGGTTCGCCGGAACGAGCAACTCGCTCACGGCCGGGTCGCGGGCGACCTCGTCGACCAGAGCGGACATCTGGGCGAGGCCGTCGGGGGTGAAGGCTTCTCCCCGGAAGATGAGGGTCGCGACCCTAACGTCGCCGGAGTCGGCGAAGAACTCCTCGATTTCCTCCGTCGCGGTTGCGATGGGATGCCCTTCCGGGAGGAATGCCAAGCTGGCCCCTTCCGTCGGCGGCGCGCGCCTCGTCGTGCCCGCAAACATCAGAACGGTTATGGCGAGGAGGACGAGGAGGGTTAGCCAAGGGCGGGCTGTGATCAGCCAGCTCATCTTCTCGAGTATCTTCATGGCGAAAGATGGGGGCCCATAGGCAGGGTCGTCGTGATTCGGGAATTATACAGCACCACCGGCCCAAGACGGGCGGGACACGTGCTTGTCACAAACCAGTGCCGTGCGCCCCGGCCCTTGCTTGACAGTGCCTTCGGACGGGACATATGATGCCGCGCAACACGACATAGAATCACTGCCCGTTCAGGTGCCCACCCAGGGAGAATAGGGAAGGCGGTGTAAATCCGCCGCGGTAGCGCCACTGTAAGCGGGATTCTGGAGCCAGACCCACTGTCGAGAAATCGATGGGAAGGGGACGGCAACCGAAGATCCACCCGCGAGCCAGGAGACCTGCCTGAACGGGAGGTGACCGCTCTCCGCCTCAGAGAGGGTCCCTTGGTCGCCGGGTAACGATCCCGGCAGGGCGAAAAAGAACCTCCAGCGGAGAGAAGCTGGAGGTTTTTCTGTGAGGGCCGCCGGACTCACCACGCTCCGCGGGTACCGCCAAGCGCGGATCGGCACGCGGCTGGCGATCGGCTCCTCGGTTCTAATTCTGTTGGTGCTTGTCACGGCCCTGGTGTCGCTTAGCCTCGGGCCCGCCGACATACCGCTAAGCCACCTCGGTGCGGTACTGCTCTCGATGTTGGGCTTCGACGTCGGCGGATTCACCCGCACCGAGCAGCTAGTCATCGAGCAGATCAGGCTTCCCAGGATCATCGTCGGTGCTTCGGTCGGCGCGGCCTTGGGCGTGGCGGGCGCGACGATGCAGGGCCTCTTCCGCAACCCCATGGCCGACCCTGGGATCATCGGCGTCTCCGCCGGGGCCGCCGTGGGTGCGGTTGTGGCCATCGCGACGGGTATGGCCAGCCTCTTCTTCCTTGCACTGCCGGCCTTCGCGTTTGGAGGCGCCATCGCGGCCTCGTTCCTGGTCTACGGAATTGCCGCCGTGGGCGGGCACTTCTCGATGGCGACGCTGCTGCTGGCCGGCGTTGCGGTCAACGCATTTCTCGGCGCAGTTGTGTCCGCCATCATCCTGCTCCTGCCCAATAACGAGGCGCTCCGGGAGATCCTGTTCTGGCTTGCCGGGGGTCTTGATTCCCGTTCCTGGGAGCACGTCCAGATTTCCGCTCCACTGATCTTCGGCGCCGGCGCCTTGATTCTCCTGATGTCCCGCGACCTGAACCTGCTGATGCTGGGCGACGATGAGGCGCGCTCGATGGGGGTCCGGGTGGGGGCTGCACGCGTGGCGCTGCTTTCGGCGGCAGCGCTGGCGACCGGGGCCGCGGTGGCGGTGAGCGGGACTATCGCCTTCGTAGGCCTGGTGACGCCGCACATCCTCCGGCTCGTGCTTGGGCCGGACCATCGCGTTCTTATTCCGATGAGCGCCATCGGGGGCGCCGTCTTCGTCATCCTCGCCGACACGGTGGCGAGGACCATCATTCAGCCCGCCGAGTTTCGCGTCGGCGTCCTCACCGCATTCGTCGGCGCGCCGTTCTTCATCTTCCTGTTGATCAGGAATAAGCGTCAGGCCTATTCCCTTTGAAACTCGACTCGTTGAAAGGAGTCATTGTGTCGATTCGACCGCGTTCCATCCTCACCGTCTCTCTGACTGTTCTCCTGGCATTGCTGTTGGCGGCATGCTCGTCGGCCCCGCCAACGCCGACCCCGACCCCGCAACCCACGGCGACGGCAACTCCCGAGCCTGTATCGAAATCGTTTGAAGGCGTCCGCGGCATCGTGGACCCAACCAACTTCGGCTGGCCCCGCGAAGTCGAGGGGCTGAATGGAGTGGTAAGCATCCCCGCTAAGCCACAGCGCATCATCACCGCTTCCGTGGGACACGATGAAATGACCCTGGCCTTGGTCCCGGGGGGCCGCTTGGTCGCGGTTGGGAGTTCTACCAAGAATGCCGTCTACTCAAACGTCGCCGCGCTGGTGCAAGAAAAGGTTGAGATCTCCCGCGATCCGGAGACCATCATCGCCGAGGCCCCCGACGTCGTCGTTACCAGTCCATTCTTCTCGGCAGAGGGGGTCGATGCGCTGTCCCGCACCGGTATCCCGGTCGTCCAAACGGAGCTGGAGCAGGGGCCCGAGGCGCGAATCAACAGCATTCTCCTCATGGGCTACATCTTTGGCGAGGAGGAGCGCGCCATCGAGTTCGCGGACGAGGTGCGGAACCGCTACGAGGCCTTGGTCGCGGCGACGAGCGCGCTCGCGCCCCGGCCCGTCGTACTCGCCTTGACGCAATACTCCGACACCCTCTGGGTCGCGGGCGGCAACTCGACCGAGGGCGGCGTCATCAGGGCCGCCGGCGGCATCAATGCAGCCGAAGAAGCCGGCGTCAAAGGGAATCAGACCACCAGCCTCGAAGGGGTCATCGCCATGGCGCCGGAGGTCATCGTCATTGCCCAGCCGCTCGAATTTGGGGCCGAGGATTTCAAGCAAAACCTCCTTTCTCACGAGGCGTTGGCCGAAGTCCCGGCAATCAAGAATGGGGAGGTCCACATTGTTGAAAGCAAGCACTTCACGACGCTGTCGTACTGGAATATCCGTGGTGCCGAAGACCTTGCCCGCCTGCTGTGGCCGGAGGACTTCCCCGAACCCGCGACCGCTTCCTTCAGCCTTGCCGAGGAGTAGACGATGAACGGCAACACACCCCCGGTGATCAGCGCGCAGGGCCTCACCTACGAAGTAGAGGCGGGCAAGCTCTTGGACGGGGTGGACCTGCACGCCGATAGCGGGCAACTCGTTGGCCTGATCGGTCCGAACGGCGCGGGAAAGTCTACGTTCCTCCGGGCCATATCCGGCATCCTCCGCCATCAAGAGGGCACCGTCTGCCTGGACGGCACCGACCTGAACGCCATCTCGGCCAAAGAGGTCGCCGCCCGCCTCGCGCTCGTCCCCCAAATCGCGCCGTACACCCATGGCTTTACCGCCCTCGAACTCGTGCTCATGGGCCGGTACCCACACCTGGGGCGCTTCCAGATCGAGGGCGCGGAAGACGACTACATCGCCAGGGACTCGATGCGGCTAACGGAAATCGAGCAGTTCGCGGACAGGACCCTCGACACGCTTTCCGGCGGCGAGCGCCAACGGGTCTTCGTCTCCCGCGCCTTGGCACAGCAACCCCGCGTCCTGCTGCTGGACGAGCCGACGTCGAACCTAGACATCTTTCACCAAATCAAGGTGCTCGACCTCGTCCGGCAACTCGTCGACGACGGCCTAACGGCGGTCGCGGCCATCCACGACCTGAACATGGCGGGGCGCTACTGCGACCGTCTCGTGCTGCTGAGCGAGGGACGGGTGCTCGCCGATGGTCCCCCCGAGGCGGTGCTATGCCCGGAGGTCATCGAGTCGGCCTTCGGGGTGAAGTCGGCGGTGTATCGTGACCCGGTCACCGGGTCGTTGGCGATCAGTCTGATCGGCCCGGCGCGCGAGCGATCGCCGAACGGGCGGGGACTCCCCAAGAATGGCGCCTTCGGGGGCGCGGCGGCGGAGGGCCTGGCGAAAGAATGAGGTGACGCATGAGCAAAAGGGACCCCTCGGAAGCGCCCGCGAAGGTGGTGAAGCGTCCTCGTGTCCGCAAAGGGCTCATCATCGTCAATACCGGCGACGGTAAAGGGAAGACGACCGCCGCGCTTGGGGTGATCTTTCGCGCCTGGGGCCGGAACTTCAAGATCAGGATGTTCCAGTTCATCAAGCACACGGGCGCGCAGTTCGGCGAGCAGCGGGCGGCGGCTCGACTCGGCATACCGATCGAAGCGCTGGGCGACGGTTTCACCTGGCTTTCGAAGGACATGGACCGGACGGCCGCCCTGGCGCAGGAACAGTGGAAGCGTTGCAAGGAAGTGATACTCGCGGGCGAGGAGGACGTCGTCGTCCTGGACGAGTTCACCTACGCGATGCACTACGGCTGGGTCCCGGTTGTCGACGTCATCGAGACCCTGCGGCAGCGGCCCGATGCGCTTCACGTCATCATCACCGGCCGGTACGCGCCACAGCAGCTGATCGAGCACGCCGACCTCGTCACGGAAATGAAGCTCGTCAAGCACCCCTACCGGGATCAGGGCATCAAGGCCCAGCGAGGGATCGAGTTCTAGGGATGATGCTGGACGAGGTGCTGGCCGGGATCCAGCCGTCCGACCGCGAGGCGAAGCGGGCGGCCGAGCTTCGGCAGAGCCGTCTCACCAAGCCGCCGGGCAGTCTTGGCCGGCTGGAGGAATTGTCCATCCAACTGGCGGCCATCTTCGGGACAGAACGCCCAACATTGCGAGGGAAGACCGTGATCGTGGCCGCCGCCGACCACGGTGTCGTGGCGCAGGGGGTCACGGGCTATCCCCAGGCGGTCACGGCGCAGATGGTGCGCAACTTCCTGGCAGGCGGCGCGGCGATCAACGTCATGGCGCGCAAGGCGGGCGTGGAGCTCGTCATCGCCGACGCCGGCGTCGCCTCATCCCTCCCATACCACCCCGACCTGCGGCGCATTGGGCTGGGGCGCGGAACAGCCGATATCACGCAGGGCCCGGCCATGACGCGGGAGAAGGCAGCGGCGTGCGTCGACGCTGGTGTTGGGCTCGCACTGGAGGCGATAGAGGCCGGCGCCGACACTCTCGGCACCGGCGACATGGGCATCGGGAATACGACGGCGTCGAGCGCCATTACCGCGGCGTTGACTGGTCGGCCGCCGCGCGAGACGACGGGCCGGGGAACGGGTCGAAACGACGAGGAACTGGAGCGCAAGATAGACGTCGTCGCTCGCGCGCTTGAGGTGAACAGTCCAAACCCCGGCGACGGACTGGACGTGCTGGCCAAGGTCGGCGGGTTCGAGATCGGCGTGCTGGCGGGGGTGGCGCTAGGGGCCGCCCTCGCTCGCCGGCCCGTGGTGCTCGACGGCTTCGTTTCCGGCGCCGCCGGGCTCATCGCGCACAGCCTCTCTGCCGACGTCAAGGACTATGTGATTGCCGCGCACCTGTCGGCGGAGATGGGGCATCGGGTGGCGTTGTCGCACTTGGGGCTGCAACCATTGTTGGACCTCGGCATGAGGCTCGGTGAGGGAACGGGCGCGGTGCTGGCGATGGGCTTGGTGGAAGCGGCAGCGGCCTGTCTGGCGGAGATGGCAACCTTCGCGGAGGCTGGGGTCTCCGACCGGAGCCCATAGCAGGTAGGCGGGCGTCACCCATGAAGAGCCTGCGGCTAGCCATCGGCTTTCTGACGATCTTGCCGCTTGCGCCAAGCGGCCGCGCTCAAATGGGGCCTTCCCGGTCCTGGTTTCCGCTTGTCGGCCTTGCACTGGGAGGCATCCTAGCAGGGCTGGACCTCGCGGCGCGGGAGGCCCTGCCGCCCATGGTGGTCGGCGCGCTCCTGGTCGTGGCGCTATTGGTGCTCACTCGGGCGATGCACACCGAGGGCTTCCTTGATGCCTGCGATGGGATCCTCGGTGGCCACTCGCCGGCGAAACGGCTCGAGATCCTCCGGGACTCCCACGTCGGCGCATTCGCAGTGGTCGGCGGGGTGGGCCTGTTGCTGCTGAAGTGGGCGCTGCTGACAAGCATCGAAGACGACGTGCGCCTCGGGCTGCTGCTGGTGTTCCCGTGCCTGTCGAGGTTGGGAATCGTATCGGCCATGGCCGCCTTTCCGTACGCTAGGCAGCAAGGGCTCGGCACGTCATTCCAGTCGGGGCGTGCGCGGTGGCAGGTGGTGCTCGCGTTCGCGACGGCGGCACTAGCGGGCGGACTGTTCCTCGGCTTTGGGGGGCTTGTGCTCCTGGGCGCGGCCCTCGGGGTGGCTCTCGGCCTGGGCTGGTGGGTCACGCGCCTACTCGGAGGGATGACGGGCGACACCTACGGCGCCGTCAACGAGGTGGCGGAGGTGTCGGTGCTTCTGCTCGGTCTTATCCTGTTCGAAGTGTCCGCCGTGCCGTTCGAAATGCCGCTTTGGTAGGAGCCTAGGGAATGGGTAGCTGGTACCTCGTGCGGCACGGCGAAACGTTGTGGAACCGGGACGGACGGGTCCAAGGCCATACCGACGTGCCCCTGAGCGAGGATGGCATGCGGCAGGCGCGGTCGGTGGGGAAGCGGCTCGCCGGGCACCCGTTCTCCACGGCCTATAGCAGCGACCTGTCGCGGGCGCGTGCGAGCGCGGAGGCCATCGTCGGGGGCTGTGAGCTTCCGATCACGACGGAGACGGACCTGCGGGAGTTCTCCTACGGCGCGTGGGAGGGGCTGACGCTCGCCGAGGCCGAGGCGCGAGACCCGGACGTGTTCGCGGCACGGATGCGGCTGCGGGGGCGCGCGTTCGCGGCTCCCGGCGGCGAAGACACGCCGCAGATGCTGGAGCGGGTGCGGCGATTCTGCGCCCGCGCCGCGGAACGCCACGATCCCGCCGAGGACGTCCTCGTGGTCGCGCACGGGGGCTCAATTCGCGCGCTGCTCGTTTGCCTCCTCGACCTTACGGAGGAGCACTTTTGGCGATTCCGGGTTGATTGTGGCGGTCTCTCCATCATCAGCAATCATCCCGGCGGCCGCGTGCTCGAGGTCTGGAATGACACCGGCCATCTCCCCGGGCGGAGTGAGGGAAGTGACGCATGGGTAAACGGCTGACGTTGGTCCTCGGGGGAGTCCGAGCGGGAAAGAGCAGCTACGCGCAACGGCTGGCGTCGGAGGGGAAGCGGGTCCTGTTCGTGGCGACCGCGGAGGCGGGCGACGAAGAGATGACGGCGCGCATCCAAGCGCATCAGGAAGCCCGGCCCGCGGACTGGGACACCCTGGAGGAGTCTATCGATCTCGTGAGCGCGTTGACTCCCGTGATTCACCACTATGACACGGTGCTGCTTGACTGCTTAACCCTTTGGGTCAGCAACCTGCTCCTGCAGGGTCAAGGTCCAGCACCGGGGAACGTGGATATCCTGTCGGAGACGAAGCGGCTGCTCGGGTTGTACGGGAAGGCCGACTCGACCTGGATCGTGGTCAGCAACGAGGTTGGCCTCGGTGTCGTGCCGGCGACCCAACTCGGCCGCAGCTACGCTGACGAGCTCGGCCGCGTGAACCAGACCGTAGCCGCGGTGGCCGACGAGGTTTACTTCATGACCGCTGGACTGCCGCTGAGGGTGAAGGGTCGAGAGGCCGGCGACCGCCCAGCTGCCGGGTAACCGGGCGTTCTCGCTCTCTCGCCGCGCCGCACTACGCCGCCGCCGATGACGCGGTGGCTATGTATGGCGAGGAGCCCCGGCAGTCGTGCCCGAGCATGACGCGCCGCCCATGTCCCGCGCTCGGCGTCCTCGGCGAACAACAGCCCCATGACGGTGCCGCTGTGTGCAACGTTGATCCCCATGGCCCCGGCGGCGCGCCGGAGCTCGAGCACGGCAGGAAGCTGGGGCTTGGGGAGCACCCGCTGATACGCCAGAGCGCTCTCTGTCGCTCCGCGGCCAACCAGTTCGGCATCTGCGCACGCTACTCCGGCGGTGATGAGCGCCAGCGCCTCCTGGAAGCGTGCCGCTTGCCGCCGGAGCTCGACGTCGCGATCCACCGCGTTGAAGGCCTCGGTGTCGACGGTGTCGGCGAATTCCAAGATCAAAATCCGCATGGCGGGCGGATCGCCAAGTGATCGTGCGATCCGCCCGTTCCTATGATCGAAGAGCGCGACCCCGGGTACCATGACGCCGTCGCTCGGCTCGACGGCCAAGGCGAGGTCGGCCTGCCGGCGAACCGAGAGTGTCACATCGAGCGCCGCCGCAGCTGCCCCGATGGCCGCTGCAACATCGGCGGTGCTGCTCGCCATCCCCTTCTTCCGTGGGATCTGGCCCTCAAGGCTCAGCCGTGCGTCCAGACCGGTGCGCCCCAAGGAAGCGAGCGTCAGAGCGACGGCGCGGCGCGCTTTGGGTGCATTGGCCGGACCGTGGACTCGCCCCGATCCTTCGAACAGGGCCACCGTCGCTGTCGTGTGGAGGTCGATGGGGCAGGTCACCATGACCGACGTTCCGTCCAACAGTCCCTGGGCCAGCTCACCGCAGGTGCCGGGCGCCGAGGCGATGCCCAGCGCCGGTACGCTGGCGGGGAGGCTCTCATCGCCGCGGCCGGTCACGACTTCAATCCTGCCGCGCGGTAGACCATATCCATGTCAAGGTGTTGCCGCACTAGCGCCGCCAATTTGTCGTACTCGGCGCTTGGCTCGATTTCGTCGCCCGGGGTTGGGAGGGTTACCCCCCTTCGCTTCCCGGCGTACTCCAACACCGCGCGCCGCACCGCGCGGTTGTGGAAGAGTCCGTGCAGGTAGGTGCCAAGGGTCAGGCCCTCGTCGTCCAAGGCGCCGTCCATGGAGTCTGCGGGGCTGGCCGACCGTGCATTCATGGTGAAGGGCTGGGGCAGACCCTGGTGGGAAGTGACGCCCATGTGGATCTCGTAGGCGATCAGCTCCGCTCCTTGGCAGTCGCCCAAGAGGCCCCGCCCCTCGGCGACATACCCGGTCACTTGGTGGGTGGCCTTCTCCTTCAGGAACGTGGTCGACGCTTGGAGGAGCCCGAGGCCGGGCGTGCTCGGCCGGGGCGACTCCACGCCGTCCGGATCGAGAAGTTCCGTGCCCAGCATCTGATAGCCCGCGCAAATGCCTATGACCGGGGTCCCGTCGCGCCGCGCTGCCAAAATGCGCTCGCCAAGGCCTTGGTTCCGCAGCCAATCGAGGTCCGCGACGGTCGTCTTGCTGCCGGGGATAATGATGAGGTCTGGGCTCCCGAAGTCCTCGCTGCCCTGGACGTAGCGTACTCGGACGCCGGGCTCATGACGAAGCGGATCGAAGTCGTCGAAGTTGGCGATGTGGGGCAGCCGCACAATCGCGACGTCCACCGCCGAGCCGCCGCCGTCCCTGTCGGGGATCAGGCCCAGGGAGTCCTCTTCGGGAACGTGAATGTCGAAGAAGTAGGGTATGACGCCCGCGACCGGTATGCCGGTGTGGCCTTCAAGGAGTCCGAGGCCCGGCGTGAGCAGGGATGGGTCGCCGCGGAACTTGTTGATGACGAGGCCCTTCACGAGTTCTTTCTCTTCGGGATCCAAGAGCATCATGGTGCCGACGAGCTGGGCGAAAACGCCGCCCCGGTCGATATCGCCGACAAGCAGAACAGGCGCGTTGGCATGGCGGGCTACCCGCATGTTGACGATGTCGTGCTCCTTGAGGTTGATTTCCGCGGGGCTGCCGGCGCCCTCCATCACGACCATGTCGTACTCCGCCCGCAAGCGGTCGAGCGACGCGGTTACCGTCCCCCAAATCGATGGCTTGAGCTCGTGGTATTCGCGGGCCGAGGCAACGGCTTGGGGTCTTCCCAGAACGACGACCTGGGACCGTCTCTCGCCCTCTGGCTTGAGCAGGACAGGGTTCATCTCCACCGTTGGCTCCACCATCGCGGCGGCAGCTTGCACGGCTTGAGAGCGGCCGATCTCGCCGCCTCCGAGCGTCGCGTACGAGTTCAGGGACATGTTCTGCGCCTTGAACGGCGCAACTTGGACACCGTCCTGGGCGAAGATGCGGCAAAGGGCGGTAGCCAGGATGGACTTGCCCGCGTGAGACGAGGTTCCCTGCACCATGATGACTCTGCCGAGACTACCCACGGGCTAGGACTTTCTGGAGTGCCGCGACGAGCCGGGCGCACTCCTCGGGCCGGCGGGCTGCGACACGGATGTATTCAGGCAGACCGAAGGAGGCGCAGTCCCGGACCGCGATGTGGAGACGCAAGAGGCCGCCCCGCACCTTCCGAGCGTCACCCACGCGGACCAGGACAAAGTTGGCGGCCGAGGGTACGGCGGGAATCCCCATCGCCTCTAGCTCTCGGTAGAGATAGGCTTTGGCCGTTGAGATGACCTTCCTCGCGGCGGCTACGTGGTCGGCATCGTCCAAGGCGGCGATGCCGGCGGCCTGCGCCACGGCGTTGACACTCCATGTGGGCTGGAGACGGCGTGCCGCTGAGATAACCTTCGGCTCGGCAACCAGATAGCCGAGTCTGGCCCCCGCGAGAGCATGAACCTTGGTCATGGAACGGAGAAGAGCGACGTTGCCGCCTTCGAGAAGAGAAGCCGAGTCCCATGGACAGTCGGCGAGCGGAGCGAAGGCATCGTCCACCGCGAGCAGCCCGTCCTCGCCGATGGTGTCGCGGATGCGCAGCACGTCGTTCGGAGCCAGGTAGACGCCAGTCGGATTGTTCGGGTTGCAGAGGAAAACCAGCCTGGGCCGCAAGCGCTTGATTGTTCGGACACCCGCATCGAGGTCCCAGCTGAAGCCCCGTGCCGCGTCGGCCTGGGTGTAATGCAGTTCCGCGCCCGCTACCTCCGCTGTGGCTTGGTACTCTCCAAACGTTGGGCCGAATATCAGACAGCGGTCGCCGGGGCGAATGCTGGCACGTGCCAGGAGGTGGATAAGCTCCGCGGCGCCGTTCCCGACAAGCAACCGGTCTAGTCCAACGCCGAGGCGGGTTGCCAGGGCCTCGCGCAGCAGCAGGCTGTGGCGGTCCGGGTAGGCGGAGATATCCGCCTCGGCCGCGGCTTGTCTCACCCGGGCCGACGTTCCCAGGGGGTTGATATTGGCACTGAAATCGAGCACTTGCTCAGGCCGAAGGCCCAAGGAGCGCAGCTCCGCCGCATCCAACCCGCCGTGTGCAGTGAGCGCGTGGTCCATCGGCCTTCCGTCAACCCGCGATCGCGTGCCGCGCCGCCATGAGCCCCAGTGCCACGGCCAACGCGAGCATGGCGGTACGCTCCGCGACGAGCACCGCCCGTCCGATGTCGCTTGCCTGCGGCTCACGCAGCCCTTCGCCCAGACAGTAGTGGGACGGCTTCTCCAGGCGTGTTCCCAAGACCCCCGCCATCGCGCTCATGGTAAGTCCGGCGTTGGGGCTGGTAGTGCGTCTGCCGTCTAGCAGCATGGTGTGCCAGCCACGGCGCACCGGCAGCCGGGACAGCGCGCCGCTCAGCAAGAGGAGCAAGGCGCTCAGTCGGGCCGGGACCAAGTTCACGAGATCATCCAAGCGAGCGGCAGCCTTCCCAAGGTATTCGTAGTCACCGCGGTACCCAATCATGCTGTCCAGCGTATCCACCGCCCGATAGGCTATCGCGCCGGGTACGCCAAGCACAGCGAAAGCCAGCCACGGCCCAACGTAGCTGTCCGTTGTGTTCTCCGCCACGGATTCTACGGCTGCGCTGGCGACCAGGGGTGGAGTTAGGGACCCAGAATCGCGGCTGACCAGATTGCGCAGGCTCATCCTCGCGGTATCCAACCGCCCCTCGTCGAGGGCTCGCCGCGTCTGGTGCGCGGACGACGAAAGTCCCCTGACCGCGAAGGCGGTGCGGAGCAGCAGCCCTCCGCCCACGGCGTAGGCTATAGGGCCGAGGGACGCAAGGGCCGTCATTGCGAGCCAGGCAAGGGCTCCGGATCCGCCGACG
This sequence comes from Dehalococcoidia bacterium, assembly GCA_964291475.2. Classification (GTDB taxonomy): domain Bacteria; phylum Chloroflexota; class Dehalococcoidia; order SHYB01; family SHYB01; genus DAOUKH01. Next base: position 133,692 of record OZ220076.1, on the reverse strand, counting down.
ACCACGACGACAATTCCGCAGCCGAAGAGGAAGGCTGCTGCGGGCCGTTGTGGCGCGGTGCGGCCCAGAGCGCCGATCACTCGCCCAGTCCAGACCACGGGGTGGATCCTGGCAGGGGGCTCCGGCAGGAGACGGTCCAGCGCCACGGCCACCAGCAGAACCACGGCGTTCAGTGCCAGGTTTTCCCACCATGCTGAGAACAGACTTGGAAAGATGATGGCGCCTCGACCTACTCCTCGCGCAGCGCTTCGATGGGGTCGATGCGGGCGGCGCGGATGGCGGGATAGACTCCGAAGAGGAACCCCACGGCCAAGGCGGTAAGCAGCGGGGACGTTATCGCGCCCGTGGAGACCAGCGCATGGATCTCCTCGCCGCCGATACGCAGATTCTCGAGGATCGCGGCGGCGGCAACTCCAAGGCCGATCCCCAGCGCACCCCCGAAGGCGGCGACGATGAGCGCTTGGGCGAGGAATTGGTAGAGGATGTCGCGGGGCTTTGCGCCCACCACCCGGCGCACCCCGATCTCGCGGCGCCGTTCGCGGACTGCGGTGTGCATGAAATTCATCACGCCGACACCCCCCGCGAACAGCGCGATTCCCGCGATGCTGGCCAGAAAGACGGTAACCAAGCCGCTGATCTCGGTCTCGGCGCCGATGATGTCCCGCTCGCTGGTGAGAGTGAAGTCGTCGGCACCGGTGAGGTTGTGGGTGCGCCGAAGCGTGCTTCGTACTTGATCTTCGGCCTCGTCGAGCCGGTCGCTCGATATGGCCTGGACGCTGATGAGCGCCACGCTGCCGACGCCGGGCGAGTTCGCCAGGTGTGCGTAGACGGTCGTAATCGGACAGACGATGACGTCATCTTGCACGCCGACGCCAGCTCCGACCTCGCGTAGTAGTCCCACGATGAGATAAGGGCGCTCGTTCAGGAGGACGGTGCTCCCCACAGGAGAAACTCCGCCGAAGAGCTCGAAGCTTACCCGGCTACCAAGCACCGCGACGAGAGCCTCGGTCGCGACGTCCTCGGAGGTGAGAAAGCGGCCTTCGGCCACATGGAAGTTGCGAACGGGCGCGAGGGCGGCCGTCGCCCCGATCACCGTGACGCCGGCGCGCCGATCTTGGACGCGAGCCTGCGCGAGGGCGCTCACTTCCGGCGCGGCACGGGCGACGGCGGGCGCGGCGCCGGAGGTCAGTTCCCAGGCATCCTCCAGCGTGAGTGCCTCGGGCGCACCATCGGCGGGCCGCACCAGGATCAGGTTCCTGCCGACTTGGGCCACCTCGTTCCTCGCCGCGGCGCCGGAGCCGGCCTCGACCGCCATCACGGCGGTCATTGCCCCCACGCCGATGGCGATCCCGAGCGTCGTGACAAGCGAAAGGGCCACGTTGGACCGGATGGCCCTAACCGCTTCGCGAATGATCCTGAAGGGGTTCACTCCCCATCTCCAACGCCCCGCCGCTCGTCGCCTACAATCCTGCCGTCGCTGATGGTGAAGATGCGGTCGGCGAAGTCTTGAACGCCATGGTCATGGGTGGTGATGACGATGGTGAGGCCATCGCGTTCCTTGAGGTCCTGGAGGAGAGCGAAGATGGCGCTGCCGGCCTCGGAGTCGAGGCTGCCCGCCGGCTCGTCGGCGAGCAACAGCCGGGCGCCGTTCACCAACGCCCGTGCGACACCCACGCGCTGCTGCTCTTCCCCAGTCAGCGACTCCGGCCGGTGGGCCGCACGGTGCGGGAGTCCGACTCGCTCAAGGGCCTGCATGGCACGAGCTTCGGGTCGACGCACCGGCGTGTAGCGCAGCGGGAGCGTCACGTTCTCCAGCGACGTTAGCTCGGGCAGCAGGTTGAACGTTTGGAAGACGAACCCGATCTCCCGCCGCCGCAGCTCGGCTACGCTGTCGCTGCGAAGGCCGCCCACGTGTATGCCGCGGAGCTGGTAAAAGCCCATGGTTGGGTGGTCGAGGCAGCCCATGATGTTCAGAAGGGTCGTCTTGCCAGACCCTGAGGGCCCCACGACGGCCACCATCTGGCCATAGGCCACGTCGAGATTCGCACCCCGCAGTGCCTCGATCGTGATTTCGCCTGCTGTGTAGGTGCGCTCGATGTTGCGCAGGCGCAGGTGGGGCGTCGAACCGCTAGGTCGTGCCATCGGATTGGGCTGAGTTCGCGCCGGGGCCGGCGTAGGGTGCGAGCGCCCGGGCGAGAGGGAGATCATCGTTTGGGTCTTGGGCGAGCAGCACGCGGTCGCCCTCCTCCACGCCGCTCGTTATCTGCACCCAGAGGGCGTTGCCCTTCCCCAGGGTTACCTGCCGGTCGCGCAGAACCCCAGCGGCGTCGAGCGTTCGCACGAGCGTCCTGCCGCCTTCGCGATAGATGGCGTCCCTCGGAATAAAGAGGGCGTCGCGGACTTCACCGACGATCACATGGACTTGCACCGATAGCCCTGATATTGACGAGGCGGAGCCGGTAATCGCTTCAGCGAGACTAATCGCCACATCGTACGTCGTGTCGCCGCCACGCTCCACGGGAAGCAGAGCGATAGACTCCACGACGCCGTCGACGACTTCGAGCGTCGATTCCAGGCTGACAAGCACGAGCTGCCCCTCTGTCATCTTGACGACCCCCGCCTGCCCTACCGACGCCTCGACGGTGATCCTCGTTGGGTCGATAAGGATGATCGCCGGCGACCTCGCGTCAGCCACGGCGCCGGGTCCGGTCCGCACCTCGGCAATGACGCCGTCGAATGGCGCGGTCAGGGCGGCGCGCTCCAAGCGGAGCCTGGCGACTCCGAGGCGGACTTCGGCCCGCTCTACCGCGGCCACGGCTTCGGCGATCTGCTCGTCGACACCGCCGGTCTCGAGCCGATCTCGTGCCGCGAGGGCTGCCTCTAGGGTGGCCGCCGCGGTGGCAACTCTTGCTTCGGCGAGGGCTAGTTCGTTGGGGTCGGGGCCATTATCGAGTGCCCAAACGGCTTGCAAGGCCTCCCCGACGCGGGCTTGGGCCAGGGCGACGCGGGCCTCCCCCAAGACCACTTCCACCGTTGGCCGCGGCGCGGTGACCCGTGTCAGTTCCGCTTCCCTCGCCGCAAGCGTGGCCTGAGCCTTGGCGAGCACGGCCTCCGCCTCCACGACAGTCGCACGCGCCTTCTCGGCCGCGGCTTCGGCGGCAGCGGTCGCCGCTTCCTCGGCCGCGGCTTCGGCTGCGGCGGCACGCCGGTCCGCCTCGACCCGAGCCGCGCTCAGCGCCGCGCGTGCTTCGGTGACAGTTCGCCACGTCGTCTCGACCTCCTCCAAGGTGACAGCTCCCGTGGTTCCGGCTGTTTCATCCCCGCCACCGGGTGGCCATTCGATTCCACGGTCTTGGAAATAGGGGGTAACCGTTTGCGGCAGCGCGGCGCCTCCCAGCACCGTCGTAGTGAGAGGAAGTCCACCGGCGCGAAGCTCAGTTGGCGGCGGGAGTATCGACTCCGGTTCTGTGGTCAGGCCGAAGACGCGCCGCACTACGGCGCGGTACTCGTGCTCGGCGCTCGCTACCGAGGCTTCTAGGTCAGGGAAGCTGGAGACCGGCGCGGCGGTGTCGGCGGGCGGAGGCGCCTTCGCCGTCTCGGCAGTAGCGCGTGCCGATTCGACGGCCCCCTGGGCCGCCTCGACATCTGCGGTGGCCGCTTCGACGTCGGCCCGGGCCTTCGCTGCCTCGTCGCTCAGGGTGGGGTCTTCGATAGTAGTGAGCTCGGCGCTTGCCTCGGTCAGCGCCACCTGGGCGGCGGCGAGGCGCTCCTCGGCCTCGACCCGGTCGATATGGCTGAAGGGCACTCGCGTATGCCGCAGTGCGGTCTCCGCTGCGTCGAGGTCCACGCGCGCCTGGGCCACCGCCTCCCACGCCTCCGAGCGCAGGAGCGCCGTGTCCACGTTCCGCACCTCTTCGGCGCGTTTCAGCGCCGTCGCCAGCGCCTCCTCAGCCTCTAGTACCACGCCGCGCAGGGCCTCGGGGTTCAAAGCGGCGAGCTTGTCGCCCTTGCGTACCTGCTGGCCGACCTCGACCGCAACGCCCTGGACCGTGCCCGATTCACCGAATGTGAGCTCGGCCTCGCGAGCGTAACGCAGCGTCCCGGCGGCCGCGACGGTCTCGGCTATGTTCCCCCGTACGACAGGAGCGAACGTCCGACTGTCGGTGCCGCCGCTCGGCTCCGTGATGATGGTAGTCCCGCTGCAGGCCGCGATTGCCATGGCGCCGACGATGGTCGCGCTCAACCAACCCAAGCGACTCATGCCGCGAGCGCGTGGTGGCTTTCTTCTTTCCTGCATTGCACCGCAGGACGGTCTGCGCCCTTCGCCGCGGGGTACCGCTGCCGGCTAATTGTCCTCAAAGACCGCGGAGTCTTCCCCCGGCAACCGGAATTGTCTGACATCGGGCTGCGGCGAGTTCGGGACGAGGACCGTCTCCCCTTCCTGTACGCCGGAGGTTACCACGACCCAGACACCGTCCGCCTCGCCCAGTTGGACTAAGCGCGGCTCCGTGGTCTCGTCGGCGCGGACGACTCGTACGATGCGGCCCGCGTCGGTCAACGATACCGCCTCGATGGGCACGGAGAGCACGTCGTCCTGCCGGCTGACCACAATCTCGACGCGGGTCGAAAGACCCTCGCGCAGTACCACCGCATCCGTGGCGCCGCTCCGGCTGTCGAAATCGATTGCAACGCGATAGCGGGCAGTATCGGCGGTCCGGACTGAGAGGGGCGACACCTCGCGTACGGTGCCCGCAATTATGATGAGCGGTGCGGAATCGGGGGAGATGAGGACGTCTTGCCCTTGCCGAACACGGAGTACGTCGACCTCGTCTACCAACGCCGAGATGGCGAGATCCGAAGGATCGCTCAAGGCGGCGGCGACCGTGGTTGTGAGGACAGCATCGCCCTCCGCGACGTTGATCTCGGTGACGATGCCGCCGGAAGGCGCTCGAAGTGTCGTGAGGCTCAGTTGATCGCGGGCCGCTCGGAGGATGTCTTGGGCCTCTGCGCGCTCGGCGGAGAGTTGGGCGAGAGCGGGATCGCCTTCTTGAAGTTGCTCCAAGGAGGCCCTTGCCGCCGCGAGCCGGACGGTTGCCGAATTCAGGGCGCTGTTCAGCGTTTCGGTGCGGCGGGCCTCTCCGCCGTCCTGGAGGGTCTCGAGCACGCGCAGCTCGATGCGGTGGTTGAGTTGAGCGAAGTCAAGTTCTGCGGAGCGGAAGTCGATCTCGGCTTGGGATGGCGGTCCGGCCATGCTGTCGAGTACCGCCCGCTCCTGCTCCAGCCTGGCCTGCGCCAGGTCAAAGGTCGCTGTTGCCAGGGCGATTTCGAGCGGGTCGCCGCCTTCAAGGATTTCGGCCAGGAGCCGTTCCTCCTCGACGAGTTCGCCGGCCGCGGCCTCGAGAGCCGCTTCCTTCACCGCGACGTTGAAGGGGTCCGGGGCGACGGTCAGGGATTCGAGGCGGCTGCGTGCTTCGGCGAGTGCTTGTTCTGCCTGGGAGACCTCTCGGCCCGCCTTGGCCAGCTCCAGTGTCTCCGTCGCGACAACGAGGTCGAGGTCGGCCCGCGCGGCCACGAGGGCCTCCCAGGAGGGCGTGGTGTGTACGGGGTCGGCTCCATACTTCTCCCAGAGAGCGCGAGGATCGAGCTGGAGGTCGCCCTCCTGGAGGATGCTGATGTCCAGGACTTCGATGATGGCGGCGCGGTAGGCCTGCTCGGCATCTTCGACACGCTGTTCGGCGTCTTGGACGAGGCGGCCCTGGACCCGTTCCGTGACGTCCAGGTTGGTCCGCGCTGCGGAAAGTGAATCCTGGGCGTCGGCGATGCCGGCCTCGGCCGCCGCGGTGTCATCTTCCGTGAACGGGTTGCGGGCACGATCGAGCTCTTCCTGCGCACGCTCGACGGCGGCGCGTGCTTGCGCCACTGCGAGTTCCTGCCGCCGCAGGGTCTGTGTGGTATAGGGCACGTCGGCCCTAGCCAGCGCCTCTTCGGCGCGGTGCGCCTCGACGGCCGCCTCCGCCACCCTTTGCCGCTGCTGGGCAAATTCAACTTCGGTGAAGGTCTCCCTCGCTCGCTCAAGCGCGGCTTCGGCTTCCTTGACGTCGAGCGTGGCCTTGGCCACCTTGAACTGTTGGTCCTCCACTATTTCGAGGAAGCTCACGGCGAGTGCCTGCTCGGCTTCGAACAGCGCCTCCTCCGCCGCGACGACCTCGGCTTGCGCTGCCGCCAGGGTCGAAGGCCCAATCCCGACCACCTCATCCATGCGTGCCTCGATGTCGGCGATGCGCCGTTCGGCCTCCAGCACGGTTTGGGTCAGGGACTCGGAATTAAGGTCCGCGATGGCCTCGCCGGCCTCGACGCGGTCGCCTCGGGACACCAGAACGCGACCCACGACGCCGGAGATGTCGAAGGAGAGCGGCGTCCGTCCAGCGAAGACCACGCTTCCAGGGGCAGTGATGACGAGGGCACGGTCGCCGCGCTCTACGCGAAAGGTCTCCGCCTGTACCGCGACCGCGTCCTCTCCGCCGCATGCGGAAAGCAGGAGCGCGAGGGCCGCTGTCCCCAGCGCAACCGCCGCCACACTCTTCATCCTCGACCTACCCATGGCGCTCTACCTGCGGACGTTTCCAGCTATGTGGAGGTCTCAGCATCGTAGTGGAGCGCGGCAGGGGCCGCAAGGCGTGGGAGTTCAAGTCTCCTCTTGCTGACTTCATGACTTCCGCACGGCGAACACGTTACGAGCGAACATGATAAAGGTGAGGTCGGCTGGGCAGCCGGCCGTTGCCATTATCCCGTCCGAATGGTGACTTCCTCGACGCGAGACTCGGCGTCGGCGAGGTGATGGCCCAGAAACCAAAAGGCTCGTACCACCGGCGCCGTGGCGTCGGCGAGCGAGGCGATCAGGTAGAAATACCCCCAGTCCGACATCTTCGAGATGTCGGTGACCGAGGGGTATGCCTCGCTGAAAGTATGAGAGTGGTAGAAGCCAACGACGTCGAGCCCGGCCTCGTCCGCCCCGCGAAGGATGTCAACGTGTTCCTTGGGATCGAGCTCATACTCGACGGGGCTGGCCTTGACGTTGCGCGCGCGGCGCACCTCCGAGACGGCGTCGCCTGTTCCGAGGAGGACGCCGCAGCACTCGTTTGGGGCTTCATCTCTCGCGTGCCGGACGATCTCGTCCGCGAGGTCTTGGGGCAGAAGGATTTTGCGCATCGCTTGGGGGTCTTAGTTAGGCGGCCGGTGCGGCGCCTTTCATTCCTTCACTTTGACGGTGAGTGCTGCGGCTACGAATCGACGACGATGGCCCCCGGCGTTCCGCCGCTCACCTCGCCGATGACGGCGGCCTGCGCTATGCCGTGCCGGTGCAGGGCGCCCAGGAGCGGATCAGCCTTGGCCGCTTCGACGGCCAGAAGCAGCCCGCCCGAGGTCTGCGGATCGAAGAGGAGGCCGAGCATCTCCACGCCGACGCCGCGGGTCAGCTTGATGCCTTCTTCATGGTAGGCGCGGTTCTGCTCGGTACCGCCTGGGGCGATCCCCTCGACGATAGAGAGTTCCGCGGCGCCGTCCATGAGCGGTACCGCGGCGATTGAGATACGCGCGCCGACACCGCTTTCTTCGGCCATCTTGCGGAGGTGGCCGAGCAGGCCGAAGCCGGTGACGTCGACGCAAGCGTGGACGCCAACCTCAAGTGCCGCCTCCGAGGCATCCTTGTTCAAGGACGACATGTGCTTGATGGCCGAGGCGACCACGTCGGCTTCAGCGCGATCGAGCTTGGCCGCCGTTGTGATCACGCCCGATCCGATGGGCTTGGTTAAGACCAAGGCATCCCCCGCCCGCGCGCCGGCGTTTGTCAGGATATGGTCGGGATGCACCAGGCCGGTGACGGCGAGGCCGTACTTCGGCTCGGGGTCCTTGATGGTGTGTCCCCCCACGATGGGGACGTTCGCCTCCCCCGCCTTCTCGGCCCCGCCGCGCAGCATCTCTTGAAGGATCTCCCGAGGCAGGTCGTCGGGAAAGGCGACGATGTTCAGGGCGGTGATGGGGCGGGCGCCGGTCGCGTAGATGTCACTGAGCGAGTTCGCGGCGGAAATTGCCCCATAGTCGTAGGGGTCGTCGACCACCGGGGGGAAGAAGTCGACCGTCTGGACCAGCGCGGTATCGGCGCTCAATCGGTAGACGGCGGCGTCGTCGCTGGTCGCGACGCCGACCAACAGGTTGGCATCCTCGACGCGCGGCAGGGCACCGAGAATCTCGGAGAGGTCCCCCGGACCGTACTTGGCGCCTCAGCCGCCGCATCCGGCAAGGTGGCTCAGGCGAATCTTCTGCTCGGTGGGCATGGCGCGGATCGGCGCTCCGCTTCTGTTGGAGCGCGCCTTTCATTCTAACACGCGGGTACCTCTCTACGCTTGACACGCTTTGATTTGTGAATGTATTCTCAATGCGGCTTCTGAAGGGCATTTTTCACTTCAGGAATCCTGATTCATGAAAAAGCCCAGGTAAGGGGCGCCGTTCCGGAGAGGCATGGATCCTGAACACCTGAACCACGTCGACTGGCGCAGCATGAGCGTCATTCTTCGTTACATCCTGGCGTTCGTGGGCACGGTCTTCTTTTTTGCGGCCCACATGGTCCTCGCTCATGCGGTCATACCCTCCCTTCTGGCCTCCGGCCACATACCGGACGGCCTCGCCGACCGGGTCCGGAAGCTCCGCTTCCCGCTTTACGTGATCTCGCTGATGTTCGTCGGCACCCTCGCTTTCTTTCTGTCGGAGGCGGCCGACGCGACGCACGAGCTTCGAAGGATCTATTGGCGAGACTGGATATAGCCCAGGCCGGGGCGGCGGTCTGACGAAGACGCCGCCCGCCCGCCGGGGCGACGACTGAAGGAGAAACGCGACCGGTGCCGAAGAAACCGCTTGCGGTTACGATTGGTCTTCCGCTAGTCGTTCTCCTCGTTACCGCCGGGGTGCTCTTCGGCGTGCTGCTCATGCTCAAGACGTGGTGGGGGCTGCCCTTCGACTTTCTGCAGCCGACTGCCGCTCAGCCCATCGAGTTCCGCCACGACGTCCATGTCGATGCCCAGATCGATTGTCAGTTCTGTCACCGCACGGTGATGGAGTCGGCCACGGCGGGCATTCCCGCCGTCCAGCAGTGCTACTTCTGTCACCAGAACGTCGCGATTGACTCAGAAAACCCCGGGGAAGTGGACAAGATACGGTTCGCGTTTGAGAACGACGAGCCGATCAACTGGGTGCGGGTGCACCGTTTACCCGACCACGTGCAATTCGTGCACGATGCCCACGTCCGATTCTTCTCGGAACAGAACAATATTCTGCCGTCGCAGACGTGCGCGATCTGCCACGGCGACGTGGGGAGCATGGGCATCCCCGAACAGGTGCGGAACCTGAACATGCGCGACTGCGTGGACTGCCACCGGGGCGGCTACCTGAAGTATTTGAACGAAGAGGCGGAGTTGGCCATTCGCCAGGCCGTGGAGAGCGGGCAGCGCGTCCCGCCGCCCACGGATTGCGCGGCCTGCCACTACTAGGATGACGACAAAGCACGCAGACGACTCAAAGCGGCCGGGCGTATCCCGTAGGGACTTCCTGCGCCTTGCGGGCGCCGGTGCCGGCGCGGGCTTCATCATCGCGGCCTGCCGGCCCAATGCCCGTGAGTTTCTCGAACAGAGTCCGCACCAGATCCCTGAAGACATGGTGTCGGGCATGGAGAATTGGTACGCCTCCAGCCACGGCGAGAACGGGGTCATCGTCCGCGTCATCGAAGGCCGAGCGAAGAAGGTGGAAGGAAACCCGATCCACCCCGTCAACGGCGACCCCTCGTCCGACCTCTTCAAGCCCACGGGTAAGCTCAACGCGAAAGGCCAGGCCCTGGTGCAAGAGCTGTACCACCCCGACCGCATCCGGCGCCCGCTGGTCCAAGAGCCGCGCGGCTCCGGATCGTTCCGCGAGATCGGCTGGGACGAGGCGCTCGACCGGCTCTATGCCTTCCTGAACGCGGCCCGCGAGGAGGGGCGCTCCGGCGATGTCGTCTTGCTCAGCGATCCTGTCGGCGGCGTTGGCGGCGGCATCGCATCCCGCTTCATGTCGGCCTACGGTGGAGAGTATCTAACGTATCAGGCCCTCGACGACATCAACCTGCGCAGCGCGCTCAACGATGTGCTCGGGAGCGACGCGTTGCCCGAGTTCGACATCGCCAATACCCGCTATCTGTACACCTTCGGCGCCGACTTCCTCAACGGTTGGATCGCCCAGGTACGCCACTCGAAGCACTACGGCGAATTCCGGCAGGGCGGAGAGAAGCGTGGTCGGATGGTGGCCATCGACTCGCGCTTCTCCCTCACAGCCGCCAACGCTGATGACTGGGTGCCGGTCAAGCCGGGCGGGGAGGGCAAGCTAGCCCTCTCCATGGCGCAGGTGCTGGTGGAGGACGGCCTCGCCGACGAGGGCGCGGCTGAGGCCCTCTTCGGTGCGGAGCCCGCCGAGGCGCTGCGCCCCTACGCTCCTGAATCCGTCGCAGGCGATATCGGTGTCTCCGCCGACCGCATTCGCGAGTTAGCCAAGGACTTTGGCGATCCCGGCCACGGCCCAGCCCTCGCTATTGGCGGCGGCTCGGCTGGCGCCCACACCAACGGCGCGGCGAGCCTGAGGGCGATCTACGCCCTTAACTTCCTCGTGGGCAGCGTGGGTAAGCCCGGCGGCATCATCTTGAATCCAACACCGCCGGTGGCCCTCGACTCGCTATTCGGCGATGGTGCCGGCTTACTTGCCACTCCCTCGGCCTCGCACGAGGACATGCGCCGGCTGACGGGAAGGATTGCCGGCGGCGAGGTGCGCCTCCTGATGGTGCGGAACGTGGACCCCGTCCACGGGCTTCCCGGGCAACTCGGCTTCGAGACGGCTCTCGACCGGGTGCAGGACGTTGTCAGTTTCTCCAGCTTCCTCGACGACACGTCGATACATGCCGATCTGATTCTGCCGAGCCACGTGGCGTTGGAGGACTGGGGCGCATGGAGCCCCAATCCCGGCCCGGGCCATCAGGTGGTCAACGTGTCGCAGCCGGTGGTCAACCCCTTCAACGATACGAGGGGTTTCGCCGATGTGCTGCTTGCCGCGGCCCAAGACTTGGGAATGGAAGCCGACCTGCCCTGGGAAAGCTCCTACGCGGCACTCCAAGAGGTCGCCGAGCTGCTCCGCAACGCCGGAGGCGGGAACGTCGAAGGCCCGTCGGCGGAGGCCTATTGGGTCGATCTGCTGCGGCAGGGCGGATGGTGGGATGCGGGTCGCCAGGCTTCCGCTCCGCAACAGCCGCCGCGCCTCGAGCTCAAGCCGGACGCCTCGATCGCGGGATCGGCCGCGCAGTATCCCTATTATCTCGTTCCGTTCGAACAAATCGGCATCGGCGACGGGCGCGGGGCGCATCTCCCCTGGCTCCAGTCGATGCCCGACCCGATCACCACGGCGACGTGGATCACATGGGTCGAAATGAACCGCCAAGAGGCCCTCGCTCGCGGCATCAAGGAAGGCGCGGTCTACCGGATCGAGTCGCCCGGCGGCGTGGTCGAGGCTGCGGTGTACCTGAACCCGGCGACGCCGCCCGACGTGCTGGGCGTGCCCATGGGGCAAGGGCGCCGCGCCATGGGCCGGTGGGCGGAAAACCGAGGCTCGAACCCCTTCAAGGCGCTCGTCGACCAAGTCGACGCCGACACCGGCGCTCTGGCGTGGGCGGGCACCCGTGTCCGGCTCGTGGAGACGGGCCGCCGCGTTCGCATCCCCAAGATGGAGGGTGCGGTCTACGTGGTCGACTACGGCCGGCTCAGGCCGGAGGACCCATTCGATCCTGACTCCGAAGTCAAGATCGACCGCGAAGGCTTCATCATCAAGGTCACCGGCGATAAGTAGACGAGGAAGAGCAGAGAGGCGCACGAGGCTATGACTACGGGTAGGCCGGACACTCCCAAGTGGAGCATGGTCATCGACATCGACCGGTGCACGGGCTGCGAAGCGTGCGTCGTCGCCTGTCAGGCCGAGAACAACATCCCGATCAACGACGAAGGCATCTTCAAGCAACGCCGTGCCATGGAGTGGATCCGGATCGAGCGCTATTGGGAGGGCGAGTTCCCCAACGTCAAGGCCCGCTTCGTGCCGATTCTGTGTCAGCACTGCGACAACGCGCCGTGCGAGCCGGTCTGCCCCGTGTTCGCCACCTATCACAACAACCAGGGACTGAACGTACAGATCTACAACCGCTGCATCGGCACGCGGTTCTGTTCGAATAACGACCCGTGGAGCGTCCGGTTCTTCAACTACTGGGAACCCGTTTGGCCCGACACGCTCCGCAACCAGCTCAACCCCGATGTCAGCCTACGCAGCCGCGGCGTCATGGAGAAGTGCTCGTTCTGCATCCAGCGGATTCATCGCGCCGAGCGCGGCGCCCGCCAGGAAACGGGAACGACGAACGTCGCTGACGGCTCCTTCGCCCCCGCCTGCGTACAGTCGTGCCCCACCGACGCGCTCGTGTTCGGGGACGTCAACGACCCCGACAGCAAGGTGTCCCGGATGCGCGATGATGACCGCTCGTACCGGATGCTCGAAGAGCAGGGCACCGAACCGAACGTCGTATATCTGAAGAAGGTCGACCCCTACTTCGGCGGAGGCGGCGGGCACTAGTGAGCACGATCGCCTACGGGCGGGGTCTTCCCCAAGCCCACGAGGAGCACTACCAGCCGCAGGTCCTGGAGCAGACGCCCCAGGAGATCACCCGCGACGTGCTCGAAGAGACGGCGCGGGTCGGCAGCACATACAAGAAGGTGCTGGCGTTCTTCGGTCTGCTGTTCGTGCTCGGGATCGTGGGCTTCGTGCTTCGGCTCGTGGACGTCGGCGGCTTCGACGACCTGTCGCCGTGGGCCTATTTGATGGTGGCCTTCGCCTTCCTGCTGACGACATGCTCGTCGGCGCCGTTGTTCTCGGTGACGCAGCGTATGCTGCGGAGTCATTGGCGGCTGCCGATGGCGCGCGCGTCCGAGATGTTCGCGGTGGTCGGCATCCTGAGCACCTTGATGTTCATCCCGCTGATCTTCCTTCTGCCCTCATCGGAGAGCCGGGTCAGCATCTGGTTCGAGTGGCCGGGAACGCCGTTCTGGCCGCAGCTGCTCAGCGTCATCTTCCTGGCGGTGAACGGTCTGGGAATCCTTTACGCTACGCTCGTCCCCGACCTGGCCCGCGAGCGCGACCTCGGGACCGGGTTCCGCCAGACCCTTGGCGCGCGGCTGGCCGGCTATTGGAGGGGCACGCCCCGGCAGTGGAAGGTACTCCGGGCCGGGATCGGCGTACTCGGCGCGCTCTACTTCACGAACTTGATCATGGTGCACACCATGGTCAGCTCCGACTTCGCGATGGTGCTCGTGCCCGGCTGGCGCGACGCGATCTTCCCGCCATTCCAGGCGCTGCATGGGCTCCAAGCCGCGGTGGCCTCGACGATCATCGCCATGTTCCTCATCCGGAACTTCACCGGGCTGCGGGAGTACATAAGCGTCGACGTCTTCTGGGGCGCGAGCAAGATCCTGCTCGCCCTCTCGCTGCTCTGGGCATACTTCTTCTTCACCGAGTTCATCATCTTCTGGTACGGACGCCAGCCGGTGGAGCAGGAGCTCCTCAAGACCTTCATGTTCAACAGCTACCGCTGGCCGTTCGTCGCCGCGGTCTTCCTCTGCTGGCTGGTCCCGTTCCTCACGCTGATCTGGAATTTCGCCCGCAAGTCGATGGTGTTCCCCACGATCGCCGCTTTCTCGGCGGTTTTGGGGGTGCTTGCCGACAAGATACGGATCTATCCGGGGGCCTTTTCCATCGCCGACGAGCACCGCGACGAGGTGTTCGCGCACACGCACCCCGAGCGTTTGAGCGAGGCACCCGTGGCGCTGTGGCCCGCCGGCCCCGATGTACTCATGGTGATCGGGGCCATCGCGGGTGCGATTCTCATCTACATGCTCGCGATTAAAGTCGTGCCGATGCTCTCCATTTGGGAGGTGTCGGAAGGCACGCTCTACCGGAAACGGAAACGCTTCCTGAAGCGCGAAATCATGGTCATGGGTAAGCCGGAGTAGCCGGACGATGCAGGCGCGACCCGTCCTCGGCAGCACGACGCAGGAAATCGACGAGAGGATCAACCGCGATCTTCTCGGGAACCTGTTCGCTGCGCCGATGCGTTTCTGGATCGTCGTGATCTTCCTCGCCATCGTCGTCGCGACGGCGATGGGCGCGGTCGGCTACATGGTCGCGAACGGCCTGGGGACGACGGGACTCAACCGCCCCATCATGTGGGGCTTCTTCATCACGAACTTCGTCTTCTGGGTCGGCATCAGCCACGCCGGCGTGATGTTGTCCGCCATTCTCCGCCTCGCGCAGGCCGAGTGGCGGCGCCCCGCCACGAGAGCCGCTGAGGTCGTCACGATCTTCTCGCTCTTCACGGCGGTCATCTTTCCGATTCTCCACACCGGCCGCCCGTGGCGCACGCTCTACTGGGCGTTCCCTTACGACTTCGCCCGCGGCATCTGGCCCGACATCCGCTCGCCGCTGGTGTGGGACCCCTCGGCCATCGGCACCTACCTGACGTCGAGCATTCTCTTCGTCTACGTGGCGCTGCTGCCCGACCTCGCCGTGGCCCGCGACCGCTCGACGGGCTGGCGGCGCCAGTTCTACAGCGTGCTGGCGTTGGGCTGGCGCGGCTATCCGAAGCAGTGGCGCCTGCAGATCATCGCGGGATTCCTCCTCTCCGCGCTGATCCTGCCGGTCTTCGTCTCGGTGCACAGCATCGTTTCGTGGGACTTCGCCGTGACGCAGAGCGTCGAGGGCTTCCACTCGACGATCTTCGCGCCCTACTTCGTCATCGGGGCCGTCCACTCCGGCGTGTCCGCCGTGGTGACCGTGATGATCATCCTGCGGTGGATGTTCAAATGGGAGGACTACATACGGCCCGACCACATGGACTCGTTGGGCAGGCTGCTCCTCGTGGTGGCGACCGCGTGGTTCTATTTCCTGATGATGGAAATCCTGTTCGGCATGTTAACGCTGGAAGATGCCGAGCTCGGCTACCGCCGTATGCAGCTGTTCACGTGGCCGTACTGGCCGCTGTTCATCGTATTCATCGTGACGGCCTATTTCTTCCCCGCACCGATGTGGCTCTTCAGGGACGTCCGGCGCAGCATGTTCTGGATGACCGTGACCACGATTTCGGTGAATATCGGGATGTGGTTGGAACGGTTCCTCATCATCGTGCCGTCGGTGGCGCGGCGTCAGCCGTTGACGTTCAACTGGAGCACGTACCATCCGAGCATCATCGAGATACTCCTGATCGTCGGCTCCTTCGCCTTCGTGGGCTTCTTGGTGCTGATGTTCTCGAAGTTCTTCCCGTTGATACCGCTATACGACATCAAGGAAGGCGAGATCTTAAGGGACGAGATCAAGGTAGGGAAGGCGGTCGTGCCGGCCACGAAGCGCGAGGAGTGATCGCGGCCGTTCAAGAGAGGTAGAGGCTATGGCGACGAAAGAAGTCCTGGGCATATTCAAGGAGGCGGAGCACGCCGCGCTGGCGACGGACCGGCTGGCGGAGGCGGGCTTCCAGAACACGGACTACGAGGTGCTTACCGGCAGCCCGTACCCCGAGGGCGCCTTCGGCGAGACCATTCCCAAGCACCGCTTGTACGCCTTCCCGTTCTTCGGCGCGGCCTGCGGCTTCGCCGTCGCGATTCTGATTACCGCCGGCACACAGGTCGCCTACCCCATCGTCACTGGTGGCAAGCCGATCCTCTCGATACCACCGATGGCGATCATCACCTATGAGGGCACCATGCTCGGTGCGATCGTCATGACTATTTTCGGCGTGCTCTTCGAGTCTCGCCTTCCCCGGCCAAGCCTGGGGCTGTACGACAGCCGGATCACCGAGGGCTACATCGGCATCGCCCTGCGCTCTCCCGAGGACCGTGTCGAGGCCGCCGACCTGGTGTTCCGCCAGTCGGGCGCCGTGGACGTCAAGCACGAGGCCTAAGCTTCAACCGTGACCATTCTTCGGAACATACGGACGCACCGGCGGCTCGCCGTCGCCGGGCTGGCCATCGTGGCCCTGGCTGCGCTGGTGCTAACCGCCTGCGAGGGTGGGTCCTACTCGGTCGACATCTTCCCCGAGCAGCACTACCAGCAGTCTTTCAAGGCGGGCGAGCCGCCCAGGCTCTTGCCGCACCCTCTCGCGGTCCCGATCACCGGCCGCGAGATCCTCTTCGATTCGGCCACCGCCCCCTCGGTGCTCAACCCCGTTCCGAACAACGCGGACACGATGGCCCGCGCCGCGGAGGTCTTCCGTGTCAACTGCGCCATGTGCCACGGCCAGTCGGGTCGCGGTGACGGCGGAGTCGGCGACGCACTGGTGAAATACCGGTACGCCCGCCCCGCGAACCTCGGCGCGGAGGCGGTGCAGGAGAAGACGGACGGCGAGCTCTACTGGTCGATTACCAACGGCGTTCTCGTGATGCCGCAGTTCAAGAACTTGCTTTCGGAAGAGGACCGGTGGTCGGTGATTCACTACCTCCGCACCTTTGCGCAGGAGGGGAGCTAGCATGTCGCAAGCGGTCCTTCCCCATCCCGACCGGCCGGACGGCGACAGTCCCGGTGGCGTCAGCCGCCGCGGCTTCCTCGGGCTTGTCGGCGTCGGCGCGGCAGGCCTCGGCGTACTTGGGTTCCTCGGCCTGCGGCGCTCCGGCGACCGGCGCAGAAACGTGGCCCGGATGCTCGGCGTACGTGAGGACTCCCTTCTGATGCCAAGGGACGAGGATATCGGCCGTCTACTCGGCGATCCGTAGCCGGCCTTTGTTTGACAGTCCCCAGGGGTGGGATACAATGAACAGGCTAGGGATCGGGGAATTGAACGAAGTCAACCGGTGGGGTTCCCGCTTGCGATTCCGTAACGTCTGTACCTGTTAGAGCAGCCTGACTGCGGCCGGGACTCGAGACCGCCGCCGAAGGCTGTATTTTTTTGCCACCGCGCACTACCCCTCATGACGAGACGGCGCAGCCGCGCAGAAAGACAGTCATGCCCGCCCAATCCAACCTGAGCTTCACGACGGAAGACCTTCGCGCTCTCTCCGACGGCTTCGAAGATCAAGCCCCCGCCAACATCCTCCGCTGGGCGTTCGACACCTTCGGCGACCGCGTCGCGCTGGCGATGAGCTTTGGGGGCGCTTCCGGGGCGGTGATTCTCGACATGGCCGTCAAGATCAATCCCGCTCTTACGGTCTATTACCTGGACACCGACTTCCTCTTTCCGGAGACCTACGCCTACATCGAAGAGGTGAAGCGGCGCTACGGTATCGAGCCGGTCCCCTACAAGTCCGAGTTCACGCCGGATGAGCAGGCGGGCCTGTTTGGCGCCGAGCTGTGGCGCAACGATCCCGACCTCTGCTGCGACCTGCGTAAGGTCCGGCCCAATGCCCGCGCGGTCGAGGGGCTAGACGCCTGGATCTCCGGCATCCGCCGCGACCAGACACAGACCCGCGAGCGGGTCGGGCTCGTCGAACGCGACGCTAACTTCGACCTCGTCAAGATCAACCCTGTGGCCCATTGGACGAATTCGGACATCTGGGGCTACGTCATGGACAACAAGCTGGCCTACAACGTGCTGCTCGACCAGGGCTACAAGAGCATCGGCTGCACGCACTGCACGCGGCCCGTAGGCGACGCCGCCGATGAGCGCGATGGGCGATGGGCGGGGAGCGACAAGATCGAGTGCGGCCTGCATGTAAAGCGGGAGCGAAAGACCACCACGCTAAGGAGACCCATTGGATAAGGGATTCACGGTCTGGTTCACCGGCCTTTCCGGGGCGGGTAAGAGCACCCTGGCGGAGGCCCTGGCGCCGGTCCTGCGCGAGCGGGGCCACAAGGTAGAAATCCTCGACGGTGACGTCGTCCGCACCAATCTCAGCAAGGGCCTCGGGTTCAGCAAAGAGGACCGTGACACCAACATCCGGCGCATCGGCTTCGTCTGCGACCTGCTGAGCCGCAACGGCGTGGTCGCGATCGCCGCGGCGATCTCCCCATACAAGGAGATTCGGGACGAAGTGCGCTCGACGATCGACCACTTCGTCGAGGTCTACGTGGAATGCGCGATCGACACGCTGGCGGAGCGCGACGTGAAGGGTCTCTACAAGAAGGCTCTGGCCGGCGAGATCAAGAACTTTACCGGCGTCTCCGACCCCTACGAGGCTCCCGAAGAGCCTGAGGTGCAGGTAAACTCCGGCACGCAGACCGAAGAGGAAAGCCTGGGCGCAATCCTCTCTAAGCTGGAGTCGATGGGCCTGACCGCCCCGGCGTAGCGCCCGCGCCCGAGGGCCGTATCCGGGGAGACGCCATGAGCAACGACGAGATTCTGATCGACCGGCAAGGCCGTGTCGAAGTCATTACCCTCAACCGCCCCGACAAGCGCAACGCTTGGACCAACAGCATGATGCTCAGCGCCTGGGCGGCCGTGCGGAAGGCCGGCGAGGACCCGGAGGTCCGGGCGATTGTGATTACAGGCGCCGGCTCCGCCTTTTCCTCCGGCGCCGATGTCGACGAGTTCAAGGCCGCGTACGAAATGTCAAAGGCGACGGGCGTGCACCGAGCGGCGCTCGACCATATGAAGCTCGAAGAGTTCGCCGTTGAGATCCGGCGCGTCCGGAAGCCCATCATCGCCGCGATCAACGGGGCCGCGGTCGGGCTTGGATTCAGCGTCCCGCTTGCCGCCGATATCCGTATTGCCTCCGAGAAGGCCCGCCTAGGGGCCATCTTCCTGCGCATGGCGCTCGGCCCCGAGTTCGGCTCCAGCTACAACCTCACCCGTTTGGTGGGCATAGCCAAAGCGTGCGAGCTTGTCTTCACCGCCCGGATCATCGACGCCCAAGAGGCCAAGGAGATCGGCCTCGTGAACCACGTCGTGCCCCACGACGAGCTCATGCCCTTCACCATGGAGATGGCCCAGACGATGGCGAAGATGCCGGCGCAGGCGCTCTCGTTCGCCAAGGACGTGCTTTACAACGGGCTGGACGCCCCGCACGTGCCGCAGATTCACACCGAGACGCTGTCGAACCAGATCGGCCGCCAGCACGCCGACCACGAGGAGGGCATCCTAGCCTTCCTCGAGAAGCGCGAGCCCAACTGGGGCTAGGCGGTCTCCGCGGCTACTCCGAGCAGGGCGCGCCGTAGTTCCCCGGCGAGCTCGTCCGCGCCTCGTGAATCAGGCGCTCGGGCGGCAGCGGCGGGGTGACAGCCTCTGCCTTCCCTTCCTCGTTGGATGAGTTGGCGTTGGCCGCTCCCTCATCCTCCGTGTCGACCACCTCGGGCGTCGCGCTCCGCGCTTTGCTCCGGACCGCGCGCCGCCGCTTGGGACGGCGGCGGCGCAGCGTGACGCCCTCCCCACTGCGGGCCAACGTCAGGACGACGGTGTCCCCGGCCACGAACTCGCCGCGGAGCACGCGGTCGGCCAGCGGTTCTAGGACCTCGTGCTGGATGAGCCGCTTGAGCGGCCGGGCGCCCTGCAGCCGGTCGAAACCCCGGTCGGCGAGATAATCGCGCACGGTCTCCTGCGCTTCGAGGGTGATGCCGCCGCCTTCAAGCCGGCGGTTCACCTGCCTGATCTGAATGTCGACGATGTCCTTGATCTGGCGCTTGCGCAGAACGTCGAAGCGCACGATGGCGTCGATGCGGTTGAGGAATTCGGGGCGGAAGTTCGAGCGCAATTCCTCTTGGAGCAGCGCGTCGAGCTCGTGGGTCGGCTTGTCGATGGCCTCCCGGTACAAATGTCCCCCGACGTTGCTGGTCATGATGAGGATCACGCTCTTGAAGTCGACGGTGCGGCCGTGGCCGTCGGTCAGCCGGCCGTCGTCCATGATCTGCAGGAGCAGGTTGAACACGTCGGGGTGCGCCTTTTCGATCTCGTCGAAGAGGACGACGGAGTAGGGGCGCCGGCGCACGTATTCGGTCAGTTGTCCGCTGTCCTCGTAGCCGATATAGCCCGGCGGCGCGCCGAGGAGGCGGGAGACCGAGTGCTTCTCCATGTACTCGGACATGTCGACGCGCACCATCGCGGCCTCGTCGTCGAATAGGAACTCCGCCACTGCCCGGGAGAGCTCCGTCTTGCCCACGCCGGTGGGGCCGAGGAAGAGGAAGCTGCCGACGGGCCGGTTCGGGTCCTTCATCCCGGCGCGGGCCAGCCGCACCGCGCGGCTCACCGCCGTGACCGCTTTGTCCTGGCCCACGACGCGCTCGTGGAGCGTATTCTCCATGTCGAGGAGCTTGGCCCGTTCGTCCTCGACGACCTTGCGGGCCGGGATGCCGGTCCAGACCGCCACCGCCTGCGCGATGTCCTCGCTGCCGAGGGCCGGCTTGTAGAGGCGGCGCTCCTCTTGTAGGGCGAGCAGCTCCTTCTCGACGAGGTCAAGCCGGCGGCGAAGCTCCTTTAGCTCGCGCGAGGTGTTCGGCGTCGCGCCGTTCCTGCCGCGGTGGGCCTCCAGCAGATCGACCCATTCCAGCCGGTCTCGGAGCGCCTGCGCCTCTTCTCCAAGAGCCCGCTGCTCATGCCATGCGTGTTCCGCGTCGGCAGCCTCGACGCGCAGGCGGTCGCGTTCCTCCTCCGTGGCGTCGATCAGCCGGTCTTCGACGCCCTCCGCGATCATGCCGCGGAGCTCGGCGTCGAGCTGGCCCGCCCGGCGCTTGCCCTCGTCGACCTCGGCGGGCGGCATCTCGCGCTCGATCACGGCCCGCGCCGAGGCCTCGTCGATCAGATCGATGGCCTTGGCGGGAAGCGAGTGTTCGGTGATGAACCGGTGGGAAAGCGTCGCCGCAGCTTCCAGCGCTTCGTCGGTGATGTGAATCTCGTGGTGCGACTCGTAGGCGGCGCGCAGCCCGCGCAAGATGCTGACCGTCTCCCCGACCGATGGCTCGTCGATGAAGATGGGTTGAAAACTCCGCGCCAACGCGGGGTCGTTCTCGATATGGTTGCGGTAGCCTTCGGGCGTGGCCGTCGCTATGCAGCGGAGGTCGCCTGAGGCCAGGGCCGGCTTGAGCGCGCCGCCGACGTCCGGGCCGCCCGGCCCCCCGCGCACCAGCCCATGCAGGTCGGCGATGAGCAGGATGCACTGACCCCCGGCCTCGCGGGCATCGTCGATGGCGGCCTTGACCCGCTCCTCGGCGACGCCCCGGTAGTCGCTTCCCGCGGCGACGGCTCCCAGGTCCAAGGCGAAGATGCTCTTTCCGGCGAGAGACTTCGGCGCGTCGCCGTCGGCTATGCGGTGGGCCAGTCCCGCGGCGATCGACGCCTTGCCGATGCCCGGAGGGCCGACGAGGAGGGGGTTGTTCTTCGACCGCCGGCTCAGCACGTGGATCAGCCGGTGGATCTCCCTATGTCGTCCGATTACGGGGTCGAGCTGGCCGTTACGCGCCAGGTCGCTCAGGCAGCGGCTGAACTTTCGCAGTGTCCGCGCCCGGGGACTGTCCCCGGCCCCGGCGGGCGTTGCCCGGAGCGATGCCACGGCGCGGTCGATTTCCTGCGGCTTGACGCCGAGTTCCAGGACACGCGCGCGGGCCGACTCGCCCGTTCGTTCCCCCAGTAATTCCTCGGCGAGGTCGGCAAGTCCGGTCTCTCGCCGCCCGCGGGCTCGCGCCCGGCGACGGGCCCCCGCCAGCGTCTCGGCCAAAGTGGGCGCCGGGTAGAGAAGTGCGGCCTTGCCGGCGCGTCCGTTTGAGCTCGGCAAGAGCGCCTGGCGCACTCCGTCGACGTTCGCGCCTGCCTGCCGGAGTGCATCCCCGAAGCCGCCTGCGGTGTCGTCCAGGAGCGCCCTGACGAGGTCGGTCTCGTCGACCTCGCCGTGTCTCGCCGCCGCCGCCGCGGCGTGCGCCCGTGTCAGAACCTGCCCGACTTCCGGGGTCACCCGTCCCAAGGTCATCCGCTCACTCCTGATACCGCTCTGCCGGATTATACGGCATCCTTCCGCCGGACTTCCCTGTGCCTGCTTGGGACGGCCGCTGTACCGACGCCCGAGGCCGTATACTCCCGGACGAATAGCATGGCATAAACACGGAAGGCTTCCGTAGAGACCTTTTCGGCGGCATCACCGCGGCCGTGGTGAGCCTTCCGTTGGCTTTGGCCTTTGGCACAAGCTCCGGGCTGGGTGCGCTTCCCGGCCTCTACGGGGCGATTGCGGTGGGCTTCTTCGCGGCGGTCTTCGGGGGA
Source organism: Dehalococcoidia bacterium (assembly GCA_964291475.2). Classification (GTDB taxonomy): domain Bacteria; phylum Chloroflexota; class Dehalococcoidia; order SHYB01; family SHYB01; genus DAOUKH01. The sequence continues at coordinate 111,428 of OZ220076.1, read as the reverse complement.
ACGCGATCGCAGATTTCCGGTCCCACCGGCCCTATGTCCGTAGCGATGGCGGTCATCGTCACCGCGCACGCCGACAACCTAGCCGAGGCGTTCACCATCGTCATCATGGCGGGAATGATCCAAATCGTTCTCGGCATCCTGAGAATCGGACGCTTCGTGTCCTACACGCCGTACTCCGTAGTCTCCGGATTCATGACCGGGATCGGGGCCATCATCATCCTGGTCCAGACCCTGCCCGTCTTGGGCATGCCGGTGGCGGCGGGGGGGCCGGTGGACGCGGTGCGGGCGTGGCCGGAGGCGATAGCCAACGCCGACCTCGCCGCGTTCGCCATCGCTGCCGTGACCCTCGCCGTCGGCGTAGCTTGGCCGAGCCGTTTCAGACACGTCCTTCCGGCCCTCTTGGCGGCCTTAATCGTCGGGACGCTCTTGGGAGTGACGTGGTTGACGGGCACCCCGGTCATTGGGGATGTGCCCACCGGCCTTCCGGGCTTCGGCTTGCCGGACCTGTCGCTTGGCGTCCTGGCGAGCGCGGTGCAGCCGGCGTTGACGATTGCGCTGCTGGGTTCCATCGACAGCCTGCTCACGTCGCTCATCGCCGACTCGATCACCCGTATGCGGCACGACCCCAACCGAGAGCTGATGGGCCAAGGCATTGGCAACATGGTGGCGGGCTTTTTCGGAGCACTGCCGGGCGCCGGGTCCACCACGACGACTGTCGTAAACATACGCGCCGGTGGACGGACACCAATCGCGGGAGTGCTCTGCGCGGCGATCTTGCTTGCGCTGGTGCTGGGTCTGGGGCGCTACGTCGAGAACGTCCCTCACGCGGCGCTAGCGGGCATTCTCCTTAAGGTCGGCTGGGACATTATCGATTGGCGGTTCATCACCCGCCTCCACCGCGTGCAGCGGGAACACCTGATCGTCATGGTGACCACGCTCGGACTGGCGGTGTTCCTCGACCTTGTGACCGCGGTGGCGATCGGCCTCATCGCCGCTGGGATCGCGAGCGCGCGGCAATTCGAGCGCCTGGAGCTAGACAGCGTTGTCTCGACGCCGCTCTTGGACCATTCGTTCCTCACCGGCTCGCCGGGACTGGAGAAGGCCGATCCGTTCTCCGCGCGCGTGGGGCTGGTGGCCCTGCGGGGGAGTTTCTCCGTCGCATCTTCGAATAAGCTCATCAACAGTCTGAGCGTGGACATTCGTGACCACGAGATCGTCATCCTCGACTTTTCCGAGACCGTCTACATGGACGACAGCGCCGCGTTGGTGGTGGAGCAGATGATCGACACCGCCATAGCCGAGGACACCGATTGCCTTGTTATGGGGCTCAAGGAACCGGTCGCCGGTACCCTGGACTCGCTGAACATTCTGCAGCGCGTTCCCGCGGACCATGTCGTCGTCGATCTGAACGAGGCGAGAGAGGCCGCGAAATCGCTCCTCATGGCGCTGGCCGGGGCCGCCGAGCCTGCGCCGGAGCCCGACGGCGAAGACGGCGGCGAGACGGAGGGCGATTCGGTAGAGTAGGGCCGGGCGCGGCGCCGGTCCGGGGGTGGGGAGGCGCCCGCGCTTCCGTTTGACGCTCGAAAAGGCGCTTTGTTACACTTCGCTTCTGTTGCGGGCGGTTAGCTCAGTTGGTTAGAGCGTTGCGTTGACATCGCAGAGGTCACTGGTTCGACTCCAGTACCGCCCACCACCCCCGGCTCCCATCCCGTCGCAGGAGCTTTCGCCGTCCTAGTAGAGATGACACGAGACGGTGTGGCCGGGGGCGACTTCCTTCTGGACGGGCTCGATCTCCGAGCACAGCGGCATCGCCGCGGGGCAGCGCGGGTGGAAGCTGCACCCCGGCGGTGGGTTGATGGGCGACGGCGCTTCGCCCTGTAGAACCACCGTCTCCGTTTGGTCGTCGGGATGCGCGGGGAGCGCGGCCGAGAACAGGCTCTTGGTGTAGGGATGGAGCGGGCTGTCGATCAACTCCCGCGTGGAGGCATGCTCGACGATGCGTCCTAGATACATCACCGCGGTCTCGTGCGCCATGTAGCGCATGGTGGAAAGGTTGTGGGTTACCAGGAGGTAGCTCAGGTCGTACTGGTTCTGGAGGTCCTTGAGCAGATTCATGATCTGCGCTCGAATGGACACGTCGAGCGCGGAGACCGGCTCGTCCAGGATGATCAGTTTGGGGTTGGGCGATAGAGCGCTTGCGACGGCGATCCGCTGCCGCTGTCCGCCGCTGAACTGGTGCGGGTAGAGCTCGGCCTGCCCTGGGTGGAGGCCGACGTCCTGGAGAAGGTCCGCGACCCGCGCCTTGGCCTCGTCGCGCGGCGTTGAGCGGCTGACGACGAGCGGCTCCGATACGATGTCTTCGACCCGCATCCGCGGGCTGAGCGACGACCAGGGGTCCTGGAAGACCGCCTGCACCTTTGCGCGGTAATCCTTCAGGGATTGCCCTTTGAGCGTAGAGACTTCTTCGCCGTCGACGAGGATTTCGCCTTCGGTCGGTGTCTCCAGACGAAGGAGGAGGCGCGCCGTGGTGGTCTTGCCGCAGCCCGACTCGCCGACGAGCCCGAGCGTCTCCCCCTGCTTGATCGAGAAGTCGACGCCGTCGACGGCCTTCACCCACCCGACTACCTTGCTGAGGACCAGGCCCTTGACGACGGGGAAGTGCTTCTTCAGCCCCCTGACTTCGACTAGCGAGGGGACGTCTGGGGTTTCGGTTCCAGTTTCCAGCATTGCGCGGTGTGGCCGTCCTCCAAGGTGAACGCGGGCGGGTACTGCGCGTGGCAGCGGGCATCGGCAAAGGGGCACCGGGGTGCGAAGCGACAGCCCTCCGGCAGGTTCCAGAGGTCGGGAGGCTGGCCCTCGATCGAGTAGAGGCGCTCCTCATCTTCGTCCATTGACGGGATACAGCCGAAGAGGGCCTGCGTGTAGGGATGCGAGGGGTTGTTGAAGACGGAGCGGACGGCCCCGCTCTCCACGATCCGACCGGCGTACATGACCATGACGCGGTCGCAGAGCTTCGCCACGATGCCGAAGTCGTGGGTGATGAAGATGATGGAGATGCCGGTCTCTTCTTGGATGCCTTTCAGGAGTTGCAGGTACTGCGCTTGTATGGTCACGTCCAGCGACGTGGTCGGCTCGTCGGCGATGAGCACCTTCGGTTCGCAGGAGATCGCGATCGCCCCGACGATGCGCTGCTTCATGCCACCGCTCATCTGGTGGGGGTAGTCGTGCACGCGCCGCTCCGGGGCCGCTACCTTCACCTGGCGGAGCGCGTCGACGGCTCGCTCCATCAGCCCGCGCCGGTCGTCTCGCTGGTGGATGCCGATGGCCTCGACCACCTGGTTGCCGATGGAGAAGACAGGGTTGAGCGAGGTCTGGGGATCCTGGAGGATCATCGAGATCTTCTCGCCGCGGACCTCCCGCATGGCCTTCTCGTCCTTCTGGAGCAGGTCTTCGCCTTCCAGGCAGACTTCGCCGGCCACGATCTTGCCCGCCGGCTTGGGTACGAGCTGGAGCAGGGAGAGGGCAAGCATGCTCTTTCCGCTGCCCGACTCGCCGACGATGCCCAGCGTCTCGCCACGGTGGAGCGGGAAGGACACGCCGTCGACGGCCTTGACGACTCCCCAACGCGTGCTCAGGTGGGTGTGCAGGTCGTTGACTTGGAGAACGACCGGAGCTTCCGACGTTGTCATGGAGGGTTCCGCCGCTGCCGGTTATGAGGGGATGCCACGTGGTGCTGGGGGAACCCTAACACCTTTGTCGCGGGGCGCGCAAACCAGTTGAAGTCCCACGCTCAAGCGGTGCCAAGCTTCTCAGCCCTCGCCCGTGGGTGTACCATCCCCAACGGTTGGCGCCACGGGGCGCCATGCCCTTAGGGTTGACCATGGCACCGAGTCCGCTTCCCCTCGTCCACGTCATCGGCATGGGCGGCACGATTGCCGTCAACGCCGACGACCGCCTTGACCTCAGCGACTACGTCTACGTCTGGCAGACGGGGCAGTACTACACCATCGAGGAATCCATGGCGCGCATCCCGGAGGTAGCGGGTTTTGCACGGGTGCGGGCGGCGCAGTTCGCGAGCGCGGGCAGCATCGACTTCCAGCCGAAACACTGGCTCGATCTCACTCGCCAGGTGAATGATGTGCTCTCTGAGGACGACGTTGTCGGCGTGGTGGTGACTCACGGCACGGCCACGCTGGAGGAGACCGCCTTCTTCCTCAACCTGACGGTGAAGAGCGAGAAGCCGGTGGTGGTGACCGGGTCGATGCGCCCGCCGAGCGCGCTGTCGAGCGACGCCGACCTGAACCTGGTCGACAGCATCCGCGTGGCGGCCTCCGGCGAGGCGGGGGACAAGGGCGTGCTGGTGGTGCTCAATAACCAGATTCACGGGTCCCGCGACGTGGCGAAGTCCCACGCGACGCGGCTCGAAACGTTCGCCTCCGCCGACTTCGGCGCCCTTGGTATGGTCAGCGCCGATCATCAGGTTGCGTTCTATCGAGGGCCGCAACGCAGCCACACGTCGCACACCGAGTTCGACGTATGGGACATCGATGACCTGGCGCGCGTCGATATTGTCGCCGCCTATCTCGGCGCCGACGGGACGCTGGTGCGGGCCGCCGCAGACGCGGGCGCCGCCGGGATCGTCATCAGCGGCCTTGGCGCAGGCTATTCCACGCCGAGCATCATGGAGGCGGTGAAGGAGGCGACCGGCAATGGGGTGGTCGTGGCGCTGAGTTCACAGGCGCCCGCGGGCCGGGTCGCGATGACGCGCGGGTTCAAGGACGCGGGTGTCGTGGTGGCGGACAACCTGTCGCCGAAGAAGGCCCGGATCCTGCTGATGTTGGCCCTCACCGTCACCAAGGACGTGGACCGAATCCAGCGGATGATGGCGACGTACTGAACTGCGTCGAGGCCGGCGCGAGGGGACTTTCTTGATCGACTTGGTGGTGCGCGGCGGTACAGTGGTGACCCCCTCGGGCGCCGGCGCGTTGGACGTGGCGGTCGAGGGCGAGAAGATCGTCTCGATCACCGAGCCGGGGGCGCTGAACGCGGAGGGTGCCCGCGTCATCGACGCGACCGGCAAGATCGTGGTGCCCGGCGGCATCGAGCCGCACGCCCACGTGGCGACGCCTATCTTCGGTCAGCCCGACGCGGAGACCGCGCCCCCAGACCAGACGAGCAGGGCCGCGTTATTCGGCGGCGTCACGACCGTCACCGACTTCGCGGTCACCGGTCCGCGCGGGAGCCTATCCGGGGCGGTCGAGGAGCGGAACAACCGCTGGAAGGGCAACGCCTTTTGCGACTACTCCTACCACGCGATGTTCTTCGGTGACATTCCTTCGAGCATGATCGCGGAGGTCCCTGAGGTCATTCAGTCGGGGCTGCCTACGCTGAAGGTGTTCACCACCGACGTAACGGACCGCCCCGAGGTGAAGGGCGCCATGATGGGGCTGGGCCGGATTCACGCGCTGATGGAGCTTGCGGCGCAACACGACGCCCTCGTTCTGGTGCACGGCGAAGACGACGACCTCGTCCAGTATGGCCACGAGCGGCTGGTGGAGGAGGGGCGCACCGAGTTTCACCACGTGCACGAGGTCCACAGCAACATGTCGGAGGACATCTCGTTCCGGCGCATTCTGCGGGCCGCCGAGTGGGCCGGCGCCGGCGTCTACATGGTGCACGTCAGCGCTCGTGAGGGCGTCGAGGCGATACGCGAGGCCCGGGCCAAGGGCCTCCCGGCCTACGGAGAAACGCTCCACAACTATATTTCGTTCACCCAAGAGGACTACCAGCGGCCCGAGGGGCAGAAGTACCACACCTACCCGTCGCTCAAGTCGGAAGAGGACCGGCAGGCCTTATGGGACGGGCTCCTCAACGGCGGCCTCTCGACGACGGCGACCGACGAGTACTGCATGGACCGGGCGATGAAGCTTGCCGGGGAGACGATCCACGACGTCGCCGGCGGCCACAATGGCATCGAGACCCGCATGGGGATCATCTACACCGAGGGCGTCGCCAAGCGCGGCATGTCGCTGGAACGCTTCGTCGACGTGACGTCCGCCAACGCCGCCCGCCTGTTGGGGTACTACCCTCGAAAGGGGGCCTTGGCTCCGGGCAGCGACGCCGACATCGTGGTCATCGACCCGGCGGTGCGCAAGCCGCTGTCGATGGCCGACCTGCACATCGGCGACTACAGCATCTGGGAAGGCTGGCCGATTGAGGGGTGGCCGGCGGTCACGATACTCCGCGGCAAGGTGGTGGTGGAGAACGGCCGGTTCTTTGGCGAGCGGACGGACGGCCGCTTCATTCCGCGGAAAATCGACGGCGCGGTGCTGAGTCGGCCCGTCTGCTAGGCGGCCTCGCCGTTCACGCTCGGCGGGGTCCAGCCCCAGGTGTGGGGCGGCTCTCCCGGCTCCACGACCTCGCCGCCCTTGATCGTCACGACGGGGACGAGGGCCTGCGCGCCGGTCCGAGACCGGCCTTCGACATCTTCGAGGTCCCAGCGTCCCTCGACCATATCCAGCACCGATATGTCCGCGTCCCGCCCCACCGCCAGGCTTCCGGCCCGGTCGTCGATAGCAAGCGCCTTCGCGGCGTTGACGGTGGTCATCCGCACGACGTCCTCCAGCGAGAAGCCAAGGGTCAGGAAGTAGGCGGCGTATTCGAGCAGGCCCCGCGTCAATGGTGTACGCATGCCGAAGGAAGGCTGGATCTCCACGTCGGTCCCGATTACGTCGGGGCGGAGACCCTGTTGGAGGACGGCGTCGGCGCGCTCCCAGCCGAAGTTGAAGTCGCCGTAGGACGGGTCCATGACGACGCCGCGCTGCTGCGCCTCGATGAGCGCCGTGAGCACGTTGCCGCGCTTGTCCAGTGCGCCTCCGGACAAAGGGGTAAAGATGTGGGTCACGATGTCGCCCGGCTCCAGCATGGCGAGAGCCTCGCCGGTGAGCTCGGACGGGGTTGGCGTCTGGCCCTTGGGGCCGATGTCGCCGATGTGGAGCATCACCTTCAGCCCGGCGTCGCGTGCCGCCTGCCGCGATACCTCGAAGTGCCGCAGTCCATGCGCTTCCACCATGCGGGGAGAGAGGATCACCTTGACGCCCTTGAGCAAGTCCGGTTGCTCGGACGCGATCCGCGCGATGCCTTCGGGATCCATGTCCCACGTGGCGGGCGGCGCGGTGTACGCCAAGGCTCGATCGTGGAAGACGCTCAGGAAGAGGTAGACCGTGGTTCGGGCTTGACGGAGGACCGCCTCCTGGAACTCGTCGAAGTTGCCCGGTCCCGCCCCGCCCGCGTCGACGATGGTGGTGACACCGGCGTGCACGCCGGCCGTATCGGGGTGCTTCTCATTGTGGCCGGAGTTGAAGACATGGGTGTGGATGTCGATCAAGCCGGGGGCGACAATCTTCCCTGAGGCGTCGATAACGCGTGCGGCTTCAACTCGGTCGACTGAGGGCACGGCTTTTGCGATCCTCCCGGCGGACACGGCCACGTCGAGACGCTCGTGGATGCCCTGAGAAGGATCAACGACCGTCCCACCTTGGATGAGCAGGTCGAACATCGCCGCCCCCTTTTCTGTTGCCTCGCCGCTGGCCGCTAGCGGTCGTGTCCCGGGGTTACCTCGCGGACGCGCCACTCGGCCGTGTAGTAGTTCCGTGTGATCGTGTCGACCGACCGCCCGAAGAGCGCGAGCAGCCAGATCGCATCGTCGATGGGCTCGTGGCCGTGGATGTCGGAGGGTTCGTCGGTGATGTAGGTGGCGTCGCCGGGCCCGAGGACGAAGTACTCCTCCTGCTTGAGCTTGGCGAAGCCGGGACGCGACCGGTCGTCGATGCGCCGCCAGGACGTGTACAGCTCGCGGCCCCGGTAGCCGCAAAAGACGCCCCACGAGCCGTGGCTGTGGACCTCTTCGCTGGGCTGGGATTTCAAGAATTCCCCGATGCCCAGGGAAAGCGAGTTGTCGGGCTCGACGTGGTATCTGCGAGCGCGGACGGCGTTCACCGGCTTGTACTCGGTGCCGATTTCCAGCAGGTCGTCGCGGCGGCTGAGCCGGCTCATGCGCTCCGCGAGATCGCTCAGGAACGTTTCGTTGACGTGGTCGCCGGGATGGAGGCGTTTCACGTCGGCGATGAACTGATCGACCGTGTAGTCGCTGGGCAATCGGATGTAGGACATGCGTCGGTCTCCCGGGGGCGGTGGGCTATAATCTAGCAGACGCTTCTGTAGGGGTCTACCGAGACTCCGGGAGCGAGCTCGCATCTCCCGACTTACCCCATGGGCGACCGACTCGTAGGGAAGGCCACCATCGTCACCGGCGCCGCCTCGGGCATCGGCCGGGCCACCGCGCTGGCGTTTGCGCGCGAGGGGGCCGGCGTCGTCATCACCGACGTCAACCGGGAAGGCGGTCTCGAGACCCAGCGCATGGCGAGGGAGCTCGGCCACGACCTCGCGTTCGTTCAGGCCGACGTAGGCGCCGCGGACCAGGTCGGGCAGATCGTCGGTGCCGCCTCGAAGCGCTTCGGTCGCCTGGACGTGCTGGCGAACGTCGCCGGTCACTTTGTCGACATGCCCCGGCTGGCTGACGTCGATGAGCGGGACTGGGACGTCATGATGAACACGAACTTGAAGGGCGCGCTGCTCTGCTGCAAGCACGCCGTTCCGGTCATGGTGGAGAGCGGGGGCGGCTCCATCGTCATCGTCTCGTCTTTGGCGGGCATCCTGCCGGGGCCGTCCATCGGCTATAACGCGAGCAAGGCGGGGGTCAACTTGCTGACTTTGAGCGCCGCCCAGCAGTACGCGGCTCAGGGCATCCGGGTCAACGCCATCGCGCCGGGGCCGGTGGACACGCCGCAGATGCGGGGCTCGACGGGTTCGGACGAGATGTTCCGGAGCATGGAGGCGTCCCATCCCATGGGGCGCGTGGGCACGGCCGAAGAGGTCGCCGAGGTCATCCTCTTTTTGGCGTCGGATGCGGCGTCCTACGTCAGCGGCGCGATTCTGGTGGTGGACGGCGGCTGGAGCACACTCGGCATCATGGGGCCGCTGACCCTTCAGGACTGAGCCGGGGCCGATCCTCCGGCGCTATGCGCCGCTGAGCCGCTCAATCACCTCGGCCGTCGCTGTGACCTCGAACCAGTACTCGCGGTTGAGCGCGATGAAGGCGTCGTGGTCGTCCTGCCGGTGCGCCGCGGTAGCGTCCTCGACTAGGACCGAGAAGAAGTTCCGGTCGGCGGCGTTGATCGCGGAGTGGCCGACGTCGTAGTTGGTGGTCACCCCGGCGAAGATGAGGTGGCGCACCCCGAGTCGGCCAAGGATGGTCTGAAGTCCGGTCGAGGTGAATGCACTGAAGGACCGTTTTTCGAGGACGATGTCGCCGGTGGCCGGCTCCACTCCCGTCAGCCACTCGTAGGACTCCATGCCCGGCCGGCAGGGGAGCGCTCCGGTGCGGAGCAGAGCGTCCCGGTAAGGGGCCGGCCAGTCCCGGCCCCGGTCGTCATCGCCTCTGCTGCGCACAAAGACGACGCGCAGGCCGCGCAGCCGAAAGAAGTCCAGCAGCCGCCGTGCCGCGGGGATGACGGTCGCCTCGACGCGGTCGTGGTAAGCGCCGGCCGGGCCGTCACCGGCCTGGGAACGGCGGCACCTGCCGACGGTCAGGTCGACCAGCACCAGCGCGGTCGTTTCCGGCGTGAGCGGCGGCCGCTCGAAGGCGACGCCAAGCACGGACGGTCCGGTCGTCATGACGAGACACTCCGTGCGAGGTCGTGAAGGATCGCCTCTGTGTCGAACGTCTGGAGGTAGACCGGCGCATTGCGCCGCAGCCACTCGTCGTGGAGCTCCTGGGTGAAGGTCGCCGTGGCATCGTCGACGACGGTGACGGCGAAGCCGCGGTCGGCGGCGTCGATGGCGGCGCCGCCGACGCCGAGATGGGTCGCGACGCCGGCGAAGAGGATGTCGGAGACGCCCATGCCGCGCAGGAGGCCTTCGATCCCGGTGGTGGTGAAGGCGCTCACCGACCGCTTCTCGACGACGACCTCGCCGTCCACCGGGCCGACCCCGTCGAGCCAGTCGTACTCTCGCATTCCGGGGCGGCAGGGCATGACGCCGCGCCGGACGATGTGGAGCCGGCTGTTGGGCGACCAGTCGGCGGCGGTGTCGTCGTCGCCTCGCACGCGGACGTGGACGACGGGGAGGCGGCGCTCCCGAAAGAAGGCGAGGAGGCGCCGGAGGTTGGGGACGACGAGGTGCTCGACGCGGTCGAAGTAGTAGTCGTTGGAGCGCCCCTCTTCGCGGGCAACTCGTCCCATGCCGTAGTCGGGGTGGGCGTCGGCGTGGATAACGTCGATGGCGATGAGGGCGGTGACGCTGGGGTCGAGGGAGCGGACGCTAGCTGATGACACCCTCTTCCACCAATGCCTTCATCTCGTCCGGCTCCAGGCCCAGCATGCCGCAGAAGATCTCCTCGTTGTGCTCGCCCATGTTGGCCGCGCCTTCGGTGATAGGGGGGCGGACGCCGTCGTAGACCCACGGAGACTGGAACATCGTCAGGGGCCCGCCGACGGTTTCCATGGTCAAGGGGTAGGCGCGTGTCTTGAGGTGGGCGTCTTCGAAGAGGTCCTTGTTGCTGAACGACGGGACCGCGGCGACGCCCGCTGCCTGGAGCTCCTTCATGAGGGCGCCGGCGTCGCGGCTGGAGGTCCACTCGCCGATGATGGCGTCCAAGTGCTCCTGGTTTTGCCAGCGGGCGGCCATGTCGGCGAACCGTTCGTCCGCCGCCAAGTCCGGCGTGCCCATGGCGTCGCAGAGCGCCCGCCACTCGTTCTCGTCGGTCACCGCGATGGAGATCCAGGCGTCGTCGCCGCGGCAGGGGTAGACGCCGTGCGGGGCCCAGGCGACGTCGCGGTTGCCGATGCGGGGCGGGATGTGGTTGTTGACCAGATAGTCGAGGAAGGCCTCCCCGGCGACCATGGAGCAGAGCTCGCGCACCGACATGTCGATGTAGGTGCCGAGCCCGGTGGTCTTCTTGCGCACCAGGGCGGCTTGGGTGGCGAAGGCGGCGGCGGTACCCGCCATGTAGTCGACCATCAACCGGAGCTCGGAGGGCTCGCCGCCGGGGTAGCCGGTTAGTGAGGCGAGCCCGCCCAGCGCCGAGAAGATGGGGGCGTAGCCGGCATAGTGGGCGTGCGGCCCGCTGTTTCCCAGGGCCGACACCTCCACCATGATGATGTCCTCTTTGACCTTTCGGAGCTCCTCGTAGGCCAGGCCGAAGCGCTTCATAACGCCGGGACGGAAGTTGTCCATGACCACGTCGCTCTCCGCCACGAGGCGTTTGGCGAGGCCGGCGCCCTTCGGCGTGGCGAGGTTGAGGGTGACGGACTTCTTGTGCACGTTGACGGGGTACTCGATGTACTGGAGCGACCAGCCGGCGGTGGCCCGCGCGCCGCTGCCGATCTTGATCACCTCGGCGCCCCGCAGCGCCAGCATGAGGATGGCGTAGGGGCCCGCGCCGGCCCAGGTGAAGTCGGTGATGCGCACGCCGGAAAGCGGGCCGGGGCCGGCCGGCGTGTTCGACACCACGGCCTCGAAGGGGGATGGTCTTTTCGCGTCGGCCATAACTAGATCACTCCGACCTGGCGCAGCTTGGAAAGGTGCTCTTTCGGCAGGCCCAGCCGGCCGCAGAAGATGGCCTCGTTGTGCTCCCCGAGACGGGGGGGCGGCAGGCGCAGTCCCCACTCGCCGGGCGACAGCTTCCACGGCGCGGAGGGCATCTTGACGGCGCCGATGCCTGGCAGGTCGACCTCGTGGAAGAAGTCGCGGCCCACCTCCTGCGGGTCGCGGATCACCTCGTCGACACTGTAGACCGGGCCGCAGGCCACGCGGCGGGCCTGCAGTTCCTTGTAGAGTTCGTCCTTGTCGTGCTGCTGGGCCCATGCTTCGAGCTGCGGCTCGAGCTCTTCACGGAGCTCGAGGCGGCCCGGCCGGGTCTCGTACGCCTTCTTCAGGGCCCATTCCGGGCTGCCCATGAAGTCGACTATGCCCTGCCACTGGTGGTCTTGGTGGATATTGGTCTGCCAGAAGCCGTCCTTGCAGCGGAGGAGCCCGCCGAGGTAGGGCGGTACCCGGTTGCGGCGGCTCCAGACGCGTCCCTCGTTCGGGTAGAGGGCGAGGTCGGAGCTGTTCAGGTGCATGAGCGCTTCCTGCTTGGAGACATCGACGTGCGAGCCCTGGCCGGTGTTCAAGCTCTGGAGCACCGCGGAAAGGCTGGCCGCTGCGGCGCTGATGCCCGCCTGGTATTCCCCGATATAGCCGCCGGCCTTGAGGGGCTCGCGGTCCTTGTAGAGGCTAATCGCGATCTGTCCGCCTGGGAGCATGTAGCCGTCGCCCCCGGCGTGATAGGTATTCAGATAGTGGGCCTTGAAGTCGCGGTAGGGGCCGGTCCAGCCGAAGGGCGTCAACGTCGTAACGACCAGTCCGGGGCTAACCGCCTTCAGGTTGTCGTAGTCGAGTGACCAGGCCTCGAGCGTGGCGGCGCGCTCGTCGGCGACGAACAGGTGCGCCTGCCGGAGCAGATCGCGGAAGATGTCACGGCCGGTTGCCATGTCGAGATCCAGCGTCACGCCCTGCTTGTTGGCGTTGAGGTAGGCGAAGATCAGGCTGCGGTTGGGGCCGGGCTGGCCTTGGGCGAATGGGCCTCGGGCGCGGGCCTCGTCCCCCTGGGGAGGCTCGACCTTGACCACGTCGGCGCCCATGTCCGCCAGCATCTTCCCGGCGAACGGGGCTGCTACCAGCGAGCCCCACTCGACGACCTTGACCCCTTCGAGAAGCTGGAACGGCATGCTAGATCCCACCCGCGGCGCCCAAGAGAATGGGGGGCAGGCTGTCGGGGTCTTTCGAGACCAGGGACACCGTGGCGCTGCCGACCGCCGTCGCCTCGCCCCGCTGGTCTTCGCAGCGTAGACGCAGGTCGATGAGACATTCAGGCCCCTGCCGGTACTTCTTGACGACGGCGCCCTGGCACCAGGTCGAGTCCCCGTGGATGCACGGGCGCGTCAGCCTGACTTTGAGCCGACGGAGGAAGGCGTGATCGCCCATCCAGTTCGTCACCAGATCTTCCAGCCAGGCCACGCGCTGAATGCCGGTGTCGTGCGCCGCCGGGAAGCCGAAGTTTCGCGCCGGTTCGTCCTTCAAGAACGAGGCGTCCCAACTGTCCGGCATCCCGGTCAACTGGTCGATGTAGGCGTCGGCGGGATGGCGTCGCCGATGCTCCAGAAAGGCCCGGTACGCCGGCGTGCCTCGGGTGCACGCCACGAAGAGATTGATGTCCTCGGTGGTCAGGGGCCCTCGGACGAGCGCGGGCAGATCCTCATCGTCGGGTTGGTCTTCCCAATACCGCGGAGGCTCGCCCCGGATGTACTCGTCGTCGTAGGCCTGGTAGATGCGCTGGATGTCGCCTGCGGAGTAGTTGGAGCGGTCCAGCGCCGCGTACTTGCCCATCGCCCGGGCGCTGTCCCTCGGCGTGCGCAGGACCTCCGTGGCTGCGGTGGCGACAAGCTGACCGTGTTGGTTTCGGTACTCCACCTCGCCCGACTGAACGACCATCTTCCCGCAGAAGGCCCCCCTCGTCTGGCGCATATCGGTGAGCTTTGCCGTGGTGGTGAACGAGTCACCGATACGGATGGGGTGATGCCACTCCCAGGCCACGCTGCCGTAGATCGCGTGGAGGCCGGGCAGCTTGGCGTAGACGTCGGTGTTATCGACGCAGTAGAGCCAGGTTGGGTGTGCAATCAGGCTGCCGTAGTAGGTCCCCGAGGCGTAGGTGTCCTGGAGGTAGAGGGGGTTCCGGCTGCCGATGGCGCGGGTGTACTCGATGATGGCGTCTTTCGACGCCACGCGCTTGCGGGGGCGAGGACGCCGGAGCGGCGTCCCCAAGAGTTGGCGCGCCGCCTCAATCGCGTCGTTGTTCAGCGGCGGGGGCTTTTCCTCGACGGTGGTCATGGGGCCTCAACCTGGCACGGGCGAGTCTTCGTCCTTGGAGGGCAGCACCGCGATGGCCCCGCCCGGCGTGTTGACGTCGCCGCGCTGGTTCTCGATCCACAGCTCGGCTTCGACCAGGTGCTCGGACCCCTCCTTCCACTTCTTCGTGATCCTGCCGTGAATCCAGTTCGCGTCGCCCTCCACGTTGAAGAGACGGAACTCGTTCCAGACCCGCTTGAGCCAACCGTGATCGCCGATCCAGTTGGTCATGGTCATGCTCATCCAGTGCGTCCGCATAACCGCGACGTCGTAGGCGCCGGGGACGCCGATGAAGCGGGCGAACTGGTCCTCCCAGTGGCCCCGGTGGGGATGGTCGTCGACGCCGGTCTCGCTCGTCTCGGCGAAGCCGGCCCGCTTTCGGTATTCGTTGAGATGGTAGATGTGCGCCCCTTCGGCCAAGGCCCCGGCGCCGCCCAAGCGTCCGCCGCCGTAGACGGAGCGGAAGGCGATCTCTCCGATGCGCAGCGGCCCGCGCACGATGGTCGGGAGATCGTCGCCCACGTTCACGTCTTCCCAGTAGCGAGGGGTATCGCCCCGCAACTCCTCGCGGTCGTAGGCGTCCCAGATTGCCTGGAGCTCGGCTTCCGTGTAGCGGGTCTTCTCGACTTCCTTGTACTTGCCCCGCTCACGGGCCTGCCGGCGCTCCACGCGGAAGCAGGGCCCGTGCGCTTTGGCGACGATCTCCCCGCGCTGGTTGAAGTACCAGATGATCACGTCGATGGAAATCATACGGCCCGCGAAGCGCCCCTCCTTCTCGCTCATCTTGTGGGGGCGATAGACGGTGCCGATCCTGTCGCCGATCCGTATCGGCCGGTAGAAGGTGACGTCGTTTCCGGAGTGGAACTGGTGGACGCCGGGCAGCCCGCCGACCATGCCGGCGGTGTAGTGCTTGATGACGTCGACGATGGCCGGCGGCGCGATGAGGCCGCCGAAGCGGCTGCGCGCCGCGTAGCCGGGGTCGACGTAGAGCGGGTTCGCGTCGCCGTTGTCGACGGCGTAGTTGTAGATGGCGTCTTCGGTGATTTCCACCAGCGTCGGGCCGCCCTTGTAGTAGGAGCCCAGCCGCGATCCGAGGTTTTCGACGCCCTCGTCGGTGATCCGTCCTATGGTGACCATGACTCCCCCTTACCCCGCCGCCTGCTAGTGGACGATGCCGCTCTCGACGAGCTCTTCCAGCCGGTCGGAGCCGAGGCCGAGCACCTCGTTGAAGACATACTCGTTGTGCTCGCCAAGCTCCGGGGCATGCCGCTGGATGCCCGCCTTGCTCTCGCTGAACTTCCACGGCGTCCCCGGCACCCACATGACGCCGATGCGCGGGTGGTCGTTCTCGACGTAGTACTGCCGTTCGCGGAAGTGGGGGTCGACCGATTTGTCCTGCACGTGGTAACAGGGGAAGGCCGCGACGCCGGCCGCCTGCAGCCGCTTGGTTAGCTCGTCGTCGGGCTGGTCTTTCGTCCAGGCGTTGATGGTCTCGTCGAGTTCGTCGCGGTTCTGCCAGCGCTTGAAACCGTCGGCGAACTTCTCCGACGAGGCCAGCTCCGGCCTGCCCATCTCGCCGCACAGTGCCCGCCACTGCTCCTCTGTTTCGACCGCGATGGAGATCCAGCGGTCGTCGCCGGCGCACCGATAGATGCCATTGGGCACGTTGACGGAGTGAGTGTTTCCCTGGGGGCCGGCTACCCGGCCGTTCATCTGATAGTCCAGGAGGGGCTCGTCCAATCCGGAGATGTTGCAGTCCAGTTCAGAGACGTCGATGTACTGACCCTCGCCGGTCCGCTTCCGGTGGTAGAGAGCCATGGCGATGGCCCCGACGCCGCGGATCGTGGCGCAGGCGTCGCCCCAAGCGAATTGGCTCGCACCCATGGGCTTGTCGGGAGGAGAGCCCAGCAGCAGGCCGACGCCGCTCAACGGCCCCAAGGTGTTGGCGTAGACCGGCACGTCCTTGAGCGGCCCGTATTGGCCCGCCCCAGAGAGTGAGGCACAGATGATGTCGGGCCTGATCTCCCGCAGCGCCTCGTAGCCGAAGCCCCAGACGGTCCAGCACTCCCGCAGAGAAATTGTCGGTGACTACGTCGCTCACCGCGATCAAGTCGTGGATGAGCTTCCTACCAGTCTCCTCGCGAATGTCGATCGTGATGCTGTGCTTGTTCCGGTTGAGGGCGTGGTAGAGCGGTTGCAGCTCGGGCTGCAGTCCTTCGTCGCCCTTGGTGATGTCGTCGCCGATGATGGGACGTCCCAGGCGGGTGCCGTCGAGGCGCTTGTGGCTTTCGACCTTGATGACTTCGGCGCCGTAGTCGGCCAGTGTCCGCGTCATCAGCGGCCCGGCGTAGACCCAGCAGAAGTCGACGACGCGTATCTCCGAAAGCGGGTAGACGTTCTTTGCCGTGTCTTTCCCCGTTGGCGGCCATACGCTAGACCACTCCCACCGTGCGGAGCCGCTCGAGCTCGTCGCCGGCCACGCCGAGGTCCTCGCCCAGAATCTCTACATTGTGCTCGCCGAGCTGCGGCGCCCTCCCTTTGACCGAAGGGGGCGTACCGGTCATCTCGAAGTTGGAGCCGGTGAACTTCAGCGTTCCCGTTTGAGCATGGTCGACGGGGACCCAGAACCCCCGCTCCTGAAGGTGGGGCAGGTCCAACAACTCCTTCACCGTGTAGGCCGGCGTCAGAGGCACGTCGCGCTCGACGCACATCTGGAACAGCTCTTCCCTGGTGTGCTCTTTGAGCCACGAGATCAGGAGATCATCGACCTCGTCGGGGTAGTCTTCGGTCATGGCCCTACGGTCGCGATAGCGGCGTTCCTCCGTCCACTTCGGCGTCCCCATAAGCTCCAGAAAGCGTATCCACTGCGCGATCTGGTTGCAGACCAAGCCGATGTAGCCGTCCTTGCAGGGCAGGAAGACATCGGGATAGAGGAAGCTGCCGTGGTTGCCGTTGCGCAGCAGGGTGATGCCGCGATAGAGCAGCGTGGTGATCGCAATCGAGTAGAGGGTGGCGATGGTGTCCGTCGCCGAGACGTCGACATGCTCGCCGATGCCGGACGACTCCCGCGCCACCAGCGCGAGCATGGTCGCCGAGTACCCGGCCGCCCCGCTTGGTAGGCGACGAGGTCGAAGGGCATGGTCAGGGGCTCCCGGTCGGGATGCCCCAGCCCCATGGCGAGCCCGCAGGCCGCCGCCGTCGTCAGGTGTGTCGCGTTGTAGTCCCGCCACGGCCCCGTCGACCCGAACGGCGTGATGGAAGTGACGATCAGGTGCGGGTTGATCTCTTTCAGATGGGCGTGGTCGAGCTTCCGCTCCTCCATCAGCCGCGGCGTGTGGTCTTCGACCAGGACGTCGGCGTCCTTCACGAGGTCGAGGAAGAGTCCTCGTCCGCGGTTGGTGTCGACGTTCAGGGTGACGCCGCGCTTGCCGAGGTTGGCGGCGAGGTAGACGCCGCTTGCCTCGGGGTCGGGCACGTCGTTGGGGAATGGGCCGCGGCGGCGGAGACCGCTGCCCGCGGGCGGCTCGACCGTGGTGACGTCGGCGCCGCAGTCGGCAAGCATCCGGGCGCACCAAGCGCCGGGGATGTCGCTGCTGAGCTCGATGACCTTGAGGTCTTGAAGGGCCTGACGTTTTGCGGTTGACATGGACCCGGCCTTTGTCCCCAACGCCGGAACTCCCAACAGGAATGGGGGACGGCGCTACTCTATCGGCGGGCTTGCGCGTGTGTCAAGAAGAGCCACAGGAGCGGCCCGCCTGAGCCGGGCCCGTCCGGGCCGCTCCGCCCCTGCGTGATAGAATCCCGTCGCTGCCGTCGGCGAACCGTAGGGAAGAGAAGGTCTGCGTCTTGTCTCCATTGTGGATAGGGATCGACGTCGGCGGCACGTTCACCGACGTGGTGGGTGTCGATCTCGCGTCGCTCCAATACTGGACCGCGAAGGTCCCAAGCTCCTCGACCGATCCCGCCGGTGCCCTCTCCGCGGGTATATCCGAGCTTCTCCAGCGCAGCCAAGCGCGGCCCAACGACATCCAGCGCGTGATCTACGGGACCACCGTTGCCCTAAACGTTCTCCTCGAACGAAAAGGGGCAACCGTGGCCATGGTCACGACGAAGGGGTTCAAGGACGTCGTCGAGATAGGCCGCATGCTGCGCGATGAGCTCTACGACATCATGTTCGACAAGCCCAAGCCCCTTGTCGCGCGCCGGCGCCGCCATGAGGTCGACGAGCGGGTCAACGCCGCGGGCGAGGTGGTGCGTCCGGTGCAAAGCCCCGACGTGCAAAGGGTCTTGGACGAGGCAACGGAGGGCGGGCCGGAGGCGCTTGCGGTCTGCTTCCTTCACGCCTACGCCAACGAGGCCCACGAGCGGGCCGTCCGGGACGCGGTCAAGGAGCGTTTCCCCGGCCTTCCGGTGTCGCTCTCGTCGGAGGTGTCGCCTGAGTATTCGGAGTATGAGCGGTTCGCCACCACGGTGCTGAACAGTTATCTCATGCCGCAGACCCGAATGGCGTTGGGGAGTGTTGCCGCCCGCGTCGCCTCGCTTGGGATAGGGGCGCCGGTGGAGGTGATGCAGTCCAACGGCGGCATCACGACGACGGACGTGGCGGCGCGCTTCCCGGTGCGGCTGCTGGGGTCGGGGCCCGTGGGCGGAGTCGCGGGGGCTGTCGGCTTGTGCGCCGCGGCGGGCATCTCTGACCTGATCACGCTGGACATGGGCGGGACGAGCACGGACGTCTGCCTCGTCGCCGGCGGGGTACCCTCGTACACGACGCAACGCCGGTTCGAGGGCCAGCCGGTCCGTACGCTCATGACGGATGTGCAGTCGATCGGCACCGGCGGGGGAAGCATCGCGCGGGTCGACTCTGCGGGGTCTCTTCAGGTCGGGCCGGACAGCTCAGGGGCCGACCCAGGCCCCATCTGCTACGGTCGAGGCGGTCAACGGGTCACGGTCACCGACGCCGACGTCCTGCTCGGCTATCTGAACCCGGAGCGGTTCCTCGGCGGCAAGCAGCGGCTGGACGCGGAGGCCGCCGCGGCGGGGCTGCGCGAGCAAATCGCGTCGCCGACCGATACCGGCCTAGTGTCGGCGGCGCTGGGCGTGGTCACCGTGGCGGTCAACAACATGGTGGGCGCGCTTCGCCGGGTCACGACGCAGCGCGGCCACGATCCTCGCGACTTTACCCTGGTGGCCTTTGGGGGCGCGGGCCCTGTTCACGCGGGTCTGTTGGCCAGGGAGGCCGGCATCCCACGGGTGCTGGCGCCGGCGTATCCGGGGCTGTTGTCCGCCAGAGGTTTGCTCCTCGCCGACCTGCGAACCGAAGCGAGCCTTACGCTCTCCAAGACCCTCGAATCGGTAAGCCCGGATGAGCTGACCGGGACCTTCGAGCGGCTCGAAAGCGAGGCCAGGAGCGTGCTGCCCGGCGGAGGGGATTCGCGCTCGTTGGAGGTCGAACGGCACGCCGAGATGTGTTACCAGGGTCAGCGCCACGAGCTACTCGTCCCCTTCCCCGCGGGACGGCTGAACGAGGCGGACTTGGCCGACGCGGCCCGGCGGCTCGACGAGCGGTTCATAGAACTCTACGGGTTCTTGCCGATCAGCCACATTCCCCAAATCGTGCATCTGCGCGTCTTCCTCAGAAAGCGAGTCGCGGAGGCCGAGAAGCTGCGCACGCAGGGAATTGGCGTCGGGGACGGCTCCGCCGAGGCGCAGGTTGGGGAGCGGCGGCTCTACTTCCGCGATACGGGTGAGGAGGGTCGGGTCTGTCCGGTCTACGACCGTGCCCGCCTCGGCGTGGGGCGGGCGGTTGCGGGGCCGGCCGTCGTGGAGGAGGACTACTCGACGACGGTGGTGTACCCAGAGCAGTCGCTGACCGTCGACGGCCACGGCAACCTGGTGATCAACACGGGGGTCATGGCGCAATGACGAAACCCGACGCCTTTGCCTTCGAAGTGCTCCGCGACAACCTGTACTTCACCTGCGAGGAGATGATGGCGCACCTCCTCAAGGTGGCCTATTCGACGATCATTCGCGAGTCCCATGACTGCGCCACCGGGATCACCGACACCAGGGGGCGGGTGGTGGCGCAGTCGGCGGGCACGCCGGGCCACTTCTGCTCCATACCGGCGGCGGTGAAGGGGATGCTGGCGGCGTACCCCGTCGACCGTATTCGCCCCGGCGACGTGCTCATGACCAACGACCCCTGGATCAGCGCGGGCCATCTGCCCGACCTGTTCCTCTTCACGCCGTTCTTCTACGACGGCGAACCCCTGGCGTTTCTGGTCACCGTGGCGCATCACCTCGACGTGGGCGGCAAGAATCCCGGGAGCACGACGCCGGACACCACGGACGTCTTTCAGGAAGGGATTCAGATCCCCATCGTCAAGCTCTACGAGGAGGGCCGCCGCAACGAGGCGCTGTTCCGGCTCGTGCTGCAGAACATACGGCTCCCCGAGGTGGTATCGACCGACATCCAGGGGCAGATGGCGGTCAACGAGCGGGGCAGGGTCAGGCTGCACGAGCTTGCCGAGAAGTTCGGGCCGGAGACGCTTGCCTCCGTGTTCGAGGAGACCATCGCGCGGTCGGAGGCCCTGACGCGGGCCGAGATCGCCCGGATGCCGGACGGCACCTACCGCGCTGAGGACTGGGTCGACGACGACGGTATCGACGACGGGCCCATACCAATCCGCGTGGCCGTTACTATCAAGGGCGACTCGATGGTGATCGACTTCGCCGGGACCGGAGCTGAAGCCAAGGGGGGCATCAACACCACGCCGCCCTACCGCGATGCCTACACGCAGATGATCGTCCGATGCTTCACCAGCCCCGACATTCCGACGAACGAGGGCTGCTACATCCCCGTCGAGATCAAGGCCCCCGAGGGATCGGTGCTCAACCCGAGGTACCCGGCCGCCGTCGCGGGGCGGGTGGTCTGCGTGCCGCGCCTCTCCGACGTGGTCACCGCTGCCCTGTCCCAAGCCGTCCCGCCAAGGCGATGGCCGGGTACGGCGGGATGATCGGCCAACCCGTAGTCAGCGGGATCGATCCGAGGACCGGTAAGCCGTTCATCTATATGGACAACTCCCACGGAGGCACCGGCGGGCGGCAGGGCAAGGACGGCGTCGATTGCATCTCCTGGCCCTACAACGGAGGCAACCACAGCATCGAGGTGCTGGAGACCGTCGCTCCGGTGGAGGTCGCCCGCTACGAGATGCACGAGAATTCGGAAGGGCCCGGCCGGTGGCGGGGCGGCTTCGGACTCATCAAGGACTACCGGATGCTGACCGAGCCCATCGAGGTGCACAACGTCGGCGACCGCTTCAAGTTCCCACCGTTCGGGTGGTCGGGGGGCAAGCCCGCCACGGTGCAGGCGTACTACCTGGTGCGGGACGGCAACGAGACGCTGATGAAGTCGAAGGCCCCGTACGAGCTGCATTCGGGGGACATTCTCAGCGTTCGCATGCCGGGCGGCGGTGGCCTCGGCGACCCGCTGACCCGCGATCCCTCCCTTGTCCTCAACGACGTCATCGACGGCTACGTCTCTCCGGAACGGGCGAAGTCCGAATACGGCGTCGTGATCGTCGCCAACGGCGCGGTGGACCAGGCGGCGACCGAGGAGCTGCGCCGCGAGCGGTCGGCCGGTGCGTCGTGAAGGCGGTCCGCTTTCGGAAGTTCGGCAGCCCCGACGTCCTGTCCTTCGAGGACGTCCCAGATCCTGAGCCACTGTCCGGCGAGGCGCTCATTCGCGTCCGAGCCGCCGCGATAAACCACGTCGATCTCGACGTCCGCGCCGGCGTCTCCCGTATGCCCATTTCACTGCCGCACGTGCCGGGGCTGGAGTTCGCCGGCGAGGTCGCCGCGGTCCGCGGCGGCGGCATCGTCAAGGAGGGCGACCGGGTCTGGGCTCCCTACACCATGCCCTGCCGCCGGTGCGACTTCTGCCTCACCGGCCGCGACAACTCCTGCGACGACCGGGATACCTTTGGGCTGACCAGGCAGGGCGGCTACGCCGAGCTCGTCACGGCCCCGGCGGAACATCTACGCCGCGTGCCCAGCACACTCTCGTTCGAGGACGCGGCGGCGTTGCAGATCGCCGCGTCCACCGCGTGGCACGTCCTGATCAACAGGGCCTCGTTGCAGGCGGGGCAGACGGTGTTGATTCACGCGGCTGGCTCCGGCATCGGAAGCGCGGCGGTGCAGATCGCGGGTCTTGCCGGCGCGGAAGTCTTCGCCACGGCGAGCACGGACGAGAAGCTCCAACGGGCGGCAGCGCTGGGCGCCCGGCACCTCATCAACTACGTGCGGGACGACTTCGCCGCGCGCGTCATGGACCTCACGGGAGGCCGGGGCGTGGACGTGATCATGGAGCATGTCGGCGGTGACGTCTTCAGCAAGAGCCTGGAATGCCTGAAGAAAGACGGCGTCATGGTGGTCGTCGGCGGCCATGCCGGCGAAATCGCGGCGCTCGACATCATTCCCTTCTTCCGGCGGCAGCTCCGGCTAGTGGGGTCGAGCCGGGCCACGCAGCGCGAGCTCGACACGGTCATGGGGCTCGCGGCCGAGGGCGCGTTGAAGGCGGTGGTGCACCGGGCCCTGCCGCTGGCCGAGGCCGCGGAGGCGCACCGCATCGTGGACTCGCGGCAGGCCTTTGGGAAGGTGCTGCTCCTCCCCTAGCGGCGTGGAGCTACTGGACGGTGATCCCGCCGTCGACCGACAACTCGGCCCCCGTGATGAATGAGGACTCGTCGGAGGCGAGGTACAGGGCGGCGTAGGCCATGTCGTCGGGCTTGCCGAATCTCCCCAGGGGGATGCGGGCGAGCCGGTCTTCGAGGCCGACGGGGTCGGTGGCCGCACCCTGCAGCATCGGCGTGTCGATCATGCCTGGGTAAATCTCGTTGCAGCGGATCTGCTCCCCGGCGTGATGCAGGGCGACGTGCTTGGTCAGGAGGCGCACCGCACCCTTGCTGGCGACGTAGGTCGCTCCGCCGGTCTTGCTGCCGACGTGCGCCGCGATGGAGGTGACGTTGATGATGGAACCGCCGCCGCCGCGCCGCATCACCGGGATGACGTGCTTCATGCCCAGGAAGGGACCCTTTGCGTTGACCGCCATGGTGTTGTCCCATTCTTCTTCCGTCGCATCCTCGACTCGGTCGAACACGCCGATCCCCGCGTTGTTCACCAGGATGTCGATGCGGCCATAGCGGGCGACCGTCGCTTCGACGGCGGCGCGCCAGTCGGCGTCCTTGCTCACGTCGAGGTGCACGTACGTCACGTCGCCGCCATCGGCCCGGACGGCCTCTTCGAGATTGCAGCCTTCATCGTCCCGGACGTCGCCGAAGACGACCTTTGCTCCCTCTTTCGAGAAGAGGATGACCTCCGCCTCGCCTTGCCCCCGCGCCCCACCGCTGATCAAGGCGACCTTGCCGGCTAGCCTACCCATGACGCCCTCCTGAAGCTCGACTGACGATACGCGGCGTCAGTCTAACACCGGTCACAAAGGGAGCGGCGGCGCGTTTGACCGCCCCGCTCCTGGTATGCACAATGCGTTCACGGGGGAGGAGCGCGATGTCGAAGCAATACATTGGGGGGACGAGACCGGAATACCGGATCATCGACTCGGACTCCCACGTCAACGAGCACCTCATCCATCACTGGAAGTCGTTCCCCAAGGAGCTGCAGGGCCTCGCTCCCAGGGAGTTCGTCGATCCTGCCCAGACCCTCGACACGGATGAGGAGCGCAACGTCCAGACGGGCGCCTACCTCAAGTACGACCGCACGTGGGTGGTGGAGCATTCGAAGCTCTGGCCCAATGCCGACTTCCGCTCGGGGCCGGAGGGACGGCTACCGAACCCGTGGTCGCCACAGGGCGAATGGGTGAACCGCGACGGTGAGCGGGAGCCCGACAAGCGGCTCGAAGATATGGACCACGAGGGCGTGGACACGACCTTCATCTTCGGGAGCGCCTCGCAGAACATCCTGTGCCTAATCGACAACCCCGAGGTCGCGCTCTACTGGTGCAAGGCGTGGAACGACTGGGCCTTCCGCTTCTGCAGCCATGACCCCGACCGCATCCGCGCGACCGCCCTGATTCCGCTCCATGACGTGGATTCGGCGGTCGGCGAGTTGCGCCGCGCCATCACCGAGCTCGGCCTCGGCGCTGCGTTCCTTCCGGCGCAGTTCAAGACGGAGTGGACTTGGAAGGAGAAGTACTACCCGGTCTTTGAGGAGTGCGTGCGGCTAAATGTCCCGGTCTCGATTCACCAGAACATGGTCTTTGGCGTCGGGCAGCGCCGGCTGGACAACGTCTTCTACAAGCACATCTTCATGGCGTCGGACGGGCCGTATTCGGTGGTCGGCTTCCTGGCCAGCGGCGTCCTGGAGACGTTCCCTAAGCTCCGGGTTGGCTGGCTGGAGCATGGGGCGGGCTGGCTACCATACTATCTGGACCGGTTGCACGAGCACCACAAGATGTTCCCCGGCTTCGTGCCGCCGCCCAAGAAGGACCCGCGCGACTACTTCGGCGACCAGTGCTTCATCGCCTTCGAGCCTGAAGAGGTGGACTACGTGCCGTTCCTTGCACGGAAGCTGGGAGACGCGGGCATCATCTTCGGCACCGACTATTCGCACCCCGACAGCATCTCGCCGCGGTCGGTGCAGAAGATTCTCGACTACCCCGAGCTGAGCGACGACATGAAGCGCAAGGTGCTTTCCGACAACCCGGCCCGGTTCTGGGGCATCCAGTCGAACGGCGCGTAGCCCTACGCGGCGGTCCGGGGCCTAGCCCATATACGCGCCGCCGTCCACCATGAACGTTTGGCCGGTGATGTAGCCGGAGGCGTCGCTGGCGAGAAAGACGGCGGTGCGGCCGATGTCTTCGACGGGGTCGCCGAGGCGTTGGATGGGCAGGTCCTTACGGTAGTCGGCCAGGAAGCCCTGCCACTCCGCCATCTCCGGCGAATCGGCCCCGTACGTCCGCTCGATCTTCTCGGTCCGCTTTGCTTGCGCCAGCGGGCAGATCACGTTGACGTTGATGCCGTACCGCCCCCACTCGCGGGCGGCGACCTTGCTGAGGGCGCGGATGGCCTCCTTGTTCGCGGCATAGTCAGCCATGCCCGCGAGCCCCTCCACCCCTGCGAGGGAACCGAAGTTGATGATCCTGCCGCCGCGCTCCTTCATGTGAGGGAGGACGGCCTTGGAGAAGTACCAGGTGGCCTTCACGCCGGTCTGGAAGACCTCGTCCCACTGCGCTTCCGGGATCGTCTCCAGGGGCATCCACTCACTGAGCGAGGGGTTTGCGCCGCCCCAACTCTGGGCGCAGTTGACCACGGCGTCGATGCGGCGGAAGCGCTCGACCGTCTCGGCCACGGCGTGTTGGACCTGGCGCTCCGACCCCACGTCGCAGGGCAGGGCCAGGGCCTCGCAGCACATCTGCTCAAGCTCGCCGGCCACGCGCTCGGCGGCCGACTTGTCGAGGTCGACCACCGCGACCCGGGCGCCCTCCCGCGCGAAGGCGACCGCGATGCCACGGCCGAGGTAGCCACCGCCGCCGGTGATGATTGCGACTTTGTCCTGCAGAGCGCTCACCGCCGTCCTCCTACCCTTCCTCGCTCTGCTCGGCGATATCCGCGGCAAGCGTGCGCGGCATGAGGTCGATGAGCTCATCGACCGTCCACCGCCGCTCCTTGGAGATGCGCCGGGTCACTTCCATGGGCTTGCACCAGCCGAAGCTGTTTCCCAGGCCGAAGAAAACATGCCCGGTGATGTAGCCGGCCTGCTCGGTGCAGAGGTAGGTTACCAAAGGCGCGAGATCCTCCGGCGGGGTGAGCTCGAGGTCGGCAATCATTCCCTCCAGGGCTTGCGTCAGCGCGTCGCCTTCCGCCATGGCCTCGTCGTGCTCGCTGATTGCCGCTTCCGACATGCGGGTCCGCGATCCGCCGGGGAGCACGGTGTTGACGGTGACGCCGGCGGCGCCGAGCTCCGGGTAGGCGAGGTTCGTCAGACCGTAGATGCCGCCCTTGGTCGCGCCGTAGGCGACCCTCCGCCCGCCGACGGCTCCACCCCGTATCACGCCCGCGGTCGACGAGATGTTGACGATGCGCCCGTAGCCCCGCTCCCGCATGGGAATGCAGGCGTGGCGGATGCAGTTGAACGTACCCTTGAGGTTGACGCGGCAGACCTGCTCCCAGTCGTGCTCGGTCATGTGGTGGAGCCAGGTGCGCCTCGTGATGCCGGCGTTGTTCACCAGGATGTCGAGCTGCCCGAACTCGTCGAGCGCGGCCTGGACGAGCCGCCGCGCGCCTTCGAAGTCGGAGACGTCCTCGAAGTTCGGTACGGCGACGCCGCCGTCGTTCGTGATCTGTGCCGCCGCCTCCTCGGCCACGGCGGACGAGTTGCCTTCGCCGCCGAGGCTGCCGCCAAGGTCGTTGACCACGACGTTGGCCCCTTCCCGCGCCAGGAGCTCGGCGACGGCTCGGCCGATGCCTCTGCCGGCGCCGGTGACGATGGCGGTTCTTCCTTGCAGTCCCTTCATCGGCGCTGCCTCGACGGTCATGGAGAAAGCGACGGCCCCAGCTTCCGGGCGTCCGGCATGCTGGGGCCGTGCGGCTTTCGGAGCGTTGCCTCGGCTACTTGGCCGCTACGATGTACTCCAGGTGGCGAGGCGGCCGCTGCCCGGACGTTCGGTACTCGGCGATGACCTCGGGGTTGATCACGAACTGCGACTGGATCCACCACAACGGCACCGTCGAGTACTGCTCGAACAGGTGCGTGTAGGCTTCCAGGAAGAGCGCGTCGCGGGCCGCGAAGCTGTCGGTCACGTTCAGCGCCTCGAACTTCTCATCGAGGAACTCGCTGTCGAAGATGTGACAGCACCCGCCGCTGTAGTAGATCAACCGGTAGAGCGCGATCGGCTGGTCGCGGTCGGCCGCCAAGATGGTGAACTCGTTGACGTTCTGTTTCTGGACGATCTTACCGATGTAGGTGGCCCACTCGGCCTCGACGAAGGTCACGTTGACGCCGATGTCCTGCCACGCGTTCCCGATCGTCTCACCGACGTCTTCGACCCGGGCAACTGGACGCGTGGGACGAGCGCGATGGTTGTGTCGAACCCGTTCGGGTAGCCGGCTTCGGCGAGCAGCGCCCGCGCTCTGTCCGGATCGTAGCCGTACATGTCGTCGAACCTGGCGTGGAGCGACTCGGTGACGCCGGGGCGCTCGTCGCCCCAGAGGGCGACGGCCATGTCGATGCCGCGGCCGCCAAGGATCGAATCCTGGATCGTGTCGCGGTCGACGGCCCGGTTGAGAGCCTCGCGGACCTTGACGTTGGTGAACGGGTTGTCCGGGTCGTAGGCCTCGTCCGACTCGAGGAAGAGCCCGCCGAACATCCCGGCAACCAGAACGGTCGGCGAGACCGCGTCGACAACTTCCATGCCGCCCCGCGATGGCCGCCGCGTTTTGGTCGGAGGGAAGCAGGGTCAGGTGAATGTCGCCATTCACCAGGAGCGCCAGCCTCGTTGCGGCCTCGGTGACGTTGCGGACTTCGATTTCAGGGAATTCGGGCGTGACGCGGTAGTGCTCGTACGCCACGCGCTCGAAGAGGACCGACTCGCCGGGCCTGCGTTCCACGAACTGGTACGGCCCGGTCCCGACCATGCGGTCCTGTAGGCCCTGTGAGGCCCGTCGCATCGAAGTAGGCCTTGCTGAGCATCATGCCCCAGGTCGCGCGATCGATTCCTTGGTCGCAGCACATCACCGGGTCGATGGTGTTGGACGTGATGATGACGGTGTAGTCGTCGGGGGTCTGCAGCGTCTCGAGCCAGCCGGCGATCTTCTCCCGCTCGGTGACGAGGGAGTCCTCTCGGGACTGCTGCTCCATCGTGAACCGGACGTCCGCCGAGGTGAACTCGCCGTTGTCGAAGTGGAACGGCACGCCCTGTCTCAGCTTGAACGTCCAGGTCCTGAGGTCGGACGTCTCCCAGCTTTCGGCAAGCTGCGGCTGGAAAGTGTAGTCGGGATCTTCTTCAGAGAGGCCCTCGAAGGGCAGCCCTTGGACCGCGATCTCGGCCGGGCGCACTGCGTAGGGGTCATTACCCTCCAACTCGAATGGCGCGGCTACGACGAGTCGGCTCACGGCCGGCTCCATCATCGCCGCTGTGGGCTCGGGCATGGCCGTCGGCACCGGCGTCGCGGTCGGCTCGGGCATGGCTGTGGCCGTCGGCTCGGGCATAGCCGTCGGCATCATGGCATCCCACCTGCCGGTCCTTGCGGCCCCTCTGGGCCTGCCGGTCCCGCCGGCCCTGCCGGTCCCGCCGGTCCTGCGGGCCCCGCCGGCCCTGCCGGTCCTGGCGGTCCTTGTGCCCCCTCGCAGGCTGCCGCAATCAGGGCCACGACGGCTAGCCCCACAACAAGAATCATCCAGGTCTTGGAACGCATGGCACCCCTCCCCCTCTGCCCGCATGGGCATCCCGCAAGAGATGGCGGATTCTAGACCGCCCTTTTCTGGGTTGTCAAACTGAAGGTCCTTCGTAATCACCTTAACCAAAAGAGTTTCAGCGTGCGGCAAACGACGGCCTGAACGCCCTAGCCTGCGCCCTGGGACTCCCGCAACTGCCGGACCTGCTCATTGAACGTGTCGTTGAACCAGTCCTCGGCGATCTTCCCCTTGACGATCCGGTAGATGGCGAGCCCGGTCCACGTGAAGGGCTTCCCCGTCGGCTCGACGCCCGGAAGCGGCCCCGTGTGGAGGCCCGTCGCAGTAAAGCGCACCGCGACCTTATCGTCTTCCGCCACCATGTCGTCGATGGTGGCGTGGAGCTCAGAGAAGGCGTTCTTGATCTGGTCGTGGAGGTCGACGGAGCTTTCCAGCCCCTGGCCCGCTCCTTCCGCCTGGTTCCCGTGCCAGACGATGTCTTCGGCCCAGAAGGTGTCTCTGGCGGCCACGTCGCCCCGGTTCATCGAGTCGTAGTACCGCCGAATGATGTCCTTGTTTCGCTCCGACATGCGCTGCCCCCTTTGCTCCTCCAGGGTGGGAGACTATAGATGCTTCAGTTTCGGATCGAGCTCGTCCCGGAGCCAGTCGCCGAGCAGGTTGGCGGAGAGCACCGTCAACGCGATCGCGGCGCCGGAGAAGATGGAGACCCACCAACCCGATTGGATGATGAGGTCGCGGCCATCGGCGACGATGCTGCCCCATGAGGGGGCGGGACTGGGAATTCCGACACCCAGGAAGCTGAGTGCCGACTCGAAGATGATGACGAAGCCTATCTGCAACGTGCTGAGCACGATGAGACTGTTGACCAGGTTGGGGAAGAGATGGCGCATGATGATGCGGGCCCCCGAGGCGCCCGCCACCCGGGCGCGGTCGATGTACCCCTGCTCCATGAGCGTCAACGTCTCGCCGCGCACCATGCGTGCATAGACGGCCCAAAGCTGGACGGCGATGACGATCACGACGATCCACAGGCTCGTCCGGTAGACGAGCACCAGGACGAGCGCGATGAGCAGCGGCGGAATGGCCAAGAAGAAGTCGACCGCCCTCGAGACCAAGAAGTCCACCCAGCCCCGGTAGTAGCCGGCGATCAGCCCAAGCGATGTGCCGACCACCCCAGAGGTCCCGATGACGAGGAGCGCCACGATGAGCGACAGCCTGGAACCGTGAATCAGACGGCTAACGATGTCGCGGCCCAGCTTGTCGGTGCCCAGCGGCCGCGACCAGCTTCCGCCGACACCGGTGATGATCTGGACATCGTCGCCCACCATGACCTCTTCGGGTAGGTTCGGACTCTGGCCCAGACCGTTTCCGGGTCGAAGCGACCGCGCCGCGGCTTGCGAGATCTCCGTGTCACGGTCCTCGACCCGTTCGACAACGGTCTTGGTGAGGACCTTCGGCTCCACCCACCCCGGCGGCTGGAGCCGCGAGGCCGGATCGACGGAAAGGTGATCGTACGGCGCGATGAGGTCGGCGAAGATGGCCGGGATGATCAGTACCAGGAGCAGCACGGTTAGGGGTATGAGGGGATAGCGGCGCGTCTTGGCGAACATTGACCGTAGGTTTGGCAGACGCCCGAGACTGCCTTTCAGCAGCGCCCTGGCCTTTTCGCCTGAATCCTGCATCGTGCCGCTACCGGTCCACGTACCGGATACGAGGATCGACGTACCCGTAGAGGATGTCGACGGTGAGGTTGATCGCGAGGAACGCCACTGCGGTCAGAATCACGACGGCCTGGACCACGTGGAAGTCTCGCCCAGTGATCGCGTCGAAGGCGAGCAAGCCGATGCCGGGCCAGGCGAAGACGGTCTCGACGACGACGGTGCCGGTCACGAGGAAGCCGGCCACGAGCCCGAAATAAGTGAGCGGCACGATGGCCGCGTTCCGCAGGCAGTGCTTCCAGACGACCTTCCACTCCGGTACGCCCTTGATTCGGGCCAGCTTGACGTACTCACTTTCCAGGGCGTCCAGCATCGATGAGCGGACGAGGCGCATGAGCGGGGCCATCTGGAACCACGCGAGGGTGACCACCGGCAAGATGAAATGCGAGAACCCGCCGCGCCCTGCGACGGGCAGCCAATCGAGGGTGACCGCGAAGACCCAGACGAGCACGATGCCTGTCCAGAACGGCGGCACCGATTGGCCAAGAATGGCGAACGTCTTGCCGACAAAGTCTAGTGGCGTGTCCTTCTTCACCGCGCTGATCACGCCCAAGGGCAGGGCGACTACGCCGGCGAGCAAGAGAGCCCCCAGCGCCAACTCCAAGCTCGCCACCGTGCGTTCGCCGATGACGCCGAGCGCCGTCTTGCCGGGGAACTTGATCGAGTCTCCAAAGTCGCCCCGTACCGCGTTCTTGACGAATGTCCAGTACTGACTCAGGAGCGGGTCGTCCAGCCCCCACAGCGCGGTGAGCCGCGCCCGGTCTTCCGGGGTGGCGTTGATGGGAAGGATGACGTCGACGGGGTTGCCGGACAGGCGGACCAGGATGAAGACGATGATCGAGACCGCGATGGCAACGAAGACCGCTTGGACGATTCGAAGGAAGATGTATCTTCGCAACACCGTCCTCCAGTGGCGGCGGCTCTAGCGTCTCGGTGCGGCCTTGCGGCCTAGTTGAGGAATCCGTAGAGCTTTCCGGTGTTGTCCCGGACCACCTTCTGGCGAACGCGGTCGTCGAGCCGGCCCAAATCCTTCGCGATGATCTCTTGCGAGTCGGGCCAGACACCGTCGGAGTGGGGGTAATCGGAGCCCCAGAGCACGTTGTCCTCGCCCACAAGCTGAATGACGTCGGGGACGGTGGACTCCTGCTGGAACGTCGTGTACCCCTGACGCCGCCAGTAGCCGCTTGGCGGCATCTCGAAGTTCAGATAGGTGTAGCGGTCCTCGTACTTCTCGTCCACGCGTCCGAGGATGAACGGGATCCACGCGACGCCCGACTCACCGAGCACGAACTTGAAATCGGGGAAGCGGTCGAGGGCGCCGGAGAAGAGAATGCTGGAAAGCGATTCCGCCCCGGCGAGTTGGAACATCGTCAGCCAGGTGCCGAGGTACTGCGCGGTGTATTCCTTGGACTCCGCGGCGTCAGGCTGCCGTGTCTCTAGGCCTGTCGTGTGGAAGGATATGGGCGTGTTGCACTCCGCCGCGGCCTCCCAGAGCGGGAACCAGTCCTTGTGCCACACCGGCTTCGCCGCTGTCGATACCGCGAACTCGGCGCCCCTGATTCCCAGGGCCGCCACCCTGCGGAGCTCCGCGGCGGCGGCCTTGGGGTCTTCGTTCGGCAAACAGGCCAGCCCCGCCAGACGGTCGGGGTTGGCCTTGCAGAAGTCGGCCACCCAGGTGTTGTAAATCTGATAGATGAGGTTGAGCAGATCCCGGCTCTCCACGTGGTTACCAAGGTGCAAGACGCCGTAGATGACCTCGGCGTCGATGCCGTCCATGTCCTGGTGCTTCACGCGCAAC
The DNA here is from genome assembly GCA_964291475.2 of Dehalococcoidia bacterium. GTDB lineage: Bacteria > Chloroflexota > Dehalococcoidia > SHYB01 > SHYB01 > DAOUKH01. The sequence continues at coordinate 79,481 of OZ220076.1, read as the reverse complement.
TCGGGGTCGGTCGGGTGTGACCTGCCGTCGAAGAAGCCCGCGTCGAACATGCGGTCGATGCGCCTGGAAAAGCCCCGTTCAAAGAAGCCCATGTTGGCGTTGGGCAGGCGCGCCGAGAGGTCGGTGCCTTCGGAAAACCACTTCTTCCCTTCGCTCGTCTCGACGATACGGGGGACTTGGTCCCGCCACTCCGCTGGCGCGTTGGAAACGAAGAGGTCGCCGGGAAGGTACTTGACGTCGATGTGGCTGTCCGCCGAGATGACGTTGTAGTGCATTGGACCCCCTCGCCTCTGCCCTGATCGCGCTCCGTTCGGGGTTGCCGGAGTGTAGCAGAACGGTGATTGCCCCGCCAACGGCGACGCCCCTCTCCCTCGGCGCATGTGCTACTAGCGACCCTATTGATACATTATTGACAGAACCATGAGCATCCATGACTATCCCCCCACTAGGGTCACTCGCGAACGGCTGGGCGTCTGAGCTGCCATCAACGGCTGAGGTTCCACGGGGAGGCGGCTAAGGCCTGTCGCGGGGGGCCCATGAGGGATCCCGGCACGCCCGGCGAAGCTGTCGGCAGCGCGCGGGAGGCCCATCGGGTGCAGTAGCTGAGCCCATCTCGGGGCCCAACGGATCAGATTCACGACAACCTCGAAGGGCGGACTATAGGCCGAACACCTTCTGCTACGGGGATGGCCCGGTACCACCGTCGGACTATGCCTTGCTGAACCGCTTCCTCTTCTCCGGCCTGCCATACGACCTGCAGACCTTCCGCGGGGACGTCCTCGGTGGCGTCACGGCGGCGATCGTGGGCCTGCCGGTGGCGTTGGCCTTCGGCTTGGCGGCGGGTCTGGACCCGGCCGCCGGGATTACGGGGCGATCGCGGTTGGCTTCTTCACCGCCGTGTTCGGAGGTACACGGTCGCTCATATCTGGCCCTACTGGGTCGATGACGGTGGCGATGTCGGTGATCGTCGCCAGCCACGCGAACAACATCGCCGAGGCCTTCACCATCGTCATCATGGCGGGTCTGATACAGATCATCTTCGGCCTGCTGAGAATCGGACGCTACGTCACCTATACCCCATACTCGGTCATTTCTGGGTTTATGACCGGAGTCGGGGTGATCATCATCCTGGTACAGACGCTGCCCTTCCTCGGGGCCGACGTGGCCGAAGGCGGGCCGATCGGCACCCTTCGCAACTTTGGGGACATCTTCGAGCACTTCGAGGCCAATGCCTTGGGCATCGCCGCCGCCACCCTTGCCGTGGCGATGCTCTGGCCCAGGAAGATGGACCGGTACCTTCCTTCGACCCTCGTCGCGCTGGGGGTAGGGATGCTCATGGGCGGCCTTTGGCTCACCGATGCGCCGGTTATCGGCGCCGTGCCCACCGCCCTGCCCTCCTTCCAATTGCCGGATCTTTCGGGCGATGCCCTGGTGAACTCCATCGAGCCGGCGCTGGTTATCGCGCTTGTCGGCTCCGTCGACACATTGCTCACCGCACTCGTAGCCGACTCGATGACGCGGACCCGTCACGACCCCAGCCGGGAGCTCCTAGCGCAGGGCATCGGCAACGTCTTCACCGGCTTCATCCGGGGCCTGCCCGGGTCAGGCGCCACTCCAAACACGGTTGCGAACGTCCGGGCGGGCGGGGCGACGGTTGTCGCCGGGGTCGTTGCCGTGGGGATCCTGCTGGTCATGGTGCTGGTGCTCGGCGACTACGTCGCCAAGATACCCACCGCCGTCTTGGCCGGGATCCTGGTAAAGATTGCCTTGGACACCATCGACTGGCGATTTGTCACCCGCATGCACAAGGTCCAGCGAGAACATCTGGCGGTGATGCTACTAACGCTCGGGCTCACGGTGTTCCTCGACCTCGTTGCCGCCGTTGCCGTTGGCATGATCGCCGCGGCGGTGACCAGCGCGCGCCAGTTCGAGCGCCTCGAGATGGACAGCGTCGTCTCCGTGCCCCTGCTGGACCAGAGCATCTTCGGCGCCGAGCAAGGCGAGGAGGACATCGACGAGTTCTCCGCAAGAGTCGGCTTGGTGGCGCTCAAGGGCACCTTCACCGTTGCCTCCTCCAGCAAGCTGATCGAGACCATCGGCGGAGACATCCAAGACCATGAGGTCGTGATCCTCGATTTCTCCGATACCGTCTACATCGACGACAGCGCGGCCCTCGTGGTGGAACAGCTCGTGGAGACCGCCATAGCCGAGGACACCCACTGTGTCGTGATGGGGCTCTCGGGCACGCCCGCCCGCAACCTTCGCGCCCTCGACGCGCTCAGGCGCGTTCCCGCCGACCATATGGTCGCTACCTGGGACGAGGCACGGGAAACGGCCTGGAGGCTACTCGAGAATGACAAAGCCGAGGCCGACGGGGCTGACGAAGACGCCTAGCGGCTGGATGCCACTCACCGTTGGCGCGGTCCAGAGACTGGTGAGGCACCCTCGTTGCTCCTGCCTGCGCCGCCCCGCGATAATGAAGACCACCACGCTGAAACGGAGCAACGGCACATGCGCCCTTCTCTCAAACTCATGCTTGGCATCGCCGCCCTCTTCTTGGTCGCTGCCTGCGGCGAATCCGCGACTCCCATGCCGGGGCCGACGTCTACGCCACCGGTCACTCCGACGGAGCCGCCCCCGCCTGAGCAGGTCTTGACCCTTCGGTACTGGCAGGCGCCTTCGCTGCCCGGCCCCTATCTCGCCAGCGGCTATAAGGACCGGGATGCCGGCGCGGTGACGCTCGAGCCCCTAGCCGTCTATGACCCCGACGGCGAGCTGGTCCCGAGGCTGGCCGTCGAAATCCCCACCGTCGAGAATGGTGGCGTCTCCGCCGACCTGACGTCGATCACGTGGAAGCTGCGAGAAGGAGTGCTGTGGTCCGACGGCAGCGAGTTCACTGCCGACGACGTGGTCTTCACCTGGCGCTACTGTGCCGATGAGGAGACCGGCTGCATCGCCGAGGACGCCTTCGCCGGCATCACCTCAGTCCAGGCCATTGACGCCAGCACCGTCGAGATCGCGTTCGACGCGCCGACGCCGTACCCCTACACCGCCTTCGTCAGCACCGGTACGCCGATCATCAGCGGGACTCAGTTCACCGATTGCGTCGGTGCCGCCGCGAGGTCGTGCGAGGCGCAGAACATGGCCCCGCTGGGGACGGGCCCGTACCGGATCGTTGAGTTCCAACCGAACGAGCGGGCCGTCTACGAGCGCAACCCGTTCTTCCGCGGCGATGCGCCCTACTTCGACCGCGTGGTCATTGAGGGCGGCGGCGACGCGGAGTCGGCGGCCCGCGCCGTCCTCCAAGTAGGCGAGTTCGACTACGCCTGGAACCTGCAGGTGGAGCCCGAGATGCTCGCGGCGATGGAAGCGGCGGGCCTCGGCACCGTCGTTGCCGCATTCGCCAGCGACGTTGAACGCATCGTTGTGAACCAGACCAATCCCGACCCGGCGCTGGGCGACGACCGCTCCGAGTACCTCGGCGGCACGAACCCGCACCCGTTCCTGACGTTTACGCCGATTCCGCAAGCCATGTCGATGGCCATCGACCGCAGCCGCATCGCGGAGGACCTCTACGGTTTCGCCGCTCAGCCGGCGTGCAACTTGATCATGGCCCCGCCCAGGTACACCTCCACGGCGAACGACGCGTGCCTGGTACAAGAAATAGAAGGCGCCAATAGGCTTCTCGACGACAACGGCGTCGTCGACTCAGACGGCGACGGCGTCCGCGAATACAACGGCGTTCCGCTCCGCATCACCTACCAGACCACGGTCAACGCGATCCGGCAAGACACGCAGGCCCTCGTTCGTGATTGGTGGCGGGAGATCGGGATCGAGACCGAACTGATCCAGCACGACGCCGCCGTCTTCTTCGGCGGCGACCCCGCCGTCGACGAAGGAGCCACCTACCGCAGGTTCTTCGCCGACGTGCAGATGTACACCACCGGCCCAGGGATCGACCCCCAGGAATACCTGTCGGGTCTCCGCTGCGAGCACATCCAGACCCGGGACAACAACTGGGCCGACGGGAACGTCGCCCGCGCCTGCAATCCCGAGTTCGATGACCTGTTCGCCCAACTCGCCGCGACGCAGGTCGGGCCGGAGCGCGACGCCTTGGTACAGGAGCTCAATGACATCCAGGTGCAGAACTACTATGAGATCCCGCTTGTGTCCCGGGGCCTGGTCTCCGCTCATCTGAACACGCTGCAGGGTGTCCGCATGAACGCGTGGGACAGCGAGCTCTGGAACATTGCCGAGTGGCGACGGTAGCGGTTTCCTTCGATTCGCAACCCACGACCGACGATGCATCCCGTTGAGACGCATCCGTGGGATTTGCCGCCCGCGGAGGCACGGGCGCTGCAGGAGAAGCTCGCGGCCCGCGTCGAGCTTGCCAACCGGGCTCCGGCGAAACCCGCCTATATTGCCGGAGTCGACGTTTCCGGCGCCTTCTCGGACGGGGAGACGCTCGGGGCCGTGGTGGTGTTGACCTGGCCCGGCCTTGAGATCGCCGAGGTCCGCGTCGCGCGCATGCGCCCACCGATGCCCTACGTGCCGGGCCTGCTCTCCTTCCGAGAAACACCGGTGCTCATCGAAGCGCTCGCCCAACTCGTTCTCCGGCCCGACATCCTGATCGCCGACGGTCATGGGGTCGCGCATCCGCGAAGGTTCGGCATCGCGAGCCACCTTGGGCTGCTGTTCGGCACGCCCGCGATCGGGCTGGCAAAGTCGCGGCTCGTCGGCGAGGCGGACCCGCCGGGGCCTGGCCGGGGCGACCTGTCGCCGCTCATCCATCGCGGCGAGGTGGTCGGCGCGGTGCTGCGCACGCGGGAGGAGGTCTCTCCCGTCTACGTGTCCCCTGGGCACAAGATCGATTTGGAGGGGGCCGTGCACTGGGTGCTGGCGACGGCGGTGCGGTATCGGCTGCCCGAGCCGACGCGCCTCGCACACCATGCAGCGTCGGGGAAACTGGCGCCCGGCCTGAGTTAACATAACAGTTCTCCGCGCCTTGCGAACCGGAGGGCCGGTTGCTATAATCGACGCGCCACCGCGAGGGTGGTGCCGGACTCCGGCTGTCGTTTTGAAAAGTGGGCGTTCCCCACTTTTCTTACTTCAGGCGGAGAAGCCGCCGAGGCGGAACGTTAGAAAAGAGAGGGGAGCGTCGATCGCATGAAGAGCGATTTCCTGATTGCGATAACCCAGTTGGCCGCCGAGCGCGGGCTCCCCCGGGACATCGTCATCACCGCCGTCGAGGCCGCCCTCATCTCGGCGTTCAAGAAGGACCACCTCGCCGAGAAGGACCTTGCCGTCCGTTTCTCGCAGGCCGGCGACGTCCACGTCTTCGCCCGCTGGACCGTCGTCGCCGACGAGGAGTTCGAAGACGCGGAGACACAGATCGCTCTCGCCGACGCCACCTCCCGCGGCGCCGCTCCCGAAGTCGGGGCCGTCATCGAAGAAGAGGTGACCCCGGCGAACGCCGGACGCATCGCGGCGCAGACCGCGAAACAGGTGGTCATGCAGCGCCTGCGCGAGGCCGAACGGGACATCGTCTTCGACGAGTATTCGGGGCGCGAACAAGATATCGTTCCCGCCGTCGTCCAACGGTTGGACGGGCGCGCCATCATCTTCGACCTCGGCCGCGCCGAGGCGATCATGCCCTTCCCCGAGCAGATCCCCAACGAGCGCTATCGAAACGGCCAGCGTTTCAAGGTCTACATCCTCGAAGTCGGGAAGACGGCCAAGGGCCCCCAGATCGTCGTTTCACGCGCCGACCGGGGACTCCTCCGGCGGTTGTTCGAGCTTGAAGTGCCTGAGATCTATAACGGGGTCGTCGAGATCAAGGCGATCGCGCGCGAGCCGGGCTATCGCAGCAAGGTCGCCGTCCATGCCCTGCAGGAGCGTGTCGATCCCGTTGGATCCTGCGTCGGCCTGCGTGGCGTACGCATTCAGAATATCGTCAATGAGCTGCACGGCGAGCGCATCGACGTCATCGAGTGGAACCCCGATCCGAGCGTCTTCATCTCCCGCGCATTGGGCCCCGCCCAGGTTATGAACGTCGTCATCACCGAGGAGAACACCGCCGTGGTGGTGGTACCCGACCGTCAACTCGCTCTGGCCATTGGGCGGGAGGGCCAAAACGCACGCCTTGCCGCCAAGCTCACCGGCTGGCGCATCGACATCAAGAGCGTCTCGGAAGCGGAGGCCGACCGTAGCCTGCTCACGCCGCGCACGCCCGCACGGCCCCCGGCCGAAATCGTCGAGCGTGCTGCCGCGGAGGCAGCGCCGGCCGCGGCTGCCGAGACGCCCGCCGAGGCGCCCGCCGAGCCGACTCCCACAGAGCTGGAGCCCGCGGCAGCCGAGGCTGAAGTCGAGGCCGAGCCCGCGGCGGCCGAGCTTGAGCCGCAGCCCGTGCTCGCGCAGGCCGAGGGCGAGCCCGCGGCGGCCGAGACTCCTTCCGAGGAAGAAGACGCGCCCACCCTTGCCGAGGCCCTCAAGTCCGAAGAGACCTGGCAAGTGCCGACGCAGACTCCACAGGCCGTGGCGGCCGCAGCGGCGGCCAACAAGCGCTCCTCGATCCGGTTCGCCGAGGACATTTGGGAAGAGCGCGGGGGCGACGGACCGGGCGGCGAACGCCGCCGCGGCGGCGGCCGGGGCAGAGGCCGGAGAGGTCGACGGTAGACTCCTCGCGCTGCCCTTCCAATTCGGTTGGACGCCGCGTTTGCGCGGACCGGGCGGCTCCGCCTCGTTTCGACAATGGTGACGGAACTCGCTAAGATAGGCCCGCGCCGCCCCTTGGGAGTGTAGAGGCGTTCCTGGGTGCGGCGAATGGTGTGAAAGCATGGCTGTGAGAGTGAAGCACATACCGACGCGAACGTGCGTCGCCTGCGGGAGGGCCGCCTCCAAACGCGACCTCGTCCGGGTCGTGCGCACTCCTGAGGGTGACGTCCTCGTCGACACGGCGGGGAAGCTCTCCGGGAGGGGCGCCTACCTGTGCCATGAGCCTGCTTGTCTGCGGCTCGGCGTCGAAAAGGGCCGGCTCTCCCGTGCCCTCAAGACCACGTTCTCCTCCACCCAGCGTGACGCCCTGATCGCGACCCTTGCCGCGCCGGAGGTTCTGGCATGAGCCCCCGCCGCCGCCGGCCGAACCGGCCATACCGCCGGCCCAAGCGCAAGCGGTCACCTTCGGTAGCCGTTCAGGAGCGCGTCGGGCTTCCTCCGGGGTCCGAGGTCGAGCTTCCGGAACAGGTCCTGGTGCAGGACTTGGTCAACCGGCTGAACTTGTCCGAAATCGACGTCGTCAAGCAACTGATCCGCAACGGCGTGATGGCCAACCTCACGCAGGTCATCGACTTCGAGACGGCCGCCCTCGTGGTGTCGGACTTCGGCTATCAGCCGTCGCACGCTCCGGAGCCCGCCGCCGACGACCTCTCGGCCCACGTGGTGCTCGACGAGGAAGAAGGCGACCTCGAGGAGCGTCCGCCCGTCGTGACCATTCTCGGCCACGTCGACCACGGCAAGACGACGCTGCTCGACGCGATCCGGAAAGCGGACGTCGCGGGCGGCGAGGCAGGCGGCATCACCCAGCACATCGGCGCCTATCAGGTCGACGTCAACGGGCGGCTGATCACCTTCCTCGACACGCCGGGCCATGAGGCGTTTACCGCGATGCGCGCGCGCGGCGCGCAGGTTACCGACATCGCCATTCTCATCATCGCGGCGGACGACGGCGTGATGCCGCAGACCATCGAGGCTATCGACCACGCCAAGGCCGCCGGCGTGCCGATCATCGTCGCGATCACGAAGACCGATCTGCCTACCGCCAACCCCGACCGGCCCAAGACCCAGCTGATGGAGCGCGAGATCGTGATCGAGGAGTACGGCGGCGAGACCGTCGCCGTCGCCGTTTCCGGCAAGACCGGCGACGGCATCCCCGACTTGCTGGAGAACATCCTCCTCGTCGCCGAGCTGCAAGAGCTCAAGGCCAATCCGGACCGCCTCGCCCAAGGGGTGGTGATCGAGGCTCACGTCGACCGCGCCCGCGGGCCGGTGGCGACGGTGCTGGTGCAGAACGGCGTCCTTCGCGTCGGCGACCCGATCCTCGCCGGGCAGGTAGCGGGCAGGGTCCGGGCGCTGACGGACGACCACGGCGAGCGGATCGACGAGGCGCCGCCCTCGAAGCCGGTCGAGGTGCTCGGACTCGGAGATCTGGTCCAGGCCGGCGACCTTGTCGAAGCCTTCGCAACGGACAAAGCGGCCAAGGACGCGGCGGAGCAGCGCCGCGCCGATGCCGGCGGCGACTTCATCTCGAAGGGCTCGATCACCGAGGACATCTACGCGGAGGGCGACACCCAGGTCCGCGAGCTGCCCGTCATCATCAAGACGGACGTGCAGGGCTCCGTCGAGGCGCTGCGCACGAGCCTCGACCGGCTCTCCCAAGAGCAGACCAAGATCCGCATCCTCCACGCGGCGGCGGGGTCGATCAACGAGAGCGACGTGCTCCTCGCCGCGGCCTCGGAGGCGATGATCGTGGGCTTCAACACGCGGGTCGAGCCCGGTGCGCGGACCGCCGCCGACGAGTCCGACGTTCAGATCGGCCTCTACACGATCATCTACGAGGTCATCGACGACGTCCGCAAGGCGCTCGAGGGGATTCTCGAGCCGGTCATCAGCGAGGTCGTCGACGGCCACGCCGAGGTGCGGCAGGTCTTCGTCATCGGCCGGCGGGCGCGTGTCGCGGGCTGCTACGTCACCGACGGCAAGGCGCTCCGGAACGCTATGGCGCGAGTCAGCCGGAACGGCGAGCTCGTGATCGAGGCGCCGGTGCAGACGCTGCGGCGGTTCAAGGACGACGCCCGTGAGGTCAACGCCGGGCTGGAGTGCGGCGTCTCGGTGGAAGGCATGACCAGCTTTGAAGAGGGCGACGTCATCGAGTTCTACCACCAGGAGCGCACCGCCGCGGTCTAAGCGGCGGGTAGGCCGGAGGACCCGATGTTCAAGACCCGCGTGATCGATCCGCCCTATACCGCGAGGGTGACCAAGACGGTGCTCTCGAAGTGGAACGGCGAAGTGCGGGTGTGGGACTCCCCCAAGAGTGCCATCGAGGGCGCCAAGGTGCTCGACATCATCACCTCGCCCTGCGCAATTAGGGTGGTCGAAGAGCAGTTGGACATGTACGGCTCCATCCCCCAGCGCGCCCGCATCTCGTACCGGCGGGGCAAAGAGGGGTGGATCATCTACGACATGCTCCACAAGGCGAAGCCTCGCCAGGCCTAAGCCGCGGGCCGCCTCCGCCTCCTGTTGCCGCTCCGCCGCGATGCGTTTTGGGCGCAGCCCTACCTTTGGTTTTTTTGCGCCGGCGAGGCCCCGAAGGGCCTCCCGGCGCGGGTCGCACGCTCCCTCACGGGAGGCGCGCGCCGGGCCAACGCTCAGTCGGATGATCCGGCGCAAGGTGCACGCTCCCTCACGGGAGGCGCGCGCCGGGCACGTTAGTCGGATGTCCGGCGCAAGGTGCACACTCCCTTACGGGAGGCGCGCGCCGGACGCGCTAATCGGGCGGTTCGGCGCAAGGTGCACGCTCCCTTACGGGAGGCGCGGGCGCCGGCGACGTCGTGGAGTGCGAGCCGACGCGGGTGCACGCTCCCTCGCGGGAGGCGCCGAACATAGGCTGACCAATGCTCCACGGCCAGTACATTTGTTCGTAGTCCAACGATAAACCCCCTTGGCGAGAGCTGTCAATGATCTTGTGTCGCGAATTGGGTGTTGGGGCGTGGGCCGGGGCGGCGGCCGGTTCGTGCGGCCATTGGTGGTGATGAGGGGAGGGCGATTCGTGAATCGCCCCTACAGGGGAGGGGGTAGGCCGGCGTCGGGGGCCTGTGTAGGAGATGAGGGGGTGCTCCGTTGGCGCTGGTTTCGGCAACGGGTTACAATTGTTTCCTGAAAGACCCGGTCCAGAGGAAGACTTCCGGCGTCCCATTTGGACGCGGCCCCGTTCCATGCGAACCCAAGACGGCTGCTCCGCGATCAACGTTGGACTCGTTGGCGTTGGCGTCGTCGGAACGGGCGTCCTCGATTACTTTGCCGATGGGCCAGTGGGCCTCACGCTCCCCGGCGGCGATCTTGGCGCATCGTCGGAGGTGGGGGTCCGGCTGTGGTCGGCGGCGCGCCGGTCGCGGGCCAACCCCAAGGCGGCGGGCGAAGACCGGATCCGCGAGGCCGTCACCTCCAACGGCGGCGGTCCGCGCTTCTTCCATGACGCGGCGACGGCCCCTGAGCCCGCATGGCGCAGCGTGGTGCATGACCCGGCGGTCGACATTGTCGTCGAGCTGACGGGGTCGCCGGTGGCCGAGGCGATCATCGAAGAGGCCCTATGGAACGGCAAGTGCGTCGTCACCGCGAACAAGGCGGTCATCGCGCGCTCGGGCCACGACCTGGTGAAGCTGGCGCGGTCGCGGGGCGTGATCCTTGCCTACGAGGCCGCGGTCGGCGGCGGCATGCCCGTCGTCCAGACCATTGCCGGGGCTATCGGGGGCCGGGTGCAGGCGATGCTCGCCATCCTGAACGGTACCACCAACTACATCCTCTCGCGCATGATCGCGGGAGGCAGTTATCAGAGGGCCGTTTGCGCGGCGATTCACGGCGGTCTCGCCGAATCGGACCCCGGCGCGGACGTCCTCGGCGAGGATGCCCGCAGCAAGATGATGATTCTCGCCGGACTCGGCTTCGGCGTCCGCCTGCGTCCCCAGGACGTCTACCTGCGGGGCATCGCGCGCCGGGGGCCGGTGCATGCCGACACCACCGACCGAGGTGACTTTCACGATTGCCCCGGCGGACAGAGTCCCTGTGCTGAGATCTGCGGTGACGACGACCATCTCGGCACGCGTCCCGTCTTCACCGCGCAGGACCTCGAGGTCCTTGCCGGCCTTGGGCTGACGCCCAAGATGCTCGCCGGCGCCCAGCTCGAGGGCGGCCGCGTGGTCGCTTGGGCCCAGCCCGCGGCGGTGCCGCTCGACCACGCGCTCGGCGGCGTCGGCGGCGCGGAGAACGGCTGCCTGCTGGAAGTGGAGTCGCCGGGTGGAGGGGCGGGCGCGCCGTTCACCCTGGCGCTGCGCGGCCCCGGCGCGGGCGGCCCGGAGACGGCGTCGTCGGTGATGGCCGACGTGCTCTTTTGCGCGCGCCAGCTTGCCTCGGGCAAGCGTGCAGCCGACTCGCCTCCGCGCTACATGTACGGCGCCGACGCCTTCCGCGACCCCCAGGCCTACGACGGCGCGCCGGCACTGTTGCGCGCCGACGGGCTGCGCGCGCCCTTCTTGCTGCGCTTCCTGCTCAACAGCGGAGCGGACGCGGACAGCCTTGCCGCCTCGCTGCGGGGCGACGGGGTCGATGTCGAGATCGTGAACGCCGGCGGAGCAGCCGCGTCGTGCGTCTACCTCCGTACACCTCCGCTGCCGGTGAAGGCGGTCGAGGAGGCGATCGGGGCGGCTGTGAGCCGGGCCGAGGCCGCCGACGTATCGCTCGACGTCCTGTATCTTCCAATCATTGAGGGCACCCGCTGGGAGGCGTCGTGACGCAGGCCGGCCCGGTCATGATGCGCGGGCGTGTGGCCTTTCTGAAGGCGTTGCGCGGCTTCCTGGAGGAGCGCGGCTACGCCGAGGTGCAGACGCCGCTGCTCCATACGCAGCTTGCCGGGTTCGAGCGGGCGGTCGGGTTCAGCACCTACTCGGCCTCTCTAGGCGAACGGCTCTGGTTCCGCGCCGCCCCCGAGCTCTACCTCAAGCGGCTCCTCATCGACTGGGGGCCGGAGGAGGCGGGCAAGGTGTTCGAGGTGGCGCTCTGCCTCCGCGACGACTTCGACGAAGCGGCGCCGGTGGACAGCTTCGACCGTCCCGAGTTCACCCTCCTCGAGCTCTACGCCGTCGATGATGACCACACCGCCTTCGAGGGCCTGCTGCGCGATGCGATCGCGGCCGGCGTCCAGGCGCTGCGGGATGCGGGCGCGCACGCCGGCGTCCCCTCCACCGCGAGTGACTGGGACCGCCTGGGGTTCGGCGACGCCCTCCGGGCCCTGGACGCGGACTTCGATCTCGACGCGCTGCTGGCGAAGTCGGCGCCGAGCAGCAACGGCGCCGACGCGGAGGCGCAAGCCGAGGCCATTGAGGTACGCGCCGCCGACGCCGCGCTCGTCGCCGCCTCCGAGGGCTTGCTCCGTGGCACCGCCGACCTCTCGCCCTATCTGCGCCGGGGGCCGCAGGGCTATTGGTTCGAGTTCCTCGAACGCGCCTTCCGCGAGGGCGTGGCCCCGTCGCTGGTCGAGCCCACCGTGGTGCACTCTTTGCCCCTTGAGTCCAGCCCCATGGCGCAGTCGTCGGACGGCGTCCACTGCGACAAGTGGGAGCTGTACATGGGCGGCCTGCGGGTGGCGCTGGCGCAGCGCGAACTGATGGACGCCGAGGCGCAGGCGGTCCGTTTCCGGCACATCGAGCATCTGCGGCGGCAGGGCTACGACGTGCTCCCCGAGCCCGATCGACGGTTCGTCGAGGAGCTTCGCCGCTGGCCCGCGGGCACGCCGCTCGTCGGCATGGGCGTCTATCTCGACCGCCTGCTCGGGGTCATTCTGGGGTTGGTGACCCCCGACGGGCGCGGTCAGGAACGGATGCTCCCCAACGTCTTCAAGCGCTACGGCGACGGCTAGCGGGCCTATGGACGAACGAACGGCCCGCGTCGAAAAGCTGGAACGCCTCCGGGAATCGGGTGTCGATCCCTATCCCCACGAGTTCCGCCGCAGCCAGACGATCGCCGAGGCGCTCGCCGCCTACCATGCCGACGGCGCCAGCGGGCCGGTACGCCTTGCGGGGCGTCTGACCGAAGTGCGGCGCATGGGCAAGGCCAGCTTCGCCCGCATCGAAGACGAGGACGGCTCGATCCAGATCTATCTGACGCTGGATAAGACGCAGGATTTTAGCCGGTTCAAAGAGCTTGTTGACCGCGGCGATTTTCTCGGCGTCGAAGGTCCTCTCTTCGTTACCAAGACCGGCGAGGTCACCGTCGAGACCCACCGCTTCGACCTGCTCGCCAAGTCGTTGCAGCCTATGCCCGAGAAGTTCCACGGCCTGAAGGACGTGGAGACGATGCGCCGCCGGCGCTATCTGCACCTGATCGCCGACGCTGAGGCGCGCGCGCTCTTTCGGAAGCGGTCGCGCATCTTCGCGACGGTGCGAGCGTTCCTGGAAAGCCGGGGTTTCCTCGACGTGCAGACCCCGGTGCTCCAGCCGATCTACGGCGGGGCCGCCGCCCGTCCCTTCGTGACCCGCCACAACGAATTGAAGCGCGACCTGTACCTGCGCGTCGCGCCGGAGCTCTACCTTAAGCGGCTCATCGTCGGCGGCTTCGACCGGGTCTACGAGATGGCCGCCGTCTTCCGCAACGAAGGGATCGACTCGACGCACAACCCCGAGTACATCCTCCTCGAGGCCTACCAGGCCTACGCCGACTACACCGACATGATGGAGCTGACCGAGTCGCTGGTCCGGCACGCCGCTCAAGAGGCAAACGGGACGTTGGAGCTGCCGCCCCGCAAGGCGGGCGGCCAGGAGGTCGTGATCGACGTCGGCAAGCCGTGGCGGCGGCTGCCCTATTTCGAGGCGCTGCGCGAGTACGCGGGCGCCGACCTCGCGCCGGACGCGTCCCGCGAGGAGGCCGCCGCGGCCGCCGAAGGTGCAGGCATTCCGGCGGATGAGCTCGACGGCATGGACGCGGCGCACATCATCGGCGAGATCTTCGACCGGCGCGTCGAGGAACGGCTGATCGAGCCGACTTTCATCCTGGACTACCCCGCCGAACTTTGTCCTCTTACCAAGCGCCGCCGCGGCGAGCCGCTGCTGGCCGAGCGCTTCGAACCCTACGTCGCGGGCTTCGAGCTGGGGAATGCCTTCTCCGAGCTTACCGATCCGGAGTACCAGCGCAGCCAGTTCATCGCCCAGGGCCGCGCCGCCGAGGCCGGCGACGAAGAGGCGCACCCGATGGACGAGGACTATCTCAGCGCCTTGGAGCACGGGCTGCCGCCCACCGGCGGGCTCGGCATCGGTATGGACCGGCTCGTCATGCTGCTGACGGGCGCTTCGAACATTCGCGACATCATCTTCTTCCCCCTGCAGCGCCGCCTGCCCGGCGACCGGCAGGAAGAGGACTCGGAAGGGTAACCGCGTGGAAGTCCGCCAACGTGTCAGCGACATTCGGCTGGAAGATGGGTGGGCGCTCATCAAGCTCGTCCGCGTTCCCGACAAGCCCGGCATCGCCGCGCTCATCTTCTCGCCCATCGCCGCGGCGGGCATCTCCGTCGACCTGATCCTGCAGAACGCGAGCATCGACCGGATGACCGACGTCTCGTTCACGGTGCGGAACGAAGACGTGGAGGGTACGGTGCGCCGCCTCGAAGCGATTCAAGCGGGTATCGACGCCGCAGCCGTCGAGACGATGGACAACCTCACCAAGGTCGAGCTCGTGGGGACGGGCATCGTCAGCGCGCCGGCGCACATCAGCGGGCTGTTCAGCGCCCTGGGCGAAGCGGGCGTGAATGTGATCGCTATCGGCACGAGCGAAGTCCGCATCTCCTGCCTGATAGACGGGAAAGACCGTCAGAAGGCGTCGAAGGCGCTGCACGCGGCCTTCCGGATCAGGGAAGCCTAGGCGGCGAGGTGGGGCGGCGGGACCCCGCCCCGGCCCTCTCTCAGTCTCCCCCAGAGGGGGAGAGGCTTAAGGTGCTCCCCCTTTCGGGGGAGGGTTAAGGCTATAACCCCCCCGCCACGGGCTACGCTTGGTCTCTCCCAGAGCAGACCTTTGCGTAGCCTTGGGCCTACCCCCGCGAGGCTGCTCGGAGGATCGGAATGGGCGATTCGTGAATCGCCCCTACAGGGACGATCCCATGCCACCGTTTGGGGGTTGCGCAAAGGTGTCCGTGGGGAGAAGAGAGAGCTAGGCAGTGGTCGAGGCCTGCGTGAGTAGGCGTACGCTCGCGCCCCAACTTCGCTGGTGGTCGAAGCGGAGCCGCTCGAGCCTGCCGAGGAAGCGGTCCTCGCGGATGGGGCCCGTCGTCATGACGAAGGCGTCCTCGCCGTTGTCGGTGTAGTAGCCCTTGCGGACGCCGACCTGGGCGAAGCCGTATTTCTTGTAGAGCTCCTGCGCGCCCCCGTTTCCGGCCCGGACTTCGAGGGTCATCACGCGGGCGCCGCGCGGCACGGCGAGCTCGGCGCTTGCGAGAAGCAGGAGCTCGCCCACCCCCAGCCGCCGTTCGCGCTCTCGCACGCCGATGGCGGTGACGTGGGCCTCGTCGCCGATGAACCACAGCCCGACGAACCCCACGATGCCGCGCGCGTCCTCCGGGTTGTCTTCACCGCGGCCCACCGCCCGCAGCAGCCAGCCGGCTACGCTCGCCGCCGGGCCTCGATGGGGCGCCTCGGCGAGCAGCGCGTTACGGGCCTCTTGCAGGGCGTCGCTCGGGTCGCTAGCGCGGCAGGCCACGAGGTACGCCGCGGTTCGGCTGCGCAGCTCGCGTCGGAACTGCGTTGGGACCCACCCCGTTGGGAAGCACTCCCGCTCGATCGCCGCCACCTCGGAAATATCGAGGGCGGTCATGGGCCGCGCGAAATAGGGCATAGGCGGGCGCGGGTCCGCGGCTTCCGATGGTTCGGCTACCGGCATCTTGGGCGCGGATTCTATCACAGGAAACAGACGCCTTAGCCGGAGTAGGCAGGCGCGGATCGCCGCTACAGGGGCTGGCGCCGCGGCTAGGAGGAGCCGTTGCGGAGCCGCTCTTCGCGGACGATCTGGCCGTCGTTCATGTGGACGATGCGGTTCGCGTCGCGGGCCACGTCCGCGGCGTGGGTGACGAGGATGAAGGTCTGCCCATTCTCGCGGTTGAGCCGGCGAAGTAGGCCCATGACCTCGGCCGAGTTCTCGCTGTCGAGGTTGCCGGTTGGCTCGTCGCCCCAGACGATCTCCGGCTGGTTCACCAGGGCCCGCGCGATGGCCACGCGCTGTTGCTGCCCGCCGGAGAGCTCCGAGGTGTAGTGCTTCTGCCAGTCGGCGAGGCCCACCAACGTCAGCGCCTCCGTGGCGCGCTCCCGGGCCTCGGAGGCCCGCGTCCCCGACACCAGCATCGGCATCTCGACGTTCTCCACCGCGGTCAGCACGGGCAGCAGATTAAATGCCTGGAAGACGTAACCCATGCGGGTAGCGCGGTAGCGTGTCTTCTGGTCGTCGGACATGGAGGCCAGCTCGGCGCCGCCGATGGTGACGCTGCCCGAGTCGATCTCGTCGAGGCCGGAGAGGCAGTTGAGCAGCGTGGTCTTGCCGCAGCCGCTCGGCCCCATGATGGCGACCATCTCCCCGCGCTCGACGGTCAGGTTCACGCCGCGCAACGCCTTGACGGTCACGCGTCCGGAGTCATAGGTCTTGTGCACGTCGACCGCGCGGACAATCGGGGCTGGGGCTTCAGTCGTCATGCGGGGAACCTCACCGGCCGGGCCTCTGAAAGGGCGTCTCTACTCTACTGGAGTGTGAAGGATTTCTCAAACGGCGGACTACGGCGCTTGGAGGGCGTCGATGACCGCCGATCCCATCGCTTCGGTGTCGACGGTGGACTCGCCTTGCCCGGCAATGTCGGGGGTGCGCAGGCCGCTCCGCAGGATCGCTTCAACCGCGGCCTCGATCGCCGCCGCAGCGCCGGGTTGCGCCAAGGAATAGCGCAGCATGAGCGCAACGCTCAGGATCATGGCCAGCGGGTTCGCCTTCCCCTGCCCGGCGATGTCGGGTGCGCTGCCGTGGATCGGCTCGTAGAGGCCGAAGGTGCGCCCGGCCTTGGGACCGCGGGCGGCGATGCCCTTGCCCCCCAGGCTGGCCGAGGGGAGCATCCCCATCGACCCCGCGAGCACCGCCGCCTCGTCGGTGAGGATGTCGCCGAAGGTGTTCTCGGTGACGATGACGTCGAACTCGGCGGGCGACCGCACCAGGTTCATCGCGGCGGTGTCGACCAGCATATGCGTCACCGCGACGTCGGGGTATTCGGCGGCGACTTCCGTCGTGATCTCCCGCCAGAGGCGCGAGGTCTCGAGCACGTTCGCCTTGTCGACCGAGGTCAGCTTCTTGCGCCGCCCGCGGGCGAGCTCGAAGCCGGTGCGGACGACGCGCTCGATCTCCCGCTCCGTGTAGGCCATGGCGTCGATGGCGCGCCGCCCCCGCGCCGTGCTCCACCGCTTCTTGGGCTTGCCGAAGTAGAGCCCGCCGGTCAGCTCGCGGATCACGAGGAGGTCGAGGCCTTCAAGGAGATGTGGCCGGAGCGGCGTCGCATCGATAAGCTCGGGGTAGCTGCTCACGGGACGGAGATTGGCGAAGAGCCGGAGGTCCTTGCGGAGCTTGAGCAGCCCGTCTTCGGGCCGGGTCTTCGCTCGGGGGTCGTCCCACTTGGGGCCGCCGACGGCGCCGAGGATCACCGCGTCGGCGCGGCGGCACATGGCGACGGTGTCGTCGGAGAGGGCCTCGCCGGTGGCGTCGATGGCGCAGCCGCCGATCAGGCCCTCGTGATAGCGGATCTCGTAGCCGAAGATTTCGGCGGCGCGGTCGAAAATGCGGCGTCCCTGGGCAACGACCTCCGGCCCGATGCCGTCGCCGGGGAGCAGGGCGATGGTGAACTTCAACGCCAGGTCCTCACGTCGACGAAGCGGCCCTCGATGGCCGCCGCCGCCGCCATCGCGGGGCTGACGAGGTGGGTGCGCCCGCCCTTGCCCTGGCGGCCCTCGAAGTTGCGGTTCGAAGTCGAGGCGCAGCGCTGGCCCTCGGCGAGGATGTCGGGGTTCATGCCAAGGCACATAGAGCAGCCCGCCTCGCGCCAGTCGAAGCCGGCGTCGCGGAAGATGGCGTCGAGCCCCTCGGCCTCGGCCTGTTGCTTCACGGCGAACGAGCCGGGGACGATCATCGCGGAGACCCGGTCGTGCACCCGCTTGCCTTCGACGATCTCGGCGACGGCCCGCATGTCTTCGATGCGCGCGTTGGTGCAGGATCCGATGAAGGCGCGGTCGATGGGTATCTCGGTGATCGGCGTGCCGGGCTCGAGGCCCATGTAGTCGAGGGCCCGGCGTATGGCGGTGCGGTCGGCCTCCGAGCCGGCCTCCGCCGGGTCGGGCACGGCGCCGGTGACGGGGATAACCTGGCCGGGGTTGACCCCCCACGTCACGTTGGGGACGATGCCGGCGGCGTCGATCTCGACCACGCGGTCGAAGACGGCGCCCTCGTCGGTGACGAGTTGCCGCCACCGCTCGACGGCCTCGTCGAACGCGGCGCCCTGCGGCGCCTCGGTGCGGCCGCGGAGGTAGTCGAACGTCGTCTCGTCGGGCGCGACCATGCCGGCCCGCGCGCCGCCCTCGATGGACATGTTGCAGACGGTCATGCGGCCCTCCATCGAGAGCCCGCGGATTGCCTCGCCGGTGTACTCGATGACGTAGCCGGCGGCGCCGGAGACGCCGATCTCGCCGATGACGGCGAGGATGATGTCCTTGGCGCTGACGCCGTTGGGCAGGGGCCCGTTGAGCCGGACCTCCATCGTCTTCGGCTTGGCCTGTACCAGGCACTGCGTGGCGAGGACGTGCTCGACCTCCGACGTGCCGATGCCGAAAGCGAGCGCCCCGAAGGCGCCATGAGTCGCCGTGTGGCTGTCGCCGCAGACGATGGTCTTCCCCGGCTGCGTCGCGCCGCGCTCGGGGCCGATGACGTGGACGATGCCCTGCCCCTCGCTGTGGATGTCGTAGTAGGGCAACTCGTAGCGGCGGGCGTTGTCGTCGAGCGTCTCCATCTGCTGCACCGCGATGGGGTCGGTCGAGGGCCTGGAGCGCTCCCACGTGGGGACGTTGTGATCGACCGTCGCGATGGTGAGGTCCGGCCGGCGCACGCCGCGCCCGGCCAGCCGAAGGCCCTCGAAGGCCTGCGGCGAGGTGACCTCGTGGACGAGGTGCAGGTCGATGTAGATCAGGGCCGGCTTGCCCGGCTCCTGATGGACGACGTGGGCGTCCCAGATTTTCTCGAACATCGTCCGAGGCGGCATCGTGGTTTCCTCAGGCGCGCCCCACGCGCCGGTGCGACGTCACGCCGCACCGGCTGGGCGGTCGGACTAGGGGCCGGAGCGCACCGCCTCCGCCGCGCGGGGGGCGTCGAGGTTGGCGAGGAGGCGGTTGTAGGCGTTCACGTAGGCCTTGGCGCTGGAGACGATGATGTCCGTCGAGGAGCCGCGGCCCACGTAGGTCATGCCGTTCCGCTCGATGCGCACCATCACCTCACCGAGGGCGTCGATGCCCTCGGTGACCGAGTTGACGGCGTACTCTTCGAGCGTGACCTCTTCGCCGATGATGCGATCGACGGCCTTGAAGCAGGCATCCACCGGGCCCGTTCCCGTCGCGGCTTCCTGGAAGACCTCGCCGGTGGGGCCGATGATCCGCACGGTCGCCGTGGGGATCTCGTGGCTGCCGCACGCGACCTGCACGTGGTCGAGGCGGTAGTCCTCCTGGATCGCGCGCAGCTCGTCGGAGACCAGCGAGATCAGGTCGTGGTCGTTGATCTCTTTCTTCTTCTCGGCGACGGTCTGGAAACGCTCGAAGGCGCGCATCAGGCCCTCGTCGTCGAGGCGGAAGCCGAGCTCTTCCAACCGCATCCGGAAGGCGTGACGCCCGCTGAGCTTGCCCAGCACCAGCGAGGTGCTGAGGCCGATCTCGCGGGGGTTCATGATCTCGTAGGTCGAGCGGTCCTTCAGGATGCCGTCCTGGTGGATGCCGGAGGCGTGCCGGAAGGCGTTCTTGCCCACGATCGCCTTGTTGGGCTGGACGGAGAAGCCGGTGTGCTCGCTGACGAGGCGGCTGGCGCGGACGATGTTGGTCGTGTCGATGTTGGTCGAGAGGTCGTAGGTGTCGCCGCGCGTACGGATGGCCATGACGACCTCCTCGAGGGAGGCGTTGCCGGCGCGCTCGCCGATGCCGTTGACGGTGCACTCGATCTGCCGGGCCCCGGCGCGCACCGCGGCGAGGCTGTTGGCCACCGCGAGGCCGAGGTCGTTGTGGCAGTGCACCGAGATGACGGCCTTGTCGATGTTGCGGACGTTCTCGTTGATGCCCGCGATGAGCTGGTAGAACTCCTCCGGCGTGGTGTAGCCCACGGTGTCGGGAATGTTGACCGTGGTCGCGCCGGCGTCGATGGTGGCTTCGAGCAGGCGGTGGACGTACTCGGGGTCGCTTCTGGTGGCGTCCATCGGCGAGAACTCGACGTCGTCGCAGTACTCCTTGGCCCGCGCCACGTTGTCGCAGGCCATGGCCAAGACCTCTTCGCGGTCCTTGCGGAGCTGGTGGAGGATGTGAATCTCGGAGCTGGAGAGGAAGACGTGGATGCGCCCGCGGGCGGCGTCGCGCACGCCTTCCCAAGCGGCGTCGACGTCTTTCGGGTTGGCCCGCGCCAGGCCGCAGATGATGGGCCCGCGGACCTCGTCGGCGATGCGCTGGACGGCGGAGAGCTCGGCCTGCGAGTTCACCGGGAAGCCGGCCTCGATGACGTCCACGCCCAGCCGTTCGAGCTGGTGCGCGACCTCGAGCTTCTGGTCGGCGGTCATGGTGGCTCCGGCGGCCTGCTCGCCGTCGCGGAGCGTGGTGTCGAAGATCAGGACTCGGCCGGGGTCTTGGGCCCCGGGCGGTTTATTCGCGGCGTTCATGCGGTCCCCCTTGAAAACGCCAGGTGTGCTCAACTTTTCGTTCCGGTGATGGTCGAAGAAGTATTACCCCCCGCGGGGGAGCAGGAGGCTGCAGCGAGTGCGAAGGATGAACCGTTTCATCTGAGTTGTCTTCCCGCTATTTCGCCGATTCAGGTTTCTTCAACCACTTCATCATGGAACGGAGCTCTTCGCCGACCTGCTCGACCTGGTGCTCGGTGTCGCGTTTACGCAGGGTGCGGAAGCCCTCGCCGCCTTCCCGCGACTCGGTGATCCACTCCTTGGCGAAGGTGCCGTCCTGGATCTCGGCCAGCACCTTGCGCATCTCCGTGCGCACGCCGTCGCCGATCACGCGGGGGCCGCGGGTGTAGTCGCCGTACTCCGCGGTGTCGCTTACGGAGTAGCGCATGTAGTTGAGGCCGCCCTCGTACATCAGGTCGACGATGAGCTTGAGCTCGTGGAGAGTCTCGAAGTAGGCGACCTCGGGCTGATAGCCCGCCTCGACGAGCGTCTCGAAGCCGTTCTTCACCAGCGAGGAGACGCCGCCGCAGAGGACGGTCTGCTCGCCAAAGAGGTCGGTCTCGGTCTCTTCGAGGAAGGTGGTCTCCAGGACGCCGGCGCGGGTCGCGCCCACGCCCTTGCCGTAGGCGAGCGCGTTGGCCTTGGCGTTGCCGGAGGCGTCCTGCTCGATGGCGAGCAGGGCGGGGACGCCCGACCCCTCGACGAACACCTCGCGCATCCTATGGCCGGGGGCCTTGGGTGCGATCATGCTGACGTCGACGAAGTCGGGGGGCACGATTTCCTTGAAGTGGATGTTGAAGCCGTGGGCGAACATGAGGGTATCGCCGGGCCGCAGGTGCTCCTTGATTTCCTTCTGGTAGACGTCGGCCTGGATGGTGTCGTGGACGAGGATCATCACGACGTCCGCGGCCTCGGCGGCCTCGGCGACGGTCATGACGGTGAGGCCCTCGGCCTCCGCCTTCTCCTTGCTCTTGCTGCCGTCGTAGAGGCCGATGACGACATCGACCCCGGAGTCGTGGAGGTTGAGGGCGTGGGCGTGCCCCTGGCTCCCGTAGCCGATGACCGCGACCTTCTTGCCATCGAGCAGGCTGAGGTCGGCGTCCTCGTCGTAGTAGATGTTCGCCATTGGTGCTCCTTGCGGCTCCGGCGCGAAAGGCCCGCCGCGCGCTATTTAGACCGCTGCGCTCCAGGCTTCAGGGGTTCCTTCTTGCCCCGCGGGACGGCGACGCTGCCGGTCCGCATCACTTCCGAGATGCCGAAGCCCTTCAGCAGGGTGAGAAACGATTCAATCTTGTGCTCGTCCCCAGTGATTTCGACGATCAGCGAGTCGGACGAAACGTCGACGATGTTGGCGCGGTACAGCTCGACGATCTGGACGACCTCCGAGCGCAGCGCCGAGGTGGCGGCCCTAATCTTGATGAGGGCAAGCTCGCGGGCGACGATGTCCTCGTCGCTCAGGTCGGTGACCTTCACCACCTCGATGACCTTGCGCAGCTGCTTGGTGACCTGCTCCACGACCTCGGTCTGGTCGGTGTCGATGACGAAGGTCATGCGGGACTGGTCGGGCGTCTCGCTGCGGCCCACGGCGAGGCTGGCGATGTTGAAGCCGCGCCGCCGGAACATGCTGGCGATGCGGTTCAGGACGCCTGGCCGGTCGAGGACCTGTGCCGTGATGGTGTGCTTGTGGCTGCCGTGGCTGAAACCGTTGGTGGAGGTCACGTCGAGGCGTCCTTTGAATCGACCAGCCGCTTCTCGGGCGGCGTTTCGAGCATTTCGTTGACCGAGGCCCCGGCCGGGATCATCGGGTAGACGTTCTCTTCCGACTCCACGACGAAGTCGATGAGCACCGGCCCCTTGATGGACTGCGCTTCCTCGATGATGGGGCGGACGTCGGCCTTCTTGGAGACCTTGAAGCCCGTCATGTTGTAGGCCTCGGCGAGCTTCACGAAGTCCGGGTTGAAGAACCGGGTCTCCACGTAGTCCTTCTCGTAGAAGAACTCCTGCCACTGGCGGACCATGCCGTGGAAGCCGTTGTTGAAGATGGCGAACTTGATGTCGATGTTGTGCTCGACGATGGTCGCCAACTCCTGGAGGGTCATCTGGAAGCCGCCGTCGCCGCAGATCGACCAGACCGTCTCGTCGGGCCTGCCGACCTTGGCGCCGAGGGCCGCGGGCACCTCGAAACCCATCGTGCCCAAGCCGCCCGAGGTGATGAACGAGCCCGGCTTGACGTAGTTGAAGTGCTGCGCCGCCCACATCTGGTGCTGGCCCACGCCGGTGACGATGATGGCGTCACCCTTAGTAACCTCCGAGATCTGCCGGCAGATGTACTGCGGCAGCACTAGGTCGGTATCTTTGATGACGTGCGAAGGGTGGTCGCGCTTCAGCTCTTCGACGTGGTTAACCCAATCGACGTGGGTGCGCGGCTCGACCTGCCGGTTGAGCTGGCCGAGGACGAGCTTCACGTCGCCCACCACGGGCACCGTGGTGCGGACGCTCTTGTCGATTTCCGCCGGGTCGATGTCGATGTGAATGATCTTGGCGTTGGGGGCGAAGTCCTCGACGCGGCCCACCACGCGGTCGTCGAAGCGCATGCCGATGCCGATGATGACGTCGGCCTCGTCGATGGCGATGTTGGCGTAGGCCATGCCGTGCATGCCGGGCATGCCGACGGAGAGGACGTGGTTCTCCGGGAAGCCGCTGATGCCGAGCAGGGTCGTGATGACCGGGATCTGCGCCTTCTCCGCCAGCTCCTTCAACTCGTCGTAGGCGTTGGAGATGATGACGCCGTGGCCAGCGATGATCACGGGGCGTTCCGCCTCGCCGATCAGCTTGGCCGCCTTCTTGATCTGCGGCGGATGTCCGGGCATGTGCGGGTTGTAGCCAGGCAGGTCGACGGTCTCGGGATAGGTAAACTCGACCTCTTCCTGTTGGACGTCCTTCGGGATGTCGATCAACACCGGGCCGGGGCGCCCCGTCCGCGCGATGTGGAAGGCTTCCTTGATCGTCCCCGCCAGTTCCGCGGGGTCCATCACCAGATAGTTGTGCTTGGTCACCGGCAGGGTGACGCCGGTGACGTCGGTCTCTTGGAAGGCGTCCTTGCCGATGGCCTTGCGGGGCACCTGCCCGGTAATCGCGACCATGGGCACGGAGTCCATCATGGCGTTGGCCAGGCCGGTGACGAGGTTGGTCGCCCCCGGGCCGGAGGTGGCCCAGCAGACGCCGACGTCGCCGGTGGCGCGGGCGTAGCCGTCGGCGGCGTGGGAGGCCGCCTGCTCGTGGCGTACCAGGATGTGGCGAAGTCCGGGGTACTCGGGGAGGGTCTGGTAGAGCGGAAGAATCGCTCCGCCGAGCAACCCGAAGATGGTATCGACGCCCTCTTTCAAGAGCGCCTCGCAAACGATCTGGGAGCCTGTGCGTTTCATCTCTTCCTTCTCTTCGCCCCTATCGCTTCGTGCCGGCCGCAGGATGCAAAAAACCCGTCCCAGCTAGGGACGGGATTTCTTCCCGCGGTACCACCCTAATTCCCTCAGACCTCTTTCCGCCGAGGGCGCTCGCTCCGGCTGTAACGGGCCATCCCGCCGTCCTACGCACCCGTGAAGCGGGCTTCAGACCGGACGCTCCAGGACGAGTTCGGGGCTCGGTTCTACCGGCTCGCACCGCCCGCCGGCTCTCTCCAAGTCCGGAGGCCCCTACTACTTCCCTTCGCAGCGTATTGCGTAACCTGTTGAGTCTACCACGCGAGTTATGCACAGTCAACGCAAGAGGGCGGCTGTCAAACCTGTTGGGCCCCGCCCGCGGCCCGCCGTTTGCCGCCCCGCCCGCGCCGGTGCTAGACTTCGCCCCAAGATTCGCGCCTTCGGTGGAGCGGGAGGCGATCCCATGGACCACCTGCGGTTCCTCGAACGCCCCGAGCTTCGGAACCCCGTCCTCATCACCGCCTTCGCGGGCTGGGCCGACGCCCAGGAAGGGGGCACCCGCGCCGTCCGCTCCGTGATCCGCCGGCTGAACGCTGTGAAGTTCGCCGAGATCGACCCGGAGGAGTTCTACGACTTCACCTCGGTGCGCCCCGTCGCGTACAACAACGAGCAGGGCGAGCGGGTGATCCGCTGGCCGAAGAACGACTTCTACTACCACCTACGCCCCGACGCCGACCATGACCTGCTCTTCCTGGTCGCGGCCGAACCGAGCCTGAAGTGGCGGACCTACGTGGAGACGCTGTTCGCGGCATGGGAGGGATGCCCGCCGCGCTACGTGATCAACGTGGGCAGCCTGATGGACGCGACGCCCCACACCCGTGAGACGTCGATCTCCGGCATGACGACGAGCAGCGACCTGGAGGTCGTGCTGGCGGGCCTGCGGATCGTGCAGACGCGGTACCAGGGGCCGATCGGCATCACCTCGGTGTTCATGGAGGCGTGCGGGAAGCGGGACCTGGGCTACATCAACCTGTGGGGGCACGCGCCGCACTACGTCCAGCGGGCGCCGAACTACAAGGTGGCCCTCGCGCTGGCGACCTGGCTCAAATCCGCGTTCAGCCTCGATATCTCTCTGGAGACCCTGGAGCGCCGCAGCGACCGCTTCGAGGCCGAGGTGACCAAGGCGATCTCCTCCAGCGTCGAGGTCAGCGCCTACGTCAAGCGTCTGGAGCGCCAGTACGACGAAGCGACGGCCCGGGGCGGCCCGCTTCCCAGCGGCGAGGCCCTGGTGAGGGATGTCGAGGAGCACCTGCGACAGGGCGGCGCCGACGGCGGGTTTTCCTCGAACTAGGCCGCCCGCAGCCCCTGCTTTCTCCCCGCTCCGCGAAGGCGGAGGGAGTTCGTCACCACACTGACGGAGCTGAGGGCCATGGCGGCTGCGGCGAGTACTGGATTGAGGAAGCCGCGGTCCCCAAAGGCGAACTCGAGGGCGCCGGGCACGCCGCCCGCGGCCTCGAAGGCCGGGTAAAGCACGCCCGCCGCGATGGGGATGAGCGCGACGTTGTAGCCGAACGCCCAGAACAGGTTCTGGCGGACGGTGCGCATCGCCGCGCGGCTGAGGTCGATGGTCTCGGCGACGCCGTGCAGGTCGGGGCGGAGGAGGGTGACGGGGGCGGCCTCCATCGCGGCGCCGGCGCCCGTACCGATGGCGATGCCGACGTCCGCCGCGGCCAGCGCTGGGGCGTCGTTGACGCCGTCGCCGACCATTGCCACGCGGCGCCCCGACTCCCGCAGCGCCGCGACCCGCTCCGTCTTCTCCCCCGGGGAGAGCTCGGCGATGGCGGTATCGATGGCCACCTCGGCGGCCACGGCTTCGACGGTCTCCCGGCGGTCGCCGCTGAGCAGCACGACCTCGATGCCGCGCCGTTGCAGCGCCCGCACGGCGGCGGCGGCCTCGGGGCGAGGGGTGTCGGCGACGGCGATCACGCCGCACGCCTCACCGTCCACCGCAACGAAGAGGGGCGTCTTGCCCTCGGTGGCGAAGCGGCGGGCCGCTTCTTCCAGCTCGGTCACATTCACGCCATGGCGCTCCATCATCGGTTGGTTGCCGATCAGCGTTTCGGCGCCCTCGACGAACGCCCGGGCGCCGGCCCCGGGCCGCGCCTCGAAATCGGTGGCCGCGGCGATCGGCACGCCCGCCCCGGCGGCGTGGTCGACGACGGCGCGGGCGAGGGGGTGTTCCGAGCGCGACTCCACCGCGGCGGCGAGCCGCAACAGCTCCTCCTCCGCCATGCCGTGGGTCACGACCCCGGTGACGGCGGGCACGCCGCGCGTCAGCGTTCCGGTCTTGTCGAAGACAACGGTATCGGTGGCGCGGGCCGTCTCCAGGGCCTCGGCGTCGCGGAAGAGGACGCCGCGCTCGGCGGCCGCGCCCATGCCGACGATGACGGCGGTGGGCGTGGCGAGTCCCAGCGCGCAGGGGCAGGCGATGATGAGGACCGAGATGAAGGTGAGCAGCGCGAAGGTCAGCGCTGGGGAGGGGCCGACGGCGAGCCAGACGAGGAAGGCGGCGGCGGCGATGACGATCACCGCAGGGGTGAAATAGCTCGCGACGACGTCGACGAGGCGCTGCACGGGGGCCTTCGACGCCTGGGCCTGCTCGACCAGCGCCGCGATGCGGGCCAGGGCCGTCTCCGCTCCCACCGACTCGGCGCGGAAGGTGAAGCTCCCCCAGGCGTTGACCGTTCCGGCGTAGACCTTGCCGCCGATCTCTTTGTCGACGGGGATGCTCTCGCCGGTGAGCATCGACTCGTCGACGCTCGATGAGCCTTCGACGATCTCGCCGTCGACGGGTATCCGGTCGCCGGGGCGGACGAGGATGAGGTCGCCGGGGCGCACCTCGCTGACCGGGACCTCCCGGCCGCCGTCGCCGCCGGCGAGGGTCGCGGTCTCGGGCCGCAGGCCGAGGAGGCGCCGCAGCGCCGCCGATGTCCCGCCGCGCGCCCGGGCTTCTAGATAACGCCCCAGCAGGACGAGGGCGATGATGATCACCGCGGTGTCGTAGAAGACCTCGACTTCGAGGCCGCCGCGCTCGAAGAAGCCGGGGGCGAAGGTCGCGGCGGTGCTCGCGCCGAAGGCCGCGAGGGTGCCGACGGCGATGAGGGTGTTCATGTTGACGGCACGGTGGCGGGCGGCGTTCAAGGCCGCCGCGTAGATGGGCCCGCCGGCGAGGAAGAGCGCGGGCGCGGCCACGGCGAACATGAGGTAGAAGCGCGTCTGCCGGGCGAGGGTGTCGATGCCCGGCAGCACGTCGAAGCCGGTTAGGAGGAGGAAGAGGCCCGCCGCGCCGGCGGCTATGGCCCGCGCGAGCTGCATCCGCAAGGCGCGGGCGGCGGCTTCATGCGTGCCGGCGTCGTCTTCCGACGGCTCGAAGAGGCCGTAGCCCGCCGCCTCGACCGCGGTCCGCAGGTCGTCGAAGGTGACGTCGGGGGCGGCGTCGACGGTGGCGGACTCGGCGGCGAGGTTGACGCTCGCTGAGGCAACGCCCGATGCCCCGCGCAGCGCCCGCTCCACGTGACTCACGCAGGCGGCGCAGGTCATCCCCTCCACGCGCAGCCGCCGCGTTTCGGTGGCGGGCGGCCCGCCGTGAACGGTCATGGGTCTTAGCCTTCGGCGATCCTATAGCCGGCGGCCTCGACGGCCGCCCGCATCGCGGTGCGTTCCGCGCCGGCGCCCGCCTCGACGACGGCCAGCCCGTCCTCGAGCGAGACCTCGGCCGTGTCGACGCCGTCGACGCCTTCCAATGCCGTCTTCACGTGCCGGACGCAGTTCTGGCACGTCATTCCTTCGACCTTCAGGCGCTCTGTTGCCATGAGCTGCTCCTTGGTGTTGTCAGGCTAGTCTGCTTTGACTGGGGAGGGGCGCCCTGCGGGCGCCCGCGCGCCTGTGGCGCGCGCCCTCCTCAGTCTCCCCAAAGGGGGAGAGGCCGGAGAGGATGCCCCGCACCCTCCTACGGCCCTATGATACGCCTCGCGTATACTCTCGGTGCGCGCACCCCTGCCGGAGGAGGCGACGACCGATGCCCAGCGCCGACTACGACCCCGAGGCCCGCCTGAAAGAGGCGGAGGAAGCGGTCCAGCGGGCCGCCGACAAGCTGCACGACTCGCTCGTCGAGCTGGCGGCGAAGCTCGACCCGTTCCCGTATTTCCTGGGCAGCATCGAGGTGCGCGCCATCGAGGCCGAGCCTGGGGGGAGCGAACAAGGGCCGACCGGGGCTGCATCGTGGTCTGCCAAGACGGCGAGATGTACGAGTTCTCGATGAAGATCCAGGCGCCGAACGACTTCGACTTCGGCATGGAGCGCGACGACTCCGTCAAGCCGGTGCAACTGCCGCCCGAGGACTACGTTGCCTACGCCTACCACGCCATCCGGGAGATCGCGGGTCTCCTCGCCGAGCAGCAGGCGCGGGCGAAGAAGTATTCGTTCTAGAGGCCGGTGCCGGCGAGGAAGGACTCGTAGTCGCCGTAGCGGTTGACGGAGCGGAGGAAGTCGCCGATGGAGGCGACGCGCTCCCGGAGGGCCGTGACCTGGCCGCCGATCGGGCTCACCGAGCCGGAGCCGGGGCGGACGGCGTAGCTGCCGTGGAAGGCGAAGTAGGCCTGGTTGATCTTTCTAAAGAAGTAGCCGTGCCCCGATAGCTCGACGCGGCGGGCCTCCATGTAGGCCTCGGCCTCGTCGATGCGGCCCTCGGCGAGCATCGCGTCGGTCTGCTCCCGCGTCTCGCGCATGAAGGTGTTGAAGTCGAAGCGGGGCGGCTCGGTCTCGGCCTCAGCCTCGGACTCCCCTTCTTCCTTCTCACGGGCCTCGGCGGCCCGTTTCGCCTCGGCCTCGGCCGCTTCCTGGGCGTCCGCCGCCGCGATTTCCTCCGGCGAGGCGAAGAAGCGACGCCACACCAGATCGCCGATTTCGTCGCCTACCACGTCGGCGACCGACTCGTTGAGCGTGGTCATGTCGCCGTTGTCGTAGTAGGCCCGCCCAAGTGGGTGGAAGGCGAGATAGTGGTGCGTCCACTCGTGGGCCGCGATGCGGAGCGCCCACCGCACCTGTGTTCCCTCCCGGATGAGGGCGGGGTAGGTGGCCACCCCGCCGATGCTGACGACCAGCGCGGAGAGGTCGCGGCGGGCAATCGCATCCTCAAGCGTCTCGCGCTCTTCAGTGGTGATCTCGGGCTCCAGCAGGGTGCTGCGGATGGTGGCGATGTGGTCCCGGCGCGACAGCACCAGCAGCTTGGGCAGGTCGTCGAAGTGGAAGTCGACGGGCGGCCACAGCAGCTCGAAACCGACGAAGGTGCTCGACACGCCCTCCACCTTCAGCGTCTCACTGATCGCCGCTTCCAGGGTCTCCTCGCTCTCCGGCTCCAGCGCCTCCCGCTCCTCCCGCAGCGCATGGAGGCGCGCCCGCAAGTCTTCGATCTCGGGCTCCTCGGTGAGGCCGAAGTCGGCCCGGTCGACGCGGTCGGCCAGGCGGATGACCTCGATGCCGAGCTCGAAGTAGCGCCGCACGTTGGCGGCCTTCTCCTCTTCTGAAGGGCCGCCGCCGGACAGTGCCCGCCCTAGGGCCGCGGTCCACTTGCTCAGGAAGTTGCCGATCTCCCAGCGAGGAATGCTGTAGAGGTGCGACTTGGCGAGTTGCGTGACGCCGTCGCCGGCGCCGAACGTGTCGCCTGCGGTGGACAGGACGACCAGCGCCAGAAGCGCGACCCAAACGGCTTTGAGAATGCGAACTCGCATGGCAGCAAGCCGCATTGTATCGCCGCTCGGGGGGCGTTCGGTTGCCTGTGTTCGGTGGCGTGACTACAATTGCGCCGCCACCCTGCCGCAGGAGTCTTTGCCGTGGACGCTTACGCAACCGACGCCATCCGGAACGTGGTGAGCCTGTCGCACAGCGGCGCGGGGAAGACCGCGCTCGCGGAGGCGATGCTCCACGCCTCGGGCGCCACCAACCGTCTCGGCACGATCGCCGACGGCAACACGGTGTGCGACTACGAGCCCGAGGAGGTCGACCGCCAGAGCAGCATCCAGCTCGCCCTGGCGCCCGTCGAGTGGAACGGGGTGAAGATCAACTTCATCGACACCCCCGGCTACGCCGACTTCTCCGGCGAGGTGGGCTCGGCGCTGGCCGCGGCCGACTTCGCGGCGCTCGTGGTCAGCGCGGTCGACGGGGTGGAGGTCGGCGCCGAGTCGACGTGGCGCCAGGCCGAGGACCGCGGCCTTCCCCGCATGGTCATCATCAACAAGATGGACCGCGAGAACGCCAACTTCCACGAGGTGCTCGACCAGCTCAAGGAGCGGCTCGACCGCCGGTGCGTCCCCTTCAACCTGCCCAACGGAGCCGAGAGCGCGTTCAGCGGCGTGGTGAGCCTCATCGAGGCGGAGGGAGCCGTCGACCGCTTCGACGAGTTCCGCGAGCAGCTTGTCGAGGCCGCCGCCGAGGCGGAGGACGCCCTCACCGAGAAGTACCTGGAAGAGGGCGAGCTGACCCCCGAAGAGATTCTCCAGGGCCTGAAGCTGGGCATCACGTCGGGGACGATCTTTCCCGTCGTGGCGACGGCGGCGACCAAGGAGACCGGCATCTCCGAGCTGCTCGACCTGCTGAAGGACTACGCTCCCAGCCCGGCCGACGCGCAGCCGGCGCATGGGCAGGACAAGTCGGGCGGCGCCGTCGAGGTGTCGCCCGGCGACGACGGCCCGCTCGCGGCGCTCGTCTTCAAGACCACCGCCGACCCCTACGTGGGCAAGCTCTCCTTCTTCAAGGTGTGCCGCAACACGCTGAAGAGCGACTCGCAAGTGGTGAACGTGCGCACCGGTCAGACGGAGCGCATCGGCCAGGTCTTCGTGCCCAGGGGGAAGGCCCAGGAGAACGTGCCCGCGCTCTCGCCCGGCGACATCGGGCGCGGTGGCCAAGCTGCAGGACACCTCGACCGGCGACACGCTCGGCGTCAAGGACGGCCTGCGCCTCGACGCCATCGAGTTCGCCAACCCCGTCTACAGCGTCTCGCTTGCGCCGAAGACGAAGGCCGACATGGACAAGATGGGCGCGGCCATCGCCCGCGTCGTGGACGAAGATCCCAGCCTCCAAATGACGCGGGAGCAGGCCACCGGCGAGACGGTGCTCTCCGGCCTCGGCGACGCGCACATCGACGTGGCGATCAAGCGCCTGCAGCGCAAGTTCGGCGTCGAGGTCGTCGTTGGCACGCCGCGGGTGCCGTACCGCGAGACGGTGACCACGAAGACCGCCGTGGAGTACAAGCACAAGAAGCAGAGCGGCGGGCACGGCCAATACGGACACGTCCACCTCGAGCTCGAGCCGCTACCCAAGGGAAGCGGTCTGGAGTTCGAGACCCGCGTCGTGGGCGGCGCGGTTCCCAAGGAGTACTTCCCCGCCGTCGAGAAGGGCGTCATGGAGGCGGCCCGCACCGGCGTCATTTCGGGCAGCCCCGTGGTCGACCTTAAGATCACTCTCTTCGACGGCAGTTCGCACTCCGTCGACTCATCGGGCATGGCCTTCCAGATCGCCGCCTCCCAGGCCCTCAAGAAGGGACTGCAGGCGGCCAACCCCGTCATCCTCGAGCCGGTGATGAAGGTCGCGGTGACCGTTCCCGACGGCTACACCGGCGACGTCATGGGCGACCTCAACGGCAAGCGGGCCAAGGTGCTGGGCATGAACCCCGGCAACGGCACCACCACCATCGACGCCGAGGCGCCGCTGGCGGAGATGCAGCGCTACGCCCAAGACCTGCGCTCCATCGCCCAGGGCCGGGGCTTCTACTCGATGGAGTTCTCCCACTACGAGGAGCTGCCCGCGCACCTCGCCCAGAAGATCCAAGAGGCGATGGCCGCGGAGGAATCCTAATACACAGAGGCCGCTATTCCCGTCCGGCTTCTCCCCCTCAGGGGGAGATTTGAGAGAGGGCGCCTCCGGACCTCTTCTCCCCGCGGGAGAAGATTGAGATGAGGGGCCACCTCACCGCCGCCAGACCCTAGAGCCGCCTGCCGTCCGGGCGGCCAGTCTCCGCAAGCCTCCCTACTCTCTGGGGACATCGTTAAGCCTCCCTGCCGCTGGGCGAATCGTTAAGCTTTGGGAGGGATCGAGGGAGGGTACGCCCTACCACGCCACCAGGCGGTCGGCCCGCATCGCCTCGATCTCTGCCGGCGAGAACCCCAGCTCGGCGAGGATGTACGGCCCGTCTTCTCCCAGGGCGTGCGGCGGCTCCGCCCGCGACGGCGTCAGCGAGAAGTGCGCCGGCGGGCCGTGTCGCATGAAGCGCCCGATGGTGGGGTGGTTCGTCTCCACGACGAAGCCGTTCTCCTTCACCGCCGGGTCGGTGAGGAAGAAACGCCCCGCCGAAGCCTCGTCGGCCCGCACGCCCCCAATGCCCTGCCCGGTGAGGATGGCCTCCCACTCGTCCGCGCCGCGTTCCTTGAACGCAAGGCCGAGCGCCGCCATGAGCTGCGCGTCGTGGGTGGCGCGGGCCTCGTGGTCGGCGAAGCGGGGGTCGGCGGCCAGCCCGGGCCTGCCGATGGCCTCGCAGAGCCGCTCCCACTCCTGCTGCGTCGTGCAGGTGAGCGAGATCGACCCGTCGGCGGTCCGATACATCCGCTGGAGCGCGCTGAGCCCGCGGAGGAGCCGGTCCGGCTCCCGCCGGGGCGGCTTGCCCTCGTAGCGGATGAAGTCGTCGGAGGCGACGTAGGAGTTGCTGGTGAGCATCGTCGTCTCCAAGTACTGCCCCTTGCCGGTGCGTTCCTTGGCGAAGAGGGCGAGGGCCATCGCCGTGCCCACGGCCACCGCCGCCGATACGTCGGGGCTTCCCTCGTTCGCCCGGTAGAGCTCCATGCTCTTCGCGTCGATCTCCTCGATGGTCATCGGCTCGTCGACGGGCGGGGGCTCGTTGCCGCGTCCAAGCTGCCAGAGCGCGCCCCCGGCCAAGGCGCCGGCGGTGGGGTGGAAGGCGGCGCGGCCCGCGCCGGGTCCGCCGGACCCGTACGACCCCGCATAGTGGTAGATGATCTCCGGGTTGATCGCGCGGACCGTGTCATAGTCGACGCCGAGCCGCTTCGGCGCGTCGCCGCGCATGTTGTGCATGATGGCGTCGGCCTTCTCGACCAGCCGGTGCACGATCGCCTGTCCCTCCTTGCGGCGCAGGTCGATGGAGAGGCTCTCCTTGCCGTGCAGGGTCTTGCTGCGGCCCTTCGTCCGCGAGCGGAACTCGTCGCCGGCCAGCGACTCGATCTTGATGACGCGCGCCCCGAGGTCCGCGAGCAGCGCCGTGCCGAGCGGTGCGGCAAGCCAGGTCGAGAAGTCGAGGATGGTCACGCCGTCGAAGGGCCGCTTCGGGGTTGGCCCGTCCCCTTCTCCCCTCTCCCCCTCTGGGGGAGACTGAGAGAGGGCCGCCGCCAGCAGCTCGTCCGTGTGCTCGCCGACTCGGGGCGCGGGGCCGCGGACCACCGAGGGCGTCTCCGTGAACCGCACCAGCGGGCCGATCTGCTTGGTGCGGCCGACTTCGGGGTCGTCGAGTTCGATCACGCCGCCGTTGTAGCGGGTCTGCGGATGGTCCATGCACTCCTGCGTCGTCTGGAACCGGTCGCCGGCGAGGCCGCGCTCGATGAACAGTTCGATCCACTCGTCGAGCGTTCGCTCCTGCATCTTGGCGAGGATGATGCGGCGAAGCTCGAGGCAGTCGTCGCGGCTGTCGAAGGTGAAGGGCGCGCCCTTGAACTTCTCCTCCTCGAAGATGTGAGACAGCCCGATCGTCTCCATCCACATCGGAAAGAGGCGGGCGGTGTTGTTCGTCATCTGCATCCACTGGCCGTCTTTCGTCCGCGCCACCATGTAGTTGAGCAGCAGATGGTTGGGAATACCGCCGCCCCTTGACGATGGGCCGAGAGCGTCGGGGTCCTCGACGATCCCCATCTGCACCTGGGTGGCGACCGAGGCCGCGGCGTCGTAGCACGTCATGCCCTGATAGAGGCTCGTCTCGACGTGCTGGCCCTTGCCGGTGAGCTTGCGGACGCGCAGCGCGCCGATGATGCTCTGCACGGCGATGTTGGCGGCGCTCCAGCTTGCGTCGGGCCGCACCCGGAAGAAGGGGCCCTTCAGCCCCGACCAGCCCGCCAGCGACTGGTAGCCGCCGCCCTTGGCCTCGACCACGCCGTCGTAGGCGGGGTAACCCTTGTAGGCGCCCTTCGAGCCGAAGGCGGTGATGGAGCAGTAGACGAGCCCGGGGTTGGCCGTGGAGAGGTCGCCGTAGCCGAGGCCGAGGCCGTCCATCACGCCGGTGATGGCGTTCTCGATGACCACGTCGGCGCCCCCGGCGAGGCGGCGCGCCGCCTCGCGGCCCTCGTCCGACTCTAGGTCGAGGACGACGCTCTTCTTGCCGCGGTTCCACATGCGCCAGGCGGGCATGGAGCGGAGGGGGTCGCCGCCGGGCGGCTCGACCTCGATGACGTCGGCGCCGTTGTCGGCCAGGATCATCGACGCCACGCTGGGGGCGAACCCCGACCCGAAATCGACGACGGTGACGCCTTCACATACTGGGGGCATGGTCTCCTCCGAGGGGCGCGGCGGCCCGTCCCGCATGATACGCGCGCCCCGCCCCGAGTCAAAAGGAAGGGGTCGCCGGGTTACGATTGGGAACGGCAAGCGTACCGACAGCTTGCCGTAGGAGGCCGGGCATGGACGAGCGGGTAGGCGAACAAGTAGGAGCGGCGGACGAGCGCCGCAAGCGCCGGGAGCTGCTCCTGGAGCGCGTAGAGCGCGTCACCGAGGTGCCGCTCCTGATTCTGGCGGCCTGCATGGTGCCGCTCCTCGTCGGACCGTTTCTCTGGGAACTCTCCGAGCGCCAGGAGCAAGTCTTCGTCGCCGTGGACATCACCATCTGGGCCATCTTCGCGGTGGACCTGGCGGTCAAGACGGCGATCGCGCCGCGGAAACTCGCCTACTTGAGAGCGCACTGGCTCGAGATCGCCATCCTGATCGCGCCGCCGATCAGGCCGCTCCGGCTGTTGCGGCTCGTGATCTACGGCTCCCGCCTCTTCACCAGCCTGCGGCGCATGGTGCAGGTCGACTACTTGCTCGTCTACGCCGTGCTGCTGGTCATGGTCGCCGCCACCGTGGTCACGACGGTGGAGACCGGCGAGAACGCACAGATAACGTCGTTCTCCGACGCGCTCTGGTGGGCCACGGTCACCGTCACGACGATCGGCTACGGCGACATCGTCCCCGTCACCGAAGGCGGCAGAGCGATGGGTTACGTCCTTGTCCTCGGCGGTGTGTTGCTCTTCAGCGCGCTGACGGCGAATTTCGCGGCAGGCCTCGTGGGGGGACAGCGTAGGCCGGACGGCGGCGCGGAGGAGCTGCTTGCCGAAGTCAAGGCTCTGCGAGAGGAGTTGGCGGCGGGGCGTGAGGAGCCCTAGGCCGCGGCGCCTTAAGCCTCTCCCCCTCTGGGGGAGATTTGAGAGAGGGCGCGCGCCGAACGGCGCGCGAGCGCCCGCAGGGCGCTGCTCCCCCACTCGGTTCAGGGTTACGCAAAGGTCTCCTTGGGGAGATATTGAGACGAGGGGCTCATCGCAACCGCCGGCGGTTATCGAAGTCGTTCTCTCCCGCCGCCGTTGACCCTGCCTTCAACGCGCCGGTAGACTCGCCTCGCTCAAGAAAGAGGTGCGCGCGTGAAGTACGGCGTCATTTCGACGGACGACCACTTGCAGGAGGGGCCGGAGACGTGGACTTCCCGCATGTCGAAGCGGCAGTGGGGCGACCTGATTCCCCAGGTGAAGCGCGACGAGGACGGCGAGGACTCCTGGTACATCTACGGGCGGCCGCGGCCCGGCGGCTATAGCGGCAAGCTCGGCGTCGTCAGCGGGGCGCTGGAAGATAGGGCGCAGTTCGCGCCCCGCGTCTGGGCCGACATGCCGGTGAGCTCCTACGTGCCCGCCGAGCGAATCAAGGCGATGGACCGCGACCGCGTCGACGTCCACGCCTTCTTCGGTAACGTCGCCGGCGTCGCGGGCAACACCTTCCAGGACACCGGCTATCCCGCCGACTTCCGTCTGGCGTGCCTGCGCGCCTACAACGACTTCCAGATCGAGGAGTACGCCGACCCCTACCCCGGCCGCTTCATCACCCTCGCGGCGCTGCCGCTCTGGGACGTGACGGAGGCCGTCGCCGAGGTCGAGCGCACCGCCAAGCGCGGGATCAAGGGCATCACCTTCGTCTTCCCTCACCAGTTCGGCTACCCGCACATCGTCGACCCCTACTGGGACCCGCTGTGGGCCGCCGCGCAGGGGGCCGGCCTTTCGATCAACTTCCACATCGGCACCGGGGGAAGCATGGGGCTGGACCGGTCGGCGCTGTGGGAGGGCCAGAGCGATATGTTCCGCCTCGCCGCCCTCTCGACGTGGAGCATCTCGTCGAACACGCAGGTGATGAGCATCCTGCTCTTCTCCGGCATCCTGGAACGCTTCCCCGAGCTCCGCTTCGTCGCCTCGGAGAGCGGGCTCGGCTGGGCGCCCTATCTGCTCGAGGTCGCCGACCACCAATGGGAGCGCCAGAAGCTCAGCCGCGAGGGGATGCCCCTCCGGCCCAGCGCCTACTTCCGCCGCCAGTGCTACGTGAACTTCTGGTTCGAGGTCTTCGGCCTGAAGACGCGCGACGAGATCGGCATCGACAACATCATGTGGGAGTCGGACTTCCCGCACCCCACCTGCACCTGGCCCAACTCGCACTACTACATCGAGCGCGCCATGGGCGACTGGCCGGAGGAAGAACGCCGCAAGGTCCTCGTCGACAACGCCGCCAAGGTCTTCAACCTGGCGGTGTAGGGGCGGCGTTAGAGGCTGAAGATGTCCCGCACGGGGCAACGAAAGCCGGGGAGCGCGGGACTGCCTTCAAGTGTATCGCCTTTGTTCAGCGTGACGCCGGGACTGCCGGGCCGATGGACCGCGACCGTGCGTGCCTCTGGGTCGATCAGCCATACGACGGGGACCCCGTAGCTTAGCCACATGCGTGCCCTGTCGTGTGCCGCTCGCGGGCCGTCGTTTGGGGAAACGATTTCCACCGCCAGGTCCGGGACAACGTCGTAGTAGCCGCTGACAGTGACGTCGAGCGGAAGTCTCTCCGCGGAGATGAACGCGATGTCCGGCTCGCGCACGGTGTCCGGGTCTCGCTCCAAGAGGATGCCGGCGTCCGTGCCCGCCACCCGTCCCAAGCGGCGCGGCCGGACGTGGGCCACGAGCTCGCTGATCAACATCGCCGCTATTTCGCCGTGCCTGCCGCCGACTGACATCGTCTCGTGCAGCTCCCCTCGGATCAGCTCGCCCCGGACGCCCTCGCTAGCGAGGCGGAGCAAATCGTCGGCGGTGAGCGGTTTTGTCGTCGTCATGGCGGTTGACGCGGGGCCCCTCATCTCAATCTTCTCCCGTGGGGAGAAGAGGTTAAGACAAGACCTCCGGCGGTTAGCGAGCGAGGATGATCTCCTCGAACTGGTCCACTGCCGACACCGCCCGCTCCTTGAGGATGTCCGGCGGGGCGCTGCCGAGGGGGTGTGGCACCACGGCCCACCTGATGTCGGGGATGCCGCTGATGCGGGCCATCGACCGGCAGGCGTCGAGGAACTTGTCGGTGCCGATGAGCATGGCCGGGATGCCGTACTTTTCGAGTTCCGCTTGGTTGAGCAGACCGCTCGAGCTGCAGGCCCCTCAGTCGCCGTGGGTGAGGATGATGGCGTCGCAGCGCTCGATGTCCTGCCACTGGTCGCGCTTGTAGACGCGGCCGGCGTTGTAGCGCCCGCGGACGAACTCCTTGATCTCGTGCCGCTCGGCGAGCTCGTCCTGCACCAGGTCGAGCAGCTCGTCGGCGTTGAGCTTGCCGTTGCTGTAGAGGCCGATCACCGCGCCGTCGAGCCGCTGGAGGCGGGGCGCGGGGTCGATGTCGAAGAGCTTGAGGTCACCCACCGGGTCCAGTACACGCAGTCTTTCCGCGACGACCATGGCTTTCCTCCTGTGAGCGCCCATGGCGCTCGGCGCTCGGCTGGGCCCATTATAGGCGCTTCCGCGGCGTGGTGTCCGCCCTTCAACTCGGGCACTGGAGGGGGGCTTCCGCGCCGTGGGATTGTGATACAATTCGCAAGGTTTTCCGGCCCCGGTTCTCGAAGGAGTTCACGGCGACGCCCCCATGATTCAGCCCGCCTCCACTATCGCCCAAGCGCCGGCGCTCTCGCGCCGGAACCTCTGGGCATTGACGCGGGACTACGTCGCGCTCACCAAGCCGAAGATCATCCTGCTGCTGGTCCTCACCGCGACCGGCGCGATGTTCCTCGCGGCGGAGGGTTCGCCGCCCCTTTCGACGGTCCTGCTGGTGCTCTTCGGCGGCGGTCTCGCCGCTGGCGGGGCCAACGCGCTGAACCAGTACTGGGACCGCGACATCGACGAGCGGATGGTGCGGACGAGCACGCGGCCCCTCCCCGACCAGCGGATCGACCCACGCAACGCGCTCTACTTCGGCGCGGCGCTCAACGTCATAGCCTTCGTGGTCCTGAGCTCGTGGGTGAACCTGCTGGCGGCCTCGTTGACCCTAGCTGCGACCGTCTTCTACGTCGCGGTCTACACCAACTGGCTGAAGCGGTCGACGACGCAGAACATCGTCATCGGCGGGGCGGCGGGGGCCATTCCGCCGCTGGTGGGCTGGGCCGCCATCACGGGCGACCTTTCCCTCGCCGCGCTCTACATGTTCGCCATCGTCTTCTTCTGGACGCCCCCGCACTTCTGGGCGCTCGCCGTGCTGCTGCGCAACGACTACGCCCGCGCCGGTGTGCCGATGCTGCCGGTCGTACACGGCGTCGAGGAGACGGCGCGGCAGATCCTGCTCCACAGCCTGACCCTGGTCGCGCTCTCGGCCCTCTTCTTCACCGTCGAGGGTCTGGGCTGGGTCTACTTCGGGGGCGCGCTCGGCCTCGGCGCCCTCTTCCTCGGCCTCGCGCTCCGGTTCCGCAAGGAGCTGACGGTGAAGTCCGCGCGGGTCCTCTACCTCTACTCGCTGCTCTATCTCGCGCTGCTCTTCGGCTTCATCATCATCGACAGCGCGGCGTAGGCATGGCCGCCGCGATTCCCTCCGCTCTCCCGCGCCTCGGTGCGGTGACGCCGCGCTCCATCGGCATCCTCGCCTTGGCCGCCGCCCTCATGACCGCCGGGCTCGTCACCTATGGCTCGTGGGTGCGGGTGTCGGGATCGGGTCTGGGCTGCCCCGACTGGCCGCTCTGCCAGGGCGGGATCACCCCCGGCGACACGGCGGCGGCCATCGAGTTCGGGCACCGCGTCTACGCGGGGTTCACCATGCTCGCGGTCTTCGCCGCCGCCGCGCTCGCCTTCCCGCGCCGCGCCGAGATGGGTGCGCCGGCCCTCTTTCTCCTCATCGCGGCGGCCCTGATCCTCATCCAGGCGATCATCGGCGGGGTCGCGGTGCTGGCCGAGCTTCCCCAGTTCATCATCATGGTGCACCTGACGATGGCGATGACCATCCTCGCGCTGCTCACTGCCTCGGGCCTTCGGATTCTGACGCGGAACGGCGGCGCTTCGGCGTTCGATCTCCCCGCCCGCGCCGCCGTGCTCGTCGCCGCCGGCGCGATCATGGTCGGCGGCTCCACCGTGGCCACGCAGACCGGCCCCGGCTGCCTCAACATCCCCTTCTGCGCCGCCGACTCCACGACGATGGCCACGTGGCTCCACACCTTCCACCGCGCTCTTGGCATCGTGCTGTTCATCACGGCGGTCGTCGTCGCGTTCGCCGTCCGGCGCTCCGGCGGCCCGCCCTTGGCGACGGGCCTCAGCGCGGCCCTCGTGGTTCTCGTCGTGGCACAGGGGGCCGCCGGGCTCGTGGCCGTGGTCACCACCTTCCCCGACAGCCTGCGCATCCTGCACGTCGGCTTCGCCACGCTGATCTGGGCCTCGTTGATCGGCCTCTGGGCCCTCGCCGCGCCGGGAGGCGTTGCCTCTTCTCCCCACGGGAGAAGATTGAGATGAGGGGCTCCCTCACAACCGCCAAAGGCCCTTGAGGTGCACAGCCTCCTCTAGGGGCGATTCGTGAATCGCCCTCCGACTCGATCCCAGCGAAGCAAGCCGAGGCCCGCAGTCTCCCGACTGCCAGGGCGGGTTCTACACCTTGACCCTCCCCCGGGAGGGGGAGCACCTTAAACATTTCCCCCTCTGGGGGAAACTGAAAGAGGGCACGCGCCCACGGGGCGCGTCGGCGGGGTCGGGAGGTCTTGCCTCTTCTCCCAGGGGGAGAAGATTGAGATGAGGGGCCCCCTCGCAACCATTACGCCTTATCGAAGTCCCCCCACCCGTCATTCGCGCAAAGGTGGTGATTCCGTTAGCGTTCCGACTGCCGCTGCTATACTGGCGCCGCCGTCCCTTCCCTGTCGCGTGACCATGCCGCCCTCCGCCCTGCACGACGTCAAGATCGTCGAGTACGCCTCGTTCGTCGCGGGGCCGTACTGCGCCAAGCTGCTGGCCGACATGGGCGCCGAGACGGTCAAGATCGAGCGGCCGTCGGGCGACGCGGCCCGCACCTACGGCCCCTTTGCCGGCGGCGAGCCCGACCCGGAGACGAGCAGCCTCTTCCTCTACGTCAACACCAGCAAGCTCGGCGTGACCCTCGACCCCGCCGTGCCGGAAGGCCGCGACGTGCTGCTGCGCCTCCTCGACGATGCCGACGTCTTCGTCCACGACCTCGCGCCGTCGCGGGCCGCCGCGCTCGGCCTTGACTTCGATACGCTCCACGCCCGCAACGAACGGCTCATCGTCACCGCCGTCACGCCCTACGGGTCGAGCGGCCCCAAGGCCGACGCCCCCGGCCACGAGCTCAACGTCTGCCAGGCCGGGGGCGAGGGCTATCTCCTGCCCGGCGGCCTGGGCCGCGAGCGCTTCCCCGACGCCCCGCCCCTCCGCCTCGGCGGCCACGCCGGCGACTGCGATGCGGGCGTGACGTCGGCGGTGGCCACCATGGCGGCCCTGCTCGCGCGCGACATCCACGGCGTTGGGCAGCTCGTCGACGTGTCGCGCCAGGAGGCGAACCTGTCGCTCAACCGCGTGACGATGTGCACCTACGAGTCCGAGGGCCTGGTCACGACGCGGGACAACCGCTTCTACAAGTTCGGCGGGCTCTTCCCCGCCAAGGACGGCTACGTCGTGCTGCGGCCCACGGAGGACAACCACTGGGCGGCTCTCGCCCACATCATGGACCGCCCCGACCTCGCCGCCGACCCCCGCTTCGCCGAGCGCGGCGAGCGCATCCGCAACGGCGCGGAATGCAACGCGATCATCGCCGAGTGGTCGGCGTCGCAGACCAAGCGGGCCATCTACGACGCCTGCTACGCCGGCGGCTGCCCCGTCGGCCCCTTCTACGACGCCAAGGAGATCGCCGAGGACCCCCAGATGGCGGCTCGCGGCTTCTTCGTTGAGGCCGACCACCCCGCCGCCGGGCGCTTCCCCTACCCATCGGCGCCCTACCAGTTTTCCGCGACGCCGTGGCGGATGGCGCGTCCCGCACCGCTGCTCGGCGAGCACAACGACCTCGTTTACCGCGACCACCTCGGCCTCTCCCCCGGCGACCTCGACGCGCTCCGCTCCGCCGGCGCGATGTGAAGAACATGACTGACACGAACGAGTCGAACGCGAAGGCCCCGAAGCAGGCGCTTGCCGGCGTGCGCGTCCTCGACTTCTCGTGGGCGGCGTCGGGGCCGCTGAGCACGCTCTATCTCTCGCTGCTCGGCGCCGAGGTGATCAAGGTCGAGTCGGCGCGCAGCCTCGACATCGCCAGACGCGGCTACTACACCCTGGTCGACGACATCGACGCCTCGCCCAACCTCAACGACATGCACCTGGGCAAGCTCAGCATCCGCCTCGACCTCCGCCAACCCAAGGCGAAGGAGTTGGTGCTGCGCCTTGTCTCCCTCTGCGACCTCGCCGTCGAGAACTTCCGCCCCGCCACCCTCGACAAGTTCGGCCTCGACTACGGGACGCTGCGCCAAGCCCGCCCCGACCTCGTCATGGTCTCCTCATCGACCGCCGGGCAGACGGGCCCCGAACGCGCCATGCCCGGCTATGCCACAACCTTTGGGGCGCTCGGCGGTTTAGGCGGGATCACCGGCTACCGGGACGGCCCCACCACCGAGCTCTGGGACTCCATCGACATGCGGCTGGGGACATCGATCACCCTCGCGGCGCTCATCGGCCTCTACGACCGCCGGCGTACCGGGCGCGGCCAGTACGTCGACTTCTCCTCCCGCGAGGTGATCAGCGCTACCATCGGCAGCGCCCTCCTTGGCTACTTCATGACCGGCGACGTCCCCGCGCCCAGGGGCAATGAGGACGACGTCATGGCCCCGCACGACTGCTACCCCTGCCGCGGCGCTGACCGCTGGGTCAGTATCGCCGTGTCCGGCGAGGACGAGTGGCGCGCCCTCTGCGCCGTGGCCGGGCAGGGCTGGGAGGCCGACCCCCGCTTCGCCGGCATGGAGTCGCGGCGGCGGAACCGCGCCGACCTCGACGCCCGCATCGGGGCGTGGACGCGGGACCAGGACGCTGCCGGTCTTGCGGAACGGCTGCAGAGGGCCGGCGTCCCCGCCGCCGAGTCGCAGGACGCCGCCTCGCTCTTCGCCGACCCCCATCTCGCGGCGCGCGGCGCCTTCCTCGAAGTCGAGCACCCCAAGATCGGCCTCACCCATCCGGTGCGCCCGCCGTTCGTCCTCTCGGAAACGCCCGTCGGCCCCGCCCGGCACGGGCCGATGTTCGGCGAGCACGTCGACTACGTCTTCGGCGACCTCATCGGCCTTTCGGAACGGGAACTCGCCGCCCTCCGCGAAGAGGGCGTGTTCAACTAGGCTGCCCTAGCGCGCCGTTGTTGGCGCGAGGCGGCCGGCGGCGAGGTCGACGGCGGTCTCGATGGCGCGGACGAGGCTGGTGTGGTTGGCGACGCCCTTGCCGGCGATGTCGAAGGCCGTGCCGTGGTCGACCGAGGTGCGGATGAAGGGCACGCCCATGGTGACGGTCACGCTGTCCTCGAAGCCGTGCACCTTGATCGCGATGTGCCCCTGGTCGTGGTAGAGGGCGAGGACGGCGTCGAACTCGCCGGCGATGGCGCGGTAGAAGACGGAGTCGGCCGGGTACGGCCCCCGCGCGTCGACGCCCCGCGCCCGCGCGTCCTCGACGGCGGGGCCGATCTCCTCGATCTCCTCGCGGCCCAGCAGGCCGCCCTCGCCGCCGTGCGGGTTGAGTGCCGCGGCGGCGATGACCGGGCTGTCGAGGCCCCACTGCCGCAGGCTGTCGTAGGTGAGCATGAGCTTGGCGAGCACGTTCTCACGCGTGACGAAGCGCGCCGCGTCGATGAGCGGCTTGTGGGTGCTCAGGTGGGCGACGCGCAGGCCCCGGGTCATGAGCAGCGTCGCCGTCAGTTCGGAGCCGGCCATCCGGCCCAGGATCTCCTGGTGGCCGATGTCGCCGTGGTAGCCGGCGGCCTGGACGGCCTCCTTGTTGATCGGCGCGGTGGCCATCGCGTCGATGCGGCCCGCCAGCGCCAGCCGCGCAGCTTCTTCGATGTACTCGACCGAGGCGCGGCCCGCCGCCGCGGTCACCGTGCCCGTCACCACGTTGCCGGGGGCGAGGATGCCGGGGTCGAGCACGTCGACGACCCCCGGCGCGGGGTCCGCGTCCTCGACCCGCTCGATGGCCCGCGGCCGCAGGCCGGCTCCGACGAGCGCGGCCCCTTCGTCGATGGCCCAGGATGCGCCGATCACGACGGGGCGGCAACGCTCGCGCAGGCCGCTCTCGGCCAGCGCCTTCACGACGATCTCGGGACCGATCCCCGCCGCGTCC
This sequence comes from Dehalococcoidia bacterium, assembly GCA_964291475.2. Taxonomy (GTDB): domain Bacteria; phylum Chloroflexota; class Dehalococcoidia; order SHYB01; family SHYB01; genus DAOUKH01. The sequence goes on along the minus strand of OZ220076.1, from coordinate 35,391 downwards.
CCCATCGTCACCGCGATCAGCGGCCGTGACGCCGTGCTCATGGGGGGAGTATACGCCCCCGCGTTCGCCCTGGCCTCTCCCCCTCCGAGGACCACCTTAAACCTCCCTCCCCCTGGGAGGGACTGAGGGCAGGCACGCGCCGTCAGGCGCGTCGGAGGTGTAGGGCTGGGAGGTCTTGCCTCTTCTCCCCCGGGAGAAGATTGAGATGAGGGGCCCCTTCCCAACCACCACAGGTTTTCGAAGCCCATCACTCCGTAAGGCCGCCCCCTTAAGCCTCTCCCCCTCTGGGGGAGATTTGAGATAGGGCACGGCCCCCAGGGCGCGTCGGAGGGGGCGTGTGGGGAGGTCTTGCCTCTTCTCCCCAGGGGAGAAGATTGAGATGAGGGGCCCCCTCGCAACCTCCACAGGTTATCGTAGCCCGGCGCCTGGCGGTCAGTCACCCCGGCTAGTGACTTTCACCTAGCCCCGCCTACCGCTGCGGCCCCGCCTCCGGGTTCACGCAGTGAGGCGGCGCCCCGCCCTCGAGGACGGCGACGATGTTGCGCGCCGCCATATCGGCCATCTTCAGGCGCGTCGCCCGGCTCGCGCTGCCGATGTGCGGCGTCACCAGGACGTTGTCGAGGGTGAGGAGCGGGTCGCCCGTGGGGATGGGCTCGGGCTCGGTGACGTCGAGGGCGGCGCCGGCGATGCGCCCCGACTCCGCCGCCTTGTACAGCGCCTTGGGGTCGACGACCTCGCCCCGCGACGTGTTGATCAGGTAGGCGGTGGATTTCATGAGGCACAACTCCCGCTCGCCGATCATGTGGCGGGTCTCCTCGGAGAGCGGGACATGGAGCGAGACGAAGTCCGACTCGCGGAGCAGTGTGTCGAGGTCGGCGGGCTCGCCCGGAGCGTCGGGCTTGGGCGTCCGGGAGGTGTAGCGCAGGCGCATGCCGAATCCGGCGGCCCGGCGGGCCACCGCCGCGCCGATGCGCCCCATGCCGACGATGCCGAGTGCCGCGCCGTGAACGTCGGCGCCGAGGAAGTCCATCGGGCCCCAGGTCGTCCACTCGCCGCGGTGGACGAAGCGCTCCGACTCGGAGACGCGGCGCGCCAGGGCGAGCAACAGCGCGAAGGCGAGGTCGGCGGTGGTCTCGGTGAGGACGCCGGGGGTGTTGCCCACGTAGACGCCGCGGCGCGTGGCGGCGGGGACGTCGATGTTGTTGTAGCCGACGGCCATGTTGCTGACCACGCGGAGGTTCGGCGAGGCGTCGAGGAGCGGCGCGTCGATGCGGTCGGTCAGCAGCGAGAAGAGGCCGTCGCAGTGCGCCGCCCGCTCGCGCAGCGCTTCGTAGGGCGGCGGCTGGGGTTGGGGCCAGACCTCGATCTCGGCGGCGGCGCGAAGCAGGTCGAGGGCCTCGTCGAAGACGGGGCGCGTGACGAATACGAAGGGCCGGCCCATCGCCTCCGCCGGGTTAGATCGAGCCGGCGGTCGCCGCGATCGCCTCGCGCACGCGGTCCGGCGCCTCGGCGCGCAGGGCGTCCCGGTCCACGGTCTTCGCCAGGTCGATGAAGCCGGCGGTCTGGATCATCTCGGGGAGGTGCTCGCTGATCTGCCGCATCGACCAGTCCAGCGCGTCGCCGATTTCCTTGGCATCGAGGTCCAGTTGGCCCGGGACGCTGGGCGGCATGTGATAGTGCGGCTCGTTGCGGAAGCAGTCGAAGCGCAGCACCTGGGTGCGCTCGCCCTCGACGTCGCCGTAGATCTCGATGCTCACGCCCCCGTCCTTTTCGCCAAGCTCGCGGTGCAGCACCGTGAAGCTCAGGCCCCCGACGTCGAACGTCTTCTTCTCGCTTACCCGCATCTCCATGGCAGCCTCCCTCTCATGCCCGCCATTCTACCCGACGGGGGGCGGTGGCGATCCCCCTCCGGCCGCGCCCGCTTTGGAGACCCTTGCACAGCCCTTGGAGCCGGTGGAGGATCGTCCATGTAGGGGCAACCCTCGTGGTTGCCCAGGGGGTGTGGGCGGGGTCTTCTCCCCTCCCCTGTAGGGGCGATTCGCGAATCGCCCGTCCCTTCCGGCCTCTCCCCCTTGGGGGAGATTGAGAGAGGGCGCGCGCCGCAGGCGCGCGGGCGCCCGCAGGGTGGCTCTCCGCTAGGCGCCGCCCCGTGCCTCGGCGACGTTGCGAAACGCCTTCATCAGCAAGCGTGGGTCGCCGTCCATGTCATCAATCGCCGCGTTCAGGTACGCGGCGATCTCCTCGGGCGTCTTGAGGTAGTCGCTAGCTTTGTGTTTCTTTGCGGGCATGGCGGCGTCCGGTGGATGCAAGTCCTTGGTGCTTGCCCATCTTCGAAGTGACAAACGACCGCGGAAGAAAATTCTTCTTGCTATTTTACGCCTAGCCGCCTGGCGCGAGGGCGGCGCAGGTGTTCTCGAAGGCGTCGGGGATGCGGTCGGAGGCGGCGCGGGTGGAGAGAATCAGCAGCTCGGCGCCTTGGTCGAAGTACTCGTCCATGCCGGCCTTGATCTGGGCCGGTGTGCCGGCAAGGTAGAGCTCGTCCACCATCTCGTCGCTGATTGCGGCGAGGGCGGCTTGCTGGTCGCCGCGTGCCAACGCCGCGCCGCAGGTCCGCGCCTCGGTGCCGTAGCCCGCCTCGTCCATCAGCGCCTGGTAGAAGGGGAGACGCTGGTAGAAGGCCACTCCGGCGCGGGCGACGTCGCGGGCCTCCTCGACGTTCTCCGACATGGCGCAGCCGAGGAAGAGGCAGGTCTTCGCCGTGGCCTTGCCGTCCGTGCGCCGCGCCGCGCCCGCTTGCAGCGCGTCCACCCATTTGGGCAGCAAGCTCTTGGGGATCATGTTGAGAATGCGCCGTCGGAGATCTCGCCCGCCGTCGCCGTCATCTTCTGGCGGAGCGCGCCGATGTAGAGGCTGGGGTCGCCCCACGTTTCGGCCTCCATCGCCGCGACGTAGTTGCGCAGCGCGGTAAGCGGCTTCGACATGTCGATCCCGCGCGGCTCGTTCGTCGGCTGGTGGGCCGTCCCCAAGCCGAGGTCCATCCGGCCTCCGGAGATCTCGTTGATGTATGAGGTCTCCTGGGCGCAGATGGCGGGATGCCGCAGGTAGAAGTTGGTGATTGCCGAGCCGACCCGCACCCGCTCGGTGGCCAGCGCCATATGGAGACACAGCGCCAGGCTCCCGATGCCGGACTCGGTGGAGTAGACACCGTGGTAGCCGGCGCGCTCGACCATCCTCGCCTGCTCCGCGACCTTGGCCAGGTCGCCCTTGACGCCCGACACGACGAGTCCGACTTCTCTCGATGGGGACATGCCCAACCTCCCTGGGGAGAATCCGGCGCATCATACAACGGCGCAGCGGCTGCCCACCCGCGGGCGGTACGCCCTCTCCCCACGGAGACCCTTGCGTAACCTGCGGCGCCCGCAGGGGATCATCCCTGTAGGGGCAACCCTTGTGGTTGCCCTGGGGGTGGTCTCCGGGGCCGCGCCTTCCCACCCCCGAACACCTCATGCAGTCGCCATCTTAACCCTCCCTCCCTACTGGGAGGGACTGAGGGAGGGCGCGCCATCAGGCGCGTCGGAGGTGGGGGGCTGGGAGGTCCTACCTTTTCTCCCGTGGGAGACCTTTGCACAACTGCCGCCGCCGGTTGGAAGACGGGTGGGGCCGGGAGGTCTTCCCTCTCCCCCTCTGGGGAGATTTGAGAGAGGGCGCGCGCCGTCAGGCGCGCAAGCGCCCGCAGGGCGCTGCTCCTCCACTCGCTTCAAGGTTACGCAAAGGTCTCCCCGCGGGAGAAGATTGAGATGAGGGGCCCCCTCACAACCACCCGCGGGTCATCGAAATCCGCCCCCTCCCGCGCCGCGAGCCTCGCCCTTCTATTCCACCATGAGGCTGATGTCGAGTGCCGGGGCCGAGTGCGTCAACGCGCCGACGGAGATGAAGTCGACGCCGGCCTCGGCGGCTTGCCGTGCCGTCCCGAGGGTCACGCCGCCGGAGGCTTCCGTCTTCGCCCGCCCGGCGACGGCGCGGACCGCCTCGGCGAGCCGCGGCGGGTCCATGTTGTCGAGCAGGATGAGGTCGGGCGCGGCCGCCGCCGCTTCGTCCGCCTCAGCGGGCGTCGTGACCTCGATCTCGATCGTCATGCCGGGGGGCGCCTTGGCCCGCGCCCGCTCGACGATCTCGCCCAGGCTCAGCCCCTCACGCCGCAGGGCCGCGATGTGGTTGTCCTTGATGAGAACGGCGTCGGCGAGTCCGAGGCGGTGGTTGTGGCCGCCGCCCGCCCGCACGGCGTACTTTTCGAGCAGCCGGAGGCCCGGCGTCGTCTTACGCGTGTCGAGGATGCGCGCGCCGGTGCCCTCGACCGCGGTGGCGTAGGCCGCCGTCAGCGTCGCGATGCCGCTCAGGCGCTGCAACAGGTTTAGCGCCAGCCGCTCGCCGGCGAGGATCGACCCCAGCCGCCCCTCGACGACCGCCAGCGTTTGACCTTCCTCCACCGCTGCGCCGTCGCGCGTCTCCGAGGTGAAGCCGAGCCCCTCGTCGACTTGGTGGAAGACCTCGGACGCGGCGGGCAGCCCGGCCACGATGCCGGAGGCCTTGGCCACGAACCGGCCCGTGCCCAACTCTTTCGAATCGATGAGCACCCGCGTGGTGACGTCGTCGTCGGCGCCGTCCTCGCCGAGCCCGAAGCGCACGATGTCCTCCACGGCCTCGTGCAGCAGCTCGGCTGGCACCTCTCTGGGGAAATCAGCCACGCCTACAGTATCGCTCCCGTGCGCGGCGGGCCATGGCCCTACTCGGCCCAGACGAGGCGAGAACGCAGACTATTGAGGTTCTGATATCCAATCACCTTGTCATGCTGCAGACGCCCGACGACAACGCCCGGCGACACGCGCATTGATCGAGCGAACTGTTCGACCGCATAGGCACTTCCTGGATCGCCCTTGCTGAACTTGGCGTACTCTGCTGGAGGCAAGAGGAAGTCGCCCGCGAACCGGTCGGCTCTGCGCTCGTCATCGTTCTTGTCGCCGCCGGTGCTCCAATCGATGTAGAACTTCTTCCTTCCACCAAGAACATGATCTGCTTCGTGGAAGAAGGTGAACCAGAAGATGTCCTCCCATCGCCACCGGATCGACATTTGAATCATGGCCTTGCGTGGACTTAACCAGCGGGTTACGCCGTTGGCGCCGATCTTGGGCAGCTCCTTCACGACCACAAGCGCGACGCCGGCCTCCGCGCAGAGGTTTCGCATCGCAGGGAGCGCCGTCGGCACCCCCGTCGTCGTGTAGTCGTCCCGGATCCTCCGCAGTGCTTGCTTGAACTTCGAGGCATCGAATGCCGCGGTCTCGACCCGTTGTCCTTCGATCAAGCCTCTACGTAACCACACTGCCAAGGACTCCTTGGAGACCCGGCTCTTCTTGCCCGTGATCCTGAAGGCTCCCGCCAACGACGGTTCCTCAATGCTGTCCGGCGAGGCGACACCGAAGAATGTCAGCAATTCACGTACCCGATCGACAGGATCCGTATACTGCTCAATCCATCCGAGCTTCTCCATTTCGCGCACGGGGTATTGCTTGAGAACCGGCGTGTGCTCCGCGAGCCGAGGCCGCTCCGCAATGCGAGCCTCGGTGAGGCGACGGTTCGTCTCCAGGTTCATCCACGCATGGGCGGGGATGCCGAGAACCCGTTCGAGCTGCAATGCCGTGTCTTGGGTGACCCGCTTTGTGCCCTTGATAATCTCGTTGATCTTTGGTGCCGGCCGCCCCATGCGCCGAGCCAACTCCTGCTGGCTCATGCCGATCTCCTCCAATTCGTTGAGGAGAATCTCGCCGGGCGTAGTCGGCGTGTCGGAGTAGAAGGCTTTGCTGCTAGTCATGGTAGTCCACCACATCCTCGATTACGGCTGTGCGGCCGTCCTCTTCCGGCACAAGGATTAGACGGTGTGGTCCCAAGATCGTTATCGCATACTGCCCGGCTCGCTTTCCGCGCAGGACGTGAAGGCGCAGGTAACGGTACTTGTAGAGGTCCTCGAAGAGTTCTACCGATTCGATCGTGTCTACGATCTGCCGATAACGCACTCCTACGTCGCGGCCCCATTGCCTAATGGCTGTGGCCTGCTTCTCATAGCATTTGCGGAGCTTGTTGCTGGCGAACTCGATCCGCATATGCCTTTACCTGAGGGGTAAAGACATTATGCGTCCATATGTCCGTGCGGGCAAGCGGAGCGGACCACGCCTAGAGTATCGCTCCTTCGGCCTTCATCTCCTGCAGGTCTTCCCAGGTGTAGCCGTACTCTTGGAGGACTTCTTCGGTGTGCTCGCCGAGCTCCGGGGCGGCGAGCCGGAGGCTCTGCGGCGTCTCGCTGAACTGCACCGGGAAGCCGGGGACCTTCATCTTGCCGAAGCGGGGGTGGTCCCATTCCGTGATGTAGTCGTTGGCGATGACCTGCGGGTCGTCCTCCAGGTCGGCGATGTTGTTGATGCGGGTGTAGATGAGGTCGCCGGCGGCTTGGAAGGCGGCGTCCCACTCCTCGTAGGTGCGCTCGGCGAACTTCGCGTCGAAGATCGCGATGAGCTCCCGGTTGTTCTCCTCGCGGTCGAGGAGGGTGACGAACCGGGGGTCATGCTCCAGCTCGGGCAGGCCCAGCGCCTTGCACAGGGTCGGCCAATAGCGGTCGCCTTGGACGAGGGCGAGCACGATCCAACGTCCGCCCTTGCAGCGGTACCAGTTGGCGAGCGGGTTCCTGGCGTCGGCGCGGTCCTGGTGACCCGGCCCCTGGCCGGTGGCGGCGCGGGAGAGCACCGCGATCGACTGGAGGTTGATCATCGCGCCGAGCCCGGAGGAGAAGACCTCCTGGCCGAAGCCGTGGCGCTCGCGGGCGAGCAGGGCGGCGACGGCGCCGAAGGCGAGCCAGACCGCGCCCATCTGGTCGGCCATGCCGGAGTTGTTCACCGGCGGAGCGTCGGGGCCGCCCGCCAGCGTCATGTTGCCGCTCGCCGCCAACGTCACCGTGTCGAGGTTGGGCCGGTCGACGTACGGCCCCTTGTGCCCGTAGCCCGTCGAGGAGGCGTAGACCAGCTTGGGGTTGATCTCGCGCAGGGTCTCGTAGTCCATGCCCAGACGCGCCGCCGCCCCCGCGCGGTAGTTCTGGATGAGGGCGTCGGACTTCTCGACGATCCGGTACATCGCCTCGAGGCCCTTCGGCGTCTTGAGGTTCAGGGCGATGCCGCGGGCGTTGCGGTTGTTCTTCTCCCAGATCAGGCTGCTGCCCGCCGGCATCTTCAGGTTCACCCCGTGGGCGCGGTTCAGCGTGCGGGCCATGTCGCCGACGCGCGGGTCCTCGACCTTGATCACCTCGGCGCCCATGTCGCCCAGGATCGTCGCCGCCATCGGCCCGGTCGCGCCGACCGTCCAACTGATGACGCGCATCCCTTCGAGAATCGACCGCATCCGGCTCCTTTCGCCTCCCCCGTCCCCGGGACGGGCTCGGCGAGCCTAGCAAGCGCCCTCTTGGGGGTCAACCATGAAGGCTCGTGTCAGCCCGGAAGCGCCGCGTGCTATAGTGCGCCCCACCTTCAACCAAGGAGGCGCCCGTGCCGCTTCATCCCCAAGCGCAGCGCGTCGTCGACGCCATGGCGGCGCTCAACCGCCCGCCTATGGACACCCTCAGCCCGCGCGACGCCCGCGCCTTCTCCGCGGCGGGCCCCAAACCCGCCGCCCCCGGTGTCGGTCAGATCCTCAACGACACCATACCCGGCCCCGGCGGCGGCATTCCCGTCCGCATCTACTGGCCCATCGACCACGAAACCGGCTCGGGCATCATCGTCTACTACCACGGCGGCGGTTGGGTCATCGGCGACCTTTGGATGGTCGACGGAGTCTGCCGCCAACTCGCCAACAAGTCCGGCTGCATCGTCGTCTCCGTCGACTACCGCCTCGCGCCGGAGCACAAGTTCCCCGCCGCCGCCGAGGACGCCTACGCCGCCGTGGTCTGGGCCCGCGACCACGGCGCCGACCTCGGCGGCGACGGCTCGCGGCTCGGCGTCACCGGCGACAGCGCCGGCGGCAACCTCACCGCCTGCGCCGCCGTCATGGCCGCCGAGCGCGGCGGCCCCGACATCGCCCTCCAGGTCCCGATCTACCCGGTGATCGCCGCCGACTTCGACAACCAGTCGTACCGCGACCGCGCCGACGGTCCCATCCTGACCCGCGCGATGATGCAGTGGTTCTGGGACCAGTACCTCAACGACCCGTCGGAGACGACCCATCCCCACGTCGCGCCGATCTACTCCGAGCACCTCGCCAAGGCGGCGCCCGCGCTGGTGATCACCGCCGAGTACGACCCGCTGCGCGACGAGGGCGCCGTCTACGCCCGCGCCCTGCAGGAGGCCGGTGTCTCCGTCGTCCACCACGACTACCCCGGCGTCCCCCACGGCTTCGTCACCATGTGGCACGCCATCGACATGGGCATGGAGGCGCTCGACGAGATCGCGGCGGCCATGAAGCAGGCGCTCGCCTAGAACGAGTTTTCAACCGCGCCGCCTTGAGATGAGGCGGGTGTTAGGAGTAAGACGTGCCCCTTGACCCGCAAGTCGTAGCCCTCTTCGAAGCGATGCAGCGCGCCGACGCGCCCTCCTACGAGGAACAGACGCCCGTCGAAGCCCGGGGACGCGGCGACGCCGCCCCGACGCCGTTCGCTCCCATGGTCGCCCGCGTCGAGATGTTCGAGGCGCCCGGCCCCAACGGCGGCGTCCCCGTCCGCGTCTACACCCCCGCGGGCGACGGGCCGTTCCCCGCGCTCGTCCTCATCCACGGCGGCGGCTGGGTCGTGGGCAGCATCTGGGGCTACGAGGCAACGGCGCGGCTGCTCGCCAACGCGGCGGAGTGCGTCGTCGTCTCCGTCGAGTACCGCTTGGCGCCGGAGCACAAGTTCCCCGCCGCGCCGGAGGACTGCTACGCCGCCGCCAAGTGGACCCACGACCAAGCCCGCCTGATCGACGTCGATACATCGCGGACCGCCGTCGCCGGCGGCAGCGCCGGCGGCAACCTCGCCGCCGCCGTGGCCCTCATGGCCCGCGACCGCGGCGGCCCGGACTTCGTCTTCCAGGTGCCCATCTACCCCGTCATCGAGCGGGACTTCACCCGCCCGTCCTACGTCGAGAATGGCCAGGGGCCGGGCCTGACGCAGGCCGCAATGGCCTGGTTCTGGGACCACTACCTCGCCGACGCCGCCGACGCCGACCACCCCTACGTCTGCCCCCTGCGCGCCGACACCCTGGCGGGCGTGGCCCCGGCGCTGGTGATCACCGCCGAGTACGACCCGCTCCGCGACGAGGGCCGCGCCTACGCCGACGCGCTCCGCGACGCCGGGGTTGCCGTCACCTACAGCGAATACCCCGGCATGGCGCACGGCTTCTTCGGCTGGCACGCCGCCGTCGACAAGGCCAAGGAGGCCATCGACGAGGTCGCCGCCGCGCTCAGAGGGGCGTTCGAGACGGGGTAGACCTGCCTACGCGGTGACGTCGCTCTCGAAACCTACGCTCGCGTGCGTTCCGTCGCAGAAGGGCTTGGTGGCCGATTGGCCGCAGCGGCAGAGGAAGACCGTGCCGCTGTCGTCGGCGATGCCTTCCAGGGAGAGTTCGTTCTTGCCCGACGAGTCGGTGATCTTCTCCACGCCGGTGATCATGTAAGGGCCGTGCTTGATGGGTCGGACTTGCGCCATGGGTAGACTCCTCCGGGGTTGAAGCGTCCCGCCGGCCCGTGCCGCGGGGCCAGGACACGCAGCGGCGCTCATGGTACACGATGCGGGGGCGCGGAGGGAGCGGTCCCCGCTAGAACAGGCTCGTCGCCAGCTCCGGGTCGACCCAGTTGTAGTCGGGGTCGTCGGGGTCGGGGCGGGGCATGAGGAGGAGGCGTGTGCCGAGTCCGGAGCGCGGGTGCACCGTGTGGCGCAGGGCCTTGTCGGGCAGGAGCCCGATTCCCTTGGACCGGAGGTAGCGCCCCGACTCCTCGAGGTCGCGCACGATGATGGCGAGGGTGTGCAGGCCCTGGCCTCCCTGCCGGTCGATGACGGACGAGAGGACATTGTTGTCCCTGCGCGGCTTCAGGATCGAGATGCGGGCCCGCTCGTAGACGTAGAAGTGTGACGCGGTCGCGTAGATGCCGTTGGTGCGCCCTCCGATGAAGACGCCACCCAGGACGCCGCCGAAGAGGTCGCCCACCGCGTCGAGGTCGTCGGCGAGCAGGGTGATGGACCAGAGCCGCTGCGCTCCCAGCGCATTCCCGCCTTCGAGCGTCCGCTCGTAGAACCCCGGCTCGCGGCGGGGGTCGTTGGGGAGGACGGCGTCGCTGAACTCGATGGTCGTACCGAAGGTGCGCGCAGGGTCGGCAACACAGTGGCCCGAAGACTCCTCGACGACCCCGATGCCGGCGGCGCGCAGGTGATCCGCCGCCTCGGCGGCGTCGTCCACCTGGAAGGCGAACGATCGCAGGAAACCGCCGTAGCGTTCGAGGAAGGACCGCGGCCCCTCGCCCAGGTCGAACGGATCGACGAGCTCGATGCAGGTGTCGGCGAGGGTCAGCAGCGTGACGTCCCCCTCGCGGGGCGCCAGCGGGCCTTCGTAGAAGACCTCGGCGCCGAAGACGTCGCGGTAGAGGGCGAGGGCGGCCTCGCGGTCGGCGACGGCGTGGGTCACGCGGGAGACGTCGCGGATGTGGATCATCGGCGGCCTCCCTCCGGCCTCTCCCCCTTGGGGGAAACCCTTGCGCAACTGCCGTCGAAGGTTGGAAACGCGTGGCGCGGGGCGGTCTTCCCTCTCCCCCTCTGGGGGAGATTTGAGAGAGGGCGCGCGCCGCTAGGCGCGTGAGCGCCCGTAGGGTGCTGCTCCCTACTCGCCAAGGCTACGCGGACTTCTCCGTGATCACTGCGCGGTTGCGCCGGCGAAGGGCTGGATGAGCAGCCGGAGCGTGCCGTCGCCGTCCTTGCGCTGGGTGACGATGCGGTGACCCGCCTCCTCGGCCCAGGTGATCACGTCGTAGATGTTGAGCGCGTCGGCCATGATGGCCTCGACGAGCGAGGAGCCGTCGGCCTGGGTCTGGCGGGTGAGCGCGGCAATGACGCCGGCGCAGTTCTTCCCGCGACCGTCGACGACGACCCAGCCGCTCGCGGCGGCCGCCTCGCCGGCGCGGACGTCGACCTCGCCGTTCTTGCGGGCGTCAAGCTGGCGCTTGAACTCGGCGACGGACTCCCAGGCGACGGCGCGGCCGCGGTCGCCGCTGGAGCAGACCGCCCCGCGGACGCCGACGATGTCGGGGTTGATGCGGGCGAGCTCGTCGATGTCGCTCATGCGGAGATGGCCGGAGAGCGCCGTGCTCATGCCGGCCTTCTTGCCCTCGAAGACGATCTCGCGGAGCTTGGGCTCGGGGATGAAGTCGAAGAGGTTCCGCCCGTCCTTGGTCAGCGTGTCGATGAGCCAACCGTCGCAGCCGGTCTCCTCGGCGAGACGGGGCATGAGCAGGGGGTCGAGTCCGCCGTAGAGGTGGTTGTCGGCGAAGAGCGAGCCGATCAGCTTCGTCTCGCTGCCTTCGAGGGCGCGCTTCGATTCCTGCAGCACCTCGACCGCCATGTCGTAGTCGGAGCGCACGAAGCCGACCTTCACCGAGGTCGCTTCTAGCTTGGCGGCCGAGTAGACCGCCATGGCTACGGTGCCGGCCTGGTTGGGCACGACGCCGAGGGTGACGCTGACGTGCTTCTCGTCGGGGATGCGCGCCCGCACCTGCTCCACGAGCAGCGGGTGCCCCGAGCCGACCATCGCCTCCTGGAGGTTCTTGATGTCGATGATGTCGGCGCCGCCTCGGTCGGCCTCCAGTGCCTCGGGCATGTCCTGGACGCTGACCATCAGCATCATGCCCGACTCCGACGTGATGCCGCTGGGCCGCGGCTGCGCCTCGGCGGCCCCGTTGCGGGCGCTGCCGTTCGTCGGGGCCTGCTCCTCGGTCACGTAGATCCTGGAGAGCGCCTCCTGCTGATGGCTCAGCTCAGGGTTGGCCGAGGCCGTCTCGACCGGGGTGGGCGCCGCCGGAGCATCGTCGCCGGTGCGCACAGGCACGGGCCGCAGGGCGCGGAGCTCCCGCAGCAACTCGTCCTTCTCGGCGTCGTCGAGGTCGCGGAGCGGGGGCGGACGTGGCCCAGCCGCAGTCCCATGAGCTGGCCCCAATACTTGACCATGCTGACGGGGAGGGCGCCGCCGAACTTCTGCACGGTGCGGCCCCACCACTTGTCGTTCAGCTGCTTGATCGCCTTCAGGTGCGTCTCGTAGAGGGCCTGGTCGAGGTCGCCCTGGGTGGCGCGCTCGATGTACTGCACGTAGTGGTTCGCGCCCGGCATGTCGAAGCGCCAGTCGGAGGTGTTGGCGAAGATGACCTGCTGGCGGAATCCGAGCTGCTGCGCCTTGGGGAAGATCCACTCGTCGGGGGTGCTGATGATCGCCTGCTTGCCGATGAGCAGGTGGGTCTCGATGGAGATCTGCTGGCTGAAGCTCGCCTCCTTGACGCCGACCACGTTGGGGACGGCGCAGAGGCGCTTCAGGCCCTGCGGGCTCATCACGATGCCGAACTGCGGCGAGTTGTAGAACATGATCGCCAGCGAGGTCCGCTCGGCGAGGGCGGTGATGAAGTCGACGACCTGGTTCTCGGTCTTCGTCACCATGTAGGGGGCGGCGGCGATGAGGAGGTCGTAGCCGGAGGACTCGGCGAGCTCGGCGAGGTTCGTGGCTTCCTTGAGCGAGGTGTGGGTGACGTGGGCGGCGATGGGCCACTCGCCGGCGGCCTCGTCGGCGACGGTCTCGATGACCTTGCGGCGCTCGTCGCCGGTCAGGCTCCAGAACTCGCCCATGCCCCAGCTCGATCCCGCGCCGCGGGTGCCCAGGCTGCGGATGTAGCGGATGTTGTGGCGGATGGCCGCCTCGTCGATTTCGTCGTCGGGGGTGAACGGCGTGGGGAGCGTGGTCCACTCGCCGGTCAGGTTTTCCCAGGCCCAGTCCTGGGCCTCGTGTTTGGCATACCCCGCCATCGGTGTCCCTTCCTTCTACGCCCTAGCCTCGGAGCGCCAGTTGGATGGCCGTCGAAAACGGCTTCTCTCCAGAAGTAAACGCGCGTCGAGTCTAGGCGCTTCCCCCCACAGGGTCAAGCCTGCAGACAGTGACCGGAGCGCCGCCGGCGTCAATGCCCCGCCGGCTTCCCCTGCATGATCAGGCCCAGGATGTCCTGGCTGGTCACCGAGCCCAGGAACCGGCCGGACTCCCGGTCGAGGACCGGGATCACCGACAAGGCGTGGTCGGTCATGCGCTCGAGTACGTCGTCGATCGTCTCGTCGGGATAGGCCGCGGGCACACGGCGGCGCATCAGCGACCGCACCCTCGCCTTCGCCCAGGTCCGCTTGGGAAGGAAGCGCAACCGCGTCAGGGACGCGACTCCCGCCACCTCGCCGTCGTCGATGACGACGTAGTCGTGCTGATGGGGGACGATCCACTGCTCGGTGAAGCTGAGGACGGAGAGGTCGGAGTCGGGGTAGGTCCGGGAGGTGTCCAGGATGTCGGCCACGGTGATGGTGTCGAGGGCGTAGCGGGCGTAGGAGGGCGTCGCCGCCTCGGGCATGACGGGGTCGTCGGATGCCTTGGCCCTGTTGATCGCGACGCTGATCGCCGTCGGCGTCACCAGGATGAAGCCGAACATGATGATGACCAGGAAGCGAGAAGAGGGCCTGAGAGATCGCTCCCGTCTCGAACAGGACGAGCAGGAGCGCGATCTCGGCCACGCCTTTCGCCATGAGGCCCATCCCCAGCGCGAAGGGGGTGTCGAGCCGGGCGGCGAAGGGCCCGGCGAAGGCCCCCGCGGCCTTGCCCAACACGGCCACGGCCACGACCGCCGCGATCGTCCCCGCCGAAAGCTCGGTGAAGGAGAGGTCGACGCTGAGGCCGGCGGAGGCGAAGAAGAGCGGGACGAAGAGGCCCTCTGTTGTGCTCCGCAAGCCGGGCATGATGTCGAGCCGCACCCGGTGGGGCATCCCGGAGAGCGCCGCGCCGAAGAGCAGCGCGCCGATGGAGCCGTGGAGGCCGATCTCATGGGCCGCGACGACCATGAGGAAGAGCCCGCCCAGCAGCAGGCCGAAGGGAAGCTGGGGGACGCTCAGGAAGCGCTGCAGGAGGATGATCACCGGAGGGAGTATCTGCGCCGACAGCACCCACGCGACGACCGCGAAGCCGACGATCTGGCCCAGGAGGATGGGCAGTTGGCCGACGCCGGGCGGGTCGTCGTGGCCGGTCTCGCTGATGGTGAACCCCACGACGAGCAGGGCGATCAGCTCGGCAATGATGACGGTGGTGAAGATCTCGAGGCCGAGCGGTTCCTTCAGGTGTCCTTCGTCGGCGAGCACCTTGGCCACGATGCCCAGGCTCGACAGCGCAAGGACGCCCGACAGCGCCAGCGCCGTGGTGAACGGCAGGTCGAGGACGGTGAGCGCGACGCCGAGCGAGGCGGCGAGGGGCACGATCACCGAGACCGTCGCGGCGAGGAAGAACCGCCCCCGGATCGTGGCGACGAAGCCGGAAATATCGACCTCGTCGAGGCCGATGAGGAAGAAGAAGACGAAGACGCCGACGCCCAAGAACAGCGCCGATTCCTCGGTCGGCTCGACGATGCCCGCGACGGGGCCGAGCAGCACCCCGGTGGCGGTGTAGGCGATGATCGAGTTCAGGCCAAGGCGGGCGAAGACCCCCTCGGCAATCTTCGCGACGACGAGGAGCAGGCCAATGGAGAGGACCGCGTCGACCATTCCACCCCGCCCAGGCAACAGCGTCGCTTCATTCTAGAAGATAGCGCGAACCCCCGCAGCCGCGCGCCGCCCCCACGAGCGGAGCCGCTAGCCCTAGCGTCCGTTCGGCGGCGCTTGGAACTCGCGGTCTCCGTTCCTTGCGTCGGCGCCTCACCACGCATCGCGCCCGCGGACGAGCGGGTGCCCGGCCGCCGGCGCGGCTGACCGTCCTCGCGCCTTCACGCCGCGTGTGCACAGCAAGACCGCGGAGTCCGGCGACCTTCGCCGGGTTGGTGGCCCTTCGCCTCGCTCCTTGGGGAGGAGGCCGCCTTGGCTAGGCTGTTGTTTCTCGGTGCGGCGTTCTTTGATTTGTACGGCCTGGGGGGCCGGGCCACGCGGGGCGGTCGTTGCGCGCGCCGTCGGGTATGACGGAGCGGACGGTCCGGTCCACCACGGTGGGTGAAGCAAGGCCGACGGTTCGCGCACCCCGTGGGCTAGACGGGGATAGGTCCCCCGGGCCGCGTGTGAGGCGGCGCGGGGTCTTTGCCGTCCGTAGCGGTTACGGAGGCAGGTCGTCGTCAAGTGGCCGGCGAGAGGCGGGACGACCCTCCGGGCTTATGGTCCGTAGGGAGGACGGGCCGGGATGGACTCTTCCGCCACGGTGGCGGTGTCCACTAATAGCGCCGCACCGAGAAGTGGGCGTATGTGGTCGGTCGGGCTGGGTCCTCCTTTGGGTGATCTTGGTGGCCCGTTCCGCGCGTCCGCGGATGGCGGGCCAGGGAACATATGTTCTTTGATGATGGTAGGGGACGGGGTTGGGGGTTGTCAAGGGCGGCGTGGCAGGAGGTTGGGGAGCGGGCGCGTCGCGACGCGCCCCTACAGGGGAGGGTCGGCGGGCCTTGGTGGCCTGTGGTGGTGATCAGGGGGCCCCTCATCTCAATCTTCTCCCGGGGGGAGAAGAGGTTCCCGGAGGGGCCCGCCCTCAGTCCCTCCCAGAGGGAGGGAGGCTTAAGGTGCTCCCCCCAGAGGGAGGGTTAGGGTGATGCCCCGCCCTGGGAGAGGTGGCCAAGGGCGCCTCGAAGAACCAGTGGCGGTTGTCAGGATTGGGCGACCACAAGGGTCGCCCCTACGGGTGGGGGATAGGGGTGGGCGGATTCGATGGCGGGTGGCGGTGATCAGGGGGCCCCTCATCTCAATCTTCTCCCGGGGGGAGAAGAGGTTCCCGGAGGGGCCCGCCCTCAGTCCCTGTAAAGACCGGAGAGATGGTTTATGGGTGTTCGGAGAGATGGTTTACACATTGGGGTGTCTCATCACGAGGGGATCCGGGCCTCGTAGGTCCACCTGTGCGATAGGGTGGGTCATGAACCAGACGCTCCAGACACCGTCCGATGCCGCCGGCCGGAGCGCCACTGGGTAGCCGCGGAGTGCCCTTCCCACCTTGAACGTCCGGCCCTTGAAGTTCACCTTCCCCTCATCTCCCACCTTCCGTACCAGGTCTCCGTCGCCATACTCGATCGGCGGCAGCGTCTCCGGGAAGCACCGCGGGCTGGGTGCGTAGCGGCTGATGGGCACCTCCAGCCCCAATGCCTGGTGCGGGCGCTCCGTGTTGTAGACCGTGCGCCAGCGGTCGAAGGCTTCCTGGCAGGCGGAGAGATCGGCGAAGTGCCGGCCTTGCAGCACCTCGGCCTTCAGCGTCCGGTGGAAGCGCTCTCCCTTGCCTTGGGTCTGCGGATGGTAGGGGCGCCCGTGGCTCACCCGGACACCGAGGCGCAGGAGCCAGACGGTGAGCGGGGTGCGCGGGTGGGCGGTATCGCTGCCCCAGGGGGAGCCGTTGTCCATGAGCAGACGGTGGGGCAGGCCATAAACGCGGAAGATGGCGCGCAGCCGTTCCTGCACCGTCTGGGTGCGCTCGTCGGCGCATGCCTGCAAGCCAAGGGCAAAGCGCGAGTGGTCGTCGATGATGGTCAAGGGATGGCACCGGCCGTCGCCAGTGGGGAAGTGGCCCTTGAAGTCCATCTGCCAGAGGTCATTGGGGCGAGGATGCTCGAACCGTTGCCAGTCGCGCTGGGCACGTTCGGCGGGAGCGATGCGGTCGTGCCGGTGCAGGATCGCCGTGATGGTGCTCGGGCTGGGCACCGGGCCGCCGTGCCTGTCGAGCAGCACTTTGTGGATGGTGCGCCCTCCCCAGGTGGGATGCTCATCGCGGATCTCGAGGACGGCCTGCTCGAGCGTCGCCGCGGTCCGGTGGGGTGAGCGGTGGGGGCGGCGCGACCTATCGACCAGGCCGGCCTTCCCCTCCGCTGCGTACCGTCCTAGCCACTTGTACGCGGTGGGCGGCGTGATCGTGAACCGGCGGCACAGCTCCTGGACGTTCGCTCCCTCCCGCTCAGCCAGTCTGACGAACTCGTATCTCAAGGACACCACGGATGCCTCCTGCCAAGGAATGGTCCACCTCCTGCCGCTTCGTCTGTCGGCAGCAGGTGTAAACCATGTCTCCGAACACCCGTTAATGATGTCCCCGGTCTATACAGTCCCTCCCAGAGGGAGGGAGGCTTAAGGTGCTCCCCCAAGAGGGAGGGAGGTTAAGGTGCTCCCCCGGCGGAGTTGCGCGGGGCGGCCCGACTAGGCCGCGGCGCTGGTCTTGGAGGGTTCGAGGCGCATGATCCGGCGCGCCTCGGCGGGCGTGGCGACATCGCGGCCCAGGGAGCGCGACGCCTCGGCGACCCGGCGCACCTGCTCGGCGGTGCTCATCGGCCTTCCCTCGTAGAGGAGGTTGTCGCCGATGCCGGTGCGGATGTGGCCGCCCATCAGAATCGCGGAGTTGTTGACGATGTGGTGGCTCGCCCCCTGGCTCTGGGTGAACCACTCGTAGTCGAGCCCGCCGGGCAGCCAGTCGAGGAAGGCCTGAATCGAGCGGGGCTCCGGCGGCAGGTTGTAGAGAAGGTCGTCGTTGAAGCCAAACTTCAGCAGCAGCGGCTCCTCGAGGAGGCCCATGTCCATGAACGCTTCCAGGTGGCGGATGTGGCCCAGCTCCCGCATCCCGAACCGGGGCTTGAGGCCGAGCTCCTGCATCTTCCGCAGCGTCTCGATCGTCTCGCCGTGCGTGTTGACGTACATATGGTCGGGGTTGATGAAGCGCTTCGCCTCGCGGTCGTACTTGCCGCGCAGCATGGCCCCCGTATCCACGTCCATGAACGGAAGCGCGACGTCGGGGTCCTCGGCCAGCGCGACGACGTGAGCGAACCGCTTCAGGCCAAACAGCGTGTCCGACTGCGGCGGCCACGTGGGATAGCAGATGGCATCGCAGTGCTCGGCGATGAGCTGAAAGGTCTCCTTGTAGATCTCAACGTCCTGGAAGCGCTGCGCTCCGGTCTTGGGGTCGCGGGCGTGGATGTGAATGATGGAGGCGCCGGCCTCGACGCACTCAAGGGTGTCTTCCAGAATCTGGCGCGGCGTCAGCGGCACCGCCGCGTAATCCTCGACGGGGACGACCTCGTTGACCGTGACCTCGATGCAGAGCTTGGGATGGGTCATCGTCTCTCCCTCGTCCCGCTAGCCCATCAGCTTGGCGGGGTCGCCCATGTTGTAGAAGCGGATCGCGCCCTCGGCCAGGATGCGGCGCTTCGTTTCGTCGGAGAGCCCGTCCATGCGGCGGATCATATCCGGGGCGCCGGGGAAGCCATCGGCGTGCGGATAGTCGGTTGCCCAGAGAATCTTGTGCGGACCGACGTAGTCGGCGAGGTGGGCGAGGTTGCCCTCGATGGGCTCGAAGGAAATCCAGGCCTGCCGCTCGAAGATCTCGCTGGGCTTCTGCGAGATCAGGCCGTCGTTCCACGACTCCTGCTCGTAGTGGCGGTCCATGCGGTCGAGCCACCCCGCGATCCAGCCGCCGCCCGACTCCATGAACGCGAAGCGGAGTTTGGGGAACCGCTCGCAGACGCCGCACATGAGGAGTCCCGCGCATGCGGCCATCATCTCCAGGGTGTGCGAGACGACGTGGGCGACGCCGGCCGTCTTGAAGCGGTCGGCCCCGAGGCCGGGGACTCCGCCGCCGACGTGGATCGCCATGGAGACGTCCAGGTCCTGGGCCGCGGCCCAGATCGCGTCGTTGGCGGGGTCGTGGATGTAGCGTCCGTCGACGGGGTTGGCACGGATGAAGGCCGCCCCGAACCCAAGCTCGCGCCGGGCGTATTCGAGCTCGGCGACGGCCAAGTCGACGGATTGGAGGGGCAGCATGGCGAGGCCGAAGAGGCGGTCGGGATGGACGGCGCAGTAGTCGGCGAGCCACCGGTTGTAGGCGCGGCAGACGGCGGCGCCGAGGCCGGGGTCTTGGATGCGGCCCGAAAGGAAGAGTCCGAGCGTCGGAAAGGAGAAGGAGGCGTCGACGCCCTCGGCGTCCATGTCGACGATGCGGGCGTCGGGGTCGAAGCCGCCGCGCCGTCCGCCCACGTAGGGCAGTGGCCCCTCCGTGCGCGGCGCGCCGTAGCTGCCCGTCCCGCCGAAGCCCTGGGGCAGCGACCAGACCGCGGTCTCGACGGTCAGGTGCTCAGCGCCGTTTTCCTCGGTGGTGAAGACCGGCGCCCGGCCGCGGTAGGCGGGGTCGATGTAGCGCTCCCACAGGTCGGGCGGCTCGAGGACGTGGCCGTCGGAGTCGATGACGCTGTAGGTGCGGCTCATGACGGGGCCAGCCTACCCGCCTTGCCGTCGGCGGGCAACCGCGGGGCGCGAGGCGCTAGCCAGGCCTGGGCACCGTCAGAGGGACTCGCCCCCGTCGACTCCGATCACCTGGCCGGTGACGAAACCGGCGGCGTCGGAGGCCAAGTAGACCGCGAGCGCGCCGATCTCTCGCGGGTCCCCCGTGCGGCGCATCGGGATGCGCTTCAGCAGCTGCTCCAACTCTCTGGGGTCCTCGTGCATCGGGGCCGACGCCGAGGTGTAGAACTGCCCCGGGGCGATGGCGTTGACGGTGACCCCGTAGCGGGCCCACTCCTTCGCGATGCTCCGGGTGAAGGTATCGAGCCCGCCCTTCGCCGCGTCGTAGGCCGAGTTGAAGCGGTTGAGGCGGGTGGTGATGACCGAGCTCACGTTGATGACCCGGCCGCTGCCGCGCTCCAGCATCTGGGGCCCCAGTTCCCGCAAGACGTAGAAGGCCGCCGACAGGGTTGTTCCCAGGGCGCCGTGCCATTCTTCGTCGGTGGTCGGCGTGTCGAAGCCTGGAAGATCGGGCCGGTAGCCCGGTAGCGGAATGAGCGGCTGAAAGAAGCCGGCGGCGGCGTTGTTCACCACGATGTCGATGCGCTCGAAGCGTTCCAGCGCCCGCCGCGACATTTCCGCCACGGCTTTCGGATCCGAGACGTCGGCCTCGATGGCCTCGGCGCGGCGTCCCAGCGCCCGGACCTCTTGGGCCGTCGCTTCGATTTCACTTCCCGTGCGGGCGACTGTGACGACGTCGGCGCTGGCTTCGGCCAACGCGAGCGCGATCGCCTTGCCGATTCCCCTGCCTGCGCCGGTAACCAAGCCGACTTTTCCACTCAGGTCGAAGGTGGGGCTGACCACGGCGGCGACTCCTTTACAGAAGCGAATGTGCGCTATGGTACACTCGCGCCATGCCCGGTCAAGGCGACTCGAACAGGCCCGTTTTGCGTACGGCTCTGTGCGACCTGCTCGGTGTCGAATACCCCGTCTGCCTTGCCGGCATGGGCTCCCGCGGCCGCGCTACCCCGCCCCCGCTCGTCGCCGCGGTCTCGAACGCCGGCGGACTCGGGGTTTTGGGGGGCGCGAACCTCACGCCGGGCGAGATTCGCGAGCGTATCCGGGAGATCAAGAGGCTCACGGACAAGCCCTTCGCGGTCAACCTGCTCTTCCCGGCGAGCCTGAGCCAGGCCGAGAACTCCCGGTCGCAAATCCGCGAGCTTTTGCAGCGCGAGTACCCCAAACACGTCGCGTTCGTGAAGGACCTCCTGCGTGAGTTCGACTTGGCGGAGGCGCCGGTCGAGCAGGAGAGCGTGCTCGCTACCGGCGACATCCAAGAACAGTTCCAGGTGGTGTTGGACGAAAGCGTCCCCATCCTCTCCGCCGGGCTGGGAGACCCTTCATGGGCGGTCCCGCTGGCGAGAGCACAGGGGATGAAGGTCATCGGGCTCGCGGGATCGGTGCGCAACGCGATGCGCCAGGTGGAGGCGGGGGTCGACGCGATCGTCGCGCAGGGCTACGAGGCGGGCGGCCATACCGGCCGGATCGCGACGTTCCCCTTGGTCCCGCAGGTCGTGGACGCGGTGGCCCCGACGCCGGTCCTGGCGGCGGGCGGCATCGGCGATGGACGGGGCCTCGCCGCCGCGCTGGCTCTGGGGGCGGTGGGGGTCTGGGTCGGGACGACCTTCCTGACTTCGCTGGAGAGCCGTATCTGGGACATCCAGAAGGAAGAGATTCTGGGGGCGCGGGCGGAGGACTTCCCGGTGACGAGGGCGTACACCGGAAAGACGGCCCGCGACTACAAGAACGTCGTCATCGACGCCTGGGAGTCGTCCGGATTGGAGCCGCTCCCCATGCCGTTGCAGCAGGTGCTGATGGAGGACTTCTCGTCGGCGGCGATGAGCGGGGGGCGCTACGACCTCGTCAACAGCCCGGCGGGCCAGATCGGCGGCATGCACACCGAGTTGAAGCCCGCGGAGCGCATTCTGCGGGAGATGGTCGAAGGGGCGGCGGCGATCATCGCGGGGCAGCAGGGCTTCCTTGGTCCGTAGCCGGCCTCCAGGGGTGGCCGTCCCGCGTTTGCTTGACATTGGTTACCCGTTCGGCTACACCTGTACGACCGGGTTGAGGGGGCGAGATGGCGAAGGGCGGCTTCAAGATCATGGACTCGGACATGCACGTGTTCGAGCCCCCCGACCTGTGGCAGCGCTACACCGCTCCCGAGTTCCGGGACAGCGCCCCCCGCTGCATGACGGATGAGCCCCGCGACTTCGCCATGGAGTTCCTGGGGGAGATCATCCCGGTCCCGTCCCTGCACGAGGACGAGGTCAGCATCGAGGCGCGCCGCCAGACCGAGGAGAGCCAGTCCCGCCAGTACGCGCACGCCATCGAGCGTATGTGGGATGCCGAGTCCCAAGTCCAGGCGATGGACTCCGAGGGGATCGACGTCGCGGCCATGTATCCCAGCCGGGGACTGATGCCCCTCGCCATCGACGGCATCGACCCCGCCCTTGGCGCCGCCGTAGCCGCGGCCTACAACGACTGGCTCCACGAGTTCTGCCAGCGGGACCCCGACCGGATGTTTGGCGTCGCGATGGTCTCGCTGCACGACGTGCCCTCCGCCGTGGAAGAGGCGCGGCGAACGGTGCGAGAGTACGGCTTCCGGGGCGTCTTCCTGCGGCCGAACTTCATCAATGGGCGGCCCTGGCACGATTCCTACTACGATCCCTTCTGGGCCGCGGTCGAGGAGCTCGGCATCGGCGTCGGCTTCCACGAGGGTGGGGCCATCCCCGCGGCGCAGGTCGGGAAGGAGCTTGAGTCCGAAGCGCTCCACCATATCGTCTCGCATCCCCTGGAAATGATGCTGGCCGGGGTGAGCCTCATCGGGGGCGGGGTGTTCGAACGATTCCCGGGCTTGCGCGTGGCATTCCTGGAGGCGAACTGTTCGTGGGTCCCCTGGATGCTCTGGCGGATGAACGACGTGCTTGAGCCGACGACGTGGGCCGGGCTCCAACACCTCGACCTGAAGCTCAGGCCGAGCGAGTACTTCGAGCGCCATTGCTACGTCTCGATCGAGCCCGATGAGGAGCCGGCCAAGAACGTCTTGGACCTGATCGGACTGAAGAACATCGTCTTTTCGACCGACTATCCTCATCTCGACTCCAAGTTCCCGAAGGCCGTCGACTACTTCCTCGAACAGCCGATCACGCCGGACGAAAAGCGGCGGTTCCTCTGGGAGAACTGCGCCCGCTTCTACGGATTCGCCTGAGGCGTCGTCCGCTGCCGCATAGGGCGGGCCCGCGGGCCGTCCTCGGCGGGCTCCTACATCCGAAGTTAGAGATTGGAGAGTATGGCTCTAGGCAACGGAGCTTCAGTCACCGGACGGGTCGCGGTGCTGAAGGACGCACGGCAGGGTTTCGAGCTCCAAGAGTATGAAGTCCCCGAGCCCGAGCCGGGCGCGATGGTGATCAAGGTCTCGATGGCCGGCGTGTGCGGCTCCGACCTGCATGCGTGGCGCGGCGACATCGGGGACAGCGCCCCCTGGGGAGCCGTGCAGAGCGCCGGGGTGACGCAGGGCCACGAGATGGTCGGCTCTGTCTACCGGCTTGGGAAGGGTGTCACGTCCGACGCCCTGGGCCGTCCGCTGCGGGAGGGCGACCGGATCTGCCACATGCTGAGCCTGGGCTGCTTCCATTGCCACGCGTGCGCCCGCGGCCTGTACAACCTGTGCCAGAACCTCCGCGGGCTGTTCCGCCCCGCCGGGGAGTGGCCGTATTTCACCGGTACCTTCTCCGACTACTACTACCTTCCCCCAATTCATTTCGTGTACCGGGTGCCCGACGAGCTTCCCGATAGTCTGGTCGCCTCCGTCAACTGCGCGATGTCGGCGGTGATGCAGGGGCTGACCACCGTCGGCGTGCTGGAGGGGGAGGCCGTCGTCATTCAGGGTGCGGGCGGACTCGGCCTCTCCGCGACGGCCATCGCCAAGGACATGGGCGCCTACCCCATCATCGTGCTCGACCGGCTGGAACCGCGGCTGCAGCTGGCCGTGGAGTTCGGGGCCGACTACACCATCAATGTGCAGGAGACCGCCTCCGCGGAGGAGCGCGTCGAGCGCGTCCGGGAGCTCACCGAAGGGGTGGGCGCCAACGTGGTGGTCGAGCTCGTGGGGCTGGCGGAGCTGCTGCCCGAGGGCGTGGACATGCTGCGGGCCGGCGGCACGTTCCTCGAAATCGGCAACATGGTCTGGGGCAAGACCGTGCCGTTCGATCCCTCGACCATGCTTTCGGGCAAGCGGATCATCGGGTCGGCCGGCTCGCAGCCGTGGGTGATCCCGAAGGTGCTCCAGTTCCTGCTCAAGAACCGCGAGCGCTTTCCGTTCGAGAAACTCGCGTCGCACACATTCCCGTTGGACAAGATCAACGAGGCGTTCGCAGAGGCGGAATGGGCCGGCCGTCATACGAACGTCGTTCGAGCGTACCTGACGCCATGAGGTCACCCGCATGAAGTTCGGCTTATTCATGATGCCGCTGCATCACCCGACGGAGAACCCGACGCTGGCGTTCCAGCGCGATCTGCAGCTGATCGAGTACGTGGAGGACCTGGGTTTCGAGGAGATATGGGTCGGCGAGCACCACACGGGGGGATGGGAGACCATCCCATCGCCGGACATCTTCATCAGCGCGGCCGCGCAGCGCACAAAGAGAATCCGCATCGGCACCGGGGTGGTCAGCCTGCCTTTCCAGCACCCGTTCCTGGTGGCGGAGCGGATGGCCTTTCTGGACCACCTCACCTACGGGCGGACGATGTTGGGGGTTGGCCCCGGCGTCCTGCCGTCGGACGCCAAGCTGTTCGGTATCGACGCCTCGGAGCTCCGCTCCATGTTGAACGAAGCGCTGGACATCATCCTCAAGCTCTACAGGGAACCGGGCCCGGTGACGTTTGAGGGCGAGCACTGGACCCTCAAGGACATGGCGCTGCAACTGAGGCCGTACCAGAAGCCCCACCTGCCGTTGGCCGTGGCCAGCGCGGGGGGCGCGAACAGCTTGGAGCTGGCCGGCAAGTACGGACTGCTGCTGCTCTCCGCGCTGTTCTCGGTGGGCCAAAGCGGCCAAGGGCTGGCCGAAGGATGGGAGAAGGTCGAGGAGGCGGCGCAGGCCAACGGCCGCACGGCCAACCGCGACGACTGGCGGATCGCCAGCTACGTCTACGTGGGCGATACGACGCAGGGGGCGCTGGACGACGTCCGCGGCGGTTCCAGACGCGAGGAGGATGAGTACCTTGCGCATACCGGTTATCCTTGGCCGGGACGGGTGTGGATGGTGGGAGACCCCGATCACGTCGCGCGGCAGATCAAAAGCCTCGAAGACGAGACCGGCGGCTTCGGCGGGCTCTTGCTCGTGTCGCCCGAGTGGACGTCGACCGAGAAATGGAACCACAGCCTCGATCTTTTCGCTCGGTATGTGATGCCCCAGTTCCAAGACAGCCTGGGGCCGGTGAGAGGCGCCTACGAACGCATGGTGCAGGACAACGAAGCCGGGCTGCTTGGCAACCCGGCAAGCCAACCGGCGCCGAACCCTTCAGAGAAGACCTTTGTCGATTGATCGAAGCGGCCGTTAGACCGTTGCGCATGCAACGGTAGGGAAAGGAGTGGGCCAATCATGAGGTTACCGAAACGCTTCGTAGCGTTGGTGTCGCTGCTCGCCGCGCTGGCGCTGCTGGTGGGCGCTTGCGCCGGAGCAGAAGGACCGGCAGGGCCGGCAGGACCGGCGGGGCCGGCAGGACCGGCAGGCCCGGCGGGACCGGCAGGCCCGGCGGGACCGGCAGGCCCAGAAGGACCGGCGGGTGAAGGCGCGATGATGCCGGAGCCGACGGCTATGCCTGAGCCCACGCCGACCGCCATGCCCGAGCCCACCGCGACCCCGGTACCCACGGCCACGCCGATACCCACGGCCACGCCAGTGCCGGCGCCGACGGCGGATGCGAGGCGGGGCGGGGAGTTCATCGGCGTGCAGTTCGCCAGCCCGGCCGACCTCGATCCCATCGCGGCCCGCTCCGTGGAGTTCTTCCACGGCGTCGGCCAGGCATATAGCCAGCTCGTCCAGTACAACTTCGAGGAACCGATCGACGCCATCATCCCCGACCTCGCCGAGAGCTGGGAGGTTGAGGGCGGACAGGTCTACACCTTCACGCTTCGCGAAGGCGTGACCTGGCACGACGGCACCCCGCTCGTGGCCGAAGACGTCGTCTGGGCCATCGGAAAGCTGCAAGAGGTCGAGGGGCAGCGCCGCGGCGAGTTCGCCTCCGTCGAAAGCGTCGAAGCCCCGGACGATCGGACCGTCCGCATGACGCTGGTGAAGCCGCGCGTCTCATGGCTGGCGGTGCTCGGCCTCTACACGGGCCCGATTGCGCCGAGGCATGTCTATGAGGCCACCGGCGGCGACCTCACCCAAGGCCCGGTCGTCGGCACCGGCCCGTTCATGTTCCAGGAATTCGAGTTGGACCAGCACATTGAGATGGTCCGCTACGACGACTTCTACGAGCCGGGGGTCCCGTACCTGGACCTCATCCGCGTCCTGATCATCGCCGAGGAGGCGACCCGTCTGGCCGCCTTCCGGACCGGGCGAGTCCACACGCTCTGGATGGGCGCGACGTGGGTGAACAGGCTGCAGGTGGAGGACCTCCAGCGCAGCGTGCCCGACCTCTCGCCCAATGAGCACGAGGCGATGCAGGCCAAGATCATCCTGGTCAACTCCAATACCCCGCCCTTCGATGACGTTCGGGTGCGGCGGGCGATGTTCCTGGCAATCGACCGTTGGGCCGCGCTGCAAGTCCTGCCGGATACGGTGAGACCCGCCGGCCCGGTGGTGCCGCCGAACTGGGCAATACCGGACGACGAGCTGTTCCAGATGCCCGGCTATCGCCAGGGCGACGCGAAGGAGCAGGACCGCGAGGAGGCCAGGGCTTTGCTCGCCGAAGCGGGCTATCCCGACGGCTTCGAGACGTCCATCCTGACGATCGCGGACCTCCAGCGGCACGTGAACCTCTCGGTGTTCATCGTCGACCAGCTCAAGACGGTCGGCATCAACGTCGAGAACAAGCTCTTGCCGGTGGGGGACTGGTTCGGGCCGTTCGCCCAGACCTTCGACTTCGCGCTCATTACGGTCGAGGCCAACGTCCAATATCCGGACCCGGACTCGGCCGCGGGCAACATCATGCCGGGCATCTGGACCCACCTGGAAGACCAGGAGATGTTCGACCTGTTCGACGCTCAGAGCAACGAGACCGATCAAGACCGACGGCGCGAGATCGTGAAGGACCTGCAGCTTCGCATGATGGAAGTCGTGAACATGGTGCCGATCGCATGGTTCAACGACTTCTATCCGACCCGGCCCGAGGTGCAAGACTTCGTGGCGCCGCTCGGCGTCTGGAGCCGCCATCGGCTCGACCGCGTCTGGTTAGAGGGCTAGCGCCTCTCGCATAGTGAGGAATCTGGGCTCCACGGGGCGGCTCGCACCGCGACCGTCCCGTGGAGTACCATGCCTCCCGAACTTCAGCCGCCCATGGGGGAAATCAACCGATGACCACGGACAGGGACGAAATCCTGGCGTTGTATGAAGGGCAGGCCCGCGAC
The DNA here is from genome assembly GCA_964291475.2 of Dehalococcoidia bacterium. Lineage (GTDB taxonomy): Bacteria > Chloroflexota > Dehalococcoidia > SHYB01 > SHYB01 > DAOUKH01. Next base: position 8,266 of record OZ220076.1, on the reverse strand, counting down.
GAAGTCGAGGACTTGCTTTCCAAAGTCGGCGTCATCCAGCAGTCGACTTACACCTACAACAAGTACGCGACGAGCGACTCGATACGACACTTCGCCGAGGGCATCGGCGACGATAACCCCCTTTGGTCGGACGAGGACTATGGGTCGAAGTCGAGGTACGGATCGGTCATCGCGCCTCCCAGCTTCATTTGGAGCTGCAACCCGGACGGCGGCTACTACCTCGACCACTTCACGGGTCTGATGATCGGATCCATCTACAAGTTCTACAAGCCGATCAAGGCCGGCGAGCGGATCGACGTGACGTGGACGATTCCGGAGGTCAGGACCCAGCACACCCGCCACGCCAGCCCCGCGCTCCGGGAGCCGCACCAGTACTTCTACCGGGACAAGGATGGCGACCTCTTCGCCGAGCTGATTCAAATCGAGTACCGCTTCCTCCGCAAGGACATCAACCACGACCAGTACCTGGCCGAGGAGGTCACACGGCCGACCTATACCGACGAGGAGCTTCAGGCGATCGACGACTGCTATGCGGCGGAACAGCGGCGGGGCGTCGAGCCCCGGTACTGGGAAGACGTCAACGTCGGAGACGAGCTGCCCACCATCGTCAAGGGCCCTTGGAGCATCCGCGACGCGGTCTCCTATTACATGGGGATCGGGTCGGAGCCGCACTGCGCCTTCCGCAACTTCTGGAAGTACAAGGCCCAGGCGCGGCCCTACTACATCCTGGTCGACCCCGTGTCCGGTCTTCCCGAGGTCATGCGGATGCACCACGTGGGGACGGCGCATGCCCAAGCCCGTGGATTCCCGTTCGCATTCGAGGTCGGCCCCAGCCGGGTCGCCAGCCAGATGCACTGCATCACGAACTGGATGGGCGACGACGCCTTCCTCGTCGAGATTGAATCGCGTCTGCGGCGCCCCGTGTGTGAAGGCGACACCTACTGGTTGAGCGGTACGGTCACGAAGAAGCTGGAGGACGACCGCGGGCGCCTCGTCAAGGTGGAGATCACCGCGGTCAATCAACGCGGCGAGGAAACCGCGCCCGCCTGGGCCACCATAGCGCTGCCGAGCCGCGGTTGAAGACACCCGACGGCTCGACCGCCGTGGAGGCCCTATGCCATCGGACCGGGGGACGCAAGCGGTCTCGGCTTTGGGCTTGGCCAACGCTCCGGACGTAGCCCTCGCCGGCACCACCGTCCTGGAGCTTGGCGCGGGTAGCGTTGCCTCCTCCTTCGCGGCGCGGCTTCTCGGCGGCTACGGCGCGCGTGTCATAAAGGTCGAGCCTCCCGGCGGCGACCCCCTTCGGTCTGCCGCGCCGCTGGTCTCAACCGGGGATGGCCAGTGGAGCGCGCTCTTCGCCCACCTCGCGGCGGGGAAAGAGAGCGTCGTCCTTGACTTGACGGCGGGGCAAGACCGGGTGCAGCTCGGCGATCTTTTCCAGGCCGCCGACATCGTCATCGACGGTCTGGGCCGGGAAGCCAGAGAGCGGGCGGGCATCGACTGGGGAAGCCTGCGGCGCCAGAACCCTCGCGCCGTCGTGGCCGTCATCGAGCCCTACGGGAGCACCGGGCCGAATCGGGACCGGGCGGCGACCGAGCTGACGATCTTGGCGGAGAGCGGCTACCTCGACCTCTGCGGGGACCCCGACCGGCTGCCCGTCAAGCCTTACGGCTATCAGGCCTACCGTCTCGCCGGTCTGCACGCCGCCTTGGCGTCCTTGAGCGCGCGGCGCATGGCGCGGCGCACCGGGCAGGGTTGCCTAATCGACGTCTCCGTCCAGGAGAGCTTGCTCTTCTGCCTCGGAGGGGCGGCGGCGTGGTTCCAGCACACGGGCGAGCCTTACGTCCGTGCACGGTCCCGGGTCGCGCACTCCATCGCTAGGGCCCGCTATCCGGGCAACCTCCTGCGGTGCAGTGACGGCCTCATATTCATGAACACCGGCCACAACCAGGAGTCCGTCGCGATACTGCTCGGGGAACCTTCGGTGGGGTCGCAGGAGCTGTGGGATACGGCCGCGGCCCGGGGCGACGAGCTGGACGCCCTGTGTGAGCGGTGGACGACGACCGTCACGCGGGCCGAGGCGTCGGACCTAGGTCAGGAACTCAGGGTGGGGATCGCGCCCGTTCTGTCTCCTGAAGAGGTGCTCGACAACCGGCATCTGGCGGAGCGGGAGTTCTTTGTGTCGATGCCGACCAACGGGACGAACGTACGGGTACCCGGCGCGCCGGTCCGCATGTCCCAGAGCGGCTGGGTGACGAAAGGGCCGCCCGCACTCGGCGAACAGACCGACGCCGTCCTCGGGAGTCTCGGGGCCGAGGACCGCGCGGTGCAGCCTACCTTGCGCGGCGGCAGGCTGCCTCTGGCCGGTGTCCGGGTGTTGGACGTCACCGAGTACGTCGCCGGTCCCCTGGCGACGCAGGCCCTGGTGTCGCTTGGTGCGGAGGTCATCAAGATCGAGCGCCCCTATCTGTCAGACCACCGCCAGCAGATGTACGGCCCCATCCCCGGCCCGCTGCCCGGCGCGCCGGACGAACCGTGGAACCGCGTGCTCTGGTTCAACGAACTCAACCGGGGCAAGACCGGCATCGCGCTCGACCTCAGCCACCCCCAGGGCGCCGATATCTTCCGACGGTTGGCGGCCATATCCGACGTGGTCATCGACAACTTCAGCGCCCGCGTGATGCCCAACCTCGGGCTCGATTACGACCGTCTGCGCTCCGTCAACCCTTCGATCATCAGCGTGAGCATTTCCGGTTACGGGGGCACGGGCCCCTGGGCGAACTGGATCGCCAGCGGCCCCTCGATCGATTCCGCGACCGGCATGGCGTGGCTCACGGGGTATCCGGACGGAGGACCGCTGCGTCCGGGCAATTTCAACCCCGATATCATCGCCGGCCTCATGGCGGCCTACACGATCGTGGTTGCCTTGGAGCACCGCGACCGGAACGGCTTGGGGCAGAGGATCGACCTGTCGATGGTGGAGAGCGTGGCGCACTTCCTCGGCGAGGCCTTGATCGCGACGGCCGCCGGGGCGGCGGTCGATGAACGCCAAGGCAACCGGGAACCGGAGGGCGCCCCCTCCGGCGTCTACCCCACGGGCGACGGCCGCGCCGTGGCGCTCTCCGTGACGTCGGACGAGGCGTGGCGGGCCTTGGCCAAAGCCGTGGGCGAGGAGAGGCTTCCCTTGCCGGCGGACGCAAGCGCGGAGGAGCGCCGGGCGCGGCATGCCGAACTCGACGGCGCTATCGAGGCTTGGACGAGCGCCCAGGCACTGACGGACGTCGCCGCCGCGCTTGACGCCTGCAACGTGGCCTACGGCGTCGTGAGGACGTCGTCCGATCTGCACGAGGACCCACACCTCGCGGAGCGCGGCGCGCTTTCGAAGGTTGCGGAAGTTCAGATTGCAGAGACGCTCTACCCTCGTTTTGCCTGGCTGATCGATGGGGTCGAGGACCCGGCGTCGGCGCCCGCGCACCTCTACGGACAACATAGCGCCGCCGTGTTCAAGGACGTGGTGGGTCTGACTGATAGCGAAGTGCAGAGCCTCTACGACAACGGGGTGTCCAAGGAGGCGCCCACGTTGTTCTAGCCCGGACTTGAGCCATGTCCAGATACGTCATCCGCCGGCTGCTGCTCATCATCCCGACGCTGTTCGTCATCTCCGTCGTCATCTTCGCGATGATCCGGATCGCCCCCGGCGACCCGGGCGTCGTCTATCTCTCCCGCGGCGGGCCAACGGAGATCGACGCGGAGGAACTTGCCGAGTTTCGGGAAGAGCACGGGCTCAATCGGCCGCTCGTCGTGCAATACGGCAGTTGGCTCTGGGGGCTTGCAAGATTCGAGGGCGGGATTTCGCTCTGGTCGAAGAAACCGGTGTTCGAGGAGATCTCCACCGCGCTGCCCGCGACCGTGGAGCTGGCGATCATCTCCACGCTCATCGCCCTCGTCATCGCCGTGCCCGCGGGGCTCATCAGCGCCATCCGGCGCGACTCGGCATGGGACTACGGGTTTCGAATGTTCGGTATTTCGGGCCTCGCCATGCCCGACTTCTTCACCGGCTCGATGCTGCTTGTGATTCTGGTGATCTTCTTCCAGTGGATTCCGCCGCTGGAATATCACGGCTTCTTCGAGAACCCGATCGCCAACCTTGGGCAGATGATCTGGCCCGCCCTGATCCTGGGACACATTCAGGCCGCGCTCATCAGCCGAATGATCCGGTCGACGACCCTGGAGGTCCTCCAGCAGGACTACGTGCGCACGGCGCGAGCCAAGGGTCTGCGGAACAGCATGGTCTACCTTCGCCACGCGTTCCGGAATGCGCTCCTTCCCGTCGTGACCGTCGCCGGGGTGCAGTTCGGACAAGTCTTGGGCGGCGCGGTGATCGTCGAGAACATCTTTGCCATACCGGGCATCGGCTTCAAACTCCTCGACGCGGTGCGGCACAAGGACTACGTGTTGCTCCAGACCATCGTGGTGTTGTTCGCGCTCGCGATCCTGCTGGTGAACTTGGTTGTCGACCTCTTATACGGCCTCCTCGACCCGCGGATTCGGTACTCATGAATCGACAGCTTGCCATGGGGACGAACGGGCTGGGCCGCTGGGCCCTGCTCCTGGCGCAGTTCGTTCGTGAGCGGCCCCTTGGGGCGGCAGCGGGCCTCGTGGTTGTCGTCATGGCCTTCTTGGCGGCGTTCGGCCCTTGGGTGCGGCCGTTCGACCCGGTGGAGATCCACTTCGACGAGACCTTCCAAGGCCCGAGCTGGACGTACCTCATGGGCACGGACAACTTCGGCCGCGACGTCTTCAGCCGTCTCATCACGGCGGCCCGGCCGGTCTTCGTCGTCGCCCTGAGCTCGGTCGCGATCGGGGCCCTCGTCGGGAGCCTCATCGGCATCGCGAGCGCCTACTGGGGAGGGTGGCTGGACTCGGTGGTCCAACGCGTGATGGATGGACTCATGGCCATTCCCATCCTCGTGTTGGCGCTCACCATCGCCGCCATGTTCGGCCCGGAGGATAGGAACGTCATTGCCGCGCTGGCGCTGATCAACGTGCCCATCGCGAACCGGATTCTGCGGTCGGCCGCGCTAGCCGTCACCGCGGAGCAATACGTCGACGCCGCCCGCGCGGTGGGCGCGAGCGACTGGCGCCTGATCTTCCGCCATATCACGCCGAACGTGGTGGCGCCGTTTTTGGTGTTTGCCACCGGCCAGGTCGGCTGGGCCATCATCGTGCTGTCGGCGCTGGCGTTTCTCGGCGTCGCGTCGCCGCCGCCGGAGCCGTCGTGGGGCGGGATGCTGTCGGAAGGCTCCCGCTCCTACGCGGAGCGCGCGCCGTGGCTCGCGGTGGCGCCGGGCTTCTTCATCGTCGCCACCGTGTTTGGGTTCAATATCTTCGGCGACGTGCTGCGCGACGTCTTCGACCCGCGCCTGCGGGGCAGGTAGACCGGCCTGGGCCGTTAGGAGGCGTCCGGCGCGCCCCGGTGCGCCGCGCACCAGTCGACGATCTCTCGTCCGGTGGCCTTCCAGAGTTTGGCTCGCTTCGTGATGTGGGCCAGCGCCTGGTCCAGGTACTTGATCCTGAACGGCTGCCCAATGAACCACGGGTGGAGGCTGAGCACGAGGACGCGCCCGCTTTCGGCGCCGTCGCGGTAGAGGCCGTTAAAGGCCTCCTTCACCAGCCCGCTCCAGACGTTCATCGCCATGCTGCGGGTCCAACTCGCCATGACGTCGTCGAGGTCGATGAGCAGCGGCAGCGAGTACAGCCCCTGTGCTTCGCCGGTCATAGGGTAGGGCTGCTCGTCGTTGGGCCAATCGCAGACGTAGCGGATGCCTTCCTCGCGCAGCAGGCCCAGCGTGCGCGTCGACTCGCCGAACTCGGGGCCGAACCAGCCGACGGGCCTGCTGCCGGATGCGGCGGCGACGGCGTCGAGCGACCGGCGGATGTACCGCCGCTCGTCGTCTTCGGTCATGTTCGACGTGATCGCTTGGGTGATGGCGAGGCCGTGGCCGATGAACTCCCACCCTCGTTGCTTCCCCTGTTCGACGATGTAGGGATAGTTCTCGGCGACGGTGGCGTCGATGGCCGCGGTGGCGCGGATGCCGTACTTGTCGAGGACGCGCATGACGCGAAAGACGCCGACGCGGTTACCGTACTCGCGGTGGGAGAAGTTGCAGAGGTCGGGGAAGGGCATCCGCCCCACGCCGCCGGGCAGAGTCGCGGGCATGAAGGCGCCGTCGGGGGGCTCGATCTCGTAATGTTCGAGGTTCACCACGACGCACAGCGCCACGCGTGCGCCGTCGGGCCAACGGAGACGAGGCCGGTCGGGGAGGGCGGACCATTCGTAGAGGGAATGGTCCATGCCCCGCTTGCGGGCGCCGGGCATCAGGAGGCCCCCTGCGCAAAGCGGGCGGCGTGCGCCGCCACGTCGTCGTGGTAGTGGGCGAGGTAGTACTCAGCGATTTCCCCGCCGGTCGTCTTCCACACGCCGGGGTGCGACAGGATGTAGTCGAAGGCCTGGTCGAGGTACTTCACGCGGTGGGGCTGGCCGATCCAGTACGGGTGCAGCGAGATGCACAGCACCATGCCGCTCTCCGCACCTTCCTCGTAGAGCACGTCGAACTGGTCCTTGATCATGTCGAGGAAGTGCGGGGCGTCCCGTCCTTGAAGCCGGACCATGACGTCGTTGAGCTCGATGCTGTAGGGGACCGAGACGAGCCGCCCCTCCCGGACCTTGATGGGGAAGGGCTGGTCGTCGTGATACCAGTCGGCGTGATAGATCAGCCCCGCCTCCGCCATCAGGTCGGGAGTCCACGCGTTGTTGGTGAGCGAAGGGCCGAGCATGCCCTTAATCCGTTTGCCCGTGTGCCGTTGGACGGTGTCGATGGTGTCCTTGTAGAAGGCCCGTTCCTCCGCCTCGGTCATGCCGCTGAGGAACTGGGTGTTGTAGATGCCGTGCGAGAGGAACTCCCAGTCGCGGGCGACCATGGCGTCGCGGATCTCGGGATAGTGTTCGAGCACCGCGACGTTGAGCGAGACCGTCCCCGGCATCTCGTGCTTGTCGAAGACGTCGAGCATCCGCCAGAAGCCGACGCGGTTGCCGTAGTCGCGGTAGCCGTAGTTCATCACATCGGGGTGCGGCGTCCGTGGCCAAGGATTCCGGTGCGGGTTGGGCGGGGGCAGCAGCTCGTAGTGCTCGACGTTGGGCACGGCCCAGAACGCGATGCGCGCGCCGCCCGGCCACCGGATGGTGTGCCGGTCGGTGATCGGCGCGTAGTCGAACCTGTCGGGCTTCACTGCTTGCCCTGTCCGCCGGAGCTTGTCGAAGTAGGCGGTGGCTTGCGCCGCCGGTATGACGTCGCAGTACTTGAACTGCAGGTCGAAGAGGGCCGCGCGGTGGGAGAGCTCGAAGCGGTCGAAGACGCACTCCTCGATGACGAACGTCTTGAACTCGTAGCCCACGGCGTCGATCGCCGAGGCCCGCACGCACCCGCTCGTGCTGTTGCCTATCAACAGCAGTGTGTCGATGCCCCGGTGAAGGAGGAGGTAGATGAGGTTCGTCTGGAAGAAGACGCTGGCCCGCTGCTTCTCAACCAAGCAGGTCTCCCGGACTCCATGGGTATCTCCGGGGTGAGCTCGGAGAGGGGACTGAGCTCGCTGTACATCCACGTCGGATCGTCGGCGCGCGGGAGTCCCTGATGCGCCCGTGCAAGGTTGCGGCTGTACACCAGGGGGACGCCGGCGGCCCGGGCCGAGGCGATGAGCGGCTTCATGCTGCCGGAGCGCGGCCCAACCGGTCTCCCCGCAGGCGCCCGGGTACCGGTCTTGCTGCTCGTAGGCCGGACGGTCTTCTCCGAGCGCGCCGCGGTTCATGTCGATGACCAGCAGGGCCGGACGCGGACCGAAGTCGATGCCGCGCGGTTTCGGAGGCCGCGCGTCGAGGACTTTCACGTCATGCTCGGTCAGGGATTCGTCCCATGCCGGGGCCATCGACGCCTCCTTCCGGGACTTCAGGCGAGCGGGTTACAACGGGGTTGATACACAACCCGCCGTTGCCTGTCAAGGAAGCCGGGCCTGGTACTGAGAGGCCGTCGAGTATACTTGCCGCCAACGCGGCGCCTTGAAGTAGGTTCCCCCATGCCCAACGAGCTCGACGCACTTTTCCAGCCGCGCTCCATTGCCGTGGCCGGTGCGTCGCCGGACACGGCGAAGTGGGGTTTCCGGTACTTCGAAGCCCTTGTCGATCAGGGCTTCGCGGGCGAACTCTATCCGG
>OZ220075.1:0-202504 GCA_964291475.2 Dehalococcoidia bacterium | reverse complement strand
CCTTGCCGCTCATCTTCTCCCACTCGAAATTCATCGAGTGGCATTCGGGGCAGGCGGGCCGGGGATAGTAGCGGATCGCGGGGCAGTCGGAGCACTTCTGCAGGCGCAGCTCGTGGGCCTTGCAGTACTCCCAGAACCGGTAGTTGTCCCACGAGGGCTGGGGCAGGGGCAGCCCGGCGTAGGGCGAGAAGGTGGTGTTGGGGGTGCTCTGGGTCATGTCAATTGCTCCGTCTGTCTAGTCGCTCCGCAAGATGAATGCGCCGCAGGGGTCGCTCAGGGCCTCGATGACGACCACCGCCCGCGCGTCGGGGACCTGGGAGGTGGACGTCCCGCGGATCTGGCGCGCCGCCTCGACGACGTTGTTGAAGCCGTGGATGAAGGCCTCGGAGTGCTGGCCGCCGTGGGTGTTCACCGGGAGGCGTCCATGAGGAGCGATCAGCGCGCCGCCCTCGGTGAAGTCGCCGCCCTCGCCGCGCCCGCAGAAGCCAAGGTCCTCGATGGAGAGGATCACGAACGAGGTGAAGTGGTCGTAGGCCATGAGGGCCGCTATCTGGTCGTGGGTGAAGTCGGACTGGGCGAAGAGGCGCTCGCCGAGGCGGGGGCCGGTGGTGTCGCGGTCCCACCGCCCTTTGTGGAACCACTCGGTGAGCTGGTAGTGGGCGGGCTGGTTGCTCTGGGTGTAGGCGTGGAAATAGGCGGGCGGGTTCGGGGCGTCCTTCGCGTAGTCGGCGCGGGAGACGACGACGGCGCATGCGCCATCGGTCTCGATGCAGCAGTCGAGGAGCCGCAGGGGAGAAGAGATCATGCGCGAGTTGTTGTGGTCTTCGAGCGTGATGGGGGCGCGCATGACGGCGTTGGGGTTGCGGGACCCGTGGGTGCGGAGGGCGACGGCGACGTTGCCGAGGTGGTCTTCGGTCCAGCCGTAGTCGTGCATGTAGCGCGTGGTGATGGCGGCGGCCTCCTGCACCGGACTCTGGAGGCCGAAGGGGACGTGGTACTGCCAGCCGTTGAGGATGCGGGGCTCGACCTTTTCCCAGGGGCGGCCGCCCTCGTTGGTGCCGGGGCCGAAGACGGACTTGCGTCCGCGGGCGCGTGAGCGGAAGGCGACGAGGTGGTTGCACTGGCCCGCGGCGACGCCGAGTGCGCCGTGGGCGAGGGTCGAGGCGTAGGAGCCGCCTCCGTGGGGCTGCGAGACGTAGTAGCTGATGTTGCCCAGCCCCAGAAGCTGGTGCATGTAGTTGTTGAAGCCTTCGTACTGGAGATTGAAGGTGGAGAGGCCGTCGATGTCCTCAGGTTTCAGGCCGGCGTCGTCGATGGCCTTGAAGATGGCCTCGGCGGCCATGTCCCACTCGGAGCGGTTCAGGCCGCGGGAGTACTCGGTCTGGCCGATGCCCGTGATCGCCGCCTTGTCTTGCCACCAGAGCTTCGACATGGAGCGCCTCTAGTCTCCCCGCAGGATGAACGCGCCGGTGGGGTCGCTGCTGGCCGCGGAGACCACGACCGACTTCGCGCCGGGCACCTGCGTCGTCGACGTGCCGCGGATCTGGCGGACGCCCTCGGTCACGTTGTTGAAGCCGTGGATGAAGGCCTCGGAGTGCTGGCCGCCGTGAGTGTTCACCGGCAGCCGCCCGTCGGGGCCTTCAAGCGCGCCGTTGTCGGAGAAGTCGCCGGCCTCGCCGCGCTCGCAGAAGCCGAGGTCTTCCAGCGCGAGCAGCACCATCGGCGTGAAGTGGTCGTAGAGCATGGCGGCGTCGATGTCGCCGGGCTTGAAATCGGAGTGCTCGAAGAGTCGGCGGCCGAGCTCGAGGGCCATCTCGTCGCGGTCCCAGCGCCACCACTCGGTGAGGTGGTAGTGCGCCGGCTGGGTGTGCTGGGCGACGGCGTGGATGACGGCCGGCGCTCGGCGCATGTTGCGCGCCTCGTCGGCGCGAGAGACGACGACGGCGACTGCGCCGTCGGTCTCGATGCAGCAGTCGAGCAGGCGGATGGGGTCGGCGATCATGCGGGACTCGTGGTGCTCCTCGCGGGTGATGAGGCCGCGGCGGCCCATGACGGAGAGCGGGTTGGCGACGGCGTGCTTCCGCAAGGCGATGGAGACGTTGGCGAAGTGGTCTTCGGTGATGCCGTAGTCGTGCATGTAGCGCTGGGCGATGCAGGCCATTTCCTGCACGGGGTTCATGAGGCCGAAGGGCCGGAAGTACTGCATGGTGCCGGGGATGCGGGCCTCGACCTTCTCCCAGGGGCGGCCTCCCTGGTCGCCGCCGGGGCCGAAGACGGACTTGCGGCCGCGGGCGCGGGAGCGGAAGGCGATGACGTGGTTGCAGAGGCCGGTGGCGATGCCCATCGCGGCGGAGAGGATGACGCCGCCGTAGGAGCCGCCGCCGTGGGGCTGGTCGGCGTAGTAGGTGATCTCGCCGAGGCCGACGGCGCCGTGGACCCAGTTCTCCCACTCGTCCTGCATGTGGTAGCGGGACATGCCGTCGATGTCCTCGGGCTTGAGGCCGGCGTCGTCGATGGCCTTCAGGATGGCCTCCGCGGTCATGTCCATGACGCTGCGGTTGAGTCCTTGGGAGAACTCGGTCTGGCCGATGCCGGTGATGGCGGCGACGTCTTGGAGGGGGGTCTTGGGCATGGCTATTGGATCGGTCTGGGTCGACTGCGCGGTGCGGGAGGGCTGCCTAGATGACGCCGCGCTCGCGGAAGCCCTCGATGTCTCCCCAGTCGTAGCCGTTGGCGAGGAGGACCTCTTCGGTGTGCTCGCCGAACTCGGGAGCGGAGCGGCGGGCGTAGCCGGGGGTCTCACTGAGGGCGACGGGCACGCCGACCTCGGTGATCTCGCCGAGCTCGGGGTGCGGCACCTGGGTGATGTAGCCGTTCTCCAGCACTTGGGGGTCGTGCTCGAGCTGCGGGTAGTCCTGAATGGGGGCGCTCGAAATCTGGCGCGCGGCGAACTCCTTGAGCCAGTGGTCGCGGGGCTTGGTGAGGAAGATCTTGTCGAGGATGCCGATGAGCTCTTTCGAGCTCAGCTGGCGGGCGAAGTGGCTCTCGAAGCGGCGCTCCTTTTCCAGGTGCTCGATACCCATGACTTGGGTGAAGTCGCTCCAGTAGCGGTCGGACTGGGGGCAGCCGATGGCGAGCCACTTGTCGTCGCCGCACTTGTAGATGTTCCACAGGGCGTTCTGCGTGGTCTCGCGCGACGGGTTGTTGGGCATGTCGCCGTTGAGGAGGTAGCCGTTGAGGGCGAGGGCCTGCAGCATCACCACGGCGCCGAGCTGCGACGTCTGGACATGCTGCCCCAGGCCGAAGCGCTCGCGGGCGATGATCCCCAGGAGGACGCCGTAGGCGAGGACGACGGCGCCGGTCTGGTCGGCCTGGCCGCCGGCGACGCGGTAGGCGAGGTTGCCCTCTTCGTCGTGGCTCATGAGCCACATGTGGCCGCTGCGGGCGGAGCCGAGGATGTCCATGACGCCGAGGTGGGCGTCGGGGCCCTTCGGCCCCAGCCCGTTCGCCGAGCCGTAGACGATGCGGGGGTTGATCTTGCGGACGGTCTCGTAGTCGACGCAGAGCTTCTCGACGACGCCCTTGCGGAAGTTCTGGGTGACGACGTCGGCGTTCTCGACGAGGCGGTAGAAGATGTCGCGCCCCTCCTGCGATTTCAAGTTAAGCGTCATGGACCGCTTGTTGCGGTTCATGGTCTGGAAGTAGTGGTTGACGGGCCGCTCGGTGGGGAGGTAGACGCGGGTGACCCGGCCGGGATCGCCGTTGACGGGGTCTTCGACCTTGATGACGTCGGCGCCCATGTCGGAGAGCATGGCCGTGGCCCACGGCCCGTTCTGCCAGATGGTCATGTCGAGGACGGTGATGCCGTCGAGGGGTGAGTGCGCTCCGTTGGCCGAGGTCATGGAGCCTCCTGGTCCGGTCACGGACCCCTGGAGCGGGGCGGTGAGTCCGGGGGCGGGATGGGCGTACTCTAAGCGCCGCTCTGGGGGGTGTCAACGCGGCCCGCAAGGGCCCCATGCAGCCGCTCGGCGACGGGGGCGGCAATGGTGACGAGACCAAGCAAGACTGCGCAGACCGTGACGATGATCCAGTAGATGCCCATGTCGAACTGGGCAAGGATGCCGACGACGAGCAGGAGCGCGGTGACGGCGGTCAGGCCGTAGGAGCCGAGCTGCAGCAGGCGCGGGAGGCCGGGCCTCGCCGCGAGGTGGGTCATCAGGGCGGCGAGGTTGGTCGCGACGGCGAGGGTGGCGATGATGCCCGAAGCTCTGCCGTAGCCTTCATTCAACAGAGATTCGCCGCTCCACAAGAGGGCGATGACGAGCACGGCAATGACGGCGGTCGAGGCGAGCCCTGCCCAGCCCAGCGTACGCAGGCCGCGTTCGAACGCGTAGGTGCTGGGCGCCGCGAGGAGGAGCATCGCCGCGATGGTGGCGAGGGTGGCGAGGACCCGCTGCTCCGGAGTGCCGAAGCTGCCGATGATGACGAAGATGACGGCGACGAGCGCGACGAGGAGCAGGGCGACGAGCACCGCGGTCAGCGCGATGCGCGTCGGCGTCCAGATGGTGGGCTGGGTCGGCTTCATGGGCGCATTCTAGCAGGGGGCGCCCGTGTATCATGGGCGGCGCGCCGCGGAGGACGCGGCCCGTCGGGAGGCGACGACCATGCTCCGCCGCACCATGAATTTTCAACTTCGGCCGGGCGTGACCCGAGGGGAGCGGGGGCGGTTGGAGCGGGTCGTTTCGGAGGCGGCGGAGCATATCCCGGCTCTGCACGAGTCCGTGATTGCGCCCAACCTCAATGAGGCTGCCGGCCGGGACTATGTCTGGGAGCTGCTGGCCGAGGACATCTCCGCGGTGCGGACGCATGCGTACCACGACAACGAGCTCACGCCCGCCGTCCATGCCGCCGTCGAGGCGCTGGACGTGGCCTACACCGACCCGATCGACGTGCAGGTGCCCGAGCCCGGCCTGCGGGACGTGGTGAAGGTGACGATGCTCGTCGAGCTTCGCGCCGACCTGGCGGAGGAGACGAAGCGGGAGTACGTGGAGGGGATGGCGGCGGCGTTCGCCGAGATACCGGAGCTGCGGAACCAGGTGTTGAGCCGCGCGGTGCCGACGGCGGGGCCGACGCCGATCGGCGGGCCGGAGGGCTGGACGCACGTCGTCGAGCAGGAGTTCGCCGGCATGGAGGGGATGCAGGCATTCCTCGACTCGCCGGCGCACCACGCGCTGGCGGACCGCTGGCGCTGGGCCGATCCGGCGCCGATCCTGCACGTGCGGCGCGTCTTCTACCGGCACCCGACGAGCGTGCTGGCGTGGTACGAGCGCGTGGTTCGACCTCCGGCTCTGCCGTAGCGGCAAGACCTCCCGGCCCCTCCGGCGCGCCCTACCGGGCGCGTGCCCTCTCTCAATCTCCCCCAGAGGGGGAGAGGCTTAGTGGGCCACAGGTAGGCGAATGGCTGGGGTTCGATAGCGGTTGGCGGTTGTGAGGGGGCCCCTCATCTCAATCTTCTCCTGTGGGGAGAAGAGGTCCGGAGGGGACCGCCCCGCCCCGGCCCTCTCTCAGTCTCCCGGAGGGAGGGAGTTTAGGGTGGGGCGCCGCCCTGCTACACTCCGGCCCGGAGTGGACGGGTTCTAGAGCGGAAGGCATGACCGTCACTCTTGGGGGTCTGGCATGGCGGACTCGATCTTTGGGTTGGAGGGGAAGTGCGCCGTGGTGACGGGCGGTGCGCAGGGGATCGGCGCGGGGTGCGTCGACCTGTTCGCCCGCGCGGGGGCCAACGTCGTGATCGCGGACGTGCAGGCGGCCAAGGCGGAGGAGGTCGCGGAGCGCGCCCGCGCCCGCGGTGTCGGCGCGCTGGCCGTCGCGGCCGACGTGCGGGACGATGCCGACGTCGCCCGCGTGACGGCGTCGGCGCTGGAGGCGTTCGGCGCAATCGACGCCGCGGTCAACAACGCCGGCGGGATTCCCGCCTACCTGGAGCACCGCGGCGCCAAGTCGATCTTCGAGATTGAGTGGGACTACTTCGACGCCATCTTCGACCTCAACGTGAAGTCAGTACTGCGCTGCTCCCAGTCCTTCGCCAAGGCGATGATCGACGGCGGCGTCAAGGGTTCGATCGTGAACATCACGTCGTTCCAGGGCTACCGCGCTTCGCCCGGGCTTCCCGTCTACGGCGCGGCGAAGGCGGCGGTGGTGCACCTGACCCAGACGATGGCGTACGAGCTTGGCCCCTACGGCATCCGCGTGAACGCCGTCGCGCCGGCCTTCATCGAGACGGAAACGACGAAGGTGAACATGGCCCCCGAGCGCAAGGCGGCGTCGGCGCGGGCTATGCCGTTGGGACGCACCGGCGAGCCGTCGGACCTGGCGGCGATGGTGGTGACGCTGGCGTCGCCGCTGGCGAGCTACTACACCGGCCAGCACGTGATCGCCGACGCCGGCCTGAGCGTCACGTCGGGCCGTCCGCCGTCGTTGCCGTCGCTGCAAGCGATGCTCCGCGACCGGTGACGGAAATGAAGACGGACATCCTGCTCATCCCGTTCGGTGCGACCTACCCGGAGATGCGGGAGGCGGCGCTCGCCGCCGAGGCGGCGGGCTTCGACGGTGTGTGGACGTGGGACCACCTGCGCGACGCCGACGGCGGGACGGGGCGCGTGCCGGAGTGTCTGACGACGCTGGCGGCGCTCGCGGAGACCGTCCCGCGGATCGCGCTGGGGTCGCTGGTGCTGAACAGCGGCCTCCGCCATCCGGGGGTGGTGGCCAACGTCGCGGCGACGATTCAGGAGATTTCGGGCAACCGGCTGATCCTCGGTATCGGCGCCGGCGGGGGGAGCGACCTGCCCTACGCTCCGGAGCAGCGGATGCTGGGGATGGAGGTCGCGCCCGACAAAGAGCGCGCCGCTCGCACCGGCGAGGCGGCCCAGGTGCTGCGGCGGCTCTGGGCCGGCGACACATCCGCCTTTGAGGGCGAGCACTTTGCGTTGCGGTCGCCGCACGGCTACCCGCGGCCGGAGGTCCCGCCGCCGATCGTCATCGGCGGATTCGGCGGGCGCATGGCGCGAATCGCGGGGCGCTTCGGGGACGGCTTCAACACGCCGGCGGGGCATCCGAGGTTCCAGGAACTCGCCGCGCTCGCCCGAGCGGAGTATGAGCGGTCAGGCCGCGGGCCGGACGGTTTTCTCCTCACTGCCTTCGCCGGCCTCGACCCGGCCTACCTGGATACGGGTAGTCCCCGGCGCCGGGCGTTGGAGGAGGCGGGCACGGGGCGGGTCATTCTCATTGTGCCGCACCCTTACGACCTGCATGCCATCGAGCGCGCTGGGCGGCTGCTGGCTGGGTGACGTCTCCTCCCGGCGCCGGCAGGACGGAGGGAGGGCGATTCGTGAATCGCCCCTACGGGGATGCGTGGCATCGACCGCGGACGGGATTGGATGGGCAGTGGTGGTTGTGAGGGGGCCCCTCATCTCAATCTTCTCCCCACGGAGAGCTTTGCGTAACCTTGGGCCTACCCCCGCGAGGTCGTTCGGGGGATAGGAACGGGCGATTCGCGAATCGCCCCTACAGGGGAGAAGACCCCGCCCGCACCCCAGGGCAACCACGAGGGTTGCCCCTACACGGATGGTCCGCTGCCGGCGTGGCCGGTTACGCAAAGGTCTCCCACGGGAGAAGAGGTCCGGAGGGGACCGCCGCGCCCCGACCCGGCCCGCCCTCAGTCTCTCCCAGAGGGAGGGAGGTTTAAGGTGCCCCCTGCGGGGGAGGTTGGGGTGATGCGCCGTTGGGACGGAGTGGGAGGGGCGCCTCGAAAGGGCGTTGGTGGTTGTCGGGAGTGGGCGACCACAAGGGTCGCCCCTACGGGGGATGCGTGGCATCGACCGCGGACGGGGTTGGATGGGCAGTGGCGGTTGGCAGGGGGTCCCTCATCTCAATCTTCTCCCGGGGGGAGAAGAGGTTCGGAAGGGACGGGCCCGCCCTCAGTCCCTCCCAGAGGGAGGGAGGTTTAAGGTGCCCCCCTGCGGGGGAGGGGTGGAAGGCACCCCCAAAGGGGGAGAGGCCGGAAGGGCGCCCGCAGGGCGGGCGGGATTACGGCCGCTAGTGGGCCTTCCAGTCGGGGTCGCGGCGTTCGAGGAAGGAGAGGGGGCCTTCGAGGGAGTCTTGCGAGAGGGCGACGCGGAGGCGGTAGCTCTCGGCGAGGAGCTCGGCTTCGTAGGTGGACATCGACAGGCTCTTGCGGATGGCCATGCGGGTGCCGCGGACGGCGAGCGGGGCGTTGCTGTTGATGACGGCGGCGATCTCGTAGATGCGGTCCATGAGCTTGTCGGCGGGGACGACCTCGCTGATGAGGCCGAGCTCGTAGGCGCGCTGGGCGGTCATGCGCTCGTGCTTGCCCATGAGGGCGACGCGCATCGCGATGTTGAGGGGGAGGACGCGGGCGAGGCGCACCATCTCGCGGCCCGAGACGATGCCGATGCTGACGTGGGGGTCGAAGAAGGTGGCGTCCTCCGAGGCGATGGCGAGGTCGGTGGTGGTGATGAGGTCGAGGCCGGCCCCGGCGCAGATGCCGTTGACGGCGCAGAGGATCGGCTTGGTCATCTGCATGTAGGGTAGCGTCGCCTCCTGGGGCGCGTCCCACTGCTTCATCGAGTTGAGGTAGGACTCGCCCCAGATGGCCTGGGAGTTGGTGCCCTGGTCGTTAGAGGGCATCTGGCCGACGTCGGCGCCGGCGCAGAGGGCGCGGCCCTTGCCGGTCACCACGACGGTCCACACGTTGGAGTCGTTCTCGGCCTCCCAGGCGGCCTCGGTGATCTCGCGGACCATGGTGTAGCTGATGGCGTTGAGCTTGTCGGGCCGGTTCAGCGTGATCGTGGCGACCTTGTCGTTGACGTCGTAGAGCAGCGTTTCGTAACCCATCGGTCCTCCTTCGCCGGTCACTAGGCCCGGCGGTGTGGGTTGCGTCCGTGATTGTAGCGGACGATTCGCCCGGGCGGAGCACGCCTAGGGCGGCGATGAAGGCGCCCGAGGCGGCCAGGTGTGAATGGCGAGCGAGAAGAGGACGCCGACCACACCCGCCCCCGCGAGTACGGCGTAGAGGGTCCGGTAGTCGCCGATGTCGGAGCCGGCGGTGGTGCTGCCGACGATGGCGGCGAAGAGCGCCGCTCCCACGACACTGCCAAGCTGCCGGGTGAGCTGATAGATGCCGACCGCGCTCGCGGCCAGCCCCGGAGGGGCCGACTCGACGATGGCGCTCTGCAGCGAGGCCTGCATCAGACCGAAGCCGACACCGACGAGGGCAAGGCCGACGCCGTAGACGGCGTAGCCGGCGTCGAGGCCGAAGAGGAGAAGCTGGAGCGGGCCCAGACTGGCGATGGTCCCCCCAATGAGAGTGGGGATGCGCCGGCCCAGGCGGTCTGCGAGCCCTCCGCCGACGATGGAGGCGGGAATCGAGGGGACGAGGAGCGCGGCGAGCATCGCCCCGGCCACGGCCTCGGACGCCCCGCGCACGCTGATGAAGAAGACGGGGGAGGCAATGGTGACGGTGTAGATGACAATCTGGAAGGGGTGTATCGCCGCGACGGTGGCGCGGACCGAGCGCACGCGCGCCAGGGCGGGGCGCACCAGCGGGTAGGCGTAGCGCCGCTCCCACACAACGAAGGCCGCGAGGGCGGCGAGGGCGAGTCCGCCGGCGACCGCGGTGGGAAGCGTCTCGGGGATGAAGTCGGCGAAGAGGGCGAAGGCGAGCACGGAGCCGGTGAGGAGGACGACGCCGGGGACGTCCAAGGGCTGACGCGGCGGGGCCGAGGTCGGCCGCGGCGTCACGGCGAAGGCGAGGATGAGGGCGGGCACGGCGATGACGGCGCTGCTCAGGAAGGCCAATCGCCAGGAGATTCCTATCAGCGGCCCCACCACGATCGGCCCCAGAGTCGTCCCGCCGATGATCGCCGACCAGACGAGGCCGAAGGCGCGTCCTCTTTCCCGCTCACCGTAGACGTTGCCCAGAATCGCCATCGTGTTGGGGCTTACCAAGGAGAAGCCGAAGCCCTGGAGCAGGCGGAGGGCCAGCAGGGAAGAGAAGTCCCAGGCGAAGGTCGCGGCCACCGACGCCGAGCCGCCGAGGGCGAGTCCGATGAGGAAGAGCCGGCGGTGGCCGTAGCTGTCGCCCAAGCGTCCGCCGACGAGCTGCCCCACGGCCATCGTAACGAGATAGGCGGTGACCAGCCACGTCACGGTGGCCAGCGGGATGTCGAACTCCTCGCGGATGGCGGGGAGGGCGATGCCGACGGCCGTCGTGTTGATGCCGGCGATGGCCTGGGAGACGCCGACGGCGGCGAGGAAGGGCCTGCCCCCGGTGGCTGACGACCTCACGACGGCCCTCGGTCATGCCGCCTACGCGGCGAGGAGGCCCCTGCAGGCGCCAGGGCTACGGGCTCGGGTCGAGGTTGAAGACGCGGACGGCGTTGTCGACCAGCATCTTCCGCTGCTCGTCCTCGGGCACGCCTTCGAACGAGCGCTGGATGTACTCGCGGGAGTTCGGCCAGGTGCATGTCGGGTGGGGGTAGTCGGACTCCCACATGATGTTGTCGACGCCGATGTGGTAGCGGTTCTCGATGCCGATGCGCTCGAACCAGAAGTTGACGTAACACTGGCGGTGGAAGTAGTCGCTGGGCTTGATCGTCATGCCCTCGCGGGAGAGCTTCTGGCGCTCCCACTGGTGGTCGGCGACTTCGAGGAGGTAGGGAACCCAGCCGAGGCCGCTTTCGGAGGAGACGATCTTGAGGGCGGGGAAGCGCTCCATGATGCCGGAGAAGAGGACGGTGCTCATCACCTGGGTGTTCGCCGAGATGGCGCGGGTCGAGTTCTCGGCGAGGAAGAACATGGGGCCGTTGTCGCGGAAGGCCTTGTTCTTGAGGCCCATGCTGCCGCCGGAGCCGATGTGGAGGTTGAGCGAGAGGCCGAGGTCTTGGCAGATGCCCCAGAGGGGGTCCCAGTATTTGTCGGCGAAGTGGGGGTACTCGTATTGCTGGGGGAAGGCGAAGCTGATGCCCTTGATGCCCCGCTTGTGGGTGCGGCGCACCTCGGCGACGGCCTTGTCGACGTCCCACATGGGGACGATGGCGAGGGTGATGAAGCGGCCGGGGAAGGGGTCGGCGTACTCCTCGATCTGGAAGTCGTTGAAGGCCTGGATGGCCTCGAGGCGGTAGTCCTCGTCGAAGTCGGGGTTGCTGAAGGTGCCGCCGGCGACGCCGGCGATGTTGCCGAAGAAGGTGTGGACGTCGACGCCGTCCTGGTCCATCGCCTTGACGCGCGCGGCGGGCACGTAGGCGATGTCGGGGACTTCTTCCCAGCGTTTGGGCGTCTTGGCCCTATCGGGCAGGGATCCGTGGACGATGGCCACGCCGATGTGGTTGCGGGGCTCGCCGTAGATGAACCAGGCGTCGTGCTCGTCGTCGATTGGCTTGAGCTGCGGCACCTTGTCGCCCCACTTCTTGGACATGCGGTCGGTCCAGGTGTTGGGGGCTTCTTGGAGGTGATCGTCGGTCGAGATCACGTTGTACTGCATCGCGCTCGCTCCGTGTGAAGTGCCGCCGTTCGGCGCTGTCCGCATGGTAGCACCTGCACGGGCCGCGCGGCGGGGTCTGTGCTACCATTCCGCCAATCATGGGCCTTCAGGGGCCGTGACGGAGGGGTCGCGATGTTGAACGGCAAGCAGGTCATCGATATCGATGGGCACGTCAATATGGAGTGCCTACCCAACTGGACGAGCTACTTCTCCGCCGAGGAGGGCGAGGAGCTCGAAGACGCCCTGCTCGCCCACCGCCTGCAGCCAAACGATAAGGGCGGGCGGCACCCCAACGACCGCGGCACGACGAAGGAAGAGATCTACGAGTCGATCCGCAAGCGCAACCGGAGCACGGGGGGCTGGTACCCGGACGTGCGGCTCAAGGACATGGACTCCGAGGGCATCGACCAGGCGCTGCTCTTCTGCACTGAGATGGGCATGAATAAAGACTTCTACGCGCCCTCCGTCGCGCAGGGGTACAACAACTGGCTGTACGACTATTGCAGCGAGGACCCGGCCCGCCTCAGAGGGGCGGCGCTGCTCCCGCTCGGCGACATGGACGACGCCCGCCGCGAGCTTCGCCGGGCCGTCTCCGAGCTCGGCTTCCCGACCTTCTTCATGAAGCCCTCGATCGACAACATGCGACCCAACGACCCCTACTTCCACCCGCTCTACGAGGAGGCGCAGGACCTCAACGTGCCGGTCATGCTGCACATCCCCCACGGCGCCTTCCGGCTGCTGATGCGGGAGTTCGGCTACGACTTCGTCAGCGCCCACGCGGTGCTGCATCCCTTGGGGATGATGCTGGCCGTGATGGACATGATCTACGGCGGCATCCTCGATAAGTTCCCCAGGCTGCGGATCGGCTTCATGGAGGGGCAGGTTGGCTGGGCGCCCTGGCTCCTGTGGCGGCTCGACGAGCAGTACGAGGAGTACATGCACCGCCCCGGCATGCAGGCGAGCCTGAAGAAGCTCCCCAGCGAGTATCTCGCCGAGGGGCGGATGTTCTTCAGCTCCGACCCTGAGGAGAAGTACCTGTCCTTCGCCGCGGAGCAGCTCGGCGCCGACCACATCGTCTGGGCCAGCGACTACCCGCACTCGGACGGCATCTTCCCCGGCGCGCTGACGACCTTCCTCGACCAGGACGGCCTCAGCAGCGAGCAGAAGGAGAAGATCGTCTGCGACAACCCGGTCGCGCTGCTGAACGGGCGGAACTAGGTCAGCGCCCTGCGGGCGCTCGCGCGCCTAGCGGCGCGGCCCTCTCTCAGTCTCCCCCAGAGGGGGAGAGGTGTAAGGTGTCTAGGGCGCACCTGTTCCGAAGATTTCGCCTTCGCTGATGCCGAATTCGGTGAGCGCCCTGACGAGCAGCTGCTCGGCGGCGTCGACGTGGAGGGCGGCCTGGGCGAGGTTGGCGTTGGCCTCGGCGAGCAGGCCGGTGTCGGGGCGGGTCTCGAGGCGGGCGTAGGCGTTCATCGCCTCGACGTAGAGCGGGAAGGCCACCTCCAGCACGGCGTGGACTTCGGCGAGGCGTTCCGGAGGCTCCAGGGCCTCGACGCGCTCCGCTAGCGCGGTGAACGCCGCGCTGAACTCCAGGATCTCGGCGGCGCTCGGCTCGGGGTCGAGGTTGGGGCGGCGGGAGCCGAGAAAGGTGTCCCACTCCGCGGCCATCCGCCGGTCCTCGTCGACGATTTCGAAGACGGCCCGGGCGTAGGCGCCGGCGGCCTCCATCTCCATCTCGAACGGGGTGGGCGTCAGCAGGAAGTCGCGTACCGCCTCTTGGAACTCGTCGATGGAGACGCCGAGGATGCGGCGGAAGGGGACGTCGAGGTCTTCGGGCTCTTCGATCACGGCGTGGAGCAGGGGGACGAAGGCCTGCTCGCCGTAGGCGACGGCGATGTACTGCACGGCGGCGAACGACTGCCCGTACATCTGCTTCAGGCGGTCGAGGTCGCGCTCCGAGTTCCAGGTCGCATAGTCGCCGAGGGTGCGGAAGTCGATCCACTGATCGAGGTGAATCGCGCGGTGGGCGTGGCCGCGCACGAGGCGGGCCCACTGGCGTTCGTGGTCGCCGGTGTGCTCGACGGCGGCCTGGTAGGCGAGGTAGTCGGCGATTCCCTCGACGACCCAGAGCGGGGCGCGGCGGTCTTGCTCGATGGCCCCGATGACGAAGTGGACGAGCTCGTGGGCCGCGATGTGCCGCCAGCTGTAGAACGGCGCCGCCATGTCGATGTAGATGCCGGGGCGCGTCCCTCCCAGGAGCGCGATGCCGGACTCAAAGCCGCTGGACCGTGACGAACCGGCGGCGACCATCTCCTCCTGCACCGCCTCCCCATTGGGCAGCAGGAAGACGTCGATGGTGTCGAGGTCTTGGCCGAGGGCACCTTCGATCAACCCGATGGAATCGGCGAGGTATTGGGCCATGACGGCCACCTGTGACGTGAAGAGGGTGTCGTCGAAGTGGATACGCGCCTCGGGTGTGTGGTAGAGCCGGAACTCTCGTTCCAGAGAGGCGACGACCGGCGCCTCCATCCCCATCTCGGCGAGCGTCCACTCCGCCGTGGCCTGGCTGCCGGTGCTCCCCAGGACCTGGGCCGTCCACTCGCCCATCGCGTCGCGCGACGTCGGCTTCGTCCAGATGGCTTCGCCCGACGCGTCGGCGCGTCCGCTCCCTGCCGGCCAGCGCTCCCCGTTCGGCCCAAGGTAGACGACGGAGAATTCCTCTAGCGGGCTGAAGCCGCTGAGGGCGAATTCAACGTCGAGTCCTGCCAGCAAGTGGGCCGGCCCCTGCCCGGTGGAGCCGGGGCTCACTTCGACGACTCCCCGGACCGAGATGGGCGCCAACGTGGGGGGAGGCGTGACGTGCGGCGTGGGCGTCGCGGTCGGGGCGTCTTCCGGTGCCGGCTCGGCCGCCGGTGTTGCGTCGTCCGCGGGCGTAGCGGAGGGGGACGCTTCGGTCGCGGACGGCTCGCTGGGGGGCGGGGCGTCGGTGGGCGTGGGTGCGCCGTCGGAGGCGCAGGCGGCGAGGGTGAACAAGGCGGCCAAGCCGGCGGCGAGGGCGGAGGCAACAGGGAGGCGCTGCGCCATGCGGGTCGGGGCGGTTGTCAGAATCTCCATCGCGAAGCGATCCGGTATAGGCCGCGCCGCAGCGCGGGGTCGAAGGAGACTACGCCCCTCACCGGGGTGGCGGATTGGAGGCCCCGCCGCTACGCCTTGGCCAGGCCGCGCAGCTCCTTGGGCAGGAGGAAGGTCACGTTCTCTTCGATGACCTCGACCTCCCGGACGTTGAGGGAGCCGCGCTCGCTGAGGTAGTCGAGCACCTCGGAGACCTTGATCTCGGGAGTGGACGCGCCGGAGGTGAGGCCGATCGCGGTCTTGCCTTCGAGCCAGACGGGATCGATCTCGGCCGCGTCGGCGATGCGGTGCGCCTCCACGCCGTAGGAGCGGGCCACTTCCATCAGGCGTATCGAGTTCGAGCTGTTCGCCGCGCCCACGACGAGGATCAGGTCGACGTCGCTGGTGATTTCCTTGATGGCGGTCTGGCGGTTTTGCGTGGCGTAGCAGATGTCGTTCCGTATCAGCATGTTCGGGAAGCGCCGCTGCAGCGTTTCCACGATGTCGAAGGTGTCGTCGATGCTCAGCGTCGTCTGGGTGAGGCAGACCAAGCGGTCCGGGTTGGCCGGCTCCACGATGCCGGCATCCTCGACGTCTTGGACGAGCTGGATGCTGTCGGGGGCCTCCCCCATAGTGCCGACGATCTCGTCGTGGCCCTCGTGGCCGATGAGCAGGATCGAGTAGCCGTCCTTCACGTACTTCTGCGCTTCGAGATGGACTTTCGTGACGAGCGGGCAGGTGGCGTCGATGGAAGTCAGCTGCCTCGCGTCGGACCTGACGCGGACGGACGGGGCCACGCCGTGGGCGCTGAAGATGACGACGCCGCCTTCGGGGACCTCTTCCTCGGACTCGACGAAGATGGCGCCCTTCTTGCGCAGGTCGTCGACCACGTGCGGGTTGTGCACGATCTCCTTGCGCACGTAGACCGGCGGCCCGTATTTGCCGAGGGCGATCTCGACGACGTCGATGGCCCGCTCGACGCCCGCGCAGAAGCCGCGGGGGTTGGTGAGTACGACGCGCCGTTTCTCTTGCACCATGATGTCCTACCTGAAGTCTGCGGCGTTTGCGGGCAGCCTGAAGTGTACCATAGCCGCCGCCGCGCTCAGCCTCTCGTCACTGCTGCGGTAGTCCGAAAAAGAGCATCCCGCCGTGGCTGGCGGGATGCTGTCGATTGCATGGTCGGGGAGAGAGGATTTGAACCTCCGACCTCTTCGTCCCGAACGAAGCGCGCTACCTAGCTGCGCTACTCCCCGTCGTTTTGCCGTGACCGGCCTTAGGCGTAGCCGTCGCCCCAAGCATCGTCGAAGGTCGGGAGGAGGTGCCCACTGCCCGACGCCAGCGCGCCGAGCTTGTAGGAGTACCACTCCGCCTGCACCTTGGGCGATACGGTGTCGGATTCGAGCCTCAGCGTTTCGTCCGTCTCCACCGTCCAGTAGGGACGGAACAGGTCTGAGGTCCTCCACTCCTTGTCGCCGGCCCGGTCCACAGCGTGGTTCATTATAGCAAAGCATGGGCTCCGGGCTGGGGCCGCGGTTTGTGGAATGGGGCCGCGCCGACTACACTGCGCACTCGGTTGAATCGGTGCGGGAGAGCAGGAGGATGCGATGGCGGACGTCTCGCCGATGAGCTTGGAACAGCGGATCGACCGGATGGAGTCGACGGAGCAGATACGGCAGCTCGTCGCCCGCTACGCCCTCGCGCTCGACACGCGCAACTTCGACGACATGGTGGAGCTGTTCATCCCCAACGTGCAGGTGGGACGCGACTCCTTCGGGCGGGACAAGCTGCGCGCCTGGTTCGTCAAGACGATGAGCAACACCAAGAGCAGCATCCACTTCGTGGGCAACCACATCATCGACCTCGATCCCGACGACCCGGACAAGGGGCGCGGCGTCGTCTACTGCCGCGACGAGCTGGACCGGGGCGACATCTGGATCGTGGGCACGATCCAATACTGGGACAGCTACGAGCGGCAAGAGGGCACGTGGTACTTCCGCCGCCGCAAGCTCATGCGCTGGTACGCCGTGGACGCGCTCGACCGCCCCGGCCACGCCAAGGACGTGACCGTGGACAGCGGGGGAGGCAGGGCGCTGCAGGTGGGGCAACTCCCCGATGCGTGGCCGAGCTGGGAGAAGTACTGGACCCAGGACGTCCCGGCGATTCGGTAGGGGCGCGTGCCCGCCCTCAGTCCCTCCCATAGGAAGGGAGGTTTGAGGTGCTCCCCCTGCGGGGGGTGTTTTGGGGTGGTCTCCAACAGAGAGGGAGAGGTCGGAGGGGAGGGGAGAAGAGCCCGCCCGCACCCCTGGGCAACCACGAGGGTTGCCCCTGCATGGACGGTCCGCAGGCGGCGCCGCGGGTCCTGAAAGGTCTCTCGGGAGATAGGCTTGGAGTGCTGCCCAAGAGGGCTCAGTGGAGGGCGTCGCGGGCTTGGATGATGTGCTCGGGGACCTCGGTCGGGTAGTCGTGTGATTCGAGGGGTTCGAGGGTGTTGGGGTCGATCTCCTCGAAGATGAAGGCCTCGCCGCCTTCGATGAAGTCGATGTGGCGGCCCTTGGCGTGGGCGTCGATGGCGATGTCGATGAGGTCGGCGATGGATTCCTTGAGGTTAGGCGTGTCGAACTCGTAGAGGGCGAGGTACTTATCGGGCGGGCCGCCGGGGTTGGCGTTGCGGAAGCGCCGCGCCCTCACGAAGCCCTTGGCGGCGCTCAGGTCGGGCAGGTGGGTGTGGGTGTACCAGCGGTTGTACTCGTCCTCGCGCTCGGGGTCGGAGCAGTGCGTGAACACCATGAAGAGTCCCTTGGGCATGGTTGGCCTCCTGTTGCCGGTTGGATCGCGGCGGGCTTGGTGCGGGGTTGACGGGCTATTCCCGCGCATCTAGGCGGTTCAGGCGGCCCGACCAGCCCAGGATGCGTTCATCGGCGGTGGCCAACCGGTGGCCCTGGAGCGCCGTGGCGACGATGAGCCGGTCGGCGGGGTCGCCGTGCATGTTAGTCAGAAGGCCGGCGCGGATGGCTGTCGCGCCGTCGATGGGGAGCTCGACCAGCCCCTGCTCCAGTTGCTCCCGGCGCCAAGGACCAGTGTCTTCGGCAAGCTGAATGCGTCCCTTGGCCGTAAGCATGGCCACTTCCCAAAACGAGATCGCGGAGACCGCTAATTCGTCCGACAGCCATGCCTCTTCGATTTCCATTCGGGCGCGCGGTCCCAATTGACGACTGCCCACACGAAGCCATAGCAGCACTTGTGTATCGAGCAGTATCAGAGCAGGTCGTCCCAGTTCTTGCCGGTCACGGCGTCCCATTCCACGTCAATGGGTGCGATGATGTCCCCGAGAATCTTGATCTTTCCGCGATCGATGCCGAAGAGGGTCGGCGGCTTTTCCCGGTACGGCGCCAGCCGCGAGACGGGCCGGCCGTTCTTCGTGATGACGATCTCCTCGCCGGTCTCGGCGACCTCGTCCATGAGCTTGAGGCACTTGGCCTTGAACTCGGAGGCCTTGATGGTCTTGGGTCCGCTTGCCGTCTTCCCGCTATTTGATTCCATGGCGCTGTCCTCGTCGGCGAGGTGAGGCTATTCTACCATGGTCACGACCATGGTCACCACCAGCATGCCGTCGCAATAGTTCATTCGTCTCCGTTGCCCGCCTGCCCCCGCTGGCCGTCGGCTATAATCGGCGCCGTTCGACCCTGGACCCGGCACGAGAGAGATTGTATGCAGCTTCAGTCCACGCGCATCAGCCTCGACGACGAGTACGCGGTGATGCAGTACTTCTGGGAGCAGGGCTGGACGGACGGCTTGCCCATCGTCGCGCCGACGCCGGAGCGCGTCGAGGCGTTCGTCGCGGCGGCGGGCTTGGAGCCGGAGACCTTGGTCGGGACTTACCAGACGCGGGCCACGGCGCTGACCGCCGAGAAACTGGCGGTCAACGCGGTGATGGCTGGCTGCAAGCCGGACTACATGCCGGTGCTCGTCGCGGCCTTCGAGGGGCTGACCGACCCCGCCTTCCGGATGAACCACATGGCGAGTCTGGGCAGCCCGTGGCCGCTCATCATCGTCAACGGCCCCATCGTCAAAGAGATCGGGATGAATACGGGCCAGTACGTGATGGGCGGAGGGAATCACGCCAACGCCACCATCGGGCGGGCGGTGAGCCTGACGATGGCCAACTGCTTCGGGGCGAAGGTCGGCGGCGTGCAGCGCGGCTGCCTGGGCAACCCGAACCGCTGGTCGTTCTGCATCGCGGAGAACGAGGAGACGCCGTGGAGGCCGCTGCACGTCCAGCGCGGCTTCCGGCCGGAGGAGAGCGCGGTCACCGTATTCGGCTCGATGAACGGGTTCGACCAGTTCGTCACGCCGAACTTCAATGAGCCGGTCTTCCTCTGCGATCTGATGGGGCAGCGCATCGCCAACGGCTTCTTCACCCTCGGCTCCTACATCGTGGTGATGGCGCCGACCTACCAGCAGCACTTTCTCGACGCCGGCTGGTCGAAGGACGACGTCACGGACTACCTGCTGAAGCACACCAAGCGCTCGGTGCGCAGCCTGAAGATCGACGGACGGTGGGAGCGCTACGGCACGCGGCTCTCGTCCGAGCCGCCGGTGGTGGAGCCCGGCGATGAGAACCGGTTCGTCCACATGCGCCACGACGAGGCGTACCGCAAGATCGTCTGGCAGGATGCGGAGTGGCCGCGCAAGATGGACTTCCTGATCGTGGTCGCCGGCGGCGAGGCGGGCAACTTCGGCGGCTACCTGGCCCCCTATCCGCTGGGCACCGAGCCGGTCACGAAGAAGATCGGGACATAAGGCGAGGAGACTTGTGATGGACGTGCTGACGCCGATACTCGAACCGTCGAAGGAGGGCGACCGCCTTGCCGCCCGGCTCCCCACGCTCGACGGGAAGACCATCGGCATCCTGTGGAACAACCGCACGCACGGCGACCGTCTCCTCGCGCGGATCGAGGCCACGTTGAAGGACGAGTACGAGGTCCGCGCCGTCATCAACCGGCAGAAGGAGTACTTCGGCGAGCCGATGAGCCCGGAGCTGCTGGAAGAGCTCGCGGGATCGTGCGATGCCGTGATTACCGGCGTCGGCGACTGAGGCTCGTGCTCGTCGGCCCTTGCGGTCGACGCGACGATGCTCGAAGACCGGGGCGTGCCGACCGCCGCCATCGGCCCCGACAAGCTGGTGCTGAGCATTGGCCGGGCCATGGCGCGCCGCCACGGCTACAACGACTACCCGTTCGTCGTCATCGACTATCCCTACGCCGAGAATCTGACCACGGAGAGCCTGGAGCTCCACCGGCAGAAGGCGTGGCCCCAGGTCCAGGCCGTGCTGCTGGAGGAGACCTCCTAGCTGATGGGCAGCCTGGCGGACGAGGACGCCTACAGCGGCTTGGAACGGCTGCTCCGCGCCAAGCGCGGCGAGGCGCCCGTCGTGCCAATGCTCGAACTGCTCGGCATCGAGATCGACGAGGTCGAGCAGGGGCGGATCGTGCTGACCTGCCGCCCAACCGAGGAGCACCTGAACCGGGTGGGGACGGTGCACGGCGGATACACGGCCTCGGTGCTCGACACGGCGGCGGCGCTCTGTTTCCTCTCGACGCACGAGCCGGGGGAGCGCTCGACGACCGCCGACCTGACGATCAAGTACATCCGGCCGCTCTTGGCCGGCATGACGACGCTCCGCTGCGAGGGCGAGGTGGTCTCCGCGGGCAAACGCATGGGCGTCACCGAGGCCCGGATCGTGGATGAGGCGGGGAAGGTCTACGCCTACGCGGTCAGCACCTGCCTGAAGTTCTAGGGGCGGTAAGGTTCGGCCCGGCGGAGGCTCTGGCACCGTCTGAGTAATGGAGGCGCCCATGCTGAAGATCGTCGATCTGTACATCGAACTCCTTCTCTTCATCGGACAGGGGGATAGGAAGATAAAGCCAACGCAACGGGTGAGCCTTGACAAGTACAGGTCGAGGCTATTCAAGGACCAAGATGGGAAGTGTAGGTATTGTGGAGCTCCAAAGAGGAAGGCCAACTTTCAGATCGACCACATAGACCCAGTCGTTATGGGCGGAAGCAACGACTACGAGAATCTTCAGCTTCTCTGCCCCCCTTGCAATCAGCGAAAGGGGATTCAGAGCGATGCGGAGTTCAGGCAGCGGTACAAGTCTTTGCTTCCGACTAGAAAGAGAATTCCGCCGTCGGTAATCCCCCAAGAGCGGTTCAAGGCTGTTACTCGCAAGACGACGGAGAGCGAAAGGGTCAAAGCCTTCAGGAAGACGAAGTACTGGAGTCCCAGGGATCGGATTAGAGGAGGATCGATTGGCACGGCGGTTGCTGTGTTCGTGGTTCTTCTCATCCTCCTCTCTTCGGTAGGGCTCACCGACGCCGCCCTACTTCTGCTTCCCGCCATCGCAGCAGCATTGGTCGGTGGGGGCGTATTCCTCAGGGCAGGCTATACAGGCAAGCTCGTAGAGTCCGACTAGCGCCGGCGGCGACCGGCGCGGGCTGTCGCGATGCGTTTTGGGCGCAGCTCTACCTTTGTGTTTTTTGCGCCGGCGAGGCCCCGGAGGGCCTCCCGGCGCGGGTCGCACGCTCCCTCACGGGAGGCGCCGAACATAGGCTGCCCAATGCTCCACGGGCAGTACATATGTTCGTAATCAAAAGGTAAGGCCCCTTGACGAGGGCTGTCAAGTGTCATGCGGCGCGAGAATTGGGGGTTGGGAGGGGAGGTGGCCGGCGCCGGTTGCGTGTGGTGGCGATGAGGGGACGGGCGCGTCGCGACGCGCCCCTACAGGGGAGGGGTGGGCCGGCGTCAGGTGGCCTGTGGTGGTGATGAGGAGGCCCCTCATCTCAATCTTCTCCCGTGGGGAGAAGAGGCAAGACCACCCGGACCCGCGCCACCGACGCGCCTGGCGGCGCGTGCCCTCTCTCAAATCTCCCCCAGAGGGAGAGAGGGAAGACCGCCCGGCTCCGCCCGTTTCCCCACCATCGGCGGGAGTTGTGCAAAGGTCTCCCACGGGAGAAGAGGTAGGACCTCCCGGCCCCGCCCCGACGGCCCTCTCTCAATCTCCCCCAGAGGGGGAGAGGGAAGACCGCCCAGCTCCGCCCGTTTCCCAACCATCGGCGGGAGTTGTGCAAAGGTCTCCCACGGGAGAAGAGGTAGGACCTCCCGGCCCCGCCCACCGACGCGCCTGGCGGCGCGTGCCCTCTCTCAAATCTCCCCCAGAGGGGGAGAGGGAAGACCGCCCAGCTCCGCCCGTTTCCCAACCATCGGCGGGAGTTGTGCAAAGGTCTCCCACGGGAGAAGAGGTAGGACCTCCCGGCCCCGCCCCGCCGACGCGCCTGGCGGCGCGTGCCCTCTCTCAAATCTCCCCCAGAGGGGGAGAGGGAAGACCGCCCAGCTCCGTCCGTTTCCCAACCATCGGCGGGAGTTGTGCAAAGGTCTCCCACGGGAGAAGAGGTAGGACCTCCCGGCCCCGCCCGCCGACGCGCCTGGCGGCGCGTGCCCTCTCTCAAATCTCCCCCAGAGGGGGAGAGGGAAGACCGCCCAGCTCCGCCCGTTTCCCAACCATCGGCGGGAGTTGCGCAAAGGTCTCCCACGGGAGAAGAGGTCCGGAGGGGACCACGCCGCCCCGCGCGTGCCCGCCCTCAGTCCCTCCCAGAGGGAGGGACTGAGGTTTAAGGCGCTCCTCCCAGAGGGAGGGAGGTGCTCTCGCAGAGGGGTGGCTAGATGACGTTCTGGTCGGCGAGGGCTTGGCGGTGGCTTTCGGGCATGCCGAGGAGTTCGCCGTAGACGAAGTCGCTGTCTTCGGCGTAGTTGGGGTGGCCGCGGCCGACGGTGCCCTGGGGGCGCGTGGGCGTCTCGGAGAGCTTGATGGGGAACTGGCGGATGGGCCACTCCCCGACCTCGGTGTTGGTGACGGGGACCATCCACTGGTCGTGGCGGAGCTGCGGGTCGCGCTCGATGCGGTCGGGGGCGTTCTGGCAGACGCCGGCGGCGACGCCCGCGTTCTGCAGGCGCTCCATGAGGTCGAAGGGGTCCCAGGCTTGGGCGGCGGCGTCGACGGCGGCGTCGAGCGCGGCGGCGTTCTTCAGGCGAGCCTCCAGCGTGGCGAAGCGGGCCTCTCCGGCGACCGCGCCGAGCCCGAGCACGGCGGCGGCGGCCTGCCACTCCTCTTCGGTGAAGGCGGCGATGGCGATCCAGCGGTCGTCGCCCTTGCAGCGGTAGGCGCCGTGGGGCGCGGCGGGCTTCCAGGGGGAGGCGTTGCCGATGCGCTGCCACTGCCGTCCGTTGACCTGGGAGTCGAGCATGGCGGTGCCGGTGAGGAGGAGGCCGGGCTCGCCGAGCGAGCCGTCGATGTACTGCCCCTTGCCGGTGCGGGCTCGGTAGTAGAGCGCGTTGAGCATCGCCATGGCGCAGTAGTAGGAGGCGCTCCAGTCGAGGTAGAGGTAGCCCCAGCCGGAGGGCGGGTAGGGCGTGGGCATGCCGGCCATTTCAGTGAGGCCGCTGAACGCCTCGCCGACCGGGGCCGAGGAGAGGAACTCGATGTACTTGCCCCGCTTGCCGAAGCCGGGCTGCTGGACGTAGATGATCGAGGGGTTGACCTTGCGCATGTCCTCGTAGGTGACGCCGAAGCGCTCCAGCATGCGCGCGGTGAAGTTCTCGACGACGACGTCGCAGACCTTCACCAGCTCCAGCAGGATCTCCGCGCCTTTGGGGTCGTTGAGGTTGAGGCCGATGCTCATCTTGCCGGGGTTGACCTCGGCGAAGCCGGCTCCGGCGTTCACGCCGACGCGGGTGGGGATGAGCGATTCGCCGCGGAGGACGCGGTCGCGCTCCTCGCCGACGGGGATGCCGCCGAAGCTGCGCATCGTGTCGTAGCGGCCCTTCCACTCGACGCGGATGTCCTGCGCGCCCATTGCGGCGAGGATGCGAGGCCCGGCGGCACCGGCCACGACCCAGGCCAGGTCGAGGATGCGCACGTCCTCGATGGCGAAGGGCGGGTCGCCGTTGGCGCGCGGGCCGGGGAACTCCGGCGCGTCTTTGGGCACGGCGCCGGCCTGTTCGAGGTCGGTGACCAGGGCGGCGTTGTGCTCGCCTAGGCGCGGGGCGCGCGGCCCGGTGCGCCAGGGGCATTCCTCGGAGAGCCAGGGGGCGTTGACGTAGGAGACGCTGCGGTCCAGCTCTTCGTGCTCGACCTCGGTGAAGGTCGTCCGCTCGCGCCAGTGGGGATCGAGAAGGTTCTCCTCCGGCTTGCGGATGGGGGCCCAGTGGAGCCGCCGCTCCTGGCCTTCTTTCCAGATGTCGCGGTCGAACTTGAACTTGCCGACCCAGGTGCGGGCGACGGCGTGGAAGTGGCGGATTACCTCGGGGGTCATGACATATTCGAGGTTCTCGTACTTGGGGTCGGTGAGGTCGTCGGCGCAGCCGTACTTCTCCAGCATCTCGACCCACTTCTTGTGCTCGCGGCCGATCATGAACTCGGCGGAGACGAAGGCGAGAATGTGACGGCCGTCCTTGGTCGTGGCGAGGGTCTCGGGGACCATGCGGGAGGAGCCGTAGCGGGCGGTCTGGCGCAGCACACCCTGGCGTCCGAAGACCCAGGCGGTGGTGTCGGTGCCGGTGTTGCAGCTGACGGCGCGGTGGATGGAAGCGTCGATGTGCTGGCCGCGGCCGGTGCGCTCGCGGTAGAGGAGCGCGCCGAGGATGGCGTCGAGGGTCTGGCTGCCGACGATGTGGTTCGCGTGCCACATCTGCGGCGCGATGGGCGGCGTGTCGTAGAAGCCCTCGGGCGTGGGGTCGTAGCCGGTGACCATCATGACCCCGCCGAGGGCGAGGTGCACGATGTCGGCGCCCTTCCAGTCCTTCCACGGCCCGGTCTGCCCGAAGGGCGTGATCGAGGCCATGACCAGGCGCGGGTTGATGGCGCTGAGCGTGTCGTAGCCGAGGCCGAGACTCGCCAGATAGCCCGGCGGGTGGCTTTCCAACAGGACGTCGGCGCCGGCGGCGAGCTCCTTCAGGCGTTCAGCTCCCGCCGGGGTGGCGACGTCGAGGGCGAGGCTCTGCTTTCCGAAGTTGTAGTGCCAGAAGTGGAGGCTGCGTTCGGGATCGGGGACGTCGTCGACGAAGGGTCCGATCTTGCGGGTGGGGCTTCCTTCGGGCGGCTCGACCTTGAGCACGTCGGCGCCGGCGCCCGCGAGGAGCCGGCCGCAGAACTCGGCCTTCTCGTCGGCGAGCTCGATCGCCTTGATGTCGAAGAGGAAGCCCTCTCCCATAACGTCCTCCGTGGGGCGGCTACTGTTCGAAGCGGCGCTTGATCTTGGCGAAGTCGAAACTCGCGGTGTCGTCGGAGGCCGACGGTGAAGGTCGCGCCGCCGGGTTCGGGGGCGCGGGTCACCGGGTCGGGGATGCCGTCGAGCGCCGCCTTGGCCTCCGCGTCGTCGGAGGGCGCGGCGTGACCGTGGATGATTGCGCCCTTGATGGTGTAGTAGCCGGTGTCCTCGGGGTGCTCCTCGAAGACGCAGACGACGCGGTCGTCGCCCGCGATGTTGGCGGCGGAGGCCGAGGAGGCGGGCACGCGGAAGTGCAGCGCGCCGTTGCTGAGGACGGTGGCGGCGGCGTCGCCCCAGGGGCCGCCCTCGGCGTCGAGGGTCCCGAGAATGCAGCGCGTCTGCGTCGAGACGAACGCAGCGATCTCGTCCGGGGTCATCTTGATGGTGGGATGTTCTCGCGGCATGGTTAGCCCTCCCGCACGTTCTGGATCAGGCCGGCTTTGTTCGCGGTGAGCTCCCAGATCACGCGCACGCCCCGCTTGATCCGGCCCGCCGTGTCGCCGATCTTGCGCTTGTCCTCGTCGGGAATGTCGGGCTGCTCCTGGGAGCCCTCCGACCGAGGGTTGCGGGCCCACGCCAGGCCATCGGTGACTCGCTCGGCGAATACCTCGTCGACGGTGAGCTTCCTGCCCGTGGCCCGGTAGACGGCGGCCTCGAGGTCGACGTCGTCGGAGCGGTTGGTGACGACGCAGCAGATTCGGGGGTCGCGGTCGAGGTTCTTCGACTTGATGCTGGCCTTGTACATGTTCAGGTAGAGGAAGCCGCCGTACCAGCTCGCCATGGGTGGGCCGTCGGCGAGCCGTCCTTGCGCTTGGTGATCATGAAGGTGCGGCCGTTGTTCTTCATGAAGTCCTGGGCATCTTCAGGGACAGGGTCGTGGTCGTGGTGGCTCATGGGCTGCCTCCTCGTTTCCGTCTTACGGAGCGGGCGCGGTTGCGCGCCGGACGATGGGCCGCCGGCGCGCCCGCCACTATGCCACAAACGGCGCGCGCTTCCTACTAGGACGCGCTTGGCGTCGCCGCGGCGGCTCGCCTAGAATGAGCGGCGCCCCGAGCCGAGGAGCACTCGATGGAATACAAGTACATCTCCAGCGACGACCACATGGACCTCTGCTACGTTCCCCCGAACATGTGGCAGGAGCGCGTCCCTGCCAAGTTCAAGGAGGCCGCGCCCCAGGTAGTCCAGACCGAGACGGGGCCGGTCTGGTTCCGTGAGGGAAGGCGCTGGGGCATCTACGGGACGAAGCGCGCCGACGGCCGCAAGGTCGTCTTCGACGAGATCGGCCTTGCCGAGGAGCCGGAGCCCGACGTCTGGCGCCCGTCGACCGCAAGGTACCGGCTGGAAGACATGGACCGCGACGGCATCTATGCCCAGGTCATCTACAACTTCCTCGACTGGAGTTTTGACGACGGCGCCCTCCAGGCTGCCTGTATGCACGCCATGAACGATTGGCTCGCCGAGTTCGTCGCGGCGGCGCCGGACCGCCTCGTGTCGCTGGCGACCCTGCCCTCGACCGACCCGAGGGAGACCCTGGCGGAGGTCGAACACGTCAACCGGCTTGGTCTGCGCGGCGCCATCTTCGAGGTACACAGCGCGACGGCGCCGATCTATGAGCCGGCATGGGACCCGGTCTGGACCGCCGCCGCGGAGGCGGGCCTGGTGATCAGCGTCCACATTGGCGGCGGCGGCGGGGGCATCGGAGGCATAAAGAGGGACTGGACCGCACCAATGCGGACGGCGCTAGTGCAACTGCAGATGACCGAGATACTGGCCCAGGCGATCTTTTCCGGCATGTTGGAGCGCAACCCGAACTTCAAGCTCGTGCTGGGCGAGTCGGGCATCGGCTGGATCCCCTACGTGCTGGAACGGCTGGCCTTCGAGCGCAAGACCTACGGCTCGATGATCGACATCCCGCTCTCTATGGACCCCCGCGAGCTGTTCAAGCGGCAGATGTACGCAACCTTCCAGGAGGAAGCCATCGGCGTGAAGCTGATTCCGGAGATCGGCGTCGACAACGTCATGTGGGCCGCCGACTACCCCCACGCCGACGGCACCTTCCCCCACACCGAAGAGGCCGTCCGGCACATCTTCGCCGGCGCGAGCGACGACGTCGTGCGCAAGGCCACCTGGGACACGGCCAAGGCGGTCTACCGCATCAACTAGCGGGCCGCGCCCAAGGGCTACAATAGCCGCATGACGGCGCGACCTCCGGTCTACCTCGACCACATTGCCACGACGCCCTGCGCGCCTGAGGTCGTGGAGGCGATGCGGCCGTATCTGTCCGGTCCCCGCTTTCACAACCCGCAGAGCGCCTATCCGCCCGCCGAGGAGGCGCTCGACGCGGTGGAGGCGGCGCGCGCGCCGGTGGCCGCGCTCGTCGGGGCGGCGCCGGAGGAGGTCACCTTTACCTCCGGGGCCACGGAGAGCAACAACTGGGCCGTCAAGGGCCTGCTCATGCCCGGCGCGCCGGTCCGGGGGCGGCGGGTGGTGACGTCGGCGGTCGAGCACGTTTCCGTCCTCGCGCCGTGCCGGACGCTGGAGCGGGCGGGGTTCGAGGTGGTCACCGTCGGCGTCGATTCCGACGGGGTCATCGACTTGGACGCGGTCCGCGCCGCGGTGAACGAGGACACCGCGCTGGTCACCATGACCCTGGCGAGCAACGAAATCGGCACCATCGAGCCGATCGGCGAGGTCGGGATCATCTGCCGCGAGCGGGGCGCGCCGCTGCACGTCGACGCCACCAACGCGGCCGGCATCATCCCCGTCGACGCCGAGGCGCTGGGCGCGTCGCTGATGACGCTGTCGGCGCACATGTTCGGCGGGCCGAAGGGCGCGGGGGCGCTGTATAGTAGACGCGGG
Source organism: Dehalococcoidia bacterium (assembly GCA_964291475.2). Taxonomy (GTDB): domain Bacteria; phylum Chloroflexota; class Dehalococcoidia; order SHYB01; family SHYB01; genus DAOUKH01. Next base: position 174,651 of record OZ220075.1, on the reverse strand, counting down.
CTGCGCTGGCCGGCGCTCCTGGAAGGCGGCACCCAGGAGTCGGGCCGGCGGGCCGGCACGGAGAACGTCCCCGCCATCGTGGGCTTCGGCGCCGCCGCCGACTTGGCCCGCGCCCATATGTCCGAACGAGTGGAGGCCGCGCGAAGGCTGCGCCACAAGATGATCGACGCCTTTCGGGCGTGGGACGGCGTCCGCGTGACGGGGCATCCCGAGCGCCGCCTTCCTCATCACGCCAGCTGCGTTGTCGACCGCGTCGAGGCGGAGAGCCTGCTGCTGGAGTTGTCGATGAACGCGAACGTCTACGCCGCCAGCGGCACGGCGTGCTCCGGGAGGACGGAGACGGCTTCGCACGTCCTCGAAGCCATCGGCCTGGGCACGGAGATGCGCTCCGGCTCGCTCGTTGCCAGCGTGGGCGCGGAGACGACGGAAGCCGAGGTCGACTACTTCCTCGCGGAGCTGCCGCGGGCCATCGAGCGGCTGCGGTCGCTCTCGCCGTTCGCGTGACCTCGAGACGGATACGGACATGACAAGCCTTGAACCGGCCGCGCCGGACGAGACCCTGGACACGATCGGCCTCTGTTGTCCCGTGCCCGTGTGGGAGACGGCGAAGCGCATCCGGTCAATGGCGCCGGGCGGGGTCATCGAGGTGCTGTCCGACGACGAGGGTGTCGAGGAAGACTTCCCGGCGTGGTGCGCAAGGACGGGGAACACGCTGCTGGCGCTCACCCACGAGGGCGGCGTCTACCGGGCGCTGATCCGCAAGGCATGAACGGAACGGCCCGAGGCTGACGCGCGCGAAATGAGGGCCTTCCAGGACGCCGGAACGCGGAAGTGGCTCGTCTTCGGGACGATCGCCATCGGCACCTTCATGTCGGTCATGGACATGGGGAGCGTCAACGTCGCGCTGCCGAGCATCGCCGATCACTTCGAAAGCGACCTCCCGACCGTGCAGTGGGTCACCATCGGCCATGCGCTGATGATCAGCATCCTGCTGCTCCCCATGGCGCGGCTCGGCGACACGACGGACCGCAAGCGGGTCTATATGGCCGGCCTGGCGATCTTCTGCCTCGGCGCCCTGGCCGCGGGCTCCGCGCAGAGCATGGGCATGCTCATCGGGGCGAAGCTGTTCCAGGGGATCGGCTCGGCAATGATCCAGGCGAACGCCATGGCGGCGGTGCTGTCCGTCTTTCCCGGCGCGGAGCGCGGCAAGGCCCTGGGCTCCCACCTGAGCGTCGTCGGCACGGGCATGATCGTCGGCCCCGCGCTCGGCGGGGCGCTGGTGACCGGCCTAGGCTGGCGCTCGGTGTTCTTCTTCAACGCGCCTTTCGCGCTCGTGGCGCTGCTGGCGTCGGCGGTCGTGCTCAGCTCCGCCGTGCTCGCCCGCGACAAGCCGGTGGGCCAGAGCGCGCGCTTCGACTGGGTCGGCGCGGCGCTGTCGGGCGCGGTGCTCCTCGTCTTCCTGATGGTCATGACGAACGGCCACCGTGCCGGCTGGCTGTCGCCCGCCGTCATCACGGGATTCGTCGCGGTAGGCGCGGCCATCGCCACCTTCATTTGGTGGGAGCTGCGGACCGAGGACCCCATGCTCGACCTGCGCCTTTTCAAGCGGCGGCTGGTCGCCTTCGGCGTGAGTGCCGGCTGGCTTTCGTTCATGGGGTCGGCCTCCATGATCTTCGTCATGCCCTTCTACCTGCAGAACATCCTGGGCTACAGCGCGCGGGAGGCGGGACTGATGCTGATCCCCGGCGCGGCGACGCTGGCGGTCATGGGATCGGTGAGCGGGCGGCTCTCCGACCGCTTCGGCTGGCGGCTACTCAACATGGGCGGTTTGAGCATGTCCGCGGCGGGGCTCTTCACCTTCGGGTTCGTCCTCGATTCGGACACTTCGCTCGGACTGATCATTCCCCTCATGATCCTGAACAGTGCCGGCGTTGGGATGTTCAGCTCCCCCAACAATAGCTCGATCCTGAGCGCCGTCCCGCGGTCGCGCTACGGCGTCATCACGGCGCTGACCCAGTTGATGCGCAACTCGGCCAACGTCACCAGCATTGCCCTGGCCACCGCCGTGATCGTGGTGACGATGGCCTCGTTCGGCTTCGAGCCGCGCCTCGACGCCGTCGCCGAGACCGGCGGCGACGCAATCGCGACGGCATTCCTCGCCGGCATGCACCGCGCCTTCTTCGTGATGGGCGGGCTCGTCGCGCTCGGCGTTGTCTTCTCCTTCTTCAAGGGCGACCGTCCCGCGCCCGACGTTGGGGCCGCCGTGGCCGCGGAGCAAGAGGAGCGGACGGCCGTTCCCGTCGCCGGGGCGGCGGGCAAGTCAGGCTAGGCCCGCGAGGGCTGCCTCGACGGCGCCCTTCATGGCGAGGAAGTGGGCGCGGTTCCGTGGGTCCGATTTGTCGGCGCGGACGTTGGGGTAGGCGGGCAGGTGGACGAAGCCGGCGGGAGGCGCCAGCCCCAGGCTGACGTAGAGCGCCTCTTCGCAGAGGAACCGTCCGGCGCCGCGGCTGATGATGCGCTCGACGCCTGCCTCATCTAGGGCGCGCTGGAGTGTTGCTGCCAGACTCGACGAACGCGTGGGCGGACCTCCCGGTTCCGACTCCGACGGCGTACCGGCCCCGGGCCGTAGGCCGCGCTCGTCGGATCGGCGGCCCCGGTGGTTGCGGGCCCGGGTCTCCACGCGGACACTCCCGTTCGCGCCGCATTCTCCGAGGCCGACGACGGCGACGGCGTGATCGCCCTCGGCCTCAATGGCGGCGAGCGCGTCGGCGATGGCCGAATGAGGGGCATCCCAGTGCACCGGCATGAGCAGGGCGTGGACGGCGGCGGCGCCGATTACGGCTCCGTCGAGGGCGGCGGCGACGTCGCCGGAGACATTGGCGGCGCGGCCACGGAAGGGGAGGAAGCCGGTGAGGAGGATGATGTCCATGCCGTTTGCCAGTTTACGTTGCCGAGGTGGGGGCGTGCGGGAGGCGGGTTTTGGTCACCGGTGGTGGTGTGAGGGGGCCCCTCATCTCAATCTTCTCCCGGGGGGAGAAGAGGAAAGACCTCCTAACCCGACCCCACCGACGCGCCTGGCGGCGCGTGCCCGCCCTCAGTCCCTCCCAGAGGGAGGGAGGTTCAAGGTGCTCGCCCAGAGGGGGAGAGGGTTAAGGGGAGCTCCCGCGGGAAAGATCGACGGGTTTCGATGGCGGTTGGTGGTTGTGAGGGGATGGGCGACCACAAGGGTCGCCCCTACAGGGATGAGGGGCTGCGAGACGGTGTGGCGGCGGCTAGGCGTTGGCTTGGAGCCACTCGTAGGCGGCGATGGCGGCGGTGACGCCGTCGCCGGCGGAGTTGGCGAGCTGGCGGGTCGATTGCCAGCGGCATTCGCCGGCGGCGAAGACGCCGGGGATCTCGGTGGCCATGCGCAGGTCGACCTTGACGTGGCCGCCGCCGTCGGTGGGCACGGAGGCGGCGAAGGGCGCGGTGGCGGGGTCGGAGCCGATGTAGGCGAAGATGCCGGTAACCTCGAGCTCGCGCTTCTCCTCGGTCTTCACGTTGCGCAGCGTGAGGCCCTTCACCGAGTCGTCGCCGTTGATGGCGTCTACGACGGTGTCGTAGAGCACGTCGATCTTCGGGTTCTCGGCGACGCGGTCTTGGAGGACCTTGAGGCCGGTCAACTCCTCGCCGCGGACGATGAAGTAGACCTTGCTGCACATGTTGGTGAGATAGAGGCCCTCGTCCATGGCGGAGTCGCCGCCGCCGATGACGGCGACGGCTTGGTCTTGGAAGAACATGCCGTCGCAGGTGGCGCAGTGGGAGACGCCGCGGCCCTCGAGCTCGGCCTCGCCGGGGACGCCGAGCTTCCGGTGCTCACCACCGGCGGCGATGATCACGGTCTTGGCGAGCCATGATTCGCCGTCGCCGAGCACCTCGATGGGCTGCTTGGAGGTGTCGATGCCGGTGACCATGCCGAAGCCGTATTCGAGGCCGGCGCTGCTCGCCTGCTCCTCGGCGCCGGTGATGAGGTCCATGCCGGAGACGCCTTTGGGGAAGCCGGGGTAGTTCTCCACCAAGTCGGTGTTCAGGATCTGACCGCCCATGATCACCTGCTCGATCAGGACGGTCTTCATGCCCATCCTCGTGGCCTGCACGCCGGCGCTGAGGCCGGTGAAGCCGGAGCCGATGATGGCGAGGTCGTATACGTCGCTCACGGATGTCCTCCGTCGCCGGATATGGCTGGGGAGACTATACCGAGCGTCATTCGAGGACGCTAGGCCCTACGGGGGCGGGCCGCGCGTGCCCGCCCTCAGTCCCTCCCGGAGGGAGGGAGGTTTAAGGTGCTCCTGCCGGAGGGAGGTTTAAGGCGCTTCCCGGAACCGGGGCGTGTACCAGTGGCGGTAGAGCAGCACGCCGCCGCAGATGACGATGGCCGCGATGGAGATGGCCGCCGCTACCGGGAAGCCGCCCGCCACCCAGTTGTCGATGCGCAGCCATTCGAGGCCCAGGCGTACCCCGCCGTACCAGACGCCGTAGATGAGGACGATGTCGCCTTCCTTCAGCCGGTCGGCATAGCGCCGGGCGACGTAGAGCATGACGCCGAGGCCGGCAAGGTTGAGGAGCGATTCGTAGAGGAAGAGCGGGTGGAACTGGGAGAAGGTCTCGTAGCCCGACGCCCGCTTCGAGGCGTCGATGTTGATGGCCCACGGGAGGTCGGTAGGCGTGCCGTAGAGCTCCTGGTTGAAGAAGTTGCCCCAGCGGCCGATGGCTTGGCCGAGAATGAAGCCCGGCGCACCGATGTCGAGCCAGTGCATGAGGGGCAGGCGTTGCCAGCGGGTGTAGATGGCTAGACCTAGGATGGAGCCGATGGCCGCGCCGTAGATGCCGATGCCACCCTTATGGAGGTAGAGGACGCTGATTACGTTGTCCGAATAGGTCTCATTCCACTCATCGATTACGTGGTAGGCGCGGGCGCAAATCAGCGCCATCGGGAGGCAGATGAGGAGGGCGTTGAAGACGTGGTTGGGGTCTTCGCCGCGCCGCTTGGCCTCGATGGCGGCGATCCACGCGCCCATGCCGAGGCCGACGGCGACGAGGACGCTGTACCAGCGGAGGCCGAAGTTCCCGACCTCGAAGATGTACTCCACGCGGCTCCCTTTCGGCGGCCCAGGCCCGCCCCGTGCATTCTACGGGATGGCGGCTAGCTCTCCGACCGCGCCCACTCGATCAGGATGTCGGCGACCTCGGGGCGGGTGAACTCGCCCGGCGGCCGTTCTCCCGCGACCAGCAGCTCCCGCACCTTCGTTCCCGAAAGGAAAATCTGGTCGCCCTCGATGCGGGGGAAGGTCTTCGCGGTCACCATGCCCTGCGCCTGGATGCTGTAGGCGGCGTGCTCGAACTTGAGGGGAGTGATCGCGATCTCGCCCGGCTCGAACTCGTCGAAGATCTCCTGCGCCTCGTAGGTGCCGTAGTAGTCGCCGACGCCGGCGTGGTCGCGGCCCACGATGAAGTGCGTGCAGCCGTAGTTCTGCCGCACCAGCGCGTGGAGGATGGCCTCCCGCGGCCCGGCGTAACGCATCGCCGCCGGCATGACGGTGAGCAGGGTGCGCTCGGCGACGTAATACTTCTCGATGAGCGTCCGGTAGCAGTCCATACGGACGTCGGCGGGGATGTCGCCGGGCTTGGTCTCGCCCACGAGGGGGTGGATCAGCAGCCCGTCGGTGATCTCCAGGGCGCACTTCGTCAGATATTCGTGGGCGCGGTGGATAGGGTTCCGCGTCTGGAAGGCGGCGACAGTGCTCCAGCCGCGCTCGGCGAAGGCGGCACGGGTCTCGGCCGGGCGCTTGCGGTGCTCGGTGAACTGCTCGCCGGGCTCGCGCTCCGGCGTCACCGTGACGACCTCGATGGGGCCGCCGACGAGCCAATCGCCCTCGGCCAGCACCGCCTCGACGCCCGGATGCGCCGCGTCGTCGGTACGGAAGACGTTGGGTATCTCCAGCGCCTTGTCGTGAGGGTAGACCTCCTCGACGTCGATCACGGCGAGCAGGGTGCCGTCGTGGTGCTTCAGCGCGGCCTTGCCGCCGACGTCCAGCGTCTGCTTGACCGCGTCGTCGACGGCGAGGGTGATTGGGATCGGCCACACCGTGCCGTCGGCCAGCCGGGCCCGGCGGCAGATGGACTCGAAGTCGGCCTGGCCGACGTAGCCGGTCAGGGGACTGAACGCGCCGACGGCGATCATTTCGAGGTCGCAGAACTGCTTGAAGCTGAGCGTGATCGCGGGCAGGTCCGCGGCGATCGACCGCAGCTCGGCGGCCTTGGCCGAGCTCGCGATGCGGTCGACGAGCGCGCCGCCGTGGGGCGCGATGGTGGCGTGGGGAGTCATGGTCGTGGACATGTCGGGGCGCGGTCTCCTGAAGCGGGGATGCGGAGGCGCCCGGCTTGGCGAGCGCCACCGGAGAGTATACCAGCGCCGGGATGCGCCCTAGTAGATGACCCGCTCCGCTTCGAGGCGGCGGAACTCCGCGTCGTCCGCACCCATGAGGTCGGCGAAGACGCGGCGGTTGTGCTCGCCGAGGAGGGGCGTCGTCGTCCGTACCGATGCCGGCGTATCGCTGAATTTCCAGTGCACGCCGTAGATCCACTCGGGGCCGAGGGTGTGGTCGACTTGGAGCCAGGAGTCGCGGGCCTTCCAGTGGGGGTCGCTGTAGAGCTCACGGGAGCCCATGACGGGGAAGGCGGCCACGCCCTCGGCCTGCAGAAGCTCCACCGCTTCGTAGTGCGTGCGGCGCTTGGTCCACGCAGCGATGCGCTCGTCGAGGACATCCTCGTTGCGCTTGCGCCGGTACTTGTCGGCGAAGCGCGGGTCGCGCCCCCAACGGGGCCGTCCCAAAGCGCGGAGCAGCCCCCGCCACTCGTTCTCCTCGTAGACCGAGATCGACACCCAGCGGTCGTCGCCGGCGGAGGGGTAGACGTTGTTGGGGACGCAGAGCAGGTCGTGGTTGCCGTCGGGGCCGTGCAGCCGGCCGTTCCACTGGTAGTCGAGGAAGAGCGGCCCCATCGTCGCCGTCGACATCTCCCACTGCGAGAAGTCGACGTGGCAGCCTTGGCCGGTCTCGTTGCGGCGGCGGAGTGCGGCGAGCACGGCGTAGCAGGCCATCAGGCCCGCGAACGGGTCGATGATCGACATACCGAAGTTCGAGGGCCGCTCCCCGGCGTAGCCTTGGACCGCGTCGAGCCCTGCGAGCGTGCTGATCACCTGCCCGTAGGTGTTGATGCGCCGGTAGGGCCCCCACTGTCCCGCCGCCGAAGGAGAGACCATGATGAGGTCGGGCCGGTAGGGGCGCAGCGAGGCGTAGTCGATGCCGAGCTTCGCCACCGTGCCCGGCGTCCAGTTCTCCGTCACCACGTCCGCGGTGCGGACGAGGTCGCGCAACCGCTCCCGCCCCTCGTCGGTCTCCAGATTGACGGTGATGCTCTGGGTGTTGCGCAGGAGGTTGTGGAGCCAGAGGTTGTGGTCGGGGTCCTCGATGCCGTCCATGAACGGCGGTATGCCGCGCAGCGTCTCCAGCCGCTGGCGCGAGTCGACCTTGATGACCTCGGCGCCCATATCAGCCAGGAGGTGCGACATCGTGGCGCAGACCCAGTACCAACCCAGATTCAGCACGCGCAGCCCGGCGAGGGGAAGGTCGCGGTTGCCGGTGGACGCCGCGCCGGCCATTAGATGACTCCCGCCCGCCGCAGCGCGGGCAGCTCGGCGCGGTCGAGGCCGAGCATGCCGCAGTAGACCGCCTGGTTGTGCTCGCCGAGGCGCGGGGCGCGGCGCTTGACGTCCCACGGCGCCAGCGTCTTCGACGCCGGCGTCTCGCTCTGGTCGCGGCCGAAACGGAAGGGCGGCCCCGGGATGCGCAGGGGCCCGGAACGTTCGCCGGGCAGGTCGACGAAGAAGCCGCGCTCGGTCAGGTGCTCATTCGCCATGAGGTCGGCGACGGTGTAGAGCGGAGCGGCGGGGGCGCTGCGCGCCTGGCACCGGTCGAAGATTTCCTGGGCGGTGTTCTCCTGCAGCCAAGGCCGGAGCAGGTCGTAGATTTCGCGGGCGTAGACGGCGCGCTGCCGTCCTCCGCCGAGGAAGAGGTCCGTCGTCGCCCAGTCGGGGTTGTCCATCGCGTCGACCAGGCCCGCCCACTGCTCGTCGGTGAGCGCCATGAGGTAGACGTAGCCGTCCTTGCAGGGGAGGAGCGCGGTGGGGGCGTTGCCGTCCATGCGCAGGCCGACGCGGGCCTTTTCAGCGCCGTTCATCAGGTAGTCGCTGACCTCGACGGCGATGTAGAGCATGGCGAGCGTTTCTGCCTCGGCGATGTCGATCGCCTGGCCGCGCCCCGTCTTCTCCCTCGCGTGCAGGGCGATCATCGCGGCTGCCGCCACCGAGACCGCGCCCCAGTGGTTGGCGTGGTAGTACGCCCCACGCAGCGGCTCCCGGTCGGGCGCGCCCATGTAGATGTGGGACGAGCCGCTGCCGTGCCAACTCGTCAGGTCGTAGCCCCGGTAGCCGGCGTAGGGGCCGGAGCGCCCCAGGCTGCTCACTGCGACGGTGATGAGACGGGGGTTGTCGTCCGCCAGCGACTCGTGGCCGAGGCCCAGGGCGTCGAGGTCGCCGGCCTGCCTGCCGTCGATGAGCACGTCGGCGGTTGCGGTGAGTTGCCGGAAGAGCCGACGTCCGGTCGCGGACGAGGGGTCGAGGGTGACGCCGAGCTTGTTGGCGTTGTTGAAGAGGTGCTGCGCGCCGGCCTCGGCGTCGGGAGCGTCGCCGGGGAACGGGCCGTGTATGCGCCCCGGGTCGCCGCCGTCGGGCGACTCGACCTTGATGACCTCGGCGCCCATGTCGGCGAGCAGGCGTCCGCCGTAGGCCGCGTTCAGCCACGGGCCGTATTCGATGACGCGGACGTTTTCCAGCGGGCGCACGGTGCGGACGGCTCCTCCCCTCCGTTCGGATTTGAGCCGCGCCGGCGGCTTTTGTCAAACGACACCGGCGTGTTCCGCGGGGCGCACCGCGCGCGTACAATGCGCCCCATGCCGACCGACGACCCCCTCACGCCGGCCAACGGCGCCGACCCCGCCATTGCAGCCCCTTCGTCCGGCGGCGAGCACCTCGGCATGGTCGTCAGCGGGTCGCTGACCAAGGGTGTCGAGGTTAGGTTGGAAGGCGGAGTCCCTATCGAAGAGGTCTCGGTAGGACGCTTCGTCACCATCCAGGCCGAGCGCCGCCGCTTCTTCGGCGTCGTCACCGACATCTCGCTGGGGCAGACCGACCCTGCGATGGCCCTGACCCCGCCCGACGTGGACGACGAGTTCATCCGCGCCGTGGTCAGCGGCGCCAACGCCTTCGGCCTCGTCCACGTCGTCCCCTACCTCACCCAGACGGGCGCGGTGGGCCTCGACGACGGTCCGCTCCCCGCCAAGACGGTGCCGCCGCACTTCGCCCCGGCCCGCTACAGCGCGGCGCAGGAGATCGAGGCGATCTTCGGCGAGAACGACGACGACCACCTCTGGGTGGGCAGTCCGCTGGATATGGAGGAGGCCCCGATCTGCCTCGACGCCGACCGGCTCACCGAGCGCAGCACGGGGGTGTTCGGGAAGACGGGCACGGGCAAGTCGTTCCTCACGCGGGTGCTGCTCGCCGAGATCGTGATGAAGGGGCAGGCGGTGAGCCTCGTCTTCGACATGCACAGCGAGTACGGCTGGGCCTCCCCCAGTGAGTCGGGGGCACAGGTGAAGGGGCTGAAGCAGCTCTTCCCCGGCCGGGTCGGCGTCTTCACGCTCGATGACGAATCGACGCGCCGCAAGGGGGCCAGCGCCGACTACGTGGTGCGCATCGGCTACGACGACATCGAGGCCGCCGACGTGGCCTCGGCGGCGGGCGTTCTTGGACTGAACGAGACGCAGGTGCAGGCGATCGAGCGGCTGGAGAAGCGCCATGGTCGGAAGTGGTTGCGGGCTCTGCTCGCCGCGGACGGTGTGGAGGATCTGACCGACCTCGCCGGCGGGGTCGAGCACGAGGCGACGCTGGCGGCGGTCCACCGGCGCGTGCAGCGCCTGGGTTCGCTCGACTTCCTGACCGAGGAGCGGCCCGAGGACTCGGTGCGGCGCATCATGGAGTACCTGGAGGCGGGGAAGCACGTCGTCCTGGAGTTTGGACGCCACCGCAACAACCTCGCCGCCTACATCCTCGTGGCCAACCTGCTGACGCGGCGCATCCACGAGGCCTACGTCGACCGCGTCGAGGCGTCGCTGGCGGGGAGCGGCAAGCCGCCGCCGCACCTGGTGATCGCCGTCGAGGAGGCGCACAAGTTCCTGAGTCCGGGCGTCGCCGGCTACACGAGCTTCGGCACCATCGCGCGGGAGCTGCGGAAGTACAACGTCACGCTGCTCATCATCGACCAGCGCCCCAGCGGGATCGACCACGAGGTGCTGTCGCAGATCGGCACAAAGCTGACCTGCCTGCTTGAGGACGAACGCGACATCGACGCCGTCCTGGCGGGGGTCTCTGGACGCGGCGAGCTACGCGCCGTCCTCGCCAAGCTGGAGACGAAGCAGCAGGCGCTCATCTTCGGGCACGCCGTGCCGATGCCGGTGGTCGTCCGCACCCGCACCTACGGCCCCGACTTCTACAAGAGCGTCGGCTACCTGGAGCCGGAGGAGCGCCAAGCCGCGCTCGCCCGCGACGTCGACGACCTGTTCGGCGGGCGGTAGGGCTTAGCTACCCACGTGGTCGAAATGCGGAGGATCGGCCCTGCCCCAAGGAGAGGCTAGGAAGGTCTCTATGCGCCGGGTGAGCCTACTAGCGTGTTTGGGCTGCGGTAGTACGAAGTAAACGCGCGGCGAGCGGCGCCTGAAACGAAGGGCGATGGGCTTGGCACCCCGGAGCCGATGACGCAACTCCCCACCTCGCCTCGCGATTTGCTCCTGAGCGTCCCCTATGCGCCCAAGGTGGTGGTAGGCAACGAGACTCTTGCCGAGGTCCCAGCACCGTCGCAGGTCGTCGTAGTAGACGTATTTGGGGCCCTTCCGGCTGAAAGGGCTGCAACTCTGAATCTCGAGACCGTTGTCAGGGTCGAAGAAGACCAGGTCTGCGTCTTTGATCTTGTCTAGTCCGGCGTCAAACCATTCACGCCGCTTCTGTGATCGTGTTCTCGGCGAAGGTTGGTCGAAGTTGAGAGGAGTGTTGTAAAAGGTTGTGCCCTTGGGCAGCGCGCCACTCTTCTCCACTGCATCCACTGAACGTTTATCGCCTCTCACGACCTCTCGCATTTTCTTGAACAGGTCGGGGTCGCATTCGGCGAGGAGCCGTTCTTGGGGCGATGGCCCGACGCCGCAGCCGAGGTCGAGATACTGTGTGTGTCCCCCGTCGGTCGAAGTCTCCTTCCCATCAAAGAGGTACCAGAGCACGCCGAGGTGGAGCGCCGGACCATGCTCATCCGCGCGACAGAGCCGGCGCAAGAGACCATACTTTCCGAAGTCCCCGACATCGCCCGCGTAGCCGTCCTGCACCGGTAGCAGCTAGACCTTCGCCTTGATCTTGGTGAAGTCGAAGCTCGTGACGTCGTCGAGGGGGACAGCGTAGACCGCACGGTCGGCGGCGTTGCGGTCGATGGGGTCGGATGGGAGGCGGGCGGCGAGGGCCGGGTCGCCGAGGCGCTCGGCATGCCCGTGGATGGTGACGCCCTTGATTTCGTAGTAGGTGGGGTATTGGTCGTTCATGCAGACGACGCGGGGGTCGCGCTCGATGTTCGAGGCGGCCCGCGTTCCGTTGGGGACGGCGAAGATGAGCCGTCCGCCCTCGATTAGGGAGGCGAAGACGTCGCCCCAAGGGGAGCCGTCTTCGTCGAGCGTGCCCACGACGACCCAGGGTTTGGCGCCGATGAAGGCGCTGAGCTCCTCGTTGGACATGGCGATGGACTCGCGGGGCATGGCTAGCGCACCTCCTCGAGGAAGCCGGTCTCGTTCGGGGTGACTTCGAGCACGATGCGCTTGCCCGACTTCAGCCGCTCCTCGGTCCGTGACGAGAGGCCGGTACTCACGCCTTGGCGGACGCCCGCCTGTGAGGGCATCTGGGTGGCCTCGACGACGCGGTTGACGCCCTTGAACTGCACGGCGCGCACGTCGTCGTCGGAGTCGTAGCCGTTGAGTACGACCCACGAGGTGCGCTCGTCGCGCTGGGCGTTGCGGGTCTTGTGGCTCTTGCGGTAGGTGGTCACACGCATGCGGCCCTCGTCGTACCAGCCCGTCATGGGATGGCCGGTCGGCGAGCCGTCCTTGCGCAGCGTGAGGATGAAGGTGCGGGTGTGGGCCTTGAGGAATGCCTCTAGCTCCGGTGGAATGGGCACGCCCACGGGATCGTCGCTCATACGCTGCCTCCTTGATCTATGGCCGGGCCGATGGTAGCACGTGGTGCGGGTGGGATGGGGGCGGTTCATGGTAGGATTGCCGCAACTGAAGCCAGGGCATGCTTGACTGGGCCTCTCGGGGCGGTCGAGCGCGGAGAGGGCATCGCCATGCCGCGGTGCCGTGGGGACGATTGGTAAAGGGGCAGGCCATGGCGGAATACGACCTCGTTATTCGCGGCGGCACCATCGTCGATGGGAGGGGTCTCCCGCGGTACAAGGCTGACCTGGCGGTCAAGGACGGCCGCATCGCGAAGATCAGCGGCAGGATCCCCGCCGGCGGCGCCCGGGAGATCGATGCGAGCGGCTGCATCGTCGCGCCGGGGGCCGTCGACCTCCACACCCACTACGACGCGCAACTGAACTGGGACCCCTACTGCTCGCTGTCGGGTTGGTTTGGGGTGACCTCTCTCACCATCGGGCAGTGCGGCTTCGGCTTCGCTCCGACGAGGCCGGAAGACCGCGAGCTCAACATGCGGATGATGAACCGCGTCGAGGCGATCCCGCTGGAGTCGATGCGCCTCGGCATGCGGTGGGACTGGGAGACCTTCCCGGAGTATCTCGACAGCCTGGACCGGCAGGGGCTCGGCCTCAACATCGGCGCGCTGTTCCCGTGCTCGCCGCTACGGGCCTACATCATGGGCATGCTGCCCGCCCGCGAGCGGACGTCGGCGACCGACGAAGAGATCAATCTGATGAAGCGCCTATTCCACGACGCCATGAAGGCGGGGGCGTTCGGCTTCTCGGCGAACAAGAGCGCCGAGGACCGTCCGGACGACGGCGGCTACCTCCCGACCCACATCCAGTCCGATGCGGAGTTCCTCGCGCTGGCCGAGGTGCTGGGCGAATTCGGCGTGGGGCATATTGGCTGGACGATCGGCTATCCGATCTTCGACGACCGTCCGGCGCAGTATGAGCTTGTGAACGAGATGGTGCGGCGGAGCGGCAGGCCGGCGCACATCAACTGCATTTCACCAACGCCGGAGGACGAGGCATGGGTGGCGTCGGCGCGCGCCGACGGTCTTCCGCTGGTCATTCAGCAGCCGACGATCTTCCCCGACGCGGTCTTCAAGCTGACCGAGTACAACCTGTTCGACGTCTATCCCAACTGGATTCAGCCGTTGGTCGGCAGCCGCGAGGAGCGCATCGTGAAGCTGCGGGACCCCGAGACCCGCGCCGCGATGAAGGGCGACCTCGACGTGCAGGGGAGCCTCACGAACCGGACGGACTGGAACCGGTTCTACGTCATGGAGGCGGCCCACGAGCGGAACCGCAAGTACGAGGGCAAAACGATCGCCGACCTCGCGGTCGAGCTAGGTAAGCATCCGGTCGACGTCTTCATCGACCTGGCCTTGGACGAGGACCTCGAGACCGAGTTCGTGGCGAATGCCGGGGCCGGCGACCGGGACGACGATGAGCTCGCGCGGCTCATCATGAACCCCTTCAGCCACATCTCGCTCTCGGACGGCGGGGCGCACACCCGGTTCCTGACGGTGAGCACGTGGCCGGTGAACTTCCTCTCGACCTGGATTCGAGACAAGGAGATCATGACGCTCGAGCAGGCCCACGTGAAGATCAGTGCCTATCCCGCGTGGTTCGCCGACTTCAAGGACCGGGGTACGCTGCAGCTTGGGGCCTGGGCGGACATCATCGTCTATGACCTCGACGCGCTGGGCTTCCTGCACCCGAAGCCGGTGTTCGGCTACGACTTCCCCGGAGAGGAACGCCGCATCATCCAGAAGCCCACCGGCCTGCGCTACACCATCGTCAACGGGACGGTCACGTTCGAGGACACCGAGTGCACCGGCGCGCTGCCCGGCAAGCTGCTCCGCAGCTACGACATGGTGGGGTAGTCTAGGGCCGAGATGACCACCGCACCGCTCGACTACCCACCCGCCATCCAGGCTGAGATCGACGACTATTGCAGCCTGCTGGGTCAGGAGCTGACCGACGGCTACGCCTTCAATCGCGCGGCGACCGCCGACGCCATCCGCCACTTCGCCTGGGGCATCGGTGACGACAATCCGCTCTGGAACGACGAGGACTACGGCGCCAAGACTCAGTACGGCGCTCTCGTCGCGCCGCCGATGTGGATCTATAGCTGCTACCAGGCCGGCGGTCTCGGCCTGCCCAGCTTCACCGGGCTCCACATCGGCACCGAATGGGTCTTCAACCACGTCGTCAAGGCGGGGGATGAGATTCGCGGCGTGCACATCCGGACCGAGCTGAGTCCGAAGCCGGTGCGGCATGCCAAGCGGGCTCTCTATCAGGCGACGCTTAACCGCTATACGAACCAACGCGGCGAGGTCGTGGCGGAACGTCTGTTGAAGGAGCTGCGGTTCCTCCCGGAGGACATCTCTCAAGAGCATTACATGACTCAGTCACGCGCGACCTATAGCGAGGACGAGCTGCGCCGCATCACCGAGGAATACACCGGGAGACGCGGCAGGGGGCGGCGCCGCGCTATTGGGAGGACGTGGAGGTCGGCGACGAGATTCCGATGATCGTCAAAGGCCCGTTCACGCCCCGCGACTCGATCGCCTACTACATGGGGATCGGCTCGCGGTCGCACGTCGCGCACAAGGGCTTCTGGATCGAGCTCCGGCGCACGCATCCCGACCGCATCATCATCGACCCTGAAACGGGCCTGCCCGAAGAGCGGCAGATGCACCACGTCAAGGACAGCATGGCCCAGGCCCGCGGGATGCCCTATTGCTTCGAGGTCGGGCCGCACCGCGTGGCGAACATGGCGCACGCGGTAACGAACTGGATGGGCGACGACGGCTTCCTCAAAAGCTTTAACGCGCGCCTTCGCCAGCCCACCTTCGTCGGTGACATCTACCGCGTTCACGGCAAAGTCACCGGGAAGGCAAACGAAGACGGAGAACCGCTGGTGACGCTCGATCTCGAAGCGATCAACCAGGACGGGACGCTGGTCTCGCCGGGCCAGGCGGTGGTGGGGCTGCCGTCGAAGGAGTCCGGCGCCTAGCGAAGGCGGGGCGTCAGATTAGCGCGCGTCGCTCGACGAGGTGCTCGACGTCGCCGGGGGGCATGCCGAGAAGGTCACGGCAGACGTAGTCGTTGTGTTCGCCCCAGAGGGGGGCGCCGCGCCGAATTTCGCGGGGAACCCCTTCCAGGTTGAGCGGCGAGGGGTAGGTCCACGCCTCGCCGATGACGGGATGGCGGACGACCTGGAACGAGCCGCGGGCCTGCAGGTGGGGCTCGTCGAGGGCGTCGCGGACGTCGTTGACGGCGGCGGCGGGCACACCGTGTTTGCGAAGAACGTCTGCCGCCTCGTGCTTTCGTAAACGCCGCGTCCATTGGCCGACGTGGGCCTTGATTTCGGCGGCGTGGGCGCGCCGTCCCTCGTCGGTTGCGAAGCGAGGATCATCTGCCCAGGCCGGATTTCCCATTGCCTCCTTCAGGCCGAGAAAATGGGTATTGGTGCGCACGGCGATGGCAACCCAGTCGTCGTCCGCGTCGTCCTCGCCGAGGCAGCGGAACGAGCCGTGGATGGCGACGAAGGGGTCGCGGTCCTCGGGCTTGGTGGGGAGGACGCCGTTCACGGCGCTATCGAGGATGGCCTCCGGCATCGTGTTCAAGGCGACCTCGGCTTGGGCCACGTTGAAGTAGGCCCCTTCGCCGGTCTCGGCGCGCCGTCGAAGGCCGGCGAGCATGAGCGTCACACCCACCATGGCCGAGACGTAGTCGGTGTAGACGAAGGTGGAGGCGGCGGGCGGGCCGTCCTCGAAGCCGGCGAGTGCGGCCATGCCGGTCACCGCTTCGAGCAGCGGGCCGTAGGCGATGAAGTCCTTGGCGGGGCCCGTGTCGCCGAAGCCGTTGAGCGAAAGCATGACCATGCTGGGGTTGGCCCGCCGAAGCACGTCGTAGGGAACGCCGAGACGCTCCATGGTTCCGGCGGCGAAGTTCTCGACGACGACGTCGCTGAGGGCCACGAGGCGCAGGAAGGCGTCGCGCCCCTCGCCGGTGGTCAGGTCGAGCGTGAGGCTCTTGGCGTGGCGGTTGACCTGGTTGTAGTAGTAGCTGCGCTCGGGGCCGGCCTCGCCGCCCGCCATCGGCCAGTTGCTGCGGAGGTTGTCGGGACGCTTCGCGGTCTCGATCTTGATGACCTCGGCGCCGGCGTCGGCGAGGGTCGCCGCGCCGAAGGGCGAGGCGATGGCCGCGCCCAACTCGATGACGCGCAGGTTGGTGAGGGGAAGGGGAGAGGCCGCTGCGACTTCAGCACCGCCTTCTTTGCTCACGGCCGAGGGCGGCGGAGTCTCCTCGACGCGCCCGGTGTGCTCGCCGGGTCCGGGCGCGGGCCCCGGCGGTGTCCAGCTCTGGCCGCGCCAACGGAAGGGCGGACGGAGATGCAGCATCTCGCCGAGCCGCGGGTGGGGCGAGCGGACGAAGACCTCGCGCGCCTCGAAGTGCGGGTCGGCCAGCACCTCTTGCATCGTCCGCGCGGGGCCGATGGGTATGTCCCTGGCCTGGGCGCGTAGGTAGAGGTCTTCCTTGGCCTGCTCGTCGAGCCAAGGCTGCATGATGTTGTTGAGGTCTTCCTTGTACTGCCCCCGGACGCGGCGGTCGGCGAACATTGGCGCCGTGGTCCAATCCGGCGAACCCATGAGCTCGACGAGCCGCTGCCAGTGCGCCTCCTGCACGAGGAAGATGCTCGCCCAGCCGTCCTTGACGCGGTAGAAGTCGAAGGGGGCCATGCCGTGGATACGCTCGTCGCGGGCGGCGATCGTGCCCAGGCCGGAGTACTGGTTCAGCGGGGTCGCCAGCATGGCGATCAGCCCCTCGACCTCGGCGATGTCGGCGTAGCGCCCGCGTCCGTCGGCGTCGCGTGCCAGGAGCGACAACACCGTCGCCGCCGCCGCGCAGTAGCCGCCGATGATCGCGGCGGGGCGTCCGGGCAGGGAGAGGGGCGGCTGCGCCACGCTGTCGACCTGGGGCGGCGTCACGAAGCCGGCCCCGCTCATATGGAAGGCGACGGATGGGTAGCCCGGCGCCTGGGCCAGCGGGCCGGAGCGCCCGAAGGCGCTGACCGACGTGACGATGAGGCGCGGGTGGTCCTTGCGCAGGCGCTCGAGGGCGGCCGCAACGGCGGGGTCGTAGTCGAGGTGGCCTTCGACGATGACGTCGGCCCACGCCGCGAGCCGGTCGAGGGCGGGGCCGTCTCCCTCGATCGTCACGCTGCGCTTGCCCGCGTTGAGGTGCTCGAAGAGGAGGCTGTGCCGCTCGCCGTCGGGGCCGGTCTTGAACGGCGGCAGGGCGCGGCCGGGCTCGCCGCCGGGCGGCTCGATCTTGACGACGTCGGCCCCCAAGTCGGCGAGCACCTTGCCGCAGAATGGGGCGGTGAGGGCCTCGCCCCATTCGAGCACGTTGATTCCGGTAAGGAAGGACATAGCGCAGTCAGCCGATGGTCATGACGTAGTTGCCCCAGCGGTCGACCTCGGCGGCGTCCTGGGGCCAGACGACGATGGTGGTGAAGGGCTCCTCGATGATGGCGGGCCCTTCGACTCGGGCTCCCGCGCCCAGCGAGGGGCCGTCGAAGACGGGGGTGTCGACGTAGCCGTCGAAGTAAGCGCGGCGATGCAGTTTGGGAGTGGGCGGGCCTTCAGCGGGGCTTGTTTCAGGAAGAAGGATCTTGGTCCCGGGGAGCGCGGCGCGTAGGCGGAGCGAGCTGATGATGGGCGCCTGGTCGCGCTGCGCGTAGGTGTGGGACTCCTCGTGCAGGCGGTGAAAGGACTCGGCCGCCGCTTCGAGGTCGGCGCGGACGACCGTGCCCGATGGGAGCGGCACGCTGAGGTCGAACTGTTGGCCGGGGTAGCGCATGTTGGCGAAGCGGGAGAACTCTATACGTCGCCGCCGCCGAGGGCGCGCTAGCTCCGCGCCCGCCGCAGCCTCCATATCGCCAAGAGGGCGTTGACCCGGTCGAGGTCGGCTTCGGGACGCCGACGATGTACGAGCGGGTGTCTTCGACGAGCCGGTCGGAGATCAGCACGCCGAGCGCGGAGAAGGCGGGCGCGGCCTTGGGCACAATGACCTTGGCGATGCCCATCTCGCGGGCCTGGACGCCGGCGTGCACCGCGCCGTTGCCGCCGTAGGCGACGAGGGTGAAGTCTTTGGGGTCGTAGCCCTGCTCCGACGAGGCGCGGCGGATCGCGTGGGTCATGTTGGCGTTGACGATGCGGAAGATGCCGTAGGCCGCCGCCGTGGCGTCCAAGCCGAGGGGACGCCCGATTTGCTCCTCGATTGCCTCACCCACGCCTTCGGCCCGCAGCTTGAGCTTGCCGCCGGCGAGAGCGTCGGGGTTGAGGAAGCCGAGGACAAGGTTCGCGTCGGTTACCGTGGGGCTGCTCCCGCCGCGTCCGTAGCAGATGGGGCCTGGCTCGGCGCCGGCGCTCTCGGGGCCGACCTGGAGGGCGCCCGCGACGACACGGGCGATGGAGCCGCCGCCCGCGCCGATTGCCTGCACGTCGATTGAGGGCAGGCCGATGAGGTAGCGGTGGCGCCAGTTCCAGAACGACTTGACGGCGGGCCGGCCTCCGCGCACCAGGCAGACGTCGTAGCTGGTGCCGCCCATGTCGACGGCGATGAAGTCCTCGATGCCGGCGGCGTCCGCGACGTAGCAGGCGCCGGTCACCCCGCCGGCGGGCCCGCTGCCGATGATCGAGACGGCCTTGCGCGCCACGTATTCGGTGGTCATGACACCGCCGTTGGAGAGCATGACGAGGAGCTCGCGGGCGAAGCCGGCGTCGCGGAGCTTGGCCGTCAGCGTCTCAAGGTAGCCGCGAATGCGGGGCTCGATGTAGGCGTTGACCAAGGTGGTGCTCGTGCGCTCGAACTCGGGCGCCGAGGGCATCACCTCGTGAGAGAGGGAAACGTGCGCCTTGGGATGTTCTTCGAGAATGAGCTCGCGGGCGCGCAATTCGTGCGTTGGGTTGACATAAGAGAAGAGGAAGGTGACGGCGATGGACTCGGCGCCCTTGAGCTTGAGCTTCCGCGCCGCGGCGCGCACGGACTCTTCGCCGAGCGGCGTGAGCGCCGTCCCGTCGAAGTCGAGGCGCTCGGGGACGTCGATGCGCCGCCGGCGGGGGGCGATGGGGACCGGGGGCGGGTAGGCCGGGTCCCAGATGTTCTCCTTCCAGCCGCGGCGGAACTCGATCTGGTCGCGGTTGCCCATCGTGGTGATGAGGCCGGTCGCCGCGCCGTTCATCTCGATGAGGATGTTGTCGCCGGTGGTGGTGCCGTGGACGATCTGCTCGGTGCGTCCGAGCAGGCCCTCGGTGTCGAGCCCCTCGGCCTCGGCGAGGTCGGCGATGCCCGACATGACGCCGTCCGACTGGTCAGCGGGCGTGGAGGCGGTCTTGGTGAAGGCGATGGAGCCGTCGGGCCTCGCCAGCACGAAGTCCGTGAAGGTGCCCCCGACGTCGATGCCGATGCGATAGCCCATGCGCGGGTGATTGTAGCCCCGCCGGATAGGGTGCGCACGGGTGCCTGGGGGCCGTGGGGCTCGTGACAACTGCGCCTTGCCCGAGTCGATGGTTGCCGGTCATGCTCCGGGCCGCAAGCCACTCTTGGAGCGTGTGCGTGCCGAACGGCGACTTCAGCCCGGAGGAACGATGGCCGGGCGTAATCCTAGCGTACGACTTCGTTCGACTGTCTTACGACTGGATGATGCACCGCCTGAACGCCGTCGAGAGCCGCATTCAGACGTTGATGATGTTCTCCGCGAGCTTCACGGTGACGGGACCCGTTCTCGTTGCCTTGCTTGCGGAAGAGGCCAGTTTGAGGTCCGGCTGGTTCGTCGCCGCGGTTGCGCTGGCCTTGGTGAATCTGTTGATCGGAGCGGTCGCACGCGCCTACGGCGGGCTAAAGCTCTTGGGGGTGCACCGGATCTACGATGAGTGGTTGGAGCGTGACGACTGGGAGTTCAGGAGGAGTGCCGTTTACTGGGCAGGCCGGCACTTCGAGTGGAATAGCAATCTTGTCAATTGGAAGAGCAAAGCCGTTGCTGCCATGACCCTTGCCTTCATCCTGGAGGCCGCGTTCATCCTCGTCTGGGGTCTGGGTGAGGCCGGAGCCCTTGACTAGGCTCCCTTGATGACCACACCGGGGTCCCGACCGGTCGGCGGGGGCGGCGGAGTTGGCTTGCGGACGGGATTCCCGGTCCCTTGCTTGTCGTTCTTGGGTTTCCTCATGATCAGATCCTACACGGCGCTGTTTCTTGACCCACTATAACAATACGTCCTGCGGCGTGATACCGGCGGGTGTCGCTAACCTAGCTCGCGGAGGCGTTCGTCGAGGCCGGCGACGCGGGTCTCGTATTCGGTGAGGCGGCCGCGCTCCTTCTCGACGACGGCGGCGGGGGCCTTCGAGGTGAAGTTCTCGTTGGCGAGGCGCTTTTCGAGGTTGGCGATGAGCTTCGCTAGGTCGGTGCGCTCCTTGCCTAGCCGCTCGCGCTCCGCGTCGAGGTCGACGAAACCTGCCATGGGCACGATGACGCGGGTTTCGCCGAGCACGGCGACGCGCGCCTGGTCGGCCGCGGGGACCTGTTCACCGTCCCCGTAGACCCGGAGCGGTTCGGCACCCGCTAGTAGCTCGATGGCGGTTCGGTTGCGCTCGACGACGTCGTGCTGGCTGGGTGCGTCGACGATGGCCTCGACGCCGCGTCGGGGGTCGGCCTTGAGCTCGGCACGCGCGTTGCGGACCGCTTGGACGACCTGTATGACGAGGCCGATTTCGGCTTCCGCGGCCTCGTCGATGAGGGTGGGATCGGGTTGGGGATAGGCGGCGGTGACGATCGAGGGCGGACGCGCGGGATCGTCGGGGAGCCGGCGGACGACGTTCTGCCAGATTTCCTCGGTGACGAAGGGCATGAATGGGTGGAGGAGACGCATCGTCGTTTCGAGGACGTGGACAAGGACGGGCAGTGGCGAGACGACCGTGTCGTCTTCCCGGCGCAGGCGGATCTTGGCGAGCTCGATGTACCAGTCGGCGTACTCGCTCCAGAGGAACTCGTGGATTTCGCGCTGGGCCTCGCCGATCTGGAAGTCGTCCATCATGCGCCCGACGTTCTCGACCGTCCGCTGGAGGCGGCTCAGGACCCAGCGGTCCTCGGGCGGCAGGTCGGCCGGGATGGCAGGGTCAACGCCGCCGGCGGCGTCGACGGCGCCGAGAAGGAACCGCGACGCGTTCCACATCTTGTTGGCGAAGTTGCGGCTCGATTCGAGCTTTTGCTGCGTCAGGCGGGAGTCGTTGCCGGGCGACGAGCCGGTGGTCAGGGCGAAACGCAGGGCGTCGGCGCCGTATTCCTGGATCGTGTCCAGCGGGTCGACGATGTTCCCCTTCATCTTGCTCATCTTCTCGCCGGAGGCGTCGCGGATGATGCCGTGGAGGTAGACGGTGCGGAAGGGGACGTCGCCCGTGTTTTCGATGCCCAGCATGATCATGCGGGCGACCCAGAAGAAGAGGATGTCATAGCCCGTCTCGAGGACGCTGGTGGGGTAGAAGTGGCGGAAGTCGTCGGTGTCGTCGGGCCATCCCAGCGTCGAGTGCGGCCAGAGGCCGGAGCTGAACCAGGTGTCGAGGACGTCGGGGTCCTGCTCGATTTCGGCGCTGCCGCAGGTGGAGCAGGCCGTGGGGTCGTCCATCCCCACCGTCATGCCGTCGCAGGCGCCGCAATGCCAGACGGGGATGCGGTGGCCGAACCAGAGCTGGCGGCTGATGGTCCAATCGCGGATGTTCTCCATCCAGTTGGTGTAGACCTTGGTGAAGCGCTCGGGGACGATCTGGATGTCGCCGTCGACGACGGCGCGGTAGGCGCGGCCCGCGATGGAATCGGGGTCGTCGTGCGAGCCGACCTTCACGAACCACTGCTTGCTGATGAGCGGCTCGACGACGGCGCCGCTGCGCTGGCAGTGGCCGATGGAGTGGGTGTGGGGCTCGATGCCGTCGAGCAGGCCGAGGCGCTCGAACTCGGCGACGATGTTGTCGCGGGCCTCGAAGCGGTCTTGGCCCGCGAAGGGGCCGCCGTGCTCGTTGATCGTCCCGTCGGGGTTCATGATGTTGATCAGAGGGGAGACCGTGGCGCGCGCCGATCTCGAAGTCGGTGGGGTCGTGGGCGGGCGTGACCTTGAGGGCGCCGGCGCCGAACTCGGACTCGACGGCCTCGTCGGCGACGATGGGAATGGGCCGGTCGATGATGGGAAGCACGACGTTCTTGCCGATCAGCCCGGTGAAGCGGGCGTCGTCGGGGTGCACGGCGACGGCGGTGTCGCCGAGATAGGTCTCGGGGCGCGTCGTGGCGATCGTCACGTGCCCCGAGCCGTCCTCGAGGGGGTAGCGCATGCGCCAGAGATGCCCTTCGACCTCGCGGTGCTCGACTTCGAGGTCGGAGATGGCGCTCAGCAGTCCCGGCGACCAGTTGACGAGGCTCTCGCCGCGATAGATGAGGCCCTTGTTATAGAGGTTGACGAAGGTGGCGCGGACGGCGCGGCTGGGGCCGGGGTCCATGGTGAAGCACTCGCGGGACCAATCGAAGGAGACGCCGAGTGCCTTGTGCTGTTGGGTGATCCGGTTCTTCGAGAGCTCGACCCACTCCCAGACCTTCTCAAGGAAACGCTCGCGGCCGAGGCCTTCCTTGGTAAGGCCCTCCTTGGCGATCTCGCGCTCGACGACGACCTGGGTGGCCGTCGCGGCGTGGTCCGTTCCCGGCAGCCAGAGGGCGGAGTAGCCCTGCATCCTGCGCCGGCGGATGAGGGCGTCCTCGACGGCCGCCGTAAGCGCGTGGCCGATGTGGAGGACGCCGGTCACGTTGGGCGGCGGCAGGATGATGGTGAACGGCTCTTTCGAGGGGTCGGCCTCGGCGTGGAAGAGGCCGGACTCCTCCCAGAAGCGGTAGAGGCGTTCCTCGACGGCGTGGGGGTCGTAGGTCTTGGGGATGGGCTGCGGAGTCGTGGTCATGCGTCTACTCGCCGCGTTCCATTGTAGCAAGGCGTCGGGACGCGCCTGCATAGCGCCACTCAGCTATCTTGGAGGTCCTTGGATATCTTTGGAGGTCTTTGGATATCTTTTGGAGGTTCTTGGATAGCGGAGAATGGCGGCCGTGGGCGTGGTTTAACGCGGGCGGTTACGTTATAATCAGGCCCCGCCGAGAGCCTGCTGGCATGCTTCCAACTGAAGCGGGAACGGGTAGCGCGGGCCTAACGGAACCAAACCCAAAGCACGCGAGGGTACCATTCCGTGAATCACAACTATCAGGCGTTCATCGGGGGTCCGCGCGTCTTTTCGGGGAGGGCCAACCCGCAGTTGGCCCAGAGCATTTGCGACTACCTGGAGACTCCCCTGGGCAAGAGCGACCTGTTCGAGTTCAGCAACGAGAACATCTTCGTCCAGTACCAGGAGAACATCCGCCAGCGGGACGTGTTCATCGTCCAGTCGCTGGTGTCGCCGGTCAACCGCAGCATCATGGAACTGCTGATCATGATCGACGCGGCGAAGCGCGCTTCGGCGGGCCGGATCACGGCGGTACTGCCGTACTACGCCTACGGCCGCACCGACAAGAAGGACCAGCCGCGGGTGCCGATCACGGCACGACTGCTGGCGGACCTGATCTCGACGGCGGGCGCCGACCGCGTCATCACGATGGACCTCCACGCCGGCCAGATCCAGGGCTTCTTCAGCGTGCCGGTCGATGAGCTGACCGCGTTGAACATTCTGCGCCGGCACTTCGAGCAGAAGAAGCTCGACGACCTCGTGGTGGTCGCCACCGACGTGGGCATATCGAAGCGGGCCCGCGACCTCGCCGAGCGCATGAACGTTCCCCTCGCGATTATCGAGAAGCGCCGCGTGCTCGGGAAACCCGAGAGCATGAACGTGATCGGCGACGTGAAGGGGAAGACGGCGCTCACCTTCGACGACGAGATCGACACGGCGGGGTCGCTGCTCTCCGCCGCGAAGACTCTTCAGGATGCCGGGGCGAGAGAAATCTACTCCTGCGCCACGCACGGCATCCTCTCCGGCCCCGCTCCGGAGCGTATCCTCGAAGCCCCGATCACGGAGATCGCCCTCACCGATACGGCACCGGTGCCGCCGGAGAAGCGCAACGGCAAGGTGAAGATGCTGTCCGTTGCGCCGTTGTTCGGCGAGGCGATCGCCCGTATCCACCGCGGCGAGTCCGTGGGCGCGCTGTTCGAGTAACAGCGCAGTTCTCCTCCCCTTCAGGAGGCGTCAGCCGAGGCGTCCAATGCCGCTGCCGTATGCGTATAATGGAACAGAAGGGCGCTCCGCCGCGCGAGGTGCGCGCAGGCCGCTAGTCCGGCGCCCGAATCCAAGGCTGTACTTCTAATGCTGAAGCTTGGGAAAGTCCTCGGCGACCCTAACGAGCGGGAGCTGAAGAAGCTCCGCCCCATCGTCGACGAGGTCAACGACCTCGAGCCTGAGTTCGAGGCGCTGAGCGACGAGGGCCTGCTCGACAAGACCGAAGAGTTCCGCGACCGCATCGCGGACGGCGAGAGCCTCGAGGACGTGCTGCCGGAGGCTTTCGCGCTCGTGCGCGAAGGAGCGAAGCGGACGCTCGGCCAGCGGCACTACGACGTCCAGATCATGGGCGGGTGCATTCTGCACCAGGGCAAGGTCGCCGAGATGCGCACCGGCGAGGGCAAGACGCTGGTGGCGACCCTGCCGGTCTACCTCAACGCGCTGGAAGGCAAGGGCGTTCACGTCGTCACGGTGAACGACTACCTGGCGCGCCGCGACGCGCAGTGGATGGGGCAGATCTACCAGAAGCTCGGCCTGACGATCGCGTGCCTGCAGCACGACAACGCGCTGAGGCTCACGGACAGCGGCGAGCTCGAAGCGGTGAACCGCCAGGACGCCTACGGGGCCGACATCACCTACGGCACGAACAGCGAGTTCGGCTTCGACTATCTACGCGACAACATGGTGCACGACCTGAAGCAACTCGTGCAGCGCCCCCTGAACTACTGCATCATCGACGAGGTCGACAACATCCTCATCGACGAGGCGCGCACGCCGCTGATCATTTCGGGGCAGTCGAACGACTCGGCGAAGGCGTACCAGCAGTTCGCGCACCTCGCGCCGTCGCTCCGGCTCGATGAGGACTACACGATCGACGAGAAGCTGCGGTCGGCGTCGCTCACCTCCTCCGGAATCGAGAAGCTGGAGCGCCGCCTCGGCGTCACCAACCTATACGACCCGTCGAACTACATCCTCACGCACTACGCCGACAACGCGCTGAAGGCGCACGCGCTGTACCGCAAGGACCGCGAATACGTCGTCCGCGACGGCGAGGTCGTCATCGTCGACGAGTTCACCGGCCGGCTGATGCCGGGCCGCCGCTACTCCGACGGGCTGCACCAGGCCATCGAGGCGAAGGAACGCCTGAAGGTCCGGGCCGAATCGATCACGATGGCAACGGTCACCCTCCAGAACTACTTCCGCATGTACGAGAAGCTGGCGGGGATGACAGGTACCGCGGCCACCGAATCGGAGGAGCTGTACAAGATCTACGAGCTCGACGTGCTCGTCGTGCCCACCCACATGCCGATGGTGCGGGACGACGAGAAGGACGTCATCTATACGACGGAAGAGGCGAAGTTCAAGGCGATCGCGGACGAGATCGAGGAGCACAACGATGCGGGGCGGCCGGTGCTTGTCGGTACGGTCTCCATCGAGAAGTCGGAGCTCCTAAGCGGGCACCTCAAGAAGCGCGGCATCGCCCACGAGGTGCTGAACGCGAAGCACCACGAGCGGGAGGCGGCGATCGTGGCCCAAGCGGGCCGCGTCGGCGCGGTCACGGTAGCGACGAACATGGCGGGGCGCGGCACGGACATCGTCCTCGGCGGCGCTCAGGCTGACCGCGAAACGGGCGAGTGGCAGGCGGAGCATGACAAGGTCGTGGACCTGGGCGGCCTGATGATCGTCGGCACCGAGCGCCACGAGGCGCGGCGCATCGACAACCAGCTCCGCGGCCGCGCCGGCCGTCAGGGCGACCCCGGCGAGACGCGTTTCTATCTTTCGCTAGAGGACGAGTTGATGCGCCGCGCGGGCGGCGACACCGCCAAGAAGTTCATGGACTGGGCCGGCCTTCCCGAAGAGACGCCGATTGAGTCGGGGATGGTCTCGAAGGTGATCGAGAATGCCCAGACCAAGGTCGAAGGGCACAACTTCGACATCCGGAAGCATTTGCTGCAATACGACGACGTCGTCAACAAGCACCGTGAGGTGATCTACGGCGAGCGCAGGAAGATCCTGGAAGGGGCGGACGTCAAGGCGAACATCCTCGATCTCGTGGAGAAGGAACTCGACGTCCTGGTGGGCACCCATCTCGTGGGCGAAGACCTGGAGTCGTGGGATGTCGAGGCGCTGCTGACCGGCCTTCGGGGGATGTTCCCCGTGCCGCGAGACCTGACGGAGGAGGCCCTCGCCCGCCTGAGCAAGCAGGAGGCACGGAGCGCCGTCCAAACCTATGCCCGGAAGCTCTACGAGCAGCGGGAGGGCGAGGTCGGCGCGGAGACGATGCGGGCGCTGGAGCGCCTCGTGATGCTGCGCAGCTTCGACGTGCACTGGATCGAACACCTGACCGCCATGGAGAACCTTCGCCAGGGGATCGGACTCCAGGGCGTGGCGCAGCTCGATCCTCTGGTGGCGTACAAGCGCCAGGGCCACGCGATGTTCGACGAGCTCATGGACCGGATCCGCCAAGACGTGGCGCGCATGATCTTCCAGGTCGGCGTACGGCCGGCGGCGAACGGCGCGTCGGCGGGAGGGGCGGCGCGGCCCGTGGCGGTCGAGCAGGCGCCGGAGCAACGGCAGATGGCGGCCGCGGCGGGCCGCCGGACCAAGGCTGCAGGGCGCAGCAACAAGATCGGACGCAATGATCCCTGCCACTGCGGCAGCGGCAAGAAGTTCAAGAAGTGCCATGGAGCCGCCGCATGAGCATGCAACCTTCGTCGCCCCTGCGGCTTGACCTGGTCGGCGCGCAGTGCGCGAGCCTGGAGATGCACTTCTTCATCTCGCTGCCCGAGCCGGTGCGCCAGGAGTTGGCGGCACTCGGAGCGCGGGAGGCGGAAGACGTCGAAGACCGCATCTTCTTCCACGAGGACTACCGTCGCGAGACGCAGAAGGTCCACAGCTGGGGCGAGGTGCAGATCGTGGCCGACGGCGAGAGCGAAGTCGCCATCGAGTACCTGGTGGAGAGCGAGCTCGACGACCAGACCGAGCTTCACCAGACGGACTTCACGCTCTCGCACCTGTTCGGCGCGCTCGAATCGCTGGACGGCCGGATCGAGGCCGCGTTCACGCTGCGCTTCGACTTGGGGCCGGCGTCGTCGGGCCGGCTGCTGCGGCTCTTTCCCTACAGCGCGAGCATCAACAGCGGCCTTGCGGTCGAGTACCGGGGCGCGCACGTGGCGATCAAGACGCCCGAGGGCGACGCCTTCGACGTGTGGTACGACCTGCGCCCCGACGACACGATGGAGGCGACGGTGCGGTTTGCGCTGAAGGAGCGCCCGACGGCGGAGCTTCCCGGGCAGGGACTGGAATGGGGCCGCAAGGCCTTGGGGCGCGTGCTCGGTCCGTAGTCCCGGTCTCCCGGGCCTCGTCTAGAATGGCCTCGGACGCTGCTTAGCCGCGAGCGATCCTGGCGTCCTCCTCGCGACGCATCGTGATAGTCAGCAAGGGGGGCGGTCAGGGTTGCCGACTTGCTATAACGTGGCGGGGTGGCATAAAATTGGCTTAGGTTGGGGATTCGTCTAGTGGTAGGACAGCAGACTCTGGATCTGTAGGCCCTGGTTCGAATCCAGGATCCCCAGCCAACTGTGGCGCATTGGTCTAGCGGCCCAGGACGCCGCCCTCTCAAGGCGGAGGTCGCGGGTTCGAATCCCGCATGCGCTACCATGCTTTCTCCCCGCGCTGTTTCTGACCGCGGCGGGCTTGGCCGTTGGCCCGCGGTGGTGGGCGTGCACAGAAACATCCGCTTGTGACGGATTGCGCAATGTTGCTCCCCTTTTGGCGCCGTGATACCGTGCCGCGGCAAGGCGCCACTGCCGGGTACGACATTTGAAGCGCGGGCGGTACGGCGGGCCGATGGCAGTCGGCGAAGACCCACTCAGGAAACCAACTTGAGGAAGGTGCATCCCATGCTACGAAGAACGCAGTTGTTCACTGTCGTTGCGGTGGCCGCGGTCCTCACGCTGATCGTGGCGGCCTGCGGGGGAGATGCCGCTACACCGACACCCGTCCCGACAGCGACGCCGCAGCCGACGGCGACCCCGATATCGGTAGAGCAGCCGACACCGCAGCCGACAGCGACCCCGATATCGGTAGCACAGCCGACGCCGCAGCCCACGGCGACCCCAATATCGGTTGAGCAACCGACGCCACAGCCTACGGCAACCCCGATATCGGTGACGGAACCAACGGCGCAGCCGACACCAACGCCCCAGCCAACGGCGACGCCAATACCGACGCCGGACGCCAGGCGAGGCGGCACGTTGGTCCTCCCCTCACTCGGCGATCCCGGCAGGGTGGACCCGGCAACGGCGAGGTCCATCACCTTCCTGGGCGTCTGGGCTCCCCACGTCTATAACAACATCATCACCTTCAACTGGGAACCGCCCATGGGCGACCTCATCCCCGACTTGGCCGAGCGGTGGGAGGCGGACGGGGCGACCTTCACGTTCCACTTCCGGGATGACGTGTCGTGGCACGACGGCCAACCCTTCACCGCCGGCGACGCCATGTACTCCCTCGAGAACCAGACGGGACGGGTCGCGCCCCATCTCAAAGACATCGTGTCCATGAGTGTCCCTGATGATAGGACGCTGGCAGTGACCCTTGAGCAGCCGCGCGCGTCGTTCCTCGCTGCTTTGGGCATCCTCATGAACCCGATCTACGCCAAGCACGTCCGCGAGGCCGCAGGCGGGAACTTGGACAGCGGCCCGTCGGTCGGCACCGGTCCATTCACCGAGGGAGACTACAACAAAGGGGTCTCCGTGGAGTTCCTGCGCAACGATAGCTACTTCAAGGAGGGTCTGCCTTACCTCGACGCGGTGAAGTTCATCTTCATCAGGGACTTCAACACACGCTTGGCGGGTTTCAAGGCGGGCAGGCTCGACATGCTCGGCGCCGCCGCCACCTACGTCGTCAACCAGAGCGATATCGACGATCTGCGGAGCACCGTAGTGGACCTGGTCCCCTGGCCGCATGACCCCTTGGCCATTAACCTCGTGGTCATCAACACCAACGTAAGCCCGTGGGACGACGTGCGGGTCCGGCGGGCCGCGTTCTTGGCCATGGACCGGTCGGCCGCACTGAAGGTCCTGCCAGGCTCCACCAGAGTGGCGGGGCCGCTGGTGGGCCCGCCGGGGTGGGGTCTGTCTGACGAAGAGCTTGCCAAGATTCCTGGCTATCGGTCAGGCGATGAACTGGAGCAAGACCGCGCGGAGGCTAGGCGGCTGTTGGCGGAGGCGGGCTACCCTGACGGGTTTGAGACCGAGCTCCTCACCACCAGCGTGGAGTACATCGTCGCCGAAGGAGAGTTTGTCAAGGACCAACTCCAACGCATCGGGATCAGCTCGGAGTTGCTCGTGCTTCCGGCCGCCGACGCGACGGCCCGCAGGACCGACGGCGACTTCGAGGTCAGCCCCGATGGCTGCAACGTTGCCTTCCCCGACCCGGATGGCTCCAGTTGTGTCTTGGTCGGCGGCAAGAACCTTCTCGACGACGAGATGATGCAGGACCTCTACCGCCAACAGAGCGCCGAGACCGACCCGGCCAAGCGCCGTGACCTGGTAATGCAGCTCCAACAACGGATGATCGAAGTGGTGCCGGGAATCCCGCTCACCTGGAGAGGCCAGTTCTGGCCGGTCCAAGGCGAGGTGAAGGGCTTCACGCCGCCGGTTGGGCACTGGAGCTATCAGCGCTGGGACCACGTCTGGCTCCAAGAATAGGCGGCGCGCCAGGGTTTCGGGCAAATCGAAACAACTCCCAACCGCCTTGATTCGTGGATGCACGGGTCAAGGCGGTTGGGAAATCGCCGCCTCCGCGAGACCGGCGCGGCCGTGGGTCGAAACATCGCGGTCGGACGGCGGCAAGGTCGGTTCCATGACAAAGACCGGGCCAAGCGGATTTGCCCCGAACGGCGCCGTTCCTAGGGTTTGAGCTTTCGGGAGCGAACAAACAATGAACATCATTTGGATCGTCGCGGATACCGTCCGCCAGGACCATATCGGGGCGTATGGCAACAAGGAGATGCACACGCCATCGCTCGATGCTCTGGCGGCCAAGTCCGTCCGATTCGCCAACCACTACGCCGCGTCGTTCCCCACCATGCCGGCCCGGGCCGACTACCACACGGGCCGCTGGAGCTTGTCTTTCATGACTTGGGGTCCGCTCCCGCCGGGTCAGGAGACCCTGGCCCAACTGCTGGTGCAGGAAGGCTTCACCACGGCTGCGTGCGTCGATACGCCCTTCTACCAGCGGTCGGAGATGAACTATGACCGGGGATTCCAGGGGTTCTTCACCTATCCGGGCCAATTGATGGGCGGTTATTACTGGACCGACCCCGACAAGTTTCCGGCCAGCTTCTCCCGGGACGAGGAGAAAGGCGTCCAGACGTGGGGCACCTACGTGGCGCGGAACCACGAGTCCTGGGACGCGCGGGCCGCGTGGCGGCACGAGGAGGACCGTTGCGCCCCTCAGACCATGAAGCTGGCCATGCACTGGCTGGAGCGCCACTACAAGGATGACTTCTTCCTCTACGTCGACACGTGGGACCCCACGAGCCGTGGGACGCCCCCAACTACTACACGGAGCTGTATTGGCCCGACTTCGACGGCGAAACGATCTATCCGATCTACGGGCGCTGGAAGGACACGCCGGGCGTTACGCAGGAGGTGGTCGACAAGGCCCACGCTGCCTACTGTGGCGAGCTTACGATGGTCGACACCTGGATCGGGCGCCTGCTCAGAACCGTCGAGAACATGGGCCTCATGGAGAAGACGGCCATCGTCTTCACCGCCGACCACGGCTTCCAATTCGGCGAGCGGGGGATCTTCGGCAAGATGTCGCCGCCGGTGCGAGCCGACGGCACGCGCGTGAATTGGTCGGACCGGGGCGCGAGCTGGGGCCCCAACCCCCTTTACAAGGAAAACGTCTTTGTGCCGCTCCTGATCTATGTCCCCGGAATCGCGCCGGCGGTCTATCAAGGACTCACTTCGGCGGTGGACATCATGCCGACCGTACTGGACTTCCTAAACCAGGATATTCCGGCATTCGTGCAGGGCAGGTCGCTGCTGCCGCAGATGCGCGATACGTCGCTGCCGGGCCGAGAGTTCGTGGTGAGCAGCGAGCCCTTCACCAACCCGGGCGACCCCGTCCGCTACGTCGACAATCTTCTTCGGCGGAGGGCAGGGATATCGATGACTACGGTAACGACGGATGAGTGGTCCTTCCTCTACGGGGCCGAGCCTCAGCAGTCCGAGCTGTATCACCTGCCCTCGGACCCGAAACAGCTCAACAACGTCATCGCACAGCACCCGGACGTGGCCAAGGAACATCACCAAAGGCTCGTGCAGTTCATGCGGGATACGAACGTGGCGCCCCACTTGTTCGAGGCGCGTTCCGAATTGCGCCTCTAGGGGGCCAACCGCTGCACGGCCTCCGGCCCGCCAGACTTCTCGGCAGGGAGACGGTCATGAATGTCATCTGGATCGTTGCGGATACCGTTCGCCAGGACCATGTCGGGGCGTACGGGAAGCGGGCCATGCACACGCCGGCGCTCGACTGGCTAGCGAGCAAATCGATCCGCTTCGATAGGCACTACGCCGGCGCCTTCCCCACGATGCCGGGGCGGGCGGACCACCACACGGGCCGCTGGACTCTCTCATACATGGGGTGGGGCCCGCTGCCGGACGAGGCGGTGACGTTGGCGCAAGTCCTAGGCCGAAAGGGTTTTACGACGGCCGCCGTGGTCGATACGCCCTTCTACGTCCGCGCGGGGATGAACTACGACCAGGGGTTCGGGGCCTTCTTCATGAACCAAGGCCACTTGATGAGCGGCACCCACTGGGAGGAAGACCTCGACCCGCCGCCTCCCCGGCCGGGCCAACCGGCCCTCGTGGGCCATGCCACCCGGATGAACAGCCAGCACGAGTCCTGGGACCTGCGTGCCGCCTGGCGGTATGAGGAGGACCACTGCTCGCCTCGAACCTTCACGATGGCCATGCGATGGCTGGAGCGGCACTACAAGGAGGACTTCTTCCTCTACGTGGACACGTGGGACCCCCACGAGCCGTGGGATGCTCCCCCCTACTACACGGAACTGTACTATCCCGGCTACGACGGGGAGATCATCTACCCCATCTACGGCTATTGGCAGAACGAGCCCGGCTTCTCAGAGGAGAGGTTGAAGAAGTCCCACGCCACCTATTGCGGGTCGGTCTCCATGGTCGACACTTGGATAGGCCACCTGCTCCGGAAGGTCGAGAACCTCGGGCTAATGGAAAGAACCGTCGTCATCTTCACCACCGACCACGGGTTCTATTTCGGCGAGCACGGAGGCCTCTTCGGGAAGATGTTCCAAGCCGACGGCGGCGCCATGGACTGGCTGGCCCCGGACGCGACGTGGGGCCCCAACCCGCTCTACGAGGAGAACATCCTGCTTCCGTTGATCATCCACGTTCCGGGAGTCGGGCCCGGGAGCTACAACCAACTCACCTCCGCCGTGGATGTCATGCCGACGGTGCTGGATGTCTTGGGGGAGGACCTCCCCGATTTCGTTGAAGGCATCTCGCTTTTGCCGAAGATGCAGGACCTCTCGGCGCCGGGCCGGGACTTCACCATTAGCAGCGAGCCTTTGACCAACCCCGGGGACCCAGTCCGCTACGTCGACAACGTGCTCCGGCGGAAAGGGCCGTACTCCACGATTACCATCAACGCCGGCGATTGGGCGCTGCTCTACAACCCGGAGCCAGGGTTGTCCTCGTTGTACAACCTGCAATCGGACCCGCGGCAGGACCAGAACGTCATCTCCGCCCGGCCGGAGGTGGCCAGAGAACTGCATCAGTATCTCGTCAAGTTCATGCGGGATACCAACGTCGCACCCAACCTGCAGACGCCGCGTCTCGAGTTGAACATCTAGCGGAGGGGCCCAAATCCGCACGAACTCCACGGCTGAGTTCTCCGCTCCACCGGCCCCTAGACCACTCCATGGGTGCCGGGAATGGGCGCCGATGTCCGCCGGGAGAAGCATGAGGGGCGCGCATGTGAGCGGCCGCAATGGCCGTTGCGCCCCGCCTAGCTCAGCGGGCTGCGGGGCTTGGATCTCTCCCCAGGGCCGGACTGCCGCCCCACAAGGCCGACCGAGGACCCGATAGGGAGAATCCAGGGCCAGCCCCATGCAGACCTATCTGACCCGGCGCCTGCTTCTGATGATCCCCACGGTCCTCGTGGTCTCGTTGGTGATCTTCTACATGTTCAGGCTCCTGCCGGGGGACGTCGCCCTGAACTTCCTGACCGACGGCGGCAGGCTGACGTTGGACCGGGAGCAATACGACGCGCTCCGCGCGCAACTCGGGCTGGACCGGCCGCTCTTCGCTCAATACCTGAACTGGCTTTGGGACATGGTGCGCCTCAACGGAGGGACGTCTCTGGTCACCGGCGAGCCGGTGTTCAACGACATCGCCAGGAAACTCCCCGTCACGGCTGAATTGGCCGCGCTCTCGCTGCTGATCAGCTTCGCGATAGCGATCCCCGTAGGCGTGATTGGAGCGATCAAGCAAGACTCCGTGTGGGACTACCTCGGCAGGACGTTCGCCATCTCCGGCCTGGCGATGCCGAATTTTCTGGTCGGAGCGCTCGTCTTCCTCGTGTTGGTGAAGTACTTCCAGTGGATTCCCCCATTGGAATTCGTGCCGCTTACCAAAGATCCGCTGGAGAATCTGACGCAACTGATCTTCCCCGCGTTGGTGCTGGGGCATAGCAATTCGGCCGCTCTGGCGAGGATGACGCGCTCTGCCATGTTGGAAGTACTGCGTCAGGACTACGTGCGCACCGCGCGGGCAAAGGGGCTGCCTTCGCACGTGGTCATCGGACGGCACTCGCTCCGTAATGCCTTGCTCCCGATTCTCACGGTGGCCGGCGTGCAGGCCGGAACGCTGTTGGCCGGAGCAGTGATCGTGGAGGAGATATTCGTACTCCCAGGCATCGGTTCGCGCATGGTCGACGCCATCTTTGGCCGGGAGTGGATTACGGTCCAAACGATCGTCACGCTGTTTGCCGTGATGATCTTGACCCTGAACGTTGTGATCGATGCCCTGTATAGCTGGTTGGACCCGAGGATTCGGTACGAGACATGACGGAGCAATCTGGTGTCTAGCCGCAGGATGAGAGGCTTGGGCCGCGCGACGCTCAGCATGCTCCGCACGGCCCGCGCGAAGCCGCTGGGGGCGGTCGGCGCGGTCGTGGTGTTCGTCGCTGCGGTGCTTGCGGTCTTTGGGCCCCTGATCGCTCCCTTCGATCCCCTAGAGCCGCACTACGACAATCTGTTCGAGGAGCCCGGCGGGACGTTTTTGCTCGGCACGGACAACTTTGGCCGCGATCAACTCAGCCGGCTCATCGTCGGCGCCCGGCCCGTGCTTTTCGTGGCGGTGGTCTCCGTGGTGGTGGGCAGCCTCATCGGGGCGGTCTTGGGGCTGGTGAGCGGCTTTCGCGGAGGGTGGGTCGACCTGGGAATACAGCGGATCGTCGACGGGCTCCTCTCGTTGCCAACGCTGATCTTGGCACTGTCCATCGTGTCCCTCCTGGGGCCTAGCGACATCAACGTCGTCATCGCCCTCGCGGTCGTCATCGTGCCGATAGCGAGCCGGGTGGTGCGTTCGGTGACGCTAAGCGCCAAGGAAGAGGTCTACGTGGAAGCAGCCCGATCGCTGGGGGCCTCGGACACAAGGATCATGTTCCGGCACATTGCGCCGAACACCCTGGCTTCCCTGATGGTGCTTGTCACGAACCAGATCGGATGGGCGATCGTCGTCGTCGCGGCCCTGAGTTTCCTGGGGGTTGCCTCGCCGCCACCTGAGCCCTCGTGGGGCCGGATGCTCTCCGAAGGGGTCCGCCAGCACGCCAACACGGCGCCCTGGCTCACCATATCGTCCGCCCTGTTCATCACCTTCGCCGTTTTCGGCTTCGCCGCCATGGGCGACGCGGCGCGGGACCTGCTCGACCCCAGACTCAGAGGAGCGGACGTTCGCGTGTCAGGGCCGTAGCTCCGCACCGCGGTTGCGCGGGCCGTGCCCGCATGATGGGCAGTGGGGTAGTGGGGCCGGACCGGGCGGCGCCAAAGGCTTGGAGCAGAGCCGGACGAGGTGGGGAAGGATGCCGGCGTTACCGCCCCTTCCACTGGGGCGGGCGTTTTTCCGTGAAGGCTAGCGGCCCTTCCTTGGCGTCCTCCGATTGGTTGATCTGGGCGTAGATGACATCGCCGAACTTCTGCGACTCTTCCATCGCCAGGCGGCGCCAGAAGTGCATCATCTTCCGAGTGGCCTGCACCGCGAGCGGCGCGTTGGCGGCGATGGCCTGGGCAATCTCGATGGCCCGTGGCATCAGCCGCTCCGGAGGAACGATCTCATGGATGAAGCCGATGCGGAGCGCTTCCTCCGCCGACATGGTCTCGCCGGTTAGGGCGTAGTACATGGCCTCGCCGAAATGCGTCACTCGGGCGAAGTGATGGTTGCCATAGATGGCGAGAATGCCGCGCTTCACTTCCGGCAGACCGAAGGTCGCCTCCGTCGAGGCGATGCGGATGTCGCAGTCCATCGCCTCCTCCATGCCGCCGCCGAGCGCGAGCCCGTTCACCGCCGCGATGATGGGCTTGGGGCTTCGTGACAAGATGCCCGGCCCTCTGGGCTGGTCTGCTGCGTCGGCGCGTTCAGCGGGCGAGTCCCCATCGCCGTCTTCGTTGCGCTGGGCCATCTCTTTCAAGTCGGCCCCCGCGGAAAAGGCGCGGCCCGTGCCGGTCACGATGGCCACCCACATGTTGGGGTCGGCGTTGAAGTCGGCCATGGCCTCCCGGCGCTCTGCGATCATCTGCCGGCCGAAGGCGTTAAGGCGGTCGGGCCGGTTCATGGTGAAAACCGCGTAGTGTTCGTCGTCGTGCTTCTCGTACGTCCAGTAGGGCATCGGGACGCTCCCTTGCGGGCTATTGAGGCTGAAGGCCCGCGGCCCGCTCGCGGTAGTGCGTATCCAACTGACCGTGGACCTGGCTCATCCGGCCGAGCTCGGTGACCAGCGAGTCGAGCTTGCCGCCTGGGATGGCCATCAGCATCAGGTCATCCTCAACGGCTGCGTTGATCCGCATGCCGACGCAACCGAAGGACTGCGCTGCCCTACCCTCTGTTAGAGCTACTGGAATCGCGGCGCATCCCGGTCGGCCGTAGACGCCGGCAGGCTCGGCGGCCCAATTGATCAGGCCGGAGCTTTCGGCGACGACCATCGCCTGCCGCGGCGTGGCCCAGACCAGTGCGAGGTCGGGGTCCACGGGGAACCGGCTCAGGGGACCGTAGACGATACCGGCGGATGCCCGGTCGTTCTTGGGGACCTTCTCCACTTCCTCTTCACGCACGTAGGATGTTCCGCACATCATCCCGACGTCCTCCATCAGCCGCCCCATCGTCTCGTCGGGTAGGGGAAAGCCCATGACCATCGCCCCTAAGGCGCAGTTGAGGTGATCGGACGCGTCGGCGTAGAAGACGCCGGTCTCGGCCTCGCGCCAAAACGCGCAGGTGGACGGGATGGCCTTGCCGATTCGGGAGATGCCTTCCGGCTGCGCTTCGACGAAGGCCAGGCCGATTATGGGCTTCTCCAGGGAAAGTGTCCGTTCGATGAATCCCGCCGCTTCGCCGTGCTGCATGATGTGCCTCCCTCGTGCACCGGCGCGAGGATCAGTTTCTGGGAAGACCCAGGCCCCGCGTCGCTATGATATTCCGCTGGATTTCGGACGTGCCGCCATAGACCGTCAAATACAAGGACCGCCGGTATCCGTTCTCGATCCTGCCCTCAAGTGGGGCCCGTGACTCGCTGCTTCCTATCTGGCCCCATAAGCCGAGCAGCCGCATGCCCAGCAGGAAGAGGCGCTGCTCCATCTCGGTGCCCAGCAGCTTGACAACCGAGGCCTCCTGGTTGGGGACCAAGCCCTGGCTCTGCTTCCACGCCACGTTGTAGCACATAAGCCGGCAGGCCTGGATTTCGACCGCCATGTCCGCGATGCGATGCCGAATAATCGTGTCGTCCCAGGGCCCGCTGTTCGGGCTCCCCGTTGCGCGGTAGCGGGCGGTCATCTCTTCCAAGAAACGCTTCGCCCTGGCGGGAACGCCGACACCGGACCGTTCAAAGTCAAGTGAGGCGGCTCCCACGTACCAACCCTGGTTCTTCTCTCCGACAAGATTGTGCTTCGGCACGCGTACGTCGTCGAACGTGACCAAACTCCGGGAGCCGTCGTACATCATGGGAAAGGTGCTGACGGAGATGCCGGGGCTGTCCATTTCCGCGAGGAGGAAGCTGATGCCGCGGTGCTTCGGCGCGTCGGGGTCGGTCCGGACCAACATGAACATCCAGCCGGCGCCGTTGTGCGCCCCATTCCAGAGCTTGGCCCCGCTGACCACGAAGTCATCTCCGTCCTCGACGGCGGTGGTCTGGAGGGAGGCAAGGTCGGAGCCGGCGTCCGCCTCGGAGTAGCCTTGAGCCCAGTCGATGTCCGCTTGGGCAATCTTGTTCAAGAAGAAACGCTTCTGTTCGGAGGTCCCATGGATCATCAGAACCGGGGCCAGAATGTTCACGCCCATTCCCGTGGCGGGCACGCGGCGGTAGGCGGTCTCCTCGTTGAAAACGAGCTGGCGCAGGTGTGGCGCTGCGCTACCTCCGTACTCACGGGGCCAGGCCATCGTGAGCCAGCCTCTGTGTGCCAACTTCCTCCGGAACTGCTGGATGAGCGGGGCGTGGTCGGGCTCCTCGGCGTCGACATCCAAGGCCCGCCAGTCCCACGGAAGCTCGCGGTCGATGAAGTCCGCGAGTTCCTCTCGGAATGTTTCGTCCTCGGGGGAGAAGCGGAACTCCATGGTCGTTTCGGCGAAGGGGTCGTGGTGATTCTACACCCCGGCATGGACTTTGCGTTGTGCCGCCCCAGGACGCGGGCTATACTCGACCCAGCGTAACGGCAGGGGAGCGAGGCAAGATGAGCCTACGGGGCGCGGCCGCAATCGTCGGTATCGGCGAGCTTCCAACCAAGCGGAACTATCCCGGGCGGTCGGCTTATTCTCTTTGCATCGAGGCCGCGACGCTGGCCATCGACGACGCCGGCCTGCGCAGCGACGACATCGACGGCCTCATTACCGCCGCCGAGGACTTCAGCCCGATTACGCTTGCGGAGCGATTGGGGCTCCGGCCTACCTTCCTGGAAGGCAGTCACCTCATGGGGGCCAGCGGGGCGCAGTCGATCGGGCTGGCGGCCATGGCCGTCAACGCGGGCCTCGCCAACTACGTGCTTTGCGCCTTCGGGGGAGCAGGGACCCCGCCTTTGGACAGGGCGGACATGGATCGGGCGCGAGCATCAAGACGGAGTTCGAGAGTCCCTACGGGCCGGTGGTCGCGGCCAACGGCATCTACGCGCTGATCAAGCAGCGGCACATGAACAAGTTCGGCTCGACGGACGAGCAGTTCGCCAAGGTCGCCGCGGACCAGCGGTTCAACGCGCTCACGAACGAGAATGCGGTCTTCCACGGCAAGCCCATTACCACCGCTGAGGTGTTGAACTCTCCAATGGTCTGCGACCCCTTGCATCTCCTGGAATGCGTCATGCCCTGCGCGGGGGGCTTCGCCTGTGTGGTGACGTCGGCGGAACGGGCCAAGGACCTGCCTCATCCTCCGGCCTTCGTCCTTGGGGTGGGGTCGCACTCGACGCACGACC
The DNA here is from genome assembly GCA_964291475.2 of Dehalococcoidia bacterium. GTDB lineage: Bacteria > Chloroflexota > Dehalococcoidia > SHYB01 > SHYB01 > DAOUKH01. The sequence goes on along the minus strand of OZ220075.1, from coordinate 135,240 downwards.
TCATCTGGCAGAGTCCCGACATCACTACGACGCCCGTCGAGGTGTCGGCGCGGAAGGCGTTCGAGATGGCCGGCTACGGTCCGGGGGACGTCCAGTTCGCTGAACTCTATGACTGATACACGGTCCTCGCGGCCGTGAGCCTCGAAGATGCCGGGTTCTGCGAGAAGGGTGAGGGCGGGGCCTTCTACGAATCGACCGACACGACGTACAAGGGGAAGTTCCCCGTCAATACGGACGGCGGCCAGCTATCCGGTGGCCAAATCACCGGCATGGGTGGGGGCTTCCGGCAGGTGGTCGAAGGGGCACGCCAGATCATGCGCCGGGGCGGGGAGCGTCAGGTACCGAAAGCCGACCTCTGCACGATAAACGGCTGAGGGGGCGACGCGAGCGTGATGTTCACGCTCCTGCTCGGATCGGAAGCAGCGGAATAAGGCGCCCATGAGCGACGACGGCTATTCCAAGCCCGTCCCGATACCCGCGGACCCCGAACTGACCAAGCCTTTCTGGGAGGCGGCCAAGCGTCACGAGCTGGTCATCCCGCGCTGCGGCGCCTGCGACCGCTTCTTCTTCTACCCCCGGCACACCTGCCCGCACTGCCTGTCGTCGGACTGGGCGTGGAGGCCAGTGAGCGGTAGGGGCCGCGTCTATAGCTTCACCCTCGTCAGGCGGCCCGCCAATCCGTCCTTTATGGATGACGTTCCCTATGCCTATGCCGTCGTCGAGCTTGACGAGGGGCCCCGAATGGTGACCGGCATCGTCGAGTGTCCCTTGGAGGCCATTGAGATCGACATGCCGGTGCAGGTGAGGTTCGACGACGTCACGCCCGAGTGGACGCTGGTCAAGTTCGCCCCCGCCTGAGCGCGTCAGCCCCTTTCGGCGGGCGGTGTTGTTGCGATCGCGCCCTGGGCGGCTAGCCATTCCACGACATCGGCGGCGACCCTGCGCTCGAAGCCGTCGAAGGCGTGATTGCAATGCTCGTACCAGCGTTGGGCGACGGCAGGCGAGCGAACGGCCGCGGCCTCCAGCTCGTGCATGCGGGCGCGGTCGTTGAAGTTGTCCTCGGAGCCGGACAGCATCATGATCGGCACGTCAACCTCTGCGATCCGTTTGGAGTGTGCGGCGATGGTCTCGGGCGCCCACATTTCCAGCCAACAGTCGGCCCGCATCACGATCTGCATCAGCGCGTTGTAGGGATCGGGGTGGGGCCGCTCCGACCACTCGGCGATGACCTGATCGCCTTTGCCCGCCGCGACCAATTCCCGCGCCCGCTTCACCGTCGCCGCGTATTTCTCGTCGCCGAGGCCGCGGCGCATCCAGTCGGCGTGTTCGGCGGTGGGCGCCATGTGGACGTTGGCGACCACGAGCGGGTTGTGGAAGAGGGCTTGGTGCAGCGTGACGGAGATGCTCCCGTTACTGTGCCCAGTGGTGACGATACGCCGGTAGCCTCGCTCGGCGAGGAAGCCCACCCACGTGTCGATATCCTCGGCATCCATTCGCGGCGGGGCGGTCATGCGGCCTTCGGCGCCGCTCCGCCGCAGCCCCACGCTAAGCGTCGCCAGGCCGTGCTCCGCGTACACCGGCGCCAGCATGCCCGCGACGTTGCGGAAGGGCACCGACCCGATACCGTGCACGTAGATCACGGCGCTGTCCGTGGCGCGGGACGCCTCCGGCGTCCAGAGAAGGCCCACGAGGTCCCGTCCGTCCCTGGCCGTGACGGTGACGAGATCGGTTTCCGGGGGCGGTCCCGCGGGCGGCGGCACAAGCCCGCGTGCCCACGCCGCGAGTGCCCCGGCGGTATCCTCCGCCGTCTCCGCTTGGACTGAATGGACGGTACGAGAAACCACCGCCTTCCGAGCGAGCGTCTCGGCCCACGACGCGTCGTCCCCGATCAACAGAAGCGGGGCCATGGTGGTCTCGACGGCGCGGGTGAGTCTGGTATCCGCGGCCCTTCCCCACCAAGCAAGGAAGAGGCTTGAAGGCTGGAAGATCTTCATCGTGACGCCGTCGGGTCCAGTAGGTTCGAGGTCGACGTACTCGTGGAGACCAGCGCCATAGCGAAGCGCCCGCGTCGCCGCCTCGATGCGTTCCCCGTAGCCTGCCGCGCCGATGGCGTCGGAAAGCCAGTCGCTGAGGTCGCGGGCCGGCCGCACTAGCGCGACTCCCTTGACGCGGAGATCGGGGCGCCTGGCGGCGAACCGCGCCACGCTAAGCGCGCCAACCTCTTCCCCCACGAGAAAGACGTCGGTGAAGCCCAGCGCCACCATGTGGTCCAGGGCGAGGGCGAGATCGGCGCTGTCGTCTTCCGGAGTCGCCACCGCTTGTCCCTCGATGCCGCGACGCCGCAGCGCGAAGCTGAGAAAGCCGTACCCTTCCGCGGCGAGGGCCGGACCCAGCTCCCGGGGCAACGGGTCGGAGTGGTAGCCTGCCCATCGATGGGCGAAAAGGAACGCCGGGCCGCCGTGTCCGCGGCTCTGCCCGCGCGGCAGGTAGAGCAGGGCGTTGGCGATCGGGAACAGGCGCGCCGTGGGAACGGCCTCCCGGCTGTTCCAGAGGGTGATCGCCTGGACGATGTACGCGTCGCCCATGTCTAGTCGAGATTGGGACGCGCGGCCGCCCAAGGCTTGGCCCGTTCGAACGCGGCGGAAACCTGTAGCACGAGAGCGTCGGCGCCTCTTGCTCCCACGATCTGCAGCCCAACGGGCAGCCCTTCCGACGTGAATCCGCAGGGCACGGTGGCAGCCGGGTTGCCGGCGAGGTTGAAGGGATAGGTGAACGGCGTGAAGCCGCGCCAAGGGTGCTCCACGGTCGTGCCGCCGAGCTCTTCTGGGAATTGGCCGTGCGGGAAGGCGGCGGCGGCGAGGGTCGGAGTCAGAAGAATGTCGTAGCGCTCGAACCAGTCGTCTATCCGGGCGGTGAAGACTTCAAGCCGGCCCATGGCCAGCGCATAGTCCGCGCCGGTGATGGTCTTGCCGGCGCTGACGCGGTCCTTGACGTAATCCGTCAGCAGGTCTCCCTTGGTCTCCAGGACTGTCTCGTACATGGAGAAGAGGGCCGATATGCCGATGGGCTCGTAGATGTCCCAGGGGTCGTCGAAGGCGATCGTCGGCGCCTCGATCACGGCTCCCAAGCCCTCGAACGCACGCGCGGCGTCCTCGGCAATGCGCGCGACCTCCGGGTCCACGGCGGCATATCCGAAGTCGGGTGACCAAGCCACAAAAAGCCCGTCAATGCGGTCGTGCAGGCCTGCCTGGAAGTTGGGTGGGCGCTCGCGCCGCGCGATGGGGTAACGGCGGTCGTACCCGGCGATGACCCGCAACAGGAGCGCCGAGTCCTCGACGGTGCGGGAGAGCGGCCCCTGCTGGCCGAAGGCGCTGAATACGGGACGGGGGCCCGACGCCATGGGCACAAGCCCGCGGGACGGCTTGTAGCCGACAACGCCGCAGAAGGCGGCGGGGTTGCGGATGGAACCGGCCATGTCACCGCCAAGCGCTACGGGGCCGAGCCCGGCGGCCACCGCCGCGGCGGCGCCACCGCTGGAGCCCCCTACGGTCCGGCCTAGGCCCCACGGGTTGTTGCAAGGGTCGCCTAGGCGGTTCTCCGTCGTGCTCCACGCCGCGAACTCGGGGGTGTTGGTCTTCCCTAGGATGATTGCACCGGCCTGCTTCACGCGCTCCACGACGATGGCGTCCTGCTGCGGGACGTTTTCTTTGAACAGGAGGGAACCCATCGTCGTGCGGATCCCCTTGGTGGCCGTCAGGTCTTTGAACGAGAGGGGGACGCCGTGCAGGAGGCCGGTCGGCACCTCCCGCATGAGGGCGTCTTCGGCGGCCTGCGCCGCGGCCAAGGCCTCGTCGCCGCAGACGGTGAGGTAGGCGTTCAGCTTGGGGTTCAGCCGGTCGATGCGGTCGAGGAGAGCCCGCACCACCTCGACGGGCGACACATCCCGGTCGGCGATCATCCTCGCCAACCGCACCGCGGACACGAATGCGAATTCCGGGGCCATGGTTCACTCTTCCTTTATGCCGGCGGCGGGCCGGCCGGCAGCGAAACGACGAAGACTGTTTGTGAATTCCTTCCCAAGCTGCGAAAACGGTCATCGTGGGGCAGTCTATGGTCAAGTTGCGTCAATTTTGCTTGACAACGGTTGGGGGCCATGTTACTAGATACGAGCAATAGCGCCCCGCCCTCGAATGGATCTGTTGCGAGGGGCTTAACCCCGGAGACGACGCGCACGCCCGCGCAGCGCCCGCACTCAGGAGGCCGCATGATCGCTCCCGCTTTTTCCCGAAAACTGATGGTGATTCTTGCCTTAGGCATCGTCATCGCGCTCGTTGCGTCGGCATGCGGCGGGGCGCAAGGGCCGGCAGGGCCGGCAGGGCCGGCGGGTCCGCAAGGGCCGGCGGGACCGGCAGGGCCGGCGGGTCCAGCAGGGCCGGCGGGCCCCGAAGGGCCGGAAGGCGCTAAAGCACCGGCGGCGGGTGAGGCTCCGGCTCCCACGGCCATGCCGGAGCCGACGGCCACGGCCATGCCGGCGCCAACGGCGACGCCGCAGCCGACGGCTACCCCGCCTCCACCCACGCCGACGGAGGGCCCCAGCATCAAGCGCGGCGGGACACTGATCCGCAACGAGCGGAGGGACCCGCCGCACCTCGACCCGCACGCCGCGGTCGCCGCCATCGACCTCTTCTTCATCTCGCAGCTCTACAGCACCCTGCTCATGAACCCCGTGGGGACGGAATTCGTGTGCGACCTCTGTGAGTCTTGGGAGTACACAGGCGACGGGACCACTGCCGTCTTCAATCTCAGGGACGACCCCACCTTTGCCGACGGTTCGCCCGTAGAAGCGCAGGACGTCGTCTATAGCCTCAGGAAGATGGTCGGCCTCGTGCCCGACGAGGCAAAGTCCACCAAGTGCGGGGCGATGAGCGTCTACCTCGCGGATGACAATCCCTTTGAGGCCCCGGACAGCCGGACGGTGGTGATTAACCTGGCCTACTCGGCCGCCGCCTTCCCGAAGTTCATCGGGATGAACTACTGCGCCGTCGTGCAGGACGGCACCCCCAGGGACGCTCTCCAGACGGACGCGATGGGGAGCGGCGCCTTCGTGATCGGGCGGTGGGACACCGGCTCCGTCGTCGAGATGGAGGCCCGCGCCGATTTCTGGAAGGAAGGCTTCCCCTACCTGGACGCCTTCGTCATTCCAATCATCTCCGACACGCTCGCCGCGACGGCGGCGGTGCTCACCGGGCGGCTCGACCGAGCACGGGTGAGCAGTGCGGCGGACCAACGCGCTGAGTACGAGAGGTTCGTCGCCGATGGTAAAGGGGAGTGGCAGCTCGAGCCATGCAACTGCATCTGGGGCGTCGCCATGAACACGACGAGCCCCCCGTTCGACAACGTCAAACTGAGACAGGCGGTGAACCTCGCGCTCGACCGCGAAAGCCACGACGCAATCGTGCGCAATGGGCAAGCGTCCGTAGGCCTCTACCAGCCCGGCCTGTGGCCCGGGGCCCGGAAGCCCGACGAGATATGGAACAAGATTCCGGGATGGGCGACCGGAGATGCGAAGGAGGCGGAGCTGGAGCAGGCGAGGCAACTTGTCGCCGAAGCGGGCTATCCCGACGGCATCGATGTCAAGATCCTGCACAGCGACTACTCACGCTCGATCACGCGATGGGTCGAGTGGGTCTCCACTCAGTTGCCTAGGGTCGGAATCAGAGTCACCGCGGACACCTACCCCGACCGGGCAGGCTTCTTCGAGCAGCTCAACAACTTCGGCTTCGAGCTTGTGTACTGGGCGTGGGTGACGGGATTCCCCGAGCCGGATGTGTGGATCGGCCAGTTCTTCAGAACGAATGGGAGTTCTAACGTCACCGGCTTCAGCGATCCGGTCGTCGACGAGTTGTTCCTCGAGCAGAGCGCGACGCTCGATCCGCAGAAGAGGATCGAGCTGGTAAACCAGATCGAGGACAGGATCCTGGAGCAGATGCCCATCGCCCCAGGCTCGGATAGCTTCTCGAACTTCATCATGTGGAACCACTTCATGGGCTATGACAACGCCAATGGAGAGTTCTACCACGACCGGGCGGAGTGGCTCTACGATGGGAGGGTGCAGTAGCACCCGCCCGCAGACAGGCGTTTTAGCAGGACGACCCCTTAGAATGGCCCCCCGAAAAGGGGGGCCATTTGCTTAACCTCGGCCCGCGATGAGCAACCCACGGACTGCATTCTTCTTACGCAGACTCCTGCTGGTGGTCCCCACGCTCCTGGGGGCGACGTTCCTCGTCTTCTTGCTCATGCGTGTCGTGCCGGGGGACGTCGCGTACCTGATCCTGCTCGGCCCCGGAGCCGATGTCTCCAACGTGCGGGTTGATCCCGAAGATCTAGAAAGGCTCCGGGAGCAGCTCGGGCTCAACCGCCACATCATCGTGCAGTATCTCGACTGGCTGGGTGATGTCGGGAGGGCCAGCTTCGGAGAGTCCATTGCGACGGGGAGACCCGTGGCCAGTGAAATCGGCAAGGGAATGCTGCTCTCTGTTCAGCTGGCCATCATGTCGGTAGCCTTCGGCCTCCTCATGGGCATCCCATTGGGCATCGCCTCGGCCCTCAGACCGAACAGCATCATCGACCTGATATCGCGCCTCTGGAGCATCACCTTCCTTGCCGTGCCGAACTTCTGGCTGGGGCTTCTGGTCTTGCTCATAGCGCAGCGGTTTTTCGACTGGTCGCCTCCATTCGGGCGGAACCTTCTGTGGGACAACCCATCGGACAACCTCTCCCAACTGGTCTTCCCCGCCCTCATCATCGGCACCGCGCTCATGGCGATCGTGGCGCGAATCTCGCGGTCGTCGCTACTCGAAGTCCTCGGCGAAGACTACATCCGGACCGCGAGGGCAAAGGGACTTTCGAACCCAACGGTCGTCGTTCGCCACGGGCTGAGGAACGCCCTGATACCAGTAGTGACGGTCATGAGCGTTAGCTTCGGCAACCTCCTCGGCGGCACCGTCGTGATGGAGAACATCTTCGCCGTGCCCGGACTTGGCAAGCTGCTGCTCGATTCCATCGAAGTGCGGAACTATCCCGTTGTGCAGGGAATCGTCTTCTGTCTGGCCGGCGCGTTCATCTTGATCAACCTGGTGGTGGACTTGTTGTACGGCTGGCTTGATCCAAGGGTGAGCGTCCAGTCCTAGTGATTGGTCCGTAATGATGCGAATCTCAAGAGAGCGTTCGACCAGCGGACCCGTGGCGGCCGTGGCCTCGTGGGCGCTCGACCGCGTTGCCCGGACCTGGCGGCTGATGCGTCTCCACCCCATAGGCTTCATCGGCCTCTTTATGGTTTCGGTCATTGTGGTCCTGGCCATCGGCGCCGACGTGTTCAGTTTCGCCGACCCCAATGAGGGGAACTTCCGGGTGCGGCTCCAAGGCCCTGGTCTAGACCATTGGTTCGGCACCGACGATCTGGGCAGAGACCAGTGGTCCAGGATGGTGCACGGGGCGCGGATATCGGTCTTCGTGGGCTTTGCGTCGGTGGGTTTCGGATCGCTCATCGGGCTCGCGTTGGGGGTTTCCGCGGGGTATCTGGGCGGCCGGCTCGACACCGTGAGCCAGCGGATTGTCGAGATCATGCTCTCTCTGCCCGATTTGCTCATGGCCCTGGTGCTGGTGGCGACGTTGGGAAGCGGCCCCGACAAAGTCGTCCTCGCCCTAGCCATCATCTTCATTCCCAGCACCGTGCGCGTGGTTCGGGGCACCGTCCTCTCGGCCAAGGAGAATATGTACGTGGAGGCGGCGCGAGCGCTGGGAGCTTCCCAGTTGCGCATCATGTTCCGCCACATCCTGCCGAATGTGACCGCGACCTATCTCGTGCTCGCCAGCAGCTTCCTCGGCGCCGCGGTGTTGATCGAGGCGACTCTGAGTTTCCTGGGCCTCGGCGTGCCGCCGCCCCATTCCTCTTGGGGACGCATGCTCTCCGGCTCCGCCAGCGACTTCGCCGTGACCGCGCCGTGGATGGTAATCTTCCCGGGCCTGGGCATCTCCTGGTTGGTGATCGGATTCAACCTGTTCGGCGATGCGCTGCGCGACATCTGGGACCCGCGCCTGGGACGGGGGAGGCGGGAGGTCTGACGGGCCATGAGCGACGCGACACTATCCGCCATCGAGGCCAGACTCGAACGCCACGGCGCACGCCTGCCGCCGGCGCCTCAACCCGCCGCCAACTACGTCGAGGTTGTGGTCTCGGGGAATCTGGCATTTGTGTCGGGACACCTCGGCAGAGACGCGGAGGGAGCCAGGGTGCCGGGAAGGTTGGGGGCGGAGCTGACCGTAGAAGAGGGTTACGACGCGGCGCGCCACGCGGCCCTGGCCACATTGGCGAGCCTGAAACAGCATCTGGGAAGCCTGGACAGAGTGGTCCGCATCGTTCGGCTGTTCTGCGTGGTGAACTCGACTCCCGAGTTCGCCGAGCAGCACAAGGTCGCGAACGGCGCTTCCGATCTCTTGGTCCAGGCTTTTGGCGAGTCGGGGCGGCACGCCCGGGCGGCGGTTGGCGTCGCCGCTCTGCCGTTCGGGGCCTGCTGCGAAATCGAGCTCGTGGCCGAGGTCGCCTGACCGCCAAGAGGGGGCTAGCAGCCCAAACAAGGAGTGAACACGCTATGACGACCGATGCGGGCATCTACGGCACCTACAAATTTCAATATCCGAGAATGACCGACGAGGAGGTCTGGGCGTTCCTCGAGACACCCGAGGCGCAGGACGTCTACCTCGCCACCTGCGGGAACGACCAGATACCGCACTGCACGACGATCTGGGTCTACATTTATGAAGGCAAGATCTACTTCAACTGCTTCGCGAAGCCGTTGAAGAAGAAGGTGCGCAACATCATGGAGAACCCGAACGTGTGCCTCACCGCGGCGGTCACGCCCAACGGCGACGGCAACCAAGTCTATGGGGCGGCCATTACCGGCGTGGCGAAGGTCGTCGACGATCAGGACCTCATCGCGGCGGTCCAGGCGCACATCAGGCAGCGAGCCGAGGCCGCGCAGGCGGAAGGTGCTCGCCCAAGGCCGACGTCCTCGTGGGCCAACATCATGCGGGACCTCGAACACCTTTGGGTCGAAATAACCCCGACAAAGATCCTGTCCTGGGACAAGCGAAAGCGGCCTCAGGTCCTGGAAGCCGCCGGCCAGTCCGCCAAGTGAGGGCCCGGTCTCTCACGCATGACGACTTCGACCCCGTCTGAAGCCCGGCCGCCGTCGGCTTTGGGGCACCTCCGGGTGCTGGAGCTTGGCGGCTCGATGGGCCAACACTGCGGCAAGCTCTTCGCCGACATGGGCGCGGACGTCGTCAAGATTGAGCCCCCGGACGGAGGCCCCGCCCGTGGAACCGGCCCGTTCGCCCAAGGCGTCGAGCAACCTGAAGGCAGTCTCTACTTCCTCTACTTCAACACCAACAAGCGCAGCCTTGTCCTCGACCTCGCCTCCGCCGGCGACCGGACGCGGCTGCGCCGCCTCGCGGCTACGGCAGACGTCGTGCTCGACAGCTTCCCGGCGGGGGTTCTGGATGAACGGGGTTTGGGCTATGGCGACCTCTCGCGGGCGAACCCGGCGCTGGTGATGACGTCGATCACCCCGTTCGGTCTTACTGGTCCCTATCGGGACTTCTCGGGGTCGGATCTGGTGGCGCAGGCGATGGGCGGGCTGATGTACGTCCAAGGCGACGATGCCAAGCCGCCGTGCGCGGCTCCCTTCGACCTGGCCTACCAGCTCGCCTCCCGGCACGCCGCCTTCGCCACCCTGGCGGCCCTCAACGGCCGGCGGAGCACGGGCTGGGGGCGCCACGTCGACGTGTCCCTTCAGGAAGTCGTGGGGCATCTGCTCTTCACCGTGGCGAAGTACGCGTTCGACGGCCAAATCGTGCGGAGGGCGGGACGGCTCATCACCAACGCCCCGCCGCCGAGCGGCTACTACCGCTGCAAGGACGGGCGGTGGGTCAGCGTCTCGGTGATCTTTCTGCGCCACTGGCAGGTACTGGCGCAGTGGATGGGGAACGAGGTGCTCAAAGAGCCTCTGTGGGAAGACCGCGACTTCCGCTACGCCAACCAGGACCTCGTCATCGACGGCATGCAGGAGTTCGTCAGCGGGTTTGGGTTGGAGGAGTTCGTCGCCGCCGCGCAGGAGCGGGGACTGTCCGCCATCCCGATCAACACGCTGCGGGACGTTGTGGAGAGTCCGAAGAACCGTGCCCGGGGATGGTTCGCCGAGGTGGCGCATCCGCGCCTGGGGGCGCTCCGATTCCCCGGAGCGCCCTACCGGATGGGGAAGACCCCCTGGCGGGTGTACCGTCCGGCGCCGTCTCTCGGACAGCACACCGAAGAGGTCCTTACAGCGTCGGAGGCACAGCCTACGGGCAGGCCGGCGACGCCGGCGGCCACGACGCCGGAGTGCGCCCCGCTGCATGACGTGCGCGTGGTGGACTTCACCCGCATGTGGGCGGGCCCCCTGGCCACCCGCTACCTCGCCGACCTCGGCGCCGACGTCATCAAGGTCGAGGTTGAGCACGCCCCAGACGAAGGACGCAGCGGGGAGCGGCTGACGCCCATGGTAGGCGAGCTCAACCGCGGCAAAAGAAGTGTCACCGTGGACTTCAAGACCGGCGCGGGAGTCGAGGTGTTGAAGGAGCTGGTCCGTCTCAGCGACGTGGTGATCGACAACTCCCCGCCTGGGGTCCTCGAGCGTCACGGCCTCGGCTACCAAGCCCTGAGGCGGGTGAAGCCGGACATCATCGCGGTGGGCATGCCCGGCTTCGGGTCGGACGGCCCGTACAAGAGGTACGTAGCCTTCGGCCAAGAGATGATGTCCGACTCCGGCCTCGCCGCCCTGTGGGGCTATCCCGACTCACCCCTAGAGTGCAGAGCGAAGGTGTACTACACGGACTTCGACGCGGCGGCCGCTGCCGCGTGCGCGGTCATGACGGCCCTCGAATACCGAGCGCGGACCGGTGCCGGGCAGCACGTCGAGGTGGACGGCTCGGAGGCCGCGACGGCCAACACCGGGGTGGGACTGCTCCACTTCCTGGTCAACGGGGTACAGATCGGTCCCATGGGCAACCGGAACTTCACCGCCGCACCGCACGGCTGCTACCCCTGCCGGGGTGACGACCAGTGGTGCGTCATCGCCTGTTTCACCGATGCCCATTGGGCTGCCCTTTGCGCCGCAGCCGGAGACCCGAGCTGGGCCGCAGACGTCCGCTTCGCCTCGTTGGAGTCCCGGCGGCTTCACCAGGACGCCTTGGACGAGCGCATCGGCGAGTGGACGAGCGGCTACATGCCATATGAAGTCATGGAGTTGCTGCAGGAGGCAGGCGTGCCCTCAGGCGTGGTCCAGTCCGGGGAGCAGCTCTACCACGACCGGCACCTCCGCTCCCGCGGATTCATCGCCAAGATCGAGCATGCCCAGCCCTGGGGTCGCATGGAGCATCCCCGTCTTCCTGCCGTGTTTTCCGGGGAGACGGCGCCGCTCAGAGGCATGCCGGCCGTCGGCGGGCACAATGACGACGTGCTCACCGGCCTGCTGGGTCTGAACACCGCCGCCAAGGGTGCATCGTAGCCGGCCTTCCGAGGTTACGCTTCGCCCAGCAGCGTGAGCCACTTTCGGCGGTCCCACGAGAAGATCTTCTCAGGGATGATCTCGAAAAAGGCGTGCTCCGCCTTTACGTGCTCGGTACGGAACTTGGCGCGGGCCTTGGCGTGCCGTTCTTCGTCTCCCGACGCCATGTACTTCGCGTAGAAGTGCCGCTGGAACTCGTCGATTTCGTCCTGGCTCTCGATCATCCGCGCCTTACCCAGGATAGTGACGCCGAACTGGTCGAATCCGTCCATCTGATTGTCGACCGTGCAGGAGACCCACGGGAAGTTGAGGATGTCGCGGGTCTTCTTTCGCATCGGCTTCCGGTACGCCTTGAAGTAGACCTTCCGATCGCGGCTGAAGAACCAGATGATGCTGTTGCTGGGCATGCCGTCCTTGCCGACTGTGGCCATGGCCATGGTCCGCACCGAGGGTGATTCGAGAAACGCCCAGACATCCGCGTCGTCCATCGGAAGATATGGCTCCTTCTCGTACTGCTCCACCCACGACTTCGCCATGGAGCGCCTCCCTCTTCCGACTTCTTGCTCAGCCGATCACGGCGATGGCTTCGATCTCCAGGTTCAGGCCGGGCTCGGCGAGCGCGGAGACTTCCACCAGCGAGTTCGCCGGGTGTTGACCGTCGAAATACTCGTCGTAGAGCGCGAGCTGCTCGTCGGGGAGGGGCCACCAGTCACCGATGTCGGTCACGAACGTGGTGATCTTCACAATGTCCGTCGGCGTCCCGCCCTCGGCGGCCACGATCCTGACCAGCTTGTCGAGGACTACTTTCAACTGTTCGATGGCCGGTCCGCCATCGGCGGGGGTCTTCATTGCGGTGCAGCCGGAGATGAAGAGTTGGTTGCCGGCCCGCACCGCTCTGGCGTAGTTGGGGCCGGAGGGTGAGATGCCGGGATAGTCGCGGCGCAGCTTTTCCACTAGGGCCTCCTTCGACCTGTTCCTTCGGTACGGGCGCTGCCTCGGGCGGGTTGTCGCTTGCACCGGATACCGCGGCACGCCGATACCAGGAATCCTATCAGCCCGAGCCGCGCTCCGCTCGGCCGTTTAGGGGGCAGGGGCGACCTCCCCCAACGTGTCCACCTATAATTGCCACGACGCAAAGTCGGTAATGGAGGCCTCGCATGGCTAACTTCGACCTTCACCACCTCCACCACAAGGCAACGGACGTTGAGGCGGCGGCGCGGTTCTACGTCGATTGCCTCGGCGCGAAGGAGACCGGCCGGAAGGAGGACTGGATGATCGACGTCGATCTGTGCGGCGTTCGCATACGGATCACGACGTTCCACGCGCAGTCGCCCACCGAGCAGGCCCACGGGCTGGAGCACATCTCACTGGACACCGACGATCTACCGGGCGTGATCGAGGCGCTGAAGGCCCAGGGCCTGCCATTCACGGAACAGCGCGACCCCGACGGGAAGATGTCGTGCTACGCCACCGGCCCGGACGGTACCCAGATCTACATCCTGCAGGGGCACGCCGGGCACAAGTACTAAGCGCCCGCCGGCGCGGTTCTTGAGGGCTCCGGCCTGCGCAGGTCCCGCCGGCCCGGCCTGCCGCCGCGAGGGCTATGAGAGGCTGAAGCCGAATACCCGCGCGGTGTTGGAAAAGGTGATCTTGCCAAGGTCCTCATCGGAGACGCCGTCGAATATCTCGCGGATCACGCGGCGCGACTCGGGCCAGGTACATTCGGTATGCGGGTAGTCCGAGCCCCAGAGCAGGTTGTCCACTCCGATCAGCGACCGCATGGCCACGGCGGTCCAGTCGTCCTGGAAGCTCACGGAGATGTTCCGGTGGAAGAAGTCGCTTGGCGTCATGTCGCTGCTGAACCGGCCCCAGATCCCCTTGCGTTCCTTGTAGCGCAGGTCCATGCGGAAGAGCCAGTGCGCCACCCAGCCGCCCTGGTTCTCGACGCTGACGACCTTTAGGTCTGGGTGCCGCTCGAATACGCCCGACATAATCATGGACGTGAGCGACCGCTTGATCCAATGGTCGCCATTGATGTAGACGAGTTCCAGCGGCTCGTCGGGGTCCATGGTCGGATCGTGGTGGTACATGGGGATGCCGTCGCGCACGGAGCGGTTCGATCCGGAGTGCAGGCAGAGGGGCATATCCAATTCGGCCGCGGTCGACCAGAAGGGTTCGTATTCGTCGCGATGATAGCCGCGGCCGTGTGCGGGATGGACGCTGATGATGGCGGCCTGTAGACCCAGCGCCCGGGCCCGGCGCAGCTCGTCCACGCCCTCCTGGATATCGTCCAGGTTGATCATGGCGGCTCCCTTGAGCTGATCCGGGTAAGGACGACAGAAGTCGGCAATCCAGTCGTTGTAGGTGTGGCAGATCGCGGAGAGGAGACCTGAATCCTCCAATCGCCAAATGCCGCCCACGCCCCGCGTAGGAAAGATGACGGCGCCTTCCACCCCGTCGAGGTCCATATCCTTGACTGCCTCGTCGGGGTCATATCCGCCTGGGCGCACGTTCTCCCAGCGGTCCTCGAGCGATATCTCATAGGGCCGGTCCGTCCGGTAGCGGTCGCCCGCGTGGGTGGCGGTTCCGAGCGATCCTATCGACCGGTTGTCTTCGACGACGTACCAATCGGCGGTATCGCCGCTGATCAGCCGGGGCGCGCGGTCCCGGTATTGTGCGTCGATTCGACTCGTCCAGAGGTCCGGCGGCTCGACGATGTGATTGTCGGCGGATAGCAGTCGCAGCGTATCCTGCTCCATAAAACTTCCTCCACCCTTGGACTCGTCCGTCGCGTCGCTTTGAAAATCAGCCAACTGGCCCGCGGACTCTAGTTGACTCCGTCGATCGAGAAGCCGTACAACCGCACGGCATTGTCCCGCGTGATCTTGGTTTTGTCCTCGGCGGGGATGCCTTCGAAAATCTCGTCGACGATCTCGCGGGACCTCGGGAACGTCGACTCCGCGTGCGGGTAGTCGGCGCCCCACATCAGGTGGTCGACACCGACGTGATGGCGCGCCTCGACTCCCATCGCGTCCTCTTGGAAGCTGATATGAACGTTGCGGCGGAAGAAGTCGCTGGGGATCGCTTCGCCCTTAAAGCGCCGCCCCTTCAGGCCGGCAACGCGGTTCTTGTACGTATCGTCCATTCGATTCAAGAGGTAGAGCGCCCAGCAGATTTCAAACTCCGCCGCGACGATCTTCAGGCGGGGAAAGCGCTCGAATACGCCGCCGAAGATCAGGGCCGCCAGCGAGATGCGCAGGTCTTGCGCTGAAGCCGAGAAGACCACGGGGTCGAGAGGCGCCCCCGGGATCCCAATATCGGGACGCCACCGCTCGGTGCCGACGTGGAGGGTCAGCGGGAGGTCGAGTTCCTGCGCCGCCGCCCACAAGGGCTCGTAGTTGGCGTGGTCGTACCGAACGTAGGGGCGCACCGGAATCATCGCGCCGGCTAAACCCATCTTGGCCACCCGCTCGAGCTCGCTCACGCATTCCTGCATGCTGTCCACGTTGAGCATGGCGATTCCCTTGAGCCGGTCCGGGTAGGGGGAGCAGAAGTCGGCCACGTGGTCGTTATACGCGCGCATGCACGCCGAGCAGAGGTCCGTGTCTGCGATACGGTAGAGCTGCAGACCGACGGTGGGGTAGAGGATTGCGGCGGCCACCCCGTCGATGTCCATGTCCTGCACGTGCGGATGAGGGTCGAGCGCGCCGGGACGGATGTCCTCGATGCGGCCGTCGAGCGACAGCTCCTGCGGGTTGGTGAACCTGACTCCGGCCTGATATCCGGTGGCTCGAACGCTGTGGATTCTGACCCCATCGGCATGCCACTCGTCATACTCGCCGACGCGGACCACTCTCGGCGCGCGGTCTCGGAACGCCTTGTCCACCCGCATCGGCCACATCTCCCCCGTCTCGAGGATGTGGGAATCCGACGAGACAAGCGGACAACGCTCTACGAGTGTTCCGGTTGGTGCAGTTCCAGCCTGTGCGCTCATGTACCTTCTTTCCTACGCAGCATCGAAGACGGCGATCACGTTGCCGCGGGGCCAATCCCGGCCCCACGGAGGCGGGGATCAAGAAGGTCCCGCATTGCGTCGCCAACCATGATGAAGCTCAAGATCGTCACGAAGATGATGACACCGGTAGAGACCCCCAACCACGGTGCTAGCGTGGCGAACTGGGTCACCCCGACGTTGAGCATGCCGCCCCACGAAGGAGCCGGGGGTGGGGCGCCGACGCCCAAGAAGCTCAACGAGGCTGCGATGACTAGCGCGGATGCGAACTGATTTGTCATCAAGACGAGCACCGGGGCCATCGTGTTGGGCGTGATATGCCTACCCATGATGCGCAAGTCGGAGGCCCCAATTGCCCTCGCCGCCTCGACATAGACTTCCTCTTTGAGGCTGAGCACGGTTGCACGAACCAAGCGATTCGCGTACGGAACGTTGATGAACCCAATAGCGATCGCGACGTTCAGGTTGCTAGGACCGAGAGAGGCAACCAGCGCGAGCGCCATGATCAGCGCAGGCATAGCCATCACGCCGTCCATGAAGCGTTGCACGGTGAGGTCGAAGGGCCCGCCCCAGAACCCGCTCGCCAGACCCACGAGGCCTCCCAAGACGACTCCCGCCACGACGGAGCCGAACGCGACGAAGAGGGCAGGCCGGGTAGCGTGGACTAGCCGGCTGAACTGATCACGCCCGACCTCGTCGGTCCCGAGCAGAAACGTAGAGTTGGGCGACTCCAGTCTCAGGGCGACGTTGGTTTGTACCGGTGGGTGCGTGGCGATCTGGGACTCGAAGATGGCTATTACGATCAACGCGAAGACGACGAAGGCGCCGACCGCGCCCAGCGGTTTCGCCTTCGCCAGCCACCAGGCCCTGGCTCCGCAATAGGGGATGGCGCGGCTAGTCCAGCCGAGGGCCGGCGGGATCTTCTCGACCATGGAGCCCTGCCAACGCATCTACGTTACCCGCGTCTTCATGATTGGTATCGAATCCTCGGATCGAGGAACCCGTAGATCAAATCGAGGGCCAGGTTGAGCAGCAAGACTCCCGCCGCGATGAGGAAGACGATTGTCTGCACGACTACCCAGTCTCTGTCCCGTATCCCATTGAGCAGCTGTGAGCCAACCCCCGGAAGCACAAAGATGGTTTCCGCGATGACGGATCCCGCCAACAGGTTGGCCAGCTGCAGCCCCGCTAGGGTTACCACCGGGAGGAGCGCGTTGCGGAGCCCGTGCCGCACGACCGCCATACGAGGGGCAAGGCCCTTGGCATGAGCCGTCCGCATGTAGTCCTGGCGGAGGACCTCGAGCATCGATGAACGGGTCATTCTCACGAGAATCGCCGTCTCGTGCAGCGCAAGGATCGTGGCAGGCCAGATGACGTGGGCGAGGTTGTTCATCGGCGCCTCGAGGAACGGCGTGTATTCGAGGGGTGGAAGCCAATTGAAGTAGACGGACATGATCAGGAGCAGCATGGAGCCGGCCAGGAAACTCGGCAGGGCAAGGCCGCACACCGTGAAGAGGCGTCCCAGATAGTCCCAGAGGCCGTCCTGCTTGACCGCGCTCATCACCCCGATGGGAATCGAGATGACGATGCCCATGATGGAGGCGAGAATCGCTAGTTCCAGCGTCACCGGAAGGCTTTTCGCCAACTCTTCGAAGACCGGCTGTCCGGTGACCAATGAGTTGCCGCCATCCCCTTGGACGAGGCGCCATATCCAGTCGCCATACCGCTCTACCGCCGGACGGTCCAGCCCAAGCTCCTCGAGCGCCCGCTCGTACTGCTTGACGCTCATCGAGGATGTGCCGCCTTCCGTCACCTGAATGAGGGCGGCGTCGCCGGGCAGCAGATGGAAGATGAAGAAGATGATCATCGAGACGATGAGGACCGTCGGGATGATCAGCAGCAGCCGGCGAAGCGTATAGCCAGTCACGCCGAGACGGCTCCCCGGGACGTCGTTGTTCTCCCGGCGCTAGGGCGCCGATGGGAGACCCAGCTAGGGAAAAGCACGGAAACCACCTTCGTAGGCCGCGCCGCGGGCCCGCGGTCTAGTGCTCGGGAACGTCGCCGGGACGCCAGTGCGGATAGACGCCGGCCCCAGTCAGGTAAACTGGGCCTTTCCAATTCCGCTGCGCCTGTTCGCTTAGCGCCTCCGCCCATGCCGCGACCTTGGGAAGCGCGGCTTCGACCTCTCGAAGATCGATCCGCGACGCCAATTCCGTGGCGCCCGCCTCGATGAGCATCGGTACCAGCCGGTTTCGAAGCTGGCCTATCGACCACTCGACCATGTCGCCGGACGCCGCCGGGTCGTACCACATATGCTCTTGGCGCTGGGTCGCCCAGTTGATGTAGTGGTAGTGGGGCCGGATCAGCAGGCAGTCGAAACGAAGATGCTCGGGGGCCCTGATCCCGGACGACCCCTCGAAAACATGGATCGTCAGCCCGTGATCGTTGACTTCATCGGTCAACTCGCCCTCGGCGTCCCTCTGGCACAGGAACCGGTACTCGACGGCAAACGTGATCGGGCCGGCCTCGACGAACTGCGTCCCAACCTCGTCGGCCGGCTCAAGTTTCTGATCGTTAACGGGCTCGGTGAACTTAATCATTATCCTGCCCGATCAACCTCGGCTGCACGGACGTCCGTGCAGCCGAGGTTCGAGACTCTTAGCTAAGGTTTCTCTACTCGTCGAACCAAACGTGGTCCCAGTTGGAGTCGGTCCACCCAAGCGGTGGATAGAGGTTCCGTACCTTGGGCTGGAGCGCCCAGAAGAACTGTTGCCACCCCACGGTGATGATGCTCATCTGGTCGATCATCC
Source organism: Dehalococcoidia bacterium (assembly GCA_964291475.2). GTDB lineage: Bacteria > Chloroflexota > Dehalococcoidia > SHYB01 > SHYB01 > DAOUKH01. Next base: position 116,815 of record OZ220075.1, on the reverse strand, counting down.
GCTCCTGAAGCTGCCTGACCAAGTCGGCCCGGGCGTCAGCGTCCCCTTCCACGGACTGGCGCGCGAACAGGTCCAAGATCTCGGCATCCTCCAGCTTCGTGAACAGACCTGGCTGGACGGCGAGGAATGCTCCGTCGGGATCGGGGAAGCTGAGACCGACGCCCTGCACGTTAAGTTCGAAGTTTCCTTCGTTCCTCCTCGCCACGTCCTCCGCGCTTGTGACGGGCGCCCCAGAGGCCCTGATCCCAGCGCGGCTGAGGTGATCAATGAGGACCACCTGCGAGGTGCGGTGATACGACGTGGCCGAGCTAATCAACTCGACGTCGATGCCGTCGGGGTAGCCGGCTTCCGCCAGCAGCCGCTTGGCCTCCTCAACGTCCGCCAGGTAGCGGTCTCCATCGCCGTAGCCCGGAAGCGCCAGGATTTCTTCCTCAGACAGACCCCATCCGGGAGGTCCTACCAGGGGGCCGGACGGCCTCGCCACGTGAGGAAGCTGGGCCATCTCATGCCGGTTGATGGAGAGCGAGATCGCCCGCCGTATGTTTACGTTGTCGTACGGCGCCTTTTGCGAGTTGACCACAATGACCAACTGGTTCAGGGCGTTGAACGGGGCTGCCTGGAGGTTGGGCACATCGCCCCGGAGATCGTTTATCTGTTCCTCGTTCAGGGTCGATGCGGCAGTCCCGAGGACATCGAGTCGGCCCGTACGGAAGAGGCCCAGCCGCGTCCCCTCTTCGCCAATGACGAAAGTCTTGATGCCGTCGAGGAAGGGAAACCCTTCCATGAAGAAGTTGTCGTTCCGCACGAGCCCGTAGGACACACCCCTGTCGAATTCGTCGGGGTCGAGCATGAAGGCGCCCGTGCCGATGTTGGGGCCATCGGTGAGGTCGCCACCGGCCGCCTCCCAGGTGTGCTCGCCGAACATGATGATGCGGGTATGCGCCAGCAGGCTGGGAAGCGACGCCTTCGGCACGCTCAAGTTCATCACGAGCGTGGTGTCGTCCGGCACATCCATGCTGGTGACGATGTCGAACTGTGATGCGAACCGACCGTTGTTCTTATCAATCGAGAACGCGGCGTCCGACGCGGTGAACGGCTCGCCGTCGTGGAACATCACGCCTTCGTGGAAGTTCAGGGTCAGGGCCATCCCGTCAGACGAGAACTCCCATGTCTTGGCCAGGCTCGGAAGCACCTTGTCTCGAGGCGGCTCCCAATTGAACCGCAGCATCTCGTTGTACACGTTGGCGCCCACCCCATAATTGAAGAAGTAGCCCGCCAGGCTTGGGTCGCGATTGCCGATGTCCGCGATCGTCGGTATGTTCAGGACGCCACCGTACTCACCCTCCGGCATCATCATCGCCGCCGTGGGCTCGGGCTCAGGCGTCGCCGTCGGCTCGGGCATGGCCGTGGCTGTCGGCTCGGGCATGGCCGTGGCATCCGGCATCATGGCGTCGCCACCCGCCGGTCCTTGCGGCCCTTCCGGTCCTGCCGGCCCCGCCGGTCCCGCCGGCCCTGCTGGTCCTTGCGGCCCCGCTGGTCCTGCCGGTCCTGCCGGTCCTTCAGCCCCCGTGCACGATGCAACGACGAGGGCTACGACAGCAAGCCCAATAAAGATGCCAAACAACCTCTTGGAACTGAACCGCATGGTTCGCCTCCTTGCCTTTACACCGCCACTTCGCCCTTGAACCAAGCCCAAGTACCGAGGCCGCAAAGCCACAACGAACGGGCTTCCGGTGGGGTCGGCGGAATATACCCTTCCCCTTCTACCCTGTCAAGCTTCCTACAGGAGAAAACCGTCGCACTAACAGGTGTGTCTCAGCACAATGATCCTGTCGGCAGTCAACCGTTCGACGAAGGGGCGAAGTTACGGTCAGGTAAGCGGCGAATATTCCGTTGGCCGGAGCAGGGTGTTTTCGCTCCGCAGCACCCACGGCTCAGCGCCTTCCGTTTCCGCGACAAGTTGCAGGACTTCCTCATCCGACAAAAAAGCCGCCCATTTTTCCTCGCGGTCCGCGAGGCTTTCGTAGGCAAGAATGTAGACGAGTCGGTGGTTGGTCTTCCCCCCCACTTCGGGAACCCACGCGGCGGTCAACTCGATGCCGTGCTTCCGGAACAAGGGAATCATGCGCTTGGCCATCCGCTCGTGGAGCGCCGGCAGCTTGCCGGGAACGACGTCGTAGGTGCGCAGCTCGTGGATCATGACTGGCGCAAAGCGTGTGTTAGGTGCGGCGGGCTTTCGGGCGTAGTCAAAATCTGCCCTCCCCGCGATGCAACGCGTCTGAGCTAGGACTGCGGTATGGCTTCTTCGTAGCTGCGCAGCAGCTTGCCGGGCAGTGCGTCGGTGCAGACGCTGTCTTCGAAGGTGACCGTGCCGTTGACGATCGTGTAGCGCAGCCCCTTCGCCTTCTGTATCAGCCGACGCTCGCCCCCGGGGAAGTCGTTGGAATAGATCGGCCTCTCGTAGAGCAGTCCGAGCTCGTCGAGATCGTAGACCATCATGTCGGCTGCCTTGCCGACTCGCAGCGTGCCCCGGTTGTGGTAGCTGGCGATCCAGGCGGGATAGGCGCTGATCTTGTAGTGGGCCTGCTCCAGGGTGAGCGTTTCGGTATCGCGCGCCCAGTGGGCCAGGAATTCGACCGGCCACCGCGCGAGTACGCTGAACCGCGTGTGGGCGCCACCGTCGGAGACCGAGATGTGCGTGTACGGGTCCTTGATGCCCTTGGCCATCGACTCTTCGACCTCCGGCCCCTCGTTGCGGAAGCCGAACTCGGTGCGCAACCCCTCGTCGAGCGAAAGGTCGATCAGGGCCTCCACCGGGTGTATCCCGCCCATCGCCTCGGCGAGTTGGGGAACCGTCAGGCCCTCGTACTTGTAGTTCCGTTCATGGACGACCTGTAAGACCCTGGTCTTCTCCCAATTGGTCCTGGGATGGAGCGGGACTTCCGCCTCGCGTTTCATCCCCTCGCGGATATCGGTCTGCCGCAACTTGGCCGACCGTTCCTCCGCTGTGCCCACCAGCCCTCGGGCCCAACTGGGCATGTAGTCGAATTGGTTGAATTCCGCGAGGCTGAAGCGGGTATCGACGAATGCGCCTACGCGTTGGTGGGCCACAGGGAACCCCTCGGACCTCCGGTCGGCGACCCACGCCGCGCCGGCCGGGCCCGGCCCGGTGCCAATGTGCAGCGGCCGCCCGCTTGCCTCGAGCATTTTCGTGAGGACGGCGAGCTGCCCCTCCTGGTCCGGTGAGATGCCCATAGTCCAGCCCATGAACCCGACGCCATACCCGCCCAGGATCTCAGCGAGTGCCAGGGGCTCTTCCGCCGACGCGGCGTGGCTTGGAATGGGCCCGCCGTCTTCAGCCCGGTCTTCCTCGTTCTTGTCCACCGCGAAGCCGAAGGAGCCGGCTCGCATTCCCTCGTCGAAGAGCGCCTTCATCTGGTCGAGCTCTTCCGGGGTAACCTGCTGCCGCTCCCTCGCCGGCAGCATGCCCATGACGTAGGCCCGCAGCGGGGAAAACGGGAAGAGCGAGGCGACGTTCAACCCCAACCCCTGACCATCGAGGCTGTCGAGGAACTCGGGGTAGGTCTCCCAGTCCCACCGGATGCCGCGCTGCATGGACTCGAGGGGTATGGCCTCGATGCGGTTCATCATGCGCATAGACAGATCGCGGTCGTCCGGCCTCACGGGAGCAAACCCGAAGCCGCACTGGCCGATGGTGACCGTCGTGACGCCGAACCAGCCGCTGAGCGTGGCGTAGGGGTCCCAGTTCAGTTGGGCGTCATAGTGGGTGTGCAGGTCGATGGCGCCGGGAGCGACGATGCAGCCGCCGGCGTCGATCTCCTTCGCCGCCCCGGCAGGGATCTTTCCACTGATCGTGACGATGCGGCCGTCCTTGATCCCAATGTCGCTTCGGTACCGGGGAATTCCGGTGCCGTCGACGATCGTGCCCCCGCGGACAACCGTATCGAATTCCTGCATCCCCTGCCTCCTACCCTACGCCGCTCTTTCCAAATTGTCGGGCACGGTGAACCCGAACACGTCAGCCGTATTCAGATAGGTGATGCGGCGTACTTCCTCTGCTGGGACGCCCGCAAAAATCTCCCGAACAACCCGTTGGGATTCCGGCCAGGTACATTCGGTATGAGGATAGTCGGAGCCCCAGAGCAGATTCTCGACTCCGATGAGCGAGCGAAGAGCCGGGGCCATGGGGTCGTCCTGAAAGCTCACGAACACATTCCTGTGGAAGTAGTCGCTCGGCATCATATCGCTCTCGTAGCGGCCCCATCGTACGGGGCGCTCACGGTACCACAGGTCGAGCCGGTAGAGCCAATGAGCTACCCATCCGGCCTGGTTTTCGACGCTGACAACTTTCAACCTCGGATGGCGCTCAAATACTCGCGACAAGAGCATTGACGTCAACGACCGCTTTATCCAATGGTCCGCGTTGATATAGACGACTTCTAGAGGGTCGTCGGGATCCATGGTGGGGTCGTGGTGGTACATGGGGATGCCGTCGCGGAGGGACCGATTGGAACCCGAATGCAGGCACAGCGGCATCTCGAGGTCCTCAGCCGCCGCCCAGAACGGCTCGTAAACGTCCTTGTCGTATCCCCGTTCGTGCGGCGGGTGCACGGTGATGATGGCCGCCTCGAGCCCCAACCCCTTTGCCCGGGTGATTTCCTCGACCGCCCACGGCACGTCGTCGAGGTTGATCATCGCCGCCCCCTTCAGCCGCTCGGGGTAGGGCGCGGAGAAGTCGGCGATCCAGTCGTTGTAGGCCCGGCATATCGCGGACAACAGATCGGAGTCCTGAAGCCGCCAGATGCCCCCCACTCCCCGCGTGGGAAAGACGACCGCGCCGTCGACGCCGTCGAGGTCCATGTCCTTGATCGCCTCGTCGGGCTCGTACCCGCCCGGCCGCACGTTCTCCCAGCGGTCTTCCAGAGAAATCTCGTACGGTTTGTCGGAGGTGAGGCGGAGTCCGGCATGCGTCGCCGTGCCCAGCGACCCGATGGACTTGTCGCCCTCGACGACGTACCAGTCGGCCTTGTCTCCCTTGATAAGGCGCGGGGCGCGGTCGCGGTACTTGGCGTCGATCCGGCTCGTCCACAGGTCCGGCGGCTCGACGATGTGATTATCGGCGGACAGGAGTCTCAGCGCTGTCTCCGTCATATCCCTAAACCTCCCAGTCCTTGTGTGCCTGCGCTACGAGCCAAATGAGAAGCCGTAGAGGCGGGCGGCATTGTCCCGCGTCATCTTCGCTTTCTCCTCTAACGGAACACCCTCAAAGATTTCGTCCACGATTTCCCGTGAGCGTGGGAACGTTGCCTCCGCGTGGGGATAGTCCGCGCCCCACATCAGGTGGTCCGGTCCGATGTGTCTGCGCATCTGGACGCCGATCGCGTCCTCCTGAAAGCTGATGTAGACGTTCTGACGAAAGAAGTCGCTGGGAAGCGCACCGGTGAGAAATCGGCGGCCCTTGAGCCCGGCGACCCGGTGCTGGTAGGTGTCGTCCATGCGGTGCAGCAGGTAGAAGGCCCAGGCGATCTCGAACTCCGCGACCACAATCCTCAGATTGGGGTGGCGCTCGAAGACGCCGCCGAAGATGAGCGCCGCTAAGGAAAGCCGCAGCTCGTGCGCCCATGCCGACATTGCCACGGGGTCCAACGCCGACGCCGCGATGCCGGTCTCCGGGGCCCCGCGCTCGGTGCCGATATGCAGGGTCAGCGGGGTCTCGGACTCCTCGGCGGCGGCCCAGAGCGGCGCATAGCTCGGGTGGTCGTAGCGGACCTTCGGGCCGACGGGGATCATCGCCCCTGCCAGCCCCAGCGACCGGGCGCGTTCCAACTCTCGAATGCTCTCCTCGACACTGTCCACGTTGAGGATGGCGATACCTCTGAGGCGTTCGGGGTCGTGGCCGCAGAATTCCGCGACGTGGTCGTTGTAGGCCCGGACGCATGCCGAGAGCAGATCGGAGTCCTCGACCTTGTAAAGCTGCATGCCCGCCGTGGGATAGAGGACGGCGCCGGCCACGCCGTCCAAGTCCATGTCTTGGACGTGGGCGTCAGGGTCCAGGGCGCCGGGGCGGATGGCTTCGAATTGGCCATCGAAGGAGAGTTCCTCCGGCCGCGTGAACCGAAGCCCCGCCTGGTACCCCGTGCCTCGGATGCTCTGAAACTTGACGCCGTCGGCGTGCCACTCGTCGTTGCCGTCGACTCGAACGACTGTAGGGGCGCGGTGCCGAAAGCGGGCATCGGTGCGTCGAGACCAAAGATCGGCCGGCTCGAGGATGTGCGAGTCCGACGACACGAGGGGGCAGCGTCCAACCAACGAGGAAGTGACGTCCAGTCCCGCGGTCTCAGCGTTCATGGGCAGATCCCCCGAGGCTCCCACTATTGCCGCGCCTTTCGCCCTCTAGTATCACGCGCTCCTAGAGCTGTCAAGGAACGCCTGCGGTTCGGAGGTGAAATGAGCGGTTGAAGCGTGTCATAACTTCCACCACAAAGATCGATGGCCGGGCCGTGTAAACATGATTGTTTTCACCCGCTTAGGCGCAGCATTCAAATGGCTGGGAGGTGTACAATGGCGGCCCGCTGGGGGCCGCGCGGTGTCGGAACGCGCGGGCTATCGAATCCTAAGTTCGGACTGCACGAGGGGCGAGAGGGTCACATCATGAAGAACGGTTTCCGCGTACTCGACAGCGATATCCATGTGATTGAGCCCCCGGACATGTACGAGCGTTACCTTGATCAGAAATACCAAGCGCACGCTCCCACGTTTATCCCGTCGCCCGGGCGCAGTTTTCGCAACAACTGGCTGCTCGAAGTTCCCGGCGAAAATCGGAAGGTTCAGCAGTACGCGATTCGTGAGAAGTTCCGCGAGGCAAGAGTCGCGCGTGTTGGCCACTATCTCAAGGACGCCGAGCAAGACGGCTACGGGCCGGACAGCATGCTGCGGGCCATGGATATGGAAGGCGTGGATGTCGCCGCCCTGTTCCGCACCTGGGCCCAGGGGCACGTCTCCTTCGATGCCATGGAGCCGGAGATGGCGGCCGCCCTCTGCCGGGCGTACAACAACTGGCTCGCGGACTACTGCAATAAAGACCCCGACCGTCTGAAGGGCGCCGCCCTCATCTCGCTCCATGACGTCGACCTGGCGGTGAAGGAGACGAGGCGGGCCGTGAATGAGCTCGGGATGGTCGGGATAACGCTGGAGCCCAATCCCCTCAACGGCAAGTTCTTCCACGACGCCGAGTGTGCTCCCTTGTGGGCCGCGGCGCAGGAGCTCGACGTTCCCGTTTGCCTCCACGACACCGCCGTTGGACATAACGCCACACATCACGCGAACTTCATGCGGAACCATCCCAGCCCTGGGGTCTTCGGCAACACGTTCGCCTTCCCGTTCGGACTCATGCAAGCCGTGGGCAGCTTCTCGATGGGAGGCGTGCTCGAGGTGTTTCCCAGCCTGCGGGTAGCGTTCCTCGAAGGGAACTTCAGTTGGGTGCCGTGGCTGCTGTGGCGCCTCGACGAGCAATGGGAGATGTACGGCCCCGGCGAGGAAGTGGAGCTTTCGAAGAAGCCCAGCGAATACTTCTTGAGCCAATGCGTGGTCTCCGTGGAGGCCGGCGAAGACATCGCGAAGTATGCCTTCGACGCCATTGGCGATGAGAACGTCGTTCTCTCAACCGACTTCCCTCATTTCGATTCGCCGTTCCCCCACGCTATAGAGACGTTCCTGTCTCTCCCGGGCATCAGCGACGAGACGAAGCGCAAGGCCCTCTGGGACAACTGCGCCCGGCTCTACGCGATGGAGGACCCCGTTCCCGCAATCTGATCCGGCTGAGCAGCCACATCCGCCGCCAACAGTGAGCTAGCAAGCAGGCTAGTCCCCGTCGCGACTTGTCGGCGCGGGCTAAGGCCAGCCGGCTCCCGGCGTGTCGACCCGGACGGCCTCGATCCAGCCCACGGCCTCACTCGTCGAGTCGTCATCGCTCTCTTCCAAGCGCTGCAGGTTTTCGAGGGAATTTCGGCAGGTGGCGAGGAACATCGTCCGGCGGTCCTCGCCGCCGAGCGCCGGGGCTACCGCCCACCTTCCGGGGGTCTCCACCCGATGGGTGATCTGACCGCCTTCCAGAATCCGCACGAATTCTTCCGTCATCGGCGAACCGGCCCAGACGGCGCCCTCGGCATCGAGGCAGATGCCGTCGGGCCACGCCTCGCCCGCTTCGGCAAAGATGCGCCGGTTGGTGAGCGACCCGTCGGTGCCGATGTCGAAGGCGGTCAGGCGCTGCGCCCTTGGCTCGGCGACGATGAGCATCTGCCCGTCGGGCGTGACGACCGCGCCGTTGGGCGAAACAAGGCCGGTAGCGGCGACCTCGGCCGGACCGTCGGGCGGCACGAGGAGCAGCGACTCGCCGGGCCCTTCTCTGGCCGCGCCGGCGACCGCCTCCTCCGTATAGCCTTCGAGTACCCGGTTGCCGACGTAGGCGCGGCCGAGCCCATCGACCACCATGTCGTTGAGGAAGTCGGCGTTGAACCGACCCAGGTCGGCGTAGACGACCGGGCCCTTGGCGGTCAAGGCGAGCAGCTTACGCTCCCGCATGGAGACGACGAGCGGCGTACCGTCCGGCAGGAAGCCGAGCCCGGACGGCCGGTCCGACAACTCCGCTTCGACGCGCGCGCCGCCCTCGATGTCCACGCTCATCACGGTGTGGGCGTGGATGTCGGAGAACCAGAGTCTCCCGTCGTGCCAGCGGGGCCCTTCCGGAAAGATGAGGCCGTCGAGGATGACCTTTGGTGCCGACTCCGCCACGTTCACCTCAAACGCGAAGCGCCCTCCCGTTGGACTTTCCGGGAGGGCGCTTCTCCAGTCGCTCTTTACGCTATCGAATGATGGCGGCCTGCTCAATCTGGTACGAGAAGGGCGCCGAACCGAGGTTCCAGTTCTCGGGAACGCTACCGCTCCCGGCGAACACTTCACCTGTGCTGAAGAGGGTGGTAGTGTTGCCCATTTGGTAGTTGGCCCACATGTAGTCCCGGCCGCGCTCGATGTACTCCTCTTCGGTAGCGGCCGCTTTCCAAGCCCCGGACAGTTCGTTCAGGAAGGGGTCCCAGCTTGTGCCGAAGACGAAGCCCTCGAAGTGGAGGGTTGTGAAGTGCGCCGAAGCTGGGACCTCGTAGCCCAGGAACCAGACGCCGTAGGCGGTGGGGCGCTTGAAGCCCTCGCCGTCGAGGAGGGCGCTGCGGTAGGCAGCGTACTCGCCCGGAAGGCGGTTGACCTTGACGCCGATTGCCTCCCACCAAACCGCCATCTGTTCGGCGATCTCCGGCCCCTCAGGCAGGGCGGGGCGCGGCCCTATCCACAAGTCCATTTCGAAGCCGTCAGGGTAGCCCTCCTCGGCCAGAATCTGCCTCGCCCGTTCGGGATCGTACTCAGGAATCGGCAGCGGTTCGTAGGCTGGGTCGCGCGGTGATGTGGGCGAGTTCATGGTGGGCGTTCCAACCCCGGCGACGTAAACGTCAACGAGGGTCTGACGATCGAGCGCGTACCAGTCCAGCGCCTTCCGGATCTCCGCGTTGGCCAACGGATTCGGGCCGTAGCCCTCATATTCCTGGACCCACTGCTCGTCGAACCGATAGGACGCGACGCCGCTGCCCTCACGTCCGAAGAGCTGCAGCCCCTCGTCCCGGATGGTCGCGATCGCCGTCCTGCTCAACAGCGCGAGGTCGGCCGTTCCTGTCCGCACGAGGCCAAGGCGAGTCGTTGTTTCAGGGATGAGTTGGTAGAAGAGTGTCTGCACGCGCGGAACGCCGTAGAGCCAGTGGTTCTCGACGGCTTCCAACTCGAGCTGTTCGCCGACGCTGACCCTGTTGAACTGGAAGGGGCCGGAGCCCACCGGTTCCTTGATCGCCTGTTCAATCCCCACAGACTCGATGTAGCCGCTGGGAATCAGGTGGCTGGGCCCGCCGGCATTCCCCAACCGGCTGAGGTAGGTGACCGGGAAGAAGAGGTCGCGTCCCATGAGGTTGAAGACGACGGTGGAGTCGTCGGGGGTTTCGACCGACGCGACCGACTCCTTTACGTTGTCGGAGGCGGCCAGGGGCGAGTCCTCAGCCAGGTAGCGGCCGAACTGGTAGCTGATGTCCGCCGATGTGGCGGCGTCGCCGTTGTGGAAGGTCACGCCATCGCGGCCGTTGATCGTCCATTGGTCGCCGGTGGAATTGACTTCCCACGACTCGGCCCAGCCCGAGCTCGTATCGAGAATGCCGTCGTTGTCGGCGCCCACGACGTAGTCGTAGATGCTGTCGAGGTAGCTGCGTGTCGTGCCGACGACGAGGACGAGCTCGAAATTGCCCATGTCCGGCAGGGCCACGACGAAGCTGCCGGAGGAAGTGGGCCCAGGCATGGCGGTCGGCTCGGGCATAGCGGTCGGCTCGGGCATGGCGGTCGGCTCGGGCATGGCGGTCGGCTCGGGCATGGCCGTCGGCTCGGGCATGGCCGTCGCCTCCGGCATGGCGGTCGCCTCGGGCATGGCTGTGGCCTCAGGCATAGCGGTCGGCTCGGGCATTGCCGTGGCCTCGGGCATAGCGGTCGCCTCCGGCATTGGCGTGGCCGTCGGCTGTGGGGCGTCCGTCGGCCTTGGGGTCGCGGTGGGATCGTCGCCGCCGCAAGCGGCGACGATCAGGCTCATGATCGCCCCTAGCAGCATTAGTGTTCGGATGTTCTTCAAGATCATCACTCCCTCCTGTCCGTCGCCTGGCCTTGGAACTAAATCTCCCGCGCTACTTTGTGTCCTTCGAAGTGGGCATGCTCAACCTTGCGAGGCGCCACACAGTCCCCGACCCGGTACAGCTCGGGTACTCGATCTTTGAGCGCGTAGTATAGGGCGTTGCGAGGAACGTTGCCGACCGACAGCACGACGGCGTCCACGTCCTCGATGGTGAACTCACGACCCGTCTGGTGGTCCGCGGCCACCACCGCTGTCTCGAGGATTTCCTTGATTCCGGTGAACTGGTGAAATGTGATGTCTTTGCCGCGCAAGGACTGGATGAAGAAGGGACGGTCGTTGTAGAGCATATCGACGGCGAAGACGCCGAGTGTTGTGAGCGCCGTGATCTTGCTTCCCTGGGCCGCTAGGTACTCCAGCGGGTCCGAGCTTTGGTAGTAGCCCAGCCCGTCGAGCACCACGGCGTGCTTGGGAGTCCCCGCCGCGCCGTTCATGACGTCCCACGCGGTGTAGACGTGGGACTTCTCCGCGCCGGGAATTCCCAGGCCCCGGTAGGTCGACGGCGACCAGTAGTCGGCTAGGTCTTCCTCGCGAGGCGTCCTGGGAGCCGATCCCGTGGCGACGACGACCGCGTCCGGCGCGATCTCGTCCACGAGCTCCGGGGTCACGCTGGTCGAGAGCCGGACCTCGACCCCCAGCTTTTGGAGCTGCGTCGTCCGGTTGTTGACCACGCTGACAAATTCACCGCGGCGGGGCGACTTTACGATGAGATTCACCTGTCCGCCAAGCTCGTTCGCCTGCTCACAGAGGACCACCTCGTGTCCGCGCCGCGCGGCGATGACGGCGGTCTCGAGACCCGCCGGGCCGCCCCCCGCGACCAGCACGCGCTTCTTTCGTTCCGCCGGCTTCAGCGTGCCGGCGCCCCACTCTTCCTCTCGGCCGACCGCTGGGTTCTGCGTGCAGGTGATGGGGAAGTGCTGGAAGTGGCGGCCGATGCAGCCCTGGCTGGCGCCGACGCAGGTGTAGATGTCTTCAAGGCGCCCTTCCCTGGCCTTGTTGGGCAAATCGGGGTCGGCGATGGAGGCCCGCACCATGGCCACGATGTCGGCATGACCTTCGGCGAGTATCTGCTCGGCATGGACCGGATCGACGATGCGGCCGACGACCATGAGGGGAGTCCGCGACAGGGCCGCCTTCACTCTGGAAGCGGCCGGCACCACCGGGCCGAAGGGCGTCCCCAAGCCTGACAGCGAGAGTTCGAGGCTCCAGGCGCTGGCGTTGATGAAGTCGATCTTGCCCGAGGCCTCGAGCCGCTTGGCGACCTCGATGGAGTCCTCGACGGTGAAGGGGTCGGGGAACTCGCGCCACTCGGTGTTGAGCCGCACCCCGACGACGAACTCGCCGCCGACCTGCTCGCGGACCTCCTCGACCACCTCCATGAGGAACCGCATGCGGTTTTCCAACGAGCCGCCGTATTGGTCGGTCCTTCGGTTGTATGCGGGGGTCAGGAACTCGGAGATCAAATAGCTGTGGGCGGCGTGGATCTCGACGCCGTCGAAGCCGGCCCGCTGCATGTTCCCCGCGGTGACGCCGAATCCCTTGACGATGTCGGCGATCTCCTCGACGTCGATCTCCTTGGTGAACTCGCCGCTTGCGCCTGGGTAGAAGGAGACGTCGGGCTTGGCGGTCAGCACGGGGTCCCAGTCGTCGGTGCCGCTGACGCGGCCGCGCCCGTTGTGGTTGATCTGCATGAAGACCTTGGCGCCGTGCCCCTGGATCGCCTCCGCGATGGGCCGGTAGGCCTCGACGACCGCTTCGAGATAGCCCGCGGGGCGGTTCGTCCCGCACGAGGGATGGACCATGACCTGGCCGGTAGTAATCAGCCCGAAGCCGCCCCTGCGCCCGTTCGGCGTGGTAGTGCATGGCCCGGGAGCCGAGCAGGTTCCAGCGGTGGTAGCCCTCAGGGTCGTAGCCCCAGAGGTCGTGGCTGTGCGACGCCGTCATGAGCCGGTTCCGCAAGGTGACCGAGCCGACTTGGATGGGCGAAAAGAGATGGGGGAATCGTTCCGGCATAGCGTCAGATGAGGCGGCCAATCTTGTGCCCCTCAAAGTGGGCGTGCTCCACGCGTCGGGGAGTCACGCAATCGCCGATGCGGTGGATCTCCGGCACCTTGCCCTCGAGGGCGTGAAAGAGGGCGTCGTTGGCGACGTTGCCCAGCGACAGCACCACGGCGTCGACATCCTCGACGAGGAAGTCCTTGCCCGTTTCGTAGCTCGTCACCGTCACGGAGTCGGGGCCGATTTCCTTGATTACCGAGAGCGAGTGGAAGGTGACGTCCTTGTCCCTGAGCCCAGCCAGGAAGTTTGGACGGTCGTTGTAGAGCAGGTCGGCGGCAAAGTAGCCGCCGGTCGCCAGCGCGGTGACCTTCGCGCCCCCAGCCGCGAGGTATTCGAGGGGGTCGGCGCTCTGGTGGAAGCCGACGCCGTCGATGATGACCACGTGGCGCCGGTCGTCCAAGCGACCGGTGAGCACGTCCCATGGGTTGTGGACGTGCTCCTGTTCGGCGCCGGGGATGCCGGGCGTGCGGGCGAGGGTCGACCCCCAGATGTAAGCGGCGCCGAACTTGGATTCGGTGGTGGGTTGCGACCCGGTCGCGACGACGAGCACATCGGGAGCCTCCCGCTCGACAACGTCCGGGGTGACCTCCACGCCGAGGCGGAGGTCGATGTTCTCCGCCCGCGCTATCCGGCGCTCGCGCCATTCGATGACGTGCTTGAACTCGCCGCGCCTGGGGGAGTTCAGGATGAGCTTGACCTGGCCACCGAGAGCGTCGGACGAATCGCAGAGCGTGACGTCGTGGCCTCGCTGCGCCGCGACGATGGCGGCCTCCATGCCCGCCGGCCCGGCGCCCGCGATCAGCACCTTCTTCTTGACCGCCGCGCGCTTGAGGGTGCCGATGCCCCATTCGGCCTCGCGCCCAACCGTCGGGTTTTGGGTGCAGGTCATCGGCTTCAGCAGCATATGGCGTCCGAGGCAGCCCTGACCCGCGCCGATGCAGCGCCGAACGTCGTCGGCTTGGCCCTCGCGCAGCTTGTTGGGAAGCTCGGGGTCGGCGATGCTGGCGCGGGTCATGGCCACCATGTCGGCGTGGCCTTCGGCAACGATCCGCTCGGCGTGTTCGGGGTCGACGACGCGCCCGACGACGAAGACCGGGAGGCTCGTCGCCTTCTTGATTTGGGAGGCGTAGGGCACCAGGGGGCCAAGCGGCGTCCCGATGCCCGCGAGCGACCATTCGAAGCTCCACGCGCTGACGTCGAGGAAGTCAACCATCCCGGTGCCTTCGAGAGTCTTGGCGTACTCGAGGGCTTCGGGGAACTCCCAACCCTCGCCGCCGGGCGCCGCCCAAAACGAGTTCATGCGGACGCCGACGACGAAGTCCGGGCCAACCTCCTCGCGCACCGCCCGCACCACTTCGAGGGGGAAGCGCATCCGGTTTTCCAGCGGGCCGCCGTACTCGTCCTTCCGCTTGTTATAGGCCGGCGTGAGGAACTCGGAGAGCAGGTAGCTGTGGGCCGACTGTATTTCGACGCCGGGGAAGCCGGCGCGTTTCATGTTGCTCGCCGTTTTAGCGAAGCCCGCGACAACGTCCTTGATGTCGCGGACTTCCATTTCTCGGCATGTCTCGCCGCCCGCGTTGGGATAGACGAGAATCCCCGACGAGGCGGCCATCACCGGCTCCCAATCGTCGGTGCCGCTGGTGCGGACGCGGCCGTTGTGGTTCATCTGCATGAAGCACATGCCGCCGGCGTCGAGGATGCCCTTGGCGATGCGGCTGTAGGGCTCGATGACCTCTTCCGGATAGCCGAGCGGCCGTGTCGTCCCGCACGACTTGTGCACCAGCGTCTGGCCGGTGATGAGGAGGCCCCAGCCGCCCTTGGCCCGGTCGGCGTGGTAGACGCCCGCCCGGTCGCTCAGCATGTTCCAACGGCCGTAGCCCTCGGGGTCGAACTTGTAGAGGTCGTGGCTGTGCGAGGTAACCATCAGCCGGTTCTTGACCTCGACGTTGCCGATGGTCAACGGCTGAAAGAGATGAGGGAACTGAGAAGAGATGAGTGTCGCTCCCGTAGGCGGAACCGTGCGTCGCGGCGAGACTATGTGAGCCGGGAAAGCGTGTCAAGCGAAACCCAGCGCGGGCCCAGAAGGGCGTTCCCGTTGCCCACGCTAGAGCTGGAGGTTGGGGTCGAGCTTGTCGCGCATCCAGTCGCCCATCGTATTGAAGCTGAGCACGACGAGGAGGATCGCGAGGCCGGGGAAGACGGAGACCCACCAGGCGGTCTCGATGTACTGGCGGCCCTGCGAGGCCATGGAGCCCCAAGACGGGTCGGGTGGTGGGATGCCCGCGCCGAGGAAGCTCAGTGACGACTCGGCCAGGATCGCCACGCCGAACTGCAAGGTGAGCAGCACGATGAAGGTGTTCTTCACGTGGGGGAAGACGTGGTGCACGATGATGCGCACCGGCCCGGCCCCCGCCACACGCGCCAGCCGGATGAAGTCGCGGTTCATCACGGAGAGCGTCTCCCCGCGGATCATTCGCGCGTAGGCGGCCCAGAGGTTCGCCGACAGCGCGACGATCACAAGGGTGATCGAGGGCCGGTAGACGACCCCCAACACCAGGGCGAGCAAGATGATGGGCAGGGCGAGCACGGCGTCCGTCAGCCGCATCAAGACCGCCTCGGCCGCGCCGCGGTAGTACCCGGCAATCATGCCCAGGGCCAGCCCGACGAAGCCGGCGATGCCGACGGTGAGCACGGCGACGAGCAGGGAGTAGCGGGCGCCTACGAGCAGCCGCACGAAGATGTCCCGGCCCTGCTGATCGGTGCCCAGGATGTGCATGTTCCAGAAGTCCCACGCCCATTCGGGGCCCTGCAGCCGCTCGCGTGGCTGGCCGACGTTGGGATCGAAGGGCGATATGGCCTCGATGCTGAACGATCCGATCACCATCACCAGGAGGATGAGGACCGCGCCCTCCGGGGCCAGCCGGGGCCGCAGATGCATGACGGCCTTGAGCGCGGCGCGCCCATAAGGGGTGCATCGCGCCAAGACGGGTCCGGCGGCGGCGAGGTGTCCCTGCATCAGTTGTACCTGATCCTTGGGTCTATCCAGCCGTAAAGCAGGTCGACAAGCAGGTTGAACCCGATCACGATCGCCGCCCCGACCAGGATTGAGCCCTGCATCACCGGGTAGTCGCGGCTGCCCAGGGCGTCGAACATCACGCGCCCGAGCCCTGGCCAGGCAAAGACGACCTCGATAACGATGGCTCCGGTGACGAGAATGCCGAAGAAAAGGCCGCCGAAGGTCACCACCGGTATCAGCGCGTTGCGCAGGGCATGCTTCCACAGCACGGTCCGGAGGGGCAGGCCCTTCGCGCGGGCGAGCTTGATGTACTCGCTATCGAGCACTTCGAGCATGCTCGACCGGGTGAGCCTGGTCATTCCCGCGACGACGAACAGCCCCAAGACGCCGGCCGGCATGATGGCGTGCCGGAAGCTGAAGAAGCCTTCTCCCTTGCCGGCCACGGGCAGCAGTTCGAGCTCGACGGCGAAGACGACGATCATGATCACGCCGAGCCACCACGGCGGGACGACCTGGCCTGCCAAGGCGATGACGCGGGCGAAGTGATCGAACCACGTCCCCCGTTTGACCGCCGCCAGAATCCCCAAGGGGACGCCGACTACGGCGGCGATAAGCATGGCGAAGGCGGCCAGCTTGGCCGAGTTGGCAAGCTTCGGCCAGATCAGCTCGCCGACGCCGTAGCCGGTGCGGACGATCGATTGGCCGAGGTCGCCCTGAGCCAGGTCGCCGAGGTATTCGAAGTATTGGACGACGATGGGCCGGTCGAGGCCCAACTGTTCCCGCTTTTCCTGCACCTGCTCCCGTGTGGCGTCCTGGGCGACGAGCAAGGCGGAGGGGTCGCCGAGGACGCGGGCGAGGAGGAAGACCGCGGTGACCACGATGAGCAGGGTGACCGCCGACTGCAGAGCCCGCTGAATGATGAAGCCGGTCATCGCGGGCCAGTATACGGCGGGGCGGAGTGCCGCGCTTGCCGCAAGCCGAACGCCGCCAATATACTCCCACCGTCATGGCCGACCTCCCCGGCATCTACTCGATGAGCGTGACTCCCTTCTCCGCCGACGGAAGTCTGGACGAGGACGCCCTTCGCTCCCACCTTCGCTATCAGGCCGCGGCCGGCGTCGGCATCTATCTGGGCAGCTACGGGAGCGGCGAGGGGCACCTGCTGCGGGAGCGGGAGATCGAACGCATCTACGAGATCGCTGTGGAGGAACTGAAGGGGAAGGTCCCTCTGTATGCCGCGGCCCTCGGATTCACCGAGACCGACTACATCATCCATCAGGCCCAGCGCGCCGCGGCGATCGGTGTCGACGCGGTGCAGATCCACCCGCCCCGGCCGGGAACTCCCGTCCACCGGCCTACGCCCCCCGAGATGGAGCGCTTCTACGACGACGTCTTGAACGCCGTCACCACACCCGTCCACCTATCGAACCAGACCGTGATGGTGGGCGGGGAAGTGCCCGTGGCGTTCTTCGCCAAGCTGGTGGAGACCTACGACCACATCCAAATGATCAACAACACGAGCCTGGACTTGAGCTACCTGGTGCGGCTGCTCGACGCGCTCGGCGACCGGGTGCTCGTCAGCGTGGGGATGGTCACACAGTTGACCACGGTGCTGAAGCTGGGCGGCCACGGCTCGCTGTGCTTCGAGCCGAACGTGGCGCCGAACCTCGCGATGTCCGTGGTGACGGCCTACCGGTCCGGCGACCACGCCCTTGCCCTCGACAGGTTCGCGCATCTGATGCGCCTCAACGAAATCCTGATGAAGTATCAGAACCCGCGGTCGCTGAAGGCCGCGCTCAGGGTGCTGGGGCTGCCCGGAGGATGCCTGCGCCGGCCATACCTGGACTTGGACGACGCGGCGCACGATGACATCCGGGCGACGCTCGACCGCCTCGGGATAAGGGAGATCGAGGGACTCTCGTAGGCCCTGCTCCCGGAAGCAGGCCGGCGCTAGTACAGGTGGCAGGCGACCCTGTGACCCGGCGCCGCCTCCTTCATGACCGGCTCCACCTCGGCGCACACGTCCATGACGTGCGGGCACCGCGTACGGAAGCGGCACCCGGAAGGCGGGCTGATCGGCGAGGGCACCTCTCCCTGCAACACGATCCGCTCCCGGGAGCGCGCCGGGTTTGCGCTCAAGGTCGCCGATAGCAAGGCCCGGCTGTATGGGTGCAACGGGTTGTTGAAGAACTCCTCGCTCGGCGCGAGCTCGGCGAACTTGCCCAGGTACATGATGGTGACGGTGTCGCCCATGTACCGCACCATCGAAAGGTCGTGTGAAATGACGAAGAAGGTGAGCCCCAGCCGGGCTTGCAGGTCCTTGAGCAGGTTGACGATCTGCGCCCGGATGGAGACGTCAAGGGCCGACACCGGCTCGTCGAGCACCAGCATCTTCGGGGCGAGGCTGAGGGCGCGAGCGATCGCGATCCGTTGGCGCTGTCCGCCGCTGAACTCATGGGGGTAGCGCTCGGCATGGATGGGCGACAGCGTCACCTGCTCCAGCAAGGACGCCACCTTGTCGTCGACTTCCTGCCTGGAAAGGCGCTCGTTGATCACCAAAGGCTCGGCGATGATCCGTCCGACGCGGAGCTTCGAGTTCAGCGAGCTCCAAGGGTCTTGGAACACGGCCTGGATGTTCCGCCGGTAGTCACGTGTCTCTTCACGGGTCAGGTCGTCGATCTCGGCGCCCTCCCAGCGGAGGGACCCCGCTGTGGGCCGCTCGAGCTTGAGGAGCAGGTTCGCCAGCGTCGTCTTGCCGCAGCCGGACTCACCCGCCAGGCAGAAGGTGTCACCCTCGTTGATCGCGAAGTCGACGCCGTCGACGGCCTTCACCGTTTGCTTGCCGAAGGCCAGGGCGCCCCGCCGGACGTCGAAGTGCTTCTTCAGCTCCCGCGCTTCGACAAGCGGCGCCGGGGTCTGGGCAGGCGCCGGGACTGCCGACTCTTGGACCTGCTGGGTCACGCCGCCCGCTCCTCGGCCAGCCAACACTTTGCCGTCCGCCCCTCTCCGACGGCGAACTCGGCGGGGTATTCCTCGTGGCAACGGTCGAACGCGTAGGGGCACCGCGGCGCGAAATGGCAGCCCGGCAACACCTCGAACGGCGACGGCGGCTGTCCTTCGATTGAGGGAAGCCGGTCGGGCTTCTCGTCGATGCTGGCGACGGACTTCAATAGCGCCTCGGAATAGGGATGCACCGGGTCGGCGAAGACCTCGGCGACGGGGCCGTATTCGACGATTCTTCCCGAATACATCACGGCGACGGTGTCGCACAAGTTGGCGACGATACCGAAGTCGTGGGTGATGAAGAGGATCGACAGGTTGAACTCGCGCTGGAGGTCTTGCAGCAGGTCCAGGTACTGCGCCTGGATGGTGGGATCGAGCGCCGAGGTCGGCTCGTCTGCGATCAGGACCTCGGGAGTCGGCGCGATGCCGATGGCGCCGACGACGCGCTGGCGCATGCCGCCGCTCAACTGGTGTGGGAAGTACCGCGACGCCGTCTCCGCGTCGGGAATGTGCACCCGCCGCAGCAGCTCCAGCACGCGCTCTTTGACGTTCGCGCTCCTGCGGTCGTGCAGCCGCACCGATTCGCCGACCTGGTCGTCGACGCGAAAGACCGGGTTCAGCGAGGTCAGCGGGTCCTGCAGCACCATCGCGATGCGCCCGCCCCTGATCTGCTGCATTTCCTTCTCGGTCTTGGCGACCAAGTCGTCGCCGTGCAGTTCGATCCGGCCGCTCGTGATCTGTCCTACCTGAGGGAGCAGGCGCATGATCGAAAGGGCGGTCATGCTCTTCCCCGAGCCGGACTCACCCACGATGCCGAGGGTCTCGCCCCGGCGGAGGTCGAAGTCGACGCCGTCCACCGCCCGTACGACGCCGCGCTTGGTGTACAACTCGGTCCGCAGGCCGCGCACCGAAAGGACCACGTCCCGTTCGATGAGTCTGCTCCCTTCAGGTAGGGCGGAAGTATACCCCAGCGGTTCTGCCACCTGGATGCGCCCAGCGCTGCGTCTGGGACGGAGGTGGTCGACGCATGCGCTACTATTCTCCCTTTCGCGCATGCACCCGTTCCTAATTTCGGAGGAAAGCCGGCAGCACCAATGCCGTGACCGGCACCTGAGGAGGGCCTGTGGTGGAGAGAGACTTGGTGGGGTATGGCCCCGACCTTCCGGACGTCCGGTGGCCCGGCGGTGCGCGGATCGCGGTCTCGGTGGTGGTGAACTACGAGGAGGGGTCGGAATACTCCTTGCTCGACGGCGACGCGCATCGAGAGACGAACGGCGAAGTCCCCTCGCCGGTGCCGATGGACAGTAGGGACCTCCTGAACGAGTCGATGTTCGAGTACGGGAGCCGGGTGGGAGTCTGGCGGCTGATGCGTCTATTGGACAAGCACGACGTGAAGGCGACGTTCTTCTGCACCGCGCTCGCGGTGGAGCGGAATCCGCGCGTTGGGGAGGAGATCACGCGCCGCGGGCATGAGGTCTGCGGGCACGGTTATCGGTGGGAGGAGTACTACGCCTTCGATAAAGAGGACGAGCGCGCTGCGATCATCAAGACCATCGACTCCTTGGAACGGACGACAGGCCAGCGGCCGGTGGGCTGGTTCACCAGGATCGGTGTGAGCGTCAACACACGGGACTTGCTGGCGGAGGTCGGCGGCTTCGTGTACGACAGCAACTCCGTCAGCGACGACCTGCCCTACTACACGACGGTGCACGGCAAGCCCTGGCTGGTGCTTCCCTACAGCGTCGAGGTCAACGACGCCCGTTTCTGGCGAGGCGGCCTGACGAGCACCGAGGACTTCTACTCTTACATGAAGGACTCGTTCGACTGCCTCTATGAGGAAGGGAAGGAAACGCCGAGGATGATGAGTGTGGGGCTGCACTGCCGGATCGCGGGGCGGCCTCCGCGATCGAGAGCCGTCGACCGGTTTCTGGAGTACGCCAGGGGCCATCCGGACGTCTGGTTCGCGCGGCGCATCGACATCGCCCGCTGGTGGCTTGACAACTACCCACCCCGTGCCGCTTCATAGGCGTCTCATTCGCGTCAGCGGCTGAGCGGAGGTAGTTGTTGAGCCCGGAAGGCGTTCCCGCCGAGTTGCCGGTCGACCTTACCGAAGACGAGGTTCGGGCTCTGGCCAAGGGACTCGGCCTCGACATCCCCGACGACCTCTTGCCCGAAGTCACGTTCCGGTTCGCCGCGCTCATGCACGAGCTCGGCAAGCTTGACCGTGACGGGCTCACCGAGATCGACCCGCGTCCGATCTTCGACGTCTGAACTCCGGAGGGGGAGCATGGCCGACGAGACGTTGGCGTTCGAGACCATGGCTCGCTTGGCCGCCCTTATCCAGCGGCGGGAGGTATCCCCCGTCACGCTGGTCGAGGCGTACCTGGAGCGCATCGACCGGCTCGACGGCCGCTTGCACGCCTACATTACCGTCTGCGGGGAGTCGGCCCTGGCCGAGGCGCGGGCCGCCCAGGACGAAATAGCAAGCGGCCGGTATCGCGGGCCGCTGCACGGCATCCCAATCGGTTTGAAGGATCAGTTCTATACCAAGGGCGTCCGGACGACGGGCGGCTCCGGCATTCACGCCAACCTCATACCCGATGAAGATGCAACGATCGTCGGGCGGCTGAAGGACGCGGGCGCGATCGTCCTAGGGAAACAGAACATGGCGGAGTTCGCCATGGGCGGCACCCGCAAGCATCCCTATGGAAACCCGTGCAACCCCTGGGACCTAGAGCGGATTCCAGGGCACTCCAGCAGCGGTTCCGGCATCGCGGTCTCCGCGTCGATGTGCGCCGCCGCCATCGGCGAGGATACGGGCGGCTCGGGCAGGTTCCCCGCCGCGGCGTGCGGCATCAGCGCGATTCGGCCGACGTATGGCCGCATCAGTCGGCACGGGACATTCCCCGTGTCTTGGTCGATGGACTGCGCCTCGCCCATGGCACGCACGGCCGAGGACTGCGCGCTGCTGTTGGAGGCGATCGCCGGGCACGATCCCCGCGACCCGACAACGAGTAGGTTGCCCGTGCCCCGCTACGCGAACGCCCTCATCAGCGACATCGGCGACCTGCGGGTTGGCGTCGTCCGGGAGCTGATGCCTCCGGAGTCGGCCGATGCGGGCGTCCGGGCCGCGTTTGAGGAGGGCGTCGGTGTGTTCGAGCGGCTCGCCGCCTCCGTCGAAGAGGTGTCCATTCCGCTCATCGGCCTGGCGGCGCCGATCTTCGTAGCCATTTGCGATACCGACGGGGCGCACGTGCACTTCGACTCCATACGAGAGCGGCCGCACGACTACGATTCCGCGACGCGGGCGCGGCTCATGTCGGCCTCGCTGGTGTCGGCGGGCCTCTACAACATGGCGCAACGCGCTCGGGGCCTGCTGCGCGGCCAGATGATGGCGGCGCTAGAGGAGGTGGACGTACTGCTCTCGCCGATGTCGTTCGGCCCGCCGCCGACCATCGCGGGAGAGAGTTCCGTCTTCAAGAGTAAGGAAGACGTCATCGCGCGGCAGTTCGGGTCGCGGTCCTTCACCACGCCGCACAGCCTGGCCGCGCTGCCCGCCATGACGGTGCCCTGCGGATTCAACTCGGTGGGGACGCCGGTCGGGCTCCATATCGCTGGGAGACCGTTCGACGAACAGACGGTTCTGGACGCGGGCTTCGCCTTTCAGTCGGCGACCGACTGGCACGAACGGCGTCCGGAGTTGTGAGCCGCACGAATGGCTCCTGCGGCGTCTAGCGAGACTGCCCGAAGGCGCCCTGTATGACCTCGGTCGGGAAGAGGGCGGGCACCTGGCCGGTGGCGGCGTACTGGTAGAGCGCTGCCTTGTAGATTCCCTCCAATGCCGCAAAGACCGCCGCAACGCCGGCGACCAGCAGGGCGCCGATGCCGACCGTTAACACAGTGCCTACCGTCCCAAGGGGTGACAGGGCCGCGGCCAGTAGCGCGATGACCCCGGCGGCGACGAGCAAGGTGAGGAAGCCAGCGATTCCCAGGCCAAATCTGCCCGCCAACTGCTCGCCCCAGGTGCGGCGAATCATGGAGAACGACGTTCCGAAGGCGCCGCCGACCGAGCGGCCCTCGACCACGATCAGTGGCACGACAAAGAACGTGATGACCGTCCACGAACCCTTGAGCAGCCAGGCGACAATCTGGCCCACGATACCGCCGCGCTGCCGCGCTAGCGCGGACACGGCGTGCAGAATGAGCCCGACCGTCCCGGCGATGACGGCCCACATGAAGATCGTGCCCACGCGGTCCCAGGCTCCCTTCAGGCCGGAGCGGACAGTGGGGTCGCCCCCCGTCAAACGCTCGTATGCGGCGTGGACGAGGGCGCTGTTGAAGAAGATGATCACGAATGTGACGAGGATGTAGAACAGGGCGGCAAGGAGGACGTCGACGCCGCCGATCGCGCCGTCCTCGATGTTGTCGACTGCGCCGATCCCGATCCAGATGCCCAGGAACGCCAGCACCAAGACGACCACGCCCCCCGCGGAAAGGACCGGAAAGAGCACGAGTTCCTTGTCGGCCTTGAGGACGCGGAGACACACCTTCAGCAGCGTGATACTCCGGCCAATTGCCCCAAACACATCCAACCTCCACCCAGAGCCTCGCCGGCGCGGCTTGAGGGCGCCGGGAGTCGGCATTCTACCGCGATAGGTGGGTAGAGACTAGGAATGCCGGGAAATGGCGGATGCCCTGCCTCAAGGCGAGCACAAGCTTCAAAAGCTCGGCTTGGTGGAAAACGGGGTCAGTTGGAGTTCGTGAGTCCAGCAGGACTTGTCCTGCGTGTGCAGATAGTAGAAGGCCTCGGCGATCTTGGCGGGATTCATCAGTAGTTCAGGCTGCTGCTGGACATAGGGGAGCGCCCGCGTGCCGGGAGAATCGATCATGCCGTCGATCACCACGTTGGCCACGTGCACGCCGTGTTCGGAGTACTCCTCGGTCAACACCTGTGCCAGCGTCCGCGTGAGAGCTCTCGGGTAGTACAGCGACTGTCCGGTGTACCGCTTCCTTCCTCGTAGCGAGTAGGGCGTGTTGGAAAACAGGATCGACCCCTCGCCCCGCTCCCGCATCGCAGGCAAGACCTCCTTGGCCACCAGGAAGGGCCCGCTGCTGGCGATGTGCTGCGTGGTCTCGTACATTTCGAACGAAATGTGTTCCAGCAGTTCCTGTTCCGGCGGAAGGTCGCGTCCTTCCATATAGCCCGCGTTATAGACCAGAACGCTTGGGTCGCCGGCCTTGTCGCGGATCTCGGCGAAGGCCTTCGCTATGGAGTCGCGAGAGGCGAGGTCCAGCTCGACGATCGTGCTTTCGCCGCCCTGTTCCCGGATCGCCGCCTCTAAGGCGGCCGCGTTGGAGGCTTTGCGGGTGGTCAGCACGATTAAGAAGCCTTCTCTCGCAAACTTTAGGGAGATGGCCCCACCTACGCCCCAACGCACCTCGAGGGGCAACTCGCTGTCTTCGAGCGCCTTACCGTGCGCGAATCGGGTGTTGCGCCCGTCCGACTGCCATTTGGATGTCGCCCCGACTACGACGGCGACCGGTTTCCGGCTTGCGTTCATGGCGGAGTTCCTTCGTGGGGATGCCGCCTGTCGGCTGCGAGTTCCACGGGCCTGCCATGCGGCGTGTTCAAGTAGGCCCTGCGCCAGGCCTCCTTCCGCTCCGACCCCTCCGGCTCCGACACAAGCCCCCGCTCTCTGCAGAGCCGCTCCAGAGCGCGCAGCCAGTGCCGGTAGTAGGTGTCGCCGATGTCAGGGTCGCCCGCTTGCTGCGCCTCTCGGATCTCCTCGCTCAACGTCGTCGCCCACTCGTCCCACGTGAAGTGACCCTCGCCGGAAAGGTTCACCGCGAGCGCGAAGGCCGACGCCTCCCACGGCTCCGCAAACGTCGGCCTGCCATCCCCGCCCAGAGGGATATGCTCTAGGCCGCCGATGTCGCGGGGAGTTCGTGCGTTGGTCACGGCGCGGGCTCCAGATAGTCTTCCCACAGGTCGACGTAGACGGCGCTCTTGGCGTCCGCCGACTCGCCCCACAGCTCTCGCGCATCGAAGCGCACGCTGTAGAGATGGCGCCCCTCGACTACGCCATCCGCGCTGAGGTCCGGGTACACCTGCGACCCATAGTGCTCGTCGACCGTCCCGACGTGGCCGCGGACGTAGCGGGGCTCGCGGGTGTGCCCGTGGGGATGGCGATTGCGGGCCCGCACGCGGTCGCCCGGCGCGAACCGGGCCGGCGCGGGCGCGGGACGGCGGTAGCTCGTGATCATGAAGGGAACGGCACGCACCCGGTCGGCGCTCATTACCCGCTCCAAGACGAGCCCGGAGGCGGCCGATGACGCCCTCCCCTCCCGCAACTCCTCTTCTGAAACCAGGCCGGACTCAACCAGTTGCTTCTTCAGCGCTGCGAACCAGATCTCGTAGTAGGAAAAGGCGAGGTAGTCCGCGGAGGGCAGGTTCTCCCTGGTATGCCGGACCATGTCCAAGTTCCACAGACCAAGGCCGCCAATGAGCCGCACCATGGCGTACACCCTGCTCTCCCACGCCTCGTGGAAGACTGGCTCATCCGACTCCGGCTCGGGCCGCACCGGCCCGAAGCCCTGCATCCCGCCAAGGTCGTGGACCCCGTTCATGACGCACCTGTCGCCGGCCGCCGCGCTTCCTCCACACCGATCATGGAGTTGCGGGTCACGAGGGACTGAAGTTGCTCCTCGCTCCACCCCTCCGCGCCCGGGGGACGCTGAGGAAGCACGAAGTAGCGCATCTCGGAGGTGGAGTCCCACACCCGCAGCTCCTTCTCATCCCCGATCTCCGAGCCGAACTGCCGCATGACGCCGCGCGGGTCGGCGACCGCCTGCGCCCGGTACGGCTTGGACTTGTACCACGCCGGCGGCAGACCCAACAGCGGCCACGGATAGCAGGAACACAGCGTGCACACCACGAGGTTGTGGACGTCATCCGTATTCTCGACGACCCGCACCTGTTCGCCCTGCGAGCCGACGTAGCCCATCGAGGCGATTGCGGCGTTGGGATCTTCGAGAAGCCGGCGCTTGAACTCCTCGTCCGCCCATGCCCTCGCCACCACGCGTTTGCCGTTCGACGGGCCGATCTTGTCCTCATACAGCTCGATGAGCGCGTCCACCGCCTCTGGGTCGACCAGCCCCTTCTCCACGAGCAGCGACTCGAGCGCCTTCACGCGCAGCTCGATGTCGGAGGGCGGCTCCGTGTGGTCGTGGTGATGGTCCTTCGCCAAGGTGTTGCTCGCGCAGTCCGGGGTTCCGTCCGAGTGTGCCGCCCTCCGCCCCGCCGGTCAACGGCGCGGACAAAATCTGCGACGTGGAGGTTCATAGCCCCGCAGGCGACTGCCTCACGATCAACTGCCCGAAGCTTCTGGCATCAAGCCCGCCTCGTGCCTACAGGGTGTCCATCCGCGCGGTTGGCCGTTCGTTTCTGCGGGCCACCATACGGACCAGCCCCAAGGTCCGTCCTCCATCGAGAGCCAGCATATCGGCCTCGTCGCTGGGCTTACCCAGATGCTTCGACCATAGCGAGTCCGACACCATCCAGTGTCTCCATCCGTCCGGGAGCAGGTCGGCAAGCTCGACGGTGACCAGACCACTGCGTTCCCAGTGACGTTTCCACCACGCCGGGCTGTGGAGGCTGAAGAATGCCGGCTCCCAGTACCGCCGGAGGTGTTCCGGCGATTCGTCGGAGGGCAGCTCTTCGACCAACCCCGGCACGACGATCCCCATGTGCCCGCCGGGCTTGATGAGCCGGGCCATGTGGTTCTCCAGGTAGAGGTCATCCGTCCCGAAGTAGTGATAGGCGTCCACGCTCACCATCGCGTCAAAGAAGCCGTCGGCGAATGGCAGAGCATGTGCCTCGGCATGAATCGGAAACACTCGGTCTTTTACGCCGGCGGCGCGGATGCGGTTGAAGTTATCGCTGGCGTCTATCCACAAGTCCGCCGCCCACACCTGCAGGCCATATTCCTTCGCCAGGAAGATGGAACTCAAGCCCTTGCCGCAACCCATATCGAGCACCCGCATCGTGGGCTCGAGGGCCATGCACGCCGCCAATGACTCCGTCAGCCAGAGAGCATTCGGTCCCATCATATTGTCCAGGACCCAGTCTGGGTCATAGTTCGCCGAGCGGGGAAACTCGTCTGGCTTGGAAATCACTTCCGACATCTGGCTCCTATGAACGCTGGCCGCTGCACGCGAAGGCCGTCAGGATGGGCTATCGACACGCTTGTGGGCACCGACGCCCCCGTGAGACTAGCATGACGGGTGGTACACCTATCGAGGGCGGCCCCTTTCCGATACAATGCCTCAACTCTGATGTCTGTTGGAAGGGATTGGACTCAATCGATCCCTCTCATGACACCACACAAGGGAGGTTCAAACATGGGCACGATATCCGTGAACCGGCTGGCGGGGCTGTCTCTCATATTCGGGCCGCTCATCGCCTTCATCTTCTTTCTCATAGAGCCGGGTGGACTACTCATAGACAGCGCCGACGTGTCGGACGCCGTTGGCTCCATAAAGGCCAAGGGTAGCAACGCCGCGCTGACCAACGTCACCAACATCGCGATAATCCTCAGCCTGGCCCTCATCGTCTCGGGCCTCTATGCGCTCATGCGGAACGTAACCTTGCAGGGCAACGGTAAGGCGCTTGTCCAAATGGGCTTCTTCATGGTCTTCATCGGACTCGCCGGTTGGATGCTCGCCGGCGGCATGGACTTCATTCTTGCCGATGCCCAGACCAGTGAGCAGATCGGGGGAAGCGTTCCCGTCTACTACGCCGGCTCCGCTCTCCTCTACGCCGGTGGGATTACCCTTGGGTTCGGCGGCTGCATCTTCGCGTTGGGCCTCTCCACGAGAGACGACTTCAACGGGCCAATCTCCCTGCTGGCTGCCCTTGTCAGTCTGGCCGTCATGATCTTTTTCGTGGTGGCCATACTCCACAACGACGGCCGCGACACCTTCATCACCCTCGCCCGGAGCTTCTATGTCCTACTGGTCATCTGGTATGGATACCTGGGTATCGGACTGATGAAGCGACCCGATCCCGACCTCTGGCAATAGACAGAATCTAGGACTCGCCGGCGGCCGTCCCGACGTCAAGGGGCGGCCGCTGGATGCGAGCAGCTGCTAAGCGAATTTGGGGTCAGGCCAACGCCGGCGGCTTGATTCCGGGCGTGCGCCCACGTGAAGAGGGTGGCCAGGTATGCGCATTACACTCACCAGCGTCTTCGTAAGTGACCAGGACGAAGCTCTGAGGTTCTACACGGAGACCCTCGGCTTTGTGAAGAAGCATGACTTGCCTGTGGGGGAATTCAAGTGGCTTACCGTCGTCTCGCCCGATGACCCAGATGGGACCGAGCTTTTGCTTGAACCAAATGAAAACCCGGTAGCACAAGCATTTCAGAAAGGGATATTTGACCAAGGCATCCCAGCGGCGTCCTTTAGCGTTATAGACATCCGTGCAGAGTATGAGAAACTGAAGTCACTGGGCGTAGCTTTTACTATGGAGCCAACAGAATTGGCCAACGTCACTATTGCGGTCTTTGACGACACCTGCGGCAACCTGATCCAGATAATGCAGACGTAACTGCGATCGACCAGACTGCCCTGCTTGGGACGCTGGTGCAGTCTAGCCCATCCAGGCACTTGGTGGGCGCTAGTGGACTCGAACCACTGACCTCTTCCTTGTAAGGGAAGCGCTCTAACCGGCTGAGCTAAGCGCCCGTGGTGGACTGGCCCGCCACGACAGCCGAACAGTCGGGGCAGAACCGCCAATAGGCATAGTCGAACATTTCGCAGGCGTAGAGGTCGTCGGCGGCGAAGGCGACGCGCGCCCGGCAGCCGGGGCAGGTCATCTCATAGCGGTTCGGGCCGACGACTTCGACTTCGAGGCGGTCGCGGTACCAGCGGAGGGCCGCCTCGGCTGGCGGCTCCCCCGATGGAAACGGCGATGTCTCCAGCTTGTCATAACCGAACCAAGTCTGGACCGCCGCGACGAGCTCGTCCAACGTCGTGATGGTGGGCGGACCTCCCGGGCCCTCGGGCATCGATTCGGCCTCCGTTGACGTACCTCCTCTGGAAGGTACCGGCGGCGGAGCGTGCCTGTCAACGCTCGCTGGCCGGCAGACCACGTTTGCGAGGCAGGTTGGGTGTATAAAGAGACCATGTACCGTGCGCGCTTGATTGCCGCCATTGTCATTGCGGTCGCCGTAGTCGCCTCGTGCGAGTCGGGCGCGTTACCGACTCCAACGGCGACGCCTACCGCAACGCCGCTCCCTCCGCCGGCAACACCCACCGCGACATCGCTTCCTCCGACGGCGACGGCGACGGTGGGGCCGGACCTGCCCGAGATCGACCTGGGGCGGCTCTACCAAGTCCTCGAGACCGACGAAATCGAGCCCGTCTACGATCCCATATTCGAGACGACAGGACGGACCCGTCTGGGCGACGAACAGCTCGTGATGGGTGTCGCGATCAACGGCGAAGCCAAGGCGTATCCCGTCTCCCTGCTCCAGTACCGCGAGATGGTGAACGACGAGGTGGGCGGGACGCCGGTCCTGGTCACCTGGTGACCGCTCTGCTTCACCGGTCTGGTACACGACCGGCGGATCGACGGGGAGACCGAGAAGTTCGGCAATAACGGCGCGCTCTTCATGAACGCGATGACGTGGTGGGACTGGTCGACCGGCAGTGTCTGGGCGCAGCCCTGGGGCCTCGCCATCGACGGCGAGCTAAAGGGGACGCGGCTGCGGCAGCTTCCCATGAGCCTGACGACGTGGGGCGAGTGGAAGGCCGACCACCCCGGCAGCGTGGTGCTCGCCGACGACCGCTACTTTCCGCGTAACGTGGCGGGCGCCGAGTTCCAGACCGATTTCGTCATCGGCATCGCGCTGGGCGGGGCCGCGAAGTCCTACCCGTTCCCCACGCTCGAGGATGAGGTGGTCGTCAACGACTTCGTCGGCGAGGTCCCCGTGATCCTCTTCACGCCGGCGGGCGGGAACGTCCATGCCTTCGTGCGCCGGCTCGGCGACCGCGTGCTCACCTTCGAGGCCGTGGCGGGTGAAGCCCCGCGCCTTCGCGACGTAGAAACGGGGAGCGTGTGGGACGCGGCGCTCGGGTTGGCCGTCGAGGGGCCGCTGAGCGGGCTGGGGCTGCAGCGGGCTCCGACGGCCAGCGCCTTCGATTGGGCGTGGCTCGACTTCTACCCGGACTCCGTAGAGTACCAGGGGCGCAGTGCGGCGGAATAGCCGGGAGAAAAGCTGGCGCGCTCGGCGGGATTCGAACCCACAACCTCAGCCTCCGCAGGGCTGCGCTCTGTCCTATTGAGCTACGAGCGCGCGACGTAGAGCGAAACCGGTCTCGCGGGCCGCCTCCGGCTCTTGTGGTTGAGACGGACGGCGGCGCGGTTCCACTCCTGTTAGGCGCATCCTCCACTATAGCAAAGGGGCGTCCGCCGCGCTAGCCGAAGGGCCCGCTCCCGCTATAATCCCAACGCGCCTCGATCCCACGACCATCCCCGGCGCGGAGAGTGTGCCATGCGCTTCGAGTTGAGCTTCGATCTTCGGAACCCGCCTTGGTCGGGCAAGCCGTTCGACCGGTTCTACGCCGACTTCCTCGACCTCGTCGAATGGGCCGACGGCCAAGGATTCGAACGGATCGGCTTGTCGGAGCACCACTTTGTCGAGGACGGCTACCTGCCGTCGCCGTTCGTCGCCGCGGCGGCCGTCGCCGCCCGCACCAAGAAGATGCGCATCTGCATCAGCCTCGTGCTGCTCCCTTTGAAGCACCCGGTGCAGACAGCCGAGGACGGCGCGTTGGTCGACATCATCAGCGGGGGCCGCTTTGAGCTCATGGTGGGCGCGGGATACCGAAACGAGGAGTACGAAGGCTACGGCATTTCCATCAAGACGCGGCCGGGGCGCATGGAGGAAGGCGTCGAGATTATCAAGAAGTGCTGGGCCGACGAGACGTTCAGCCACGAGGGCCGGTACTGGACGCTCAAGAACGTGAACGTCGTGCCCAAGCCGGTGCAGAAGCCCCGCCCGCCGATCATCATGGGCGGCGCCTCTCCGGCGTCGGCGCGGCGCGCGGCGCGGATCGCCGACGGCTACTCGCCGGTGTCGGCGCGCCTGAGTGAGTTCTACCGGGAGGAGCTGCGAGCGCAGGGGAAGGACCCCGGGCCGATTCCGCCGGCCGACGCGCCGCGTCCGCCGCGGAACTTCCTGCACGTGGCCAAGGACCCCGAGGCGGCGTGGAAGATCGTCGGCCCGCACGCCATGCACACCGCCAACAGCTACGCCGAGTTCGCCGCGGGCCTGCGCCACGGCCCGTTCCAGGCCGTCGAAAACCCCGACGACCTTCTAGGTAAGGGGACCGACGAGGTAATGACGCCGGAGCAGGTCGTCGAGCTTGGCAAGGCCATGGAGGCCGCCGACCCCGCCGGGGCGGTGCTCAACTTCCGTCCCCTCATGGGCGGGATGCCGAGCGAAGAGGGACGGCGCTGCCTCGATCTCGTCGTCTCCGAGGTGATGCCGCACTTCCGCTAATCGCGGCGTGCAGGCTCACGCTCCGGCGCGGTAGGTGGGGGGCTCGAAGCGCGCCGGGTTGAGGACATGGCGCGGGTCGAGGGCGTCGCGCACGCGCCCGACCACGGCGGCGTGCTCGGGGCCGTAGTACCGCTGGAACCACTCGTAGTGCTGGGGGAAGACCCCCTGCTCGCCGGTGGTGCAGCCGAACTCCAACTGGAGCTCCAACATCCGTTGGTGCATCTCGGCGGCGAGGGCCTGGAGGCGGTCGAACTCCCACGACTGCGGCGCGAAGAAGACAGGGTGAAAAGTGCCGCCGCCGATGTGGCCGATGCGGACGCCGTAAAGGCCGGGGTTCGCGGCGCAAATCTCGTCGAGCATCCGTCCCGCCGCCGCCATGCAGGGGGCCATGGCGTCGAGCGGCCCATCCATGACCCCGCCGAGCAGCGGGAAGAGTCCGAGCTCCTTGATCATGTCCGCCTTCTCGCCCACGTTGCGAAAGCCGACGAAGTTCTGGAACTCCTCGTGGGTCACCTGCTCTGTCCTCCGCGCCCCCACGGCGCGGGCGACCTCGAAGATGGCGTCGAGCTTCGCCTGGGCCTCGACCTCCGTCCAGCCGTCGGTCCCGATCAGGATGACGGCGTCGCGGTCCTCGTTGGTGAGGCCGCCGAGCTCGAGGAACTGGTCGTCCATGAGCTCCATAAGCCGTGGCGGCGGGACGCCCTGGCGGTAGAGCCGGGCCACGGTCCGGCCCGCGTCCTCGACGGTCGGAATGTAGACCACGCCCCACCGCGTGTTGCGCGGCGTGGGGACGAGCCGCAGCCGAAGGTTGGTGATGACGCCGGCCATGGCTTGGAAACCGGCGAAGAGCCGCGTCAGGTCGACGCCGCAGGGCCGGCGATGGGACCGCGTCCCCGTCCAGATGACCTCACCCGTCGGCAGCGCTACCTCGAGGCCCATCAGATAGTCGCCCGGCTTCCCCCAGTAGGGATCGACGGAGCGCCCGCTAGTGTTCGACGCCGCCAGCCCGCCCCAGGTCACGGGGCCGACGAACTCCGGGTAGCTGAAGCCGTGGGGCGCGAGAGCGTCGTTCAGCGCGCTCTCCGCCACGGCGGGGCCGACCTCGACGTAACCGCCGTCGAGGTTCGGCCGTATCCAGTTGAGGCGGCGGAGGTCGAGGACGAGTGAGCCCGGCGGCTCGGGCCGGATTACGTCCATGGTGACGCCGCCGACCCCTTGGCGGACGTAGACCGGCGTCTCCTCGTCGTTGGCCTTCTTGAGGATGGCGCCGACCTCAGCGGCGCTCTCCACCTCGACCAGGGTGATCGGCTCACCCTGCCGCAGCGACTCGGGCACCTGCACGTGCATGTACTTGCCGGCCTTGATGATCGGCGAGTACCTGAGCGTCCGCACCCGGCCGGGGTCGACGAGCCCGTGCAAGAACGCCCGCGCCATCGCTGTGTCCATGCCCTAGTCCTTTCGCCTGGCCCGCTGGCCGCCCGCCGGTAGCGGGGTATACGATATCCTTGCGGTCAACCGGGCGGCATGGTGATGAAGATCAACACGGACTAT
This sequence comes from Dehalococcoidia bacterium, assembly GCA_964291475.2. Classification (GTDB taxonomy): domain Bacteria; phylum Chloroflexota; class Dehalococcoidia; order SHYB01; family SHYB01; genus DAOUKH01. Next base: position 83,835 of record OZ220075.1, on the reverse strand, counting down.
CTGGACCGTTGCATCGAGACGTTGGAGAGTGCTTACGACTTGTTGTCGCGGCACGCACCGGAGGACGTCGCCTACCGCATCTACCGCTCGGCCTGCGTGAAGGAGTTCGAGATCATCGAGGAGCAATGCGGTGCACTGCTGAAGAGGCGGCTGCGCGAGTACTTCGCCGCCAATCGCGACGCAGACCGCCTCGCGTTCAAAGACATCTTCCGGCATGCCGCGAAACACGTCCTGATTACCGGAGATGAGTGCGAGCGTTGGCTGCGTTACCGTGACTACCGGAACGACGCGGCTCATCGCTATGGCGAGGGTTACGCCAAGGAAGTCCTAGAGGCGCTGCCCAGCTTCATTGAAGACGCCAAGGCGCTTTCCCGCGTGCTCGCTCAGGAAAGTCAATGAATCTCCGGCTCGACTTGGCCCCGCGACACCGTGAGCAGATCGAACGCCTGCTCCACGCGCACGTTCCCGGGGTGGAGGTATGGGCGTACGGGAGCCGCGTGGATGGTCGTGGCCACGAGGGGAGCGATCTCGACCTCGTGCTCCGCGGCGCGGACTTGCGGCCGCTTCCGAATGAAGCCCTCCGCGACTTGCAGGAAGCCCTCCGAGACTCGACCATTCCCTTCATCGTCGAAGTGCGCGACTGGGCGCGTCTCCCAGAGGCGTTTCACCGCGAGATCGAGCGCGGCTACGTGGCCCTCACAACCTAGCTGCCGCCACCCTACCGCAGCGCGTAGGCGCACGCCGACTCGGCGGCGACCTTCCCGGTGATCAAGGCGATGCCGAGGCCGCCGAGGTACCCGCCGCCACCGGTCTTGCCGTGGATCCCTCCAGCGGAGCAACCGGCGGCGTAGAGACCTGAGATGATTCCGCCGGACTGGTGCAGCACCTCAGTCTTCTCGTTGATTGCGATGCCGGGGAAGGTGAAGGTGATTCCGGGACTCACGGGGATGCCGTAGAACGGCGGCGTGGACACCTTCGTCTCGCTTTTCCCGTTGTGACGCGCGACCGCGTCGGCCAGCGACTTGGAGTCCATGCCGCACTGCTGGGCCAGCTCCTCCACCGTGCCCCCGCGCTCGACTCTGCCGCCGCGCTCCTCGATGACGGGATTGACGCTGGCATGATAGGGGCCGCCGCCTTTGGCCGGTCCGGTCCACAGCGGCTCGTCGAGCACGACCCAATACCCGGCGGGGTCGGCGGAGGCCAGCATCCTGGCCGTGAGGTCGGGGCCGTCGGCGGCGCCGTGCTCGAAGGGCACACCCCGCTCGTCGACGACGGGGGCCTTCAAGCACAACTCGTCGAACATGGGGTAGGGGAGAAAATTCTCGTCGAAGGCTGCATTGCGGTGGAGGATGTGCCCATAGACCCCCCGGCCCTCCCCCGCGACGTACGCCCCGTGCTCCTGCGCCATGGTCAAGCCGTCGCCGGTCGCCGTGAGGAGCGCTCGCAGCGAGCCCCTGCTGGCCTTGGGCCAGAGGTAGCGGTCGACTAGCTCGGGGTTGGCTTGGAAGCCGCCGTCGGCGATCACGACCGCCTGCGCCTCGATCTGGAGGTCGTCGTCCGACGTTCCCATGGCGCCGATCGTCCACCCCTTGCCGTCATCCGACCGAGTCAAGGACTGGGCTCTGGCACCGTAGTGGATGGTGCCGCCCTGTTGGATGAACCTGAAGTGCAGGTTCCGCATCGCGAGGTCGGGCGCCGCCGCCCGGTTGAACGCCCTCCCTGGTTGCGACGGCCCGCGCGGGTCGATGGTGAACTTCCCGTGCTCCCCACCCTGCGGCTTGAAGGGGACGCCCTGACTCGCCAGCCATTCGATGCTGGCCTTCGACTCGTCGGCGACCATCCGCGCGAGGTCCGGTGCGATCTCGCCGCCGGTGACCTTGTTGACGTGGGCGAGCATGGCCTCCGGCTCCAGGTCCATGGGTCCCATCGCCAGATGGAAGGCGCCGCCCGACAGTCGAATCCCCGCCGCGCCGCCAAGCTCCCGGCCGCGTTCAAGCGCGACGACGCCCGCGCCGAGCTCTTGCGCCCGCAGCGCGGCCGAGATGCCGGCCGTTCCCGCGCCGATGACGGCGACGTCACATGAGGCCATGCGTTACCTGTGAGGTCGAACCGAAGTGGTGGGTCATTCTAACAGGAGGAAAGGGTGCGAGTTACGAGCGCCGCCCTCACGTCACGACCCACCACAGCACACCCGCGAATAGGCAGACGCTGAAGCCCGTAAGCCACCCTCCGACGTCGCGGTAGGCCCAGTCGCGGATGCGCAACCCCTCCGTGATCTCATAGGCCAGGAAGCCGGCGAGCATGATGCCGACGCTCCCCAGCGCCAGCCCCTGCGGAAGCTGACCGAACAGGGCGGCGACGATCAGCAGCCCGGCCAGGGCGCCGACGACCGCGTGCATCCCCTCGCGCTGCCACGCCCACCGGCCCACCGGGTCCTTGCGCCACTGCCCGCCGTTGCCGATGTACCACGCCGGGTTCTCGTCGGGCGGCGGCGACGTCCGCGTGGCGCCGGGGTATTCACGTAGCGCGGCCAGCCAGTCCGAGTAGCGTTCCCGCCGCGTGCTCCCCTCGCGCACCACCACACTGCCGCCCTCGTTTGGGTCGTCGTAGACATAACGCTTCAGTTGCAACCTCCGCAGGGAAGTGAAGGGAATCGGTCAGGAGAAGGCGCGCCCCTTGTGGAAAGACAGGCCTGCGATTTGACGCTACGGCCTGAGTGTGATCTCGGTCAAGGGCCGGGTGTCAGTGCGGTCCGCCGGGAGGGGCGGGTGGCCGCTACGAGAGAAGAGTGGTGCCGAAGGTGAGATTCGAACTCACACGCCCGTAAGGACACTGCGCCCTGAACACAGCGCGTCTGCCTGTTCCGCCACTTCGGCCCGGCATTCCATTCTACGGGACGCGCCTGAAGGCTGGCAACGAGCGCGCGGCGCGTCCCGCGGAGCCTAGTCGATGTAGACCGGGGCGTCGGGACGGATGACGTGGCGCTCGGCGGCGAGCCGCCCCCGCAGCCACTTGGGGAGGGCGAAGATGCCCCGGTGGGCCTCGCCGTCGTAGAAGCGGAGGGGTCGTTCGATGCGCTCCGCGATGCGGCGGTCCACGTCGGCGGCGTCGAGGGCGGCCGGAGCCGCACCTCCGGCGACGACGAAGCCCCAGGCTCCGCCGAAGGAGGGCACCTCGGCGACGTAGGCGGCGGCGCTCCCGAAGGCGTGCGCGACGGTGTGGCGAATCGCCGTCAGCGCCTGCGTCATGCCAAGCGTCGCCGGGCCCGCCTGGGTCACGAGTATGCCGCCCGGCTTCAGCCGCTCGGCCGCCATGGCGTAGAAGTCGGCGGTGAACAGCGGAAGCGACGGCCCCGCCTCGGTAGGGTCGGTCACGTCGATGACGATGACGTCGAACTCGGAGCCGTGGCGTTCGAGGGCAGCGCGGGCGTCGCCGATTTCGAGCGCGGCCCGCGGGTCGTCGAAGGCGCCCGCGTGCCACTCAGGGAGATGCTTGCGGCAGAGGTCGACGAGCTCGCCGTCGAGGTCGGCCATGACCGCGCGGCGTACGGTGCGGTGGGCGAGGACCTCCCGCAGCGTGGCGCCCTCGCCGCCCCCGGCGATGAAGATGTCGGCGGGGCCATCGTGGGCGGTCAGGGCGGGATGGACGAGCGCCTCGTGGTAGATGAACTCATCGGCGGCGGTGGACTGCGTCTTGCCGTCGAGGACGAGCGTCTTGCCGAAGGGGTCGGTGTCGAGGATGTCGACGCGCTGGAAGGCGGTGGCGCCGGAGAAGAGGACGCCCTTCAGGACCAGGCTATGGTGAAGGCTCGCGCGGACCGGCTCCGTGTACCACGCCTGCCCCGGCGGAAGGTCTGGGAGCCCGGACGGGCCCGCCCTCTCCGCCATCAGTGGGCGGCGACGGGAAGCCGCCCGCGCGCCACCTCGATGAACTCGGGGTCCTTACACCGGAGCTTACGGGCGATCTCCTCGGCGGCGCGGCGAGGCTCGAACGAGGCGCCGCAGGTGAAGATGTCGACGGCGGCGTAGGCGAACTCAGGCCAGGTGTGGATGCTGATGTGGGACTCGGCAATCGAGATGATGCCGGTGACGCCCTGGGGAGAGAACTGGTGGAAGTTGTGGGTGAGTACCGTGACGCCCAAGTCGTGGGCGGCGGTGAGGAGTGTGCTTCTAATGAAGGAAAGATCGTCTAGGAGAACCGGGTCGCTCTCCCGAAGCTCGACGAGAAGGTGCGTACCTAATGCATTCAATCACCTGCCCCCCCTTTGGGATTTGGGTCACGAACAGCAATTATATCCCCAATTCGCGCGGATTCAATAGTTTTCTTCTGGGCTGCCGCGACGGAGGGGGACGGTGAGGAAGGAGCGGGCCTAGAAGCCGAGCTTGGCGAGGTCGAGGTGGTGTTGGATGAGCTCGCCGGCGCGTTCCAGCTTTTGCGGGTAGTGGAAGCGCGGAGCCCCGAAGGCGGCGATGCCGTCGATCGTCTCCGGCGTATGATCGGGAACGACGACGAGGGGCACCTCGAAAGACTGTGCCTTGTCCCGGACGTAGGCGATAGGGTCCCCGCCGCCGGTGAGGATCAGGCACTTGGTGTGCTCGTTGATGGCGTTCCACTGGAGGTCGGGCCGGTCGGTGCGGGTGACCAGCGCCTTGTTGTCGTAGCGGTCGTAGTAGGGACCGCTGGCGTCGACGATCATCGCGCCCACCAGCAAGTGCTCGATGAGCTCGCCGGTGCGGTCGTCGGCGTTCAGCACGTCGCCCTCTAGAGCGTCGATGTAGTCTTGGACGCTGAAGCTCAGGAGCCGCCGGTCCTCGGGGATGAACCCGAGCACCTCGACGCCCTTCGCGGCGAGGGCGGGCACGGCCTCCTCGCGGGCCGGCCGCTCGCTCGTCGGCGGGACGGCGTTGAAGACGACGCCGAGCAGGCGTTCGCCGAAGTTCGACTTGAGCGCCGCGATGGCGTCAAGGTCGACGTCGCGGCGGTACCGCACGACTGCAACGATCGGTGCGTCCACGATGCCGGCAAGCTCGGCGGCGGCGGTAGCAAGCTCACCGCCGGCGGGCAGCCCTTCGATGATGAGATCGGCCCCTGCGGCCTGCTTGCAGGCCTTACCGACGGCGTCGGCGTGATCTCCCAAGCCCGCGGCCAACTCGTTGGCCGGGGCCGACACCGGCGGCTGCACGCCTGCAAAGGCGGCGTCGGCGTCGGGGATGCCGTCGTCGATGGCTACCGGCTTGAAGTAGGAGGCCGCAACACCGCGGGAAGCGAGAACGGCGGTGAGTCCGGCGGCGAGGGTCGTGCGGCCCTCGCCACTGTCCAGCGATATGACGTGCAGGCTGGGCATTTGGTGGCAATTTGAAGTGCCGACTTCGAGGATGAAGTGTAGCACACGCCGGCCGTTAGACGCGGCGGTGGATGGCGTAGTCGCAGAGCTTCAGCAGGGAGGCCTTGGCGGGAACGTCGGGGAAGATGGCGAGGGCGCTCCGGGCGCGGTCGCAGTAGTCCTGGGCCACGGTGTACGCCTGCTTGATGGCGGGCGAACCCTGGATGAGGTCGAAGGCGGCGTCCAGCTTGTCCGCGTCGTTGCGGTGGTCGAAGACCGCTTGAATGGCGCCTTCGTTGGAGCGCTCGCGGGTGAGGAGTATCGCGGGCAGCGTCATGACGCCGTGGCGGAGATCGTTCTTCAGCGGCTTGCCGACGGTCTCCTCCGACCCCTCGAAGTCGAGGATGTCGTCGGCCACCTGAAAGCCCATGCCCAGGTTCCAACCGTAGCTGCTGAGCGCGGCGACCTCTTCTTCCGGGGCGCCGCTGAGTACGGCGCCCGCCTCCGACGCCGTTTGGAAGAGGGAGGCCGTCTTGTCGCTGATGCGCGCCTCGTACTCTTCCTGTGTCTGACCGGCGTCGAAGCTGGTGAGGTACTCGCGAAGCTCGCCGGCGGAGAGCGCCATGATGGTCTCGGCGAAGCGGCGCATCACGCGGACGTTGCCGGTGTCGCAGACATAGGTGGCGGACTTGGCGAAGACGTAGTCGCCGAGCAGGACGGCGACATTGCGGCCCCACAACGAGCTGACGGTGGGGTGGCCGCGCCGGAACTCGGCCTCGTCGACGGTGTCGTCGTGGACGAGCGTCGCGATGTGCAGGAGCTCGACGGCGGTCGCCATCAGAATCGACAGCTTGGGGTCGTGGGGGTGGAACTTCGAGGCGAGCAGCGTGAGCGTGGGCCTGAGCTGCTTGCCCCGATGGCTCAGGAGGCGCCTGAGCATGTCGCTATGGCCGTCGAACCCGGAGGCGTCGCTCATCTCGTTGAGCATGTCGCCGACCTGGGCGAGTTCAGCCCGCACCGGGTCGTAGATGGAGGCGATGGTGTCCCGCGTGCGCGGTTCTTCAGGCATCCTGGCCGGCGCCGACGGCGCTCATCTCCTTCGCCACTTCCGCCTCGTCGAGCTTTTGGAAGAGGGGCTTGGGCCGCTCGAACGGCGTGCCCGGCACGGGAGACTGAAGGACCCATCCGGCGTCCTCAACCGCGCCGTCCAACCCCAGGTACTCGTGCACCCGCTGGGAGCTGCCCGGCATGAAAGGATACAGTGCCGTCTTGAGCGCCGCTATCGTGTAGCAGCCGGCCCAGAGTGCCGTCGCGGCGGCCTCACGGTCGGTCTTCACCGTCTTCCACGGCGACTGTTCTTCCAGGTAGCGGTTGCCGTGGTGCGCCAAGCCCATCGCCGCGTTGATCGCCGCCTTGAACTTGGTTGTGCTAAGCAGTTCGTCGACGCGCTCCAAGGCCCCGTCCGCCGCCTTGAGGAGTTCGCGTGTCGACTCGTCGAACGCCTCGGCGTCGCCGGGGTCGGGGATGCGGCCGTCGAAGGCGCGGTGGGTGAAGCTGAGCACGCGGTTGACGAGGTTGCCGTAGGTGGCGACGAGCTCGTCGTTGTTGCGGCGCACGAACTCTTGCCAGCGGAAGTCGGCGTCGGCGGACTCGGGCATGATCGCGGTAAGGACGTAGCGCAGCGGGTCGGGGTCGAAGCGGTCAAGGTAGTCGGGCACCCAGACCGCCCAGTTGCGGCTCTTGGAGAATTTTAACCCTGCGAGGTTGAGGTACTCGTTCGCTGGGACGTCGTAAGGCAGGGGTAGACCACCGCCGAAGCCCATGAGCATGGCGGGCCAAATGATGGTGTGGAAAGGGATGTTGTCCTTGGCCATGAAGTAATAGGCCCGGGACCCGTCCTCCCAGAATGGGCGCCACGCCTCGGGCTCGCCGCGGTCTTGCGCCCACTGCTTCGACGCCGAAAGGTAGCCGATGACGGCCTCGAACCAGACGTAGATGCGCTTGCTCTCGTAGCCGTCGAGGGGGATGGGGACGCCCCAGGTGAGGTCGCGGGTGACGGCGCGGTCCTGCAGGCCGTCGCGGAGATAGCCGAGGGTGAAGTTGCGGACGTTGGGCCGCCAGTGCTCCTGCTCGGCGACCCAGACCTCGAGCGGTTCCTGGAAGGCGGAGAGCTTCAAGAAGAAGTGTTCCGTATCGCGGAACTCGGGCGTGTCGCCGGAGATTGCGCTGCGAATGCCGATGAGGTCCTTCGCGTCGAGTTGGCGGCCGCAGCCGTCGCACTGATCGCCGCGCGCTGCCTCGAAGCCGCAATGGGGGCAGGTGCCGGTGACGTAGCGGTCGGGAAGGAATCGCTCGTCGACGACCGAGTAAGGCATCGACATCGTCGCCTTGTAGATGTACCCCTCATCGAGCAGGCGGTTGAAAATTTCGTGGGTGGTGGCCGCGTGGTTGGCCGTCCCCGTTGAGGTGAACAGGTCCCACGAGATACCCAGCCGCCGCCACGAGTCCTCGAACTCGGCCTGATAGTGCTCGACGATCTCCCGCGGGGTCTTGCCCTCCTCGTCGGCGCGGACGGTGACCGGGGTGCCGTGCCAGTCGCTCCCCGACACCATGAGGACGTCGTTGCCCTTCAGCCGGTGGTAACGCGCGAAGATGTCGGCGGGGAGATAGCAGCCGGCTACATGCCCAAGATGCAGCGAGCTATTGGCGTAGGGCCAGGCGACGGCGACGAAGATGCGTTCGGGCATCGCGGCTTAGGCTCGATGCGGTTCCGCGTGTAGTTGAAGAGCTGGACCGTACTTCATGGCGCGCCGGCGCAGCCGGATTCGTCATTCTAGCACGCGGCATGGGGCGCTCGACGGGGAATGCTGCCTGGCAGTTGTCATAGTCTGACTACTTGCGCGGTACAATGGAAGAGACCCCCGCGGGGGTGTTCCAACCAGGGCCAAACCTCATGCTCACCGCACGCGACATCATGACCAAGGACGTGATCACCATCGGGCCGGGCGCCACGATCCGGGAGGCGGCGGCGCTCATGGTCGAGACCGGAGCCGGGGCGCTTCCCGTGCTGGAGGACGGGCGCTTGGTGGGCATTCTGAGCCACACCGACTACACCTTGCACGAGGGCGGCCGGCCGGTGAGCGGCGCCTACACCATCATGCGGCACTTGGTTTCGGCCGAACATATGGAGGAGACGTTGGCCGAGCTTGCCGACCGGCCGGTCTCCGAAGTAATGGCGTCGGACGTCTCCACGGCCGACGAAGAGACGCCGATTTGGCGGCTCGCGCAGCGCATGGCGCGCGAGCGCATTCACCACATCCCCATTGTCAACGGAAGTAACTTGGTGGGGATTGTGGCCATGCAGGACTACCTCAAAGCGCTCCTCCGCTAGGAGGGCGGCGGCGGAGTAAACGACGCGACCCGGCACGCGTAGAGGTCGCGCCCGACCCCTTCGAGCACCCGCAGCCGCGGATCGGGCACGTTCAGCACCGTGGGCAGACGCCGTCCCGCTAGCCGCCGGACGAAGGGGCAGCGCTTCTCGAAGTCGGCGAGGGTGAGGCGGTCGCCCCCGACGGCGAAGTGCTCGATGGAGTCCAGGACCGGCTCGATCCTCTCGCGCAGCGTCTCGCAGGCCTTGTCGTAGAGCATGCGGGCCTGGCCCTCGCGGCGACGGGCGAAGCGGCCCGACGAGCTGCCGCCTTTCTTGTGCCGCCCCTTCACGAAGGTCGAGCCAACCTTGGAGATGGTCAGCCGCTCGCCCTCGAAGACGCCGACGGCGAAGCCGCCCAGCCGCAGCAGGAGCACGGCGACGGTCCGGGGCCGGTCGAGGTGACTCAGCAAGGGCCCCGTATGCCAGCCCTCGCGCTCGACGGCCCGCTCGACGGGGAAGGGCGGGATGACGAGATGCGACTCGGCTGCGCTGTAGAAGAGGTACGCGCCGTTCTGCGATCCCGCGATGGCGTCGGCTGCCGCGGCGCCGACGGCGACGGGCGGCGGCCGCGACGGCGTCAGGGCGAAGGTCAGCCCGCTGAAGGACTCGTCGTGCCAGCGCGACGCCGTGCGGCGCATGCGGTTGCGGGGCAGGACCCCGAAGCGTAGCGGTTGCGGGCGGGCCGACGACGACACGGCCGGCCGATCAGAAGAGGACGTCGCCCAGCGAGCCGTCGCCGTCGGGCGCGGGAGGCGCGAAATAGTAACCGCCGCTCACCGTCGTGTAGAAGTCCTCGATGGCGTCCTTGCCGACCTGCTCGTCACCGGTGTGCTCGCTCACCATCTGGCCCTTCACTTGTTCGAACTGGAGCAGGTCGGCGACGAAGCAGATGAAGATCAGCCCGGCCTCGCCTCCCTCGTCGAAGGGAAAGCTGCGGCGCAGGATCTCGACCTCTTCCCCATCGCTGTCTCGGTAGCTCGACTTCAGGCGGTGGCTGGTGCGCGGCGTGGACTCCGGCGGGTCGAGCTTGGCGCTGTCGGCCTTCTTCCTGCCCACGATGCGTTCCTGGTCGTCGACGGCGAGCCGGTCCCATCGCGAGAGGTCTTCCCGGATCTTGCGCAGTACGAGGAAGGAGCCGCCCGCGTGGGGCTCGCCGTCCGGGATGCCGACGACGTCAACCCGGTCCGCGCCCTTGGGGTTGCCGGTGCCGTCGACGAAGCCGAGCACGCCCCGCGACTCCGGCAGCCCGAAACCGACGTGCCGCTCCTTGAGGCTGAGCGCGCCGCCGAGCTGCGCCAGGACGCTCTTCTCGACCTGGTAGGTCGTAGAGCGCTCGTCGGCGCAGATCTGGACGACGACGTCGCCCTGGGTGGCCGCCGGGTCGAAGTCGTCGCCTTCCCATCCCGGCATGAGCCGGAGGCCGGCAGGCGCGGCGCCGCCGAGCTTGTCGAACAGAGGCAGGCCGTAGCCGATGGTGACGGTGAGGCCGTCGCCGGCGTACCAGTCGTGGAGACGCTCGTGGAGGTCTTCGGTGAGCGCTCCCAGGGCGTCTTGGAGCGCCGAGGCGTCGGCGAGGTCGAGGACGAGCACGGTGGCGTGCTTCTGGGGCGGTTCGATGATTCCCGGTTGGAGGCCCACGGCTTCAGTCGCTCCTGTGGTGAAGTGTGCGCGTCCATGATACGACGGGGCGGAATGGGCGTCGATGCGGCCCGCGTGTGCGCCGTAGGCCTAGGAGGGCGTGGCTCGTTTGACACCTGTTGGGACCGTCGATAGACTCGCCGTTGCTCCCGCGCCGGCCTTGGGTCGAACGGGAGGCGCAACCCCGGCAGGAGGCGGCCATGAAGGACTTCGCAGGCAAGGTAGCGGTGGTGACCGGGGGTGCGAGCGGCATCGGCTTCGCCCTGTGCGAGCGCGCCGCGTCGGAAGGCATGAAGGTCGTCATCGCCGACATCGAGGACCAAGCACTCGCCGACGCGGCGGCGAAGCTCGAAGCGGCCGGAGCGTCGACGCTCTCGGTGAAGGTCGACGTCACCTCCTTCGACGACGTGCAGGCGCTCGCCGACAAGGCCGTCGCGGCGTTCGGGTCGGTGGACCTGGCGTTCAACAACGCCGGCGTCGCCACCTACCTCAGCACGCCAATCTGGGAGAACACCGTCGATACCTGGAAGTGGATCGTCGGGGTCAACCTCTGGGGCGTGATCCATGGCGTCAGGGTGTTCACGCCGCTGATGCTGGAGCAGGAGAGCGGCGGCCACATCGTGAACACCGCCTCTTCGGTGGCCTTCGTCTCGTCGCCCGGCGTCGGCGTCTACAAGGCGACGAAGCACGCCGTGGCGTCGATCTCCGAGACGCTCTACCACGAGCTTGGCCTGCGCGGTTCCAACGTCCACGTCTCCGTCCTCGCGCCGGAGATGGTCGCGACCGGGCTGCGGCAATCGCGGCGCAACATGCCGACGGACCTCGACGAAGGGATCACGGAGAAGACCGAGGCCGAGAACGCCATCGAGGCGCGCACCGCGCAGATGCCCAAGATGACCCCGGCGCAGGTGGCCGATCAGGTCTTCGACGCGATTCGCGAGGAGCGTTTCTACATCCTCCCCGGCTGGGGCGGCGTGGTGAGCGGCGCGGAGCAGCGCTTCAACGACATCAAGGCGGGCTCGCCCAAGCTCCTCACATCGCTCGCCGGCCGGTAGCGCGAGGCACAACCTCCGCCCGGCTGCCGCCCTCGGGGGGCGGGAGCGGGCGACCGCTAGGGTCGCCTCTACAGAGGCAGCACTTCTGTTGCGGGGCCTGCCACGGTGCGTGTTTTGGGCGCAGCTCCACCTTTGTGTTTTTTTGCGCCGGCGAGGCCCCGAGGGGCCTCCCGGCGCGGGTCGCACGCTCCCTCACGGGAGGCGCGCGCCGGGCCAACGCGCAGTCGGATGATCCGGCGCAGGGTGCACACTCCCTCACGGGAGGCGCGCGCCGGGCACGTTAGTCGGATGTCCGGCGCAAGGTGCACACTCCCTTACGGGAGGCGCGCGCCGGACGCGCTAATCGGGCGGTCCGGCGCAAGGTGCACGCTCCCTTACGGGAGGCGCGGGCGCCGGTCGGTCGTGGAGTGCGTCGCCGGCGCGGGTGCACGCTCCCTTGCGGGAGGCGCTGAACATAGACTGACCAATGCTCCACGGCCAGGACGTATGTTCGTAGTCCGACGATAAGGCCCTTGGCGAGGGCTGTCAAGGATATTGTGTCGCGAATTGGGGTGTTGGGGGGTTCGATGGCGGTTGGTGGTGTTGAGGGGACGGGCGCGTCGCGACGCGCCCCTACAGGGGAGGGGTAGGCCGGCGTCAGGTGGCCAGTGGTGGTGATGAGGGGATGGGCGACCACAAGGGTCGCCCCTACAGGGGATGAGCGCGTCTATGCGAGGTCGGCGGCGGTGAGGGTGCGGACGGCGGCGAGGAGGGACTCGCGGGGGTCGCCGGCGGGGGCGGCGTAGACGATGGGCTGCGTGGCGCCGGCGGCACGGTAGCGCTGGAGGGTCGACCGCCAGCGGTCGGCGGGGCCGGAGAGGGTGAGCTCCTCGAGCATCTGGTCGCTCAGCAGGTCGGGGATGCGGTGGTGGTCGCCGTCGGCCTGGGCCCGCTGGATGGCGGTGACTTCCGGTCCGAAGCCGTTGACGCGGAGCATCTTCTGATAGAAGGGCATCCGGGCGTAGCGGCCCACGTTCGCCCGGAGCGTCTTCTCGACGAGGGCGGAGTCGGAGCCGGCCACGGCGATGATGAACGGGGCGACGTCGACGTCGCTGAGCTCGCGTCCCGGCCCACCGCGCGCCGTTGGTGATGTCCTCGCGCAGCGCGCCGATGCCCATGGGGCTGGCCAGGAGCGGGACGACGCCTTCGGCCACCCGGCCCGCGAGCTGGGCCCCGGGCCCGCCGAGGGTGGCGATGTACACCGGCACGTCGTTCAGCGGCTCGTCGGCGCCGATGCGTAACTCGAAGCTGGGCACGCTGTACGCCTTGCCCTCGTGGCTGGCGCGGCCCTCCCGGAGGGCCCGGCGCAGGACGGCGACGTAGTCCTCCATGCGGGAGATGGGCTTGGAGAAGGTGAGGCCCTGGCCGTCTTCGACCGAGGCCTTGTGCCCCGTCCCGAGGCCGAGGATGAAGCGTCCGCCGCTGAGCTGGGCCATGCCGTGCGCCGTCTGCGCCACCAGGGCCGGCGTCCGGGAGAAGATGGTGATGATGCCGGTGGCGAGCGCGATCCGCTCGGTGTGGGCCGCGACGTAGGCCAGTTGGCTGATGGCGTCCTTGCCGCCGCCCTCGGTGAGCCAGAAGCTCTCGTAGCCCTGCTCCTCGGCGGCCTTGGCCACCTCGACGACGACCGAGGTGTGATGAGCGAGCGGAAAGGCGAATCCGGTGCGGGGCATGGCGCGGTCCTTTCTTTTGTGTTCAGCGTTCCAGCGGAGGCTGCGCAGCCGGGGCTGACCGGTGGAGGGTTGGAGACCTTCGATGGCCTGTGACGGCTGTGAGGGGGCCCCTCATCTCAATCTTCTCCCGGGGGGAGAAGAGGTAAGACCTCCCCGCCCCACCCCGGCCCTCTCTCAGTCTCTCCCAGAGGGAGAGAGGGGGACTTCCCCACCCCGCGCCACCCGTATTACGCACGGTTCTCCAGGGCGGCTATGACGTCGCCGGAGCTGGTGATCTCGGCGCCGCGGGCGAAGACCTTGCCGGTGAGCACGCGGTGGACCTCCTCGTCCATGTCGGCGCAGCAGTCGGCGACGACGGTCATCTCGAAGTCCATGTCGGCGGCGACGCGGACGGTGGTGAGCACGACGCCGCTGGTGGCGATGCCCAGCAGGATGAGGTGCTCGATGCCGTGGGCGTGGAGGAGCATGTCGAGGTCGGAACCGGCAAAGGCCCCCACGCGCTTTTTGGTTACGATGAGGTCGCTTCCTTCAGGCGCGACGTCGGGGTGAATCTCGGCCTCCGGTGAGCCGAGCACGAGCCGCCCCGCTCCCTTGATCGCCTTGAAATAGCCGCGGGGCGCGATCTCGGGGTGTCCCGGACGGAAGGCGACGATGACGTGGACGACCAGCACACCGGCCGCGCGGGCCGCGGCGAGAACGGCGGCGGCGCGCGTGGTGATCTCCGGGTCGTCCCCGGCGTAGTTGGCGACGATCTCGCGCTGGTAGTCCATGATGAGGACGGCGGTCTTGTCCTTGTCGTAGGTCATGCGGTGCTCCTAAAGAAACAGGGATGAGGCCAGGTTCAACCTGAGAACTGGCGCGCCGCGCCGCCGGCGATCAGCGCGTCGATCTGCTCTTTGGACCGTCCTATGTCGGCGAGCACGGACGCGGTGTCGCGTCCCGCCGGCGGCCCCTCATGGCGGACGGCGCCGGGAGTCTCGCTGAGCTTGGTCGGAATGCCGGTCTGCGTCGTGGTCAGACCTCCCTGGGCCTCGACCTCCACGAACATGTTGCGGTGCCGGAGCTGCGGATCGCCGGGGACCTCGTCGATGGCGTAGACCTTGCCGATGGCGAGGTCGAGCCCGCCGAGCAGGTCGAACCACTCATCGCGGGTGCGCTCGGCGAAGCGGGCGTCCATCTCGGCGGCGACGGCGGCGGGGTCGGAGCGCCGGCGGTCGATCCAGTCGGGCCGTTCCAGGGCCTCGCAGAGGTTTCGCCAGAACTTGAACTCGAGGCTGCCCACGGAGAGGAACCGGCCGTCCTTGCACCGGTAGACACGGTAGTCGGGGCTGCCCCCGTTGAGGAAAGCCGTGCCGGGGCGGGTCACCTCGCCCTGCATGAAGAAGTTCTTCATCACCATGGGGTTGAGGTAGAGACTGCCGTCGGTGAGGGAGAGATCGATGTACTGGCCGCGTCCGGTCCGCTCCCGGGCCCAGAGGGCGGTGACGATGGAGAATGCGCCGAGGAGTCCGCCGGCGGCGAAGTCGGCGATGATGTTGTTGGGAATGGTGGGCGTGCCATCGGGCGAGCCCATGCTGCCGAGGACGCCGGCGAAGGAGATGTAGTTCACGTCGTGGCCGGGCATGGCCCGGTAGGGGCCGTCCTGGCCGTAGCCGGAGAGGGAGCAGTAGACGAGCCGCTCGTTCACGCGGCGCAGCGTCTCGTAGTCGGCTCCCAGGCGTTCGACCGTGCCCGGCTTGAAGCCCTCCATGACGACGTCGGCGCCGGCGGCGAGGTCGTAAAGGACCTGCCGGGCTTCGGGCTGTTTGAGATCGAGCACGATGCTGCGCTTGTTCCGGCGGAGGGGGTCGAAGGCGGCCTCGCGGACCTCGTTGGGGCCTGGGCCTCCCTGGCTGCCCACGCCCGCGGGCGCTTCCACCATGACGACGTCGGCGCCCATGTCGGCCAGCGCCATCGAGCAGAACGGCCCGGGCGCCCGCGTGGTGAGGTCGACGACCTTGACGTTGTCGAAGGGAAGCACGGCGGGGCCAGAATAGCCGCGCCGTCCCAAGGCCGCAACGGCGGATAGGGTCAGGCGGTGTCGGGTTCGTAGAGGAAGCAGGAGACGAAGTGGCCGGGCTTCACCTCGGCAAGCTCCGGGGTGCGGGTCTCGCAGACGCCGGACATGGCCCGCGGGCAGCGGGGGTGGAAGGCGCACCCCGGCGGGACGTTCGACGGCGAGGGCGGCTCGCCGGGTACGACCTCGCGCTGGCGGAAGCGGTTGGAGGGGTCGGGCTCGGGGACGGCGGCGATCAGCGCCTTGGTGTAGGGGTGGAGGGGATCGCCGATAACGTCGCCGGGCGGGCCGAGCTCGACGATGCGGCCCAGGTACATGACGGCGACGCGGTCGGAGAAGTGGGCCGCGCTGGCGATGTCGTGGGTGATGTAGAGGAAGGCGTTGCCGTGTTGGCGCTGCAGGTCGCGCATCAGGTAGAGGATTTCGGCGCGGCTGGAGGCGTCGATCATCGAGACGGGCTCGTCGGCGACGACGTAGTCGGGCTCCATGACGAGCGCGCGCGCAATGCCGACGCGCTGCCGTTGCCCCCCTGAGAGCGTGTGCGGGAACTTGCTCACGAAGGCGTCTACGGGAGTGAGGCGGACGGAGGCGAGCGCGTCGCGGACGCGTTCCTCCCGTTGGGACTTGCTCCCGGCCTCGTGAATCACGAGCGGTTCCTCTACGATTTGGGCCACGTTCATGAAGCTATTGATGCTGGAATACGGGTCTTGGAAGACGGCCTGCGCGCGTCTGCGAAACGGTTTGATTTCCTCCTCGCCGAGGTCGGTGATTTCTTGGCCGTCGAACCAAAGGGAGCCGCGGGCGGGCTTGACGACGCGCAGCGAGGCCTTGCCCAGCGTGGTCTTGCCGCTGCCCGACTCGCCGACGACGGCGACGGTCTCGCCGCGGTGGATGTCGAGCGAGAGGTCGGAGACGGCGCGGATCGCGGTCCGTCCGAAGAAGCCCTTGCGGGCATAGAAGGTGATGTCGACGTGGTCGAGGCGGAGCAGGGGCGCGCCGGCGTCTCCCGCGGCGCCGTTACCGTTCTCGCTCGTCGCGCCCATGCGCTATTGGCCGCCTCGCGCACTGTGGGGGCTCATCCGCCCCCGTTTCCCGTCCGCCGGTGCAACCGCATGATAGCATTGAAACGTATTCCTGAAAGAACACTACGCCACTCCGAGTTAGGAGCCATTCCGTGCGCAGAGTCCCCCTGATCCCGTTCCTGACCGTTTCGCTTGTCGTCATTTTGGCCGTGGCATCGTGCTCCGGCGCCGATCCCACGGCCACGCCGGAACCGGAGCCCGCCCCGACGGCGGCTCCTACCGAGACGGCGCCGCCCGACCCCACGGCCACGCCCGAACCCGAGGCGACGACGGCCCCCGACGCCACCGCGACGCCGTTCCCGACGGTGACGCCCTTCCCCACCCTTACCCCGACGCCCGAGCCTGGAGCGACGTCCACGCCCACGACGGCGCCCCGCGCCACGGCGACGCCGGAGCCCACCGCGGCCCCGACGGCCGCGCCCCGGCCGATCGGGAACTTGGAGACGGTGGAGAATGATCTGTTCGGCTTCGCGATCGACGTGCCCGAGGCGTGGGACATGGACCCGCTGAGCGTGCTGGTGCGCGCCGGCGACCCGGAGTTCGGCGTGCCGAGAATGAGCGTCGAAGTGCTCCTGCCTCGAGAGTTGGGGACCAACGAGGAGTATGGCGAAATCGCCTTGAATCTTCTGGCGGAGGTCGCCCCGGAGGTCGTCTCCGAGGGCCCTGTCACCTTCGCCGACGGGACCGAAGCCTACGGCTACGTCCTCGACCTGACCGTCGAAACATCGCTGCGGGGTCATCTCTACGTCGCGGGACGCGGCACGCACATCTACCAGGTCTTGGTCATGTCGGTCCCAGCCGACTTCGAGGCCCGGAGCGATCAGTTCGAAGCCATCGCCAAAAGCTTCCGCTTCCGTCCCCAGAGTCCGTTCGGGGCGCGGCTAGACCGGTCGCTGGTGATGCACTCGCTCACGCCGCAGACGTTCGACCCCCACCTCATCGGAGACATCTCCTCGTACCGCTATGCGGCCCAGATCTTCAGCGGGCTCGTCAGTCTCGACCGCGACTTGCGGGTCGTTCCGGCGGTGGCGGAGAGCTGGGACATATCCGAGGACGGGCTGGTCTACGACTTCCACATCCACCCCGACGCGGTGTTCCACAGCGGCAAGCGCGTCACGCCCGAGGACGTGAAATGGTCGTTCGAGCGGGCGGCCGATCCGGCGACGGGATCCCGCGTCTCGCGCCTCTACATCGCCGACATCGAGGGAGTCGACGAGAAGCTTGACGGCGAGGCCGACGAAATCTCCGGCATCGAGATCATCGACGAAGACACGGTCCGCTTCACCCTCACCGACCCCGTGCCCTACTTCCTCGCCAAGATGAGCCACTCGGCCGGCTTCATCCTGAACCGGGACAACGTCCAAGAGGGCGGCGAGGGCTGGGCCCTGACCCCCGACGGTACGGGCCCGTTCAAGGTGCGGGGTTGGCGCCCCGGCCTCGTGCTCGTCCTCGACCGGCACGAGGAGCGCCACCTCGGAGCGCCGTCGGTGGAGACCGTGGTGATCTGGCAATACGGCAATCCGTTCCTCCGCTACCAGGCAGGGGAGCTCGACGTCACGTCGCTGGGCGAGACCTTAGGCGAAGAGGTGAACGACCCCGAGCATCCGCTGCACGGCGAGCTGCGGATCGTCCCGAGCTTGACCATCTACTACGTCGGCTTCAACACCCGAGTGGTGCCGTTCGACGACCCCCGCGCCCGCCGCGCGCTGGCGATGGCCGTGGACACCGGCGAACTCGGGCTCGACCTCGCCCCGCCGGTCGGCTTCCTGCCTCCGGGCATGCCCGGCTTCTCGGAGGACCTCGAACCCATTCCTTTCGATCCGGTCGAGGCCAAGCGGCTCTGGGACGAGGCTATCGCGGACGTGGACGATTTCGAGGCGGTCCGGTACCAGGTCTTCGGCTCCTTTGTGGCCCCCGAGCACGAAGCCGTTGCGGGCATGTGGCAGGAACATCTGGGCGTCGGGATAGCGTTTATTGGGACGGCGACGAACGATCTTCGCGCGGAGATCGCCGAGTCGCAGGCGCACGTCTTCGAGTACGGATGGGTCGCCGACTATCCCGATCCGGAGAATTTCCTCGACGTGCTCTTCCACAGCCGGTCGGTGAACAACAACGGGCGGTACTCGAACCCCGCCGTCGACCGCCTCCTAGAGCGGGCGCGCGTGGAGCAGGACCAGGATGCCCGGTTCGCCCTCTACGAGGAGGCGAACCGGCTGATGCTGGAGGACACGGCGGCGATCCCGCTCGGGTACCACAGCGACCGCGTCTTGGTGAAGCCCTACGTGCGCGGCTGGTACCTCTCGGCCCAGGACGCCTGGTACCTGACGGAGGTCGAGCTGGACAAGCCGACCGACGTCTAGGGCGCGTCCTCGGGATCCTCTTCCGGAGCGTAGAGCCAGCAGCGTACGCTCCGGGACTCGCCGACGTTGAAGGGCGGCGGCGACTCAACGCCGCACCGGTCGAAGGCGTGAGGGCACCGCGGATGGAAGCGGCACCCTGCGGGCGGCTCGACGAGGTCCGGTGGCGACCCTTCGAGGAACTCCGGCTTCTCGGCGCCGTCCATGCGCGGGATGCTGGCGAGCAGCTTCTGCGTATAGGGGTGCTTGGGGTCGACGATGACCTCGTCGGCGCTGCCGGACTCGACGTGCTCGCCGCCGTAGGCGACGACGATGCGGTCGCAGAGGTCGCTGGCCAGCGCGATGTCGTGGGTGATGAAGATCATCCCCAGGGACTGCTCCGCCTTCAGCCGCTTCAGCAGGTTCATCACCTGGGCCTGGACGCTCACGTCGAGGGCCGACGTGGGCTCGTCGAGAATGACGATGCGGGGCGACATAACGAGCGCGGTGGCGATGCCGACCCGCTGCTTCATCCCGCCGCTGAGCTCGTGCGGGTAGCGGTCGAGGATTTCGCGGGGCAGCCCCACCATCTCGACGATCTCGGCGGCGCGCTCCATCGCCTCGTCCTTGGGAACCGCGCCGTCGGCGAGCATCCGCTCGACGATCTGCCCGCCGACACGCAAAACGGGGTTGAGCGAGTTCATCGCGCCCTGGGCAACCATGGCGATGGACCGGGCGCGGATGCGCGACCGGAAGTCCTCGTCGGTGAGCGCGGTTAGGTCTTCGCCGTCGAGCATCACCGAGCCGCCGCTGTCGCTGACGTTGGCGGGGAGGAGGCGCATGAGGGCGAGGGCGAGGCTCGTCTTGCCGCTGCCGGACTCGCCGACGACCCCCACGGCCTCGCCGGGATTCTCGATGGCGAAGCTGACGCCGTCGACGGCGCGCACGTCGCCCCGGGGCGTGCCGTAGTAGAGGCGGAGGCCGTGGACGTCGAGGAAGGCCATCAGCGCCCCCGTCGCAGCCGCGGGTTGACCACCGGCTCCATGCCGAGCGAGATCAGCATGAAGGTCACCGCGGTGATGATGATGAGCGCCCCCGGCGGGATGATCCACCACCAGTAGCCCAGGAAGGCGGCGCCGGTGCGGAAGCCGCTTTCGAGGATCTGGCCCCACGTCGGGATGGAGGGATCGCCGAGGCCGAGGAAGCTGAGTCCGGCCTCGGCGAGGATCGCGGCGGGCGCGAAGAAGATCATCTGCGCGAAGATGAAGGGAGCGATCTGAGGAAAGATGTGCCGGTACATGATGCGCCACCTCGACGCACCCATCGTAATGGCCGACTCGACCAACTGCCCTTCCCGGAGCTGCAGCACCATCGAGCGGACGAGGATGGTCAGCCCGGGCCAACTGAAGACGATGAGCAGCCCGATGATCAGGTAGAGGTTCGATCCGACCACGAAGACGAAGAAGATGAGGAGCGGCAGCAGGGGCACGTTGGCGACGAGGTCGGCGAGGCGCTGGATGAAGAGGTCGGTGCGGCCGCCCGCGTAGCCGCTAATCACGCCCAGCGCCGTTCCCATGGCGGTGGTGACCACGGAGGCCATGAGGCCGATGAAGAGCGCCACCGGCAGGCCGAAGAGCAGCCCTTCCGTCAGGTCGCGCCCCAGGCTGTCGGTGCCCATCAGGCCGAAGACCGTACCCCCGACCACGAAGCGGGCCTCCTCCAGGGAGTCGCGCGCGTCTTGGAAGGATGCGCGCAGCCGCAGCTCGTACGTGCCCTTGAGCAGGGCGAAGCCGCCGGGCGCCTCGGCGTCGGGAACGCCGAAGAGGGCGCGGTCGAGGTCTTGGGCCAGTTCCGACGCCCGGAACCGGGCGCCGTACTCGTCGCGCATGAAGTCGACCACGGCGTCGGCGGCGGATGGCTGGGAGGAGAGGTTCACGCGCAGGGCGTCTTCGTGGAAGCGCAGGTACGGCGCGGACTCGTCCTCGCGGGGGCCGCGGACGGGCTGGCGGAACAGCACCACGGCGCTGTCGTCGGGGCGCACCAGCGACACGGTGAGGACCGGCGGGCGGTCGTAGAAGGTGATCCCGCTCACGGAGAAGTTGGTGAACGTCGGCGGCCGGCCCGAGTCGTAATCGACGGTGGCGGTGTAGGTGCGGAGCTCGCCGGACTGGGTGGGCCGGACCTCTGTAGCCTCGCTGACGACGTAGTCGCGGTGGGGAACGTCGGCGCGCGTGGTGAGCGCCGTCGACCAGATGGGAGGCACCGCGCCGGGGTTGTCGGCCCACTGCGCCGGGTCGCTCCACGTCTCCTCGCCCCAGCTCAGAGGGAAGCGGATCAGCACGTAAAGGGAGAGGATGACGAGGATGGCGAAGAGGCCGATGCCGAGCTTGCCCGGCCACGTCGCGAGGAGCTCCTTGAAGATGTTGCGGCCCGTCATGACGAGTACCGCACCCGGGGGTCGAGGATGACGTAGAGGACCTCAAGGATGAAGCGCGCCGCGACGTAGAGCAGGGTGAAGACGAAGGTCAGCGCGACGATGACGTTCTCGTCGGGCGTCCCCGCCACGGCGTCGAAGTAGAGCCGGCCCATCCCCTGCCAGTTGAAGATGGTCTCGACGAGAATGGAGCCGCCGAGCGACCCCGCGAGTCCGAGGATCAGGCCGGTCACGATGGGCGGGGCGGCGACGCGCAAGATGTGCCGCCGGTTGACGATGCCCTCCGGCATCCCCTTGGCCCGCGCCATGGTGACGTGGTCTTCCTGCGCTACGGTCATGGTCATCGTGCGCACCGAGTAGATGTAGGGCCCCACGCTCACCAGGACGAGGGTGATGACGGGCAGGATGGAGTGCTTGAGGAGATCGAGGAAGCGCAGGAAGCCGGCCTCGGGCGGGGGTGTGCTGTACATGCCGCCGGAGGGCAGGATGTCGAGCTTGAAGGCGAAGATGAGGATCATCAGGATCCCCATCCACCACGCGGGCATGGCGAAGGAGACCGCGGAGAAGTAGGAGACGGCGCGGTCGACCTTGGTGCCGATGCGCGTGGCGAGCTTGACGCCGAGCGCCAGGCCGAGCACGGCGGTGATGACGAGGCTGGTGGTGAGCAGCAGCGCGGTGTTGGGGAGCCGGTCCCAGACGATGTCGGAGACCTCGCGGCTGCCCGAGAAGCTCTTCAGGGAGCGCGCCTCGCCGAGGTCGAGGGTGATGACGCGGGCGACGGTGGCGGGAAGCCGCCGCACCCAGCTCTGGTCGAGGTCGTAGAACTCGACGAGCTCCTGGCGGCGGACGTCGAGCGTTTCCTCGAGTTGTTCCGGGTCGCGGATCGTCTGGGAGAGGGTGACGCGCAGGCCGCGCAGGTCTTCGCCGATCTGCGCCTCGAGGAGGCGGTCGGAGAAGCCCGTGGCGCCGAGGGTGACGACGAGCGCCACGAGTACGAGGAAAAGCACGGCCACCAGCGTGAGCAAGCGGACCGCCAGCGGCTTGAGGACTGTCATGATCTCAGCGCCATGATACCGCCCCGCGAATGGGTGTGTGTCCGGGGCTGCCTTGCCCCCTCCGCGGAGGCCTTCGATAACCTGTGGCGGTAGTGAGGTGGCCCCTCATCTCAATCTTCTCCCGGGGGGAGAAGAGGCCGGAGGGACCGCCGCACCCCGCCCCGGCCCTCTCTCAAATCTCCCCCAGAGGGGGAGAGGCCGGAGGGGACGGGCGATTCGCGAATCGCCCCTACAGGGGAAAGGAGAGACCCCGCCCGCACCCCTGGGCAACCACGAGGGTTGCCCCTACATTGATGATCCGCCGGCGTCGGAGGTTGTGCAAAGGTCTCCACGGGAGAAGAGGGGAGACCTCCCGGCCCCCACCGGCGCGCCCTGGCGGGCGCGTGCCCTCTCTCAAATCTCCCCCAGAGGGGGAGAGGCCGGAAATCGATCAGCCGATGATCTCGATGTCGATGCGGCGCTCGGTGAGGCTGACGACCTCGTCGGAGTAGGCGGCGACGAAGAGCTGGTAGAGCCCCGGTTCGAGATCGGCGGTCAGCGATCCAGGGAGCGGGACCGTCAGGACGCCCGCGCCAACGTCGGCTTCGCCTGAGGCGACGACGCTGCCGGCGGCGGGGTCGAAGAAGACGTAGCGGAGCCCAAGCCGCCCCGGCCCCTGCGCCTCGACAGACACCGAGGCGTCGACGCCGCTTTCGACGTCGTCCGACTCGACGCGGACGATGTCGACGCGCGGGGCGCTGCCCAGGTAGAAGTCGCCGGGCGTGTAGGGATAGGACGGATCGCGGAAGGCCTCGAGCTCGGCGAACTGGGCCGGCGGGTCGTAGCGTTGCAGGGAGAAGGGACCGTTGCCGATCACGAGCATGTCGTGCTCTTCGAACCAGTCGATCGCCGCTTGGTAGCGGGCCGACGCCTCCGCCTCGCTGACGAGGGCGCGGTCGTTGACCACGAAGACGCCCTCCGGCACGAAGGCGTCGTTGTTGAACTCGACGAGGGTGCGTTCGACGAGGTTGGCGTCCTGCTTCATCGCGAGGCTGATCCAGGGGACGCTGAAGCGCGCCGCGGTGGTGTCGCTGTAGGCGGCCCGGCGCTTCTCGAAGACGAGCTCATCCATCGCGGCCAGCAGCTCCCACGGCGTCGTCAGGCCGGAGGGGCTAGCGTAGGAGCCGATGAGGCTCTCCTCGAAGTGCCAGAAGTCGAGGTAGACCTCCAAAGTGTTGCCGTCGGCGATGCGGTAGCCGCGGAAGGTGTCGAGGTAGGGCCGGGCGGTCGCGCCGAGGGCGAACTCGATCGCCGACTTCGCCGGGTCGTACGAGATCTCGTACTGCTGGGCAATGGAATACATCACGTCGGCCATGGTGATTGGCTGGCCGTGGTGCCAGTTCGAGCGGAAATAGTTGGAGAAGTCGAACGTCACCTTGCTGGTGGCCTGGGAGGCCTCCGCCGGAGCCCAGACGTTGTTCACCGGGTCCCACGCGACGGCGTCGTTCGGAATGGACAGCGTGCCGGTGGGGCCGGCCGTCTCGACGTCGAAGCCGGTCCGGTAGGGCGTGGGGAGGCCGGTGAAGGGGTGGTTCGAGATGGGCGAATCGACGAGGTGGCGGAAGATGTCGCTACTGTAGAGGTCTCCGAAGCCGCCGACGGGGTTCCACGTCGAGCGCTCCGTCCAGACCCAGAGGCTGCCCAGAGTCAGCTCGTCCTGGCCAGGGATGTAGGACTCGCGGATGGAACGGGCGGTCTTGGGGCCGGCGACGAGGTCGGCAGTGACGCCCTTGACCTCCTCGCGGACGGGGAAGCTGTTGTTGACGGTGGCGACCCAGACGCGGATGGACTGGTCGAGGCCGATCTCGGTCATGCGGCGGTAGAGCTGGTTGCGCTCGTCTACGCCGTCGAACTCGCCTCTGAAGATGCGCTGGCCGAGGTCGTCGAGCTCGTCGTTCTCGTACTGCCAGAAGCCGGAGGCGAGCCAACCGGGCATGTTGCCCTGCCAGGGGGCGAGCATCTGGTTGATCGTGCCGAAGTCGTACCGCTGGGGCGCGCCGCGGCTCCAGCCTTCGGTGTAGGCGTGCCACTGGAACGCCTGCGGGTCGGAGGAGTAGACGTTGAGGACGGCGGGGGCGAACTCCTGATAGGAGGGCGAGACGAGGAAGCCGGCGCGTTCGAGCTCGGCGCGGAGGAGGTCGCCGATGGCGCGGCGCTCGTCCTCGACGCGAACGATGAACTTGAGGCGGATCGGTTCGCCGTCGTAGTTCCAGACGCCGCCGACCTTCTCCGCTCCGGCGCCGGTCATGGCCCGGTCGATGACGCCGCGGGCGAACTCGGGATCGAAGCGGTAGTCGGACTCCTTCACGGCCTCGAAGACGGTGAGGTAGTCGAAGTCGGTGGGGCTCAGATGCGTCAGCATGGGGAGGGCCTGGCCCTGATAGATGTCGCTGGCGATGAAGTCGCGGTCGACCAACTGCTGAACCGCCTGGCGCACTTCCTTGATCGAGAAGGGGTTGAGCTGCCCTTCGGGCGCGGGCGCGGGGTTGAGCACGATGGAGAGGGTCGTGGCGGGAGCCTCTACGAGGCGGATGCCCGGCTCGCCGCGTAGCTCGGCGGCGCCCGACGTCTTCAGGCCGAACAGGTAGAAGTCCATCTCGCCGTTCTGGAAGTCGAGCGGGGCGCGGTCGACGAAGAAGCTCTTGAAGAAGATGCGGTCCACGGCGGGGCCGGGCCGCTCGTGGGGAGGGCTGTAGGCAGCCGGCCTTGCGGTGGGGACTGGAGTTGCGGCGGGCGCGGGGCTGGTCGCGGTTGGGGCGGCCTCTTCAGGCGTGGCCGTGGGCGCGTCCGTTGGCTCCTCGCCGCCGCCGGAGCAGGCCGCCGCCACGAGCATCGCGGCGAGCACAACGGGAAGGCCCTTGATCAGGAAGGTCCGTCGCATCTGCCTAGCTCCCTCCTCGGCTCTCTTCGCCTGCATCCGTCGCCGTATCGGGTTCGGCCGGGGCGTCGGATTGTGCCGGTCTGTCCGGCTCCGGTGCCGCTTCTGGCTCCGCAGGTGCATCCGGCTGGGGCGCGGCTTCCGGTTCCGGCGCCATGTCAGGCTGCGCGGGCGCCGCCGGGGCCGCCGGGATATCCGGCGGGCTTGGGGTCTGAGGCGGTGGGGCGCCGCCGCTGCGCGCGGCGCGGAGCAGGATGCCGCCCGCGATCAGGCCGCCGGCCAATGCGCCGACGAGCGCGGCGATCAGGACGATCCACCAATCGGAGCCGTCGTTGTCTTTGCCATCGTTATCGCCGTTGTCGCCGACGCCGAACTCGCCGGACGGCTCCGGCGTCTCCTCCGGATCGGGATCGGCGCTGGTCGCCGGCGCGCCGACGACCAGGCCGTCGATGGCCTCGGCGAGCGCCTGGGTCTCTTTCTGGATGTCGCCGAAACCGAAGTCGGTGTAGTACGACGCCTGGGCGAAGTTGCCCGATTCGTCGAAGACGCGCACGTTCTGCGCCCCCTCGCTCGACACGGGCATGAACAGGGTCGTGGTGAAGCGCCCGCTGGCGTTCGTCCGTTCGGTGGCGATGGTGACGCCGCCGGCTTGGATGAAGACGTTGAGGTCGGGCTGCAGGTTGAACCCTTGCACCGTCACCTGCTGGCCGCCGGGGCCCGAGGGCGGGCTGATAAAGATCTCGGGGGAGGGAATGGCCTGCCGGCGCGCGAAGCCGATCTTCTGGTTCGTCGGCCCGAACTCGCCCAACCGGGTGTCGGGCCAGACGAGGTAGACCTCCTCGCCGGCCGCGGCCACGGCGATGTAGTCGCCGATGAACCGGCCTCCCGGGAACCCCTTGTTCGGGTTCGACGGGAAGTCGGTCACCCGCGCGTCGTCCGACCGGAGGTTGAGCCGTTCGTCGACGAAGCCCCACGTCTGGCCGTTGTCCTCGGAGCGGGTGTAGTAGATGTGGTAGCGGGCCTGCTCGGGGCTGTCGCGCATGTCGGCCCAGATCACGTGGATACCGCCCTCCGCGTCGACGTCGATGGTGGGGAAGAACTGGAGCGAGGCGCCCCGGTCGCCGCCCAGCGTGACGGGTCGCGACCAACTGTCGCCGAAGTCCTCGGAGCGGATGAAGTAGACGTCGCCGTCGTCGATCGGCATCGCCGGATTCAATCCGCCGTAGACTACGTTGACCGCGCCGTCGGGCCCGATGGCGGTCTGCGGGAACGAGGTGCCCCAATAGCGGAAGTTGCTGATGCGGGGGGTGTAGGCGGCCTCGCGGATGGTGGCGGCCAGGACGGGATCGTTGAAGGCAATGCCGTCGTCCGACCGCGCCACGTAGATCTCGCCGACTCCTTCCTGCGACTCGTCGTCGGTCGAATCGAGCCAGGAGACGTAGACGGTGCCGTCGTCGGCGACGTTGGGCGTGGAGCCTTGCACCACGCGCTTGAGGCCGACGGCGTTGGCGTCGCCGGCGCCCGGCGTATCGCCGGAGACCCGCCGCACCACCGGGCTGACGTTGCCCGGGTCCGACCAGGTGAGCCCGCCGTCGGTGGAGCGCACCAGCTCGATGCTGCTCTGCACCTCGCTGGTGGCCAGCAACGGCAACTCGTCGGAGTAGAGGACGCTGTTGATGACGTTGAACCGCGTGTAGGTCACGTAGATGGCGTCGGCGTCGGGATTGTTCGGGTCGGGACCGATGTCGAGCCAGGGCTTGTCGAGGAAAGAGATGTGGACCTGGCCACGCGCCTTCTGTTCCGCGTCGACCGTCAACTGCGTGTCGATGATGCTGCGCGAGGTCGATATGGGATCGTCCCAGGTGAAGCCGCCATCCTCCGACTTGGCGATCTGGATCGACGAAATCAGGGCGAGGCCGATGGCGGTCCCCACGGTGAACTCCTCGACGCCGAGGGAGATCGACACCATATAGACGTTGCCTTCGCGGTCGAAGGCGATGACCGGGTCGCCGGCGCCGAAGATGTCGTCCCGCAGGAAGGGGATCTGGATGGGGCCTTCCCAGTTCTCGCCGGCGTCGAAGGTTACATAGGCGACGACGCTGGGGAAGCTGTAGTCGATCGCGCCGATCACGGCGTGGTCGGGGTCGTTGGGATTCACGGCGATGTGGGGCTCGGTCTGGATGGGGGAGTTGCTGAAGTCGCGCGTGACGAGCACGTTGCGGCTGAACGCGGGAGCCGGGTCGCGGAACGGCACGAGCGCGCCCCCGGCCTGCGCCGATGGGGCCTGGAGGTTCGTGGTGACCGTTCCCCTCGGCGAGACCTCGAAACGGCTGCCGAGCTCGAGGCCGATGCTGCCGGTGACCACCTCCCACACCGCCTCGGGTGTGAAGATGCGGGAAGGGTTGCCGTCGAGCCTGAAGAGGAAGCCGGGCTCCGAGGCCGTCTCCTGTCCCTCGGCGGTCTGGGCGCCGGCGGCGGGAGCGGCGACGCTCGCCGCGGCGGCGATGGCCCCCGCGAGGGCCAGAGTCAAGATGAAACGCAGGGGGCGCGGGAACGTTGGGCGGGCCAACCGCATCGTGTTGCTCCTTGGTCTAGCTTCGGGCTCCACAGGCGGTGGCTGTGGAAGGGCTTGCGTCGGGTTAGCGCTCCACGTTGTCGGAGACGATGGTGAGCCGGTCGATGAGCGAGAGGGCGAACGAGCGCCAGAACTCGTCGGAGGCCGTGTCGTAGTCCGACGCGCCGGTCAACTGGAACGTCAGGACGGCGTCCTGCTGATTGTCGAAGTTCGTCTCCAAGAAGTTGAAATAGGCGGGGAGGGCGGTGATTACGTTATTGGCCTTGGCTACGAGGGATGGATCGGAGACCGCGGCAAGCTCCTTCACGTTGTTCCAGAAGGCGAAGGCCTCCCGGCGCTCGTCGGGCAGCTCCTTCCTCATCTCGACGAGCAGGAGACGGTCGGCCTCGATCTGTTCGGCGAACCGTTCGACGTCGGGGATGCCGGGGAAGGCGGAGCGGGTCTCCGGCGCGGCCTCGATGCGGCGCTGCAGACGGGTGAGCTCGGCGTCGCGCTCGTCGAGCTGCGACCGGATGTCGTCCAGCTCCGCGCGAATGTCGTTGAGTTGATCGTCGCGCTGTTCAAGCCGAGCGTCCTTCTGCTCGGACTCGGCCTCCAGGGCGGCGATGCGCTCGCGGAGGTCGTCTTCCACCGAGCTTGCCGGCGGCGCCGGTTCGGTCGGCTGCGTGGTCGGCTCGGCCGTCGGCTCGGTTGCGGCGCAGGCGATGAGAACTCCGCCCACGAGGGTCAGCGCAAGGACGCCAATAAGGAAGCGGGGGACGTGCAGGCTCTTTCTGGCCGGGGATAGGCTGTTCGCCGCTGGGTGCATCTGGCTGGAGGAGGGGTCAGCCGCCGCTTTCGGCGGATTGTGACTGGGAGTCATTGTCGCACATCCGGCTAGCGGGGGGTGTCCCGTTGCATGCTCCGTTCTTCGTCCATACGCTTCGCCGCCGTCCGGGGATTCGTCGAAAGAAGGCGCGCCGTCAGGTTGACGCAAGCGGGGCCGATGACTATCGTATCTCTACGCTCGACTTCAAGAAAGGCGCGCCTCTCATGGCCTACCCCAAAGAACTGCTGAAGGGGAACACCGAGTCCCTGCTCTTGGCCCTGCTCGCCGACGCGCCGATGTACGGCTACCAGATCGTCAAGGAGCTGGAGCAGCGGAGCCGCGGCTACTTCCAATTCAAGGAAGGCACGCTCTATCCCGCGCTGCACCGCCTCGAAAGAGACGGCCTCCTGGAGGCGAAGTGGATGCCGTCGCCCTCCGGCAAGAAGCGCCGTTACTACGCGCTCACCGACCAGGGGCGGCAGGCCCTCATGTCCCGCGTCGACCTCTGGGCAGGCTTCTCCAAGGCCGTGTCGATGGTGCTGGCCCCCAGCTCGTAGCGGTGAGACTCATATGATCCCAGGCCTCGTCCGTTATCTGGAAGAGATCAGCGTTCACCTTCGCCTGAATCCGCTTCGCGAAAAGCAGGTGCTCCGCGAGATCTACACGCACCTGGAAGAACGCGTCGAAGAGTTCGAGGAAGAAGGGCGCCCGCGCGACACGGCGGTACGGGAGGCCACCCGCACGTTCGGCTCCCCGCGCCTCGTCGCCCAAGAGATGTACCACGTGCATGGTCTGGGTACCTGGGTCGGCGCTGCCATCGCGAGCGTGCCCTACATCGCCGTTGCCTTCCTCTTCGCGCTGCACCTGTGGACGTCGATGGCCTGGCTGGCGGCCTTCATGACGGTCAGCGTCCTGGTGACCCTATTGGGCTGGTGGAAGGGGAAGCCGCCATGGATGTATCCGTGGGCGGGCTTCTCGCTGGTGCTGCCGATAGGGTCGGGCTTCATCGCCGCCGGAGCTTTCTGGCGCGACGCCACCGCGTTGGTGTCCGGCGGCAACGCCGAGCTTCCCCTGTGGGCGCTGGCGGGTCTGCTTGTGTACGCCGCGCTCGCTCTCTGGCTGGTGGTGTCGGTGCTGGTGAAAGTCGTGCGGTTGGACTGGACCTACGCCTCGCTGATGCTTTTGCCCATCCCCATCCTGGTCCGCTGGCTCCTTTCGCTGCAGATGGAGGGGAGCGCGCTTGCCTATGAGGCTACGTCGTTCCACGCGGGCGCCGATGGCGTGGTGGCCATGGTCTTCCTGATGCTGGCGGCGCTGCCGATGATCTTCGTCCGAGTTAGCCGCCGCCGCTTCAAGATCGCGGCGCTCATGATCGCCGCGCCGGTGGCCTTCATCGCCGCGGCGCAGAACATCTCGGGCGCGATGAGCCTTCCCGCCCTGTTCCTCTCCACCGCGCTGGCGGTGATCCTGCTGCTGGTCCCCGCCTTCCTCGATTCGAAGGTGGGCCGCGGCAGCCCAAGCTACCGCACGGTGGCGAGCCGCGAGACGCAGAACGCCCTCAGCGGGCTCTCCTAGCGCCGTGGCGCCGGTCGCCGGCTCGACCGTCGAAGCCGACCTTGCCCTCGTCTACCCCGCGGCACCTGTTGCAGCGACTCCCGGGTCGCATGCCACGCTCGTCTTGCTGTCCGGCCTCCCCGGCGACGGCAAATCGTATCTGGCCCAGCGGCTCGCCGAGGCGTGCGGCGCCGAGATCGTCGAGTCCGACGCCGTCCGGCTGCGGCTCACGGGCGAGCCGCGCTTCACTCCCGCCGAGCACCGGCGCGTCTTCGACGTCTGCCACGCGCTCGTCGAACGTCTCCTCGGTGAGGGCCGCGTGGTGATCATGGACGCGACGAACCTGGTCGAAGTTCACCGCGAAGCGGTCTACGCCATCGCCGAACGCGCCGGCGCGCGGCTCATCATCGTCCGCGTCGAAGCCCCTGAGTCGACGGCCCGCCGGCGCCTGGAAGAACGGACCGCCCGCGGCGAAGGTCTCGCCGACTGGGCGGTGCGCCAACGGATGCGGCGGACGCGGGAGCCCATACCGCGGCCCCACCGGCGAGTGGATACGTCGGGGGACATCTCCGGTGCGGTGAAGGAAATCGCCGCCGAAATCCTGGACCCCGCGCCCTAGGAAAGAACATGCGCCGGCGTGGGCCGGCGATGCCGAGAACCCGGAGGAGAACTGATGAAAGTCAAAGCGAGCGCAAGGGATGCCACCAAGGTCCGCGCCGACGCCCTGATCGTGAACCTCTTTCAGGGGGTGAAGAAGCCAGGGGGTGTCACGGGGGCCGTCGATAGCGCCCTCGACGGTGCGATCTCTAAGCTCGTCGCGGCCGGCGAGATCAAGGGAACGCTGGGGCAGGTCACCACGATTCACGTCTTCGGGCAGGTGCCGGCATCACGAGTCGTCGTCGTCGGCCTGGGCCGGAAGCGCGAGTTCGATGCCGAGGCGGCGCGGCGGGCCACGGCGGCGGCGATGCGGGCGATGAAGCGGGTCGGCGCGAAACGGGTCGCCACGGTGCTGCACGGCGCGGGAGAGGGCGGACTCGATGCCGCCGCGGCGGCGCAGGCGGTGACCGAGGGGGCGCTCCTCGGCCTCTACGAGTACCAGCGTCCCGGCAAGCCGCTCAAGAAAGACGGCGTGACCGAGCTCACCATCGTGGAGCGAGCGCGGAGCAAGCTGCCCGCCATACGGGCGGGGATCGAGCGCGGGCGCATCATCGCCGAGGGGGCCATGCTGGCCCGCGACATGAGCAACAGCCCGGCGAACCATATGACCCCGACCGACATGGCGGTGCGGGCGGAGCAGGCCGCCGTGGACGCTGGGCTCGACATAACCGTCTTCGACCGCGAGGAGATGGAGGAGCGGGGCATGGGGGCGCTGCTCGGCGTCTCCAAGGGCAGCGCGCAGCCGCCAAAGTTCATCATCCTGGAGTACAAGGGCGACCCAGACTCGGAGAAGGCCATCGGGCTGGTGGGGAAGGGCGTCACCTTCGACTCCGGTGGTATCTCTCTGAAACCCGCGGGCGGGATGGCGGAGATGAAGACCGACATGTCGGGCGGGGCCGCGGTGATCGGAGCGATGCGCGCCATCGGGTTGCTGAAGCCAAAGATCAACGTGACGGGACTGGTGCCCGCGGCGGAGAACTTGCCGTCCGCGACCGCGCAGAAGCCGGGCGACATCGTTACCGCGCTGAACGGCAAGACCATCGAAGTCGACAACACCGACGCCGAGGGGCGTCTGCTTCTAGCCGACGCCCTCAGCTACGGCAACCAGATCGGGCTCTCGCCGATGATCGACATCGCCACGCTGACCGGTGCGATCCTCGTCTCGCTGGGCAAGGTCGCCACCGGGGCCTTCACCAACAACCAGCGGACGGTGGACCGGTTGCTCAAGGCGTCGCGGGCGACGGGCGAGAAGATGTGGCAGTTCCCGATGTTCGACGAATACAAGAAGCAGAACAAGAGCGAGGTGGCCGACGTGAAGAACACGGGCGGGCGGAACGCGGGCTCGATTACCGCGGCGCTGTTCCTCGCCGAGTTCAGCGAGAAGACGCCGTGGGTGCACCTCGATATCGCGGGCACCGCACGCGCCGCGTCGACGGACGGCTATACACCAAAAGGATCGAGCGGCGTGCCGGTGCGCACATTGGTGCAGTTCGTGCTCGATTCGGCGTAGGGTCTTGCGTTTCGGTTACCCTTTCCGACAGGGTAACCTGCGCCTTGCTCGGACGACGCTCTCCTGTTGCCCAAGCAACTTACCCGATGGTATAATGCAATTCTTGTACATGAGTCGTACTTCAGGAAACCGTGGAAGGGTTGGGGCGCAATGAAAGCAGGCGGATCCGACTGGAAGTTCCTTACCAATCACGCGCTGGTGTTAAGCTGGATCGCCCAGCACCAGCAGAGCACGGCCCGTGAGATCGCCATTGCGATCGGCATCACCGAACGCACGGCGCTCAAGATCGTCGGCGAGCTGGTTGAGGGCGGCTACCTCGACCGGCGGCGCAAGGGCCGGCGAAACGTCTACCGCGTCAACCCCGGCACGCCGCTGCGGCATGAGCTGGAGCGCAGCATCCCCGTCGGCGACCTGCTCGACGTGATCGCTCCCAAGCGGAAGCGCGGCGCCGCGTAGTCTTTACCCTCGGACGAAGGCTGGCCGGTTCCGTCCGCGCCCTCTGTGGGCTACACTGGATGACGGTCGTTTTTCGGCCGCTCGGTGGGCGTGGCCAAGTGGTTAAGGCGCCAGGTTGTGGCCCTGGAGATCGAGGGTTCGAGTCCCTTCGCCCACCCCATCATTCCCGGCTTGGGTTTCCCGCCGCCGGTCTATAATGGAAGCGCGGCCCTCGCCGCTGCGTTTCGCCCGCGCCCGTAGCTCAACTGGACAGAGCATCAGACTTCGGATCTGAGGGTTGGGGGTTCGAATCCCTTCGGGCGCGCCACTAGCCTTACTTCCCGCCGCCCTGCTTTCGTGCGGGCAGTTATCGCAGCGGATCGACCACGCTCAGGAAGGGAAAGCGGTAGAAGTCCGTGTCGCGGGTGCAGATGCGGCTGATCCCGTGCTCCCGCATGAGGACCGCCGTGTGCAGGTCATGGGCTACATTGCCGCGGACGTCCGGCAACTCCGACAGGGTCTGCGATAGGACCGCGCCGTGGCGCTCGGTTGCATGGAGAAGGGTGATGCCCGAAGACGCCAGCAGTCCCGTGAGAAAGCTCCAAGCCTGTGCCGCTGTCCGGGGCGATACAAGGATGCGCCGGTGAGTGCTAACGCGCAGGAACTCGTAACAGATATTCCAAGTTAGGAACGCCGGGGATGGGTCTCGGCGCGCCTCTTCGAGGCGGAGGCGGCAGGAGTGGTGGAATTCCGAGTTCTCGTCAAGAGCGTAGATCAGCACGTTGGTGTCGAAGACGAGCACTCCTAGTCCTCTTCCATGGCCCGGTACAGTTCCTCGCGGTTGGAGATATCGACCAGCGTTCCGCCGCACGGCCAACTAGGCAGCGGCGGCAGGTCGTCCTGTTCATCGTCGCGTGCTGGGACGTCCTCGAGGACGCGGCGGAGGCCGGCTTCCACCAGCGCAGACATGGTGGTCCCGCGGCGGGCGGCCTCCTCCCGAAGGCGCTGCATGACGGTGTCGTCGATGTTGAGCGTGGTCTTCATATGGGAAACCATATCCTTGATATGGGTTCCCGTCAACTTCCGTTGCCGGCGGCGAACTTCTGCTCGATTTCCTTGTAGTGGGGGACGCCGACGATCTCCTCGAAATCATGGAAGGAGACGAGGGTGTCTTGCAGCGACTTCGTGGTCTTTTCCTCTTTGAGGGCGCGGTAGATGTTGCCGATGGCGTGGGCGGCGGTGAAGAGGGCGGAGAGGGGGTAGACGACCATCTTGAAGCCGAGCGCTTGCAACTCCGCCGAGCTGAGCAAGGGCGTCTTGCCGCCCTCGATCATGTTGGCGAAGAGCGGCGCGCCGGGCACGTTGGCGGCGATGCCGGAGAGCTCCTCCACCGACTGCGGCGCTTCGACGAAGACGACGTCGGCGCCGGCGTCGCGGTAGAGGTTGCCGCGGCGGACCGCTTCGTCGAAACCTAAGGGCGCGCGGGCGTCCGTCCTGGCGATGATGACGAGGTCGTCGTCGCCGCGTGCGTGGACGGCGGCCTTGAGCTTGGAGGCATGGTCTTCGGCGGGAATCACGCGCTTGCCCTCGAAGTGCCCGCACTTCTTCGGCCACTGCTGGTCTTCGAGAATCACGCCGGCGACGCCCGCCTCGACGCACTCCTCGATGGTGCGGATCACGTTGAGTTCGTTGCCGTAGCCGGTGTCCATGTCGGCGACGAGCGGAATTGACACCGCGCGGGCGATGTGCCGGGTGCGGTCCATGATCTCGGACATCGTCATCAAACCGTAGTCGGGCGCGCCGAGGGTGGCCGCGGCGAAGCCGAAGCCCGTGGTGAAGACCGCGTCGAAGCCGGCCTGCTCCGCCAGCCGCGCCGACAGCGCGTCGTAGGCGCCCGGCAACACGATGATCTCCGGCCCGTCCAGCATCTTCCGCAGCGTCGTCGATGTCCTCATAGCCGCCTCCTTAGGATTCCTGGCTGTCGAAGCCTGCGGGCTTCCCAGCAAAGTCTTCCAGCGATTTCCGCAGCGCTGAAACGCTTGCCTGGATATTCTGCCCCGCCGTGTCTATGACGATACCCGCGTCCCAGGGGTCATAGTTCCGGTCGCACACCTGCTGCCAGGTGGGCAATTGATGGCCGGCGATGTCGGCCGACCGCGACTCCACCCTGCGCTGGTGCTCCGCCTCGTTTAAACAGACGATCTCGATTTCGATGCAAGGCTTACCCGCCCGCCGGGCTACTCCTCGCCAAGCGTCCCGTGTCACCTCCACCGGGTTCACGGAGTCCGCGATGACGGTGTGGCCCAGCCTCAGGTTGTCCTCGGCGACCGCGTAGGCGACCACATATCCCTCGGGCCCCGATATCGGCACATCGGAGTTGCGCAGCGCCTGCTCGATGGAATCGATGCGTAGGTGTACGGCCCCTATGGCCCGTGCCAGTCCGGCTGCGACCGCGGTCTTCCCCACGCCGGGGAGGCCTCCAAAGATCAACAACATCGGGCTCCCTTGCCGGTGACCCTCACTCCGGACGGTACACCGGCCTTGAGTCCCTCATCGCGCACGGCTACCAGGCGCCGGTCTGGTCGCGGAGGGCCTCGTCCTCGCCGACCCAGCCGGTCAGCGCGTCCGGGGTCTGCTGCGCCAGGTAGAGGGCCGCTTGGGCCATGTTCTCGGGGCCGACGCCCCAGTTCTCCGGCACGTTCCCCTTGAAGTAGGCGATGGCCCCCTCGGTGAGCACGGCGCGGGCGGGCATCAGGCCGGTGACGCTGATCCCGTGCTCGCGCAGCTCGGCGGCGAGGCCGAGGGTCATCCGGTCCTCCGCGGCCTTCGAAATGCCGTAGACCAGGTTGCGCGGCGACTCGACGGCCATCCGGCCCGCCCCGGAGCTGATGTTGATGATGACGCCGCTCCCCCGCTCCCGCATCGCGGGCAGCACCGCCCGGATGAAGAGAAAGTAGCCCTTCACGTTCACGTCCATGATCAGGTCGAAGTGCTTGACCGAGATCTCCTGGAAGGTCGTCATGACGCTCGCCGCGGCGTTGTTCACCAGAATGTCGACGGGGCCGTAGGCCGCCTCGACTTGCTCGACCAGCCCGAAGACCTGGTCGTCGAAGCGCTGGTCGCAGCGAATCGCCATGGCCTCGCCGCCGGCCTCCCGGATCTCCTGGACGGTCAGGTGGATGCTGCCCGCCAGCTTCTCCGTCTCGACCTCGGAGCGGCCCGTCACGACGACCTTGGCGCCCTCGGCGGCGTAGAGCTTGGCGATGGCCTTACCGATGCCCCGGCTCGACCCGGTGACGATGGCGACCTTGTCCTTCAACTTCATGCGCGGTCCTTGCTTGCATGGGCGGCGCGGCCCAAGTCATTGACGGGGAGTGTAGCAGCCTCGCCGCCGTTGCGTTGACAGGCAGGGCCAGCGCCGTAAGATTGCGGCGACCGGGGTCGGAGGGACGCCATGAAGTTCGGGATGCTCTACGAGCTCCAGTTCCCCAAGCCGTGGGACGGCAAGACCGAGGCGGACATCTTCCGCGAAGCCCTCGACCAGATCGTGCTCGCCGAGGAGGTCGGCTTCGAGTACGTCTGGTTCGTCGAGCACCACTTCCTGACCGAGTTCGCCCACTCCTGCTCGCCGGAGGTCTTCCTCGGCGCGGTCAGCCAGCGGACGAAGACGATGCGGCTCGGCCATGCCGTGGTGCTGCTGCCGGTGAACCACCCCGTCCGCGTCGCCGAGTACGTCGCCACCCTCGACATCATGAGCGGCGGGCGCGTCGAGTTCGGCACCGGCCGCTCCGGCACCCCCTACCAGCTCACCCCCTTCGGCGTCGACATCAACGACACCCTCGGCATGTGGGAGGAGTCGCTCGAGATCATCCCGCGGATGTGGACCGAGGAGGTCTTCGAGCACAAGGGCAAGTACTACGACATTCCCCGCCGCGAGGTGATTCCCAAACCGGTGCAGAAGCCGCACCCGCCCATGTGGGTCGCCTGCACCCGCGAGGAGACCTTCCAGGCCGCCGGCGACAAGGGCCTCGGCGCCCTCTGCTTCACCATCGGCAACCCCGGCGACATGCAGCGGCGCATCCAGACCTACCGCGAGGCCTCGCGCACTGCCCGCATCCCGTGGGCAAGTTCGTCAACGAGCAGGTCTCGGCCTTCACCATCGCCCACTGCGACCTCGACAACGAGAAGGCCCGCAAGCTGGGCGGCGACGCCGGCTTGTGGTACTTCGCCAACTCCCGCATGCGGCACTCCAACGACTGGGCCGGCGTCGACCCGACCCTGGTCCCCAAGGACTACCAGTACCACCTCACGCGCAACAAGTACGAGGCCGAACGCGTCGTCGGCGCCGACGCCGA
The DNA here is from genome assembly GCA_964291475.2 of Dehalococcoidia bacterium. GTDB lineage: Bacteria > Chloroflexota > Dehalococcoidia > SHYB01 > SHYB01 > DAOUKH01. The sequence goes on along the minus strand of OZ220075.1, from coordinate 46,903 downwards.
CGCCCTCATCGACGGCGGCTCGTTCTGCGCCGGCGACCCCGACGCCTGCGCCCGCACCGTCGAGCGCTACGCCCAGCTCGGCATCGACCAGCTCATGCCGATCTTCCAGGCGGGCCGGACGCCGCACGAGGAGATCATGACCTCGATACGGCTCTTCGGCGAGCAGGTGATCCCCCGATTCATCGAGAAGTCGCCGAGCCCCGCCCCGGACGCCGTCAGCTAGCGGGCGCCGAAACGGGGTCGAGACCGGCCTCGGCGCGGGCCGCGTTGACGTGGTCGAGGACCCGTTGCCGCAGCGGGGGAAGCTCGTAGCCGATGTCGCGGAGCATCCGGCTGTTGTCCACCAGGTAGACGTGGGGGACTCTGGCCTCGCCGAAGGTGAACGTCGCCCCGGGGATGATTTCGGCAACCAGTTCCGCGACCTCTTGCACGGTCGCGAGGTGGCCGCCGGTGTTGTAGACCGGGCTGCGCAGATCGCCGCTGAGCACGGCGCGGGTGAAGATTTCCGCCGCGTCCTCCACGTAGATCATCGACGAGGCTTCGGCGGGGTCGACGGGTACCTCGACCGGGAGGCCGACGGCCGGCCGTGAGATCAGCAGCCCGCCGATCATTCCGGTGAGTCCCGTAGTACGCCCATGCCCGAAGACGGTGCAGATCCGGATGCCGCGCAGGTCGAGGCCCCAGCGCTCCCGGTAGCGGGCGGCGGTGAAGTCGTTGACCGCCTTCGTCTGGCCGTAGACGTTGTAGGGCAGCGAGGGGTCGTCCTCGGTGAGGGCGTGGTCGCCGAAGTTCGACTGGTCGCCGTAGACGGCGATAGAGCTCGCGTAGACGACGCGCTCGATCTTGGCCCACCGCGCCGCCTCGAAGACGTTCGCCGCGCCCTGCACGTTGACCAGCAGCCCGGTGTGGGGCCGCTCCTCCGTCACCGGCGGCAGCAGCGCGGCCAGGTGGACGATGCGAGTCACGCCGTGGTCGCCGATGGCCTCCAGCAGATGCGGCATCTGGGTGATGTCGCCGCGCACGTCGACGGCGCCCTCGGCGGGCGGCCCGGCCACGGTGTCGAAACGGACGACCTGCTCGCCCCGCGAGAGGAGCAGGTCCGACACCCGCCGGCCTATGAAGGCCCGCCGGTCACCATCACGGTCATGGGCGTGGCCCCTTCCTTTGGAGAGATTCGCTTAAGCGGGTGACCGGAGGCGAGGGTGGCGGGCTTCGATAGCCCAGGGTGGTTGTGAGGGGGCCCCTCATCTCAATCTTCTCCCGAGGGGAGAAGAGGTAAGACCCCCCTCGCCGCCCCGTCGACGCGCCTGACGGCGCGTGCCCTCTCTCAAATCTCCCCCAGAGGGGGAGAGGCTTAAGGCGGGCCGTGGTCGGGCGTTGCGCAAGGGTCTCCCTTGGTCAGGAGTCGCGGTGCTTGCGGAGCTCGAGGCGGCCGATCTGGTTGCGGTGCACCTCGTCCGGGCCGTCGGCGAGGCGCAGGGCGCGGGTGCGGGCGTAGGCGTAGGCGAGGCCGAAGTCGTCGGACATGCCGCCCCCGCCATGCAGTTGGATGGCCCAGTCGAGGATCTTGCAGGCCATGGTGGTGGCGGCGACCTTGATGAGGGCGATGTCGAGGCGGGCTTCCTTGTTGCCCACGGTGTCCATCATGTAGGCGGCCTTCAGGGTCAGGAGCCGCGCCTGCTCGATCATGATGCGGCTCTCGGCGATGCGCTCCAGGGTGACCGTCTGCTCGGAGAGCGGCTTGCCGAAGGGCGAACGGGACTGCGCGCGGCGGCACATCTTCTCCAGCGCGCGCTCGGCGACGCCGATGACGCGCATGCAGTGGTGGATGCGGCCCGGCCCCAAGCGCCCTTGGGCGATCTCGAAGCCGCGTCCCTCGCCGAGCAGGATGTTGGTCAGCGGGACGCGCACGTTGTCGTAGACGATCTCGGCGTGCCCGTGGGGGGCGTCGTCGTAGCCGAAGACGTTCAGGTGGCGCTTGATGTTGACCCCGGGCGTGTCGATGGGGATGAGGATCATCGAGTGTTGACCGTGGCGGCTGTCGGAGGGCGGCGGGTCGGCGCGCCCCATGAAGATGATGATCTTGCACCGCGGGTCGAGGGCGCCGGAGGTCCACCACTTCCGCCCGTTGATCACGTACTCGTCGCCGTCGCGCCGGATCGTGCTCTGGATGTTCGTGGCGTCCGACGATGCGGTGTCGGGCTCCGTCATCGAGAAGCACGACCGAATCTCGCCGGCGAGCAGCGGGTCGAGCCACCGGCGCTTCTGCTCCTCGGTCCCGAAGCGCTCCAGCGTCTCCATGTTGCCGGTGTCGGGGGCCGAGCAGTTGAAGATCTCCGGCGCGATGGGCGAGCGCCCCATGATCTCGCAGAGCGGGGCGTATTCGAGGTTGGAGAGGCCCGCCCCGCGTTCGGAGTCGGGGAGGAAGAGGTTCCACAGGCCGGCCGCTTTCGCCTCGGCCTTCAGCTCCTCTTGGATCGGCGGCGGCTGCCAGCGGCCGACCTCGTCGAGTTGGCGCTCGTAGACCGGCTCGTTGGGGTAGATGCGGCGCTCCATGAAGTCGGTGAGCCGCTCGCGGAGGTCGCGGGTCTTCGGCGACTCCTGCCAGATCGCTGCTTCGCCGGTCATATGGGTCTGCTCCTTTGCCGCGGCTCAGCCGCCGATGCGTTCCAGCTCGCGCAGCCCGGCCTCGGCGATGCCTCGGGCGCGTAGGCCCTTCTGCATCGCCTGCTCGCTCGACGCCGTGCCCGCCATGGCCCGCGCCACGATGCCCTGGTTGATCGCCGCCAGCCGGAACATGTTGAAGATGACGTAGAAGTCCCAGTTCTCGATGCCCTTCCGGCCCGTGCGCTCGCAGTAGGCGGCCACGTATTCGTCTTCGGGCGGGATGTTGTGCTCGGCGAGGTCGAGCTCGGCCATGCCGTCGACCGCTTGGGGAAGCCGCCGGTGCATGCAGTGGTAGGCGAAGTCGCCGAGGGGGTGGCCGATGGTGGAGAGCTCCCAATCGAGCACGGCGGTGATCCGCGGCTCGGTGGGGTGGAAGATGACGTTGGCGGAACGGAAGTCGCCGTGGACGATCGAGCTTTCGTCGCCGGCCGGGATGTTCTCGGGCAGCCAGGCGATGAGCCGCTCCATCGCCTCGATGCGCTCCGTCTCCGAGGCGCGGTACTGCCGCGTCCACCGGCTGATCTGCCGCTCGAAGTAGTTTCCCGGGCGCCCATAGTCTCCGAGGCCAACTCGCTCGTAGTCGACCCGGTGCAGCAGGGCCATGACGCGGTTCATCTCGTCGAAGAGGGCCGGCCGCTCGTCGCGGGGGGCGTCGGGCAGCCAAGGGTCCCAGAGGATGCGGCCCTCGACGTAGTCCATGACGTAGAAGGCGGTGCCGATGACCTCCGGGTCCTCGCACAGCGCGTAGCTGCGCGGCACGGGGACGCCGCTCTCATGGAGCGCGGTGATGACGCGGTACTCGCGGTCGACGGCGTGGGCCGAGGGGAGGAGCTTGCCCGGCGGCTTGCGCCGGAGCACGTAGCGGCGGCTGCCCGACGTGATCCGGTAGGTCGGGTTCGACTGCCCGGTGCGGAACTGCTCGACCTCGGCCTTGCCGGAGAAGCCCTCGACGTTGGCCGCCATGTAGCGTTCCAGGGCCGCCACGTCGAAACTGGTGGCGCTCCAGTACGGGCATGACGCCCACGATGTCGTCGATTCCCATGACCCTCCGCCGCCCGCCGGACCGCCGCCGGCGAATGCGGGCGCATCTTATACCAAACCACCCGGCGGCGGAGTAGAATCCCCGTCGGCCCTCCCTCAGTCCCTCCCAGGGGGAGGGAGGTTTAGAAGGAGGAAGACGCTGGAACTGTTACTCATACGACACGGCGAGGCCCTGTACGGCGCCAACGACGGCCTGACCGAGCTCGGCGTCCGGCAGGCGGAGCTGCTCGCGGAGCGGCTGGCCTCCGTAGGCCTGACGGGCATCTATTCGAGCACGATGGCCCGCGCCCGGCAGACCGCCGAGGCCGTCGCCGCCCGTACCGGCCTGCCCATCACCTTCGACGGCCGATTCCGCGAGATCGACGCCGGCGAGCGGCTCGAGCAGAGCCCTGAAGAACATCGTCGCCGCGCCTCTAATTTTCTGAAGCGCACGAAGGTCTACACCATCGGCTACGAGCACCAGGGCGGAGAGAGCGCGGCGCAGCTCTACGAGCGGGCGTCCAAGGCCATCGGCGAGGTCTTCTCCGGCCCCGTCAAGGACGACGGCGGCACCTACGCCCTCATCGCCCACGGTGGCTTCATCAACGCCGCCCTGAACTACATCCTCGACCGGCCGTTCGACGGCGCGATGCGCTTCCGCCTCCAGAACACCTCGATCTCCACGGTCAGCCTCGTCGACGACAGCAAGCTCGTGATCGGCGTCAACGACGTCGCCCACCTCGCCCCCATCGGCGGGGCGCTGCTGTAGCGAGGCCGGACCCCGCGCTTCCCTGGTGTAAACTTAAGAATTGATGGAAGTCGGGATCATTGGCGGCGGCGCGCTTGGACTGGCGGCCGCATACGAACTCACGCGCCGCGGCCACAAGCCCGTCGTGTACGAACGGGCCCCGTTCCTGGGGGGGCAGGCGTCGACCTTCGACGTCGGGGGCGGCCGGCTCGAACGCGGCTACCACCACCTCTTCCGCAGCGACACCTCGATCGTCGAGCTGATCGAGGAGCTCGGCCTCGGCGACAAGCTGGCATGGATCGAATCGAGCGTCGGCTTCTACAGCCAGGGCGAGATTCACCCCTTCACCACGCCGCTCGACCTGCTCCGCTTCAAGCCGCTGAACCTCTTCCAGCGCCTGCGCCTGGGCTTCGTCACGCTCTTCCTCCAGCGCAAGAAGTACTGGCCCCGCGAGTACGAGCACGTCACCGCCCGCGACTGGCTGCGCAAGCGCATCGGGCAGAAGGCGCTGGACGTGGTCTGGGGCCCGCTGCTGCGCGGCAAGTTCGGCGACCACGCCGACGAGGTCTCGATGGCCTGGCTCTGGGGCAAGATCTACCTCCGCACCACCTCACGCGACAAGGGACTGAGGGGGCGTGAGCGCCTCGGCTACCCCATGGGCAGCTTCGCCGAGATCTTCGAGGCGCTGGAGCGCGCCATCCCGGACGGGGGCGGCGAGTTGTACTACCCGCGACGGTGAAGCGCGTCGTCGTCGAGGACGGCCGGGCGACGGGCTTGGTCGTGGAGCGCGACGGCAAGGAGGAGACGCGCAACTTCGACGCCATTCTCGCCACGTCGCCGTCCTACGTCGTGCCCGCCCTCGTCCCCGAGCTGCCCGACGACTACAAGGCGCTGCTGACCAAGGTGCGCTACGAGGCGGCCATCTGATCGTGATGCACCTCGACCGGCCGCTCACGCCCTACTACTGGATCAACATCGCCGACCCCACGATCCCATTCGTGGGGATGATCGAGCACACCAACTTCGTGGACAAGTCGCTCTACGGCGGACGGCATCTGGTCTATCTCTCCAACTACGTCGCCCGCGAGGACAAGTTCTACGACATGTCGCCCGACGAGCTTTGGGCGAACTACGTGCCCGCCATCAAGCGCATCGCGCCGGACTTCGACGAGTCGTCGGTTATCGAGTGGAGCTACCACCGCGAGAACGCGGCCCAGCCCATCATCGGCCTCGACTACTCCAAGCAGATCCCCTCGCTGAAGACGCCGATCGAAGACCTCTGGCTGGCCAACACCACCCAGATCTACCCCGAGGACCGCGGCACCAACTACAGCGTCCGGCTGGGCCGGCTCATGGCCCGCATCCTCACCGGCGACGCTCCCAACAAGATGTGGTGGGAGTAACCCGCGCCTAGAGCTCGATCACCGAGCGCAGCGTCTCGCCCCGCTCCATGGCCTCGAAGGCCGGCTCCGTCTCGTCGAGCTTGATAAGCCGCGTCACCACGCGGTCGAGGTCGAGCGCGCCCTTGGCGTACCAATCGGCGAGCATGGGGAAGTCGCGGGAGGGAAGGCAGTCGCCGTACCAGCTCACGCGCAGTGCCCCGCCGAGGCCGAAGAATTGGAGCATGGGGACCTCGACCACCATGTCTGGACTCGGCACGCCGATCAGCGTGCAGGTCCCGGCGAGGTCGCGGCTCCAGAGCGCCTGGAGCAGCGTCTGCGGCGTGCCGACGGCCTCGAAGGAGTGGTCGACGCCGTTGCCGCCGGTCAGCGCCTTGACCGCCTCGACGGGGTCGCCCGCCGTCGCGTCGACGACGTCGGTGGCGCCGAACTCCTTCGCCCAGTCGAGCTTGTTTGCCGCGATGTCGACGCCGATGATCGTGCGCGCCCCCGCCAGCTTGGCGCCCATGATGACACTGCAGCCGACGCCGCCGCAGCCGTAGACCGCCACCGAGCTCCCCCGGCGCACCTGCCCCGAGTAGAGCGCCGCGCCGACGCCCGTCATCACGCCGCAGCCGATGAGCGACGCCTGCGGCGGCGGGCAGCTCGTGGGCACGGGCACCGCCTGCTTGGCGGCGACGACGGTGTGGGTGCAGAAGGTCCCGATGCCGAGGGCCGGGTTCAGCGTCAGGTTGTCGCGCTTCGTCTTCATGCGGGGCTCGGCGTTGAGGCTGGCCGAGCAGAGGTGCGGCTGGCCGATGGCGCAGAACCGGCAGGCGCCGCATGGGGCCCGCCAGGCGAGGATGACGTAGTCGCCGACCGCGGGCTCGGTGACGCCCTCGCCGACGGCCTCGACGATGCCCGCGCCCTCGTGGCCGAGCAGGAAGGGGAACTCGTCGGTGATGTTCCCCAGCTTGTAGTGCAGGTCGGTGTGGCAGACACCGCTGGCCTGGACCCGAACCAGCACCTCGCCGGGCCCCGGATCGTCGATGACGATGTCTTCGACGAGGGCCGGCTCGCCCGCCGCGCGGGATACGACTCCGAGTCCATCGATAGGCATGGGACGCCTCCTTAGTTTGCGTTTCGCTTAGCGGAGAGGGCGGAAGAACTCGCGGACTTCGTGGACGAGGCCGCCGGGGTTCTCCATCGCGGGGAAGTGGCCGCCCTGCTCCATGTCCGTCCACCGCTTGAGGTTGTAGGCGTGTTCGGCGAGCACGCGCGGAGGGGCGGTTCGCCTCCTTGAACGTGGCCACGCCGGTGGGAACTTCGATGCGGGGCGAGGGCCGCGGCGTCGTCGAGCCGCGGAAGGTCTCTTTGTAGAGGCGCATCGACGATCCGATACTCTGGGTGAACCAGTAGATCGAGATGTTGGTGAGCAGCTCGTCCTTGGTGTAGCTGCGCTCGACGTCGCCGCCGCAGTCGCTCCACCGCCGCCACTTCTCGACGATCCATGCTGCGAGCCCTGAGGGCGAGTCGTTGAGGCCGTAGGACGCCGTCTGCGGCTTGGTGCCCTGGAGGTGGACGTAGCCCCACTCCTCCTGCCGGTAGGCCTTCAGGTTCTCCCACCACTCGCGCTGCTCAGGCGTCAGCTTCGCCTCGTCGATCTGGGCGGTGACCATGTTCAGGTGCACCCCGATCATCCGGTCGGGATGGTTGACCCCGAGCGCGGTGGTCACGCCCGCGCCCCAGTCGCCGCCCTGCGAGCCGAACCGCTCGTAGCCAAGCTGCCCCATCAGCCGCACCCAGAGGGCGGCGATGGCCTTGGTGTCCATGCCGCGCTCACGGGCGTGGTCGGAGAAGCCGTAGCCGGGCAGCGACGGCGCGACGACGTCGAAGGCGTCGGCGGGGTCGCCGCCGTGGCTCGCGGGGTCCGACAGTGGCCCAATGACCTTGTACATCTCGAAGAAGGAGCTGGGCCAGCCGTGGGTGATCACCAGCGGCATGGGGTTGGGACCCTTGCCCTTGACGTGGATGAAGTGGATGCCGAGACCGTCGACGTCGGCCTTGAACTGCGGAAACTCGTTGAGCATCCGCTCGTGGGCGCGCCAGTCGTAGACGTCGCGCCAGTACTCGCACAGCTCCTTGACATAAGCGAGGTTCGAGCCGTAGTCCCAGCCCGATCCAGGAATCTCGTCGGGCCAGCGCGTCTCTTCGAGGCGGCGCTTCAGGTCGGCCAGGTCCTCATCGGGGATGTCGATGGTGAACGGCGTGATCGCCACGGCTCTCTCCTCCAGGCGGGTGTCGTCGATGTGCGGTCGCGGCGGTTAGCGCCGGACCGCCTCGAGCACGCGGGGATGCTTGAACGCCGACCGGTGGCCGCCGCCGATGTAGAGGTTGTGCGCGCCGGGAATCTCAGACGACCAGCGGGTGAACCGTAGGTTCCACAGCGTGATGCCGGCGGCGGCGAGCGGCGCGGGGAGCCGCTTACTCAGCAGAAAGCGGCGGATCTCGCCGATGTCGAGGAGGTCGAAGCGGGGCTCGCCGGAGAGCCGCCCCTGGAGCCACGGCCACTTCGAGGCCCAGGCGTTGAAGCGGATCCCGAGGCTGGCCCGCTTCGAGATGGACGGGTCGAGCGTGGTCACTGTCGTGATGCCGGGGTTCCGCCGTCCCTTGATGATCTCGACGATGGCCTGGAGCGCCACCGCCCCGCCCTTGCTGTGTCCGACGACGCGCGTCGATGCTAGCCGACAGGCGTCCATCTGATCGAGAAGCTGGCCTGCCGCCTTGGTCACCGCGGCTCCGATGCCGACAGAGGCGGCGGTGGAACGGCGGGCCGCCTCGCTGAAACTGGACGCGCCCCACTCGATCAGGCGGCCCTCGCTCCAGTCGAAGGCGAAGGCCTCCTCCGCCTCTTCCGTCGCCTCCGCCATCTCGTCGAACTGGTCGAAGGTCCCTTCGCGCCCATGGATGAAGATGGTGGCCGTCACGGTCATGGGCCGAGTGTACGCGCGGGGCCGCGGAGCGTCAAAAGCGGCTAGGAGATGGCGCGCAGCGACGGGCCGTCGTCGGTCATCTCCACGTCGAGCGTGTCACCCTTGATGTGCTCCACGAGGTGCTCGCTGATCGAGGCGTCGATGACGAGAATGGGCCGCCCTTCAAACTCGACGACCTGGTCGGTCTCCTTGCGCTCGCCGTAGACGAGGTGGAAGCCGCCGTAGATGTCGGAGACCATGCGGATAAGGTGGCCCGGCTCGTGGTCCTCTGAGTCGAGCAACTCGGCCAGCGCCTCGCGGGCGCGGTCGGTGAACTTGAGCGGCATCTAGGGTATGCCCACGCCGGCGGCCTCGACCCGCGTGTAGCGGATGCGGGCGTTACCCCGGCCCTCGATCTTCTGGGGATTCGACTCCTTCGATTCGAGGAGGAAGAGCGTCTTTCGGTCCTCGCCGCCCAGTGCGCAGGCGATCCCCAGCATGTCCGACTCGATGATCTCCTTGACCCCGCCCCCCTCGGCGACGCGGATGAATCCCGGCCCCCGCGGCGTGGCGAGCCAGATGCAGCCCTCCTCGTCGAGCGCGATGCCGTCGGGCCCGAAATCGAGGTCGGCCCACGTCCGGCGGTTGGAGAGTGAGCCGTCGTCCTCGATGTCGAAGGCGGTGAGGCGCAGCCCGCGCGTTTCGCCGACGATCAGCGTCTTGCCGTCGGGCGTGACGACCATGCCGTTGGGGAAGGAAAGGCCGTCGGCGACGGCGCGGACGTCGCCCTCGGGCGTGACGAGGATGAGCACCGTGTCCTGCTGCGGCGCGCCTCCGAAGGTGTCGAAACCGAAGTTGCCCACGTAGGCCCGGCCCTTCGCGTCGACGACCATGTCGTTGCAAGGGCCGCCGGCGAGGGCGCTCATGTCGGCGACCTCTTCGAGACCGGCGTCGACGTGGCGCAGCAGCTTGTGGTCGGTCATGGAGACGATGAGTAGGCGTCCGTCGGGGTCGAAGCCGAGGCCGGAGGGCCGGTTCGGCACGTGGACGACGGTGTCGGCGCGGCCGCCCTCCAGCTCGACGCGGACCACCTCATGGGCGTGCATGTCGGAGAACCAGAGGGCGCCCTCGTGCCAGCGCGGCCCTTCGCCGAACATGAGGTCGTCGAGCAGCGTGTGGATGTCTCGGAGGGGCATTGCGGTGGCTCCTAACGCCCATGGGGCGGCGGGCGCGCGGCCATTGTAGTGGGGGCGCTTCCGTGGCGCTAGGGAGTCCGGCGCCGTAGCCCCGACGCCCTCCTCGTCGTATCATGCGCGGACCGAGGTTTCTCCGGGCCTCTCCCCCTCTGGGGGAGACTGAGAGAGGGCGCGCGCCACACGGCGCGCGGGCGCCCAAAGGGTGCCGCTTCGTGCCGCGTAAGGTCTTGGCATAGCGGAGGTTTCGGGCATGGCGTACGACCTCGTCATCGAGAACGGGCGCATCGTGGACGGTACGGGCCGGGCGGAGTTCCCCGGAGGCGTGGCGGTCAATGACGGCAAGATCGTCGAAGTCGGCGACGTCTCCGGCGCGGCGAAGCGCCGGATCGATGCCAAGGGCCTCGTCATCGCGCCCGGCATCGTCGACATCCACACCCACTACGACGCGCAGGTTTTGTGGGACCCCCTCCTCACGTCGAGCGTTTGGCACGGCGTCACCACCGTCGTCATGGGCAACTGCGGCTTCACCATCGCCCCCTGCAAACCCGACGACCAGGACTACATCATGCGCATGCTGGCGCGCGTCGAGGGAATGTCGCTCGGCGCGATGCAGCAGGGCCCGGAATGGGACTGGCGCTCGTTCGCGGAGTACATGGAGCGCGTGGGCCAGACCCTGGGACTCAACGCCGCCTGCCAGGTGGGGCATTCCGCACTGCGTTACACCGTCATGGGGTCCGACGCCCTGGAACGCGAGGCCACGCCGGACGAGGTCGACGCGATGTGCGGCCTCCTACGGGAAGCCCTGGCGGCGGGTGCGGTAGGCTTCACCACGTCGATCTCCCGGGCCCACGTCGATTGGGAGGGCAACCCCGTACCCAGCCGCTTCGCGGCCGTCAGCGAGATCGACGCGCTCGTCGACGTCGTCGGCCGGCACGGATTCGGCCAGATCGAGATCGCTCCCCGCTCGGGAACGAACCTGCCTGAGGAAGACCAGGTGGACATCGCCCGGTGGGCGCGCACGTCGGGCCGCGTGCTGAGCTGGAACGAGCTTGGCCAGTATCCACAGGCGCCGGAGGGCCGATGGCGGGAGATATTGGCCTTCATGGAGCGGACGCACCAGGAGGGCGGACGGGTCTACGGCGTCTGTTCCTGCCGTCCCACGACGCAGGACTTCGACCTGAAGGACAACAACCTCGTCCTCACCGTGCTACCGGAATGGCTGGAGGTCCTCCCCAAGCCGGACGCCGAGAAGAAGGCCCTGCTTGCCGACCCCGCCTACCGCGACGGTATGCGGCCCGGCATCGACGCGGCCTGGGAGTCGGGGCCGAAGCCGGTGCGCTGGGACGCGACGATCCTCACCGGCCCCAAGCGGCCGGAGCATGCCGATCTGAAAGGTCTGACCCTCCGCGAGCTTGGCCAGCGTATGGGCAAACATCCCCTCGACGCCATGATCGACGTTGCCTTGGCGGAAGACCTGGAGACCGAGTTCACCTTCAGCGGCACCCGCAACACCGACCCCGAAGCCATCGCCTCCATCATCCGCAGCCCGTACACCATCCTCGGCGTCTCGGATGCCGGCGCGCACCTCAACATGATCGCGGGCGCGGAGTACTCGACGCAAGTGTTCAGCCAGTGGGTGCGCGAGAAGGGCGTGCTCACCCTCGAAGAGGCGGTCCACAAGCTCACCGGCTTCCCGGCAGGGTACATGGGCTTCACCGACCGCGGGCGCTTGGAGCCCGGCCTCGCCGCCGACGTCATGGTCTTCGACCCCGATACCATCGGCGCGCTACCCAAAGAGAAAGTGCCCGATCTCCCCAACGGCGAGGAGCGCATCGTTATCAAGGCCACGGGCATCGAGCACACCATCGTCAACGGCGTGCCCGTCGTCGAAGGGGCCGAACACACCGGCGCCTATCCCGGCCGCCTCATCCGCGGCACGGACTACGCCTAGCCCTCTCCCTTCTGGGGGCTTTCAGGAATGCACGCCTAATACACGCCGGGAAGGATCCGGTACGGGACCCGCGCCTTGTATTCTTCCCACTTCTCCGGGCCGTATTTTTCGGCGCAGTGCTTATCGTCACCATGTTGCCGGAAGGTGAAGAAGGTGACGATGAAGATCATGTAGGTCCAGGCCCAGAGCACGCCGAAGTGGCCGAATGCCAGGGCGACGGAGAGGCAAAGGAGCCCCTCGCCGAAGTAGTTGAAGTGGCGGGCGGCGCCCCAGAGTCCGCTGCAGAGGATCTTGCGGTCGCCTGCCTCGATGTACTTGGGCTCGATGATCCCGAGAAACTTGCGGTCGGGCCAGCGTTTGAAGGTGTACTTCTGCAAGTTAGCGCCGCGGCCGATGCTCCAGCCGACGAGGAACAGCGCGGCCGTTCCGATGAGCCAGACATAGGTCCACGCCGTCGAAAACCCTGGGTCCGGGTAGGCGGCCATGCCCCACAGCGGGAGGATGTACAGCCACCCGTAGACGATGAGGCCGCCCCAGATCAACATGAAGCCGAGCTTCTCGTGGATCAGGTCGTAGGTGTAGAGCTGGACGCGTTCGAAGATGAAGTAGTCGAAAATGTAGAAGGTGAAGAAGGCGGCGTACATGTAGACGCCGGGGTTGGCGTCGGCGCCGAACACATGGTGGTGGTAGGCGGCCCCGGAGAGTGCGTTGAGCGCCAACATCGTCCCGCCGACGACATAGAGGTACATCTTGACGTCGAAGCGGTCCTTGAAAAACGACAACTCCTGGGCCCGCCCGAACCAAAGCGCAGCGATCGGGTTCTTGACAGCTCCCCGCGGTTGGGTGAACACCGCGATGATCGAAAGGACAAGGGCGAGAGCCGTCCCGCCGGCCAAGGCATAGACCGCGGACCGGAAGAACCAGTCGCGCGGCCCGATGAGCTCGAAAGCCCACAGGATCACCGCGAGGGCGAAGACCACGATGCCGTTGAGCCGGTACCGGCGGGGCTCGCCGGTCTCCGGGTTGACGACGTAGCCGGGGACCCATCTTCCCGGCAGAATGACCTGCGCAAGGAAGAACGCGGCGAAGACCGCCAGCGGGGTCAAGAACCCCGCAACCGCTTCCCACCCGGAAAGCTCGAAGAGGTGTTCGATGCCAAGCCACTCAGTCATGACTGATGACGCCTTTCCTCAGTGACGTGGGCGTAACCGATGCGGGCCCGGAGAATAGCACACGGGGAAGCGACGGGCACGACGGCACGAGCGTCCGTCCAAGGGCCGGCGTCGTGCCCCTACTCCACCTTGGTGCCGGGGTGGAGGAGCGACTCGCCGCGTAGGAAGTCATAGCGCATCAGCCGGTCGACGATGAGCCATTGCCCGTCGCGCCGCTGGAGCTTGTCGAGGTAGCGGATGCCGATGACGTACTCCTGCTCCTCGCCGTCTTTGTCGTAGTAGTGGCGGGCGACGGCGTAGGTCTCGGCGTCGGCGTCGTCGCCGTCGATCCAGGCGATGTGGTTGCCCATGAAGTGGTAGGTGCGCTTGTAGACGGCGACGCGGCTGGTCGAGGCGATGATGGTGTCGCGGCCGTTCTGCTCGAGCCGGGGCGGCGACCTGAAGCGGGCGTCCTCGGCGTAGACGTTGGTGAGGGCGTCCCAGTCGCGGCGGTCGATGGCGCGGTAGTAGGATGCCAGCACGTCGCGGATGGCGAGCCGATCGATCAGGTGTTGGACGTCGTCGCTCATGGGTGGGCCTCGGGGCGAGAGTTGAGCGGAATCGTAGGAAGGCGGCGCGGGCCTGTCAATCGCGCAACAGGAAGGAAGGGCCGTCTCCTTGCTATAATGGGCCTGTTCCGCACCCCTTGGCTGGAGCGTTTCGGTGTCCGACGAAATCAAGAGCGCCTTCGAGAAGGCGATGGAGAAGGTCGAGAGCATGAACCTCGCTCCCCCCACGGAGGAGGAGCGGCTCTCGTGGGAGGCGGCGCCGAAGGGGCGCAAGATCGCCGCCTCCTACCTCAAGGGCGAGGAGACCCTGAACTCGGGGATTGCCGAGGCCGACGCTAAGGAGCGGCCCTACATGATCGAGGGCGCCGTCGAGGTGCTCACCGCGAGCATCCAGCTGCCCAAGCACGATGCGGCGGAGAAGACGACGGCACGGGCGTTGAGCGGCATCAAGAGTCTGCTCAGCGGGGCGCCGGGGATCCAGGAGGTCGCCGAGCGTGTCTCCTACGTCGGCGAGCAGTTCAAGACCTACGGCGAACAGCAGCGGCAGCAGGCCTTGCAACAGTTGAAACAGCAGTTCACCGCGCAGTTGGAGCAGGTGATGCGCCAGCGGGGCGCGTCGGGCCCGCCGCCGGGGAACATCGAGACGATGCCCGAGTTCCAGCAGGAGTGGATGCGCGTGCGGCTGCATCTCGACCAACAGTACGAGGGGCACCTCGAAGGCTACCGCAACGAGATCCGGGCTTTGGCCAAGAAGCGCTAGCTTGTCGAACGAAGACGAACGCATCATCGCCGCCCTTGAGCAATCGAGGGTGGTGCGGCCTCCCAAGCAGCAGTTGGCGACCTTCGGCGTCACCAACCTGCGCTACTTCATGGTCACCGAGCCCGTCTACCGGGAGCTCACCGGCGGCGATGCCGAGTCGGTGCTGCGGGAGGGGAAGCTGATCTCGCGGCAGCCCGAGGTGGTGACGCCCTCGTACCTGATGAACGTGCAGGGCTTCGGCGACGAGGCGCAGCGCATGTTCCGGATGCTCGCCTCGCAGCTTGGGCCAAGCTCGCCGGGCCTGATGTACTCCTACCGCAACGAGTCGGAGAAGATGGACATCTTGAGCGGCGACCCCGACGGTGTCGCCGAACGGGTGAAGGACGACCTCGACCGCAAGCAGGAGAGTTTGGCCGTCGTGCTGCGGGGGCCGGACGAGCTGTGGGACGTCGCTTTGTTGAAGTTCATCTATGAGTACACGGCGGCCTCGGCCCCCGGTAATGTGGGGGAACTCGAGGAGCGCGGCATGCTTCGGTCGGACCCGTTCTCGGGCCTACCCCACGCCGCCGTGGAGAGCATCGAGACGATGTTCCGCCGTCTGGAGTCGCGCCGCGACGTGGACCCTCAGGAGCTCAAGGAAGAGCTTGACCGGTGGGGCGTCTTCGATCGCTACGAAGACCGCTTCCTCGCCCTCTTCCGCCGCCGCTTCTTCTAGAAGGACGTCGCGCTCCCTCGGCTACGCCTCGATGGGGCGGAGGACGTGGCGGCCCCGCTCGTTGAGCTCCAGGTAGCCGGCCTTGTGTTCGATCTCGTGATCGAAGAGGACGAGCCACTGCTCGTCGTAGGCCCGCGTCAGGAGGTCGCGCTTCGCGTTCAGGGTGTCGATGGGGTAGAGGTCGAAGCTCTGGGCGTAGGGCATGGGCAGGTGGGCGGCGGAGGGGATGAGGTCGCCGAAGAAGCAGGCCTTCCGGCCTTCGACTTCGAGGAGGACGATCTGGTGGCCCGCGGTGTGGCCGCCGGTGCGCTTGCAGTGGACGCCGGGGACGATTTCGGTGTCGCCGTCCAGGAGCTCAAGCTGACGGTTTCCCTCGAGGGGGGCGAGGTCGGCCTCGAAGTAGCCCGCGCCGTTGCGCTCGTTGGGGTGGGTGGCCTCCTCCCAGTCGGCCCGCTGCGCGAGGTACTGGGCGTTGGGGAAGGTGGTGGCGAGCGCGCCGGTGGGGGTCGTGTAGGTGGCGCCGCCGGCGTGGTCGAAGTGCAGGTGACTGAAGACGACATAGTCGACGTCGGCGGGTCCGAGCCCGTGGCCGCGCAGCTCGTCGAGGAGCCGTCCGGCCTTCATGACGAATTGGTTCTGGAGCTTCTCAGGGTGCTTCAGACCAAGGCCGGTGTCGACGACGATGTTCTTACCCCCGGCGCGGATGAGGGGGCAGTTGATGTCGAGGGTGACGCGGTTGCGCTCGTCGGGGGGCGCCCCCCGCTCCCAGAGGACGCGGGGCACGACGCCGAAGTAGGCGCCGCCGTCGATCCGCATCGAGCCGTCGATCAGGAAGTCGAATTGAAGATCGCCGATGCGCATGGTGGCCCTCCCGCCTTTGCTCCCATTATAGGAGCGTTTCGTGGCCCACCGCGGGAGACACCGACCCGCAACCCCGCCCGCAGGCTCGAACGGCCTGCCACGGTCTCCCTAGACGGCCGTCTTGCCCGGGCGCGCTCCGAGCAAGACGGCCTAGGGGCCGATCCGGCGTTCTTTCGCCTCGCCCATGCACTGTTAGAGGCAGTGCCTTCGCCCCCTCTAAGGGCGGACTGGCGGCCGGTGGACCGCCATTGTGGGCTTGGGCCCGCGAGAACATGCGTTCTCTATCGTTAGATTACCAGCGGTGACGCGGGGTGTCAAAGGGTGCGTGTCACCGTGGCCGCCACAGGAGTGGCGAGGCTGGGGGGAGTAGGGAGATTCAACGCTGAGCGAGGCGTGAACGGACGGGGCAAGGAGCAGCGCCCTGCGGGCGCTCGCGCGCCTGACGGCGCGCCCTCTCTCAGTCTCCCCCAGAGGGGGAGAGGCGGGAGGTGGTCTCCCCCAGAGGGGGAGTGGCCGGAGGGGACGGGCGACTCGCGAGTCGCCCCTACATGGGAGGGGGCGCACCCTTCCCCACCCCCCGCCCTCACCCCAACCCTCTCCCAGCGGAGACCTTTGCGTAACCTTGGGGGAGCAGCGCCCTGCGGGCGCTCGCGCGCCTAGCGGCGCGCGCCCTCTCTCAAATCTCCCCCAGAGGGGGAGAGGGAAGACCACCCCACTCCACCAGTTTTCCAACCAGCGGCGGGAGTTGTGCAAAGGTCTCCAACGGGAGAGGGGGCGGACCGCCCAGGCGCCTGCCCGTGGGCGTTCCGGTGCCCGCCCTCAGTCCCTGCCAGAGAGAGGGAGGTTTGAGGGGACGGTTCTCCCAGCGGGAGAGGGGGCGGACCGCCCCGCGCCTGCCCGTGCGCTGTTCCGGGTGCCCGCCCTCAGTCCCTCCCAGAGGGAAGGAGGTTTGTGGTGGGGGAGGGTGGGGCGAAGCGCGGTGGGGCGGTTGGTCAGAAGGTGTCGGCGTCGGCGTCGAACCACTTGCGGATGAGGTTGTTGAGGGAGCCGTCGGCCTTCATGGAGGCGATGGCTTCGTCGAGCTTGTCCTTCAGATCGGTGTCGTCCTCGCGGACGCCGATGCCGATGCCGGAGTCGAGCGGGACGCCGGGGCCGACTACGGTCAGTTTGCCGCCATGCTCGGCGATGACCGTGTGAGCGAACTCGCGGTCGACGAGGGCCGCGTCCACCTCGCCGCTGAGGACGGCCTCGATCAGCTCTCCGACCAATTCGTATTCGACGAAGGTTGCGCCGGAAGCGGAGAGATAGTCGGCATGGATGGTGGCCACCTGGGCCGCGACCGTGCCGTTGACCACTTCGTCACCGGCGCCCGCCACGGCGAAATAGACGGACGGAATTGGCGGGATGTACGGCTGCGTGAAGTCGATGACTTCGTCCCGCTCGGCGGTGATGCTCATGCCGGCGATAATGGTGTCGTACCTGCCGTCCACCAGGTTGGAGATGATGGTCTCCCAGTCGTTGGTGACCCAGGTGCACTCCAGGTCGGCGCGGCGGCACAGCTCGTCGCCCAACTCCCGCTCGAACCCGTCGACCTCGCCCTGATCGTTGATGAAGTTGTAGGGAGGATAGGCGCCCTCGGTTCCCATGCGGACGGCGCCGTCACCGACGCACGAGGCTAGGAGCATAGCCACGGCGGTTACTGCCGCCACGGTCAGGACAGTTGGCCACACGTTCAACCGCTTACGGATGGTTGCCATACCGGCCATCGCGTCACCGCCCCCTCGTGATGGCGTGATTCTACCCTACGGGCGGGGCGCTACGGGTCGCGGCCGCGTTCGCCGCGCCCCCACATCGGATGGCGGAACGACGGGTTGGCGTCCGAATGCCACGACCGCTGCGCCGGGGCCGCCGGCGCCGCCGCGGCCTCAGCCATCTCCTCCGCCGGCGCGGGAGACTGCTTCCGCACCGGCCAACTCGATCCCAGTGCGTTCAAGTGGTGCGCCAAGTCGAGAAGCGCCGCCAGGTTGTGCACCGGCAGCAGATCGTCGATGTACGGCGTCGCGGCCCGCATTCCCTGGGTCAGCGGTTCGTATTCCGCGCTTCCCGCCAGCGGATTGAGCCAAATCAACCGGCGGCAACTCCGCCGCAATCGCGCCATCTCGTCACTCAGGGCGTCGGGGTCGCCGCGATCCCAGCCATCGGAGACGATGAGGACGATGGAGCCCCACCCCAGCGTCCGGCGCGCCCACTTGAAGTTGAACTCCTTGAGCGCCGCCCCGATGCGCGTCCCGCCCGACCAGTCGGGCACCGCCTTGGCGACGTCGGCGACGGCTTGGTCGATGTCCCGCCGCCCCAACTGCTTCGTCACGCGGGTGAGCCGCGTCGCGAAGAGGAAGGCCTCGACGTGGTTCTCCAACCCGCCGTAGAGGCTGTGGATGAAGTGGAGCAGCATTCGCGTGTAGCGCTCCATCGAGCCGCTGACGTCGCAGACCACGACGAGCCGGCGCGGCTTCTCCTTCCGCCGGCGGCGCTTCAGACGCAGGAGCTCGCCACCGGACTGCGCGCTCTCCCGCAACGTCCGGCGCAGGTCGAGCCACGGGCCCCTGCCCCGCTCCTTGCGCCGGGCGCGCCGGACGCCGGGGTTCCAGTCGAGCGAGGCCAGGAAGAGCCTTGCCTGCGCCATCTCGCCGGGGGTGAACTCCGCGAAGTCCTTCTGGCGCAGCACCTCGCGCACGCTGAACGTCTGCGTCAGGTCGATCCGGTCGTAGCCCTCGTCGGCGTCCGAATCCTCCGCATTCGAGCCGGCATCCGACTGCCCCGGCGGAGGCGGTCCCGCCTCGACCCTGCGGTAGCGGCGCTGCTCGCCCATCGAGCGCAGGTCGAGGGAGGACATGCGGTCCTTGCGCTGACGCCAGAAGACGTCGAAGGCTTCGTCAAAGACGGGAAGGTCTTCCCTGCGGTGCACCAGAAGGGTGCGCAGCGCCGCCCGGACGTCGGCCTTCCGCGCGACCCCGACTTCCTCCAGTACGCGGATTGCGTCGAGCATCCGCCCAGAATGGACGTCGAGGCCGAGTCGCCGCAGGAGGCGGCCGAAGAGCAGGAGGTTGTGGAGGAGGTGGCCGGCTTCGCGGCTAGCCACGCCGGCCCCCGCGCCGGGTCCCGCGGTTCAGCGCGCGGTTGAGGATGGCCCGGGTCTGCTCGCCGCGCACCGCCTGGACGTCCTCGCGGTACTTGAGCATGACGCCGAGCGTGTCGTCGATGACCGAGGGGCTGAGCTCACGCTCGTTCAGGCTCACCAGGGCCGCCGTCCAGTCCAGCGTCTCGGCGACGCCGGGCACCTTGTACAGCTCCGTACCTCTTAGCTCTTGGACGAAGGCGGTGACCTGCTCCGCGAGCTTCTGCGCGGCCTCGGGGACCTTGCTGCGCACAATCTGCATTTCCTTCTGGAGATCGGGATAGTCGATCCAGTAGTAGAGGCAGCGGCGCTTCAGCGCGTCGTGGATTTCGCGCGTCCGGTTCGAGGTGATCACGACGATGGGCGGCTCGTCCGCCGTATAGGTGCCGACCTCCGGGACGGTGATCTGGAAGTCGGCGAGCATTTCCAACAGGTAGCCCTCGAACTCTTCGTCGGCGCGGTCGAGCTCGTCGATGAGGAGCACCGTCGGCCCCGCGCCTTCAAGGGCCTGGAGGAGAGGACGCTTGATGAGGAACTCCTCGCTGAAGAGCTCCTGCTCGGCGTCCTTCCGGTCGACGCCGCCCTCCGCCTCAAGCAGGCGGATGTGCAGCAGTTGGCGCGAGTAGTTCCACTCGTAGACCGCCTGGGTGACGTCGAGGCCTTCGTAGCATTGGAGCCGGATGAGGCGCGCTCCAAGCGCCGAGGATAGGGCGCGCGCGACCTCCGTTTTGCCGACGCCGGCCTCGCCTTCGAGGAAGAGGGGACGCCGCAACCGCAGCGCCAGGTAGATCGACATCGCCAAGGCGCGGTCGGCGACGTACAACTCCTTCTGCAGCGTCGCTTGCAGGGCGTCGACGGACGCAGGCAGCGGGGCGGGGGCGGCTTGCTCCAAGGTCCGTGTCCTTGGCGCGAAGGCCCTAGCCCGCCCGCGACGCGGCGGTGGCGAGCGCTCGGCGCACGTAGACTTCGGCCATCGCCCGCCGGTAGTCGGCGGAGGCGAAGATGTCGCTCATCGGGTCGCCGCCGAGGTCGTTCGCCACGGCCGCGGCGGCCGCGGCGAGCGCCGCGTCACCCAAGTCTGAGCCCACCAGGGCCTGCTCGACGGACGACGCCCGCACCGGCGTCGCCTCGACGCCACCGACGACGATGGTCGCCGAGGAGCAGCTGCCCCCGTCGACGGCCACGATCGCCGCCGCCCCGACCACGGCGTAGCGCGAGGCGGGGTGGGGGAACTTGACGTAAGCCGAGCCGGAGCCGGACGGGACGCCGGGGACCGACACGCTGGTGAGGACCTCGTTCTCTTCGAGGACGTTCTCCAAGAGACCCGTCGCGAAGTCGGACGCCGCGATGCTGCGCTCGCCCCCGGGCCCTGTGACGTTGAACGAGGCGCCCAACGCCTGCAGCGCCGTCGGAGGGTCGGACGCGGGGTCGCCGTGGGTGACGTTTCCGCCGATGGTGCCGCGGTTGCGGACGGCGGGGTCTCCCACCACGCCCGCGGCCTCGGCGAGGAGCGGCGCGCGCTCCTGCACCAGGGCGGACGCCGCGATCTCCGCGTGCGTGGTCAATGCGCCGATGGACAGCCCGCCGCCGTCGGCGGTGACGCCCTTCAAAGCGTCGATGTGCCCGATGTCGACGAGCACCACAGGCCCGGCGAGCCGCAGCTTCATCAACGGGATGAGGCTATGCCCGCCGGCCAGCAGCTTGGCGCCCTCGTTGCCGGCGAGCGCCTGGACGGCCTCGGCCACCGAGCTCGCGCGTTGGTACGTTGTCTGTGCCGGATACATGCCTAGCCTCCGTTCCGCGCGTCGCCGATCGCCCGCCAGACCTTCTCCGGCGTCAACGGCATGTCGATAGCGGTAACTCCGAGCGGCCGCAGGGCGTCCATGACGGCGTTGTAGACCGTCGGCGTGGACGCGATGGTGCCGGCTTCGCCCACGCCCTTCACGCCCAACGGGTGGTGCGGCGAGGGGGTCGTGTTCGACCGCACCTCGATGTCGGGCAGCGCGTCGGCGCGCGGGAGGGCGTAGTCGAGCATGGTGCCGGTGAGGAGCTGGCCGTCGTCGTCGTAGACGGCGCCCTCCCACAGGGCCGGCCCGACCCCTTGGACCACGCCGCCGTGCACCTGGCCCTCGACGATCATGGGGTTGATCTGCACGCCGCAGTCGTCGACCGCGTAGTAGCGCTGCAGGTCGATCCGGCCCGTCGCGGGGTCGACCTCGACCACCGCGAGGTGCGCGCCGAAGGGGTAGGTGAAGTTCGGCGGGTCGTAGAAGGCGCTGGCTTCGAGGCCGGGCTCCATGCCCTCGGGCATGTTCCAGGCGACGTTCGCCATGAGCGCGATGTCCTGAATCGTCTTGTGCTGGTCGGGCGAGCCGCGGACGAAGAAGCGGCCGTCCTCGTACTCGATGTCCTCCGCGGCGGCCTCCAGCAGGTGGGCCGCGAGGGCCTTCGATTTCTCCTTGACCTTCCGGGCCGCCAGCGTGACCGCGGCGCCGGAGACGGCCGTCGTCCGGCTGCCGTAGGTGCCCCAGCCCATCGGGGTCAGGTCGGTGTCGCCGTGGATGACCTCGACGTCGTCGACGTCCACGCCGACCTCCTCGGCGATGATCTGGGCGAAGGTCGTCTCCTCTCCCTGGCCGTGGGGCGAGGAGCCGACCATCACGTTCACCTTGCCGGTGGGGTGGAAGCGGACGATGGCGCTCTCCCAGAGACCTCCCTGGAAGCCGACCGCGCCCGCGACCTGCGAGGGGCCGAGGCCGCAGATTTCGACGTAGGTGGAGACGCCGATGCCGACGCAGCGGCCCTCCTCCCGCGCCTTCGCCTGGTCGGCGCGGAGCGATTCGTAGCCGGCGGCGCTGAGGCAGGCGTCGAGCGTGGCCTCGTAGTCGCCGCTGTCGTAGGTGATGCCGGTGGCGACGTCGTGGCCGTTCTCGAACTTGGGGATCAGGTTCTTGCGGCGCAGCTCGGTCGGGTCCATGTCGAGTTCGGCGGCGAGCAGGTCGACGAGACGCTCGATGAGCATCGTCGCTTCGGGACGGCCCGCGCCCCGGTAGGCGTCGACCGGGGCGCCGTTGTTGAAGACGCCGTAGACGGTCCCGCCGATGTTGGGGATGTCGTAGGCGCCCGAGTACATCAGGCCGTGCAGGATCGTCGGGACGCCAGGAGCCGCGGTGGAGAGGTAGCCGCCGAGACCGGCGTAGACGGTGGTGCGGAGGCCGGTGATCTTGCCGTCGGCCGTGGCCGCCATCTCGACCTCTTCGATGTGGTCGCGGCCCTGGGTGGTGACCTGGTAGTTCTCGCTGCGGGTTTCGGTCCACTTCACCGGCACGCCGAGGCGCATGGAGCAGAACGACGCGATCGCCTCGTCGGCGTAGTAGGGGATCTTGCTCCCGAAGCCGCCGCCGACTTCGGGGGCGATGACCCGCACCTTGTGCTCGGGGACTCCGGTCACGACCGAGGTCAGGAAGCGCGCGATGTGGGGGTTCTGCGACGTGCTCCAGAGGGTGAGGTCGCCGGTGATGCCGACCCACTGCGCGATGGCCGAGCGGGGCTCCATGGGGTTGGCGATCAGGCGGGGGAGGGTGATGGTGTCGCCCACCGTGACGGCCGCTTCGGCGAAGGCCGCGTCGGTGTCGCCGCCGGCCACCGCCCAGGTGAAGGCGATGTTGTTCGGGACGTCGTCGTGGAGCTGCGGTGCGCCGTCTTGGGCCGCTGCCTTTGGGTTAATGATGGCATCGAGCGGCTCGTAGTCGACCTCGATGTGCTCCAGGGCGTCCTCGGCCGCGTAGCGGGATTCGGCCACCACCACGGCGACGGCGTCGCCGACGTAGCGGACGCGGTCCTTGGCGATGGCGGGATGCGCCGGCGTCTTGAGATCGGAGTTGGGGATGAGCCAGGCGCAGGGGAGGGGGTTGAGCACGCCGTCGGTGTCCTCTCCGGTGTAGACGGCGAGGACGCCGGGTTGGGACGCGGCGCCGCCGGTGTCGATGGACTTGATGTTGGCGTGGGCGTAGGGGCTGCGGAGGATGGCCGCGTGCACCATCCCGGGCAGCGTGATGTCGTCGGTGTAGGAGGCGCGTCCCGTGATGAGCCTTGGGTCTTCACGGCGGCGGATGCCGGAACTGAATACGCGGGTGGTCATGGCCTAACTCCCTCCCATGGCGCCGGCGGCCTCTTCGACCGCCCGCACGATGTTCTGGTAGCCGGTGCAACGGCAGATGTTGCCCTCCAGGCCGTGGCGGATCTCGTCGCGCGTCGGCGAGGGGTTCGTCCGCAATAGCTCCTCGGCCGCCATGATCATGCCCGGCGTGCAGAAGCCGCATTGCAGCCCGTGCTTGTTCCAGAACGCTTCCTGCAGGGGGTGCAGGCCGTCGTCGCCGGCAAGCCCCTCGATCGTTCGGACCGAGGAGCCCGACGCCTGGACGGTGAGCACGGTGCACGCCTTCGCGGAGGCGCCGTCGAGCTGCACGGTGCAGGAGCCGCACTGGCTGGTGTCGCAGCCGACCTTCGTCCCCGTCAGCCCCGCGTTCTCCCGAATGAAGTGCACGAGCAGCTGACGGGGCTCGACCTCGCCGCTGTAAGGCCGTCCGTTGATGGTGATTTCGACCGGAACGTCCGCCATGCTTCGCCTCCCGTTGCCGCTTGGGATTCGCGCACGCGCGCTTTGATAGCGCGGAGTGTAGCAGATACGGCCCGTCCTGGCAGTCCGCCGCTCGCGCGGGCCTCTGAGCCCTGCTAGAGTGCCTGCATGAAGCTCGACGGCAGCTACCGGTTCGACGTGCCCCGGGAACGGCTGTGGGAGACGCTCATGGACCCGGGCGCGGTGCGGGAGTGCGTGCCGGGCGTCCGGTCATTCGACATCGTGGCGCCGGACCACTACGAGATCGAGGTGTCGGTGCGCGTGGGCGTCGTTTCGGGGTCCTACAAGGCGACCTTGGAGGTGGTGGAGAAGACGGCGCCGTCGTCTTACCGGATGGTGGTGCAGGGCTCCGGGGCGCGGACGAACGTCAGGGGCGAGGGCGGGGTCGGCCTTACGGCGGAGGATGACGGCGCGACGACGCTCGCCTTCGATGGCGACGTGCAGGTGACGGGCGTGCTGGCGCGGGCCGGGCAGCGCCTGATGTCCACCGTCGCCAAGACGCAGATCGACCGCTTCTTCAAGTGCCTCGAATCCAAGGCGGCGGGAGCGTGACGCTCCGCAGTTCGATGGCCGCAGGTGGCCGCGTCGGATGAAGGCGAACGGGACGTACGACGTGATCGTCGTGGGCGTGGGCGGCATGGGGTCGGCGGCGGTGTACGAGCTGGCGAGCCGCGGCCTGCGCGTGTTGGGACTTGAACGCTTCGATATTCCGAACGACTTCGGCTCGTCGCACGGCGTCAGCCGGATCATCCGGCTGGCCTACTTCGAGCACCCGTCCTACGTGCCGCTGCTGCGGCGCTCCTACGAGCGTTGGCGCGAGCTGGAAGCGGCGAGCGGGGAGCAGATCCTCCATGTTGTCGGCTCCCTGGACACGGGGCCGGCGAACGGCGAGGTGGTGACGGGCTCGCTGCGCTCCTGCTTGGAACACGATCTGCCGCACGAGGCGCTCGCCAGCGCCGAGGTCGCGCGCCGGTTTCCCGGCTGCCGGTTGCCGGAGGGTTGGATGGGGGTCTACCAGCCGGACGGCGGCTTCCTGCTCTCGGAGCGGTGCATCGTCAACCACGTCAATGCCGCCTTGGAGCGCGGGGCCGACGTGCGGGCCCGCGAGGCGGTGTGGAGTGGCATTGCAACGGGGGCGGCGTGCGGGTCGAGACGGACCGGGGATCGTACGAGGCCGGGTCGCTGGTCTTCAGCGCCGGCGCTTGGACGGGCCCGCTGCTGCCGTCCTTGGACGACCTGCTGACGCCGGAGCGCCAGGTGATGGGCTGGTTCCAGCCGCTGCGCCCAGAGCTTTACGCGCCCGGCTCGCTCCCGGTCGTCGTCGGTGAGTTCGAGGAGGGGGACTACTATGCCTTCCCGGTGTTCGGCGTGCCGGGATTCAAGATCGGCAAGCTGCACCACCTCGGCGAGGCGACGACGGCCGAAGGCCTCGACCGGGACTGCCGGGACGAAGATGAGGCGGTGCTGCGGCAGGCGGTCGCCCGCTACTTCCCCGACGCCAACGGCCCGACGATGGCGCTGAGGGCGTGCATGTTCACCAACTCGCCCGACGAGCACTTCATCATCGACGCGCTCCCCGGCTCTCCGAACGTCTTCTTCGCCGCCGGATTTTCCGGGCACGGCTTCAAGTTCTGCAGCGTCGTCGGCGAGATCATGGCCGACCTCGCCACGCGGGGCGAGACGGCCCACGATATCTCGCTTCTGCGCCTCGACCGCTTCCGGTCAGGCGCCTGAAGCCTCGGTCTTCCTTGCCGGCGACTGCCTAAGGGGTCTCGGCGGGGCCCAGCACCCGGAAGCCGCCATTCTCCTCGGTCCGCTCGGCCGTCGGCAGGACCTCGATGACAACGTTGGAGAGCCCGACGACGTCGCCGTTCTCGTCGAAGCTGTAGTTGTCACCGATTGCGCCGCTCCAGGTGAGGTCGTAGAGGCAGTCCCTGAAGCCGTCGGCGTTCTGGTCGTCCCCGGTCTCCTTCAGGCACTCCGCGGCGATGTAGACATCGTCGTAGGCGGAACCCTGGAACCACGGCAGCGTCGCGACCGTGTTATAGCGCTCGCGGAAGTTGGTCAGGAATTGCTTGCCGGTGTCGGTGGTCAAGTCGGGGTTGGGAATAATGGCCTTCAGGCCGGTGGCGGCGTCGCCCGCGATGTTGAGGGCTACGGGCTGAGACGGCACGATCTCCGAGTAGATCGGTCCGTCGTAGCCCAACTCGCGGACCTGCTTCATGATGGTCCCGCCGGCGGCCTCGCCCTGGGTTGCCAGGAGAATTGCGTCGGGGTTTGCGTTGATCAGCTTCGTCAACTGGCTGCGGAAATCGACGACTTCGGAGGAGAAGCCCTCCTCCGCGACCACGCTGCCGCCCAGCTCCTGGAACCGCGCGACGGACGTGCTGCGCGCGCCCTCCGCATAGTCGGTGGACTCGGTCATGGTGGCGATGCTGCGGATGCCGTCGACCCAGAGCGTGTTGCCGATGTCGATGCCGAGCTGGAGGTCGTTGATGGCGGTGCGGAAGATGTAGTCGCCCGCGCCGGCGATGTCGGGGCTGGTGGCCGAGGCGGAGAGCATGACGACGCCTTCTTGCTCGGCCAGTGGGGCCGCGCCGAGCGTCGAGCCGCTGCACGTACCGCCGAGGATGATCTTGACGCCGTCCACGTCGGTCAGCTTGTTATAGGCGGTGATGGCGTCCTGCGCGGCGCACTTGGAGTCCTCGACGATGAGCTCCAGCATCCTGCCGTCGATGCCGCCCGCGGCATTGATCTCCTCCACGGCCAAGAGCTTGGCCTGCAAAATCGGGTTGCCGTAGGACTCGGCGACGCCGCTGAGGGCGTCCATCGCGCCGATCTTGTAGGGCGGCAGCGGTGTTGGCGTTGGCGTGGGCGCCGCCGTCGCGGTAGGCGGCGGTGTTGGAGTCGGCGTGGGAGGCTCGTCCGTGCACGCCAGCAATAGAAGCAGCGGCAGAGCCAGCACTACCAATAGTTTCCAAAGCGAAGACCGCATCGAATTCCTCCCTACCGTCGCGGGACGTCTCCCGTCAGGAAGCCCCGCATCCGCTTTTCGTACATAACAATCGTTCCACAAGAAAACTGTCTCACTCCTGTCAAGAGACGGACTCCAAGCGCCTCATGCGCACGTCCACCTCCAGCTCGGTCTCGCCGCCGCCGTGCATGACGCCGCGGGTTGGGGCGACGTCCTGGTAGTCGCGGCCCACCGCGACGCGCACGTGACCCTCCCTGGGCAGGCAGCCATTGGTGGGGTCGAAGCCGGTCCAGCCCAAGCCGGGCAGCAGGCATTCCACCCAGGCATGGGACGCCGACGCCAACGGCTCACTGCCGGATTCCACCGGGACGTAGCCCGACACGTAGCGGGTGGGCACGCCCCAGGAGCGGGCGATGGCGGTCATCACGTGCGCATAGTCCTGACAGACTCCCAACCCGTTTTCCAGGATGTGGTCGATTGGCGAGGCCACCGACGTGCTCCCCGGCACGTACTCGAAGCTGCGGTGCAGCGTCTCGGAGAGCCCGGTGAGGGCTTCCAGCGGGTCGCCATCCGGCTTGATGCCCACCCGCTCCACAAAGCCGTCGAGTGCGGCGGAGGGGTGGGCGATGGCGCTGGGGTGGGTGAAGTCCCAGTAGGCGAATGAGTCACGCCATGAGCGGATCTCAGCCCAAGCGCCGGCCCCAAGCGGGCCGGATGGCGGGGCGGCGGCTGAGGTCTCGACCGTTGACAGCGCGGCGATTTCCAGCGCCTCGTGTTCGCGGTGGATATTCAAGACGTGCTTGGCGTTGCCGAAGCTATCGGCCTCGCTGTTCATGGAGGAAGGCGGCGTCGTCGCGATCTGGAAGCTGAGAAGACGTTGCGCCTCATCGTCGCGAGGCTTCAGGCAGAGCGCCATCACGCAGCCACCCACCGGCGCGGAATACGAATACCGCGAGACGTGGCTGATTTCGTAGCGAGTCGTGCCCTGCATGGGTCAACGCGCCCGGAGGTCTTCGACCGGGTAGTCGAAATAGGCCGATGCGACGAGGTGGTGCAGCTCTCTTCCGTGCTCCAAGACTTGGCGAAGAAGCTCCGCGTGGTCCTCGCGGTCCGGCCAGTCGTAGCGAATGAGCGAGGTCATGCGCCCGATCAGCCGCGATGCCGCCGCGCCGGAGACGGTGTCCGGGCCGGGGCCGAGCGTGTTGAGGTCCGAGGCCACCCGGTCGAGCGACCGGCACAGCGAGTCGGGCAGGTTGGGGTCGGTCGCCAACAGATCCATGACCTGCTTCGGCCGGACCTCGACGCTGTACCGCTGGTTATACACCTCGAAGGCGTGCCAAACGCGGAGCAGGCCCGTCCAGTCCGCGTCCGCTTCGTCCGCGATGTTCGTCGCGGCGTCGAGCTGGGTGAGCAGGAGCGAGGCCGAAAGCTGAGAACGCTCGATGAAGCGGCCGATCTGGAGGAAGCGCCACCCCTCGTCGCGGTACATGGTGGCGCCGGCCACGCCGGAGAAGGTGGCGAGTTCGGCGACGAGCTCGTCGTAGAAGATCTCCGGCGAGTTCCAGATGTCCCGGACCCGCAGCTTCTGCACGCGGAGGTAGGCGAGGTTCAGGCGGGTCCACATTTCGGCGCTGATGCAGTGGCGCATCTGCCGGGCGTTCTCCCTCCCCAGCGCGAAACAGCTCCATATCGAGTAGGGGTTCGAGCGCTCGAACGTGAGATCGTCCGTCAGCGTATAGGCGTCGGCCAGAGTGAAGTTGTCGTCGCCGATCTCGAGCACGTCGCCGGGAGGCAGCCGGTTCAAGCTCCCGTAGATCCGGCTCCAGCCGTAGTAGATCTGGCGCGGCGGACGGTCGACCAAGGCCTCGGTCTCGAGCCGGAGCAAGCGGCAGAGGTGTTCCGCCCGCTCCAAGTAGCGGCCCATCCAATAGAGGCCCTGTGCGCTCCGTGCCAGCATGCGTCAGTCCTCAAGCACCCAGAGGTCTTTGCCGCCTCCGCCCTGACTGGAGTTGACGACGAGGCTCCCCTTCCGGAGCGCGACGCGGCAGAAGGCGCCGGGCACGATACGGGTCTCGTGACCCTGCAGCACGAACGGGCGAAGGTCTACGTGGCGTGACTCGAACCGGCCGTCGATGAGGCAGGGCGCGCGGGAAAGGTCGAGCACCGGCTGCGAGATGAAGCCGGCCGGGTCGGCGCGCAACTGCTCGGCGTAGGCGTCGCGCTCCTCCGCCGTCGAGTGCGGGCCGACGAGCATGCCGTAGCCTCCGGACTCGCCCACCCGCTTGACCACCAGGTCCCGCAGGTTGTCCAGGGTGAAATCCAGGTCTTCGGGCCGGCGGCAAAGGCGCGTGTCGACGTTGGCGAGTATCGGCTCTTCGCTCAGGTAGTAGCGGACCATGTCGGGGACGTAGGCGTAGACGCTCTTGTCGTCGGCGACGCCCGTGCCCGGCGCGTTGGCCAGGGTCACGTTGCCCAATCTGTAAGCGTGCATCAGGCCGGGCACGCCGAGGAGGGAGTCGGGCCGGAAGACGAGCGGGTCGAGGAAGTCGTCGTCCACCCGCCGGTAGATGACGTCCACGCGCTGGAGCCCCTCCGTGGTTCGCATGTAGACGAAGCCGTCGTTGACGAGGAGGTCGCGGCCCTCGACGAGCTCGGCGCCAAGCTCGCGGGCCAGGAAGATGTGCTCGTAGAAGGCGGAGTTGTAGACCCCGGGGGTGAGCAGCGCGATGCAGGGGTCGGACTGCCCCTTCGGCGCGAGCTCGCGCAGCGTTTCCTGGAGGAGGCCGCCGTAGTGCGAGACTTCCCGGACGCGGGACCTGCGATAGAGGCGGGGCAGGCTCGACTTGGCGACCTTCCGGTTCGCCAGCATGTAGGACACGCCGGAGGGGACGCGAAGGTTGTCCTCCAGCACCATGAAGCCATCGTTGGTGCGTACGAGGTCGGTGCCGCAGATGGCGACCCAGATGCCATGGGGCGCGGAGAAGCCGCGCATCTCAACCCGGTACTGGGGGCACCCGCGAATCATGTCGGCGGGGACCACGCCGTCGTGGACGATCCGCGGCTCTCCATGAGCGCCGTTGGGGCCGGGCTGCCCGTAGATGTCCTCGAGGAAGAGGTTCAGGGCCTTGAGGCGCTGCGTCAGGCCCGCTTCGAGGTGGCTCCACTCGGCGGCTGAAAGGATGCGAGGGACGCAGTCGACGGGGAGGGTGCGCTCCTGGGCCTCCTCGTTGCCGTAGACGGCGAAGGTGATGCCCTCGTTCTCGAAGGAGCGTGAGAACCGGTCCTGGATCGTGGCCAGCCGGTCGGCGGGGAGCCGCGTCAGAAGCTCATGCACGGGCCGCCAATGCTCCCGCGGACTGCCGCCGGGCAGGAACATCTCGTCGTAGAAGGCCGGTTCGAGGTCGTAGCTGTCGAAGTCCACGTCGGCGTACCGACTCCTTCGGGAACAGGCGGCCACGTCTTCCGAAGCCGCCCGCAACGGCGGGCATCGTCGGACGGGATGCTACCATTTTGGCGGCGGCTGCGCGAAATGGGTGGCGGCTCTTGCTGCCCGGCGATGCGAGCATATACACTGGTGGGTGGACACATCACTTTCCAGACAGAAGGGGCTCTCATCGGATGGCGTACATCATTACCGAACCATGCATCGGGGTTAAGGACCACGCGTGCGTCGAGGTCTGCCCGGTCGATTGCATTCACCCGCGCCAAGGCGACCCCGAGTTCGACGACGTCGAAATGCTCTACATCAACCCTGACGAGTGCATCGACTGCGCCGCGTGCGAGCCGGTGTGCCCGGTGAACGCGATCTTCGAAGAGGACGCGACGCCGGACCAGTGGAAGAACTACATCGAAATCAATAAGAACTACTTCGAGTAGCGGGGAGCGCCTCCGGCCCGCCGGAGGCCCACTTCGCTTGCCCTTCCCTCTACTGGAGAAGGGGGAGCGAGCAGAGAGGCTGAGTCCAACGGGCGCCATGTCCGCGAGATGGCGCCCGTTTTCTTGGAAGCCTCGTGCTGCAGCGGACTGCGGCCCGCCGTGGGCCGAATCGATTGGAGGAGCAGATGGTCGCGATTGAGTCCACCCCCGAGTTTGTGGCGGAATCGTACGCGAGGACGCGCGCCAACCTCGACATCGTCCGGGGCCGGCTGGGTCGGCCGCTCAACCTGACGGAGAAGATCCTCTACGGCCACCTCGACGACCCCCATGGGGAGGACTTGGTCGCCGGCCAGAGCTATCTGCAGCTGAAGCCGGACCGGATCGCGATGCAAGACGCGACGGCGCAGATGGCGCTGCTGCAGTTCATGCTCGCGGGCAAGGACAGCGTCGCCGTGCCGGCGACGGTCCACTGCGACCACCTCATCCAGGCCCGCATCGGCGCCAGCCAGGACCTGGCGGCGGCGGAGGAGGAGAACAACGAGGTCTACGCCTTCCTGAAGTCGGTGGCGCAGCGCTACGGCGCGGGCTTCTGGAAGCCGGGCTCGGGCATCATCCATCAGGTGGTGCTGGAGAACTACGCCTTCCCCGGCGGCATGATGATCGGGACGGACTCGCACACGCCGAACGCGGGCGGGCTCGGGATGTTCGCCGCGGGCGTGGGCGGCGCGGACGCCGTCGACGTGTTGGCCGACTTCCCCTGGGAGGTACTGCACCCCAACGTCGTGGGCGTCAAGCTGACCGGCGCGCCCAGCGGCTGGACGGCGCCCAAGGACGTGATCCTCTATCTGTGCGGGCTGCTGACGGTGGCGGGCGGCACCAACCGCGTCATCGAGTACTTCGGGCCGGGCGCGGAGCAGATCAGCTGCACCGGCAAGGCGACGATCTGCAACATGGGCGCCGAGCTTGGGGCGACGTGCTCCATCTTCCCCTACGACCGGCGGATGGCGACGTATTTGGAGGCGACGGAGCGCTCGGCGCTCGCCGCCCTGGCCGATGAGAACGCGGACTTGCTCCGCGCGGATGCCGAGGTCGAGGCCGACCCCGAGCGGTACTACGAGATGGTGGTCGAGATCGACCTGTCGAAGCTGGAGCCGCACGTCGTGGGGCCGCACACGCCGGACCTGGCGCGGCCGGTCTCCAAGCTCGCCGCCGACGTGGCGTCGGAGGGCTACGCCGACAACATCTCGGCGGCGCTGGTGGGAAGCTGCACCAACTCTTCCTATGAGGACATCGCCCGCACCGCCGACATCGCGGCGCAGGCGCGGGACCAGGGTGCGAAGGTCAAGACGTCGTTCCTGGTGACGCCGGGGTCGGAGCAGGTGCGGGCCACGATCGAGCGCGACCGGCAGATGGAAGTGCTGCAGTCGGTCGACGCGACGGTGTTGGCCAACGCCTGCGGGCCGTGCATCGGCCAGTGGAAGCGGAGCGACATCGAGCCCGGCGAGCGGAACAGCATCATCTCGTCGTTCAACCGGAATTTTCCGAAGCGCAACGACGGCAACGCGGAGACGATGTCGTTCATCGCCAGCCCGGAGATCGTGATGGCGTACGCCCTGGCGGGCAGCCTCTCCTTCAACCCGCTGACGGACAGCCTGGAGGGCAAGGACGGCCCGTTCATGCTGGAAGCGCCCGCGCCCGCGCCGGAGGTGCCGCCGGACGGGTTCCTCAGCGACGCGCAGGGGTTCGTTGCGCCGCCGGCGAACGGCGCGGCCGTCGAGGTGCGGGTGGCGCCCGACAGCGGCCGCCTGCAGATCCTGACGCCGTTCCCCGCCTGGGACGGCGCCGACTTCGAGCGTCTGCCGGTGCTGCTGAAGGCCAAGGGCAAGTGCACCACCGACCACATCTCGCCGGCGGGCCCGTGGCTCGCCTACCGCGGCCACCTCGACAAGATCAGCGACAACGCCTTCCTCGGCGCGGTGAACGCCTTCACCGGGGAGACCGGCGAGGGGCGCGACCCGCTGACAGGCGAGACCGGCGTCGCCTTCCCGAAGATCGCCCGCGGCCTCGGCGCGGCGGGACGGCGCTGGGTCGCCGTCGGGGACTGGAACTACGGCGAGGGCAGCTCCCGCGAGCACGCGGCGATGAGCCCGCGCTATCTGGGCGCGGCGGCGATCATCACGCGCGCCTTCGCCCGCATCCATGAGTCGAACCTGAAGAAGCAGGGCGTCCTGCCCTTCACCTTCGCCAACGCCGACGACTACGACGCCGTCCGCGAGGACGACGAGATCAGCATCACGGGCTTGAGCGACCTGGCGCCGGGCAAGCCGGTGGCGGCGACGATCCACCACAGCGACGGCACGTCGCAGGCCATCGAGCTGGACCACACGCTCAACGAAGAGCAGATTGGGTGGTTCAAGGCGGGCTCCGCGCTCAACGCGCTGAACGCGAAGTAGCCGTCGGCGCGCCTAGCGCCGCGTGCCCTCTCTCAGTCTCCCCCAGAGGGAGGGAGGTTTAAGCGTGGTCATCTCGCCGAGACTCTGTGGACGTTGACCCCGACCCCAGGCCCGCCCTCAGTCCCTCCCAGAGGGAGGGAGGTTTGGGTGGTCTCCTGCAGAGGGGGAGGGCCGGAGGAGACGGGCGACCCTTGGGGATGATCCCCTGCGTCTGGCGCGGGGTATGTAAGGGTCTCAATCTTCTCCCGGGAGACCTGGGGAGAAGAGGAAGCAGCGCCCTGCGGGCGCTCGCGCGCACGTTCGGCGCGCGCCCTCTCTCAAATCTCCCCCAGAGGGGGAGAGGTTTAAGACCACCCCACTCCACCCGTTTGCAACCAGCGGCGGAGTTGTGCGGATGATGCCCCGCCCCGGGAGACGGGCGAGTCGCGAGTCGCCCCTACAGGGGAAAGGGGAGACCCCGCCCGCACCCCTGGGCAACCACGAGGGTTGCCCCTACATGGATGATCCGCCGGCGTCGGAGGTTGTGCAAAGGTCTCCAGGGGGAGAGATGTTTGGGGCAGTCTCTCCCAGAGAGAGAGAGGCTCAAGGTGCTCCCCTTTGCGGGGAGGGTTAGGGTGATGCCCCGCTCAGCGCGCTACTTCAGGATGATGCGCTCGAAGTGGTCGACGGCGAGCTTGGCGCGCTCGCGGAGGGGCTCCTCGGTGAGGCTGCCGAGGGGGTGGGCGACTTCGGCCCACTCGATGTCGGGGATGCCGCCGATCTTGGCCATCGCCTTGCAGACGTCGCGGAACCGGTCGGTGCCGATGAGCATGGAGGGGACGCCCATCTTTTCGAGCTCGATGCTGTTGAGCAGACCGCTCGAACTGCAGGAGCCTCAGTCGCCGTGGGTGAGGATGATGGCGTCGCAGTCCTCGACGCCGCGCCACTCGTCGCGCTTCATGACGCGCATGCCCTGGTAGACGCCGCGGACGACGCCGCCGAGCTCGTAGCGGGAGCGCAGCTCCTCCTCCACCATGTCGAGGAGGCGGTCGGCGTTGAGCTTCCGGTTGCTGTAGAGGCCGACCGTCTTGCCGTCGAGGGTGGGCAGACGCGGGGTCAGCCCTTCCATCTCGGCGATCGACTCCGCCGTGGGCTCCAGGACGGTGAGACGCTGCGCTACGACCATGGCGTTCCTCCCCTGCCGCGCTTGCTCGCGATTATAGCCTAGTAGCCCTCGATGGGACGCGAGACGGGCGCGCCGCCGTAGGGGAAGAGACAGTGGACGAAGGCGCCGGCGTAGGCGCCGGAGACGGCGACGTAGATGTCGTCGGGAGTGGCGCCGGCGGCGACATAACGCTCGTCGTCGCCCTCGACGACGGGGGAGCCGATGCGCTCGCCGAGCCCGCCGCTGACGCCCCATCCGTTCTCCTTGGCCCAGCGGACGGTGCGGCGCGTGCTCTCGAAGATGGCCTGGCGGATGTCGGCCTTCGACCAGCCGGCCCGCACGAAGTGATCGGCGCACTCCGGCGGCAAGATGACGACGGTGAAGCCGGCGGCGCTCATCTTTCCCGATCCCCGCAGGTACTGGCAGAGCATGGCGATGGTCTCGCCGGCGTCCTGGGCGGCGGAGAGGCCGTATTGAACGTGGCCGTTGGTGGAGAAGAGGGTGACGACGCTCTGCTCGCGGTCGTAGCCGCGGTCGACGTGGAGGGGGTTGAGCGAGGGGTAGTCGACCTCGTTCTCGACGATGTGGTAGCCGGCGTAGCGGGCGGGCTGGCCGATGGTGGCGCGGTCGAGGATCGGCCGGTGCTCCTCCTCGTTGCCTGCGCCGGGCACGGAGCCGAGCACGTTGATCTGGATGAGGCGCAGGGCGCGTCCGATGGTGGAGTTGGCGCGGTTCCCCGGGCCGAGGACGTTGCCCCGGAAGTTCATGCCCAGGCGATCGATGACGGGGCCGTTGACGATGAAGCCGAGGGCCGCGCCGCCGGTGGTGGCGTTGGGGATATGCATGCTGCTGCGCTCGTCGCAGAGGGCTTCGAGGAGGGCGAGCACGACGGGGAAGTACTCGGGCCTGCAGCCGGCCATGACGGCGTTGATGGCGGCCTTTTCGACGGTGATGACGCGCCGCCGCGAGGGGTACTCGCCGACGATGTCGTCTGGGGCCCGCCCCGCGGCGTCGACGAAGGCGGCGACCTTCTCCTCGGTGGGCGGGACGATGGGGAGGCCGTCGGTCCAGCCGCGCTCGAAGAAGAGCTCGATGGCGTCGTCGAGGCCGTCGACGTCGTGCCGTGGGGAGGTCAGGGCTTCGCTCGCCATGGGAGTCCTCCGCTGTGGGGTCAGGTCTGGTGGGCGTCAGGGTAGGGGGAGCGGCTGGGCGGTGTCAAAGCGCGGTGGTCGGCTTTGCGTGGGGGTGGCGTTGGCGGATCGGTGGACGTTGGCGCACCCCTCTCAACTCCCCGCCCTCACCCCAACCCTCTCCCAGCGGGAGAGGGGGCCGGAGCAGCGCCCTGCGGGCGCTCTCGCGCGCCTGGTGGCGCGCGCCCTCTGAAGGACCGGG
This sequence comes from Dehalococcoidia bacterium, assembly GCA_964291475.2. GTDB lineage: Bacteria > Chloroflexota > Dehalococcoidia > SHYB01 > SHYB01 > DAOUKH01. The sequence goes on along the minus strand of OZ220075.1, from coordinate 11,261 downwards.
CACATGGGTGACGGTTAGACCGGGGACATAGGTAACACCTTGACGGGGGTCTTGGCGATGCGTTTGGTGTGGTCGTCGAGGAGGCCGATGAGGAGGGGGCCGAAGCGGACGGCCCAGCTGCGGTCGTCCTGCCGGACGAGGCCGACGGGCTCGCCTTTGAGGGTCTCGCTCACGTAGACCAGGTCCCCCTTCCACTTGATCTCGCCGTTGCCGCGCACCCGGCGTACCGTGACCTCGGCCTCGTAGTCCGGCGAGCCGACGCTGGCAGGATAGGGGCGAAGCGAGGGCGTGTACAGGAGGGCCGGGGGGCGCTGTCCCAAGGCCTCGTGAGGGCGCTCGGTGTTGTAGCTGCGTCGGAAGCGGTCGAAGGCCTGCTGCTGGCGGCGTCCGTTGGCCCTGGGCGGCGAGGCGGTCTCCGCCTTCAAGGTGCGGTGGAGGCGTTCGAGGCGTCCGTTCTGCTCGGGATGGCCCGGGGCGATGCGCTCGGGGAGGATGCCCAGCTTGACCCACCAGACGGCCAGGGAGGAGAGGCTGCCCAAGCCGGTGCCGGCGAAGGGCGGTCCATTGTCGGTGCGGATGACCCTGGGCAGGCCGTACTCCTGGAAGGCGCGCGCTAAGGCGCGCCGCGTTTCCGCGCCGGTGGGGCGCTCCAGCCCGCGGCAGGCGATGAGGTAGCGGGAGGCCGCGTCCTGGACGGTGAGAGGGTCGACGCGCGTCCCGTCGCCGGTGCGGAACCAGCCTTTGAAGTCGATGGACCAGACGTCGTTGGCGGCCATGGCGTGGGCGAAGGGCTCGCTCCAAGGGGAGGTACGGCGGCGGCGCTTTCGGCGCTGGACGAGGCCGGCCCGATCGAGGATGGCGCCGGCGGTGCTGGGAGCGGGCCAGGGCACGCCGGGCTCGGTGTCGTGGAGCCAGGCGATGAGCTTCTTGGGCCCCCACAAGGGGTGAACGAGCTTCGCCGCGATGATGCGCTCCTGCACCTCGCGGGGCGTGGCGTTGGGATGATGGTGGGGGGCGCGGCTCCGGTCGCGCAGACCCTCTTCGCCGTACGCCTCGTACCGGCCGATCAGCTTGGAGGCAGTCTTGCGGCTGATCCCGAACTGCCGGCACAGCTCGGCGATGGGTTCCTCCCCCGCCGCCCGTCGCTCGATGAACCGCAACCGCTCCGCTTCGACACTCGTCTCTTGCCAGGGCAACACAACTCCTCCTTCATGGATCGCTTCCTGCAATCCTCCAGAGTGTTACCCATGTGCCCGGTTTATCTGTTACCTATCTCCCCGGCCTGTACCCTCTCTCAATCTCCCCCAAAGGGGGAGAGGCCGGAGAGGGGCCCCGCCCCACCCCTGGGCAACCACGAGGGTTGCCCCTACATGGGAGGTCGCCTGCCGGCGTCGGGGGTTGTGCAAGGGTCTCCAGCGGGAGAGGGGGCTGGAGGGGGCGCCCTGCGGGCGCTCGCGGGCCTGGCGGCGGGGAGTGCCCGCCCTCAGTCCCTCCCTGAGGGAGGGAGGCCGGAGGGGAGGACGCCGCCCGCACCCCTGGGCAACCACGAGGGTTGCCCCTACATGGGAGGTCGCCTGCCGGCGTCGGGGGTTGTGCAAGGATCGCCAGAGGGAGAGGGGGCTGGAGGGGGCGCCCTGCGGGCGTCGGGGGTTACGCAAAGGTCGCCAGCGGGGGAGGGGCCGGAGCAGCGCCCTGTGGGCGCTCGCGCGCCTGGTGGCGCGCGCCCTCTCTCAAATCTCCCCCAAAGGGGGAGAGGCCGGAGGGGAGACTCCGCCCGCACCCCTGGGCAACCGGGAGGGTTGCCCCTACATGGGAGGTCCCCGGCGGGAGGCTTGAGGGTTCTTCTTTAGGCTGGCTAGGCCATGGTTTGCGTTTTGTATAGGTAAATGGCAAGAGGTGGGCGGGGCTAGAGGTAGGGGCCGAGGTGGAAGCCGCCGAGGACGTGGAGGTGGGCGTGGTGCTGGGTCTGGAGGGCGTCGGGGCCGAAGTTGGAGAGGAGGCGGAAGCCGTTGGGGCAGAGCTCCTCGGCGAGGTTGACGGCGGCGGTGCTGACCTTCTGCATCATGCCGCTCTTCCAGAGCTCCTGCTGGGGCATGTGCTCCTTGGGCATGGCCATCATCATCACCGGGGCCCAGCGGAGGATGTTGTCGAAGATGATGACCTCGTCGTCTTGGTAGCGGATGGTGCCGGGCTCGCGGCCCGCGATGATTTCACAGAAGACGCAGTAGTACTGCAACGGCGGGATTCCTCAGCTTCTACGGGGTTTGGAGGTGCGGCGGCGCGTCGAGGCCGCCGGAGGTTTGGCCGCGTAGGCCCGGCCCGCACGGTAGTCGGGGGCGTCGATCTTGAACAGGCTGGTCAGGCGCATGTCGCTGAAGTGCGACCACAGCCGCGGGTCGACATCCTGCTCGGTGTCCATGGTCGACGTCACGACGGTGGGGAGTCCGGCGAGCTTGCGTTGGTTCAAGATCAGATAGAGCGTATCCGAGGCCCACTCGGTGATGACCGACGCGTCGAAATCGTCAAGAATCAAGAGGTCGGTCCGGCCCAGCCGGTCCATGGTCTGGAACGCATCGGGGCTCGGCCTTCCGAAGGTGGAGCGCAAGTAGTCGAGGAGCTTCGGCACGAGCAGGAGGGTGACGTTGTCGCCCTGCTCGCGACGGTGGGCCGCGATAGCCGCCGCCAGGTGCGTCTTGCCGCAGCCATGCGTCCCCGTGAAGACCAGCCAACCCTCGGGGTGCTGCGCGAAGCCGCGGGCGAGCCCCAGGGCGGCCTGAAGGTTCTCCCTGGCCGATTTCCCAAGCCCTCCTCCGGTGGCGTCGAAGCTCTCGAAGGTCATCCCCGGGGGCTGGAAGTCGAGGACGTCGACGGTGTCCTCCGACGGCCCATGGCCGCGGAGCCGCACGATGCGCGAAACGGTGGAGTCGGCGAGCCGCCCCGCGACCCGCTCGTCGAGCTTTTCGACCGGCCCGGGCGTCGTGATCACGGTGGGCAGGCGCTCGTTGTAGCGGTGGGTGAGGACCTGCGCCAGCTTCTCCTTCGCCCAGGGAGTGGCGCTTTCGTCGCCGAGGTCGTCGAGCACGAGGAGTGGGACGGAGCGCACCTGCTCGAACATCTCGTCGTAGGCGAGGTCGCTGTCGGGGGCGTAGGTGGAGCGGAGGTGGTCGAGCAGGTCGGCGGCGGTGACGAAGAAGACGGGCTCCCCGGCGTCGATGCGCTGGTTGGCGATGGCGGCGGCGATGCGCGTCTTGCCGCTCCCCGTGGGGCCGAGAAGGACGAGCCAGCCCGCGGGCGACGCGGCGAAGGCGCTTGCGGTGTCGACGGCCGCGCCTTCAATTTCCAGAGCTGCGAGTGAGTCGAAGGTCACGCCGCCGAGGGCACCCAGGTTGCTGAGCTTGGTCAGGCGGTCGCGGCGCTCGGACTCGAAGCGCGCCAGGGTGCAGGAACAGGGAAAGATCTCGCCGAAGTCGGGATGACCCACGGGGACGTCGCGGCGCACCCAACCGATGTCGCCGCAGATATCGCAGGCCGGCGGGGGGCCGGCCGGCGCGGGTTCACTTTCGCCTGACGACGTCTTCGAACCGGCGGGCCGGCTCTTTCCGTTCTGTCCCGGTTTCCGGCGATAGTTTCCGAGGACGTCTCCGATGCTCTCCATCCGGTCCGCCTTGGCGCTCCCAGTTCTCCAGAATGCGTTGGACGTAGCGCCAGCTACGTTTGTTCAGCCGTTGGGCCTCGCGGAACGCCTCGACGATCCACTCGTGGGGATAGGTATCCTCGGCGTCCTTGAGCTCGTCGGCGATCAGCGGGGACACGACGCCGACGCCGGCCTCGTAGAGCGAGAAGATGTCGCGGCGCTCGGGCGTCCGCGGCGGGGGGTCGGCCTTGGGCATTGCGCCGAGGTCGATCTCGCCGCGCCGGACCCGCTCGACGGCCCTGCGGTCGGCGTCGGTGTTCAGCCAGTATAGGTGGTGTGTCGAGCCGGATTCGTCCAGGGCCAGATGGAGGAAGACGCCGCGGGCGACGGCCTTCTCCAACCCGTTGGCGAGCGCCTTGGCAGGGTCGGCGCCGGCCCTGGTCAGTCCCGACATAAGGTCGAGGTCGGCGGCGAGCTCGGCCTGGGTCACGAACCGGACGTAGCCCTTCTTGAGGGCGAGCCGCCGGAAGAGGTGGAGGCTGACACGCAGCTCGTCGTCGTCGTCGATGAGGGGGAGGACGTCGCTGAAGAAGGCGTTGGGGATCGCCGTCTTCTCGGAGCGCGAGGGGAAGCCGGAGAAGCCGTCCATCGGCTTAGACGCCCTTCTGGGTGTTGCGGAAGGTGGTGATGCGCTCGTCGAACCAGAGCTTGATCATGCCGATGGGGCCGTGGCGGTGCTTGGCGACGATGATCTCGGAGATGCCCTTGGGGTAGGGCCGGTCGGGGTGGAGCTTCTCCCACTGCTCGGCGTTGTGGATCATGTCTTCGCGATAGATGAACATCACGACGTCGGCGTCCTGCTCGATGCTGCCGCTCTCTCGGAGGTCGGAGAGCATGGGACGCTGCTCGGGGCGCATCTCGACGCCGCGGCGGAGCTGGGAGAGGGCCACGACGGGCACGTCGAGGTCGCGGGCGAGTCCCTTCAGCGAGCGGGATATCTCGCTGACCTCCTGGACGCGGTTGCCGCCGCTGCTGCGGCTGTCGCCGCGCATCAGTTGCAGATAGTCGACGATGATCAGGTCGAGGCCGCGTTCGAGGTGCAGGCGGCGGGCCTTGCTGCGCATCTCGACGACGTTGAGCAGGGGGGTGTCGTCGACCCAGATGGGCAGCTCGGCGAGCTCGCCGATGGCCTGCATCAGGCTGCCTTCCTCGGTGTCGAACTGGCGGCCTTGCCGGTACTCGCGGAGGCGGTAGGCGTCGATCTGGGAGACGCTGGAGAGCAGGCGGTCGGCGAGCTGTTCCTTGCCCATCTCGAGGCTGAAGACGGCGACGTGCGCGCGGCTGGCGTTGGCGGAGTTGTAGGCGATATTCAGGGCGAGGCTGCTCTTGCCGAGGCTGGGCCGGGCGGCGACGATCACGAGGTCGGAGCGTTGCAGGCCGCCGAGCAGCTTGTCGAGGTCGAGGAAGCCGGTGGGGATGATCTCGGGGGCGTCGGGGCGGAGCTCCGACTCCTGGCGGCGGTCGACGAGGTACTGGTCGAGGATGTCGCTCAGCGCGACGAAGTCGCGGCCGCCCTCGCCGGTGCGGAGCTTGAAGAGGTGGTCCTCGGCCTGAGTGAGGGCGGCGTCGACGTCGGGGCCGCCCTCGTAGCCGACGGCGGCGATGGCCTCGGATGCCTCGATGAGGCGGCGCATCATGGCGACGCGGTGGACGATGCGGGCGTAGTGCTCGACGTGGGCCGAGGTGGGCGTCTTGGCCACGAGGTGGCTCAAGTACATCGCCCCGCCGATTTCTTCGAGCACGCCCTTCTGGTCGAGCTCGGAGGCGATGGTTATCTGATTGATCGCCTCGCTGCGGTTGAAGAGGGCGAGGCAGGCGTCGTAGCACGCCTTGGTGCGGGGCACGGAAAAGTCGCCGGCTTCGAGGACGTTCGCGATTTTGAGGAGGGCGTCGCCGTCGATGAGCAGGGAGCCAACGACCGCCTCCTCCGCCTCCACGTCCTGGGGCGGCAGACGATCCGTGTTAACCATGGCGCTCCCTACGAGGTCTGGGGTTCTTCGTCCTCGGTCTCTTCGGCCTCGGGCTCGTCCTGCTCCACCGCCTCGTCAGGCGCTTCGTCAGCGGGCGCTTCTTCTTCCTCGGCGGCCTGTTCGGGTTCCGCCGCGGGCTCTTCGGTTTCTTCGGCGGGGGCGTCCTCGGCGTCGGCCCCGGCCTCTTCCTCGGCTTCGAGCTCGGCGACGACCTCCTCGGCGGTGGCTTCCTCGTCGAGGGCGCCGCCGATGGGTGCGACACGCACCTTCACGGTGGGTTCGAAGCCGAAGCCGAGTTTGACGGGGACGTCGTAGGAGCCGAGCTGGCGGATGGGCTCGGTGAGGATGAGGCGGCGGTCGATTTCCTGGCCGGCGATCTCGGTGAGCTCCTCGGCGATCATGGCGTTGGTGATCGAGCCGTAGAGTCGGTTGTTGCGGCCGGCGCGGACCTCGATGGTGATCGCCGCGCCTTCGATCTTCTCGGCGACGGCGGACATGTTCTTCTCGGCGACGTCGCGGCGCTGGGAGGCCGCGGCCTGAAGCCGGGCCACCCGGTTCATCTGGTCGGGGGTGGCGAGCACGGCGAGCTTCTTGGGAAGCAGATAGTTGCGGGCGAAACCGTTCTTGACGTTCTTGATGTCGCCGGCGTAGGCGGTGCCGGGAACGTCTTCGACAAAGAGCACTTGCATGGAGAGCCGTCCTGTTGAGAGCGTGAAGCGGCGGCCCGAAAGGCCGCGTTTCATTATAGGCGCGGGGCGCGCGTCGGCACAAGAAAGGGGTGTCGGAGCGGGGGCGTGTCCGGGGAGGCATTTCGCGGAAGTCGTGGAAGCTCACCAGGTTCGGCTCGTGAGCGTTCGTGATCGTTGGTGAGCGTTCGTGAACGTTCGTGGCGCGGCCACTTCTGTTATTCGCTCGTGGAAACCGTGAACGTTCGTGAGCGCCATGAGCGTTTTTTGGGACCGGTGCGCCACCGGCTACTCTGTTGCGCGACGTTGGCCGGGTCGCTGTTGGCCGCGGTCTCATCATGTTTCGTCAGCGGCTGCGCTATCGCCGAGCGCGTTTCAGCCGTCGTTGCGCTACGTTTCGGCGACGATTGGTCACGGTCCTGCGCGGGGTAGGGCCGGCTGGGGAGGGCGGAGTGGGGTGGCTAGACGCGAATCGCAGGGCGCCGACGGCGGGGTTGGCGGCGGTGGGGGGAGCGGGCGATTCGTGAATCGCCCCTACAGGGAAGGGCGATCACAAGGGTCGCCCCTACGGTGGGGCATGGAAGTGCCGGCTATCGATGGCCGTTGGCGGCCGGCGGGGGGCCCCTCATCTCAATCTTCTCCCGTGGGGAGAAGAGGAAGACCTCCCCACGCCACCCCTCCGGCGCGCCCGTTGGGCGCGCGCCCTCTCTCAAATCTCCCCCAGAGGGGGAGAGGGAAGACCACCCCACTCCACCCGTTTTCCAACCAGCGGCGGGAGTTTTGCAAAGGTCTCCGGGGGGAGAAGAGGCCGGACCGCCCCGGCCCTCTCAGTCTCCCCCAGAGGGGGACCTTTGCGTAACCTTGGGCCTACCTCCGTGAGGCCGTTCGGGGGGTAGGAGCGGGCGATTCGTGAATCGCCCCTACAGGGAAGGGAGAAGACCCCGCCCGCACCCCTGGGCAACCACGAGGGTTGCCCCTACATGGATGATCCGCCGGCGTCGGAGGTTGTGCAAGGGTCTCCGTGGGGAGGGGTGCGCTTCGAGGGCCGCCGGTGGTTGGCAGGGGGCCCCTCATCTCAATCTTCTCCCGTGGGGAGAAGAGGAAGACCTCCCCACGCCACCCCTCCGGCGCGCCCGTTGGGCGCGCGCCCTCTCTCAAATCTCCCCCAGAGGGGGAGAGGGAAGACCACCCCACTCCACTCGTTTTCCAACCAGCGGCGGGAGTTTTGCAAAGGTCTCCGGGGGGAGAAGAGGCCGGACCGCCCCGGCCCTCTCTTAGTTTCCCCCAGAGGGGGGAGGGTTGAGGTGGGCGGCTACTGGAGGGAGACGTGGCAGGAGGCTAGGCCGCGCTTTTCGAGGTATTGCTGGTGGTAGTCCTCGCCCATCCAGAAGTCGCCGGCGGGCTCGATTTGGGTGACGACGGGGCGGCCGGCGTAGCGGTTGGCGGCCTGGAGGGCGTCGCGGGTGGTGGTGGCGACGCGCTGCTGCTCGTCGTCGTGGTAGAAGATGACGGTGCGGTACTGGGAGCCGAAGTCGGGGCCCTGGCGGTTGAGCTGGGTGGGGTCGTGGACGTTCCAGAAGGTGTCGACGAGCTGTTCGTAGGAGACCTTGGCGGGGTCGTAGTCGACCTGGACGACCTCGGCGTGGCCGGTGCGGTCGGAGCAGACCTCGCGGTAGGTGGGCTCGGGCTTGTGGCCGCCCATGTAGCCGACGGCGGTGTGGGTGACGCCGTCGATCTGGCGGAAGGCGGCCTCGACGCCCCAGAAGCAGCCGGCGCCGAAGGTGGCCTTCTTGGTGGTGGCTCCGCTGGTCTCGTTCATGGTCATCCCTCGCGTTGCTGCCGCGGCGTCCGGCTAGTCTTGCATCGCCGGCATGAGTCCATTGTTCCACGCTTCGGCTAAGGACGCCACCGGCGTGTCGATGGAGCCGAGGCGGAGCCGGTCGCCGCCGACCTCGCCGATGCGCTCCAGCGGGACGCCGGCGTTGCTCGCCGCCGCCTCCAGCCAGGGGGCGTCGGCGGGGTCTACGGAGACGACGATGCGGGACTGCGCCTCGCCGAACAGGGCGGCGGCCTCTGTTTGCGCCGCCGCGCCGCCTCCAGCGCGCCGCCCTGTAGGCCGACGCCGCCGGCGATGCAGCAGACGGCGACGGCGACGGCGAGGCCGCCGAGGGAGCAGTCGTGGGCCGAGCGGAGTTTTCCCCCTTGGATGGCGTCGAGGCAGAGGCGCTGGACGGCGAGCTCGCGTTCGAGGTCGATGGCGGGGCGGCCCTCGACGCGTTCGTGCACGGCGGCGAGGTACTCGGAGCCGGCGAGGTTGGCGGGCTCGCCCTGGACCCCGCCGATGACGTAGACGAGGTCGCCGGCGTCTGGAAGCCGGGGGAGCAGCGGCGGTCGATCTCGTCGATGAGTCCGAGCGCGCCGACGATGGGGGTGGGATAGATGGGCTCGCCGCGGGTCTCGTTGTAGAGGCTGACGTTGCCGCTGATGACGGGGACGTTGAGGGCGCGGCAGGCGTCGGCCATGCCGTCGATGCAGCCCTCCATCTGGTAGTAGACCTCGGGCTTCTCCGGGTTGCCGAAGTTGAGGCCGTCGGTGACGGCGACGATCCGCGCGCCGACGCAGGCGAGGTTGCGGGCCGCCTCCATGACGGCGATGGCGCCGCCGGCGTAGGGGTCGAGGTGGCAGAGGCGGCCGTTGCCGTCGGTGGTGAAGGCGAGGCCCTTGCCGGTGCCTTTGACGCGGAGGAGGGCGGCGTCGGCGCCCGGCGGGATGACGGTGTTGTCGATGACCTGGTGGTCGTATTGGCGGAAGACGGGGCGCTTGCTGGCGACGTTGGGGCTGCGAAGGAGCCGCAGCAGTACGTCGTTCATGGGGATACCGGGAGCGGGCAGGAGGGAAAGGTCGGCCTGCTGGAGGGCGGCGAGCCAGTGGGGCTCGGCGGCGGGCGGGGTGTACTCCGGGGCCTTGGCGAGGTGGACGATGGGGGCGTCGCAGACGAGGTCCGGGCCGTCGTAGATTCTGCGCGCGGCCGTCGCCGGTGGTCTCGCCGATGAGTGGTGGAGGTGAGGCCCCAGCGGTCGAAGATGCCGCGGACGCGGTCTTCGCGGCCCCGATCGACGATGACGAGCATGCGCTCCTGCGACTCGGAGAGCATGACCTCGTAGGGGGTCATGCCCGACTCGCGGCGGGGCACCTTGGCGACGTCGATCTTCAGGCCGAAGCCCGCCCTTGGCGACCGACTCGATGGCGGCGCTGGTGAGGCCGGCCGCCCCGAGGTCCTGCATGGTCAGCACTTCGGGGAGGGCGGCGGCTTCGAGGCAGGCCTCGATGAGGCACTTTTCGAGGAAGGGGTTGCCGACCTGCACCGCGGAACGGAGCTCCTTCGTCTCCTCGAAGGAGCGGGAGGCGAGGCCGGACGCGCCGTGGATGCCGTCGCGGCCCGTCTCGGCGCCGACGAGGACGATGGAGTTGCCCGCGCCCTTGGCGGTCGAGGAGACGAGGTCGTCGTGGCGCAGGAGGCCGACGCACATGGCGTTGACGAGGGGGTTTTCGCCGTAGGCGTCGTCGAAGAAGACCTCGCCGCCGACGTTGGGGATGCCGAGGCAGTTGCCGTAGCCGCCGATGCCGGCGACGACGCCCTGGAGGAGGTGGCGGTTCTGGGGCCGGCTGGGCGCGCCGAAGCGGAGGGAGTTCAGGAGGGCGATGGGCCGCGCGCCCATGGTGAAGATGTCGCGGACGATGCCGCCGACGCCCGTCGCCGCTCCCTGGTAGGGCTCGATTGCGGAGGGGTGGTTGTGGGACTCGATCTTCATGGTGACGGCGAGGCCGCCGCCGATGTCGACGACGCCGGCGTTCTCCTCGCCCGGCTTGACCATGACGCGGGGCCCGGTGTTGGGGAAGCGGCGCAGCAGCGCCTTGGAGTGCTTGTAGCCGCAGTGCTCGCTCCACAGGGAGCCGAACATGCCGAGCTCGAGGGGGTTGGGCTCGCGGTCGAGCCGGTCGACGATCATCTCGTACTCGGCGGCGCTGAGGGCCACCTCGTCGAGCATCTCCTGGGTTACCGGCACGGGCCGCCGCCGGAAGCGCCGCCGGACGCGGTTGGAGATGGGGCTGGAATAGGGGTCGCGTCGCATGGCTTCCAGGGCGTCATCCTACCATAAGGAGAAGAGGGAAGACCTCCCGGCGCCACCCCCGGCCCTCTCTCAGTCTCCCCCAGAGGGGGAGAGGCCGGGAGGGAGGGGAGAAGACCCCGCCCGCACCCCTGGCAACCACGAGGGTTGCCCCTACACGGATGATCCGCCGGCGTCGGAGGTTGTGCAAAGGTCTCCGTGGGGAGAAGAGCCGGCGCGCGCCGCACCTTTCGAGGTGCGGTACCCTGTAGGGCATGGACATCGTCTGGGTCGTGCTCATCTCGTTTGGAATCTTGGTTGGCCTTGCCGTGCTGGTCGGCGGGGCCTTCCACCTCATCACGCGCCTGCGCACCGGCGCGCCGCTGAACGTCGACGTCCGCGCCCTGGTGCGGATCTACCTGTACGTGGGCATCATCGCCGGCTTGCTGGTCTTCACCCAGGGGGCGTCGGAGCTCATCAAGGCGGGGGCCGCCGGTCTTTCGAGCAAGGAGTTCAGCTACTCGCCCGTCTGGGTCGAGTTGCCGGAAGACAAGGTCACGAAGCCCCAGCATCCTCTGGAACTGGCCGACCGCGGGGACCTGTCCGATGAGGAGTTGGAGGACCTGAGCCGAATCCTCGCGGAGCGGCAGGAAGAGAACACGCGGCTCAACGAAGAGCGGGACCGCCTGGGGCTGGACCGGGCGTTCGACGAAGGCCTGATCGAGGGCATCAGCTTCTCCATCATCGGGGCCCTGGTGTGGGCGGCCCACATGTTCGGCCGCCGCAAGATTGAGACTCCGGA
>OZ220074.1:0-24101 GCA_964291475.2 Dehalococcoidia bacterium | reverse complement strand
GGCGGCGGCGGAGCGGTAGACGAGGTTGCTCTCGTCGTTGGGAACACTGCCGGCCCCCTCGCCCCGAGCCTGTACCGAGGGCTCGGAGTCGCGGCGCAGACTGACGGTGAAGTGCACGTCCAACGCGGCGCCCATGCAATCGAATCCGGGGCCGAGATTCGCCGTCGTAGCCGGTACGCGCGCGGTCGCGCTGTCGAAATACATGGGAAGAATGACCTTGAAACAACGGCGAGATTCCGAATTATAGCACGCATTCGCGACGAATAGCGCACCTCCGCGTACGGTTAACGGGAAGGCCGACGCCTCCACTACGGAACGCGCCGGCCTTGCCGCTCACCTGCTGCGGGGAACTGTCGATAATGAGGTCTAGGCGGCGTCCTCCTCGCCTAGTTCGACCTCCAAATCGAGGTCGCGAAGGAAACCGGGAAGCTCGGCGGTAGGGGCGTGATACTTTTCCGTGGCCAGCTTGACCCGCTCCTCGACGGTCAGCGACTGCGGGTCGTAGACGGCCGCTTCCGGGACGCGGGTGGCGATGAGCACGACGTCGACCGGCGCGCCGGTCCCTTTCTTGGAATCGGTGTGCAGTCCGAAGAAGATGTCGGCGTCGGGAGCGGAGATGCGGGAGAGGTAGCGGCCCGCGTCATGGATCTCCCGCATGGTCACGTCGGGGCCGCCGCTGACGAAGTAGATCATGGATGCGGCGCCGCTCGGGCTGACGCTGAGCAGCGGGCTGTCGAACACGTCCCGCAGCGCGGCCACGACGCGGTCGTCGCCGTCGCCCGTTCCGGTGCCCATCAGGCCAAGGCCCCCGCCGGAGACGACGGACCGGATGTCGGCAAAGTCGATGTTCACGTCGCCCGCCGTGTTGATGATGCGCGAGAGCGAGGTAATGGCGTCGATCATCACTTGGTCGGCACGGCTGAAGGAGTCGCGCACCGATGCCGTGGGACGTGTCTCCGCGAGCAGGAGGTCGTTGCTGATCACGACGACCGTATCGGCCGCGGCGCAAAGGGCGTCGAGGCCGCCGCGGGCCGAACCATTGCGCCGGACGCCTTCAAACTTGAATGGAGTGGTGACCACGGCCACCGTGAGCGCGCCGATTTCTGAAGCGACCTCGGCAACAAGCGGCGCGGCCCCGGTGCCGGTGCCTCCGCCCATCGCCGCGGCGATGAACACCAAGTCAGCGCCGGCGAGCTCTTCCACGATGTCGTCGCGGCTGGCGGCGGCGGCCCGCCGGCCGACCTCGGGGTCGCCCCCCGCGCCCAGTCCGTGTGTCACGTCGCCGCCAATGAGCATGGAGGGAACGCCGTTGGCGCGTTCAATGGCCGTGGCATCGGTATTCACGCAGAGAAGCTCCAGCCCGGGAACATCGAGGGAAGACATCCTCCGTACCGCGTTGACCCCGCCGCCGCCGACCCCGACAACCTTGATGCGCACCTGCTCGATTCCAGACGAAGGCGGCGGGCTCTTTCCTAGGATCATTGCGCTCCTCACCAGTCCCCGCGGAGCAGGCTCGGCCTGCCTCGGAGACCAAACGCAGATTTTGAACCGAGTTCAAAAACTCCTGGCCCAATTCTAGGCAAGACGCCACTTTGTTGTCAAGAGTTTTGAACTAAGTTCAATCTTATGGAAGGTTCAAAGCCTCTATGGGCGGCCCGTTTGTCGCCGGCACAGACCCCAACGTACAATCGGGAGACCCCGGCGCCTGTCCGCCGAAGCCGATGGGTGTCCTCCTTTCCCCCAGCACCCGCACCGTATGAACGCCGCTACGCAGAATGACCAAGGCCCGCAGCCCCTCGACGGCGTCCACGTGGTCGAGGTCGGCGGCTGGGTCTCCGCGGCCTTCGCCGGGAAGATCCTCGCCGATCTCGGCGCGGAGGTCGTGACGGTCGAGCCTCCCAGGGGCAGCGCGCTGCGGCGGTACGGCCCCTTCCCCGGCGGGGAGCCCGGCCCCGACACGAGCGGGCTCCATCTCTACCTCAGCACCAACAAGATGAGCGCCACGCTCGACCTCGAGCGCGGCGAAGCCCGATCCCGGCTCCGCCACCTGACCACGGGCGCGGACATCATCATCCACGACACGCCCCGCGCCGAGGCCGAGCGCCTGGGAATCACCTATGAGGCGCTGCGCGACGGCAATGAGCGTCTGATCGCGCTCAAACTGTCGCCATTCGGGCAGACCGGACCGTACGCCGGATACAAGGGCTTCGAGATCAACGCCGCGGCGCTGGGCGGCGTGATCATGCAGCTGGGGCTGCCCGGGCATCCACCCCTCAACCCGCCCCTCTTCATCGGCCACTATCAGGCCGGTCTCACCGGCGCATTGGCCGCCATGGTCGCGCTGACCAGCCGCGACAGAGTCGGCGTCGGCCAGAGCATCGACCTCGCCGAGAGCGATTCGTGGGCCACCTTCCACACCGGCAACGGCGTCGTGCAATGGCTCTTCGGCGACCGGCGCACCATGCGGCACGGACGCAGAGTCGCCGGCGGCCCCTACCCCAACACAATCCTGGCCTGCAAGGACGGCGAGATCCGCCTGCAAGCCATGACCAAGCGCGAGTGGCGGCGCATCATCGACATGATGGGGAGCCCGGCATGGGCCGGCGACCCCCGCTTCCAGGACCGCCTCAAGATGAACGAGTTCTACGCCGACGAGCTCGACGGCCTCATCGCGGACTGGCTCTCCACCCAGACCAAGGACGAGCTCTTCCAGAAGTTCTACGACTTCGGCGTCCCCTTCACGCCGGTCAACACCGCCGCCGACTTCCTCCACCATCCGCACCTGAAGGCCCGCCGCTTCTTCATCGAAGTCGAACACCGGAAAGCTGGGACTCTGCGCCAGCCGGGACCCCCCTACAAGTTCACCAAGACCCCCTGCCGCATCCGGCGGCCCGCGCCCCTGCTCGGCGAGCACACCGACGAGGTCTTCAGCGCGGCCCCCGTCCAAGCGAATAGCCCCGCCAAGCCCGCGCCGGACGGGGCCGCCACCGGCTTCGAGCGCATCCGCGTCCTCGACCTCGGCTGGGTCTGGGCCGGCGCGGTGGCCGGGCACGTCTTCGCCGACATGGGCGCCGAGGTCATCAAGGTCGAGACCCGCAAACGCCTCGACCCCGCGCGCCAGGGCCGCCCCATCGTCGGCGACGTCCCCGATCCCGAGCAGAACCCGCTCTTCCACAACGTCAACCGCGGCAAGAAGTCCCTCACCATCGACATCACCACCGCCGAGGGCCGCGACCTCGTCCTCCGGCTCGCCGCCATCAGCGACGTCGTGGTCGAGAACATGAGCCCGCACGCCCTAGCCAAGGCGGGGCTCGATTACCCCAACATGCGCCGCGTCAACCCCCAGATCGTCATGCTCTCCTACCCCGTCATGGGCCAGACCGGCCCCTTCAACGAGCTGCGGGGCTACGGTAACGCCGCCGGCGCCCTCGTAGGGCTCGACAGCGTCGGTGCCGACCCCGACGGCGACGACCTCTGCGGCTTCAACCACGTCCTCGGCGACCCCGCGGCGGGACAGTTCGCCGTCATCGCGCTCCTCGCCGCGCTCCGCCGCCGCGACGCCACCGGCGAAGGACAGTACGTCGACCTGTCGATGGTCGAATCGGTGGGGACGATGCTCGGCGAGGCGACGATGGCCTTCCAGATGAACGGCGAGGTCGCCGAGGCCCGCGGCAACCGCCACCCCTTCCTCGCGCCCCACGGCACGTACCCCTGCGACGGCGATGATAAGTGGGCCGCCATCGCCGTCGAGACCGCCGATGAGTGGCGCGCCCTCTGCGCCGTCATCGGTCGCGCCGACCTCGCCGACGACAAGTCGCTGTCTACCTACGGAGGAAGGGCGGCGCGGCGCGCTGAAATCGACGGCGCCATCGCCGCCTGGACGCGGCAACGCTCGCACTACGACGTGACCGAAGCGCTCCAGGCCGCCGGCGTGGCGGCGACGCCATGCCTCGACCAGGAAGGCCGCTTCTTCGATCCCCACCTGCAGGCCCGTGAGTGCTACGTCGACACCGGCCACCCTGTCCTCGGCTCCGAGCCGCTCTACGGCATCCCCTACAAGCTCAGCGAGCGCCCCGGCGCCATACGAGGGCGCGCGCCCTTGCTCGGCGAGCACAACGCGGAAGTCCTCGGCGATTTGCTCGGCGTTCCACCTATCCGGCAGGCCGAATTGGCGGAGATGAAGGCCGTTTACTAGGGTCTGGACCTAGCGTCGCGGGAGCCGCACCACGGCCTTGGCCCGATCGACGACGCGCACGCCCTGCGCGTTCTCGACCCAAAGATCGAAGTGGACGAGGGCGTCGTCCCCGTCCATCTCCTTGCTCTCCACGGAGCCCCGGCAGGTGACCGACTCGCCGGCGAAGGCCATCGCGCGGTTGCGGAAGCTCAGCTTCGTCAGGAAGGCGTCGGGGCCCGCCCAAGCCAGCACCTGCCGCGCCAGCAGCGGGCCGTACATCTGCCCATCGACGAAGGGAGCGTCGAAGCCCTGCTCCTTGGCGTAAACAGCGTCGTAGTGCACGCGGATGAAGTCCCACGTCGCAGCGCCGTAGACCATCATCCGGTGCGGCGTGAGCTCCACCGTCAGCGGTTCGATTTCGGCCCCTTCACGTACGTCGTCGTACAACATCATGCTTGGACCGGATGGAACATTGTCTCGCGGCTGATGGCGAGCAGCTCGCCGCGCTGATTGGTGAAGCGCGCCTCGAACTCCTGGAAGATCGTGCGCCCGGCCCGGCCGGTGCGTTCGACGGCGTCGCCGACCTTCCACGTCGCGGTGATCACGTCGTCGGGGTGCGCGGGCTGAAAGAACTCGTACTCGTTACCGGCCCGCAGACCCGAAAGCTCGCGCAGCTCCGCCCGGCCCAGCAACTCACCGCGCTCGTCCATGTCGCCGCCGAAGTACGCCCAGCTATCTGGAACAAGCGTCGGCGGCGCCATGACGTCGCGCAGCCCGTGGGCGCGGGCGAACTCCGGGTCATGGTAGAGCGGATTGTCATCCCCGACCGAAAGCGCGTACTGCCGGATGGGCGCGGCCCCGATCGGATCGGGCGACGTGAAGACGAATTCCCTCCCCGCGTAGCGCTGGAGCTTGGCGAGCAAATCGCCGCCGGTGTCGCCGGCCATGGTTCCTCCTTAGAAGGCGCCGCATTCTATGAACGGGCGGCGCGGCATGTCAACGCGGGAGGCCCTGCCCGTCCTCTTGCACCGAGGGGTTAGACTACGGACGCTCCCGGAGGCGCCTTTCGTGGATTACAACACCATCCTGCTCGACAAGTCCGACCGCATCGCCACGCTGACCCTGAACCGCCCCAAGGCGCTCAACGGCATCAGCTTCGAGATGATGGACGAGATCGACGCCGCCCTCGACGATCTCCGGGCCGACGGAAGCATCAAGGCCCTCGTGGTCACCGGCGCCGGGCGCGCGTTCAGCGTCGGCGCCGACATCGGCCTCCTCACCGACGCCTTCGCCGACGAAGCGAACGGCCGGTTTCGCTACTTCTTGGAGCGGATCAACGCGTCGCTGCTCAACCTCGAAGCGCTGCCCATACCCGTGATCGCGAAGGTCAACGGCCTGGCCCGGGCCGGCGGCTTCGAGATAATCCTGTGCTGCGACCTCGCCATCGTCGCGGACGAGGCCCGCATCGGCGACAACCACACCATGTTCGGCGTGATGCCCGGCGGCGGTGCGACGCAGCGTGCGCCGAGGAAGATCGGCTGGCAACGGGCCATCGAGCTGATCTACACCGGCCGCTGGCTCAACGGGCCGGAGGCGGTCGCCTATGGCCTGGCGCTGAAGTCGGTGCCGCTCGCCGACCTCGACGCCGCGGTCGAAGACCTTGTCGCGCACTTGCGGGACAAGTCACGGGACTGCCTTGGCTTCGTGAAGAAGGCAGCATTCCACGGCCTCCACCAGCCGGTCCGTGAGGGCGTCAACACCGAAATCCGCTACTTCATGGAGTACTTGGGGTCCTCGCCCGACGCCCGCGAGGGCTTCAATGCCTCCAGGGAGGGCCGCCCTGCCGCCTTCGCAGAGTAAGGTAATTGCCATTTGGGGTAGGTACAGTGTAGACTCAGCGCCTGCAATGCGGTATTAGTAAGGGCGAACCCCTGCCAATGATGGAAGAGACGGACGCATGAACATACAAACCGAGCGAGACGGCGCGACCTTAGTCATCAAGGCAGGCGACCGCGTCGATGGCGCGAACGCCCGCGAATTCCAGGATGCACTAGAAGGGGCGATTGACGGCGCCGACAAGGTAGTCGTCCTCGACTTCGAGGAGCTTGCCTACATCAGCAGCGCCGGCCTGCGGGTCGTCCTGCTCATCGCGAGGTCGCTCTCCAAGCAGGACGCCAAATTCGGAATCTGCTCGCTCTCCAAGCCGATCCGCGAGGTCTTCGAGATCAGCGGCTTCGACAAGATCATCCCGATCCACGAGTCCCAAGCCGACGCGGTCGCCAAGCTCGCGGGATAGACGCGCCCCGTTATCCAACCGCGCGGCCCCAATCGAGGCCGCCCAGCCTTTAGCCGCGGGTGCGCATGGAATTTCGCCTCCATGAAGGGCTGCTCCTGCCCTATTCACGGGAAGACGTCTTCCCCTTCTTCGCCTCCGCGGAGAACCTCGACGCGCTCACTCCGCCCTGGCTGCACTTCTCGATAACCACGCCCCTGCCGATCGAAATGGCCCTCGGGGCCAGAATCGGCTACCGGATCAGACTCCACGGCATACCTGTCCGCTGGGAGAGCGAAATAACGGAGTGGACGCCGCCGTGCGGCTTCACCGACGTGCAGCGGCACGGCCCCTACCGCTCTTGGGTCCACCGCCACAAATTCGAGGAGACCCCGGACGGAACGCTCGTCACCGACGAGGTATCCTACCGCGTGCTGGGAGGCTCGCTGGTGAACCGGCTCTTCGTCGCCGGGCAACTCCAGAGGATCTTCGCCTACCGGAAGGCCAAGCTCCGGGAGCGTTTCCCCTCTTAAACCTCCCCCGGGAGGGACTGAGGGCGGGCACACGCCGCTAAGCGTCTAGTCCTCGGCAGTCCACGGCCCTGGGACTGCGTAGGCCTCGGCCTCGCCCGGCCGCGGCGGCATCGTCACGATCAGGGCTTGTAGCGGACGGTCTCCGGTGGCCTTGAACTGGAAGTGAACGCCCACGGAGATCGACAGACTCACCCCCGGCCCCACGTCGACGATGCGCTCCTCGTCGCCCTGCCGCCTCCACATCTGACCGGCCCCTTCAAGGAAGTACCAGACCTCCTCGACCGTCCGGTGGGCAACGGCCTTGGACACCGCTCCCGGACCCAGGGTGCAGTGGACCATGCTCCCGCGGCCCGTCGCGGCCAGCAGCCGGATCTCCGAGCCGTCCGGCGCGACCGTGTCGCGGTCTTGGGGAAGCAGCTTGTAGTCCAAGTCTCGGTTCAATTCCTCACTCGCCATCAGAGAGAAGCGCCCGTGTCGGACACGACCGGAAGCGCCGCATCCTGATCGAACCGACGCTTGTACTCGTCGGAGATTTCATCCAGCAACGGCGCAGCATCGTCACCGGGCGCAAATGGGTGGGCCATGGCGTACCGAATTGCGAACTTTTCGGTGGGAGGTCCTACTCTAGGGTGACGGCATGTCGGCGCCCTATAGTAAGACCGCTCCAGCAGGCGACGGATCCGTCGGTCCTTACCCCGCAGGTGGGCGATTCTCCGCCGCACGGTGCGTCCAATCAAATGTTGCAAAGTACCAACCTGCGCCTTCCGCATTATGCCCCGCCGGTTGTGGTTGAGTTCGGTGATGGACAGAAGTCAATACGGCATTGGTATCCCAAATGGCGTTCCATTAGTCGGAACCCGGTCATGAGCACCACGCAACGCAAGGCAAGTCTTCGGGCCTCGCGGGGAGTCTGATCTCTATGTCCTCGATATCCTCGCCGGCTACTTCCAGCACCGCAGCCTCGCTCGGGTCTGCCGTGATGCCTTTTCCGTCGTACCATCCGACGATCCTGTCTCCAACGTACAGAAGCAGACCGAAGGAGCCATCAGGCACTTCTATGGCAAACTCCCCGCGCGAATCGGTAAAGGCTCCCAAGTCCGCAGCACCCACAAACCACAACCACACTCCCTCAAACAGTTGTCCGTCCGGGGTGGTCATGATGCCTCGAATAGTGGACGTGCTCTGCCTGTTGCACAATTGGTCAGGGCGGACCGGTCGCCGTATCTCGATGCCTGTCGCATTCGCCCCCCCCCCCCCCCCGATCTCCACTTTCGTTGCCCGATTGCGCTGCGTTGCAAATCCTCCGGGGCCGTAGTATCCCCGCCACCCGCAATCCCCAAGGTCTCCCGCGTGGATGCTCAGGATAGCTTGGCCTGACGAGCCTTCGGGCAGACGAATCTCGAAGGTCCCGTCCTGGTCTGTCTCTTCCCAGTTCCAGAAGGTCTCGGCTAGCGGCGAGACCCGGAGCCCATGCATCGGCTCGCCGTAGCCCCAGCGCTAATCCCTGATCGCTCGGTGCGTTTGGAGCGTCGAACGAATCGGACTCAGACGCTGGTTAATTCCCGATGAAGGACGAACGGATCAGGATTTCCTTGTCCGCAGGAAGCAGATAGGTATCTGGGTAAGTTTGGTATCCGTCGTGCATGAGGGAACGGGCTTCCATGTCGTCGCACGTCGCCGGGTCCCATGGGTCACATCCGGGCGGATGCGCCACTTCAAGTGTATGTGCGAGTTCGTGCGCAAGACCTCCGAGAACACTGTTGTAACTGCGAGCGTATGCCCCGATGTCACAGTACACATGGGTAGTACCCGGGTTCTGCATCAACTGGAGGTCCTCACGCGGGAACATGGCGAGGCCATCTCCACCTCGCCCCAGCTCATGCGGCTCTCCACAGTGCCCCAGTTCCGATGCATCGACGTAGAGCACCCATGTGAACAGCTCGTCGCCATGGCGCACCGGTGCGCAGGACTGCACGTCCGCCAACACCTTTGCCCAAACATCTCCATGACTGTAGTAATCCTCGCCTTTGGGCAGGTGACATCGCTCGGGTATGACGCTGTAGATTTCGAACGTCAGGCCGTCGAGTTGGCGGCGGTACCACCCCTGGACATCCGCGATGGTCCGCGCAATGCTGTCACTGTATTCGGCGCGAAAATCTAGATCGGCGGGGATGACATATAGCACACGCACCGAGCGCTCGTTCAGAGTGGACATCCAAACAGAGATGACCATCTCGGCCGTGTGCTCCTCGTAGCTTGCCGTGATCGTGGCGTTTCCACCCCCAACGGCAGTGACAATCCCCTCCGACACGGACGCCACCCAGGGATCGGAGGACTGCCACTCCACCAGCCCGCTATCAACATCCTGACTCGATCCATCTGAAATATGAGCAGTCACTGAGAGCTGCACAGTTTCACCGATGGACGTCAGAGGCGTCATCTCGGCAACTTCCAGAGAGGTCACAGTGGGTGCGGGTGTAGGCGTGGGCGTGGGTGTCGGTGTGGGGGTCCTTGTGGCCGTTGGAGTCAGTTCCGGCTCCGGCTGAGGCGGTGGGGACGTGGGAGTCAACGTTGGCGCGGGGACGATGGTAAGGGTAGGGGTGACCGAGGATGTGATTGGCGTAGGGGCAATGTTTTCGGAGCATCCGACCATGACGATGGCCAGGAGCGCGGTGGCTACCACCAGCAGACATATTGCGGGCTTGTGCATGAGATACCCCCCTCCTCGTGCCTTTCCCATCTCACAATAACCGGCGAGTGGTCCCATTTTTGTCAAGCGTGGTGGACCCGAGGGGAGTCGAACCCCTGACCTCCTGAATGCAAATCAGGCGCTCTCCCAACTGAGCTACGGGCCCGCGTGCGGGCGCGGGGCGGCGCGCACCTCGTCGATGCGCTGCCCGCTGCCCTAGTTCACTCGCTGAAAGATCCCGGCGCAGCCTTGGCCGCCGCCCACGCACATCGTCACCAGGGCGTATTCGCCATCGATACGGTCGAGCTCGTCCATGGCCTTCAGGGTCATGATAGCGCCGGTTGCGCCGACGGGGTGGCCGAGCGCGATGCCGCTGCCGTTTGGGTTCGTCTTCTCAATGTCGAGGCCGAGCTCGCGGATGCAGTATGCCGCCTGCGCGGCGAAGGCCTCGTTCAACTCGATCACGTCGATGTCGTCCAGCGTCATGCCGGTGCGCTGCAGGACCTTGCGTACCGCGGGGACGGGCCCGATACCCATCACCGACGGATCGACCCCGGCAACGGCCCGTGCGATCCAGCGCAGGCGCGGCTTCAGACCTAGCTCGTCGGCCTTCCGCTGCGACATCACCACCACCGCCGCGGCCCCGTCGTTGATCCCCGACGCATTGCCCGCCGTCACCGAGCCGCCTTCCTTGAAGGCCGGCCGCAGCGCGGCAAGCGCCTCAAGCGTGGTATCGGGGCGCGGATGCTCGTCGACCTCGACGATCTTGGGGTCGGCCTTGCGCTGGGGCACCGCGACCGAGACCATCGACGGCTTGAAGCGCCCTTCGGCGATGGCGCGGCCCGCGCGCTGCTGGCTCAGCACGGCCAACTCGTCCTGCTCCTGGCGGGAAACCTCGAAGCGGCTCGCCACGTTCTCCGCCGTCACCCCCATGTGGTAGTAGTTCACCGGGCAGTTCAAGCCGGCGATCAGCCCGTCCTTCACCGAAGCGTCGCCCATGCGGAAGCCGTCCCATCGGGCCTGCTTGGGCAGCATGAAGGGAGTCTGGCTCATGTTCTCCGCGCCGCCGGCGACGGCGACCTCGGCCTCGCCCGTCAGCACCAACTGCGCCGCCATGTTGATCGACTCGAGTCCGGACGAGCACCAGCGGTTGATGTTGATCGCCGGGACCTCTTCCGGAATCCCCGCGCGCAGCGCGGCGAGACGGGCCGTGTAGCCGTCGTCGTTCACCTGCAGCACATTGCCGAGGACCACTTCGTCGACGTCCTTCGGGTCGACGTTGGCGCGCCCCAGCGCCTCCTTGATGGCGTCGGCGCCGAGGTCGGCTGCCGAATAGTCCTTGAAAGACCCACCGAATCTGCCGATCGGCGTGCGCGCTCCGCTGACGATAACCGGGTTGTCCATGCCCTCTCCCGCGGGGCCTCTTCGACCGCCGCCACTTCTGTAGGAGTCATTCTGTGGTAGCCGGATAGGGCTGTCAAGGAAACGGTGTCCGCCCAAGCCCCTGTGCTACCATGACCCCATGGCACGCTCTCGAAGCGCCGGACCTGACAAAGCCGGAAACGGCGCCCACGCCGGCGACGCCTACCGGCAGCTGCCCAGCGTCGACGCCGTGGCCGGCGACCCCCGGCTCGACGGCGCCGTGTCGCGCTACTCGCGGCCCGCCGTCGTCGAGGCCGTGCGCGACCAGCTCGACCGGGCGCGGGCGCGGATCGCCGCCGGCGAGGCTCCGCCGTCCGAGGCCGAGGTCATCGCCGGAGCCGAGGCCGCCCTCTCCCGCGACCTCGAACCCACTCTGCTCCCCGTGATCAACGCGACCGGCGTGGTGCTCCACACCAACCTCGGACGCGCCCCGCTGAGCGCCGAGGCCGCCGAGGCCGCCCAGCGCGCCGCTGCCGGCTACGGCAACCTCGAAATGGACCTCGCGGCGGGGGAACGCGGGTCGCGTCACGTCCACCTCGACGAGCTCCTGCGCCGCATCACCGGCGCCGAGGCCGGGTTCGCCGTCAACAACAACGCCGCCGCCGTCATGCTCACGCTTCGCGCCATCGCCCGCGGCAAAGAGGTCGTCGTCTCGCGCGGCGAGGCCGTCGAGATCGGCGGGGGCTTCCGAATCCCCGAGGTCCTTGCCCAGTCCGACGCCAAACTCGTCGAGGTCGGGACCACCAACCGCACCTACGTCCGCGACTACGACCGCGCGGTGACCGACGAGACCGCCGCCTTCTTAAAGGTCCACCGCAGCAACTTCAAGGTCACCGGTTTCACCCGCGAGGCCGGCATCGTCGAGCTTGGCGAAGCGGCGGCGCGCCACGGCCTCCCGCTCCTCTACGACCTCGGCAGCGGCTGCCTCCTCGACAGCGCCGGCTACGGCCTGCCCCACGAGCCCACCCCCGCCGAGGCCGTGCGCGGCGGCGCAGACGTCGTCATGTTCTCCGGCGACAAGCTGCTCGGCGGGCCCCAGGCCGGCATCGTGGTCGGCAAGAGCCGTTACGTCGACGTTCTGAAAGGGCATCCCCTCGTCCGCGCCATGCGCATCGACAAGGCCACGATGGCCGCCCTCCAGGTGACGCTGCTGCACTACCTGCGCGGCGAGGCGGAAGAGAAGCTGCCCATCTGGCGGATGATCGCCGCACCCGCCGCGGCGCTCGAACGGCGGGCCAAGCGCATCGCCAAGGCCGCCGGGCCCGGCGCGGTGGTCCAGGACGGCACGTCGGCCATCGGCGGTGGCACCCTCCCAGGCGAGTCGCTCCCCACCCGCGTCGTCGCGATCCCCCCTGGAGAGACCGGCGTCGAGGCCCTGGCCGCCGCCCTGCGGGCCGGCTCGCCCCCGATCGTCGCCCGCATCGAGCACGACGCCCTCATCCTCGACCCCCGCACCGTCCTTCCCGAGCAGGACGCCACCGTCGCCGCCGCCCTCACCCGCCTCCGCCCTTAGGCTCCGGCGCCGCCACGCACGCTCCCCTGTAGGGGCGATTCACGAATCGCCCGTCCCCATCCCCGGAGCGGTCATCGACGCCCGCCGCCCCCTCCGCCTGCGTTAGAATCGGAGCCGGGGAAGCAAGGTGGCCACCAAGAAGAAACGACCGCCCCGGGGCCGACTCAAGCGCCGGGCGCTCGAAGTCCTCGAATTCGACAAGGTGCGAGCACGGCTCGCCCACTGCACGTCGTTTCCCCCGAGCCGCGACCTCGCCGACGCCATCGAGCCTTCCTACCTCCCCGCCGAGGTCGCCCGGCTCCAAGAAGAGACTCGCGAGAGCCTTCGCCTCCTCGACCTGCGCCCAACCCTCTCTTTCGACGGCGCGGCGGACATCCGCCCCATGGCCCACACCGGCGCGCTCGGCGGCCAGCTGCCGGGGTCCGACCTCCTGCAGGCCGCCGAGACGTTCGTGGTCATGCGCTCGGCGCGCGCGAACCTGGGCCGGCTCCGCAACGAGCTGCCCCGGCTCGCCGAAATGGCGTCGGGCCTCTGCGAGTTCGACGAGTTCGTCCAGGCGGCCCGCGGCGCGCTGAGCCGGAGCGGCGAGGTCCTCGACGACGCCACCGACCTGCTGGCGCGCCTGCGCGTTGAGGAGCGTCAGACCCAGGAGCGCATCCAGTCCCGGCTCGAAGAGATCATCGCTTCGCCGGAAGGGCAGCGCTGTCTCCAGGAGAGCTTCGTCGCCACCCGCGGCGACCGTTTCGTGCTCGCGGTGAAGGCCGACTTCCGCGGCCAGTTCCAGGGCCTCATTCACGACATCTCGGCCACCGGCGCGACGGTGTTCATGGAGCCCTTGGCCATCGTCGAGCTCGGCAACGCATGGCGCGAACTGAAGCTCGCCGCGGCGCGCGAGACGGAGCGCATCCTCCGCAGCCTGACCGCGATGCTCGGCGAGCGCGAGGAGGAGATCGTCACCGCCGTTGAACGGCTGGCGACCCTCGACCTCGCCCTCGCCAAGGCCCGGCTGGGCCGGCAGATGCACGGCACGGTCCCCGCCGGCATCGACGAGGACGAGGAAGAAGCGGTGCGCCTGATCGACGCCCGCCATCCGCTCCTCGGCGACGACGCCGTCCCCATGTCGCTCGAGATCGGCAAGACCTACCGCGCCCTCGTCATCTCCGGACCCAACACCGGCGGGAAGACCGTCGCCCTCAAGACCGTCGGACTGCTCGCGCTGATGGCGCAGGCCGGCCTGCCCATCCCTGCCGCCGGCGGCTCGGCGCTCAAGGTCTTCGACGGCGTCTACGCCGACATCGGCGACGAGCAGAGCATCGAGCAGTCACTCTCCACTTTCAGCGCCCACATGGGGAACATTGTCGACGTGCTCGCCGCGGCCACGGGCAAATCCCTCGTCCTGCTCGACGAGCTCGGCGCGGGTACCGACCCCCAGGAGGGCGCCGCCCTCGGCAAGGCCATCCTCTCCACGCTCACCGAGCGGCGCGCCGTCACCGTCGTCACCACGCACCACAGCGAGCTCAAGGGCTTCGCCAACGTCGCCGGCGGCGTCGAGAACGCCAACGTCGAGTTCGACCCCTTGACCCTGGCGCCGACCTTCCGGCTCGTCGTCGGCGTCCCCGGCCGGAGCAACGCCCTCGCCATAGCCGAACGTCTGGGACTCCCGCCCGCCGTGCTCGAGACCGCCAAAAGCTCGGTGGGACAGAGCGCCGCCGAGGTCGAGAGCCTGCTTGAGGACATCCAGCGCCGCCACGCCGAGGCGGAGCGCGAGCGCGCCGGCGCGGAGGCCGAACGGCGCGCCGCCGAGGCCGAGCGGGCAGCCCTGGAGCACCGCGTCGAGGCCCTGCAGGAGGAGCACCGCCAGGCCCTGCTGGAGCAGCGCGTCGAAGCCCAGGTCATGGCCGAGGAGATGAAGAGCCGCCTTCGCCACGCCGGGCGCCGGGCCAAGGCCCTGGTCAACGAAAAGGGCCGCGACGAACTCGCCCGCCTCTCCACCGAGGTCAACGAAATGCGGAAGAAGCTGGAGACCGGGCCCTGGAAGGACGCCGCACCGGCCGCGGCCGTCGACGGCCTCAAGTCAGGCGACCTCGTCCGCGTCCGGGGACTCGAGCCCGTGGCCGAGGTACTCGAAGTCGCCGCCGATGGACGCGTCCACGTGCAGGCGGGGCCGCTGCGTATCGAAGTTCCGCCCGACCGCATCGAGGGCCGGGCCGTCCGGCCCAAGACGGCACCGAAGGCCGGCTACACCGTGGACGAAGGCGTGAAACGCCGCGCGCGGGTAGGCGACGAGTTCTGGGTCCACGGCATGCGGGCCCAGCAGGCCGCCGACGCCATCGACGAGTACATCGAGAAGGCCGTCCTCGCCGAGCACCACCGCGTCCGCATCATCCACGGCAAGGGACGCGGCATCCTCCGCGACGTCATCCACCGCGCTCTCGACCGCCACCCCCTCGTCGGCATGTTCTACGACGCCGAGCCCGACGACGGCGGCGAGGGCGTCACCATCGCCGAAATCTAGCCCATCCCTCACGTAGAGAGTGGGGCATCACCTAGACCTCCCCCCACCCTCGGAAGGGGGCACCTTAAGCCTCTCCCCCTCTGGGGGAGACTGAGAGAGGGCGCGCGCCGCGGGCGCGCGAGCGCCCGTAGGGCGCTGAGGCCCCCCTCGCAACCACCAAGGCCCCTCGAAGCCCACCCAAAAGACTGCTAGCATGGCGTCAGACTCGCGCGAGCGGAGCGACATGCCCAGCCGGCGAACGCCATCGATGGGGCAACGCGCCCTGATTCCCTCCGACGGGCCCGGCGGCGCCGTCGAGACCGCGGGCGCCAACGCGCCCCTCGCCGCCCGTATGCGCCCCCGCTCCCTCGACGAGATGGCGGGGCAGGAAGCCCTGATCGGCGAAGGCCGCGTCTTGCGCAAGGCCATCGACGCCGACCGTCTCCCCTCCATGGTGCTCTGGGGCCCGCCGGGCGCCGGCAAGACCACGCTCGCCCGCATCATCGCCGGCATGACCGAGTCGCACTTCGCCCCGGTCAGCGCCGTCTCCTCCGGCGTCGCCGACCTCCGCCGCATCATCGCCGAGGCCCAAGAACGAACAAGGGTAACCGGGCTGCGCACCGTGCTCTTCATCGACGAGATCCACCGCTTCAACAAGGCGCAGCAGGACGCCATCCTGCCCCACGTCGAGGAGGGCACCGTCACCTTCATCGGCGCCACGACCGAGAACCCCTCCTTCGAGGTCATCTCGCCCCTCCTCTCGCGCGCCCGCGTCTTTCCTCTGAAGGCCCTCGCCGAGGACGACCTGCGCGCCATCGCCGCCCGGGCGCTGAACGACGAGGAGCGCGGCCTCGCCCCGCTCGGCGCCGCCATCGACGACGACGGCCTCGACTTCCTCGTCGCGCTCGGCAACGGCGACGCGCGCGTCACCCTGAACGCCCTCGAACTCGCAGCGCAGGCCACCGAGCCGGACGCCGAGGGCCGGCGCGTCATCCGCCTCGCCACGCTGCAGGAAGTCGCCCAGCGCCGCACCCTGCGCTACGACAAGGGCGGCGACGAGCACTACGACACCATCTCCGCCTTCATCAAGTCGGTCCGCGGCTCCGACCCCGACGCCGCCGTCTACTGGCTCGCGCGGATGCTCGAAGCCGGCGAGGACCCCCTCTTCGTGGCCCGCCGCATCGTCATCCTCGCCGCCGAGGACATCGGCCTCGCCGACCCCCAGGCGCTCAGTGTGGCCGTCGCCGCCCAGCAGGCCGTGAGCTTCATCGGCATGCCCGAGGGCTTCCTACCCCTCTCCGAGGCCGCGCTCTACCTCGCCACCGCCCCGAAGAGCAACTCCGCGCTCACCGCCTACACGGCCGCCAAGGCCGAGGTCGAGGCGACCGCGAACCGTCCCGTCCCCTTGCACCTGCGCAACGCCGTCACCGGCCTCGGCCACGCCATGGGCCACGGCAAGGGCTACCGCTACGCCCACGACTTCGCGGACCACCAGGTCGAACAGCGCCACCTGCCCGAAGAGCTCGCCGGACGCCGCTTCTACCAACCCGGAACGCAAGGCTACGAAGCCGAAATCGCCAACCGCCTCGAATCCTGGGGCAAGGCCCCTCCGTCTACTGACGAGAGCGACGAGCGCCTCCCCTGGTAGCCCCCTCAGAGGCGCCCTTGTGGTCGCCCTCCCCTCA
The DNA here is from genome assembly GCA_964291475.2 of Dehalococcoidia bacterium. Taxonomy (GTDB): domain Bacteria; phylum Chloroflexota; class Dehalococcoidia; order SHYB01; family SHYB01; genus DAOUKH01. The sequence continues at coordinate 7,319 of OZ220074.1, read as the reverse complement.
TCACCACCAATGGCCGCACGAACCGGCCGCCGCCCCGGCCCATGCCCCACCCAATTCGCGACACAAGATCCTTGACAGCCCTTGCCAAGGGGCCTTATCGTTGGACTACGAACATATGTACTGGCCGTGGAGCATTGGTCAGCCTATGTTCGGCGCCTCCCGCGAGGGAGCGTGCACCCGCGCCGGCCCGCACTCCACGACGTCGCCGGCGCCCGCGCCTCCCGTAAGGGAGCGTGCACCTTGCGCCGGACATCCGACTAACGTGCCCGGCGCGCGCCTCCCGTGAGGGAGCGTGCACCCTGCGCCGGATCATCCGGCTGAGCGTTGGCCCGGCGCGCGCCTCCCGCGAGGGAGCGTGCGACCCGCGCCGGGAGGCCCTTCGGGGCCTCGCCGGCGCAAAAAAAACACAAAGGTAGAGCTGCGCCCAAAACGCACCGCGACCTGTCGTGACCCCAGCAAAATGCCGCCCGCGGCGCAGACTTGGGCCGCGCCCGCCCCCGTGCTAGACTCGCTCGCTGCAGGCCCATGCCCAGGACCACGCTCTACGCCAGCCCCGCCGACGCCGTCGCCGACATCCCCGACGGCGCCAGCATCATGATCGCCGGCTTCGGCATGGCGGGTTATCCTCAGGCCCTCGTCGTCGCCCTCCGCGACCGCGGCGTCAAAGACCTCACCATCATCTGCAACTCCTGCGGCGGGACGCGCGCCGACCGGCTCGACCCCGGCATCCTCATCAAGGCCGGCATGGTGCGGAAGGCCATCGTCTCCATCGGCGTCCTCCCCGGCAACTCGGCGCCCGAGGTAGAGGAGCAGTGGTCCAGCGGCGCGCTCGAAGTCGAGCTCTCCCCGCAGGGGACCCTCGCCGAGCGCATCCGGGCGGGCGGCGCGGGCATCGGCGGCTTCTACACCGCCGTGGGACCGGGGACGTCCGTCGAGGAGGGCAAGGAGAAGCGGACCATCGGCGGCATCGACCACCTCTTGGAACTGCCGCTCCGCGCCGACTACGCCTTCGTGCAGGCGCACCGCGCCGACACCATGGGCAACCTCGTCTTCCGCCGCACCTCCCGCAACTTCAACCCCATCATGGCGGCGGCCGCCGACGTGACCATTGCGGAGGCCGAGGCCATCGTCGCTCCCGACGAGCTCGACCCCGAGCGCATCGGAACGCCAGGCGTCTACGTCGACCGCGTGGTGCAGGCCGACCGCCCCTAGAGCGAGATCTCGGCGACCTCGTCGGCGACGAGCAGCTCGGCGCCGGAGACGGCCTGGACCTCGTCCGGCGTCCAGGTCGGCGCCACCTCCACGATCTCCATGCCGTCCGGTGTCAGCCGCAGCACCGCCACGTCGGTGATCAGCACGTCGACGCAGGCGCGGCCCGTGAGCGGCAGCGAACACGTCTCGACGACCTTCGGCCTCCCGTCGGAGGTCGTATGCGTCATCGTGACAATGACCTTCTTCACCCCGACGACGAGGTCCATCGCGCCGCCCATGCCACCGACCCGGCCCGGGAGTGCCCAACTGGCGAGGTCGCCCTGCCGGGAAACTTGGAGCGCCCCCAGCATCGCCACGTCCACGCGCCCGCCGCGGATCATCGCGAACGACTCGGCGTGGTCGAGGAAGGAGATGCCCGGCGCGAGCGTCACCGGCTGCCCCATCGCATTCACCAGGTCCCAGTCGGCCTCTTCCTCGGTCGTAATGGCCCCGTAGCCGACGACCCCGTTCTCCGCCTGGAAGGTGACCTGCTTGCCTTCCGGGATGTAGTTCGCGGCGAGCGACGGTATCCCGAACCCAAGGTTGACGCACATGCCGTCCTCGAGTTCCTTGGCGGCCCGGAGGGCCATCGATTCCTTATCGAGCCGGAACTTTTCCACTTTTGACGCTCCACGAGCGGGGCCATTCTACCTCAGCGCGGGCACCGTTCCGCGGCCCCATTTCTCATACGGCGGCGGTTAGGCTACAATGTCTCACGCCCGGCGGGGCGCTGCCTCCGGCTCCCCTGCCTCACCCAATCATGGCGGCGCGGCGCTCCACAGAGACCTACACCATCGACGTCGACATCGGCGGCACGTTCACGGACGGCGTCCTGAGCGATGGATCGAGCGTCCGGTGGGCCAAGGTCGACACGACCCCTCACGACCTCACGGAGTGCTTCGTGCGCTGCGTCGAGGAGCTTGCCGCCCTTGCCGGCCTCGACACCGCCGGGCTGCTCGCCCGGTGCTCCGTCGTCCGGCTTTCCAGCACCGTGGCCACGAATATGTTGCTCCAGCGCAACGGACCCAAGCTGGGCATCATGGTGACGGAGGGCACCGAGGGGGCGCTCACCGAAGGCGAGGCGGCCGAAGTCTTCGCCGGCATCGTCGAACCCGGCATGGTCGTCGGGCTCTCCGAGTCCGTGACGCCGTCGGGCGACATCCGGCGCTCGCTGGACGAAGAGGACGTTCGGCTGGCGATGGAGCGCCTGCTCGACGACGGCGCCAGGGGCATCGTCGTCAGCTTCGACGGCGCGATCGCCAACCCCGCCCACGAGTTCCTCGCGCGCCGCGTGGTGAACAACGAATACCCCCGGCACTATCTCGGCTCGGTGCATACCTGGCTGGGGTCCGAGCTCAGCAGCGGCGACGACCCGCTTCGCCGGAACACCGCGGTGCTTAACGGTTACCTCCACCGCGGGGTGGCAACCTCGCTCTACAAGTCGGACGAGCTGCTGCGGCAGGCCGGCTTCAAGCTGCCCCTCCTCGTCGCCCACTCACGGAGCGGAACGGCACGCGTCGCCAAGACCACCGCGCTCAACACGTACAACTCCGGCCCCGTCGCCGGACTCGTCGGCTGCGCAAGGCTGGCGAAGGAGCTCTACGGCATCGACGACCTCGTCTCCGTCGACGTCGGCGGCACCAGCGTCGACATCGGCGTCGTGGCCGGCGGCGAGGTACCCTTCAGCGCCGAGCCCGCGGTCCACGGCATTGCCGTCGGGACCCCGATGATCGACGTCGAGCCCGTCGGCGGCGGCGGCGGCGGCATCGTCAAAGCCGACGGCGATTCGGGCGGCGTTAGCGTCGGGCCCCGAGAGCGCCGGCGCGCTCCCCGGCCCCGCTTGCTACGGCCTCGGCGGCAACGACGCCACCCTCACCGACGCCGACGTGATTCTCGGCAACATCAACCCCGATTTCTTCCTCGGCGGCAAGCGCTCCCTCGACGCGGAGCGCGCCCGCGGGGCCTTCCAGCGGCGGGTCGCCCGCAGGCTGAACGTCTCCCTCGAAGAGGCCGCCGACAAGGCCGCGCGACAAGCGGAGGGCGACGTGGCGAAGAGCCTCGCCGCCGCCCTCGACGCCCGCGGCCTCGACCCCGCCAACGTCACCATGTTCGCCTTCGGCGGCGGCGGCGGCCTCCGCTGCTGCGGCTATGCCGAAGCCGTGGGTATCCGCAAGATCATCGTCTTCCCCTTCGCCGGCGTGGCCAGCGCCATGGGGGCCTCCTTCATGGACGTCGCCCACTTCTACGACGCCACCTTGAACGTCGACCTCGATGGTTCCGACTCCGTGGCCCGCTACAACGATGCCGTCGCCGACCTCAAGGCCCATGCCGCCCGCGACATGCTCGGCGAGGGCTTTGAGGAGGACGATATCGCCTTCGAGGCCGAGGCGGTGATCGAGGCGGGAGACGAGCGCCGCACCGTCCCATCGCCCATCGAGGCCCAATCGGCGGAGCAGCTCCGAAACGGCGCATCCACGTTGGGCCTCAGGCTGCGCTCGGTCACGCTCCGCGCCGCCTGCGCCACACCCCGCGTCGCCATCAAGGAGCGCAAGCTCGCGGGGCCCAGCCCCAAGGCGGCGCTGAAGGGCGAGCGCGAGGTCTACCGGAACGGCGCCTCCGCTCCGTCCAAGGTCTATGCGGCGGAGAAGCTGAAGCCGGGGAACGCCGCCGAAGGCCCCGCGATCATCGAGGCCGTCGACAGCACCGTCGTCGCGCCCGCCGGCTGGACCTATAGCGTCGACGCCTTCGGCAACGGCGTACTGGAGCGATGCCTCGTGAAGGTCCGCATCACCGAATACCTCGACATCGACCTCGAGCGGGAGCTGTGGACGTGCAACCGCTGCGAGCGGGAACACGGCCCGGCGCGCGAGAACTACAAGGAGTTCATGCTCGTCTACGCCCGCGACCCCAAGACGGTGCACCACCCGCACCTCGACCCCAAGAAGTACCGCTACACGATGAGCTCCGACAAGGAGTGGGTTCGCATCCTGGAGTTCTACTGCCCAGGCTGCTCGGTGATGATCGAGACGGAGTACCTTCCCCCCGGCCACCCCATCACGCGTGACATGGAGCTCGACGTCGACGCGCTGAAGAGCAAGCACCTCGGTTCGGGAGACGGCGCCGCCTCATGAGCTTTACCATCGACATCGACATCGGCGGCACGTTCACCGACTGCGTGCTCGTCGGGCCCGGTGGGATCATGCGCAGCAAGACCCCCACCACGGCCTACGACCTCAGCGTCGGTTTCCGCCGCGGCATCGAAGACCTCGCCCGGCAGGTCGACCTCTCCTCGGAAGAGCTGATCGGGCAGTCCAACGTCATCCGCTATTCGACGACGAGCGGGCTCAACACCCTGCTGCAGCGGACGGGCCCCAAGCTGGGCCTCATCACCACCGCCGGCCACGAGCACGTCCTCATCATCGGACGGTCGCGGCAGTGGGCCGACGGCCTGCCGGTGCAGGAGCGGCGGCAGCTCCACAGGGCGGTGAAGCCCGAGCCGTTGATCAACCTCGACATGACCGTCGGCCTCCGCGAGCGCATCGACATGAACGGCAACGTCATCGTCCCGATCGACCGGGAGGACGTGCGCCGGAAGGTGCAGCACCTCGTCGATCAGGGCGCGCAGGGCTTCATCGTCTCCCTGCTGTGGTCGTTCCGGAACCCCGAGCACGAGCAGGTGGTGCGCGAGGTCATCGAGGAGGAGTACCCCGACTACTACCTCGGCGCGATGCCGATCATCCTCTCCAGCGACGTGCAGCCCAAGCGCCACGAGTACACGCGGACGAACGTCGCCGTGCTCAGCGGCTATCTCCACCGCGACATGAGCGAGCAGCTCTCCCTGCTCACCGAGCAGCTCCGCGACTACGGCTACCGCAAGCCGCTCTATCTGCTCAACAACATCGGCGGCGTCGCCAAGGTCCCCCGCACCCGCGCCATCGACACCTTCGGAGCGGGCCCCGTCGCCGGCCTCATGGCCAGCGCCCACCTCGCCCGCCTCTACGACCTCCCCCGCGTCCTCGTCACCGACATGGGCGGCACCAGCTTCGACTACGGCATGGTCATCGACGGCCAGTGCCAGTCCTACGTCGACTGGCCGGTCATCGACCGTTGGGCCACCGAGAACACCATGCTCGAAGTCAGCTCCATCGGCGCCGGCGGCGGCTCCGTGGCCTGGGCCAACGAAGCCCTGGCCGGCCGGCTGGAAGTCGGCCCCAAGAGCGCCGGATCGAACCCCGGCCCCGCCTGCTACGACCTCGGCGGTACCGAGCCCACGGTCGCCGATGCCGACGTCGTCCTCGGCTTCCTCAACCCCGACAACTTCCTCGGGGGCAAGATGCCGCTCAACCGCGAGAAGGCGGTGCAGGCGCTGGAGCAGCTGGGCAAGCCCATGGGCGCCTCGCCCGAGGAGGCGGCGGCGATGGTCAAGGAGATCATCGACGCGAAGATGGGCAACCTCATCGTTAAGGAGATCTCGCTCAGGGGACACGCCGCCGGCGACTTCGTCCTCTTCGCCTACGGCGGCGCGGGGCCGACACACTGCGCCGGCTATAACGGGCTGCTCAAGGCCCCCAAGATCATGACCTTCCCCCACGCCAGCGTCTTCTGCGCGCTGGGCGGCGCGATCATGGACTTCCGCCAGCGCTACGAGGCGTCCCGTCAGGTCACCATGTTCGATCCCGCGAAGTCGAACCCCTACCTGGACGACCTCGACGATTTCAACCAGGCCGTCGGCGCACTCCAAGTCCATAGCGATCCAGGACGTGCGCGGCGAGGGCTTCGAGCCCGAGCAGGCCGTATTCGAGCTCGAAATGGACATGTCCTACGCCCGGCAGCACAACGTGATGCGCGTACGCTCGCCGGTCGTCACCCTCGAATCGCCGGAGGACGTGCAGGCGGTCTGCGAGGCCTACACCCGGGCCTACGTCAACCGGTATTCGTCGGCGGCGCTGGAGCCCGGCTCGCCCATCATCATTCACAACTTCTACCTCTTCGTCACCGCGCCGCTGGAGAAGCCCCGCCTGCCCACCTACTCGCGCGGCGGCGAAGACCCGGGCGCGGCGCACCTGGGCGAGCGCCAGGTCTACTGGCCGGACGCGAAAGGCCGTCTGGCGACGGCCATCTACGACGCCGACAAGCTCGCGCCGGGGAACCTGGTGCGCGGCCCCGCCATCGTCGAGGCCAGCGACACCACCGTCATCATCCCCCGCGAAATGACCTACACGCTCGACGAATACCTCACGGGAGTCCTGGAGCAGCGCTAGCCATGCCGGTAGACCGCGACGTCCTCGACCAAATCGGCCTCGAGCCCGCCACCCAGGCGGAGCTTGACGCCGCCGCCGCCATCTCTCCGAGCGAGTTCTCCGTCTATATGACGCGCATGGAGCTCCTCTGCGAGGAGATGAAGCAGAACCTGGTCAACATGGGCTTCGCCCCCCACCTGGAGCTTTCCGACTGCATCGTCCCCGTCTTCTCGGCCAAGGGCGACCTCGTCATCGGCTCCGGCGGCACCTATCTGCACGCCGCGACGGGCGCGATCCCCATCAAGTACATGCTCAAGCACTTCACCGAAGACCCCTCGGTGGGAATTCACGACGGCGACCTCTTCCTCTGCAACGAGCCGATCTACGGCGGCATTCACCTGCCCGACTTCATCACCTTCATCCCCATCTTCTACGAGGGCGAGATCATCGCGTGGGGCGCGGCCTGCAACCACGAGCCCGAGGTCGGCGGCGGAGAGCCCGGAGGCTACACGCCGGCGGCGAAGTCGAGGTTCGAGGAAGGCCTGCACGTGACGCCGGTGAAGATCGCCGAGAACTTCACCCTCAAGAACGACATCTCGGAGATGATGGCCTTCATGGTGCGCGACGAGCGCATGTTCATGGGGGACATGCGCGCCCGCATGGCCACCTGCCTGAAGATGCGCGAGCGCATCCTCGAACTGTGCGAGGAGAAGGGCAAGGACTTCGTCGTCGGCCTCATCCGCAAGATGCTCGACACGATTTCCGAGTCCGCCAAGGACCGCATCCGCTCGATGAACGACGGCGTCTACCGCACCGCGTACTTCTTCG
>OZ220073.1:0-12921 GCA_964291475.2 Dehalococcoidia bacterium | reverse complement strand
GCTACCGCGCGCAGCTCGAGGGACAGAACCTGCGGCTTGCCGTGGGCTTCTCCCACCCCGTCATCGTCGAGCCCCCCGAGGGCGTCACCTTCGCCGTCGAGGGGCCGCGCATCAACGTGAGCGGCATCGACAAGGAGCAGGTCGGCCAGGTGGCCGCCGACATCCGCAAGATTCGCCCGCCCGAACCCTACAAGGGCAAGGGCATCCGCTACCTCGGCGAGCGCGTTCGCCGCAAGGCCGGCAAGGCCGGAAAGGTGGGAGTCTGATGGCCCAGGCCAACCGCTATCACGCCCGCCACCGCCGCCACCGGCGCGTGCGCAAGAACCTTGCCGGCACCGCCCAGCGGCCGCGCCTCAACGTGTTCCGCAGCACGTCCCACATCTACGCCCAGGTCATCGATGACGACCAGGGCCACACCATCGCCGCCGCCAGCGACCTCGACGCCAGCCTCGCGGGCGACGTCGCCGGCAAGGCCAAGGCCGATCGCGCCGCCGTCGTCGGCGCCGCCATCGCAGCCCGAGCGAAAGAGCAGGGCGTCGCCGACGTCGTGTTCGACCGCGGCGGATACAAATACCACGGCCGCGTGAAGGCTCTCGCCGAGGCCGCGCGCGAAGCCGGATTGGGATTCTGATGGGGAACTTCGAGAACTCGGGCGACGAGCTCAACGAGAAGGTCATCTATATCAACCGCGTGGCCAAGGTGGTCAAGGGTGGCCGCCGCTTCAGCTTCACGGCCCTCATGGTCGTGGGCGATGGCCACGGCAGCGTCGGCATCGGGCTCGGCCGCGCCAACGAGGTGCCCGAAGCCATCCGCAAGGGCGCTGCCATCGCCCGCAAGGAGATGTTCTCCGTGCCGCTCAAGGGCGGAACCCTCCCCCACGAGTACACCTCCGAGTTCGGAGCCGCGAGGGTCCTCATGAAGCCGGCCAGCAGCGGCACCGGCGTCATCGCCGGGGGCGCCGTGCGCGCCATCATGGAGGCCGCCGGCGTGACCGACGTGCTCACCAAGTCCCTCGGCAGCCGCAACCCCGTCAACGTCGCGCGCGCGACCGTGAAGGGCCTCGCCACCCTCCGCGACCCCGATGCCGCCCGCGAGCGCCGCTTCCAGATCATCGCCGAAGCCACGGCGACGGAGGCGACATAATGGCTAGGGTCGCCATCACCTGGCGCAAGAGCGCGATTGGCTACAACCAGCGCCAGAAGGACACCATCCGCAAGCTCGGCCTGCGCCGCCTGAACCAGACCGTCGAGCACGACGACAGCCCCTCCCTCCGCGGCATGATCGCCAGGGTCGGGCACCTCGTGGACGTGCGCGACGGAGAAGCAGGGGAAGCCTCGTGAGCATCCACGCCAACGAACTTCGTCCGCCCAAAGGCGCGACCCACGGCCGCAAGCGCCTGGCCCGCGGCAACAGCGCCGGCGGTGGTACCTACGCCGGCAAGGGCCTCAAGGGCCAGAAGTCCCGCAGCGGCAGCAAGATCCGCCTCGGCTTCGAGGGCGGCCAGATGCCCCTCATCCGCCGCATGAGCACCCTCCGCGGCTTCAACAACCGCTGGCGCGTCCCCTACCAGCCGGTCAACACCGGCGCCCTCCAGGAACGCTTCGAGGATGGCGCCGAGGTCACGCCCGAGTCACTCCGCTCCGCCGGCGTGCTCCGCCACCTGCGCGAGCCCGTCAAGATCCTCGCCCGCGGCGAGCTCACCCGCCCCCTGAACGTGCACGCCCACAGGGTCAGCGCCGCCGCCCGCGCCCGCATCGAGGGCGCCGGCGGCACCGTTACCCTCATCGACGACGCCGAGAACGAAACCGCCGCCGAGGAGTAGGGACGCCGAACCGTGTCGTTCATGGGCGAGACCACCACCGTCCCGGGCACCAACCGCCCGCGCCTGCTCCAGGCCATGGTCGACGCCTTCCGCCAGGAAGAGGTGCGGCGCAAGCTGCTCTTCACCCTGGGCATGCTCGTCATCTTCCGCTTCGTCGCCCACGTCCCCGTTCCCAATGTCGACCGCGACGCCCTTGCCCAGGCCTTCGCCGGCAACGCCGTGCTCGACTTCCTCAGCATCTTCTCCGGCGGCGCCCTCCAGAACCTGTCCGTCGCCGCCCTCGGCGTGTACCCCTACATCACCGCCTCGATCATCATGCAGATCGTCACCCCCATCTCCTCCCGCTTGCGCGCGCTGCAGGAGGAGGGGGAGCAGGGCCGCCGCCGCATCCAGGTCTACACCCACTGGCTCGCCGTTCCCCTCGCGTTCGTCCAGGGCTACGGCCAGATCATCTTCATCAACAACCAGGGCGGCGCCGCCGTCATTCGCGACTTCGGCTTCCAGAACGACTTCTTCGGCACGATTGCCACGCTCTTCACCCTCGCCGCGGGAACCATGTTCCTCGTCTGGCTCGGCGAGCTCATCACCGAGCACGGCATCGGCAACGGGGTCTCCCTCATCATCTTCGGCGGCATCGTGGCCGTCCTCCCCGGCCTCATCCCCAACATCTCCACCACCTCCATCATCACCGTCGCCGCCATGCTCCTCTTCGCCGTCGGCCTCATCTTCGTCATCGTCTTCTTCCAGGAAGCCCAGCGCAGGGTGCCGGTGCAGTACGCCCGATCCTCCTTCAGAGGGGGACGCATGTACCGCCAGCAGGGCCAGAGCTTCATCCCCCTGCGCGTCAACATGGCGGGCATGATCCCGCTCATCTTCGCCTTCTCCATCGTCATCCTCCCCGCCGTCGTCGCCGGGTACTTCGCCGGCGCGGGCGGCTGGGTCGAGACGGTCGCCGACTTCTTCGTCAACCAGTTCCAGGGAGGCCGCGGCGGTGGCGGCACCGGCGTCTACTGGCTCGTGCTCTTCGTCCTCGTCGTGGGCTTCGCCTTCTTCTATACGATCGTCCAGTACAACCAGCAGAACATCGCCAAGAACCTCCAGCGACAGGGAGCCTTCATCCCCGGCATCCGGCCGGGGCCTCCCACCGAGGCCTATCTCTTACGCGTCGTCACCCGCATCACCTGGGGAGGCGCGCTCTTCCTCGGGGCGGTTGCGGTCGCCCCCTTCTTCATCGGCCTCATCACCGACGTCCAGGCGCTGACCATTTCGAGCGCCGGCTTCCTCATCGTCGTCGCTGTCGTGCTCGACACCATGAAGCAGCTTGAGGCCCAGCTCCTCATGCGGAACTACGAAGGGTTCATCCGCTAGCCATGTTCGTTGTGCTTCTCGGTCCCCCGGGCGCGGGCAAGGGAACCCAGGCCCAGCGCCTCACCACCTCCACCGGCCTCCTCCACCTCTCCACCGGCGACATGTTCCGTGAGAACGTGCGTGAGGGCACCGAGCTCGGCGTTCTCGCCAAGAGCTACATGGACCGCGGCGAGCTCGTCCCCGACGAGGTCACCATCAAGATGCTGCTCGAGCGCATCGCCCGCCCCGACGCCGCCGAGGGCTCCATGTTCGATGGCTTCCCCCGCAACGTCGTCCAGGCCGCCGCCCTCGACGCCGCCCTCGGCGAGCGCGGCGACTCCATCGACCACGCCCTGCTCATCGCCGTCGCCGACGAGGAGCTCGTCGCTCGCCTCGGCGGGCGCTGGCTCTGCCGCGCCTGCGGCGCCGTCTATCACGAGCGCAACGATCCCCCTCGCAAGGCAGGCGCCTGCGACACGTGCGACGGCGAGCTCTACCAGCGCGACGACGACCGTCCCGAGGTGGTCCGCACTCGCCTGGAGAAGATGAAACCCCCTGCCGACCTGCTCGACCACTACCGCGGAGCCGGCGTGCTCCGCGAGATCAACGGCGAGCGTGGCCTCGACGACGTCACGGCCGATCTGCTGGAGGCGCTCACGTAGCCCCCATGCCGATCATGCTCAAGTCCGAGGCCGAGCTGGATGTCATGCGCGAGGCGGGCCGCATCGTCGGCCAGACCCTCGCCGGCATACGCGAGATGGTTCGTCCCGGGTTCAACCTCCTCGAGGCCGAGGCCTACGTCACGGAGCAGTTCGAGCGCCACGGCGCCATCGAGACCTTCCGCGGCTACGACCCTGCCGGGAAGCCCCCCTACCCCTCCAATCTCTGCGCCAGCGTCAACGAGGAGCTCGTCCACGGCATCCCCCGGGACCGCCTCCTGGAGGAAGGCGACATCGTCACCTTCGACCTCGGCGCTACCTACAAGGGGTTCGTCGGCGACTCCGCCATCACCGTCGCCGTCGGCGAGATCAGCCCCGAGGCCCGGCGCCTCATGGACGTGACCGAGGCCGCGCTCTGGGCCGGTATCGAGGCGATGGGCACCGGCACGCACCTGAACGACGTCTCCGCCGCCATCGAGGATGCGATTCCCGACGAGTACGCCATCGTGCGTGAGTACACCGGCCACGGCGTCGGCCGTGCGATGCACGAGGAGCCGCAGGTGCCCAACTACCGCCGCCGCTTCCGAGGCCCACCCCTGAAGCCCGGTCTCGTCCTCGCCCTCGAGCCCATGGTCAACATCGGCGGCCGCCACACCCGCGAGCTCGATGATCGTTGGACCGTGGCCACGGAGGACGGTAGCCTTTGTTGTCACTTCGAGCACACCATCGCCATCCGGAAGGGGCAGCGCCCAGAGGTGCTGACCCTTCCGTGAGTGCGTCAAGAACTGGACACCAGAGAGTTGGTAGGCGATCATGAAAGTTCGGGCCTCGGTCAAACGGCGTTGTGACAAATGCAAGGTGATCCGCCGCCACGGACGGGTCATGGTCATCTGCGAGAACCCGAAACATAAGCAGCGGCAGGGCTAGCCATGGCCAGAATTTCCGGCGTCGATATCCCCAACGAGAAGCGCATCGAGATCTCGCTGCGCTACATCTATGGCATCGGCCCCACCCGCGCGAGCCAGCTCCTCGATTTCACCCGTGTGGACCCCGGAACCCGCACGCGCGACCTCACCGACGAAGAGCTCGTCCGCATCCGCGACTACATCGAGAAGAACTACATCGTGGAGGGAGACCTCCGCCGCGAGGTGCGCCAGAACATCCAGCGCCTCGTCGAGATCAACTGCTACCGCGGCCAGCGCCATCGCCGCAACCTCCCCGTCCATGGGCAGCGCACGCGCACCAACGCACGCCAGCGCCGCGGCGCCCGCAAGACCGTCGCCGGCCGCCGTCGCGCCGCGACCAAGAAGTAACCGGAGAACGAGCGAATGCCCGAGGGAACCCGCCGATCGAGGCGACGTGAGCGCAAATCCGTGCCCCGCGGGCGCGCCTACATCAAGAGTTCGTTCAACAACACCATCGTCACCCTCACCGACCCCAACGGGAACGTCGTGGCGCAGGCGACCGCCGGCCAGACCGGCTTCAAGGGCTCCCGCAAGAGCACGCCCTTCGCCGCCCAGCTCGCCGGCGAAGCGGCCGCCCGCCGCGCCCAGGAGCACGGCATGCAGACTATCGAGGTGTTCGTGCGCGGCGCCGGCAGCGGCCGCGAGGCCGCCATCCGCGCCCTCCAGGCCACCGGCCTCGACGTGACCGCCATCCGCGATGTGACGCCCATTCCCCACAACGGCTGCCGCCCTCCGAAGAGGAGGCGCGTCTAGCAATGGCCCGATACACCGGCCCTGTCTGCCGTATCTGCCGCCGTCGCGGTGACAAGCTCTACCTCAAGGGCGAGCGCTGCTACTCGCCCAAGTGCGCCTTCGAGCGCCGCCCGAACCCGCCGGGACCCCGTCCCGCCCGCCGCCGCAAGGTGAGCGACCGTGGGCTCCAGCTCCGCGAGAAGCAGCGCGCCCGCGCCACCTACGGCGTCCTTGAGCGCCAGTTCCTGCGCTACTACAAGGAAGCGGTTCGGCGCCCCGGCGTGTCCGGGCTGAACCTCGTGCGCATTCTCGAGAGCCGCCTGGACAACGCCGTCTATCGCGCCGGCTTCGCCGAATCGCGCGCTCAGGCTCGCCAGATCGTTCGCCATGGGCTCATCACCCTCAACGGACGCAAGACCGACATTCCCTCAGCCCAGCTGCGCGATGGCGACATCATCGGCTTCACGCAGCGCGGCGCCCGCAGCGAGCACTACAAGGTCCTCCAGGAAACCATCACCGCCAAGACGCCTCCGGCCTGGCTGGTGGTCGATCCCGGCGCCCTCACCGCGCGGGTCGCCGGCCCGCTTGAGGTTGTCCCGGGCGAAACCCACCGGTTCAACGAGAACGTCGTCATCGAGTACTACTCTCGCTAGGCAGGTCAGCAGGTCCCATGACACTCGAAACGCCACTCGATCCGCTCGACATGCCCCCGGCCCCTCCGCCGGTGCCGGTGCCGGAGCTCACCATCGAGAACGAGGAAGAGGGCTACGCCCGCCTCGTCGCCGAGCCCCTCGACCCGGGCTACGGCACGACCCTCGGGAACTCCCTCCGCCGCATCCTCCTCAGCTCGCTCGAAGGCGCGGCCATCACCTCTGTGCGCATCGACCAGGTGCAGCACGAGTTCTCCACCATCGAGGGCATGCAGGAGGACTGCACCGAGTTCCTCCTCAATGTGAAGGAGATCCGCCTGAAGGCCGTGAGCAACCGCCCCGGAACCCTCACCCTCGATGCCGAAGGCCCCGGCGAGATCACCGCCGGTGACCTCCAGGTGCCCGCCGACTTCGAGGTCGTGAACCCCTCCCTCCACCTCGCCACCCTCGATGGCCCCGAGACCCGCATCAACGCCGAGTTCCATGCCCAGCTCAAGCGCGGCTACACCCCTGCCACCGAGGTCGAAGGCATGCCCATCGGTGTCATCCCCGTCGATGCCGTCTTCTCCCCCGTGCGCAAGGTGAACTTCCACGTCGAGAAGGTCCGCGTCGGCCAGGCCACCGACTTCGACCGCATGGTCCTCGAAGTGTGGACCGACGGCACGGTCGCCCCCGTCGAGGCGGTGGGCCAGGCCGCCGCCATCCTTATCGACCAGTTCGCGCTCTTCAGCACCGCGGGCGGAGTCGGCGCCCCTCCGGCAGCCCCTCCCGCCCCCGCGACGAGCCTCCCGATCTCCCCCGAGCGCTACCACACCCCCATCGAAGCCCTGCAGCTCTCCGTGCGGGCCTACAACTGCCTCCGTCGCAGCGGGCTGATGACCATCGGCCAGGTACTGGAGCGCACCGAGGAAGAACTACTCGCCCTTCGCAACTTCGGCCACAAGTCCTACGACGAGCTGCGCGATCGCCTCATCGAGATGAACTACATCGACGGGAGCGCGGCCGGCCTCGAGATCCTCCCCGACTTCGCCTCGCCCGGCGCCCAGCCCGCTCCCGCGCCTAGCGTCATCCTCGATGAGGAAGACGACGAGGAGAGCCTCGGCGCCCTCGGCAAGGCCCTGCGCGAGGCGCTTCGCGAAGTCGGTGAAGACGACCTCCTCGGCGCGGACGACGAGGAATAGTCATGCGACACCGCAAGGCGGGCCGTCACCTCGGTCGCGATAGCGCCCATCGCAAGGCCCTCTATCGCAACCTCGTGACCGACCTGCTCCGCTACGAGCGCATCACCACCACCGATGCCAAGGCGCGCGAGATCCGCCCCATCGCCGAGAAGATGATCACGCTCGGCCGGCGCGGCGACCTGCACGCCCGTCGCCAGGCCCTTCGCTACATCTACGACCGCTACGTCGTCGAGAAGCTCTTCGACGACATCGCCCCTCGCATGGCCGACCGCCCGGGCGGCTACCTGCGCATCACCCGCCTCGAACCCCGCAAGGGAGACGGGGCCAGGATGGCCGTCATCGAGACCGTCGACTACCAGGAGGCGCTCGATCTCGCCGAGGCGCCCCCCGCCGATGAGGCGGACGCCCTTGACGAGACCGAGGTCGCGGACGAACCCGAGGCCGTTGACGACGGCGATGAACCAGAAGCCTCCATCGAGGCGGATGACAATGTCGAGGAGCCCGTCGCGTCGGTCGAAGCCGGCGATGGCGAGGCCGAATCTGAGAACGAGACCGAGGCTGAGGAAGCGGAGGACGGGGAACGGTAGTCGTGTCCGAGATTACGCGCTTCGCCGCCACGGTCAGCTACGACGGTCAGGAGTTCGCCGGCTCCCAGCGGCAACTCCATGCCCGCACGGTGCAGGGCGAGCTCGAAGGCGCCGCCGAGCGCCTCTTCGGAGCCGCCACCCGCGTCGAGCTCGCGGGCCGCACCGACGCCGGCGTCCACGCCATCGGGCAGGTCGCCGCCTTCTCCGCCGACACAGCCCACGACTCCCGCACCGTCGAGCGCGCCCTCAACGCCCACCTCCCCGAGGATGTCGCCGTCCGCGACGTGCGCGAGGTACCTGAGGACTTCGACCCGAGGCGCTGGGCTCGTCGCCGCTGGTACCGCTATTCCCTGCTCACCTCGGCCGTGCGCCTGCCCCTGCAGCGCCGGACCGCCTGGCGTATCGGCGGCCAGCTCGACCTCACCGCCATGAAGGAAGCCGCTCGCGCGCTGCTCGGACGCCGCGACTTCAGCGCCTGTGCGGGCCCGCTCGAGGAGGGCCGCTCGCCGGTGCGCACCGTCGCCGAGGCGAACTTCTCCCAGGCCGGCTGCTTCCTCGCCTTCGACATCGAAGCCGACGCCTTCCTCCCGCAGATGGTTCGCCGCATCGTCGGCGGACTCGTGCGGGTGGGACGCGGCGCCATCACCGCGGCCGACTTCGAGCGCGCCGTCGCCGCCGCTGAGCCCGCCACCGTGGGCCCGCCTGCGCCGCCGCACGGCCTCTGCCTGCAGCGCGTCTGGTACGACGAGGGGTACGCAACATGACATCCACCGTGCGCCGCAAGGCCTCCGAGATCGCCAAGAGCTGGCACGTCGTCGATGCCGCCGACCGCCCCCTCGGGCGCGTCGCCACTGAGGTCGCCACCCTGCTTCGCGGCAAGCACAAGCCCACCTACGAGCCCCACCTCGACGACGGCGACTTCGTCGTCATCGTCAACGCCGGGCAGGTGCGGCTGAGCGGCCGCAAGGCCGAGCAGAAGGTCTACTACCGGCACTCCGGATACCCCGGCAACCTGCGCAAGCGCACCTTCGCCGAGCAGATGGCGCGAGCCCCCGAGCGGGTGCTTGAGCGGGCCGTCTGGGGGATGCTCCCCAAGGGACCGTTGGGCAAGCGGATGCGCCGTCACCTCAAGGTCTACGCCGGCGCCGATCATCCCCACCAGGCGCAGGTCACCGGCTCCCAGCGCGCCGCCGAAGCCGCCGCCCAGGCGGCGGCGGAGGCCCTGCAGGCGAGCATCGCGAATCCGAGCCCGCCGCCCCGCCTGCGCCCCCTCTCCGTCCCGGAGACCCCCACGCCCCGTCCCACCCGCCGTGAGAAAGTGGCCGCCTGGCTCGCCGAGCTCGAGGACGCCCGCGCCGCCGCCGAAGCGGACGCCGCGGCCCTGGCGGAAATTGAAGACGACGACCTCCCCGAGGAGAGCGACGCCACCGAAGACGAGCCCGTCGCCGAGGTTGAGGGCGAGGACCTCCCCGAGCAGAGTGAAGCCACCGAAGACGAGCCCGTCGCCGAGGCCGAGCCCGCCGCCGAGGCGGAAGCCGCGGCCGAGCCCGAAGACGAGTCCGAGGAGAAGTAATGGCCGAGCAGTACTACTACGGCACCGGACGCCGCAAGACGGCTATCGCGCGCGTGCGCCTCTACCCCGGCGGCGGCGCCATCATCGTCAACGGCAAGCCCCTCGACGAGATTTTCGACCGCGACATGCACCGCGACGAGGTGATGCTCCCCCTCAAGCGCGTCGGCGCCGAAGGAAAGTTCAGCGCCCAGGTGAAGTGCGAGGGTGGCGGCGTTTCCGGTTGGGCGGGCGCCATCCGCCTCGGGATTGCCCGCGCGCTCGTCGAGGCCGATCCCGCTCTCAAGGTCACGCTCAAGCGCGCCCCCAGCCTCCTCACCCGTGATGCGCGAGTGAAGGAGCGCAAGAAGCCCGGCCTCAAGCGCGCCCGCAAGGCGCCTCAGTACACCAAGCGCTAGTCCAAGGCCTCGGGTCGCCGCCCCGTCGCGGTCGAGTTGCGCTCCGATCCTGCGGGTAGGGACAAGTTTCTTGGTTAGGTAAAGCGTTGGTGTAGACTGTCGCCACGTCTCTTCCCCAGGACGGCGGAATCCCGTGACCCCGGGGCATTGAGGGAGACGAAGGTCATTCCTGCACGATGACTGGCGTCGCGAGATGAGCATCCCCACCGATTACGTTGCTGGCTTCGAGCGCGCCCGCGCCGTTAACCCCGAGCTGGCGGAAAAGTACGTCGCGCACACGACGATCGGCGATCCCGACGCCGACGCGATGATGGATGAGCTTGCCGCCTTCGATGCTGAAGAGGGCTTCCGCTTCCTGCAGGCCGGTATGGATGAAGAGCAAGACGTCCTTCGCGATGCTCCTCCGACGGTCCAGGCCTTCTTTCAGAACATTGAGACCCCGCCCGCCTGGGTGGACCTCGAGTCCTTCGGCCCCGGAGTCCGCCTCTTCCACAAGAACTCGAAGCTGCTGCTGGCCGGCATGCTCGGTGGCGTCCTCGTCGAGGGATTCTCGACGAACATCGCCAAGTCCTTCTTCATCACGGGACGCCTTCGCGACCAGGGCGTGCGGCGGTTGCAGCAGAACAACCGCCAGATGATCGAGCTCTTCTTCCCCGGCGGCATGATGCGGCAGGGCGACGGCTGGAAGCTCTCCGTTCGGGTCCGCCTGGTTCATGCCCAGGTCAGGCGCCTGCTGGCCCAGTCCGCCGACTGGGAGCACGACGCCTGGGGTGTGCCGCTTAGTGCGGCTCACGTGGGATTCGCCATCACCGCCTTCTCCGCGCGCCTGCTCAGGCACATGCGCAGTCTGGGCGCGAGGTACAACGAGGAAGAGGCCAGGAGCTTCATGCAGATCTGGCGCTACTCCGGCCACCTCATGGGCATCCCCGACTCCATCCTGTACGAGGACGAAGAAAGCGCCCTTGAGCTCTTCCGCATCGGCCTCCTCTGTGAGCCGGCTCCAAGCATCGAATCGGTCGTGCTCGCCAATTCGTTGGTCAACTCGGCTCCCCTCGTTGCTGGCATCACTTCGTCCGAGGAACGCCGCAACCTCTCCGGGTACGTCTACCACGTCTCCCGCGCCCTCATCGGCAAGGAGCTCGCACACCAGCTCAACTACCCGCCCGAGCCCGCCCGCTTCGGCACCTCCTTCGGGGTGCTCGCCTGGTTCCGCGTGAACGAGAAGTACGAAGCCCTCATGCACCGGCTTTTCCCCTCCCGCGCCCGTGACAGCGATTTCGCCAACTTCTCCCAGCTCTTCGATGTCACCAACTACGACGAGGAAGGCATCAGCTACCGCCTCCCGACCCACGTCTACGCCGAGGAATCCAAACGCTGGTAAGGCCCGCCCCGGAAGCGCGGGGAGTTGCCGCGCCCTAGACTGCTCCCGCTCCCACCGCACCACGGAGGCCGCCAGTGGAATCCCTCTCTGTCCAGACCGCCGACCTGCGCATGCACTACCTGCAGGAAGGAACGGGCGAGCCCGTCATCTTCCTGCACGGCTTCCCCGAGACCTCCTACGAGTGGCGCAAGCAGTTCCCCGCCCTTGCCGGCGACTACGCCCTCTTCGCGCCCGACACCCGCGGGTTCGGTGAGACCGACAAGCCCGGCATCCGCGTCAATCGCACCATGCTCGCCCGCGACATCGTCAACTTCATGGACGCTCTCGACATCGAGCGCGCCGCCGTCGTCGCCCATGACTGGGGCGGGATCATCGCCTTCAAGCTCGCCATTGACTGGCCCGAGCGCGTCAGCCGCCTCGCCATGCTCGATACCCTCTGCACGGTGTGGGCGCCCGCAGGCGCGCACGGCTACTGGTTCAAGGCCGAACCCCTCCCCGAGGAGTTCTTCGCCGCCCACCACCGTGGGTTCATCGAGAGCATCTTCACCGGCGGCTCCGAGCCCCCGCTCCCCGGCCGCCCCCACTCCCCCTGGCCCAGCGCCCGCCCCAACCCCGGCGCCAGCCCCTGGGCCACCCCCGAGGACATCGAGGAGTACGCACGCGCCTTCGCCGATCCCCTCAGCCACTTCCACGCCATCTCCTACTACCGCTACGGCCTCCCCTTCCACCGCGTCGTCGAGGACCCCTCCGCCCCCAACGGCGAGCGCTACGAGTCCCTCAGCGAGCAGGACGTCGCCGCGATGTGGCTCCACCCCGAAGGGCTCGAACAGCACCCCAACTTTGGCGACGCCCACGACTACGGCCCCGAGGATCGCCACAAGCGCTTCGAAGCCCCCGTCCTCTGGATGTTCGGTCAGTACATGGCCGGTCGCATCGGCACCGAGGGAGGCGACCGCGAGCACGCCATCCCCCGGGGCAACCCGTTCGTCGACCAGTTCAGCCGCTACTTCCCGGATCTGCGTGTCCGTCGCGTCAACGCCGGACACTTCTTCCCGGAGGAGGCCCCCGAGGTCACGAACGAAGCGCTCAAGGCGTTCCTGGCCGGCCGCCTGTAGCGAGCGTTATGCCCGCGGGAGCATATTGCGCCGCATTCCCCATCCCGTAACATCCGACCCACACAATCCACCCGCTCAGCTACGCGGAGGAGGGCACCCATGGCTGATTCAAACGGAAACGGCGCCGTCGAAACCGGATTCAACGGCAAGATGCTGGTCGTCGACCTGACGTCCGGCGAGATCACCGTCGAGCGCCCCGATGAGTCGCTCTACCGCGAGTACCTTGGTGGCTACGGCATCGGCGCCCGCATGCTCTGGGATCGCGTCCCGGCCGGCATCGATCCCCTCGCCCCCGAGAACATGCTCGGCATGCTGCCGGGGCTCCTCACGGGCACGCCCCTGTTTGGCCAGCGCTGGCAGGTCGTCTGCAAGAGCCCCCTCACCGGTGGCTGGGGCGACGCCAACTGCGGCGGCGACTTCGGCGGCGTCCTCAAGCTCGCGGGCTGGGATGGCGTCATCTTCTTCGGCAAGTCCGAGAAGCCGGCCTACCTGCTCATCGAGGACGACCAGGTCG
>OZ220072.1:0-124077 GCA_964291475.2 Dehalococcoidia bacterium | reverse complement strand
CGCAGGGCGCCGCCCCATCCCCTCTAGGCGCGATTCACGAATCGCCCGCCCCCACCCCCTGAGCAGCCTCGGGGGAAGCTCGCCGCTAGCGCCCCTTGCCGCCCCGCGTAGAATCCCTGGCGTACCACCCCGCCCCAGGAGGCCCTCCCGTGCTGCAAGTCGGCGCCGTCTTCCCGCAGACCGAGATATCCGCTGACCCCAAGGCCGTCGAGGCCTACGCCGTCGCCGTCGAGGAGATGGGCTTCGACTACATCCTCGCCTACGACCACGTGGTCGGCGCCGACATGACCAATCGCCCCGATTGGAAGCCCCTCCGAGGCGGGCCGCCCGCCTACACCCTCGACAGCATGTTCCACGAGCCCTTCGTCCTCTTCGGCTACCTCGCGCACGCCACCAAGCGCGTCGGACTCGTCAGCGGCGTCATCATCCTCGCGCAGCGGCAGGCCGTCCTCGTCGCCAAGCAGGCGGCGGCCGTCGACGTCCTCAGCGGCGGACGCCTGCGGCTCGGCGTCGGCATCGGCTGGAACCATCTCGAATACGACGCCCTGGGCATGAACTGGCGCGACGCGCGGCAGGCGCAGCGAAGAGCAGATCGAGGTCATGCGCGAGCTCTGGACGAAGGAGTCGGTCAGCTACCGAGGGCAAGTGGCACACCATCCCGGAGATGGGACTCAACCCCATGCCGGTGCAGCGCCCCATCCCCGTCTGGTTCGGCGGCCGCTCCGACCCCCTCCTCGACCGCGTCGGCCGCGTCGGCGACGGCTGGTTCCCCAACATGGGCCCCAAGCAGGTCGCCGAGGGCCTGAAGAAAGTCCACGCCGCCGCCGAGCGGGCCGGCCGCGACCCCAACTCCATCGGCCTCGAGACCTCCGAAGCCATCATCAAACAGTCCCCCGAAGAAGCCGCCGCCCGCGGCCAACTCTGGAAGGACCTCGGCCTCACCCACTTCGCCCTCAACACCATGGGCGCCGGCCTCCAAGGCCTCGACGCCCACCTCGACGCCCTCCGCCGCTTCAAAGCAGCCCTCGAACCCTGGTAGCCCCCCACGAACACGAACAATCCACACGCACATCCGCGTAGGGGCAACCCTCGTGGTCGCCCAGGGGTGCGGGCGGGGTCTTCTCCCCTCCGGCCTCCCTCCCTGCGGGAGGGACTGAGGGCGGGCCCGGGGCGGGGTGGTCCACCCTCTTCTCCCCCCGGGAGAAGATAGAGATGAGGGGCACCCTCACAGCCGCCAACCGCCGCCCGAAACCCACGGCCCCGATTCCCCTCCCGTAGGGGCGATTCACGAATCGCCCTCCCCTCCACTGCCTTTCACTCCCACAAACACGCACCATCCGCGTAGGGGCAACCCTCGTGGTTGCCCAGGGGTGCGGGCGGGGTCTTCTCCCCTCCCCTCCGGCCTCCCTCCCTACGGGAGGGATTGAGGGCGGGCCCGGGGCCGGGTGGTCCCCCTCTTCTCCCCCCGGGAGAAGATTGAGATGAGGGGCACCCTCACAGCCGCCAACCGCCGCCCGAAACCCACGGCCCCGTCCCCCTCCCGTAGGGGCGATTCACGAATCGCCCTCCCCTCCACGCCTTTCACTCCCACAAACGCGCACCATCACGTAGGGGCAACCCTCGTCGTCGCCCAGGCGTGCGGGCGGGGTCTTCTCCCCTCCCCTCCGGCCTTTCCCCCTCTGGGGGAGATTTGAGAGAGGGCGCGCGCCGCTAGGCGCGCGGGCGCCCTGGGGGCGCCCTCCCCCCTCGCAACCGCCGGTGCCCATCAACGCCCGCCACCGCCCCATTGACACACCTCCACCACAGCGATAACATCAACTCAGAACATATGTTTGTGGCCGGGAGACAAGCTCATTGCCCTGCGGACGCGTAGGAGACAGGAGCGGTATTGCCCCGGCGGGAGAAGACGCCGGCGGGTGGAAGCGCGGGCTAGCGGCGCTTCCAGACGGGCGGGCGCTTCTCGGCGAAGGCGCGAGGGCCTTCGCGGCGGTCCTCGGTGTCGGCCAGAGCGGCCCAATAGCCGGCGCGCACTCTTGCGGCCTGCTCCGGCGGCATCGAGCGGCCCGCCCTCGCGATCTGCTTGTACGCCTCGACCGCAAGCGGAGCGCCGAGCGCGATGTCCGCCGCGATCTCCTCCGCCTCCGCCATCACCGCCTCGCGGTCGGGCACGATGGTCTGGATGAGCCCGATCTCGTACGCCCGCTGCGCCGTGATCGGCCGCGCCGTGAGCAGGATCTTCATCGCCTCGCCGAAGGGGATCAGCCGCACCAGCTCGGTCAGCCCCGGGTCGGGCATCAGGCTGCGCCGCGCCTCCGGCAGGCCGAACGTCGACTGCTCCGTCGCCACGCGGATGTCGCAGAGCAGCGCCACCTCCAGCCCCGCCGCGATGCAGTACCCGTCGATGGCCGCGATGAGGGGCTTGGGACAGTCCGCCACCGTGGTGAAGAAGCTGGCCGACGCATTCGGCGAAGGCGGAGCGCTCTTCGTGGCGTCCCGGTTCGCCATCTCCTTCAGGTCGGCGCCCGCCGAGAAGGCGCGGCCACCCTCGCCGGTCAGCACGATGCACAGCACCTCCGGGTCGGCCGTCGCCCGCTCGATGGCCTCGACCAGACCGTTCCGAAGCTCGGTGTTGAACGCGTTCATCGAACGCGGACGGTTCATCGTCAGCCACGCCGTGCTGCCGCGCTTCTCGTACTGCATCACCTCGTCGGTCGAGGTCATCGTCCCTGCTCCTTCGTCAGACGCCGACGCCGTCGTAGTAGCGGTAGCCGCCGGCCACGCCCCCGACGGGTTCGAGGTGCGGCTTCAGGTGCTGCTCGAAGGCGTCGCGTATCTCCTCGGCCGTCCACCCGCCCTTCTGGACGATGGGCCGAATCGACCGCGGGTGCGAGTGAATGCTCAGCGTCTCGCCGGCGAGCCCGACGACCTGTCCGTTGACGTAGGCCGCATCGTCGCTGGCCAGGAAGACCGCGATGGGCGCAATGTCGTCCGGCTTGGGCAGCGCGTCGAGGTTGCCCGCCATCGCCGTGAACGTCCCCACCGTGCGCCGGGTACGGGCGTACGGCGCGATGGCGTTGACCCGGATGTTGTGCTGCGCCAGCTCCAGCGCCCAGCTGTAGGTGAAGGCCGAGACCCCGCCCTTGGTCGCCGAGTAGAACGACCGCCCCTGCACCCCGCCGGCGGCACCCGACGACACGTTGATGATCACCCCGCGACCCTGCTCGATCATCCGGTCGACGGCGTGGCGGGCGCAGTTGAACGTGCCCTTTAGGTTGATGCCGATGATGTGGTCGAAGTCCGCTTCGGTCGACTCGAAGATCTGCCGCACGTAGCCGACACCGGCGTTGTTCACCAGCGTGTCGATACCGCCGTAAGCCTCGACGCAAGTCTCGACGATGCGCTTCGCCGCCCGGTAGTCCGAGACGTCGTCGGTATTGATCACGGCGGCCCCGCCCTCGGCGGCGATGTCGGCGACGGTCTGCTCGGCGGCGTCGGCCTCGAAGTCGTTGATCACCAGCTTCGCGCCCTCGCGCGCCATCGCCATGGCGTAGGCCCGGCCCAAGCCCTGCCCCGAGCCCGTCACGACGATTCGCTTCTCTTCGAGTACGCCCATCCGTCCCCCCAAGCGCCGCGGCGCCCGGCGAGTGTAGGAAGCGGGCCGATGCGGGTCAAGCGCTGGCGGAGCGGGGGCCTATCCGTATAATGGCGTCGGCCTCGCACCACTTGGGGTTCGAGGCGCCGGGAGGTCGGCATGTCCAAGGGAGCCGAGCTGGTGGTCCGGCACTTCAGCCGGATGGTCGAGCCCGACGGCGGCGCCGTCGAGCTGGTCTCCGTCGAAGGCGCCACCCTGACGGTTCGCTACCGGCCCGGCGTCAACGAGGAGTGCCAAGACTGCGTCCTCGAGCCGGACGACCTCCGCGCGCTCATGCAGGAGGCGCTGGAGCGCCAAGACCCCGCCATCACCGAGGTGAAACTGGAGGCCGCGCCGGGCAATGGCTAAGCTGACCATCGTCAACCCCGTGGCCGAAGCGCAGGCCAGCACCCTCGCGGCGGAGCGGTTCAACCCCGCCAAGCGGCCGGCCACCCTCGACGGCAAGCGCGTGGCGCTCTACTGGAACGCGAAGGCCGGCGGCGAGGTCGCCTTGGCCCGTACGCGGGAGCAACTGGAGCGCCTCTACCCCACGGCGGCGTTCATCGACGTCTTCGGCGACCAGGGCACCCACATGCGCCGCGCCTCCGCCGATCTCCTCGACGACACCGCGTCCCGCGTCGACGCCGCCGTCGGCACCACCGCCGACTGAGGCAGCTGCACCTCCTGGCTCATACGTGATATGGCCGAGCTGGAACGACGGGGCGTCCCCACCGTGGCCTGGACGGCGAAGCGCTTCGTCGAGGACGCCCACTGGAGCGCCAACGTCTTCGGCGTGCCCGAGCTGCGCATCGCCGAGGCGCCGCACCCCTTCACCAACGAAGACGCCGGCCTGATCCGCAAGATGGTCGACGGCTCCATGCCGGCCGTGGTCGAGGCGCTGACCAAGGACCCCGAGCCCATCGCCGCCGCGCCCTCCTTCGAACACATCACCGAGTTCACCGGCCGTGAGATGACCTACGAGGCCGACGACCTGCTCGGCGCGTGGGACGCAATGAACGCGGCCTTCATCGACGCCGGCTGGAGCGACGGGATGCCGCTGGTCGCCCCGACGCCGGAGAAGGTCGCCGCGTTCGTGGCCGCGTCGGGCCGCCCCGCCGACGAGGTCGTCGGCATCTTCGAGCCGGGCTTCGGCATCGGCACGGTCGAGAAGATCGCCACCAACGCCGTGATGGCCGGCTGCAAGCCCGACGCCATGCCCGTCGTGCTCGCCATGGCCGAGTGCATCCTCGATCCCGCCATCGGCCTCCGCACCTTCGCCATGTCCACCGGCCCCCAGGCCCCCATCGTGATGGTCAGCGGCCCCATCGCCGACCGGATCGGCATGAACAGCGGCGTCTGCGCACTGGGGCCGGGCTCGGTCTCCAGCGTCAACGTCGCCATCGGACGCAGCCTGCGCCTCATCATGATGAACGTCGGCCTCTCCTATCCCGGCGTCAGCGACATGGACACCATCGGCAGCGCCATGAAGTTCAGCGCCTGCGTCGCCGAGAACGAGGCGGCCAACCCCTGGCGCCCCTACCGCGTGGAGAAGGGCTACGCCGAGGGGCAGTCCACCGTCACCGTCAACGCGCCCTACGGCGTCTGCGAGCTCTTCGACTTCCAGAACCACGACCCCGACCTGCTCGTCGAGACCTTCTGCACCGCCATCAACAACGCGGCGCAGGTCTGCAGCGGCTACTGGCTCATCAGCAGCCCGGACAAGGGCGGCCCCGGCCCATTCCACGGCGACTCGCACAACCTCATCCTGCTCTGCCCCGACCATGCGAAGGCCTTCAACGACGCCGGCTGGTCGCTCAACGACGTCAAGCAGGCCCTCTTCGACGGGTCCCGGATGAGCTTCCACAAGCTCATGCTCAACAAGCCGAAGCAGGGCTTCGCCGTCGCGCACCCCCACCTCCAGTGGCTGTGGGACACGCCCGACACGGAGGTCTCCCTCTTTCGCAGCCCCGACGCCTTCGACATCTTCGTCGTGGGCGCCGACGCCGGGCGCAGCCTCTATCACTACGGCGGCACGCTCTCGATCACGCGTCCCGTCCGGGACGTCTAGGGCCGGGGCAAGGAAGCGGTCGCGGTGCAGCCACTCGCGGGTCTCAGCGTCCTCGACCTCTCCTGGTACGTCGCCGGGCCCTACTGCACCAAGATGCTCGCCGACTACGGCGCCGACGTGCTCAAGGTCGAGCGCCCCGGCGCCGGCGACCCCGCCCGCGCCTACGGCCCCTTCCCCGGCGACATCCCTCACCGCGAGAAGTCGGGCCTCTTCCTCCATCTGAACACCAACAAGAAGTCGATCACGCTCGACTTCACCACCGACACCGGCCGGGCCATCCTCTACGACCTCGTCCGCGATGCCGACGTCGTCGTCGAGAACTTCTCCCCAGGGGTGAAGGAGCGCCACGGCTTCACCTACGACGACCTCGCCGCGGTCAACCCCGGCGTCGTGCTCTGCTCGATCAGCAACTTCGGCCAGACCGGCCCCTACCGCGATTGGAAGGCCGTCGACATGACGATGTACGCCTTCTCCGGTCAGATGAACGGGAGCGGGCAGATGGAGAGTCCGCCGCTGAAGACCGCCGACCTGCTGATGCAGGGGCAGGCCGGCTCCGGGGCCGCGACGGCGATCACCGCGGCGGCGATGCACCAGCGCCGCACCGGAGAGGGCCAGGCCATCGACCTCGCCATCGCCGAGGTCTCCGTCGGCAGCGCCGACCGCCGCATGACGGCGCTCATCGGCTATCAGTACACCGGCGAGATGGCCATCCGCGACGTCATGCTCCCCGCCGCCCTCCCCGTCGGCTTCTATCCCTGCGCCGACGGCTACGTCTGCCTCACCGTGGCCCCGCCCGCGCGCTGGACGCGGTACGTCGACCTGCTCGGCAAGCCCGAGCTCAAGGACGATCCCCGCTTCCAGGACCCGATGGTCTTCTCTCGGCCCGAAATCAAGGACGAGCTCGACCTCTACCTCTTCACCTGGCTCGGCGAGAACGGCAAGCAGGAGGCGATGGAGCAGTCGCAGGAGCATCGCATCGCGGGCACGGCGATCAACTCGACGGTGGATGCGCTCAACGACCGGCACCTGAAGGCGCGGGGCTACTTCGTCGGGGCGGACCACGCCAAGGCCGGTCGCCTCCCCTACCCCGGCGCCTCCCTCTTCCTCGACGGCGACGGCTTCGAGCTCAAGCGCACCGCGCCTCTCCTCGGCGAGCACAACGAGGATATCTACTCGGGGCGGCTCGGCATGACCAAGCTCGAGATCGGGCAGCTCCGCTCGGCAGGGGTCGTATGAGCACGACCCTGCCCCTCTCCCACATCCGTGTCCTCGACCTGACCCTCATCTGGGCGGGGCCGTACGCGGTGACCCACCTCGGCGACCTCGGCGCGGAGATCATTCGCGTCGAGTCCCTCCAGCACCACATCACCAACACGCGGGGCTTCGTCCCCTGGCCCAAGACCAAAGAAGAAGTGCTCAGCCTCGGCTATCTCGGCGGCATGTATGCCGGCCAAGATCCCGGCACACGGCCCTGGAACAAGCACGGCATGTTCAACGGGCTGGGACGCAACAAGAAATCCATGACCGTGGACATGACACGCCCCGAGGGCGTCGAGATCGTCCAAGACCTCGTGAAGGTCTGCGACGTCCTCTTGGAGAACAACACCGTCGGCCTGCTGGAGCGCTTCGGCCTCGATTGGGAGACGGTGCACCGCATCAACCCGGCGATGGTCTACGTCACCATGCCGATCCACGGGCTGAGCGGCCCCTACCACGACTACATGGGCTTCGGCCCCAACGGCGAGGCCATCGCCGGCCTCCTGTCGCTCCGGGGCTACGACGACAGCGACGTCACCACCAGCGGCAACAGCAACCACATGGACACCACCAGCGGCATGGCCGCGGCCTACGCCGCGCTCATGGCGCTCTACGAGCGCGACGCCACCGGCGTGGGGCGCTTCGTCGAAGTCTCCCAGGTCGAACACCTGATGACCATGATCGGCGCGCCCCTCATGGACGCCGCCATGAACGGGCGCGCTCAGACCACCCTCGGCAACCGCGACCCGGTCCGCGCCCCCCAGAACGCCTACCCCTGCGCCGGTGAGGACCGTTGGGTCGCGCTCAGCGTCGGCTCCGACAAAGAGTGGGACGGCCTCTGCCAGGCCATCGGCCGCGCCGACCTCATCGAGGACCCCCGGTTCGAGGATGCCGCCGCCCGGCAGGCCAACCACGACGCGCTCGACGAGATCATCGGGATCTGGACGTCGCAGCGCGACTCCCGCGCCGCCATGAGCGAGCTCCAGGCCCACGACGTCCCCGCCTCGATGGTCGCCAACGAGGCCGACCTCTACGACGACCCCCACCTCGCCGACCGCGGCTTCTTCCACGAGAAGACGCAGGACGACTGCGGCACCCACCGCTACCCCGGCCACACCTTCAAGCTCTCCAAGACGCCGCTGCGCTTCGACACGCCGCCGCCCCTGCTCGGCGAGCACAACCCCTACGTCTACCGCGAGCTCCTCGGCGTCTCCCCCTCCGACTACCGCCGCCTCGAAGCCGAAAAGCACATCGGCATGGACTACGTGCCGGAGGTGCGTTAGCCGCCGGCGCACCTAGGGAGCCTGGAGTCGATTCCATGGAGTCAACCATCGTGCCCTATAGGACGGTCTATAGCACGGCCATTTCGCCTCCCGACACCGCCTTTACGGTTCGTGAAGCCGAGGTCGCGTTGACGTTCACTCCTGGCCCTTTGTCCTTTTCCTACTCAGTACCAGCGAAGTTCTTCGGGCCAGGACGTGTTGCCGTTACCCTTAGTGAGCGCCAGGTGGCTTTGCCGAAAGGCTCCTACGTTCTCATCGAGACGATGACAGGACCTACCTCGGAGTCCAACGAGAGCTTAGCGCTTGGCGTGGCCGAGGTCGCGAGCTTAGTGACGCTGCAGTACTCACACGTGCTCGATGAGAAACTATTTGAAGGCCTCGTAAACACCCCAAACAGCTTCTTGATGCGGTTTGACGGTCCCATGACCCTAACGGTCGCACCTGCCGTTACTTCTCAGGAAGTGGCCGATGCCTTCACAAGGGACTTTTCCTTCATACAACAACTTGATTTGGAAAGGCGGCAACGACTTCAGTTGGCGTCTAGGTGGTTCCGCCGAGGACATGAAGCAATAAACGAGGTAGACAAATACTTGTTCTGGTGGACGGTGCTGGAAATCTATCCGGGAAAAGGCCAAAGCACCATCGTCAAGAACATCAAGAAGGTCCTTCAAGAGCGAGTTTGCCCTGATCTCGACGTGCGAGACATTGAAGAGAAACTCGCTGTTGGGCGCATATATGGCGAACGCAAGAGGATCGTGCATGATGGCAGAGCCTTTGTCTCCATCAGAGATGAGGGCTTCCAGAGTTGCCTGAAAAAACTACGCGCCATCACGACTGTGTGCCTACGCCTACTGGGCGGCCTGTCTCCTGGAGACGATGTGCAACAATTTGTGGAAGACAATAGCGCGGGGTGAGGTTGCCCACACCGAGATGACCGGCGGAGGAGCTGCCATGCGAGCCTACGAGATACAGACGGGAACGGACATCGACGGCCTGCACGAGGTCGAGCGGCCCAGCCCGCCGCCGGGGCCGGGGGAGGTCAAGGTCCGCGTCCGGGCCGTCTCGTTGAACTACCGCGACCTGAACACGGTGCGCCACGCTGCCGCGCGCAAGATGCGGCTGCCACTGATCCCGTGCTCCGACGGCGCCGGCGAGGTCGCCGAGGTCGGCGACGGCGTGACCCGCGTCCGCGAGGGCGACCGGGTGGCGGCCATCTTCACCCAGGCCTGGCTCAACGGCCCGGTCCGGCCCGAGTACGAGCCGACCGCGCTGGGCGGCGGCATGGACGGCATGCTTGCCGAATACGTGACCCTCTCCGAGCAGGGCCTCGTCCACCTGCCGCCGCACCTCTCGTTCGAGGAAGCCTCGACGCTCCCCTGCGCCGCGGTCACCGCGTGGAACGCAATGTTCGTCGCCGACCGCGTCCAGGCGGGTGACACGATTCTCGTGCAGGGCACCGGCGGCGTCTCCATCTTCGCCCTGCAGTTCGGCGTGATGACCGGCGCCCGTGTCATCGTCACCTCGAAGAGCGACGCCAAGCTCGCCCGCGCCGCCGAGCTCGGGGCCGCGCACACCATCAACTACGAGAGCGAGCCGGAGTGGGACCGCCGGGCGCGGGAGATCACCGGCGGGCGCGGCGTCGACCACGTCGTCGAGGTCGGGGGAGCGGGGACGTTGGAACGCTCCTTCCGCGCCGCCCGCATCGGGGGCGCGATCAGCCTCATCGGCATCCTCAGCGGCGCCCACAAGGTCGACCCCATGCCGGTGCTGTCACGCCGCCTCCGGCTGCTGGGCATCACCGTCGGCTCACGCGAGATGTTCGAGGCGATGAACCGCGCCATCGAAGTCAACGAGCTGCGGCCGGTCATCGACCGCGTCTACCCCTTCGAGCAGGCGAGGGACGCGCTCCGCTACATGGAGTCGGCGGCCCACTTCGGCAAGATCGTCATTACCGTCTAGCCCCTACTCGCTGTCGATCCAGAGGTTGGGCGACGTGTCGATGCCGTGCTGCGCGAAGACGCCGTCGATCCGCGTCTTCTCCGCCTCGCCGATCGACCAGTCGAGCGCCCCGAGGTTGTCCTCGACCTCGCCCGCGTTGCGCGTCCCCGCCAGCGCCACGCTCACAGCGGGATGCGTCAGCACCCAGCGCAGCGCCAGGTGGGGCAGCCGCTTGTCCCGCTCGCCGGCAATGGGGCCGAGGTCTTCGGCGGCGGCGACGTTCTTCGGGAAGTTCTCCTCGCCGAACATGCGGAGGAAGAGCGCGGGCAGCATGTTCTCGTTGGCGCGCCAGTCCTCGCCCGGCTTGAACGTAGTCTGGCGGCTGAAGGCGCCGGTGAGCATCCCGAAGGCCAGCGGCCCGTAGACCATGACGCCGATGCCGTTTTCGAGGCAGAACGGCAGGATCTCCTTGTCCATGCGGCGGTCGAACATGTTGTAGCCGCACTGCACCACGTCGATGCGCCGCGTCTCCATGCACCGCTCCATCTGCTGCCGAGTGAAGTTGGAGACGCCGACGAACCGCGCCTTCCCCTGCCGCACCACCTCGTCGAGCGCGCCCATCGTCTCCTCGAACGGCGTGGCGACGTCGGGCCAGTGAATCAGCAGCACGTCGACGTAGTCGGTGCCTAAATCGATGAGGCTCTGGTCGATGGAGGCGAAGATCGCCTCGGGGCGGCTGTCTCGGAACTTGGGCCGGTCGCGGTAGCCGACCCCGCACTTGGTGACCACCAGCACGTCCTTGCGCCGTGCTCCCAGCGCCTGGCCGAGGAACCGCTCCGACTGCCCCCGCCCGTAGGCCGGCGCGGTGTCGAAGCAGTTGACCCCCACGTCGATGGCGCGGTTGACCGCCGCTGCGACCTCGGCCGTCTCGATGTCGCCGTAGCCGCCGCCCATCTCCCAGCACCCGAATCCGAGCACGGAGACGTCAAGGCCGGTCTGTCCAAAGGGTCGGTATTCCATGATCGGTACCTCGGGGCCGGTTACGTCACGCCGTAGAGGCGCTGGCCGTTGTCGCAGAGAATCTTGCGCTTCGCTTCGGCGTCGATGCCGTTGCGGTCGACGAAGTGGCGGACGCCGTCGGGGTACGGCCCCTCCGGATGAGGGAAGTCGCAGGCGGTGACGATGTTGTCCGCGCCGATGTAGTCGACGACGTACTTGAGCGTCGGCTCCTCGAGTTCGGCGGAGAGGAAGCACTGGCGCTTGAAATACTCGCTCGGCTTCAGCTTCATCGGCGGCAGGTCGCAGTCGTGGTAGCGCTCGTAAAGCTCGTCGTAGTACCAGAGGAGATAGGGTAGCCAGCCCGCCCCCGATTCCAGGCCGACGATGCGCAGGTTGGGGTGGGCGCTCGCACATCCCGCCGAGCAGCACCTGAAAGAACGCCACCTGCATCTCGACGGGGAAGGTGAAGGCCACGCGCGGCGCGGCCCAATCGCCGAACCGGTCCTGCCCGATCTGCCCGTGTCCGGCCCCCGCGACGTTGTGCAGGCAGAGCGGCACGTCGAGATCTTCGAAGGTCGACCAGAGCGGGTCGTAGTACGGCTTGTCGAGCGTGACCCCAGGGATCGGCGGCTGCGTGTTCGTGAAGAAGCCCTTGAAACCGTACTCCTTCACGCAGCGCTCAACCTCGCGGATGGCCGCGTCCACGTTGCGCAGATCGATCTGGCCGATCGGGATCACCCGGCCTTCGGTGTCGGCCACGAAGTCGGCGACCCAGCGGTTGAAACCCCGCACCATCGCGTCGGCTACAGCGGGGTCGAGCCCCCACGCGCCGACGGTGGGCACGCCGAAGAGCGCCATCTTGTCGACGCCCTGGTCCTCCATCGCCATGAGATACGACTTGGGGTCGAAGCCGCGCTCGGCGTAGGCGCCGTACTCGGTGTCCCACATCTCGTTGAGATAGTCCATGCGCTTCCACTGCACCGTCGACATACCCCGGTTGTCGACCATGGTGACGCCGTCGGGGCGCGTCTCGGGGAGGCGGTCGCGGAACTCGGGGTCGATGTAGTCGTCGCGCAGGTCGGGGATGCGGTGGTAATGGGAGTCCGCGTCGATGACCCGGTAGCCCTTGTACATACCGCCCTCCTTCTGTCAGACCCGCGCACTTGGACCGCTGGTGGCCGGTATTATAGCCGCCCCAACCCTATCGAAACGTGCCGGGCTAAGGGATGAGCCGGTAGATGCCCTCGCTCTGAGAGAGCACGTACAGCTCCCCCTCCCGGTCTTCACCGAAGGAGGCAATGCGCAGGTCGGTGTCGGCCAGCAGGATGTGTTCGGTCACCTGTTGGCCGTCGTAGCGGAGCGCCCATATCCGACCCGAACAGAAGTCGCCGAAGACGTACGCCCCGGCCAGCGACGGCACACGCTCCCCACGATAGACGTAGCCGCCGATCACCGAACAGTTGCCGTCGTTGAGGGGATACTCCCACACGGGCAGGACGGTGCCGGCAGGATCGCAGCCCGTGGCCGGTGAAAAACACTGGGACCCCTCCAGTGTCTTCCAGCCGTAGTCGCCGCCCTGCTCAATGACATCCAACTCCTCCACCCTGTTCTGGCCCACGTCGCCTGCCCACAAGCGGCCCGTCTCACGGTCGAAGGAGAACCGCCACGGGTTGCGAAGCCCGTAGGCCCAGATCTCGCCACGGGAGTTGGGGTCGCCGGCGAACGGGTTGTCAGCCGGCAGCGTGTAGGGAGTCTCGGCGGTGGAGTTGGACACGTCGATGCGCAGGATCGACCCCAGCAGCGTCGCGCTGTTTCGGCCGTGGCCCTGCGGGTCGCCCGCCGCGCCGCCGTCTCCCAGGCCGACATAGAGGAAGCCGTCGGGGCCGAACGCCAGTTGCCCGCCGTTATGGTTACGGTAGGGCTGGTCGATCTCCATGATGACCAACTCGCTCTCGGGGTCCGCTTCTCGGCCATCCGCCCTTGCCTGGAACCGGGAAACCACCGACCGTCTTGGTCCCGAAGCGGAGTAGTAGACGTAGACGTACCCGTTCTCGTCATACCGGAGGTCGAACGCCAAGCCCAGCAGACCTTCCTCCGAGCCCCCATCGTTCACCCGGTCTCTGATATCGAGGAATACCTCGGTCTCCCGCGCGTCCTCATCGTTGGCGAAGGCGAGCACACGTCCGGACTGCTCGGTGACGAAGAGGCGGTCGTCGCCAGCAGCAGGCTGCGTCAGGTTGGTGAGGCCGCGAAAGTCCAAGTGCTCGAAGGCGCGAACCACGGTCAAGGGCCGCAGCGGCGCAGCGTCCGTAGCGGGCGGCGGGGCCGTTGGAAGCGGCGTGGGTGGCGGTGACGGAGTGTTGGATGCCGCCGACGTGGGCGTCGGAGACGCCATGACGGGTACTGGGGACGGCGTGGCAGGTCGCGTCGTAGGTGTGGAGGCGGTTGGAAGTTGCGTCGCCGTGGGCTCCGTCGTCGGCGCGGCAGCCGTCGGGGCCGCCGTGCGCGGTGCCGTCGAGGTCGGCGGCGACGTGGGCGAGGCGGCGGTAGGATCGACCGCGTCAGTGCCGCACGAGACCGCGAGCGCCGCGAGCAACAGGCCCGAAAGGATGACCGCCGCTCCGCGCAGGGTCTTCAGCATGGAATCGAGTCTAGGGTGTTCTCGCTAGTCTGGGTAGTTGACGATGCCCCGTTCCTTGAGCGACGCCACCTCCGCCTCCGTGTAGCCGATTTCGACGAGGATGGCCCGGGTGTGCTGGCCGTTGACGTTCGCCTCCCGCAGCCTGGGTGGCGACTCGGAGAGTTCGACCGTCGCCCCGTGGCGCCAGTGCGGACCGAGCACGGGGTGGACGACGTCGGCGATCAGGCCAAGGTCGCGGGCCTGGGGGTCGCCGTCCAGGAACTCGGCGAAGGTGTGCCGGTCGGCGCGGACGCAACCCACGCCCTGCGGGGCGAGGTCGGCCTCCCACTCGCCGGCGGTGCGGCGCCTGAAGACGGCGGCGAGCGCGGCGACGAGGTCCTCGTCGTGCTCAAGCCGGGCGTCCGGAGAGGCGAATCGTTCGTCCGCAGCGAGGCCGGGCTCGCCGAGCGCGGCGCACAGGGTCTCCCACTCCTCCTGTCCGAGGCAGCCCAGGAAGACCCATCCCTCCGCCGTCTCGTAGAGCCGGTAGAGCGCGTCGAGTCCAAGCAAGTCGGCGTCGAGCTCCCGGCGCGCCGCCTTGTCCTCGTAGCGGACCCATTCCTCGCTGAGCGCGTAGCCGTTGGCGCAGAGCATGGTGGTCAGCATCTCCTGTCCGACGCCGTGCCGCACCTTGGCGAGCAGGCCGAGCAGCATCGCCGTGCCCACGACCATCGCCGAGTTCGTGTCCGGGTTGCCCTCGTTGGCCTTGGCAAGGCGAAGCGAGGCGGCCTTGATCTCCTCCATGCTCAAGTCGGCATCCGCCGGGGGCGGCACTCCCGCGCCGGCCTGATGCGACACGCCGCCGGCGATGGCCCCCGCGATGGGGTGGTAGGCCGGCATGTGCGCGTAGGGGCCGTCGCTTCCATAGGCGCCGGCGTAGAGATAGACGATGCCGGGATTCACCTTGCGCAGCGTTTCGTAGTCGATGCCCAGACGCTCGGGGACGCCGGGCCGGTAGTTGTGCATGACGAGGTCGGCGCGCTCCGCGAGCCGCCGCACGATCTCCCGGCCCTCCGGCGACTTGAGGTCGACCGCGATCGACTCCTTGCCCTGCGTCGTCTTGACCCCGATCGGAGGAATGAGACGCATGGCATCACCGTCGAGGGGCTCGATCTTGATGATGCGCGCGCCCATATCGGCGAGCAGGCTCGGGCCGAAGGGGGCGGCGTATTGGACCGCCATTTCCAGGACGGTGAAGCCGCTCAGAGCATGCTCTGGCATCGTCCCGGCGGCGGGCGGGGCCCCGTTGCGGCGAGTGTTCCACTCAGCGCTCGTGTCGACCGATATGCGCGAAGGCGTCTCGCTGAAGTTCACGAGCGGCCCGAGCTGCTCCGTGTCGCCAAGCACCGGATGCCGCAGCGCGACGACGTGACCGTTGTGCCGCGCCTGGGGGTGGTCCATCCCCTCGTCGCCCTGCCGGAAGCCGTCGGCCCCGACGCTGCGCTCGAGGAAGATGCACATCCACTCGTCGTAGTCCTTCTGGCCCATCTCACCGAGCAGCATCTCCCAGAAGGCGGCCTTGTCCTGCTCGGCGGCTTCGTTGGGCATCTTGGCGAAGCGCGGGGCGTCCTTCAGGTGGCCGAGCCCTACGGCGTCGAGCTGGTTCCAGAAGAGGTGCGGCGCCCAATTGGCGAACTGAATCCACCGCCCATCCCTGGTGCGGACGGGCATGTAGCCCAGCATGGGCGTCGCGCCCATGCCGCCGGGCGTCCGCATTTCCGCAACCTGCAGGGCGAGCCAGCCGCCCATGTCGTAGGGGATGAGGCTGCGCAGGAGGCTCGTGGAGACGCGCTGGCCGCGTCCGGTGCGGTGGCGCACGATCAGCGCCGCCGCGATGCCCTGCAGCGCCGTCTGCGACGCGCCGAAGCTCGCCACCCGCACCGAGGAGAAGACGGGGCGGTCGACGCCGAACATGCGCCCGAACTCCCGCATCCGTCCGGCAGCGGCCGCGACGACGCCCTCGTGGTCGTTGTAGCCCGCGTAGCGCCCCCTTTCACCGAACCCAGTGATCGAGCAATGCACCAGCCCCGGGTTCAACACTGACAGCGTGGCGTAGTCAAGGCCCAAGCGCTCCGCCGTTCCCGGCGGGAAGGTCTCGACCAGCACGTCGGCCTCGCGCGCCAGTTGGGCAGCGCGTGCCAGACCGGCCTTGCCGCGCAGGTCGAGGTCAACGCGCTCCTTGCCACGGTGCCACTGGTGATAGCCGGGAAGTGCGGCGAGGGGGTCGAGCGCGCCCGCCTGCGCGACGCGGACCACGGCGGCGCCGTTATCGGCCATCACCATGGTCGCCAAGGCCCCGGCGAACCCTCGCGACAAGTCGAGGACGTTGAGCCCTCGGAAGACGGTGGGGCGGGTCTCGTCGGTCATGGTGCGCCTTCCGCGCCTGGGGAAGATGGGTGCTACCGCCCTTGGCAGCCAACCCTGAGACCGGCTAGGACGGCCGGGGAAAGTCCGACTTCAGCAAGGCAGGGCGGATCCTCGTGTTCCAGTAGTCGTCATCCCCTGCCCGCCGCAGCTCTTCCACCAGAAGCGCCGTCTTCAACCCCACGGCCTCCGCGAGCTCGGGGCCGGTGCGGTCTCCGGCCAACTCGGTTACCGCCGCCCGCAGCTTCATCACGTACTCCGCGACCTCGTACGCGGCCCGGTCGGAGGCCGAGCGGGCCTGCAAGGCCTCGAGCTTCTCCAGCCAGTCCAAGCCCCGTTCGGCCTCTTCGAATCTGTCTTCCTGCGAACTGGTTGTATCCATCGGGCATTCTCCGCTCTCACCGCCGCTCCCGGCTCCAGCCTGCGCGGCGGGCCGCTTCTCGCTCGTAGCCTATATCCATAGCCCGCGAAGTTCCAGCGCACCCCGACCGGCTCGGACGCGTATGCTAGAATTCGCCTGTCAGAGAGACGGCCCTATCGAGGGCGCCCGGCCGAAGGCGGACCCGACATAGACGAGAGACAGCCGAGCGCGCTCCGGATTGCGGCCCTCGCTGGGGGCGTGGGCGGCGCCAAGCTCTCCTGGGGCCTGAGCCGCGTGGCCGACCCGGCGCGGCTGACGGTCATCTCAAACACGGGCGACGACGAAACCTTCTATGGACTCCACGTCTCCCCCGACCTCGACACGCAGATGTACACCCTCGCGGGTCTGGTCGACCAAGAGCGGGGCTGGGGTCTCGCCGGCGAGACCTTCCACGGCATCGAGATGTTCCGCCGCTACGGCGAGGAAAGCTGGTTCTCGCTAGGCGACCTCGACCTCGCGACCCACGTCCTCCGAACGCGCATGCTCCGCGACGGCCTCTCCCTCACCCAGGTCACCCATGACCTCTCGCAGCGTCTCGGCGTTCCCTGCGGCCTCGCCCCCGCCACCGACGACCGGCTGCGCACCATCATCGAGACGCTTGACGGCCCGCTCTCGCTGCAAAGCTACTTCGTCGAGCACCGGTGCGAGCCCGTCGCCACCGGCGTCTCCTACCAAGGCGGCGGCGAGGCCGTCCCGTCCCCCGCCGCGGCGCAAGCTCTCGACGAAGCCGACGCCATCGTCTTCTGCCCCTCCAACCCCGTCATCAGCATCGCGCCGATCCTCGCCGTGGCCGGCATCCGCGAGCGCGTGGCGGGCTTCCACGGTCCCCGCGTCGCGGTCAGCCCCCTCGTGGGTGGACGGGCGCTGCGCGGCCCCGCCGCCAAGCTCATGGGCGAGCTCGGCGAGGACGTGAACAGCGCCGGCGTCGCCAAACGCCTCGCAGGGCTCTGCGACGTGTTGGTCATCGACCACGAGGACGCCTCGGAGGCCGACGCGGTGCGCGCGCAGGGCATCGAGCCGGTTATGCGAGACACGATCATGTCCGACGACGCCGCGAAGAAGCGCCTCGCCCGCGAGGTGCTGGAGGTCGCCACAGCACGCCTCGGCGCACGGGAAACGGCCCAATGACCGCCGGCCCCATCATCTGCCTTGTCCCCATGAAGCCGCTGGCGACGGCCAAGCGTCGCCTGCGGCACGTCCTCGACCCGCGCTCGCGTGCCGCGCTCGCCCTCTTGATGCTCGACCACGTGCTCGGCGCGGTCGCCGGCGCCGACGCCATCGCGGAGACGCGGGTGGTCGGCGGCGACCGCTGGGTGCGCGACGCCGCCACTCGGCGCGGCGCGGCGTGGCTCGGCGACACCGCGGCCCTCAACCCCGCCCTCGAAGCGGCGGCGCGCGACGCCTATGGAGACGGCGCCTCCGCCGTGCTCATCCTGCCCGCCGACCTTGGCCTCGTCGTACCCGGCGACGTCGATTTCATCACCGGCGCCTCCGAGGGACTGAGCCGGACAGTGCTCGCCAAGGCGGCCCGCGACGGGGGCACGAACGGACTGCTCGCCCCCCGCGGCATGCTGCCTCCGCTGCGTTTCGGCAGGGATAGCCTCCCCACGCACGCCCAACTTTGCCGCAGGGCCGGCATCCCCTGCGAGACCATCGACCGGCCCGGACTCGCCTTCGACCTCGACACCCCTTACGGCCTCGGCATCTACCGCGCGGCGCGGCCCAGCCTCGACGCCGATCTCGACCGCTGGCGGCGGCGCATCCCCGAGGACGCCTTCGCGTCCACCGCGGAGGAGACGCCCGCGTGACCGCGCCCCGCCTCGGCCTCCTGCTCCCCACGCGCGGCCTGCTTTTCGGCGAGAACAGGCGGAACGAAGGAACGTCCCCCGCCTCGGTGCTCGACCTCGCCGAGCGCGCCGAAGCGCTGGGGTTCGACTCCGTATGGGCCGGCGACAGCCTCGTCGCCAAGCCCCGGCTCGAACCGCTTGCCACGCTCGCGGCGGTGGCGGCCCGCACCAGTCGTGTACGTTTGGGAACCGCGGTGCTCCTCGCACCGCTGCGCCAGCCCGTACTCCTCGCGCAGACCGCCGCCGCGGTCGACGTCATCTCCGGTGGGCGGCTCGACCTCGGCGTCGGCGTCGGCGGCGCCTTCAACGAGGCCCAACGCAACGAGTGGCTCGCCGCGGGTGTCGACCCCAAAGAACGCGGCGCTCGCATGACCGAGATCGTCCGGCTGTGCCAGCGCCTCTGGACCGAGGACGGAGTGACCCATGAGGGCCGCTTCCACACCGTCCGTGACGCCACGCTCGACCCGAAACCCGTGCAGGGCGGCGGCGTCCCGTTTCTCCTCGCCTGCCACCTCGCCACGGGCGGCGAGGCCCAGTACCGCCGCGCCGGCCGCTACGCCGACGGCGTGATCGGCATTTCCGACTCGCCGGAGGACTTCGCCGAGGTGCTGCGCCGCGTCCGCGGCCACGCCGAGGAGGCTGGCCGCGACCCCAACGCCCTGCGCGCCGTCTTCTACGTCACGGTCAACATCCGAGAGGACGAGGAGGCGGCCGTTGCCGAGGCCGACGACTTCATCCGCCGCTACTACGGCCTGAACTTCTGGGCCGACAAGTGGGGGCCCTTCGCCGGGGCGGAGCCGGTCGCCCGCCGCCTCGCCGAGTACGCCGAAGCGGGCGCGGAGGAGATTGTGGTCCGCTTCGCTTCGTTCGACCAGCCCGGCCAGATCGAGACCTTCATCAGCGACGTCGCGCCGATCATTCGCGGAGCGAGGGTCGCCAGCCGGTAACGCACCAACGCAAAGGAGTACCGATGTCGAGAATGATCGTCGGCCAGCGGAAACGCCGCTTGGGTGGAAGGGGCCTGGCCGCGCTCCTCGCGGCCATGTTCGCGGCGGCGCTTGCGGTTGTCGCATGCGGCTCGGACGAACCCGACCAGGTGAGGTTCATGACCGGCTTCAAGCCCCAAGCCAACCTTCCGTTCGCGGCCGCGTTCGTGGCGGAGAAGCAGGGCTACTTCGCCGACGAGGGTCTGCAGGTCGAGATTCTGCACTCGCAGGGCGGGCAGCACATCCCGCTTCTCGCCTCCGGTGAGATCGATATCACGACCGCCGACGCCGGCGATGTCCTCCAACGGAACGCCGACGGCGTCCCCATCACCGCCGTGACCCTCTTTGGACACGAGGGCCAGCAGGCCTTCATCGCGCTCGAGTCCTCCGGCATCGCCACGCCCAAGGACTGGGAAGGCAAGCGCTTCGGCTACAAGACGACGGTACCCCCGGCCTACCTCGCAATCCTCCAAGCCGCCGGCGTCGACCGGTCGGCCATCGAAGAGATCCGCGTCGGCTTCGATCCCCGCGTCCTCAGCGAGGGCCAGGTAGATGTGCTGGCTGTCTTCAAGGCCAACGAGCCCAACGTCCTGGCGAACCTCGGCTTCCCCGTCACGGTCTTCGACCCCGTCGACTTCGGGGTGCCGCAGCTCGGCCTCACCTACGTCGTCAACGGCGACACGCTGGAGGAGAAGTCCGACGTGATCGAGCGGTTCGTCGCGGCTACGCTGCGGGCCGTCGAGTTCGCCATGGAGAACGAAGAGGCGACGCTCGACATCATTCTCGAGTTCGCACCCTTGGAAGACCGGGAGCACCAGCGCTTCATGTTGCGGCGGGAGCTGGCAAGCGCGGAGAGCGACGTCACCGCGCAGCGCGGGTTGGGCTCGATGACGGAGGCGCAGTGGCAGGCGCTCTACGACCACCTGACCGCATTCGACGCGCTATCGGCGCCCTTCGACGTCGAGCACGCGTTCGACGTCCGCTTCGTCGAGGCCGCCCACGACAACTAGGCGGCGGGGCCCTGCCTTGACAGTGTCGAAGCGCGGGGGCTAGTCTCCCCCTGCCTTCCGACTTCTGAACAGGCAACCCCATGACCGATAAAGCGCTCGCAGGCCAGACCGCCATCGTGGGCATCGCGACCAGCGACTTCCACGAGCTGTATAAGACCCGCGACCCCGAGCGCACCAAAGAAGAACTCGCGATCCACGTCCTCCGCGAGGCCTGCGACGACGCCGGCATCGACGTCAGCCAAATCGACGGGCTCGTCGTCGGCGGCAACCAGTTCTACGAGCCGTTCGCCTACCGCTCCGGCCTCACCGACGTGCGCTTCCTCGCCGGCTACCCCTCCGCGGGGCGCATGTGCTCCGTCGCACTGATTCACGCCGCGATGGCAGTCCACCACGGGCTCGCCGACTACGTCGCCATGTTCAACTCGGTGACGTTCCGCAGCCAGGCGCAGGTCTTCGGCGGCGGCCCCACCCAGGGCGACCTCTACGACTCCATCTACGGCATGGCGTCGCCGGGGGCGCAGTACTCGCTGGCCTTCACCCGCTACCAGCACCTCTACGGCGGCACGGAGCGTGAGCTCGGGGCGATCCCCGTCGCCTTCCGCAAGCACGCCTCGATGAACCCCAAAGCGGTGATGCAGAAACCCTTCACCATCGACGAGTACCTAGAAGCCCGCTACGTGGCCCGGCCGCTCCGCCTCTTCGACTACTGTCTGGTGAACGACGGCGCCGTCCTCTACATCGTGACCTCGACCGAGCGGGCCAAGGACCTCAAGCACACGCCGGTGCTCATCCAAGGAGCGGCGGAGCGCGCCACCATCCGCGAGCAGTACGTCGACCCCGACTTCTGGGCCGAGGCGTGCGCTTCCATGCGCAAGGACTTGCTCGACCCGCTCGGCGTCGGCCTCGGCGACATCGACGCGCTGCAGGTCTACGACAACTTCAGCGTGTCGGCGCTCTGGGGCCTCGAAGGCTTCGGCTTCGCGCCGCGCGGCGAGGGTCTCCAGTGGGTGCAAGACGGCCGGATCGAGCTCGGCGGCGAGTACCCCATGAACACCAGCGGCGGCATGCTGAGCGAGGCCTATCTGCAAGGGTGGAACAACCACGCGGAGGCGGTGCGCCAGCTCCGCTGGGAGGCCGGCGAGCGCCAGGTGCCCGACTGCCGGAACATCCTCTACTGGTGCCTCTCCGCCGTGCCCAACGCGTCGCTGCTGGCGAGGGGCGACTAGACGACCATGAGCTACGAGAAGCCGCTGCCGAAGATCACCAAGGAAGACCGCCCGTTCTGGGAGGCCGCCAAGCGGCACGTCCTAGTCCTCCCCAAATGCCGGGACTGCGGCCAAGTCTCGTTTCCGCCCTACGTCGCCTGCACGAAGTGCCTCTCCTTCGAACGCGATTGGATCGAGGCGAGCGGACGGGGCAAGGTCTGGGGCTACATCGAGATGCGCCAGCCCTACATCAAGTCGTTCGAGGACGACCTGCCGTATAATGTCGTCCTGGTCGAGTTGGAAGAGGGGCCGTTTATGTACACCAACGTCACCGGCATCTCCAGCGACGAGATCAGGCCCGACCTGCCCTTGGAGGCCTACTTCGAGGACGTCACCGACGAGATTACGTTGATCAAGTTCCGGCCCCGGCACGACTAGCCGCCCCGGCCGCAGAGGTAACACATGATCCCCTGGGAAATCGGACTCGGCATTCTCATCGGCGCCATTGTGATCTTCGGCCTCTACATGTGGATGACCCCGCGGGACCGCATCAAGGACAAGTAGCGTCCCGCCGATGCCCAAGCATCCGCTCCACGACGTCGCCATCGTCGGCGTCTACAACACCAAGCAGGCCCGCATCCTCGAGGGGTACACCTCGCCCACGATCACGCTCGAAGCGATTCGCGGCGTCATCGACGAATCGGGCATCGACGCGTCGGAGATCGACGGCGTCTCCATCGGCGGGGGCGTCCTCAACACCGGCCAGTTCACCTACCTCCTCGGCGCCGGCCCCGCGTGGCGCGGGCAGGGCGAGGGCCGCGGTATACCGGCCATCCTCGAAGCCGCCTCCGCCATCGCCACCGGCCAGTGCACGACCGCGCTTGTCGCGGCAGGCTCCGCGAACATCTACACCGAGCGCGAATCGACCGCGCCTTGGACGCGTCCCGGCAACGAGTTCGTGGCCTCGTGGGGACTCTTCACCGCCGCCGAGTTCGCCCTCATCGCGCGCCGTCACATGCATACCTACGGGACGACGCCGGAGCAGCTCGCCACCGTCTCCGCCACCATCCGCAACAACGGCCACATCAACCCCGACGCCGTCTATTACGGGCGCGGCCCCTTCGAACCCCAGGACATCCTCGACTCCCGCATGGTCGCCGACCCCTACCACCTCCTCGACTGCGCCATGACCTCGGAGGGCGGCTGCTCTCTCATGCTCACGACGGCGGAACGCGCCCGCGACGCCAAGAACAAGCCGGTCTACATCCTCGGCGGCGGCCGTGACGGGTACGGCCCCTCCTATCACCACCCGCCCGCCTTCGACCTACAAGGCCGGTCGGGCGCGGCCTACGCGAACGGCTGGACGGGGCGGCAGGCGGCGGAGCGCAGCTTCGCCATGGCTGGCATCGGCCCCAACGACGTCGACGTCTGCGAGTTCTACGACCCCTTCTCGTTCGAGATCATCCGCCAGTTCGAGGCCTACGGCTTCTGCGGCGAGGGCGAGGGCGGCGACTTCATCATGGACGGAACGATCGCTCCAGACGGACGCTTCCCCATCACCACCGACGGCGGCCTGATGTCGTTCAGCCACGGCGGCGCGTCGGTGCAGCTCCTCCAGCGCGTCATCCGAGGCGTCCACCAGCTGCGCGGGCAGTGCGCCACGAACCAGGTCGAAGGGGCCGAGGTCGCCATGTGCACCAACGGCGGCGCGGGCGCCCTCTTCACCGACGTGATGGTCCTGGGATCGGAGCAGCCGTGAGTCTGACTCAACCGCAGCCCAACACGATCCCCATGCCGCGGCCGTCGGTCTTCTCCCAGCCATTCTGGGACGCCTGCAAGCGCGGCGAGCTGACCTTCCAGCGCTGCAACGCCTGCGAGGGCATCGTCTTCATCCCCCAGCCGGCTTGCACCCACTGCCTCGCGGGGGACCTACGCTGGGAGCGCAGCGCGGGCAAGGGCGCGATCTACAGTTGGACCGTTGTCTGGCGCCCGCAGACGCCGGCCTTCGAGATCCCCTACGCCATCGCCATCATCGACGTCGACGAGGGCTACCAGATGATGACCAACATCATCGGCGTCGATCCCGCCACCCTCGAGGTGGGGCAGCGCGTCGAGGTCTTGTTCCACAAGATGAACGACGAGATTACGATGCCCTACTTCCGTCCCGCGGCCTAGCGCCCGCGCAGCGAGCGGACGATCGAGGCGGCGTGGGCGTGGTCGTCGCGGTGGACGCGCACCGACGTGAAGCGCTGCCCCGGCA
The DNA here is from genome assembly GCA_964291475.2 of Dehalococcoidia bacterium. Lineage (GTDB taxonomy): Bacteria > Chloroflexota > Dehalococcoidia > SHYB01 > SHYB01 > DAOUKH01. Next base: position 100,128 of record OZ220072.1, on the reverse strand, counting down.
TGCGGAAAAGGTCGGGGCCGCCCAACGCCTTGAGCTTCACGCGGAGGCCCTGCTTCTCAAGCTCGGCGCGAAGGACGCCGGCCTGCTCACCGTCTTCCTTGCCCCAGAAAACTTGAAGCTCCGGCCACTCCTGTGCCTCCTTGTAGGCACGGAAATACCACACGCCGACCACGATGAGCAGCACCACGACCAGGGCCAACACGACAACCATGGGCCCATCATAGCGGAAGCGTTGGACGGCCCGGCGGCGGCTTAGAACGACGACTCAAGCGCGCCCGCTGCGAACAGGTCGGCGACGTCGTCCTCGGTCAGGCCGAGGATCTCCCGCAGCACCTGGACGTTGTGCTGCCCCACCGTGGGTGCGGGCCAGCGCGGCAGGTTCGATTCGCCGGACAGCTTGAACTGCGGCCCGTTGTACGGCATCGGCCCGCACTCGTTGTGGTCGAGCCAGTGGAAGAAGCCCCAGTGCTCGAGTTGCGGGTCGCTCCACAGCTCCTCGGCGCTTTGGACGACGCCCGCGGCGACTCCCTCCCGCTGCAGCGCCTCCATCAGCGCGTAGGCATCGCGCTCCTTCATCGCCTCGCCGATCAAGGCGTCGAGCTCGTCCGCCAGGCGGAGGCGGCCGGCGCGGTCGGCGAACCGCGCCTCCGACACCCACGCGGGCCCGCCGAGCACTCGGCCCAGGGCAGCCCACTCATCGTCGTTGGTCACGGCGATCGCGATGTACGAGCCGCCAGGAGCCGCCGGGCGAGGGGCGCAAGGATAGGCGCCGTGCGGCGCGGCAAAGCTGTCGCGGTTGCCGGCGCGGGCCTGCACCACGCCGTTCACGGTGTAGTCGAGCAGCGCGGGGGCCAGGTACTGCGCGGCGCACTCGGCCTGCGCAAGATCGAGGTGCTGACCTTGGCCGGTGCGCTCCCGATGGTCCAACGCCGCTATCACCGCGGCCACCGCGTTGGGCGGGTTGATGAAGTCGGTGTAGGCGCCGTAGACCTCAGCCGGCATGCGGTCGGGCCAGCCCGCCATGTGGTGAAAGCCCGACATCGCAGCCGCCGTTCCCCCGTAGCCGCCGTACGTGCGGTGCGGCCCCGTCTGGCCGAGCAGCGTCGTGCTGAAGTAGACGATGTCCGGACACAACTCCCGCATCGAGGCGTAGTCGAGGCCCCAGCGGGCCATCGTCCCCGGCGTGAAGGACTCCGCCATCACGTCGGGCTGCCACTCCCGTACGATGCGGCGGATGAGGTCGCGCGCCTCTTCCGTCTTCAGATTCAGGCCCAGACCGTATTTCCCGGTGTTGAAGTTGGCCGAGAACTGCCCTCGGTTGAGGCCGGGCTTCCCATCCTTGAACGGGCCCACCGAGCGGGATGGGTCGGCGCGGCTCTCCGACTCGACGCGGATCACCGTCGCGCCGTAGTCGGCGAGGAACTTCATCGTCATCGGCCCCACGCCGACCCAGCTCATGTCGAGGACGCGCAGCCCCTCGAACGGCTGGCCGGACTTGGGCGAGGTGGGCGGCAGAGCGGGCTTGCGCGGCTCGGCCAACAGCTCGGCGGTGTGCTCACCGAGGCGCGGCGGCGGCCGGCGATAGGAGATCGGCGTCTCGCCGAGCTTGATGTACGGCCCGGGGTGCGTCACCGTCCGCCCGTCCTGGTAGGTGACATCGACCCAGTACCCACGGTCGGCGAGCTGCACGTTCTCCCGCAGGTCGCGAGGGGTCTGACACGGTGCGATGAGGAGCCGGTCGGCGACCGCTCGCTCCAGTATCTCGACCTTGGTCTTGCCGGCGAAGAAACGCCGGAGCGCCTCCTGCATCGCGTGAAACTCCCGGACTTCCTCCGAGTCCTCCGGCTGGCCCTCCAGGCGGTTCATGTCCTGCGCGGGCCAGTCGGTGGACTTCATGAAGTCGGGGGCCGCGCCCTCCTCATCCATCCAGCGCGTGAGCTTGGTCATCGAGTCGCCGCTGACCCAGCCCCCGTATGCGTAGGGGCGGAGGAAGCCGTCTTTGCACGGAAAAACCACACGGTTGAGAACCTTGCCGATGCGGCGCACCGCGCCCCCGCGTTCGAGGCTGCCGCCGGCGAGCTTGTGGTAGGGCGCTACGTTGTGCATCGTCCAGATTACGGAGGCCTGCATGTTGACGTCGACGTGCCGCCCCGTCCCGGAGCGGTTCCGCGCCCGCAGTGCGATCATCGTGCCCGCCGCCGCCTGCGCCCCGGCGTGCAGCTCGGCCTGGGGCACGGCCACGCGCACCGGCGGGCGGTCCTCGTCGCCGCAGAGGTACTGCATCCCTCCCATCGCCCAGCCGGCGATGTCGGCCGACTTGTGATGCGACCGCGGGCCGGTCTGCCCATAGGGCGTGATCGACGTGTAGACCAACCCAGGGTTGACCCCCGCGAGGTCGTCGAAGCCCAGCCCTCGCTCTTTCAGGTAGCCCGGCGTGAACGATTCGACCAGCACGTCCGCGCCGCGAGCCAGCTCGCGGAGGGTCTCGGCCTCGCGGTCAAGGTCGAGGACGGCACTGCGCTTATTCAGGCAGTAGGCCGCCCAGAAGAGGCTGCCGTCAGCGTCCTCCGCGCCGCCCGTGAACGGCCCGCGACGGCGGGTCAGGCTGCCGCCCGGCGGCTCGATCTTGATCACGTCGGCCCCGAGGTCGGCCAGCACCTTCCCGCACCAGTTGAAACCGCCTTCGGTCAGGTCGAGGACGCGGTAGGGAGCCAACGGCGACGGGTTGGGTGTCTCGGGGGCGCTCGGCATTGCCTAGACAGTATCGGCGGCGGGTCAACGCCGCGGCGTTGACCCCTCCCACTCCCCCCACTACACTCCCTTGCGCCGAGGGCGGCCGGCACGCCCTCCAGACCCGAAGGAGGCGCCATGCAGCTCATCCCATCGTTCGATTGGAGCGACAACGCGAAGAAGGTCCGCGAGTTCGTCTATGTCTATTGGGGTGAAAACTCCCACCCGCCCAGCACGCTCGACATTCACCAGGCTACGAGCCTCGGACGCCGCGACATCCAAAACGCGCTCTATGAGCTGCAGCTCGGCGGCATGTGCACCCTCGACCTGGACAGCCCGCACCTTGCCCTGCTTCGCTTCCTCCCCTACGCCGCCTACCCCACGGTCGTGAAGGGTTTCATCGGCGACCGCTTCCTCGGCTACGTCGGCTGCGCCATGGAGTCGGTGGCCTTCTCCAAGATGCCGGCGTACCAGGACCAGGAGGTGCGGATCGAGTCGTACTGCACCTGCTGCCTCACGCCGGTCACCGTGAAGAGCAAGAACGGCGAGGCGACCGAGTGGCCAGACGGTCTGCTGGTGCACGTGGGGCTGACGCCGCACGAATGGAACCGGGTGAACCACAACCCCATGTGCGACACCATGAACTTCGTCATCGATGCCGACCACGCCGACCGCTACGAGCGCATGACGTCGCGGCGCGGCGTGCTTTTCAGCAAGGAACAGGCGCACATGCTGGTGAAGGGCGTCGCCGACAACCGGCAGTGGGACTACGACTGGGTGCAGGGTACGGCGGACCCCGCGGGCACGTTGGCCGCGATCAAGATGATCGGCGTCGACGTGAGCAACTGGGAGGAATAGCCCCGGCCCAAGCGTAAGGCCCATGGCCTCCATCGAAGCGCCCGACCTTCCGCTCTCGCCGTACCGCGTCCTCGACCTTTCCGACGAGAAGGGATTCCTCTGCGGCCGCATCCTCGGCGACCTCGGCGCCGACGTCATCAAGATCGAGCCGCCGGGCGGCGACCCGTCGCGCCGGCGCGGTCCGTACTTCCAGGGGGACGCCCGCGACGACCGCAGCCTCTACTGGTTCGCGCACAACTACAACAAGCGCGGCATCACCCTCGACCTCACCACCGCCGACGGGCGGGCGCTCTTCCTCAAGCTGTCCGAGACCGCGCACTTCGTGGTTGAGGCCGGCGCCCCGGAGCGCATGGAAGCGCTCGGCCTCGGCTACGAGACGCTGCGCGAGGCCAACCCCGCCCTCGTGATGACCTCGATCACGCCGTTCGGCCCCACCGGCCCCCACGCCGGCTACCGGGCCGACGACCTCGTGGCGATGGCCGCGGGCGGCCTCATGAGCATCTGCGGCGACGACGACCGTCCGCCGGTGCGCATCGGCGAGCCGCAGGCCTACATGCTCGCCTCGGCCCAGGCCGCGACGGGGACGATGCTGGCCCACTACGCCAGGAACAGGACCGGACAAGGCAGTCACGTGACCGTCTCCATGCAGGAGGCCGTCGCCAATACGCTCACCACGACCCCGCACTACTGGTTCGCCAACCAGGTCATTCAACGGCGGGGAGCGCGCAGCCCCTACGGCGGACGCCAAATCCGCACCGTCTTTCCCGCCAGCGACGGCTACATCGTCACGCAGTTCTTCTGGAGCCCGGGCGCGGGCGTCCGGCTCGGCCCCATTATCGATTGGATGACGGACGAGGGCTTCCCGCCTTCCTTCGCCGGCTTCGACTTCGACGCCGCCACCGGCGACACCATCGACCAGTCCGATCTCGAAGTGTGGGAAGACGAGCTCGCCGCCTTCTTCTCCCGCTTCACCAAGGCCCGCATCTACGACGAGGCCATCGAACGGCGCCTCTTCATTTTCCCGGTCAGCTCGCCGCGCGACCTGCTCGAGAACGGCCAGTTGGCGGCCCGCGGCTTCTTCCAAGAGGTCGAGCACCCCGACCTCGGCGCCGCGATCACCTATCCCGGCGCATTCTGCGCCTTCAGCGAGACGCCGCTCTCGATCCGGCGGCCCGCCCCCCTCGTCGGCGAGCACAACGTCGAGGTCTACGAAGAGCTCGGCCTGCGCCGCGACCAGATCGTCACCCTAGCTGAAGCGGGAGTGATTTGAGATGGCCCCACTGCCCCTGGAAGGCGTCAAGGTCGCCGACTTCTCATGGGTCATCGCCGGCCCCATGTTGACGAAGTATCTCGCCATCTACGGCGCCGACATCGTCAAGGTCGAGGCCCACGTGCGGCCCGACCGGTTCCGTCTGCAGCCGCCGTTCCTGAACAAGCCGAGCCGCCAGAGCAGCCTGCCCTTCGCCGACCTCAACCCCTCGAAGCGGAGCCTGGGCCTGAACCTACGTTCGCCTGAGGGGATCGAGGTCGCCAAGCGCCTCGCCACGTGGGCCGACGTGGTCGTGGAGAACTTCAGCCCGGGCCAGATGGAGACATGGGGACTGGGCTACGAACGCCTACACGAGACGAACCCTCGCCTCGTCATGCTGAGCTCCAGCCAGCTGGGACAGAAGGGCCCCCAGGCGTCGCACCCCGGCATCGGGAACCTCCTCCAGGCGCTCGCCGGGGTCAACCACGTCACCGGCTGGCCCGACCGCGACCCGCGCGGCCCCGCCATTCCCTACCCCGACATGATCGCGCCCTGGTTCTCGGTGATCTCCATCATCGCCGCCCTCGACTACCGCGACCGCGCCGGCAAGGGCCAGCACCTCGACCTGTCGCAGATCGAGGCCACGCTCCAGTTCTTCAGCCCCGGCATCCTCGACTACACCGTCAACGGACGGGAGGGTGGCCGGCGCGGCAACCGCGGCCTGGAGGCCGCTCCCCACGGCGTCTACCCCTGCCGCGGCGAGGACGCCTGGTGCGCCATCTCCGTCCGCACCGACGCCGAGTGGGACGCGCTCGTGGCCGTCACAGGCACGCCGCCGTGGACTGCCGAGCCGCGCTTCGCCACATTCCTCGCACGCCGCCGCAACGCCGACGCCCTCGACGCACTCATCGGCGCTTGGACCGCGCCACAGGACGCTCTCGCGGTTCAGGAGACGCTGCAGACGGCGGGCGTACCTGCGTCCAAAGTCAACGACGCCCGCGACCTCCACGAGGACCCCCAGCTCGCGCACCGCGGCCACTTCGTCACCCTCGACCACCCCCGTATGGGCGAATACCCCACCACCACGCCGGCCTTCGACATCGAAGGCGCTCCCCCGCGCCTCACCCGTGCCCCCCTCCTCGGCGAGCACACCGTCGAGGTCTGCCGCGACCTCCTCAATATGCCCCAGGCCGAGATCGACGCCCTCCGCGAGCGCGGCGTCCTTACGTAGGGGCTGGAGCGTGGCAGGCCTTGACTTCACTGGCGGGCGACTACTACTATGACTCATAATGAGTCATAAGGTGAGTCACTCGGGTAAGGCGACATGAACCAACTTACGGTCAGAGGATTCGACGACGAGCTGAGTGCCGCCATGCGCCGCCTCGCAAAGCGCGAGGGCATCTCCTTGAACCAGGCAGCGCTACGGCTAATCCGCAAGGGCGCCGGCCTCACTGACGGGGCGGGCGGCGCGGACACCGTCGGCTCTTCGTTGGACCACCTGATAGGAAGCTGGACCACACAAGAGGCGGACGCCATTGACTCCGCGTTGGAAGACTTCGAGACCATCGACGAGGCGATCTGGAAGTGAGGGTCTTGCTGGACTCCAATGCCTACTCGCTGCTCATGCAAGGACATCGACAGGTTGCGGACCTTGTGCGCATGGCCGAAGAGGTGCTGCTCTCGGCCATCGCGGTCGGCGAGTTGTTGTATGGATTCCGTTGGGGCTCGCAGTTTGAGCGAAACGCCGCCGAGCTCCGCTCCTTTCTGGGCAGTCCATACGTCTCCGTCGTAACCGTGGGGCAGGTGACTGCCGACCGTTACTCTAGGATCGCAGCGGCGTTGCGAGCGAAAGGCCGCCCTATCCCCACAAACGATGTCTGGATCGCGGCGCACGCGATGGAGACCGGCTCCGACCTCGTTTCGGCCGATGCGCACTTCGAACATGTTGACGGGCTGGTGTGGCGCCAAGTGACGCCGCGTTGACATGCTCGCAAGCGCCCGCCTAGTATGCCTCCGTCCCTTCTGAACCGCGTCCGGCGGCCCCGCCCGACTCCGCCAAGCCCGTCATGAACTTCGCCTTCACCGAAGAAGAAGAGGCGTTCCGCGCCGAGGTCCGCGACTTCCTAGGGGAAGCGCTGCCCCCCGATTGGGGCGTCCGCAACGTCGGCGACGACGAGGAGGGCGGCGGCGACGGCGACGCCTACGACTTCCAGCGGGAGTTCAACCGCAAGCTCGCGGACAAGGGCTGGCTCGTGGTGGCCTGGCCCAAGGAATACGGCGGGCAGGAGTGGTCGTACTTCAAGCAGGTCGTCTACGCCGAGGAGGTCGTCAAGCACCAAGCGCCGCGCGGCGACAGCATCGGTCCGCGCATGGTCGGCTCCCTGCTCATCGGCCACGGGACGGAGGCGCAGAAGGAGCGCTTCCTGCCCCCCATCGCCAAGGCCGACGTGCGCTGGTGCCAACTCTTCAGCGAGCCCAACGCCGGCTCCGACCTCGCCGGTCTGGAGACCGTCGCCGAAGACCACGGCGACTACTTTCTCGTCAACGGCGGCAAGATATGGTCGTCCTTCGCCCACGTCGCCGACTGGGGCTTCCTCCTCGCGCGCACCAACAAGGACGCTCCCAAACACCAGGGACTCAGCTACCTTTTCCTCGACATGAACACGCCCGGTGTCACCGTCAAGCCGCTCATCAGCATGGTCGGCGTGCACCGCTTCAACCAGGTCTTCTTCGACGACGTGCGCATCCCCCGCGATTGCCTCATCGGTCCCAAAGACCAGGGCTGGATGCTCAGCCGCAACGTGCTCAACGTCGAGCGGTCGGGCATCTCCGCCGCCGCGGGGTCGAAGCGGATGCTCCTCGACCTCATCGCCTTCGCGGCCTCGCCGGAGAGCCGCGTCCGATGGACGAACGCGCTCCGTAGCCAGGGCGCCGACCTGCTGGTGCGGGCCGAAGTCGCCCGCGCCCAGTGCTACCGCATCGCGTGGATGCAGACGGCCGAAGTCCCTTTCAAGCACGAGGCCTCGGTGAACAAGCTCTTCACCAGCGAGCTCTCCCAGCGCGTCGCCGCCTTCGGCATGGACCTCTTCGGCATGTACGGGACGGTGCAGCGGGGCGACCCCTGGGCGCCGCTGCGCGGCAAGGTCGAACGCAACTACAAGACGACGATCGCCAGCACCATCGCCGGCGGCACCTCCGAGATACAGCGCAACATCATCGCCCGGCGCGGCCTGGGACTGGGCCGCTAGACCCGGCGCGCGGACAAGGTAGGACGGTATGGCCGACGAGAAAGCTCCCGACAAAGACCAGGCGAAGGAAAACCCCCACGGCTACGGCGGCGAGATGCCATCGGAAAAGTCGGCCGAGGAGATGGTGCTCTACGAGGTCGTGGAGCCCCACATCGCCAAGATCACCCTCAACCGCCCCGAGAAGGGCAACTCGATCCTCACCCCCGACATGAACGACGAGATCGCCCGGAAGATGCGCATCGCCGAGGACGACGATCGCATCAAGTGCGTTGTTCTCGCCGGGAACGGGCGGCACTTCTGCTCCGGCGAGGACAATCGGCGCATGCCCGTCGAGACCTACGGCCTAAAGAAGGGGCAGAAGCTGCCCCAGTCGTTCCGGATGCGCGGCCAGGCGGCCGGCGCCCAACGAATGCGCAACTGGTTCCTCTACAGCTCCAAGACCGTCGTCGCCGCCGTGCAGGGAGCCTGCCTTGGCGCCGGCTTCGGCATGATCATGACCGTCGACATGGTCGTCGCCTCGGAGGACGCCTTCTTCGCGCGACCGCAGAGCCGCATCGGCTTCGCCGGCTTCGACGTCCAGCTTCCCCTCACCCTCATGCGCTGCGGCATCAACCGCGGCTACGAGATGAACATCACCGGCCGGCGAGTCTCGGCGCAGGAGCTCCACAAGTGGGGCGTGGTGACGTCGGTCGCGCCGCGCGAGCAGCTCGAAGCCGAGGCGATGCGCTACGCCAAGGCCATCGCCGCCCACGGCACCGACACCCTGATGCTGGGCCGCCACTCGATGCAGATCTTCTGGGACCTGCTCGGCATGGCCTCCTACGCGGACTACGTCAAGGTGGCCCACCCCCTCTTCACCAACATGGTGTGGCGCGAGGATGAGTACAACTGGTTCAAGATGCGGAACCAGTACGGCAACAAGGAAGGCATGCAGCGGCTGAACGCCGTCTGGGAAGACCTCGGCTTCAAGTAGGCCGCTAGGAGAAACGATGACCACAAAGAACGACAACCCGCACGGCTACGGCGCCGACCTCCAGCGGGACAAGCCGCCGGAAGAGATGGTCCTCTACGAGATCATCGAGCCGCACATCTGCAAGATCACGCTGAACCGGCCCGAGCGCCGCAACGCGGTGCTGACGCCGGACATGAACTACGAGCTCCTCGCCAAGTTCCAGCAGGCCCAGGAAGACGACTCAGTGAAAGTCATCATCCTCGCCGGGGAAGGGCAGGACTTCTGTGCCGGCGAGGACAACCGCCGCCTGCCCGTCGAGTCGTTCGGCCTCAAGAAGGGGCAACGGCTCCCTCAGTCGTTCCGCATGCAGGGCATCACCAAGACCTTCAAGACCATGCACGACTCGATGACCTGGGGCACGAAGACCGTCATCGCCGCCTGTCAGGGCGGGGTGATCGGCCAGGGGTTCGGCATCGTGATGACCGTCGACCTCATCGTCGCTTCCGAAGACGCCTACTTCACCCGGCGCCAGAGCCGGATCGGCTTCGCAAGCTTCGAGGTGCAGCTGCCGCTCACCCTGCTCCGCTGCGGCATCAACCGCGGCTACGAGCTCAATATCACCGGCCGCAGCGTCTCGGCGCGGGAGATGCACGAGTGGGGCGTCGTCTCCTCCGTCGTGCCCCGCGACAAGCTGATGGACGAAGCCCTGCGCTACGCCCGCGCCGTCGCCGCCCACTCCACCGACAACCTCATGCTCGGCCGCAAGTCCATGAACATGTTCTTCCGCCTTCTCGGCGTCGACACCTACTTCAACTACGCCGAGGTCGCCCACCCGCTCTTCACCAACATGGTCTGGCGCGATGACGAGCACAACTTCCTCCGCGAACGGAACAAGTACGGCAACAAGGAAGGAATGCGCCGCCTCAACGCGGTCTGGGAAGACCTCGGCTTCAAGTAGCCACGAGCCCAAAGAACGCAACAAAAGAGGGGCCGCTCTGGCGCGGCCCCTCTTCTTTGCGTATTGGATAGCGGGGACACCTGCCCCCGCTCGACGAAAGCCTAGTAACCGGTGAAAACGGGCGCCCGTTTCTCCGAGAAAGCCGTCGTGGCCTCCTTGTGGTCCTCCGTCGCCATGGCGAGCTGCTCGGAGATGAGGCAGAAGTCCATGACCCGGTTGAGACCGTCCCACAGGTGCTTGTTGATGGCGATCTTGGTGAACCGCACCGCGATCCGCGCTCCCGCCGCGATCTCCTCCGCGTAGGCGATGGCCCGGTCGAGCACCTCTTCCTTCGGATAGCAGTAGTTGGTCACGCCGAGATCGTGGGCCTCCCGGCCGGTGATCAGCCGCCCCGACATCAGCATGTCTTTGGCCTTGTGGACGCCGATCAGATACGGCCAAATCAGCGCGCCGCCGTCGCCGGCGGTGATGCCCACCCGGACGTGGTTGTCGCCGATCTTCGCGTCCTCCGCGATGAACGTCACGTCGCACAGCAGGCCGATGGTGGCGCCGAGCCCCACGGCATGCCCGTTGATCGCCGCGATCAGGGGCACCTCGCAGTTCACGAAGCGCTGCACGATGTACTTCGCCCCGCGCAGCAGGTTGCCCGGATCGAGCTTCTCGGCGGCGCCGGTGGCCCGGTCGCCCATCGCCTTCACATCGCCGCCCGCGCAGAAGGCCCTCCCCGCCCCGGTGAAGACCACCGCGTTGACGTCACGGTCGTAGTTCACCATATGCAGGAACTCCTCGATGGCCTCGTGCATGCCGTCGCCCATCGAGTTCAGCCGGTCCGGCCGGTTCAGCGTCGCGATCGCTACCTTGTTCGGCCGGACCTCGACACTGAGGTGGCCCTTCTCCACGTTGCTATAGTCCACAGTCGCCTCCTTGAAGTTCCTCGTCAGCCGGCGCGGCAGCCCCGCGCCCGCGCCGGATTATAACCGGGGCGCCGCCCGCCGTCACCGCGCGGCCGGTCGCGGCCTTAGCGGCCCTCGAACGCCTCAACCACGTCCTCGGGCGTTCGGTCAAAATCCGGGGCGGTCCATATCTTCCCCTTCAGCAGGCCCAGCCTGCGCTCCCGCTTGCCGCCGCGATGCGGCATCAATTCGAGGTAAGGCCTGCCTTCTTTGGTGATGATGACCGCTTCGCCCCGCCGGGCCAGTTCGCCGAGCCGGTCAAGCTGCCTTCCGGCCTCGTCTATGTCCACGTCCATGACCGTGCTTCAGACCCCCAGCTCGGCGGCGACCTCCTCGAAGTCGCGGGCCTCACCCTTCTCCAACTCCTGAATCGCCTGGCGCAGGTCCGCCAAGGCCTCCGGGTCTTTCAGTACCTCGAACGTCTCGAGAATGCCTTCGCATTCTTCCCAGGTCATTTGGAACGCTCAACTCCGAGGGATTCGTCGCTCCAGTTTACCCCTGGCGCCCTACGCCCCCTCCACCAGCCGCCGGAGGTCGTGCTTGGCATCGTGGATGAAACTTCAACGACGACGGTGGCCCAGAGGTCGCCGAGGCGCTCGACTCGCTCCGGTACGACGTCGATGGTGAGGTCGGCGGGGTAGATGTCGTCCAACTCGTCCCAATGCAGCGGCGTCGAGACCGGGGCTCCCGGCAGGGGGCGGAGCGAGTAGATGGACGCCATGTTCTTCCCCCGCACGTTCTGGTTGTGGTCGAGGAAGATCTTGCCCTCGCGCTTGCTCACCGCCCACTCCATCGTCACGTCGTGTGGGCGCTGCTCCATCAGGAACCGCCCGATCAGCTCCGTCACCTTGCGGGTGACCGGGTAGGGATGCTCGCGCCGCACCGGGACGTAGACATGCAGTCCCGTTTTCCCCGACGTCTTCAGGAACGACGACAGCGAAAGCTGGTCGAGGATGCCCTTCAGCGCCCGCGCCGTGTCGACAGCCTTGCCGAAGGCGCGGCGGTTGAGTTCGGGCTCGGCGCCGGCCCCTTCCTCGCCGGAGTAGATGTACGGATCGAAGTCGAAGACCAGGAAGTCGGGATGGTTCAGGATGCTGGCCTCGATGTTCTCCTTCGAGCCGGTGAACGCCATCCCCAAGCCCGTCCCGTCGGGGCCCGCGGCGCAGCGCGACAGCCAGGGGTGCATCTCGATGTCGGCGAGCTGCGCCAGCCAGAGCAGCGTCGCCAGGTTGTTCACCATGACGTACTCGACGTCGCCCTCGTTGTGCGACGAAAACAGCTTCACAGTCTCCACGAACTCGGGAAGTTCGTAGGTCCAGTTCTTCTGGTAGAAGCTCGGCGCGTCGACGCCGTTGGGATACCGCGTCAGCGTCAGCGGACGGTCTCGCAGGTGGGGCAGGAGCGCCGGCGCGACTCGCGCGTAGTACGTCAGCATGTCGCGCTTGGTAATGGCGGCGTGCTCCGCTGTCTCCGGCCAGAGCGCCTTGTCGAGGTTGGTGACGCGGACGACATGCCCGCCCGCGTCGAGCCCCATCGACCCGTCTTTCGCGGCCTCCCCCGCAAGCTGCTCGACGGCGGACGCCGCGTCCTCCACGACTCCAGGGCGCGCCGGCACTGCCGCCCTCTTGGGCGCAGCGCTGGCAACCGGGGCCGGCGCAGCCGACGGCCGCTCGCGAACGACCGAGCGTGGATCGCGGTCAGGCTCGAGCCCCAGATAGACCGGCGCGCGCAGATGATCGCCCGCGCCCCACTCGGCGAACTTCACCCTCGCCACGAGTTCGGGCCGTAGCCAGATGTCGCCGGCCAGGCCGAGCTCCGGGTCGGGAGCGAACGGCATCTCCTCGACCCGCAGCGGCTGCATCCGCTCGTAGAGGTCGTCGAGCGTCGCTTGGCCGAATCCGGTGCCGACCCTGGCGGCGAAGCGTAAAGCGCCCTCGTCGTAGTAGCCGACGAGCAGAGAGCCGAACGTCGAGGCCCGCGCGCCGGTTCCGGCGCTGTAGCCGCCGACGACCATCTCCTGCGACTGCGTCGCCTTGACCTTGAGCCACGCATTCCCGCGGCGGCCCGGCTGGTAGGAACTGTCCAGCCGCTTGGCCACCACCCCTTCGAGTCCGAGCCTCGTCGCCGCCGCGAAGAATGCCTCGCCGCCGCTCACGGTGTACTCGATGGGCCGCACCACGTCGCCGGGGGCCAGCATGCGGGCGAGCAGGTCCTTCCGCTCCGAGAGCGGCGCCCCGCGGACGTTGTAGCCGTCGAGATAAAGCAGGTCGAAGGGGTAGTACATCAGCGCGCCCTCGGCGCGGGGCGCGCCGGCCATGCTCGGCCCGCCCATCCGTTGCTGCATCAAACCGAAGCTCGGCAGCCCCGTCTCGTCGAGAACGACCACCTCACCGTCAAGGACGAACGACTCGTGCGGCTGGGCCCGCAATTCCTCCACCACTTCGGGGTAGAGCGCGGTCATGTCGTTGCCGTTGCGGCTGCGCAGCCGGACCGCGCCCCGCTCGGCGAACGCCAGCAGGCGGAAGCCATCCATCTTCGGCTCAAACAGCCAGCCTTCGCCGTCGAACGGCACGTCGGTGAGCTTGGCGAGCATCGGCTTGACCGAGTTAGGAAAGCGCCCCTCTGTCCCGCAGCGGGCGAGCAGGCGGTTCAGCGGCGTCGGGTCGGGGAGCCGCCCCGCCTTGAGGTCGTCGATGGTCAGCTTCGACACCACCGACGTGCCCTCGTCCAGCACGTCGGGACCGGTGCGCGCGTGCGCGTCCTTGTGCTTGATGAGCAGCCACTCCCGCTCTCCGCGCGAGGTCTTCACGAGCGTCCACGAGCCGCGCAACTTGCGGCCTCGAAGGGTGAACGACAGCTTGCCCGCCGCCAGGCCCTCCTGCATACGGCGGTCCGACGTCTCACGATCGCCGAACGAGAGAACGCCGTCCTCGTCCGGCGAGTAGACCCCCGTGTCCCACACGATCATCTGGCCCGCGCCGTAGTTGCCCGCCGCGATCACGGCCTCGAAGGTCAGGTAGTCGAGCGGGTGGTCTTCGACCATCACCGCCAGCCGCTTTTCGTTCGGGTCGAACGACGGCCCCTTGGGCACGGGCCACGACTTCAGCGTCCCGCCGATCTCCAGCCGCACGTCGTAGTGCAGCCGCCGCGCCGCGTGCTTCTGCACGACGAACCGCAGGCTGCCCCAGGACGGGCCCTCGCCGCCCCGCGGCTCAGGCGTGCGGTCAAAGTCGCGCTTGGCCTCGTACCGGTCGAGCATCCGGCCCTCCGCCGCTCAGTATAGACGGCGGCAACCGGGGTCATTCCTGTAGGGGCGAGTCACGACTCGCCCGTTCCCCCACAACCGGAGCCGCTACGCAAGGGTCCCCTCTGAGAGGCCCTTGCACAACCCGCGACGCCCGCAGGCGACCTTCCTTCTAGGGGCAACCCTCGTGGTTGCCCAGGGGTACGGGCGGGGTCTTCTCCTCTCCCCTCCGACCTCTCCCCCTCTGGGGGAGACTGAGAGAGGGCTCGCGCCCACAGGGCGCGCCGGAGGGGCGGGGCGCGGTGGGCCCCTACCCGCCGTTGTTCAGCCCGTACAGCTCGACACAGTTCTGGGCGACCATGCGATGCCGGTCCTCGTCGGAGACGCCGGTCATCATCGAGTCGATGAGTTTCCGCGAGTACGGCCAGTCGTTCCCATGGTGCGGGAAGTCGGTGGACCACATGATGTTCTTGACCCCGGCGAGGTGCCGCGCGAAGACGCCGGAATGGTCGACCATGAACGTCGCCAGCCAGTTGTCGAACCAGTACTGGCTCGGCTTCTTCGTCAGGGGCGAGCCGGTGCGGTGACGGTTCCGCCACCACCGGTCGTCGATGGCTTCCAAGAAGTACGGAACCCAGCCCGCCCCCGACTCAACGGTGAGGAACTTGAGGTTGGGGAAGCGCTGGTTCACGCCCGAGAAGATGATCTGCGCGATGAGCTGCGAGACGTTGGCGAACCCCAGGGCTCCCAGGGCATCCTCCGCCCCGGCACCCTGCGGCTGAGGGCGGCGCGCCTGCCGCGTGACCAGGACGAGGTGCAGGTGCACCGGCATGTTCATCTCTTCGGCGGCGGCCCAGAAGGGATCGTCCTCGGGCCGGATGTAGTCGCCGCCGCTGGGCCACGACGTGACGATGACGCCCTTGTGCCCCATCTCCTTCGCCCGCTTCATCTCGGCGATGTTGTTCTCGACGCCCGCGTTCGGCATCTCGGCCAGCGGCACCAAACGCTCGGGGTCTGCGGCGCAGAAGTCCTCGGAAAGCCAATCGTTATAGGCGCGGATGCCGGCGAGCTGCAGCTCGAGGTCTTCGAACTGCATGAAGTACATCATGGCCCGCTGCGGCGGGAACATGACCTCGGCGTCGACCCCGTCCATGTCGAGCAGGCCGAGCCGCTCCTTGCCGTCGTAGCAGCCAGGGTGGATGGTGTAGTCGCCGCCCTCCCCGTAGCTCGCGCCGTGCCAGTTTAGGTCTTCGGGGCGCGTTTGCAGGTTGGTCACCAGACCCATGGGTTCCAATGTCCCCGTCTGCGGATACTCCCACTGGTCGCCCCCACGGGGGTCCTTGATCAGTTTGGGAGCCTTATCCTGGAACTTCTGCGGCAGCCACTTCTCCCACAAGTCCGGCGGCTGGATCGCATGGGAATCGGCGGAGATCAGCTTATAGTCGTACGCCATGACCCGTCCTCCTCGCGGTAGCACCCCGGCAGCGCCTGATTCCGCTACTCCTTCGAGCCCAAGAAGCGCATGTCCCAGGAAAGGTCAGCAGCCTCGACGACGGCCCCGCCGGCGGTCAGCCGATGGTACTCCTGTGCCGACTTCCCTAGCAAGCCGGTGAAGACGGCCCGGTTGTGCTCCGCCGCGAAGGGCGCCCGCGCCGCAACCGACGGCGGCGTCCCCTTCAGGTTCCACGCCCCGCGAGCGAATCCCGCCTCCGGCAGGTGGGCATGCCCGCCGGCGGGGTAGACCCCGCGCGCCTGCAGGTGCGGGTCGGCGGGCAGGTCGAGCGTGTTGAGGGTGGGCAGCGCCGCGACGCCCGCCGCTTGCAGCACCGCCGTTACCTCATACTTGCTCCGCGACCGCGTCCACTCCCCGATCAGGCGGTCGAGGTCGTCCTCCTCGTCCTTGCGGCCCTCTACGTCGGCAAACCGCGACTCCGACGCCCACGGCTCTGCGATGACGGCGGCCAGCGCACGCCACTCGTCGTCCGACCCCGCCGCGATGCTGACCCATTCATCGTCGCCCGCGCAGGGATAGCAGCCGTGCGGCGCCATGCGCGGATGCCGGTTGCCGCCCCGCTCCGGCAGCACACCCCCGACGCAGTACGTCAACACCTGATGCCCCATCGCCGCCACCGTCACCTCGATCTGCGACACGTCGATGTGGACCCCTTGGCCGATGCGCCGGCGTCGGTGGAGTGCGGTGACGATGGCGCTCGCCGTGAAGCTGGCGACGACGGGGTCGCCGTAGGTGATCTGCTGCGCACCGAGCGGCGGCCCGCCCGGATAGCCGACCAGTCCCTCGAAGCCGGCGAGGGCCCCGGTGCTCGGCCCGTAGCCGATCATGTTCGCCAGGGGGCCGGTATGCCCCGCCGCCGTCATCGACGCCATGACGAGGTCGGGCCGCACTTTCTTTAACTCCTCGTAGCCTAGGCCGAACCCCGCCAGGACACGGGGGCTCAGGTTCTCGATCACCACGTCGGAGACGGCGACCAGCTCGCGCACCGTCTCCACTCCCGCCTCCGCCCCCATGTCCACCGCCACGGCCCGTTTCCCCCGGTGCAGCGTGTTGAACGACACCGAGTTGTTCGGTGACGGCTCCCCCAGGAACGGGAACATGGCCCGCTGGATGTCGGGCCGGTGCGGATGCTCGACCTTGATCACGTCCGCACCGAGGTCGGCAAGCATCTGCCCCACCAGGGGCCCCGCCAGCACCCAGCAGAACTCGACGACGCGCACGCCCTCCGAGGGGCCGGGGCGCCGACCGCGGCGCGCCAGGCGGTGCGTGCCCGCCCTCAGTCCCTCCCGGGGGAGGGAGGCCGGAGGGTTGGCGGCAGTGCGGGCGCGGACTTCATCGTTGTGCTCGCCCAACGCGGGACCGCGACCCGCCGCTGGCCGGTCCCGCCCATCAAACAAGAACGGCGCGCCGGGGAGCCGCACCTCGAAGCCCGGCGCGATCTCGACCGGCTGGAAGAAGCGGCGCTCGGCGAGATGCTCCATCGCCATCACGTCGGCGACGGTGTTCAGCGGCATTCCCGGCGCGCGGCGCTCCCAGAAGAGGTCGAACCACTCCTCCTTCGACCGCTTGCCGAGCTCGGCCGTGAGCAGCGCCTCGAAGTCCTCGACGTACCGGTAGCGCGAGCGGGCGTCGGCGAACAGCTGCGACTCGGCCCAATCGGGCCGGCCCAGCACGTCCTTGAGCCGCTCCCAGTGCGGCGGCTGGGTGCCGATGACGCAGAAGTGGCCGTCTTTGCAGGGGAAGTGGGTGTGCGGGGCCATCCCCGCGAGCCGGTGTCCCGTGCGCATCGTCCGCTCGCCCAGATGGTGCGCCTTCACCACCGCGTGCCCCATGAGCACGGCGATGACCGTCTCGATCGTCGAGATGTCGACCAGTTGCCCCTCGTCCGTCATATCGCGGGCGTAGAGGGCCGTCACCGCCGCCCCCGCGCCGTTGGCCCCCGCCATGTACGACGACTGCGGACCGGGCAGCCCGATTGGCTCCCGGTCCGGCGTGCCCAACGCGTAGGCCGCCCCGGAGGCGTGCAGCTCGTTCATTGGGTAGGCCCGGTAGTCGCAATACGGCCCGTCGAGCCCCCACGGCGTGATCGACAGCAGCACCGCCCGCCGGTTGACCTCGCGCACGTCGTCCCAAGTCAGACGAAGCGCCTGCGCCTCCCGTGGCAGTCGGTCGACGACCACCACGTCGGCGCGGGCGATGAGATCGTCGAGCCTCCCCCGCTCCGAGCCAAGGTCGAGCGTCACCCCGAGCTTGCCGCCGTTGAAGTAGTGATAGACGCCGCTCTGGTCGGCGCTGCCCTCGACACCGGTCGGAAACGGCCCCTCGGCGCGAGTGGGATCCCCCTCCGGCGGCTCGACGCGGATCACCTCAGCCCCGAAGTCGCCGAGCAGCCGCGCCGCCAGAGGTGCGGCGTACCGGCGCCCCAGGTCGAGCACATTGACGCCTGCCAGGAAGTCGTCGTTCATCCCGCCCTCACGCTCGCCGCCGATGATAGCGCAGCGGCCCGCCGGCAGCCGTCTCTTTTCTTGACACCCCGCCGCGCCCCACTAGAATTGGCCGCGGCGGGGAACGCGGCGGCGCCCCTGCGAACGACCCTCTCTTCACCTTTGCGGAGGCACCTAATGGGCCTGCTGACCGGCAAGACCGCGATCGTCGGCGTTGGCGAGACGACCTACTACCGCGACGCCAAGCGGACGACCTACTCCCTGGGCATCGAGGCCATCAAGCGCGCCGTCATGGACGCCGGCCTCGAGCTCACCGACATCGACGCCATGACGAGCTACCAGGGCAACGACTCCCACAGCTCGAACGACATGGCCCAGGCCCTTGGCATGCGCCTGAACTACAGCCTCGACATCATGGGCGGCGGATCGAGCACCGAGGCCCTCGTCGCCCACGCCGCCGGCCTGCTCGCCGGCGGCTACTGCAACGCGATGGTGATCTTCCGCTCGATGCGCGGACGCACCGGACGCCGCCCCGGCGGCCAGGCGCCCACCGGCCCCGCGCCGCCCATGACCGTCGTCGGTCACGCCGAGAACCAGTACATCGGCGTCACCACGCCGGCCCAGATGTTCGGCCTCGCCGCCATGCGCTATATGCACGACTTCGGCATGACCACCCGCCAGCTCGGCGCGGTCGCCATGACCCACCGCTACCACGCCACCCTCAATCCCAAGGCCTTCTTCTACAAGAGGCCGCTGACGATGGAGGACTATCTGCAGGCGCGCTGGGTCTCGAAGCCCTTCCGTCTTTTCGACTGCTGTTTGGAAATGGACGTCTCCTGCGCGCTGGTTATGACCCGCGCCGAGCGCTCCTACGACCTCAAGCACCCGCCCGTCTTCGTCATGGGCGGCACCGCCCGAACCATGGCGGAGAGCCCCGGCTACAATCCCGGGCGCCGCAACACGGCCGTCTACCACCACGCCAGCAACTGGGGGCGCAACCGCGTCTTCGCCATGTCGGGACGCTCCCGCGAGGACGTCGACCTCGCCTCGTTCTACGATGCCTTCACCATCACGCCGCTCCTCCAGCTGGAGGGCTACGGCTTCGTCGGCCCCGGCGAGGCCGGCTTCTGGTACGAGGAGGGCCGCGGCCGCCTCGACGCCGAGCTTCCGGTGAACACGTCGGGCTCGCACCTCTCCGAGGGCTACTCCCACGGCATCCAGATGGTGATCGAGATGACCCGCCAGCTCCGTGGCCGCGCCGACGACGTCTGCCCCGATTGGGAGCGCGGTGTCCACACCTACGACCGCGAAGAGGGCTGCCGTCAGGTGCGGAGGCACGAAAACGGCTTCTGCGCGGGATGGGGAAGCCCGGTCACCAGCAGCTCGCTCATGCTCAGTCGGCACCCCAACTAGCCCCTGAGAAGCCCGGATGGGCCACCGTGAACAACACCATCCCGCTCCAAGAACTCTTCCACAACCGGATCTTCCGGGTCCCCGATTACCAGCGCGGCTACGCCTGGGAGAAGCTGCAAATCGGAGAGTTCCTGGACGACTTGAATCTCCTCGGCTCCACGCACCACCGCCACCACTACACGGGCACCATCGTGCTGCACCAGCCGCCCGAAGCCGTGACGAAGACAGATGCCGAAGGGAAGAGCCACGTTACGGCTGACGTCGTGGATGGCCAGCAGCGCCTAACGACCATCGTCCTCTTGCTCAACGAGCTGGCCGACGAGCTGAGCACGCACGGCGGCAGCGACGAACTTTCCAAAGGCATCCAAAAGAGCTACGTGGTCGCCAAAGGTCTTGACGGGCAGCCCCTTCACAAGCTCTCACTGAACGAGGAAACCGACTTCTTCTTCAAGAACGGCGTGCTGAAGGATGGAGGGGTCGCCGGGGCACCGACGGCGGCGGCTCAGCGCCTTTCGGACGCTAAGAAGCAGATCACCGACTATCTGCGCGCGATCGGGGAAGAAAAAGGGCTGATCGACCTACTGAACAGGATTACGACCCTGCTTCATTTCAACGTCTACGAAGTCGATCACCCGTCGGAAGTGGGGATCGTCTTTGAGCTGGTGAACGACCGCGGCAAACCCTTGACCAACTTGGAAAAGGTCAAGAACTACCTGCTCTACACGGCCGCGACGCTCGATATAGAAGCGCATTCCAAGGATACGCTCACCAAGGCGGTCAACGATGCGTGGGCCGACATTCTGCGGCGTTTGACGGCGGCCCGGCTGGCGTCACCCTGGGAAGAGGACCAACTTCTCCGCGCGCACTGGATCATGGAGTACGACGCACGAGCCCAGAACTGGGACGGAAGCAAGAGCGTCAAGGAACGTTTTGACCTGCGGAGGTATCACAACCAACACGGCAAGCTCTTGGGCGAGTTGCATGACTACATCAAGGGGCTCCGCCAGGCCTGTATCTGCTACTGCGACGCTCTCAGGCCGGCCAGAGACGACGCCTTCGGCAGTTTCGCATCCGAGCCCGCGGTCCGGGAAGGCGTGAAGCTCTGGAACTCAAGACTCGTCCGGACCAGAATCACGGCAACGTTCCTGCCACTTTTGATGGCCGTGCGGAAACGCTGGCCGTCCGAGCCGGAGAAGTACCTTGAAGTTGTCAAGCTCTTCGAGCTCATCGCCTTCCGCTTCTATCGAGTCGCGGATTTCCGTACCAACTACCGCCAGTCCCAGATGTTCGGCCTCGCGCGCGAGGTAGTGCGCGGAATGGAATTCGATGACGCCGTCGCGGCGATTAGGCGCCTTTACAACGATGCCGACGGTTACGCAAGGCGGTTTTTCGACGACTTCACCGACTCGTCGAAGCCGCGGAATTGGTTCTGGAGGGGTTACCTCAGCTACTTTCTCTACGAATACGAACTACACCTGGCATCGGCCGGGTTCTCCGACACAGACACGAAGCCGAAGGTGGGCTGGGGGGAGATTCGAGGGCGCCGCGACTCCATCGAGCACGTGCTCCCTCAATCGATCGAAAAGCGGCCCTGTTGGCAGAAGCGTTTCAACGCGGACGACCACGAGCGCCACGTGCACGACATCGGCAACCTCACGCTCACGGAGCAAAACTCCGAGCTGAGCAACAGGGAGTTCGTCGAGAAGAAGGACTACTACACAAAGTCGCGTCTCTTCCAAGAGTTGGAGATCGCGAAGTACGACGACTGGACCCCGGAGGCCATCGACAAGCGCCGAGCCAAGTTGCTCGGATGGGCGAAGGAGCGGTGGCACATGGACTTCAGCGGCCTCGACGAGGCAGAGCCCGAACCTGTAGAAGAAGACCAGGGCGAGGGCAGCGATGACTCTGGAGAAGAACAGGCCTCCGGAAGCGTTGAAGCGTACCAAGAAGCAGCCTAAGGAGCCGTCATGCCGCCCAATATCGACTGGTCACGACTCAACATCGTCCCCGACTACGACACGCAGGAGTGGTGGGACGCGACGAAAGAGGACAGGCTCCTCGTCCGAAGCTGCAACCTCTGCGGCCACGCCTGGTGGCCCCCGAGCGTGCCCGGCTGCGCCGCCTGCGGCGAGCTCGAAGACCTCGGCTACGTCGAAAGCAAGGGCGGCGGCACCATCCACACCTTCATCGTCATCATGCAGCCGATCATCGCGCCCTTCCTCGAGGCCGTGCCCTACATCCCAGCGATGATCGACCTCGACGACGTGAAGAACGTCGACGGCAACCCGGTGCGCCTGCAGGGCGTCATCGACGAGGGCGAGGACCAGGTCGGCATCAACGCCAGGGTCGAACTCTACTTCGAGCAGGTCAGCGACGACGGCAAGAAGGTTCCCCGCTGGCGGCTCGCCGCCGACCAGCCCGACAACGTGTGGCTCTTCCCCGGCCCGTAGGCGGAGGCGGCGGCAGGGAGGTGGACGGTGCGAAACGGGATCTACGTCGTCGATGCCGACGCGCATCAGATGGAGCCGCCCGACTTCTTCCTCGAGTGGATCGCTCCCGCCTTCCTCGATAGAGCGCCGCGCCTCCAGCGGCTGGAGTCGGGGCGCCGCTACGTCGTCGAAGGGCAGCCGTTCACCTACGAACACGGCAAGTACCCGATGGCCGCCCCCGAGTTCCTCGACGCGGCCAAGAAAGCCCGCAACCGTTTCGCCGACGCCGCGAAGACCGGCTACAGCGCCGCCAAGCGCGTCGAGGACATGGACTCCGAGGGCGTCGACGTCCAGATCATCTACCCCAGCGCCGGCGGGCAGATGCTGGGCCGCGAGTTCGACGACCCCGAGCTGCTCGCAGCCTGCTGCCGCGCCTACAACGATTGGAGCCGCGCCTACTGCGCCGACCACCCCAGCCGCCTCCGCTGGGCGGCGATCCTCCCCATCCAGGACGTCCCCCTCGCCGTAGCGGAGGCCGAACGCACCGCCGCGCTCGGGGCCGTCTCCTTCTACGTCCGCCCCCAGCCGGTGAAGGACCGGCTCCTGCCCCATGAGGACTACTGGCCGCTCTGGGAGACGATCGAGCGGCTCGACCGGCCCATCTCCGTCCACGACTCCGCCTCGTGCTACCTCCCCTCCTTCGGCGACCGCTTTGTCACCCACACGTCGGGACACATCGTCTCCCACCCCTTCGAAGCCATGGCCACGATGATGACCTTCATCTGGCACGGCATGTTCGAGCGCTTCCCCAAGCTCACCCTCGTGCATGTCGAGTGCGACGCCGGATGGCTGCCCTTCTGGCTCCAGCGCATGGAGCAGCACTACGACTTCAGCGGCACTGCCGAGCACCCCGACTTGAAGAGACGCCCCACGGACTACTTCAGGAGCAACATCTTCGTCGCCGCCCGCGCCGACGAGCCGATGCTGAAGAGCGTGGTCGAGCTCGCCGGCGACGACAACCTGCTCTGGAACTCCGACTATCCCCACCCCGACGGCACCTGGCCCTGGGCGCTCGGCGACTTCGACCGCCAACCCCTGACCGACGAGAACCGGCGCAAGATCCTGTGGGAGAACCCCCGGCGCGCCTTCCGCATCGCCGAGGCGCCCGCGGCGTCGGCCCACGTCGAGACCGGCACGGCGGCCTAGCGAAGCGCATGGCCGGCCCACTCGAAGGCTTCCGCGTCATCGACCTCTGCCGGACGCGCCCTGGGCAGATGGCCTCCGGCGTCCTCGCCGACTACGGCGCCGACGTCATCACCGTCGTCGAGCCCGGCTACGCGCAGAAGCGGGGCGGCCCCGACGCGGTCGCCCGCTACGGCGTCAACCTCCGTAACAAGCGCAGCCTCAACCTCAACCTCCGCGCTCCCGAAGGCGTCGAGGTCTTCCTCAAGCTCGCCGACCGCACCGACGCCATCATCGAAAGCAACCGCCCCGGCGTCGTCCAACGCCTCGGCATCGACTACGACACCGTCAGCGCACGCAACCCCGGCATCGTCTACTGCTCGCTGTCGGGCTTCGGGCAGGAAAGCCCCTATGCCGGCATCGCGGCCCACGACCTCTCTTACCAGGGCATCTCCGGCATGCTGCCCCAGGACGAGGACGGCAAACCCTTCGTCCCGCCCTACAACCAGGCCGACCTCAACGCCTCATGGTTCGGCGCAATGTCGGTCCTCATGGCGCTGCTGCGGCGCGAGAAGGACGGCGCGGGGCAGTACATCGACGTCGCCTTCACCGACGTCTCGGTCACCATCCCGCCGGGCGGCGTCGAAGAGCGCAGCCTCCGCGGCGCCGACCCCGCCTACAACGTCTACGAGACCCGCGACGGCCGCTATCTGACCCTGAGCATCCGCGAACCCTGGTTCTGGGAGCGCTTTTGCAAGCTGCTTGGCAAAGAGGACTGGATACCCCATCCCCGGCCCGACGAACCCCTCCGGTCGGAGATGGCCGCCTTCATCGCCGACGCCGTCCGAGGCAAGACGCTCGACGAATGGCTCGACGCGCTCCGCGACAACGACCAGCAATACGGGCCGGTCAACCGCACCATCGAGGAAATGGCCGCCGACCCCCACCTCCAAGCGCGCGAGATGCTCCTCGACGTCACCCACCCCGTCACCGGCAAGCAGCGCTACGAGCCGGGCTTCGCCCTCAAGTTCTCCCGCACACCGGCCGAGCTCAGCCGCGGCCCAACGCTCATGGGATCGGACACCGGCGCCATCCTCCGCGAGCTCGGCTACGACGACGCCCAGATCGCCGCGCTCAACGACGCCGGCGTCACCGCCTGACGGCGCCTACCACTGCTCCCAGACCCGCCCCTTGGCGGGCAGCGCGACCTGGGCGCGGGACCCGTCGCGGTGATCTCGCCGATCTGGTTCTCCGCCCACACGTCGAGGTCGACCAGGTGTTCGCCGTCCGCGGCCTGCTTGCCGGTGACCTTGCCCTTCAGCCACGTCGTGTCGCCGACGTAGTTGAAGCGCCGCACCTCGCCGTAGAGCCGCTTCAGATATATTATGAAGCCGTCGTCGCCCATCCAGTTCGTGAGCGGATGGCCGAGCCAGCACATGCGCTGGCAGCCGTAGTCGTAGGCCATGGGGAGACCCGCCGCCCCCGCGGTGTCGGAAGCGGCGTGGACCCGGATCACCGCTTCGAGCGAGCCGGTGCGCGGATCGCGGTAGCCCCACGCCGGATGGCGGCGAAACTCGCGCAGCGCGAAGACGTGCCCCAAGCCGCCGATGCAGCCCGCTTCGAACGCTGCGATGTCGCCCATGCTCAGCGGCCCCTTCACCACCGACGGAATCTCGTCGCCCTCGTTGACGTCATCCCAAAACCGCGGTGTCGAGCCACGAATCTCCTCGTTCAGCATGTGGTCTTCGATTGCGAGGATCTCGTCCTCCGTGTAGCGGTAGGGCTCACGCTGGTACTTGCCCCGCTCGCGCGCGGCGCGGCGCTCCGCCCGGAACTGCCAGCCCTTGCACTCGGCGATCGTCTCCCCACGCTGGTTCCGGTACGTCGAAACGCTCGACTGAATGAAGACCCGCCCCGCGAACTCGCCCTTCTTCTCTTCGAGGCCGGTGAATTGCTCCTGCACCGTGATCTCGTCGTCGAGGTAGATCGGCCGGTGCCACAGCCAGTCGTTCCCCGCATGAAAGCCGTGGACGCCGGGCAGTCCGCCGGTGCGCCCAGAGGTCCAGTAGACGCTGTACAGAAACGTCGGCGGGGCGATGATCTTGCCCCACCGCGTCTTCTGGGCGTACTCGGCGTCGACCCAGAGCGGGTTGGGGTCGCCGATGCCGCGCACGAAGTGGCGGATGTTGTCGCGCGTCGCCGCCTCGTGTAGCGGCCCCATGCCGTAGAAGCTGGGACGGTTATACGTCCCGATGCGGCTCCGCAGCCGTGCGAGCGCCTCCTCGGTGATCTTGCCCTCGGCGATCTTGGGCTTCTCCACCCCGCTATCGGCCATGACGTGCCTCCGGTCCGTGTGTCGCGCCCGGGACGCTATGCCTCGGGCGGTGGTCAT
Source organism: Dehalococcoidia bacterium (assembly GCA_964291475.2). Lineage (GTDB taxonomy): Bacteria > Chloroflexota > Dehalococcoidia > SHYB01 > SHYB01 > DAOUKH01. Next base: position 74,563 of record OZ220072.1, on the reverse strand, counting down.
GATACATGACCTCGAAGGGGAAACCGGTCGTCATTCGCAATTGGTACAAGGTCGCTATTGGTACAATGGACAGAGAATTTTGGCGGAGGCGTTGCATGAGACGCATCGGCGCACGACTTTCCCTGATGCTCGGCATGGCGGTGACCGCCGCCCTCGTCATCGCTGCCTGCGGCGGCGCCGACCCCACACCCCCGCTCCCTCCCAAGTCCGACCCCGCCGCCTTCACCCAGGCCTTCGTCCAGCGGGCCATCGACTACTACGAAGAGAACGGCCGCCAGAAGACCCTCGACCTGTACAACTCCCTCCAAAGCGTCGACGGCCCGTGGTACGTCTTCATCGCCGACGATAACGACGTCATGCTCGCCCACGCCACCGTCCCGGAGAATGTGGGGAAACACGCGGACGACATCCGTGGCGTCGGCGGCTTTCCCGCCGGCACCCAGGTCGCCGGCGCCGCCACCGAGGACGGCGCTTGGACCGACTACACCTACCCCAACCCAGTCTCCGGGAGCTTCGAATCGAAGCACACTTGGGTCGTCAGGCACGACGGCCTTACCTTCGGCTCCGGCTGGTACGAGCCCGGCCCCTCCAAGGACGACGGCCCCGCCTACACCCAGGCGCTCGTCCAGCAAGCCATCAACCTCTACGACGCCGTCGGCCGCCAGCAGACCGTCGACTACTTCAACTCCCCCGAAAGCGTCGACGGCCCGTGGTACGTGGCCATGTACGACGAGGACACCAACACCATCGCGCACCCCACGCGCAAGGACTTCCTCGGCGTGAGCCCCAGGGAACGCACCGACATCAACGGCAAGCCCTACGGCCTCGAGGTCGTCGCCGCCGACGAGAACGGCCGCTGGGTGGACTACGTCTTCGTCAACCCCACCTCAGGCGAGACCGAACAGAAGCACACCTGGGTCATCAAGCACGACGGCCTGCTCTTCCTCTCCGGCTGGTACGAGCCCGCCGGTTAGGTCAGGAGACCGCCCCCGACGCTTCCAGCCGCCGCAACTCCTCCGCCGGCGTGCCCAGCAGCGCGCCGAGGACGCGCTCGTTGTGCTGGCCCAGAATCGGCGCCGGCGACGCGATGCGCCCCGGCGTCCGCGACAGCCGCCACGCCAGGCCGTACAGCCACTCGGCCCCCGCCATCGGGTGCTCCATCTCGACCCATGCTCCACGCTCGCGGAAGTGCGGATCGAGGAACTGGTCCTCGATGTTCATCACCGGGAAGGCGGCCACGCCCTTCGCTTGAAGCGCCGCCGTGAGCTCCCCGGCGTCGAAGCTCACGGTCCACCCGCGCAGGACTTCGTCCAACGGCTCGCGGTGACGCAGCCGCCGGTAGGAATCGGCGAACCGCCGGTCCCGCGTCCACGGCGCCGACCCAAGCCGGCGCGCCGCGTCACACAGACCCCGCCACTCGTCCTCCGCCGCCCACCGCGATGCTGATCCACCGGTCGCCGCCGGCGCACGGAGTACACGCCGTGGGGGGCAAGCCCGATCGCCCGTGTTGCCGATGGGGGCGGGCTCACGCCCGTTCATGGTGACGTCCATGACCGCCTCGCCGAGCCACGACACCGTACTCTCCAGCTGCGCCGCCTCGATGTACTGGCCCTGGCCCGTGCGCGTCCGGTGGCGCAGCGCCGCGGACGCCGCCATCGCCGCGTGCAGGCCTGCGACCGCGTCGCTCCACGCCGACTGCAGCTCCCCGACCAAGGCGCCATCCTCGTAGCCGACCAGGCTCATCAGGCCCGACAGCGCCAGCACGATGGGCGCGTAGGCGATGACATCACGCAGCGGCCCGCTGTTCCCTGCCGCGGGCATCGCCACCACCACGATGTCGGGACGGAGCCGGCGCAGGCTTTCGTAGTCGAGGCCGAGACGGTCCATGACGCCGGGCGAGAAGTTGTCGATCACCACGTCGGAGCGCGCGATCAGGCCACGCAGCAGATCGATTCCTTCCGGTTCTTTCAGGTTCAGCGTCACGCTCTGCTTGTTGCGGTTGAGACCGTGGAAGACCGGCTGCAGTTCGGGCCAGCGCCCCTCATCGCCGCCCGTCGCGTCGTCTCCGATCATCGGCCGGCCCAGACGCATCCCGTCCATCTTGGCCCGGCTCTCCACTTTGATGACCTCGGCGCCCATGTCGGCGAGCAGGTGGGCCGCCATCGGAGCGGCCCACGCGCTCCCTAGATCGACCACCCGGTAGCCTTCGAGCGCCTCCACGATCACACCACCCCCGCGCGACGCAGTCCGGCGAGGTCGAGCCCAAGCCCGTCGCGCAGCACCTCGCCGTTGTGCTCCCCCAGACGCGGCGCGCGGCGATCGAGCCGCCACGGGCTTTCGGAGAACCGGTAGGGCGGGCCGGGGTAGAGGTCGCCGCCGATCGTTTGCCAGAAGTCCCGCTCGCCCAGATGCGGGTCGGCGACCGCTTCGCCGATGGTCTTAACCGGGACGCACGGAATCCGCCGCGCCCGCGTCGTCTCGAAGATCTCCTCCTTGGTGCGTTCGGCGAACCAGGGCGCGATCAGCGCCTCTGCCTCCTCCGGGTACTCCTCAGACATGGCCCGCCGGTTCCGGTAGCGCGGCTCCGAGTACCACGGCTGGTCCCCCAGCACCTCCAGGAAGCGCCGGTACTGTGCCAACTGCGGCGCGTCGATGCAGATGTGGCCGTCGAGGGCGGGCAGCACGCAGTTGGGAAAAAGACCCAGGCTCATGCGGTTGCCCCAGCGGCGGCCGGGAATCCCCTTGTAGATGTACGTCGGCAGGTGGTACCCATTCAGCAGCAGCGCCGGCGCATCCGCCACGGCGGCGTCGACGAGCTGCCCTTCGCCGTCGCGGTCGCGCGCCTGCAGCGCCATGACCACCGCGAGCGCCGCCGCGAACCCGCCCAGGTAGGCGTTCTGCTGCAACGGTATCGTCAGAGGCTCGCGGTCGGGGAAGCCGGTGCCGAAGCTGAGCCCACCCGCAGCGCTGATGTTGATGTCGTACGCCGCGTAGTTTCGGTATGGACCGGTCTCGCCGAACGGCGTGACCGACGTCACGACCAAGGGTGGCCGCCGGGTTCGGATTGCGCCGAAGTCGAGCGCCCGCCGGACGCTGCCCTCCACCACCACCACGTCGGCACTCTTCAGCAGCCGGTCCAACAACGCCGCCCCCGTCGCCATCGTGACGTCGATGGTCACCGACCGCTTGTTCGCGTTTAGGAAGCGGAAGAGACCGCCGGACTCGGGGTCCGGCGCGTCGCTCGGAAAGGGGCCGTGCGACCGGAGCGGGTCGCCCTCCGGCGGTTCGACCTTGATCGTGTCGGCCCCGAGGTCGGCCAACGTCCGTGAGCAGAAGGCGCCCGCGACCCCGTCGGCGATCTCGATGACGGCGACCCCGGCCAGCGGGCCCGGCGGCGCGGACGCGGGGCGGGGTCGCTCTGGAGGCATGGGCTACTCGAAAGCGCCGGCCTCCGTCAGCGCGCCGATCGCGCCGCTCGAAAGGCCGAGCACGCCGCCGAGGATATAGCCGTTGTGCTCACCGAGCAAGGGAGCGGGCTGCGCCTCCGGCGTCCCGTCCGGCGTCGACCGCCAGGCAAGCCCCTGCACCGCCCGCGCGCCCATCTTGGGGTGCTCCACCTCTTGCCAAGCCCCCCGTTCCCGCACGTGCGCATTGTTCAGGAGCATCTCGCCGCTCGCGGCCGGGTAGGCCGCGACGCCGGCGCGCTGCAACGACCCAGTCAGCGAACCCACCGCCCGCCGCCGCGTCCAGGCTTCCACCACCTCGTCAAGCTCGGCGGCATGGCGCAGACGCCGGTAACCGTCGGCGAAACGAGAATCGCCCGCCAGGCCGGGACGCCCCATCACCCCGCATAGGGCGCGGAACTCGGCGTCCGTTCCAACTGAGATCGCGATCCAGTCGTCGCCGCGGCAACGGTAGAGGCCGTGGGGAGCGTGCCGCGCGTCGCGGTTGCCCATCCGCGTGGGGACCGCTCCCGTCATCAAGTGTTCGAACACAGAGCTCCCCGCCAGTGCCGCGATGGCCTCGACGGACGACAGGTCGATGTACTGCCCTTCGCCGGTGCGCTCCCGGTGCCACAGCGCGCAGAGGACGGCATAGGCGAGCGCGGCGCCGACGCGCAGATCGATGGAGTCCCGAAGCTCAACAGGCGGGCCGTCCTCGTAGCCGGTCAGGCTCCCCAGGCCGCCGCTCGCGTTGAAAACGGACGCATAGCCCGGGTAGGCGCTCTCCGGCCCGCTCCCACCGAACGCCGAACTCGACGCCACGATGATCGTCGGGTTGTGCCGCCGCAGCGACTCGTAGCCGATCCCCATGCGGTCGAGCACGCCGGTGCGGAAGTTCTCCACCAGCACGTCGCTGACCGCCGCCAGCGATTCGATCATCTCCACTCCGCCGGCGCGCTTCAGGTTCAGCCGGAGGCCGAGCTTGTTCAGATTGACGCTGTTGAACGTCGGCGACGCGTCCGGGTCGAGGTCGATGGCGTACTGGCCCCGCCGCATCCCGTCGAGGTTCGTCGCCGTTTCGACCTTGATCACCTCGGCGCCGAGCAAGGCAAGCTGCAGCGAGCAGTACGGCCCTGCCAGATTCCAGGTGAAGTCCAAGACCCGCACGCCGCTCAGGGGCGCGCGTCGCGGCACGCCGCTCACAGCACGCCCGCCCGCCGGAGGGCCGTCAGGTCGCGGCGGGAGTAGCCGAGACCGTCGCAATAGACCTCCGCGTTATGTTCACCGAGCAGCGGCGCCGCGCGCGGCGCTACCGGCGGCGTCCGCGACAGCCGGTAGGCCTGCCCCGTGTATTCCAGCGCCCCCGCCTTGGGGTGAACGGCCCGCTCGAAGAAGCCCCGGGCGCGAAGCTGCGGCGACGACGCCACGTCGCTCGCGTCGGCGAAGAGCGCCGCCGGGCAGCCCCGGGAAGCCACCTCGTGGTAGACCGTCCGCTTCTCCAGACCGGCGGCCCACGCCCGCATCACCGCATTGACCTCGGGACGGTGGGCCCGGCGCTCGTCGAAGGTTGCGAATCGCGGGTCGGCGGCCAGGTCCGGCCTCTCCATCGCATCGCACAGCGCCGCCCAGTGGCGGTCCTCGCGAGGGAATAAGATCACGTGCCCGTCGGCGGCGGGAAAGATGCCGCCGAAGAAGTAGGTCCGCCGCCAGTCGATCCACTCGTCGTAGCCGGCGAAGCGTTGCAGCGTCTCCCGCGCCATCGCCATCGACGCCTCTTGCTGCGACAGGTCGGCCCGCTCCCCCATGCCGTTCCGCGACCGCGACAGCAGCCCCGACAGCGCGGCCACCGCTCCAAGCACCCCCGCGTCATGCTCCGCCAGATAGGCCCCGGCGCGCACGGGCCCACGATCGGGGAAGAGCTCAAACGACAGATTGCCCGGCAGCGTATACGCCTCGCCGCCAGCCGCGAACGACGTCAGGTCGCTGGCCCCGTAACCGGCGTTCGGCCCGCCCAACCCAAACGGCGTAATGGCGACTCGCACCAGGTCGTCCGCGCTCGGCGCCGCATCGGACAGTTCCGGTGCGTCGTAGACCAGCACGTCCGATGCCGCGGCAAGCCGGTCAAGAATGGCCCGCCCCGTCGCCGAGCCGGTGTTCAAGGTCGCCGAGCGCTTGTTCGCGTTCAAGTGCAGGAACAGCGCGCTCGTCTCGGCGTCCGGTACTCCACCGGGAAAGGCCCCGTGGCCGCGGGCCGAGCCGCCCTCCGGCGGCTCGATCTTGGTGACCTCGGCCCCCATGTGGGCAAGCAGCTTGCCGCAATGCGCCCCCGCGATAGAGCCGCACACCTCCAGCACCCGCACGCCGCTCAACGGCGGACCCCCCTCCCACCTCTCCCCCTCTGGGGGAGACTGAGAGAGGGCGCGCGCCGTAAGGCGCGTCGGAGGCCCAGGGCCGGGCGGTCCTTCCTCTTCTCCCCCCGGGAGAGGATTGAGATGAGGCGCCCCCTGATCGCCGCCAACGGCCGCCGCCCTCCGGCCTGCCCATTTGGCGGAGCGCCTTAAACCTCTCCCCCTCTGGGGGAGATTAGAGAGAGGGCGCGCGCCATCAGGCGCGCGAGCGCCCGCAGGGCGCTGCTTCCCTCTCGCCGCTGTTCCATAGCGGTCTCCTCCGGGAGCGACTAAGAGGGCGCGGCCCTGTAAGACATCAGATGAGGGCATGGCGAATAGGCTCATCTTAGCAAGAGCCGCCCGCCGCGCGGGCCCCTCCCGCCGATCCGGTCACTATAATGTCGCGTACAAACCGGCAGAACAGTATGGACGCGCTGAGGAGGCCCCCGATGGCTGCGCGCAAGATCATCTCCGCCGACGACCACATGGACATGACCACGTTGCCGCGCGATCTCTGGACGGCGCGCCTCCCCGCGGCGTGGCAAGACCGCGCCCCTCAGGTGCGCGAAACGGAGGAGGGCACCTTCTGGGAGGTCGACGGCGAGCAGCTTGGCCGCAGCGGCGCCATGTCCGGCAGGGTCCAGAGCGCGATCACCCGCGCCGGCATCGAGGACGACGGCTTCCGCGCCTCGACGCCGCACCTTCGTTTGCAAGACATGGACCTCGACGGCGTCCACGCCCAGGTCATCTATGGCCCGCCCTTCGGCTTTAAGCTGAACGAGGCCGGCTTCAAGACCGCCTGCCTGCAGGCCTACAACGATTGGGGCGCCGAGTTCAACGGCTACGACCCCGCCCGCCTCTGCCTGCTCGCCTACCTTCCCACCGAGTCGCCGGAGGCCGCCGCCGCCGAGCTCGAGCGCGTCGCCTCCATCGGCCACAAGGGCGCGGTCGTCAGCTACTTCGACGCCGCGTCGCGCGTCTGCGATCCGGAGTGGGACCACCTCTGGGCAGCGGCCGAGAGCGTCGGCCTTCCCTTGAGCTTCCACCTCGGCGGCGGCATGCACTCGTCCAAACCCGTGGTGCAGGGATGGGAGTTCGCCGCCTTCGCCGCCGCGGTCCCGCTCCAGTTGGACGAGGCGCTCGCCCTCATGACCTTCTCCGGCTCACTCGAACGCCACCCCAAGATGAAGCTCGTCCTCGGCGAGTCGGGCCTCGGCTGGATCCCCTACATGCTCGAACGCATGGACCTCGAGTTCACCAAGCACACCCCCAACGCCAAGGACTACCGTCTCGAACTGAAGCCGAGCGAGATCTTCGCCCGCCAGGTCTACGCCACCTTCGAGGAGGACCGCTTCGGCGTCCGCATCATCCCCGAGATCGGCGAGGCCAACGTCATGTGGGCCTCCGACTATCCGCACCCCGACAGCACCTTCCCGCGCTCCGCCGAGGAGATACGCGAGGCCTTCGAGGGCTACGACGACGCCCTCATCGAACGCGTCACCTACACCACCGCCGCCGACCTCTACGGCCTGCGCGACAAGGCGGCCTAGCATGGGCAGCGATTCCCCCGGAATCCGCCCCAAGCCCGAAGTCCGCGCCGCCGCGGTCCAGATGGCCGTGGACTGGCTCGACCCCAAGGCCAACCTCGACCGCATGAGCCGCGCCTTCGACGAGATCGCGTCGAGAGGCGGCGCCGACCTCGTCGTCTTCCCCGAGCTCATCAACCAGGGTTACGTCAAGCCCTCCACCGATGACGACTACACCGAGTTTTCCCTCGCCTACCGCCGCTGCGCCGAGCTGGTCCCCGGCCCCTTCACCGGCGCGGTGGGCGAGATGGCCAAGGCGCACGACTGCTACGTCGTCGCCGGCATGGCCGAGGCCCACCCCGCCGTCACCGGCTCGCTCTACAACTCCTGCGTCCTCATCGACCCCCAGGGTCGGGTCATCGACGTCCACCGCAAGTCCCACATCCCCGGCCACGAGAAGTTCTACTTCTACCCCGGCAACACCCTCTCGGTCACCGAGACCGACGTCGGCAAGATCGGCATGATGATCTGCGCCGACTACTGCTACCCCGAGCTCGCCCGCGCCCTCACCTTGAAAGGCGCGGAGATTCTCTGCGCCCCCTTCGCTAACCCCACCGGCGCCTACCCCGACCCCGTCATCTTCAACCGCATGGGCGCCTCTCGCGCCTTCGAGAACAGCAACTTCATGATCGCCTGCGACCGCGTCGGCGAGGAGGGCGAAGGCTCCTTCATGGGCCGGAGCTGCATCTGCGACCCCTTCGGCCGCTACCTCGCCATCTCCGAGGGCGACGACGAAGAGGTCCTCATCGCCACCCTCCGCCGCGAGGAGATGGAGCTCGCCCGGGCCTCCTACAACCGCTTCCGCGACCGCCGCCCCGACCTCTACGGCGAGGTCGCCAAGCCCCTCTAGCCGCCCGCCGCTCCGGCGCCCGCCCGCGAGTGGTACTATCCGCCCACGCAGGAGGCGCCTGATGGCAGTCTATATCTTCGAACGCATCACCATCATCAAGGGTGGGCGCGGCAAGTTCATCGACCTCATGCGGCGAAAGTGGGGGCCGCAGAACGAGGCCAAGCACGGCGTCCACATGGCCGGACTCTGGGCCACCGCGGGCCAGACCGCCGACTGGCCGGAGGCCAACGTGCTCTGGGAGTACCGCGACTGGGCCCACTTCGCCGAAGCCTCGCAAAACCAGTACCCCCGCGAGGACAAAGATCCCTATCTCAACGAGCTCTGGCGCCAGGCCCTCGACTGGCGCTCCGGCGGCGTCAGCGACCTCCTCGAGCCGTCCTCGTTCTCGCCCGACCGCGCCGAACGCGAATCTCGCGGAATCGACGCCCCCATCGTCCAGTTCGAGCGCATCAAGACGAAGAAGGGCAAGATGGCCGACTACCACGCCGCTATCGAGTCCGACCTCATCCCCGCCGCCAAGGAGCGCGGCGTCGAGCTCATGGGCGCCTACCGCCACGCCATCCGCCCCAACGAGGGCATCAACCTCTGGTGCCTCAAGGACTGGGACCAAGCCCGCTCCATCTGGGAAGCCGATCGGGACAGCCCGCACGGGAACGCCCGCGAGCTCTTGGCCGACTTCCGCGCCCACCTCATCGTGAGACCGCCCGAAGGAGCGCTCCGCACCTAGCCGCAACGGAGGCCGCAGATGACCACCATCCACCTGCACGAAATCATGGACACGGTCCCCGGTCAGGAGGAGCCGTACATGGCCAGCGTCCTCTCCCTGGAGGACGACATGGTCTCCCGCAACATCGGCGCCCGGCGCGGCGATATCTCCAGCGCCACCTCGACCAGCCGCTTCCGCACCACCGACGTCTCCGGCCCCTGGCCGAAGTCGGTCAACCTCGCCGAGCCGGGCACCTTCGAGCGCGCCATGCACAGCCTCCGCTCCCAGTTCAGCGGCACCGGCATGTCCACCGACATGGAAGACTGGTGGCAGCGCAACACCAGCCTCCGCACCCACGGCTTCGACCGCTGGCTCCTCCCTGCCTCATTCAGCCCCGAGCGCAAGGATCTCCTCAGCAAGGGACTGAAGGGCCGCGTCTTCCTCCACGAGTTCATCAAGGTCGCCTGGGGCGAAACGGACGACTACCTCGCGCGGCTGGAGCGCGACTTCCTCCCCGTGGCGGCGCGGTACGAGTGGCACCTTTTCGGCGCCTACACCGTCGCCATGAGCCCCCGCGAGGTCCTCACCGTCTTCTTCATGCGCGAGTGGAGCCACATGGCCGATCTCTTCGCCGCCCGCGACACCGACCCCGCCCTCCAGTCATGGTTCCGCTACCGCGAGGAGACCATCGACGAATCGGAGGAGATGGTTCTCATGCCCGGCCACAACAACGCCCTCTTCCAGTGGGGCTAGGCGAGACCGCCATGCCCGGGCGCCGCCCCTACCCCCGCGCCGGAATCCCCATCATGGCGCGGGCCTCCGACGGCGTGGCGACGTCCCGGCCCGCCTGACGCGCCAGCGTCGCGAAGCGCCGCACCTGCTCGGCGTTCGAGAGCGGCTCGCCGTCGAGCAACGGGCAGTCGCCGATGCCGACCCGGACGTGCCCGCCCTGCGACACCGCCAGGCTCATCATCGGCAGGTAGGCCCCGCCCTTCGCCTCGATGAACCACAGGTGCGGCACCTCCGGCGGGACCATCGAGAGGTACATCTCCAAGCCCTGCGCCGTCGGCGGCAGCCCATAGGGGTGCCGGTCGGTGAAGTAGAACTTCAGGAGCAGCGGCGCCTTCACGAGTCCCATCTCGTGGTACGCCAAGACCTGCCGCAGATGGCCCGGCTCGCGTAGGCCCAGCGTGCACACCATCCCCAACCGCTCGATCAGGCGCAGGCAGTGGATCATGTCCGCGTGGCTGTTGTTGAACGTCTCGAGCTGCGGAGGCCGGCCTGCCAGCAGTTCCTCATACGTCGTCAGGTTGAACGCCCCCACGTCGAGCGGCCCCATCTCCAGCGTCACCGACTCGTCCGCCGCCAGCGCCTCCCAGTGGTCGAAGCGCCGCTCGATGGGCAGGCCTTGGTAGCCGGGACAGATGATCGCGTCGCTCGACTCCGCCACCAGGCGCATGGCCTCGGCGTAGATGGCCGGGTCGCTGCGCCGCTGCTCCCCCGTCTCCGGGTCCCGCCCGTGGAAGTGAAAGACGCTCGCCCCCTCCGCCGCGCACGCCAGGATGTCGTCGGCGACCTCCCGCGGCCCGTAGGGCACATGCGGGTTCACCTCTTTCGGCACCCACTCGTTCAGGGCGACCTTGATGATCAGCTTGTCCATGTCCGAGTCCAGAGAGCGGCTCATGCGCCCCGGCTGCGTAGCAGACGGTGCCACGAGGCGGTGGGGCCGGCGGTGTGCCCGCGGAACTCCGGCATGACAAAGCGTGCGAACAGCTCCAGCGAGTGCTTCCACGCCTCCCAGTCCGACCACTCGGTGGCGATGAGCAGCAGGCCGCCGAGCCCGCCCGACCCTTCGTCCAACTCACGCAGCCACTCCACGCACTTGTCGGGCGTGGTCACCACCCAGCCGTTGTTCCGGGCCGTTTCCCGCACGTCGAGATGCTTGTCGAGGTCGAGGGGCGGGTCCGACGGCCGCCGCCGCAGCGGAATAAAGTACTCCCGCTGCTCTTGGATGGCGCGTTCCGCGATGAGCTCGTGCGCCAGCTCTTCGCTTTCCGCCAGATAGACGTAGGCCGCGGCCCGCCAGTCCTCGCGCTTCGGGACTCGTCCGTGCCCCTTCGCCATCTCCTCTAGCATCTTCCACTGCTTTCGCAGCATGTCGCTGGAAAGGCCCTTGAAGAAGTCCGCCGCGAGCAGCTTGAACCCGTGCTTCGCCGCCAGGCCCGTCCCATGCTCCCCGCCCATCGTCGCCACCGCCATCTGTGGATGCGGTAGCTGGTACGGCTTCACCATCAACTCCATGTCCTTGATCGTCCAGAACCGGCCCTCGTAATTCAGCGGGCCGGGCTCGGTGAAGAGCCTCAGGATGATCTCCAGCGACTCGTCCATCATCGGGCGGAGCTCGTCGGGGTCCAAGCCGAACATCTGGATGTCGGTGTTCAGCAGGCCGGGGCCGATGCCGAAGTCGAGGCGCCCGTGCGTCAGGTGGTCGAGGAAGGCCATGCGCTCCGCCACCTCGAAGGGGTGGTGGTAGGGCAGGCTGACGACCCCCGTCCCCAGCCGGATGCGCGAGGTGCGCTGCGCCGCGGCGGCGATGAAGATGTCGGGCGCGACGATCGTCTCCCAGCCGGCGGTGTGGTGCTCGCCGATCCACACCTCGTCGAAGCCCAGGCTCTCCGCGTACTCGATCAGCTCAAGGTCGCGGTCGAAGGCCAGCGTCGGATTCTCCGAAGGCGCGTGGCACGGCATGAGAAAGAAGCCGAACTTCATGGCTGCCCAACTCTCCTGGAAATCGGCTAGTATCGTGCCGCGACAGTCTAACCCACGCGCGCCAAGGAGTCCGGCCCATGGCGGAACTTGACTACGAGAAATACCCCGGCGACCACTACGCCATCTTTCGCCTCAACCGCCCCCACCGCCTCAACGCCCTGGGACGCGGCATCCTCAAGGAGTTCTCCGACGCCCTCGACGACTTCGAGGAAGACCCCGCCATGCGCTGCGGCATCGTCACCGGCACGGGGCGGGCCTTCTCCGCCGGCGCCGACCTGAAGGAGATGGCGGAGCGCAACGCCGCCACGCAGGAGGTCGAAGCCGCATTCGAGGCCGGCGAGATCGACACCGACGAACGCAAGCGACGCTTGACCGCGTTGCGGCACGCAGGCACCGCCTACCGCATGTCCGTCCACCCCAAGCCCTTCATCGGCGCGATCAACGGTCTCTGCCTCGCCGGCGGCATGGAGCTCGCCACCGACTGCGACTTCCGGATCGCCTCCAAGGAAGCCTACTTCGGCCTCTTCGAGGCCAAGCGCGGCATCATGGCCGCCTACGCCGTGCAGCACCTCACCCGGATCATGCCCTACGGCGCGGTGTCGCAGATGCTCTTCACCGCCGACCGTCTGAGCGTCGAGGACGCCTACCGCTACGGCTTCGTCAACGAAATCCTCGAGCCGGAAGCCCTCATGCCCCGCGCCATCGAGCTCGCCAAGATTATCGCCGCAAACGCGCCGCTGGCGGTGCAGGGCTCCAAGTCGATGGCCGCCTTCTGGCGCCGCCACGGCATGCAGGAGGCGGATAAGCTGAACGAGTGGGTCATGCGCGCCGTCTTCGGCTCCGAGGACGCCCGCGAAGGCCCTCTCGCCTTCTCCGAAAAACGCGACCCCATCTGGAAGGGCCGCTAACCCGCCGTCAAAGCCCGGCCATACGCACCAAAGGGAGCGCAAGCATGGAATACCGAGTCGTCGACGCCGACACCCACACCGTCGAGCCGCCCGACATGTGGCGCCGCTTCCTCCCCGCCAAGTACCAGGACCAAGCGCCGACCTTGGTCAAGGACCCACGCGGCGGCGACGCCTGGAAGTTCGGCCCCGACGCCCCGGCCCGGCCCATCGGCATGGTCTCCACCCCTGGCAAGCAGTACGAAGAGATGCACTGGCTCGGCGCGACCTACGACTCCATTCGCAAGGGCTGCTACGACGGCCGCGGGCGCCTTGAGGACATGGACATCGACGGCCGGGACGCCGAGATCATCTATCCCTGGCCCAGCATGATCAACTACTTCCTCGACCACCCCGACGACGGCCTCCACGAGGCCGCGATCCACGCCTACAACGACTGGGTCTACAACGACTTCGCCGCCGCCGACCACGCCCGCCTCTTCCCGATGTTCCAGATGCCCAACCTCGGCATCGAGACAAGCATCGCCGAGCTGCGCCGCGCGAAGAAGGAGGGCTACAAGGGCATCGTCCTCTCCCGCTTCCCCAGCGGTGGCTCAACCCTGAGCGCGGACGACGACCCCTTCTGGGCCGAAGCCGAGGACCTCGACATGCCCATCAACGTTCACATCTCCATCGGCGGAGCGACGCGCGCCGAGCTCGCCAAGCAGGGCAAGCCTCAGGTCATCGCCAACCCCGACCCGTCAGGCCTGCTCGGCGGCGTGGTCGGCGCATTCAGCGACGTCATGATCCGGTTCATCATCTCCGGCATGTTCGACCGCTTCCCCCGGCTCAAGATGATCGCCGTTGAGACCCAGGCGGGCTGGATTCCCTGCGCCCTGGAGTTCTACGACGACCGGTTCTGGCGCAACCGAACCATGGCCGGCAGCACCCTCAAGCACCTGCCCAGCGAGTACTTCCGGCGCAACTGGGCCGCCACCTTCATCATCGACAAGTACGCCGTGCGCAACCGCCGCGAGATCGGCGTCGGCAACATCATGTGGTCCACCGACTACCCGCACCACGGCTGCGACTGGCCCCACAGCCGCAAGGTCATCGACCAGATGTTCGTCGGCGTCCCCGACGACGAGCGCCGTCGCATCACCTGCGCCAACGCCGTCGAAATCTACGGCCTTGACCGAAACTAGCGCTCTACGCGCCGCGCCCTACGGCTCGATGACGGCGCGGGTGACCGCCGTGGGGCCCTTCACCCACTCCGACTGGTCCAGCGCGTCGTTGATCGAATCGAGCGGGAAGCGGTGCGACACCAGCTTGTGGAGCGGCACCCGGTCCTGGTTCCGCGCCAGGAAGTCCAGCACCTGCGGCAGGATCAGCGGCTCGTACATCGCCGTGCCCATCAGCTTCTTGCCGCTCAGCACGAACGACGACGGGTCGAACTCAACCGTTCTTCCGGCGAAGAAGAGGCCGATGTCGAGGTAAGTCCCGCCATTGGTGATCATCGCCAGTCCTTCGGGAAGCAGCTCGGCCATGCCCACCACCTCGACGGCGAGGTCGGCGCCCCGCCCGCCGGTGATCTCCCGGACTCGCGCCACGCGCATCTCCGGCGTGTTGAACTCGTCGATGTTGATCGTGTGCGTCGCGCCAAGTTCTTCCGCCAGTTCCAGCCGATTCTCCAGCCGGTCGAGCACGATGATCTGGTCGGCGCCCATGTCCTTGGCCAGCGCCGTGCCGATCAGTCCGAGCCCGCCCGCGCCCTGGAAGACGACGCTCTGCCCGTGCCCCGCCTCCGCCACCGTCAGGCCCTGCAGCACCGTGCCGTAGGCGCAGTTCACCGGTCCCAGTAGCTCATCGCGGACCTCGTCGGGCACCTTGAAGACCGGCTTGTTGGCGTGGATGTAGTAGTACTCGGCGAACGTGCCCTGGAAGTACGGGAACTGTCCGACCTTCCGCCGGTGCTGGTGCTTGAAGAGGCAGAGGTTGATCCGCCCCTGCAGGCACAGGTAGCACCGCCCGCAGGGGTCGATACCCGCGTGGACGATCCGGTCGCCCTCATGCAGCGGAGCGCCGAGGGAATCCGTGCTCACGCCCTCGCCCAGCTTGTAGACCACGCCCGCGCCCTCGTGCCCCATGTGGGCGCCCTGCGGCGGAATCGGGTGAGGCGTATCACCGCGCCAAAGGTGCATATCCGAGCCGCAAATCCCCGCCTGAGTGACCTTCATTACCATGCAACCCGGCTCCGGATCGGGCACGTCGAACTCCTCGATCGCCACCGGTTGCGCGTGCGCCTTCAGAATCGCGGCTCTCCCCTTCATCGCATCTCCTCTTCAGAACGCCTGCAGTCGACCGTCCGTCCGCATCACTTGCACATGCCCGTGAACGAGTCACACCTCGTCCACATCAGACCGTCCTCCGCGCGAGCAACCTTAATCCACAACGTCTGCGCCTACGCCACCGGCTCGTAGCCGAACCGCCGGACTATCCAAGCAGGTTGGCGACTCCCTCACCACCGCAGGCGGCGGCAAGGGCTGTATCGAGGGTCGCGAGAGCAGCCTGGCGCCGTACTGCCGTCTCAAGGTAGGCAGCATCATAGACGGTGAGCCGATGGCGCCGCGCCAGGCCCAATACCTTTAGGCTGTTGTGCTCCTGATCAATCTCAATCCGGAGGTCACTCAGCCGCGTCAGAAAACGCTCGCACCCGCCAGGGGCAATGCGTCCGCGCCGTTCGGCGCCAATCAACACGTTGCGAATCTCGTACCAGAAAATCCCGGGAGCAATCCCGGGCTCCTCGAGGATCTGCATCGCAACGGCGCCCGCTTCTTCGCTTCCTTCCTCTAGGGGAAAGCACCAAGCCACCGCCACGGATGCATCAACGACGATGGCCATTAGTAGCGGCCTTCGTCCCTCAGCCTTCTGATCTCCTCACGAGATATTTTCTGGCGTTGGTCTCGCTCAGCGAGCATCTCCTTCACGGCAGCTTGGCGCTTCGCCAGGTCGCGCGTGGGAGCTTTCTTTATCGCGGCGTCTCTTCTGGCAGCCATGGCTTCGATCCTTCCGACAAGCCCATTCTACACGCCTCAATAGACTGAGGCGTCGGCCATCCCTACGCCAGCGGCTCGTAGCCGAACCGCCCGTTCCTGTCTACGACCCGGCCGCCCTCGGCGATCGGGAAATGCGTCGGCACGATACGTGTATCCGTGTCGGCATACTGTTCGAGGAAGGCCCGGCGAGTCTCCCCCGCCAGCTTCTTGTTCACCGTTACCGCGATCTCCCAGCTCGGCTGCGCCACCTGGAGCACGTGATGCAGCATATCGCCGGTGAACACTGCCGCGACGCCGTTCGACTTCACGTGCAGACCTGAGTGACCCGGCGTATGCCCCTCCAGCGGCTCGATCCAGACGCCGTCCTCGATTGCGTAGTCGTCCTCGCTCACGATCTCGGCGAGTCCCGCGTCCACCACCGGAATCACGCTGTCCTCCATCACGTCGCGGCCCCACTTCATGCCCGTCGGCGACATCCAGTATTCGTACTCCTTCTCCCGGAAGACATGCTTGGCGTTGGGAAAGGTCGGGACCCACGCCCCGTTCTCAAGGCGCGTGTGCCAGCCGACGTGGTCGAAGTGCATATGCGTGCAGAAGACGTAGTCCACCGACTCCGGCTCGACGCCGAGCTTGCGGAGGTCGGCGAGGAACGGCGTCTTCAGCATGCTCACGCTCGCCCGCTCGCGGGGCTTGTCGTTGCCGATGCAGGTATCGACCATGATGGTGCTCCGGGGCGTTCGGAGCACGTAGCAGCGGAAGACCAACCTCGCCTCGCCATTGGCCCCGAAGAGACGCGGGTCGAGCGCGGGAGCGACCTCGGCGATCACCTCGGGTTCGGCGCGGGGAAAGAACTCCTGCGGGGGCGGGTCCATGGCGCCCTCGACGATCTCGAACACCTCGAAGTCACCGATTCTGAAGCCGGCCATGGCGTCGCTCCCTTCTTTCCCGCGGACTGGGCCGGAGTATAGCAGCGCCCCACGCCAACGGAAGCGGACGGTGCGGCTGCTATACTCTGATGGCCGCGGTCTTCGGGCCGCGATCCTTCTGTCGGCAAAGGACGCCATGCTCGATTTCTACCACCTCGGCGACCTGCTCACCCCGGAGCAGAAGCAGGTACAGACGACGACCCGCGACTTCTTGGACAACGAGGCCGCGCCCCACATCCGCGAGTGGTGGGAAGCCGGCGAGGCCCCCCGTCACCTCGCCGGGAAGTTCGGCTCCATCGGCCTGCTCGGACCGTCGCTGCCCGCCGAGTACGGCGCCGCCGGCCTCGACAACGTCTCCTACGGTTTGATGATGTACGAGCTCGAGCGCGTCGACTCCGGCCTGCGCAGCTTCGCCAGCGTCCAGGGCTCTCTGGTCATGTACCCGATCTACAGCTACGGCTCCGAGGAGCAGAAGCGGCGCTACCTTCCCAAGATGGCCGCCGGCGAGATCATTGGTTGCTTCGGCCTCACCGAGCACGACGGCGGCTCCGACCCCGGCGCCATGAAGACCACCGCCCGCTCCGACGGCGACTTCTACGTCCTCAACGGCGTCAAGATGTGGATCAGCAACGGCGGCATCGCCGACGTCGCCCTCGTTTGGGCCAAGGACGACGAGGGCGTCGTCCGCGGCTTTCTCGTGCCCACCGACACCCCAGGCTTCACCGCCAACGAGATCAAGCACAAGATGAGCCTCCGCGCCTCCGTCACCAGCGAGCTGGTTATGGAGGACGCCCGCATCCCAAAGGACTGCATGCTTCCCAGAGGTAAGGGGCTCGGCGCGGCGCTCTCTTGCCTCACCCAGGCGCGCTTCGGCATCGCCTGGGGCGCCTTGGGTGCGCTCGAGTCGGTCTACACCGAGGCTCTCGCCTTCGCCAAGAGCCGGGTCACCTTCGGCAAGCCCATCGCGGGGCGCCAGCTCGTCCAGGACAAGCTCGCCGGCATGCTCGCCGACCATACCGCCGGCCTCATGCTCGCCTGGCGGCTAGCCAAGATGAAGGATGCGGGGACGATGAGCTACACCCACGTCTCCCTGGCGAAGCGGCAGAACGTGCTCGCCGCCCTCCGAGGCGCCCGCACCGCCCGCGAGGTCCTCGGCGGCTCAGGCATCACCCTCGAATACCACTCCATCCGCCACATGCTCAACCTCGAGACCGTCTACACCTACGAAGGCACACACGACGTCCACACCCTCATCCTCGGCCGCGACATCACCGGCGAAAACGCCCTCGAGTAGATCGCATACGCACCCACCAATACTATGGCGAAGTTCCGTGCCCCGCCAAAGATGAGACGTTGGCTTCCGCAAGTCGCTTGAAGGAACTTCCTCACAGCCTTCGTTCAGTTAACAGGTTCGTTCGGCAGGCCGGGCATCGCAGCATTAATCTCTTGGAACAAACGGCTGAAGTTGGTAACTACCGTCTTAGGGATCCTCTCAAGATGTATTTTGGGCAAACCGGACAACATATGTTTTGCTACTCGGCCTTTGTTGAACGCCTTGCCCATCGAGTTCAACGGCATGCCGCGTGCGACGAACGCCTTCTCTATTCGTTCCACGAGCTGTCCTTCTAATGCAATTTCATCTCGCGTGATTGGAGAATCCTTTAGTTCTTCCGTATACGCGTCATTGACAAATCTCAAATAGAATGCGTCAGTGAACATATCCTCGATAGAAGCCTTCTCGTCGTTTTTCAAGACCTTCCCGACATATAGGATATGCTTATCTTTAATGATCCACTTCCTAATGAGTTCGTTTGCAGCCATTTCCCCTTCATTGTCGGAATCAAAGAGTACTACTACGTTGAGTTTTTGACCGACGAGCATTGTCGTTACGTACGCTGCCTTTGTTGCCCCGCCGGATGGGGTGATAATGATGTTCTCATCTAATGTCGCCATACCTTCCGAACGAAGTATAGTCGCCATTGTAGAAAGCAGCCAAAAATCTGTCACTCCTTCTACAACAAGATTATACGACCCCACAAAAAGGCTTTGGCTTATTGACAGCCCGAGCGCTGCTTGTAAAGGAAACCGAGCATGTTCATCGGCAGTATACAGATCTTCCGAAACCAAAGTGCCTTGGCGTCCGTCCTCGACACAGACACGAATGTTGTCAAGTCGTTCCATATCGATCATGAACGGCATATGGGTCGTGTAGATAAGTTGATTGTCCTTGGCATATTCCTTTAGTCGCATCAACAAGTCGCGCTGAGCGGCAGCATGGAGATGCAGACCAGGCTCGTCGAGAAGTATGATGGCATTCTTGAAGGTTCCTTGCGTCTCATACAAGAAAGTGGTGTCGAAAGAAAAGAACCATTGGAAGCCCGTCGATCGTTCGTCAAGCGGGACAAGTGCAGTCTGCACGTTGTCGCTAACAAAGGCGATGATCTGGTAACCATCAGCTTCAAACCGTACACGGTATTTCCGTTGTGTCCAATGATCTGCGAGAAGGTTGGTTAGCGTGGATGATGCATCATTCATATCCAACATTCGTTGCTCTTTGTCTTCAGCACTTGCACGGTCTAGCTCTTTCTCAAAGTCCAGACCAGCCATTTCAAGGATCATGAGGAAGGTCTTGTCTTCATCGGTTGTCTGTTGACCTTCCTTCCGCTGTTTGATTTGTTCCAGGTGAGCGTTTCCTGAAAAAGGTTTGTGATCGTCCATATAGATGAAGGTCGGAATCCAGTCTGAGATTGACTTTTCTATCTTTCCTCTAACTTCCATGATCTCTGCGAATTCTAGGAGCACATCGAAGGTTTTCTCAGCTCTAGCAGCGTCAATCCTATCTTGTTCATTACCATCTTGGACCGCAGACCCTATCGCTTGATTGTACTCGGCTATCTTTTCTTCGAAGACTGTGAACTCATGGCTTTTGAGAAGCTCGATGGATTCATCACGTATCTCTGTAAGCGTTTCGTCGATTTCAAGGGATGCCCCTTCTTCAGAAACAAGACCGTCCAAGACGGACAAGAGTTGGCTTTGGTCAATTGAGGGGAATATATTGTCATCTGGGAGAAGTTTGTATTCGTAGTCACCGCTATACAGTCTCGCGATTTCGACGCCGGTGCGCTTCTGCCCGATGAGGTCAGAGATTATCTCTTCTTCGTGATCCTCGAATTCGAAACGAGTCTCCACCACCACCTCGTTCGGGGACCTTTCCTGTCTGTGGCCACGAGGCCATTCACGATTTAGGGTATAGGGTTCAGGGTTGAAGGGTTTGAACTTATGGAGGGCCTTTAGTAGGGCGGTCTTTCCAGATTCGTTCTTTCCAACGATTACGGTGATGTCGTCCAAATCGACCCAGCCTGAATCCAAGATGGGTCGGTACATCCGAACCTTGAATGCTTTTAGTTTCACACTATCCTCCCTATTGGGGCCTTCCGAATATCGTTGGAGGTCAGCCTCCGCAGGTCGTCGAGGTGCGGGGGAACGTTCCTCCCTGTGAATCATTTTGCCACAGCCTCGGCAGTTGTGGCGTGGGGCGTAGTGCTTCTGTCAAGGGTTTCAATACGAGGAGCATCGCGAAGAACCGCCGCCTTGCCTGCTCGAAGCCCGACTAGTGGCGTCGTGCCGCGCCCACCCGACCATTGCCAAGCAGGACGTACGGCGACAGCCGCGAGCCCCCCTTTTGCGCCTGACTCAGCCCTGGCCTATACTGCGCCCTCAATCCTGGGGTGGCTCACCCAACAGAGCAGCACCCCCCCCCCCCCAAGGACACCGCATGCCCGACACCGCCACCCTCCCGCCGCGCATCATCTCGGCGGACGACCACATGGACCTCCACGTCCTGCCGTTCGACCTGTTCGAGTCGCGGCTGCCGGAGGACCTCCGCGAGGTCGGCCCTCGCGTGGTGGAGATGGAGCGGGGCACCTACTGGTTCTGCGAGGGCGAACGGTGGGGGCGGGCTCGCCCCCGGCGGATTCGCGGCCTGCCCAGCATCTTCGACCGCGTCGGAGAGGAGGACTGGATCGAGCGCCCCTCGACTTCGGCCCTGCGTATCAAGGACATGGAGCGGGACGGCGTCTACGCCTCCGTGATCTACCCCGGCCCCGGCGGCTTCCCAGTGAAGGACGCGCTGCTCAAGTATGCCTGCTTGCAGGCCTACAACGACTGGAGCGCCGAGTTCAACGCCTACAACCCAGCCCGCCTCCTAAACCTGGCGCTCATTCCGGCGCACGACCCCGACGCCGCCCGCTCCGAGATCGAGCGGGCCGCGGCCGCCGGACACCGCGGCGGCGTCATCGACCACTTCACCATGGACCCGCCCATGTACGACCCTATCTGGGAACCGATGTGGCAGGCCGCCGAGGACGCCGAAATGTCGATCTCCGTCCACCTTGGCGGCGGCTCTTACATGCTCCCCCGCAAGGTCGGCAGTTGGATCATGACGGCCCGCTCCAGTGTTATCGGCATGCAGCTCGACGAGGTCGTTTCCGTGGTCTGCTTCTCCGGCATCCTGGAAAAGCACCCCGGGCTCAACATCGTGCTCGGCGAGTCGGGGCTCGGCTGGATCCCCTACGTACTGGAGCAGATGGACAAGAAGTACCGCGATTACGAGACCAACACCCGCGACTACCGGGGAGCCATCGCCCCTTCCGAGCTCTTCCGCCGCCAGGTCTACGCGACGTTCGAGGACGAAGACCTCGGCGTCGACATGATCCCGCTCATCGGCGCGGGCAGCATCATGTGGGCGTCCGACTACCCCCACCCGGTGAGCACGTGGCCGAACTCGATGGAGTTCATCTCGAAGAAGCTCGGCAAGCTCACCGACGAGGAGCGCCGCAAGATCCTCTGGGACAACGCCGCCGCCATCTACCGGATCACGTAGCGGCATGGAAATCGGCGAGACGCTCTACGTCGCCGACCGGAAGCCCTGGCGGGCGTGGCTGGAGGCCAACTTCGACACCGCCAGGGAGATATGGTTGGTCTATCCCAACAAGGCCTCCGGGGAGCCGCGCATCGTCTACAACGACGCCGTCGAGGAGGCACTGTGCTTCGGCTGGATCGACAGCATTATCAAGAAGTTTGATAGCCTGCACGCCGTCCAGCGCTTCACGCCGAGGAAGGCCAAGAGCGGCTACTCGCAGCAGAACAAGGAGCGGCTTCGCCGGCTCGCCGACGAGGGACTGCTCCACCCGTCGGTGCGGGAGTCGGTCGAGGACGTGCTGAACGAGGAGTATGTCTTCCCCGAGGACATCCTGGCGGAGGTCCGGGCGAACGTACGGGCCTGGGAGCACTTCCAAGGCTTCTCGCCCGCCTACCGGCGCATTCGCATCGCCTACATCGACAACGCCAGGTCCCGTCCCGAGGTGTACCAAAGCCGGCTGAAGAACTTCATCCGGGCCACCGAGCAGGGCAAGCAGATAGGCTACGGCGGCATCGACAAGTACTTCTAGGGACAGTGCGCCCCACGCCAAACCACAAGCCCTCCTGTAGGGGCGATTCGCGACTCGCTCTCCCATTCCGTCTCTCCCCACTGAGAGACACTGAGCGAAGGCCCGCGCCACTGCCTGCTTGACATGGGCCCTGGCGAGGGGGTACTATCACGATAACGAACGTACGTTCTTCACCGGGATGCGGCACCGTTGCGTTGGGGGACGCGGAGAAGGTGAGCCCGCTGTCCCGGTGGACGCCGGAAGCGGGCAAATTGCCCTGCGGACGCGCAGGAGACAGCCCCCTAGCCCGCACGGATCGACGCCAGGTGCCCAGAGGCCTGGCGCGCTAGTCCGGTAGCCGGCTACCGGACGAAGACTCTGGGTGGGTTGCCCCGGCGTCTTCGGGTCGAAGTCGAGGAGCAAGACGAACTGGCGGTCGCCGCTACGCGACGGGGATGATCGCGACGCCGTCCCGGACCTCGACCTTCGTCCCGAGTGCGTCGCAGCGCTGGACGACGGCGTCGAGGACGCGCCGCTCCATCTCGCTGCCGGGGAGGGCCCGCAGCGGGCGGCCCGACTGCGCCCGCGACCCCTCGCTCATCTCGCCGGGGTAGACGCGCACCTCGCGGATGGCGCCGTCCTCGCCGGCCTCGACGACATAGATGGCGGTGCGGCGGAAGCCCGGCGGCATGGTGTGCCCCTGCTCCCCTTCGTCGCGGCGTTCCAGGAACTCGGCGGCGGTGGCCCCGTAAGACAGGCCCCACCGCTCCATATGCTCCAGCGGGACATGGCGCAACTGCTCCCGCTGGCGCACGAAGCCGGGGAGGCCGTAGAGGATCGCCTTGCCCTTGTAGACCTCGACGCCGCCGATGCGGCTCCGCCCGTGGGCCACGAAGACGTCGGCGCCGGTGTCGATGGCCCCGTGCGCGAAGATACGGGTATGGTCGGGCGGCTCGCGCTCGCTCCGCGACGCCCCCTGCTGGTGCAGCCCGACGACGACCACGTCGGCCTGACGCCGCGCCTCGGCGATCCACTTGTAGTTGCGCTCCAGGTCGGCTTCGTAGGGGACCGTCTCGAACGAGAAGGCGTCGCCGGCAACGAACTTCGTCCCCATGAAGTGGAAGGAGTCGTCGTCGTCCCGCTCGCCATCGACGAGGTCGGGGCCCACCAGCGGCTCGTCGCGGCCCCCACCGCGGCGCCGCCGCTCCTTGGTCTCCTCCCACCCCAGCTTGGCGCTGATGCGGCGCAGCGCATCGAGGGCCTCGCGGTCGACGTGGAGCGGGGCATCGAAGCGCAGCAGATTGAGTCCGGGACGGTCGGGGAAGGCGGCTCCCTGATCGGCGGCCATGACCCCGTGGGGAATCGGGTAAGGGAGGTCGGCCTTGCCGCGCGGTCCCCAGTCGGATGCCGAGATCAGGGCCATGCGGCCGTGGCCGGTGTCGTGGTAGGCCGGAGCCGTCGCCTCGCTCAGGTTCCGCCCCGTTCCGGCGTGGGAGATGCCGGCGGCGTCGAGGTAGTCCAGCGTGGTGACGACGCCGCCCTCGCCGAGGTCGTTGCTATGGTTGTTCGCCGCCCACACAGCCTCGATCCCCATCCACTGAAGCTCTTGGAGCGTCCACGGCGGTGCGGCCATCACGCCCCCGCCGCGGCTGCCTCCGGCGACGAAGGCCGGCGAGTCGCCGCCGTCGTCGATGGCGCACTCCAGGTTCCCGAGGCCGACGTCGGCCTCGCGGAGCACGCGCAGGAAGTCGTCGAACCGCGCGTCGCCGCCGTACGGCGACAGCCGGTGCTGGATCAGCAAGTCGCCGACCATCGCGATGGTCATGCCGGTGGTGGTCATGGGTGGAGCTCCTTCGGGGCCGCCGCCCATGATATGTCCTTTCGCTTCCCTTGACACCGTTGCGGGGGCGCTCCTACGCTTCGCCGGTTGCCCCGAGGCGACGGAGAGCGAGGGACGGCGAGATGGCGGGACCCTTGAGCGGCGTCAAGGTGATCGAGCTGGGGACGATGGCCGCGGTCCCCGGCGGGGCGGCGATCCTGGCGGAGTGGGGCGCCGACGTGCTCAAGGTCGAGGACCCCAGCGGCGGGGACCCGGCGCGCACCCTCAACGTGATTCCCGACGCCGCGGGCCGCGGCGAGGCGGGGCCGCTCTGGGAGCAGGCCAACCGCAACAAGCGCAGCGCCGCCATCGACATCCGCAACGAGCGGGGCCGCGCCACCCTGCTCAAGCTCGTCGAGGGCGCCGACGTCTTCGTCACCAGCACCCGCTACGCGGGGCTCGAGCGCGGCGGGCTCGCCTACGAGGACCTGCGCGCCGTCAACGAGCGCATCATCTACTGCCACCTGTCCGGTTACGGCCGCGAGGGCGAGGAGGCCTGGCGGCCCGGCTACGACGCCCTCTGCTACTGGTCGCGCAGCGGTCTCGCCGACAGCCTCACGCCGGCCGGCCAGACGCCGCTGCCGCAGCGGCCCGCCCTCGGCGACCACACCACCTCGATCGCCATCGCCGCCGGGGTCTGCTCGGCGCTCTACGTCCGCGAGCGCACCGGCAAGGGCCAGGAGATCAGGGCCTCGCTGCTCCACACCGGCCTGTGGGTGACCTCGATGGACCAGGTGACGGCCTCGATTTCGCAGAAGGAGCTCCCCAAGATGAGCAGCTCCGCCATCCGCAACCCGATGGCGAACTATTACAAGACCAAGGACGGCTACATTTCGATCCTGAGCCTGCAGATGGACCGGTTCTGGGAGCGCTTCTGCCGCGCCGTCGACCGCCCCGACCTGCTGGACAACCCGCGCTACGCCACCCGCGAGCTGCAGATGGAGCATGCCCAGGAGCTCGCCGGTATCTTCCAAGAAGAGTTCGTCAAGCGCGGCGTCTGGGAGTGGGCCAAGCCGCTCGACGACGCGGACATCCGCTGGGGCGTGATCCAGACCACGCTCCAGGCCACCAAGGACAGGCAGGCGTGGGCCAACAGCTACTTCCACACGCTGGAGCACCCTGACATCGGGCAGGTCGACATGGTCACCGCGCCGTTGCAGTTCAGCGAGACGCCGGGGGCGGTCACGTCCGCTTCTCCCGACCTCGGTCAGCACACCGAGGAAGTGTTGCTGGAGGCCGGCTACACCTGGGACGACATCACGGAGCTCAAGGACGCGGGCGCGATTCTGTAGGGGGGACGGGCGATTCGTGAATCGCCCCTACAGGGGAGGGCAACCACAAGGGTTGCCCCCTACAGGGACGCTTGCGAAGCGGGGCTGTGGGCTGCGTTGGCGTTGGCGCACCCCTCCCGGCCCCTCGACGCGCCTGCGGCGCGTGCCCTCTCTCAATCTCCCCCAGAGGGGGAGAGGCTTAAGGTGCGGGAGAGGGGCAGACCGCCCCGTGGCCCGGCGGGCTAGCGGGGGAGGCCGAGGCCGCGGGTGGCGATGATGTTGCGCTGGATTTCCGAGGTGCCGCCGGCGATGGTGGTGCTGATGCAGTGCTGGTACATGTGCGCCAGCAGGCCGCGTAGGGGCGCGCGGCGGTCGTCCATGCCGAGCTGGCCCACGACGCCGAGGAGCCCGGCGAGTCCGCGCGCCACTTTCTGGTAGACCTCGGTGGCGTAGAGCTTGCTCAGGGAGGCCTCCATGTTGGGCGTCTTGCCCTGGCTCTGGAGCCAGGCGACGCGGTAGCCGAGGTTCCGGCCCACCCGCAGCGAGAGGAAGAGGTCGGCGAGCTTGTTCCGCAGGACGGGGTCGTTGGGCGAGGGGGCGCCGGCGGGGCGCGCCTCCTTCAGATAGCGCACGAACTCTTCGAGCACGCGGCGCAGCGCGGCGGCGAAGTTGAGCGAGGACCGCTCGAAGTCGAGCGTCGTCGTCGCCACGTACCAGCCGCGGTTCTCCTCGCCGAGCATGTTTGCGGCGGGGACGCGTACGTTGTCGAAGTAGATCTCGTTGAAGCCGTGCCCGCCGGTGATATTGATGAGCGGCCTGATGTCGATGCCCGGCGTCTTCATGTCGAGCATGAAGTACGAGATGCCGCGGTGCTTCGGCGCTTCCGGGTCGGTCCGGGTCAGCACGTGCATCCAATCGGCCCGGTGCGCGTACGACGTCCAGACCTTCTGGCCGTTGATCACGTAGTCGTCGCCGTCGCGCTCCGCCCGTGTCTGCAGCGAGGCCAGGTCGGAGCCCGACCCCGGTTCGCTGTAGCCCTGGCACCACACCGCCTCGCCGTTGGCGATGGGCGGGATGAAGCGGCGCTTCTGCTCCTCGGTGCCGTGGGCCATCAGGCAGGGCCCGACCATCCCGATACCCTGGCTGTCGCGGCCCGGCGCGAGGGCGTAGGAGACCTCCTCGGTGAAGATGACCTGGCGCATCGGCGAGGCCGCCGCCCCGCCATATTCCCTGGGCCAGGCCAGCGTCAGCCAGCCCTGCTTCGCCATGGCCTTGCGCATGCGGACCTCGATGTCGAAGTCGTCGACGGCGAGCATGTCGTTGTTGACGATGCCCACCCAGTCCGGGGGAAGCTCCCGCCGCAGGAAGTCGCGGACTTCGAGGCGAAATGCCTCGTCTTCGGGGGTGAATTGGAATTCCATGGAGCCTGGTTTAACCCGTTGCGGCCGGGTCTCGGCGCGCCGCGCGGAAGTATAGCACCGGGCCGCGGCCGCCCTCTCAGACCGTCGGAGTCCGTGCGCGGGGAGCGCGGGTCAGCAGCAGCGCGACGGTCGACAACGTCAGCATCCCCATGAAGACGAAGTAGGCGTTCGTGTAGGACCCCGTCCGGTCGTAAAGCAGCCCGGCGGTTGCGGGGCCGATGACTTCGCCGACGGCCTGCACCAGATTCCCCGCGCCGGAGATGACTGCGTAGTTGGCCCGACCGAAGAACTCCCCACGGATGGCGCTGATCATTCCTCCGCCGCTGCCGGCCCAGGCCAGGCTGTAGACGACCACGAAGGCCACGATCACCCAGATCGACTCGGCCCGCAACATGATGAGGAAGGAGCAGGCGCCGATTGCCACCATCAACGCGGTCATCTTGGCCTTGGGCACGTAGTCGGAGATGTAGCTGCTCATGAGGCGGTTCACGAACGCCGCCCCGGCAAAGACGAGCACCATCTGCCCGCCCGTCGTGGCCGTGAATCCCTTCTCTACGACGGCGGGGATGAAGTGCGCCGCCATGCCTGCGATGACGAAGTTGCGGGAAGCGAAGCCGATGCTCAGCGTCCAGAAGGCGGAGGTGCGCAGGGCCTGGCGGAGGGTGAGGCCGTGCTCGGCGAGACCGGCGGCGGGCCGCGCCGCGGCCGGGTCGGGCGGGGCGCCGTCGGGCAGCATCCCGAAGTCCTCGGGCCGGTCGCGGAGGATGGAGGCAAGAGGAAGGCCGACGATGAACGTGGTCACACCGATCACGAGGGTGGCGTCGCGCCAGCCGAGGCCCTCGACGAGGAGGTTCACCACATACACGAGCGCGGCGCCCAAGCTGATTCCGGTGAAGAAGACGCCGAAGGCGAGCCCGCGCCGCTTGTCGAACCAGTTATTGACGATGGTGGATGAGCCGTAGAAGAGGACGACGAAGCCGCCCATCGTCACCAGCGTCAGGTGAATCAGACCGTAGTGCAGAAGGTTCTGCGCCAGACTCATGAGGCAGAGTCCGGCCCCCATCGAGATCACGCCCGCGATCGTGACCCGGCGCGCCCCGAACCGTCCTATGAGCGGCGAGGCGGCGACGCCGGCGACGCTGGAGAAACCGAAGACGAGCGAGACCGGCCCGCGTCCGACGCCGAAGGACTCGGTGTAGGGCACGAGGAAGGCGGTGAAGCCGAGGAAGATGAACCCCGACACGATCCCAGCCAAGCCGAAGCTCGCCCCGACGATCCACCAGCCGTAGAAGACCCGGCGGCGGAGCAGCCAGTCGGAGAGTACGTTGACGAGTGATGCAGCGTTCAAGGAGAAAGCGCCGGCTAAGGAGAGAGAGAGGCAGTGCATTCAGCCTAGCCGATAGCGGAAGTCCTTAGAAGAGGCAGCGTGTTACACTGGTTCGGCGGACGGACGGTGAGGGCCGATCGTCGGCGTCCGTTGAGGCCGAACGTGACCACGCGCAGCAAGAAGAAGACCGCCCACGCCGGCGCCGTCAACGGGCGCGCCCGCGACGGCGGTGACGGGGCGGCGAGAGACCTCGCCCTCGCACGGATCCAGGACCTCGTGCTGTGGATCGCGGTGCGCATGGTGCACCACGCCAACAGCGAGCGGCCCAACCCGGACGGCATCAAGGTCGGCGGCCATCAGGCCTCCTGCGCCTCGGCGGTCACCATCCTCACCTCCCTGGTCTTCGACCTGCTCGGCCCGCGCGACCGGCTGGCGGTCAAGCCGCACGCCTCGCCTATCTTCCACGCCATCCAATATCTGCTGGGGAACCTCGATCAGCGGTATCTGACGACGCTCCGCGACTTCAAGGGTCTTCAGGCGTATCCAAGCCGCACGAAGGACCCCGACTACGTCGACTTCTCCCTCGGTTCGGTTGGCCTGGGAGCCATCGCGCCGAACTTCGCCTCGTTGGCCGAGCAGTACGTGCACGGTCGCTTCGCCGACGCGCCGGAGCCGACACACCGCTTCGTCTCCACGCTGGGCGACGCCGAGCTCGACGAGGGCACGGTGTGGGAGGCGGTGATCGAGCCCGCCCTGGCCACCAGCCCGCGCGTCCTCTGGGTCGTGGACGTGAACCGGCAGAGCCTCGACCGGGTGATCCCGGGCATCCGCGTGCAGGTCTGGCGAGAGATGCTCGCCGCCAACGGGTGGCGGGTCATCGATGCCAAGTACGGCTCGCTGCTCGAGGAAGCCTTCGCCGCCCCGAACGGCGAGCTACTCCGCGAGGCCATCGACTCGATGCCCAACGAGACGTACCAGCGGCTGGTGCGGGAACCGGTCGGCGTGTTGCGGGAATGGCTTCCCCGCTACAGCCGCCACTCCCAGGACCTCGCCAACCTCATCGGCGAGTGGGACGACGATCACCTGCCGCGCGTCTTCCAGAACCTCGGCGGCCACGACTTCACCACGCTGCGTCAGGCCTACGCCGAGGCCGACGACGCCGACCGGCCCAGCATCATCTTCGCCTACACCTTCAAGGGCTGGCGCCTGCCTACCGTCGGCGACCCCCAGAACCACTCGGTGCTGCTCTCCAACGACCAGTTGGAAGACTTCCGCAAACAGCTCGCGATAACCGATACCTGGCCCAAGCCCGACCCCGGCTCGCCGGAAGGGGAGCTTTGCGCCGAGATCGGCGAGCGCTCCCGCGTCGGCAAGAAGGCCGCACCGGCGCCGGATCTCCACGTCCCCGACGCGTTGGGCCATGCGTATCCGCGGTCCATGTCGACGCAGCAGGCGTTCGGCGTCATGCTCGTCGGCCTGGCGCGTGAGTGGCCGAAGGTCGCCGAGCGCATGGTCACCGTCAGCCCCGACGTGGCGTCGAGCACCAACCTCGGCGGCTGGATCAACCGCGTCGGGGTGTGGAACGAGGAGGAGGGCGCGGAGACGCCGGAGGACACGACGCAACGCGCCCTGAACTGGCGCGAGCACGAGGGCGGACGCCACATTCAACTCGGCATCTCCGAATCGAACCTCTTCATGCTATTGGGGCAGCTCGGCCTGTCGCACGAGCTGTTCGACGAGCTCCTGCTGCCCATCGGCACCCTGTACGACCCGTTCATCGCCCGCGCTCTTGAAGCGTTGATGTACGGCACGTACGTGGACTCGCGGTTCATGGTCGTCGGGACGCCGTCGGGCATCAGCCTAAGCAGAGAGGGCGGAGCGCACCAGTCGATCGTGACGCCGCCGATCGGCATCGGCGTGCCGGGCATGGCCTACTACGAGCCGTGCTTCGCGCAGGAGCTCGAATGGGTCGTGCTCGAAGGGCTGCGCCTCATGGCGCGCCGGGAGTCGTCGGTCTACCTGCGACTCTCCACCAAGCGCATCGACCAGAGCCTGCTCGCGCTGCCGGAGGACCCGGCGGCGCTCGAACGCCTCCGGCGGCAGGTCATCGACGGGGCTCATATGCTCTCGCCGGCGGGCACCGGCGACGACACCGTCAACCTCTTCACCGCCGGCGTGATGGCGGAAGAGGCGATCAAGGCCCAGGCCCTGCTCGCCGAGGACGGCGTCGCCGCCAACGTCATTAACGTGACCTCGCCCGACCGGCTTTTCGAGCGCTACCGGCGCGCTTCCATGCGGCTCGCCGAAGGCGCCGACGCCGGGCGCTTCCTCGACGACGTGCTGCCGCTTGAAGCCGCACGGGCGCCGGCAGTCACCGTCATCGACGGCCACCCCCAGACGCTGGCGTGGCTCGGCGGCGCTTTGGGGACGCGCTGCCTGCCGCTAGGCGTTTCGGTCTACGGCCAATCGGGGTCGCAAGGCGCGCTCTATTCCGAATACCGCATCGACGCGGAGAACATCGCCGCCGCCTGCTTGGGAGCCCTCGAAGTAGCATAACGACGGCGGCTGGAGGAAGCTGATGACGACGACTACCTCCGCTAGCCTCGAATCCATCCGGGCTGCGGTCCGCGACGTCTGCGCCAACTTCCCCGACGCCTACTGGCGAGACCTCGATAAGCGGTCGGAGTACCCCGAGGAGTTCATCAACGAGCTGACCCGCCTCGGCTGGCTCGGCGCGATGATTCCCGAGGAGTACGGGGGCGGCGGCCTCGGCGTGACCGAGGGCAGCGTCATCCTCGAAGAGATCAACCGCTCCGGCGGCAACGCCGCTCCCGGACACGCCCAGATGTACACCATGGGCGTCGTGCTTCGCCACGGCAGCGAGGAACAGAAGCGCCGCTATCTCCCCGGCATCGCCTCCGGCGAGCTGCGGCTCCAGGCCTTCGGCGTCACCGAGCCCAACGCCGGCTCGGAGACCACCCGCCTGGAGACCACGGCGGTGCGCGATGGGGACCGTTATGTTGTCAACGGCCAGAAGATCTTCATCTCCCGCGCCCGCCAGTCCGACCTCATGCTCCTCCTCGCCCGCACCACGCCCTACGACGAGCTCGAAAACAAGACGCAGGGCCTCTCGACCTTCCTCGTCGATCTCCGCGCGGCGGGCAAGAGCGTCGACATCCGCCCCATCGATACGATGCTCAACCATCACACCAACGAGATATTCTTCGACGACGTCGAAGTCCCCGTCGAGAACCTGATCGGCGAGGAGGGGCGCGGCTTCCGCTACATCATCGACTCGTGGAACGCCGAGCGCATCCTGATCGCCGCCGAGTGCGTCGGCGACGGCCGCTGGTTCATCGACCGGGCCGTCGAGTACGCGAACAAGCGCGAGGTCTTCGGGCGGCCCATCGGCGCGAACCAGGGCGTGCAGTTCCCGATCGCGCAGGCCTACGCCAACCTCGAGGCCGCCGACATGGTGCGCTTCGCCGCGGCGGAGAAGTTCGACCGCGGCGAGTCGTGCGGCAAGGAGGCCAACATGGCCAAGCTGCTCACGTCGCAGGCGTCGTGGGAGGCGGCCAACGTCTGCATGACCACCTACGGGGGCTACGGCTTCGCCGCCGAGTACGACGTCGAGCGCAAGTTCCGGGAGACCCGCCTGTACATGACCGCGCCGGTGAGCAACAACCTGGTGCTGGCCTACCTGGGGCAGAACATCCTGGGCATGCCGCGGTCGTATTAGCGGAGCGGCATCCTTCCTTATCGGTTCCGGCTGTGGGGAGCAGCGCCCTGCGGGCGCTCGCGCGCCTGACGGCACGCGCCCTCTCTCAAATCTCCCCCAGAGGGGGAGAGGCTTAAGGCGCTCCTCTACGCCTCTGCTACTTCCACGGAGTAGGCGGTCTTCATCGGCGCGGGCTTGTGGCGATCGGTCTCCGAGGGGAGGCGGACGGGGCCGTGCTCGCGGGAGGGGAGCAGCGCGGTGACCCGGCCCGTGGTGGTGACTTCGCGGCGCTGGTTCTCGATCCACGCTTCGATCTCGACGTAGCGGTCGGGGCCGTCGGCCCACTTCCGGACCACCTTGCCCTGCACCCATGACGTGTCGGCGTGGTAGTTGAACTTACGGGTCTCGTCGTAGCTCTTGAAGATCCAGCCGTCGTCGCCCACCCAGTTGGAGAGCAGGTTGAGCAGCCACTGCGTCCGGACCCGGCCATAGTCGTAGGCCCGCGCCATGCCCACGACCTTGGGGCGGTCGTTCTCCCAGTGGACGCGCTGGGCGGCGTCCCAGACGCCGTAGGGGTTCTTGGTGTAGAAGTTCGGCGTCTTGCGGCGGTTCAGATAGCCCAGGCGCAGGGGCTTGACGTTGAACTGCCCCATGCCTTGTCCCATGTGCCAGCAGATGATGTCGGTGGTGGTCAGCGGCCCCCGGACGATGGTGTCGAGATCCTCTCCCTCCTCCACGTCCTCCCAAAAGCGCGGCTCGGCGCCGCGGGGCTGCTCGCGCTCGTACGCCTCGTCGATGCGGGCGAGGTAGGCGTCGTCGTAGTCGAATAGCGGCGTCTCGAGGTTCTTGCCGCGCTTCTGCGAGGCCTGCCGCTCGACGTGGAAGAAGTAGTTGATGAGGCTGGCGACCAGACGCCCATGCTGGTTGATGTACTCGTTGGTGTGGTGAATGAAGACGGAGCGCCCGCCGCCGAAGTCGCTGCGCTTCTCCTCCACCTTCGAGATGTAGAAGCGGCGCTCCAAGCGGTCGCCGGGGACCACCGGTTCGTAGAACTCCCAGCGGTTACCCGCGTTGTAGTTCGGGACGCCGGAGAGCGCGCCGCGCCCCGCCTCGCGCACCTCCTTGGGAATCGGCGCGCTGTTGAAGACGCCCATCGTCTGTACGTAGGCCGGCGGGGCGATCACGCCGCCCCAGCGCGTTTTGGCGGCATAAGAGCGGTCGGTGAAGAGCGGGTTGTCGTCGCCGCAGGCGTAGACGGCGTACTGGCGGATCGAGTCTTCGGTCGCCTCGTAGTTGTACGGCGCTTCGCGGCGCGCCAAGACGCCGATCCGATTCCGGTAGCGCTGGATGCCGTCCTCGGTGATCTTTCCCGACATCTCGCCTTCATCGGCCATCGGCACCCTCCATCAGGGCGTTGGTCCAGCCCACTGCCGCGGTGCATTATACGGGGCGGCGAAGGGTCAGGCGCCGGAATCGGGGCAGACGCACGGAGTGGGCGTGGGTGTCGGCACCGTCCCGGGGGCGGCCGTGACGCCGAACGAGGGAGCAGCCGCCCGCAGCGCCGCGTCGATGCGCCGCGCCTGCCGGGCCGCTTCGGCCGCGTCCTCGTCGATGAATGCCTCCTCGATGGCCAACACACCCTCGCAGATCGGCCTGGCCAGCTCGGGCTCCCGGGCACGCAGTTTGGCGTCGACGGCGTGGGTGAAGACGTGGACGCCGTCGGCGAAGAAGGCCGCGTCGGCGGCGCGCAGGTCGCCGGCCTCGGCCGCCGCGGCCGCCCGCCGGAGGGCGCTCTCCGCGTTCGCGAATGCCGCCGCGTCGAGCTCGAGGTCGGCCAGCAGCGGGAGCGGACTGCCACAGTCGCGGCCCCCGCCGCCGGAGTCCCGTCCGAACAGGATCAGGACGAGCACCAGCACCAGGGCCACGGCGCCAACCGCCGCACCCGCCCACGTCTGTTTGCGTCCCATGCCGCGCCTAGCCATCGCCGTCCGCCTTCTCGATACCATAGCGCGACTGAAGGAAGTTCAGGATGTTCCAGCGGTCTTCCTCGCTGAGACGGTCGGCGAAGCCGGGCATCGCCGAGCCAAAGCCGTTGGACATGACCAGGAAGAAGAAACGGTCGGAGTGGAACGGAATGTGGATGCGGAAGTCCGACGGCGGGATGGAGAGGGCCGAGGCCGCCGGGCCATCGCCGCGCCCGTCGTCGCCGTGACATGACGCGCACTCGCGGAAGTAGAGGGCTCGCCCCGCCGCGATCGAGTCCGCCGTCGGCTCGACGGGGTTGTCGCCCACGGGCCGTTCGCCGAACTCCAGCAGACCCGCCGCCGCGAGCACGATGAGGCCCACCCCGAGGGTCACCGCCGCCGACTGCCCCACGCGCAGGGTCCCGCGCACCGGCTCGGAAAGCCCCGGCCACCGGCTCACACCGAGCCACAGCACGAGCCCGATGAGCAGGACCCCCGACGCGGCCACGGCGGACCAGCTTCCCGCCGTCAGCGGCAGCGCCATGCTGCCGGTCGCCGCCCCCGCAGTACCGGCGACGGGCACGGGGAAGAAGGCCGAGACGTCGTCCTCGCCACGGCGGCGCAGGTCGGCCTCGACCTCCCAATCGCCGGGCTGGGTGAAGAACGCGCCCACGGCGCGGAAGAAGTTGGGCGCCTCCCGCTCCGCGATTACCTGCGACGGGCCCAGGCTGGGGTCGGGCGGCTTGAAGCGGAGGCGAACGCGCAGGATGTCGGAAAGCTCCTCGCCGGGCGGCGGAAAGATGAAGACCTGGAACGAGTTCGTCCCCATCACGTTGGGCGCGATGCTGACGTTCACCGAGAGATCGCCCGCGGGCTGGGTCTCCTCGTAGCCGATGACGGCCTCGGTTCCCGCCTCGGCGAAGGCGGCGGACTCGGCCTCCTGGCGCGCCGTGGGGAACTGGACCAGCACCGCCGCGACCAGCACGACGGCGGCGATGACCGTCAGCTCGACGGCGGCGATCCTGCCGAGGCGCCGCAGCGCTCCGGCGGTCTCCGCCGCTCCCCGTCCGACTGCCGCGAGCACCGCGGGGCCGAGCGCGACGGCGTTGAACGCGGCCAAGGCGAGCAGCGGCGCCAAGAGCGCCAGCTTGGCGAGCAGGGTGACGCCGTAGCCGGTATCGACGAGGCCTCCGAAGGAGTCAACCTGCACGAAGGCGCTGAATACACCCGTGGCGAGGAGGACGAGCACGGCGGCCGCGGCCACCGCCGAGAAGCGCCCCAAGTGCGCCGACGCCGGCGTCTCGCCTTCCCCTTCGGGCTGACCACGCGACCAACGAATGACGAGGACCAGTTGGACCAGCATCCCCGCCCACACGGCGGCCGCGACCAGGTGGAGGAAGTCGGCGGCCACGGCCCAGAACGACCCGTCGACGGAGGCTCCGTGGCTGATCGCCGCGAGCAGGAAGAGACAGCCGAGGCCAGACGCGAGGGCAAGGGTCTCCGCTCCGCGCGCCAAGCCGGGATGTCCCCCACGCCGCAGTGCCCATGCCGCCACGATTGCGGCCCCGGCGACGGCGGCGGCAAGCTCCCGCTGCCACCACCGCGCGCCCCATGCCGTGTCCAGCGCGTCGCCCGCGTTGGACAGGCCGCCGATCTGCGCCGCCTGCACGAATAGCTCCGCCACACCGGCGATGAGCAGCGCGACGGCACCTAGCCCTACGGTGAGGTAGACGGGTCGGCGTGTTCCTCCCGTGGGAGTCACGATCAGGGCGTAGAGCGCGCCGCCCACGAGGACGAACGCCGCCAGGTAGACCGCCCACTTCGTCGTCACGGTGCCGGGGGTCGGTTCGCCGCCGGACTCACCGGCGCCGCTGAAGCGAGGCCCGGCGGGCTCGCTCCCGTCGGGCGCCAGGATGGTGAACGGGAACGAGCCCCGCAGCAGGTGGCCGTCGAGGTCGGAGAGCGTCTGCCAGACCACGACGTAGTAGCCGGGCTCCAGGCCGGGCCGCAGGCCGACCCACATCTCGCGATCGTTGGCCGCGCTGAACTGCGTCGACCCTTCGTCGACGCGCTCGCCGAGCCCGTCGAGCACCTCGATGAAGGAAAGCTCGGTGTTCAGCGGCTCGGTGAAGGCGGCGGTGACGCGCGGCGGTGGGTCGAGCAGGCGGGCGTCGGCGACGGGGTCCGACCAGGTCGGCAGCGCGTGCGCCGACGCTGTCGGCGGCGCGAAGAAGCCGGTGGCGAGCACCAAGAGCAGGACCGCGGCCAGCACGGCCCCGATTGCGGCTTTCTGCGCCCGTGCCACCGGCTTCATCTACCGGCCGCGGCGCAGAGCCGACGTCGCGGCGGCGCCAACAACCCCGCCGATCACAGCGGCGACGAGCGCGATCAGCCACGCCGGCCAGCCGCCGTCATCGTCGGGCGCCGGCGGCGGTGGGGGCGTCGGGGTCGGCGGCGCGGTTGGTGTTGGCGTCAACGCGATCTCGGACGCGGTGTCGGGGCCTTCGCCCACGTAAAAGTGAAAGGCGCCGCGCGCCTCCTCGCCGTCTTCGTCCGACAGCGTGTGCCAGATGACCGTGTACCGGCCGTTGGGCAACGACGGGGGCAGCGACGCGGAGACGTGGGCGCGGTCGTCGTCGTCCAGCACCGCCGGCTCGCTCACGACGTCGCCGGCGGCGTTGACCACGTCGAGCGTGGGGAGGCCGCCGGAGCGGCGCAGCTCCTGTGAGAACCAGACGTCGACGCTCGGCGGCGACTCGGCGAGCACCGCGCCGTCGGCGGGCTCGGAACGTTGGTGGGATCCATGCGCCTCAACGGAGGCGGTAAAGAGGGCTGCCAGGGCTAGGGCGGCGGCGATGCCGACGGCAAGCGCCGCCGGGCGCAGGTAAACGCGAATCGTCATGAACTCCCTTCCTCACGAGGAGCGTCAGGCCCCGTCCGGGGCCGCTCCTCCGGCTGCTCGTCTATCTGAAACGAACCGGGCTAGCCGAGCGGCCGGGGCGGAGGCGAGGGAGGGGCGGCGGCGGGCCCGTCGTACACGATTCCGGCCACCGAGAGCTGGAGCAGCAGCGGCGGCGCCAACAGCCGCAACGACGGCGGCGCAATGCCTGGTGCGAGCGTCCCGCCGCCCGCCAGCGCGTCGGGGGCGTATTCCACGAGCGCCGCGCCGGACAGAGCAGGCGAACCGGCGCCGGATTCTCCGGGCGGGCTAACGGAGTGATGCGGGCGAGTGAAGTCGTGAACGTGGCCGGCCTCGACGGGGCCGACGTGTCCGTGACCGGGGATGCGCTCGGCGAAACGTCCGTCGAGCGACATGCCGAGCACCGGCGTGATCAGCGCGACCAAGAGCAGGGCCGCCGCCATCGACAGCAGCCGTTCCGCCCCGAAGCCGTCCAAGAGTCCCGTACTCGTTGCCGCCAAGCGGACGTGCTCCTTCCGTCAGCCGCGCAGAGGAAAGGCTGTCCGCTCACTATACCACCGGGCCCTGAGCGGGCCCGGATGGGGTGGCCTGGAACTACTCGTCGCCCTCGGGCCCCCAGCGCCGGGATGCGGCGACGATGAAGAAGCCCACCGCGAGTGCCTCGATGGCCGCCGCCACGCCGATCAAGCCCAGCGCAAAGTCCGAAATCGCCTCCTCGGGCGCGGGAGGGGCCGGCGGAGCAGCGGCCGGCGGCGGGGGCGGCGGCGCGGGCCTTGGCGTTGCCGCCGGCCGCGGGGTCGGCGGGGGTGTCGGCGTTGCCGTCCAGATGGCCAGCGGCGTCGGCGTGGCGGTCGCCGTCGCGGTGGGTTCGGGTGTCGCCGTCGGCTCGGGGGCTATCGGTGTCGCCGTCGGCTCAGGGGTTGGCGTCGGCGTGAGGGTCGCCGTTGGTCTCGGTGTTGGTGTTGGCGTCGCGGTCGGCTCAGGTGTGGGCGTGGCTGTCGGCACGGGCGTCGACGTCGCCGTCGGCCTCGGCGTCGCGGTCGGCTCGGGTGTCGGCGTCGCGGTCGGCTCGGGTGTCGGGGTCGCCGTCGGTTCGGGGGTCGGCGTGGCCGTCGGTTCGGGCGTGGGCGTGGCCGTCGGCTCCGGCGTGGGCGTCGCCGTCGGTTCGGGTGTCGGGGTCGTCGGAGGCGCGAGCGTCCTCCAGGTGCCGTACTGCGACCAGGGGCCCGGGCCACCGTCACCCACAGCCCGGATTTGAACGTCGTACGCCGTGTCGGGCTCCAACCCGAAGATCTCGATCCACCGCCTCGTGATAGTGGTGTCGGTTACCTCGGCCCAGATGGGGTCGGTGACTTCTTTGTAGCGATAGTCGTAGTCGGTGATTTCGCAGTCACCGCTCGGCTCCAGCCAGGTGACGGTGATGGTGGTCGTTCGGTCGCTGTCGACTCTGGGCGTGAGGGGTCTGCCCGGCACGCATTGCGCCTCCGCCGCGGGCAGGCTGACCAGGACTAGGACGAGCACGGCGGCGCCGGCCACGATGGCCGAAAGCAGTCGCCGATACGACGCTATGGACAGGGAAAAAAGAATCGCCCTCGCCTCACCCAAACAACACAGTCCTACATTCCAGGCTACCACGGAAAAAATAAGCCGTCTCCGTTGGAACCCGTGTCGGACGCCATCCAAACCTGTTGACACCCAAACGGCACGACTGCCAAAAGGGGAGCGGCGGCAGTGGCCGAATCGAACGGGCCGGTGGTATGGTTGGGCGTCCCAAGGAGGTACCGGCGAATGAACGACCAGGAAGGCCGTGGAGTCACCGGGAAGACGCTCTACGAAGCCGAATTCGACCCGAAGATCACCAAGCACGGCCCCGTGGTGGCCATGCTCTGGGCGGTCGTCACGGTCGTCGGCATCCCTTTCATTCCGTTCGTGTTCCTCTTTGGCCTGTGGTACTACCCCGAGTTCCTCCGCCGCATGTCGGCCCGCCTCACCACCCACGCGGTCGAGATTCGCAAGGGAGTCTTTTTCCGCAAGGAGTCGACCATCCCGCTCGACCGGATCACCGACGTCCGCCTCTACGACGATCCGGTGATGCGCTTCTACGGGCTGGGCGGGGTCAAGCTGGAGACCGCGGGCCAGTCGGGGCAATACGCCAGCAGCGAGGGGAACCTCGTTGGGGTGATCGGCGCGGCCGATTTCCGCGACCGCATCCTGCGCCAGCGGCAGCGCGTCGTGGACGGCGAGGAGGCACCGGCGGCCGCTCCCGCGCCGGCAGCCGCCGCCGCTCCGGAGGTCTTGACCGAAATCCGGGACATTCTCGCGAGGATCGAGGCCCAGGGCCGCCGGTAGGGCGAAACCCCGGCCGCATACCGCCGCTTCACAGGAGCGCTCATGCCGTCCAACGAAGTCCTCGTCGAAGTCAAAGAGCGCGTCGCCACCATCACGCTGAACCGCCCCGACGTGCTCAACGCCGTCCACCGCGAGATGTTCGAGGAGATCCGCGCCGCGGCGCTCGAACTCGACGACGACCCCGCAGTCGGCGCCATCATCCTCACCGGGGCGGGCCGTGGCTTCTGTTCCGGCGTCGACGTCAGCGGCCACGACTTCGGGGCGAGCGCCGATAGGACGCCGACGGTCTACGCCTACGAGGGCGGCCCGGTCGGAATCTACAACATCCGCAAGCCGACCATCGCCGCCGTCGGCGGCCCCGCGGTCGGGGTAGGACTCGGCATGGCGCTCGCCTGCGACCTGCGCATCGCCTCCGACGACGCCCGCTTCACCACCGGACTCGCCCGCGTCGGCCTCCCCTCCGTCGACGGCCTGGGCTGGACGCTGCCGCGCCTCGTCGGCGAGGCCAAGGCTCTGGAGCTCATCTACACCGCCGAGATGATCGACGCCAAGGAGGCGGAACGCATCGGCCTGGTGAGCTACGTCGTGCCGAGGGACGAGCTGCAGGGGCGCGCCTTCGACCTGGCCCGGCGCTTCGCCGAGGGCCCGCCCTTCGCCGCCTACCTCTCAAAGTTCATGGTGCGGAAGGGCGCGAACCTCGAGTTCGAGCAGTACCTTCCGCACGAATACGCGGCCTCGCTCAACAACCGCTTCTTCGCCGGCCACGACATTTCGGAAGCCGCCCAAGCGCGCAAGGAAAAGCGCAAGCCCGACTTCAAAGGCACGCCGCTCACGCCGCGCGACGCCTCCACGCCCCGCGGCCAGAGCGGCGGCGCCTCATCTTCCTGAGCCCGCCCTAGTGTTGGCCGAGCTCGGGGTCGAATTCGGTGCCGATGTGCCCCGCTCCTTCCAGCCGCGCCACCTCGCCCACGCTGAGTCCTAGAAGCTCGCCGTACACGTAGTCGTTGTGCTCGCCGAGGCGGCACGGGGGTGAGCGGAAGCGGTTGGGGTAGGCCGCCGACTTCCACATGAGGCCGGGGTAGCGGTGCTCGCCGGCGTCGGCGTGCCGCATGGTCTCGAAGAAGCCGCGGGCGTCGAGCTGCGCGTCGGCGTAGAGGTTGGGCTCGTCCATGATGGCGCCGGCGGAGACGTCGGCTTCCTGCAGCCGGCGCATCGCCTCGACGTGGCCCACGGTGCGCGTCCACGGGGCGATCTCGGCGTCCATCTCGTCCTGGTGCTTCCACCGGGCGAGCACGTTGGCGAAGCGCGGGTCGCCGACGAGGTCGTCACGCCCCATCGCTGTACAGAGGGCTCGCCACTCGGCGTCGGTGGAGACCGAGACGGCGAGCCACTCGTCTTCTCCGACGCAGGGATAGGCGCCGTGGGGGGCCATGGTGGGGTGACGGTTCCCCAGCGTCGAGGCGACGCGGCCGTTCATGGCGTAGTCGGCGAAGACCTCGCCGAGGAAGGTCGCGACGTTTTCGGTCTGATCGAGCTCGATGAACTGGCCTTCGCCGGTGCGCCGGCAGTGGAGGAGCGCCATGAGCGCCGCGGCGGCGGCGGTCATGCCGGAGCCGGCGTCGGCGACGAAGGTGTTGTTGCGGTTCGAGGTATCGAGGTCGGTGTAGCCCCAGAGCGAGGTGTGGCCTGCGACGGCCTCCATCTGCGGGCCGAAGGCACGCCACTCCTGGTACTCGCCGGTGAGACCGTAACCCGGCATGCGGATCATGATGACGTCGGGGCGGACTTGGCGGAGCGCCTCGTAGGTGACGCCGAGGCCGTCGAGCGTCTCCTTCGCGTTGTTCTCGATGAGGAGGTCGGCGGTGCGGGCGAGGTCCCAGAAGATCGCCAGCCCGTCGGGGCGGCGCAGGTCGACGGTCATGCTGAGCTTGTTGCGGGCGTGGCTCTGGAACATGGGGAACTTGTTCCAGGGGTTGGGCTCCGGCTCCCAATCGGGGTAGGCGGCGAGGTAGCCCCCCTGGAGGAGGACGGCTTCCTTGGGCGGGTGGACCATCTGGCCGCGCGTGCCGCCGACGAACCAGTGGGTGGACTCGATGCGGATGACCTCGGCGCCCCAGTCGGCAAGGAACATGGTGGCGTGAGGGCCGGCCCAGACCTGGGTGAGGTCGAGGACGCGAATGCCCCGCAGGATGTCCGCGCCGGCCGGCCTCGCGGGCGTCATACCACGCCCTCCGCTCGGAGGCGGGCGAGCTCCTGGGCGGAGAGGCCGAGCCTGCCCCGGTAGATTTCGTCGTTGTGCTGCCCCAGGAGCGGGGCGGGCGAGCGCAGCCGCCACGGCGTCGCCGACATGCGGAGCTGCGGGCCGGTGTGGGTGACGGCTCCAGCCTCGGGGTGTTCGAGCTCATGCCAGAAGCCGCGCTCGTGGAAAACGGGATCGGCCATGACGTGGTCCACGTCGTAGATCGGCGCGGTGGGCACGCGGACTCTTTGCGCCTCGACCGAGGCCTCGCGCATGGTGCGGGTGAGGAGCCAGGGGAGGAAATAGTCGACGTCGAACTCGTCGGAGCGCCCCGGGCGCGTGCGCTCGGTCGCGTTGACGAAGCGGGGATCGTCGCGGGCCTCGGGATGGCCGATGAGGTCGGTGAAGGCCTCCCAGCGCCGGGGGCCGCCGAGCGTCATGACGTAGCCGTCGGCGGTGGGACGGATGCCGAGCCCGAGGGCCGTCCCCGGCTGCAGGCGGTGGATGCGCTCCTTGGTGTGCTGGTAGGCGACGAGGTGGCTGGTGCGGCGGTCCTGGCTGGCGGCCTGGGTCTCGAAGATGGCAAGGTCGACGTGGTCGCCGGCGCCGCGATGGACGGAGGCATAGTAGCCCATCAGGACGGCGACGGCCGCCGCCGACCCCGCCTGGTACTGGATGACACGACCGCCGAGCTTGGCCGGCTCGCGTTCGGGGACGCCGGTGGAGCACATCGCGCCGCCCATCCCGTAGGCGACGATCTCGGAGGAGCGCCAGCCGCGGTAGGGCCCGGTCTGGCCGAAGTTCGAGATGGAGACGATGGTGAGGCGGGGATACCGGCGGCGCAGGTCGTCAGGATCGAGCCCGAGGCGGGACATCGTGCCGGGACGGAATGACTCGACGAGGATGTCTGCGCCGTCGAGGAGGCCATGCAGCAGGCGCCGTCCGCGCGGGCGGCGAGGTCGAGGGTCACGCCGCGCTTGTTGACGTTGAGGGTGAGGAAGAGGCCGCTCTTCTCGGGATGGGGGACGTCGCCGGGGAAGGGGCCGAGGCGGCGGGCGGGATCGCCAACGCCGGGCCGCTCGACCTTCACCACGTCGGCGCCATACGACGCCAGCAGCCGCGTGCACACAGGCCCGGCCACCAGGTTTGAGAGGTCGACCACGCGTACGTCGTCGAGCGGGCCGGTCACGCTAGTTTCCTCGAATGCCGCATCGGTTGCCGTGCTCCGCGGCACATCATCATGGTTCGCGGGCGGGTTGTCGAACGGTGGGCGGGGTTGGCAGGCCTCGATTCGGCGCCGGCGGTTGTCGGGGGGCCCCTCATCTCAATCTCCTCCCGTGGGAAGACCATTGTGTGACGGTTCCGGTTGTGGGGGAACGGGCGCTTCGCGAAGCGCCCCTACAGGGGAGGGGGCGGCGGGCTTCGACCGCGGTTGGTGGTGCTCAGGGGCGGGGAGTGCCCGCCCTCAGTCCCTCCCAGAGGGAGGGAGGTTTAAGGGACGGCGCTATGGGATGTCGATTTCTAGCAGGGGGGCGTGTTGCTGCTTACCGTCGATGTCGGTGTCGTCGGGGTTGCCGGCCATGACGTCGCGGGGGATGGTGACCTTAATGGCGGAGGCGGGTTCGTAGACGAAGACCCTGACTTGGTCGACGGGGACGGTGTAGAGGCGGGCAACGACGGAGGGGGAGACGGCTTCGGCGTCGACGACGCGGCGGAAGTCCTCGGCGCGGTCGAAGATGACGTCGAAGGTGCGGAGGGATGCACCGGCGTTGGCGCTCCGCACGGCACCGGCGATTTCGCGGAGTTTGGTCATGGGCCGCCCTCCTTTCCTGCGGCTAGAGGTCGATGATCTCGACGGTGGCGGTGTCGCGCCAGCTTCCGGGTTCGAGGATGTGCCAGACGCTCCACTCGTAGACCTCGCCGGCGGGGATTGCGCCGCCGGGGAAGGGCTGGGCGACGTTGCCCGCGGTGGTGAGCTTGCCGGGAAACTCGACGTGGCCGGCGACGGCGGCGTGCCGCGCCACGGCGGCGGTGGCCGTCGACTGCTCGGCAGCGACGCCTTCGATCAGGATGCCGACCTCGTGGGCGGGGCGGTCGCGCAGCGGCTCGTTGGGGCCCATGACGGCGTCGCGGCCATAGGTACGGAATCGCACGGTGTAGCCGCCCCGCTCGATGCCCGCGATCTGGAGGTTGCGCTCCGCGGTGGCGCGGACCTGCTCGTAGAACTCGTCGAGGTGCTCGATGAGGGCGGGGTCGCGGGCGGCGATGATCTGGATGGAGCGGTAGCCGACGGGGGCCGCGCCTTCGAGCTTCACCGTGTAGCGGTCGGTGGGGTGGAACTCCGCGCCGGAGACCCGCACCGAGCGCTCGTCGAGAGCGTCGAAGCGGGCGTTGGTGATGTCCAACTTGCCGGAGGGGAGGACGGTTTCGTAGGGGTCGGCGTTCTCGTAGAGGGAGACCGAGGCGACGGTGCGCGGCGTGCAGACGACGCCGGCCTTGGTCGGCTCGGCGACGAAGTGGTCGTCGCGGAGGGTGATGAAGGCGCAGGAGCCTTCCTGAACCGGCGTGGTCATGAGGGGGCCCTTGTCCATCGTGCGGGCGGCGTGCCAAGCGAGGCCCTGATGGAAGCCGGCGCGAAGCGGCGGGCCGGCGAAGATGGCGGGGTCGGTGCAGCGCCCGCCGACGATGACATCGGCGCCCGCCTCGAGCGCCTCCATGAACGGCTCGACGCCCATCATCGCGACGACGTGGGCGCTGCGGTCGACGGCGTCCTCGGTGAGCGGCGAGACGGGGCCCATCGGCGCGACCTTGCCCTCGGCGAGCTTGGCCTTCACGTAG
This sequence comes from Dehalococcoidia bacterium, assembly GCA_964291475.2. Classification (GTDB taxonomy): domain Bacteria; phylum Chloroflexota; class Dehalococcoidia; order SHYB01; family SHYB01; genus DAOUKH01. The sequence goes on along the minus strand of OZ220072.1, from coordinate 30,601 downwards.
GACTTGTCGAGCTCGCAGCGGAGGAGGGCGAGACGGAAGCTGAGGCCCTTGTCGCGGGCGATGCCGCGGACGATGTCGGCGACGGCGTTCACCTGGACGTCGCCGCCGGCGGTGCCCGCCGAGCCCATGATGAACGGCACGCCGATGGAGCGCGCCCCCTCGATGAGGGTGCCGAGGTCCTGCTTGGTGCCGCGGCGGTTGAAGGAGCCGGTGCCGAGCTGGAGCGGGCCGAGGTCGGAGGTGCCGGCGTCGGAGGCGATGAAGTGGGGCTGCCGGTCGAGGCCCGCTCTGAACCCCCGGTAGGAGAAGCCGGCCCCGACGAGGCCGATCGACATCATGCGCATCTCGTCCATGGCGGCCTCGGCGCGGGGGTTAGTTCAGGTAGTCCCGGTAGTCTTTGGCGTGCTGCTCGATTTCGCGGCGGACGGTGTCCTGGTCGGCGCCGGTGGTGGTGCGGAGGATGATGCGGTTGGCGCCGGCCTCGACGTAGGCGACGGCGACGTCGGGCCCTTCGGTCTCGCCCACGAGCATGGTGACGTCGAGCGACTTGGGGTCGCGCCCGGCGGCGGCGGCAAGCTCGTGGAGCTCGCGGATCTTCTCGCCGAGCGCCTGGGGCGTGAACCGGTGGGGAATCCAGCCATCGCCGTACTTCACCACGCGGGGGAGGACGTTCTTGGCGTAACCGCCGATCAGGATGGGCGGGTTGGGTTGCTGCACGGGCTTGGGGTCGCAGCGCAGAAGCGGGAAGTCGTGGAACTCGCCGTGGAACTCGGCGCGCTCCTTCGTCCACAGCTCCTTCATGACCAGGCAGGCTTCGAGGGACTGCGCCCACGGCCTGCGGACGTCGCCGCCCATGATCGCGGTCTCTTCCTTGTTCCAGCCGGTGCCGATGCCGTAGATGAAGCGGCCGCCACCGTAGCGGTCGAGCGTGGCGATCTGCTTGGCGAGGAGCAGGGTGTTGCGCTCAGGCATGAGCAAGACGCAGGTGCCAAGCTTGATGTCGGAGGTCGCCGTGGCCGCCAGGGCCATGGCAACGATCGGGTCCATGAAGCCGGGCACCTGGCCGCCGGGAAAGACCGGGGAGTAGCTGGCGCACTCGACGGGCGCGACGGGGTGGTCGGAGACCCAGAACGACTCGAAGCCGGCGTCCTCGACGTCCTTCGCCATGACGGCGGGATCGACGTTGACGGCGGGGGGATCCGGCGGGTTGGGTAGCTGGACGCCGATGTTCATGGGTGCGGCTCCGGACGGCTAGCCCATCAGCTTCTTGGCGTGGTCGTGCATGGCCTCGACGAACTCGTCCTCGGTGAGGACCGAGGGTGAACGAACGATGAGGCGCTGGACGCCGGCCTTCTCGTAGCGCTCGATGAGGCCGCGGTCGGTGCCCTCGCCGTAGGTGAAGGAGATGTCGAGGGCGTCGAAGTCGCGGCCGGCCTCGTCCATGAGGCGGCGGAGGCGTTCGATCTCGGGGGCCAACTCCTCAGGGCTGTAGCGGTGGGGCAGCCAGCCCTCGCCGTACTTGACCACGCGTTCGAGGGCGCGCTTGGCGATGCCGCCGATGAGGACCGGCGGATGGGGCTTCTGCAGCGGCTTGGGGGCGCAGCGCACCTGCGGGTAGTCGTAGAACTCGCCGTGGTACTCGGAGACCTCGTTCGTCCACAGGTCCTTCAGCACCTCGACGGCTTCGAGGGACTGCGCCCAAGGCCGCTTGGGGTCGCCGCCCATGATGACGCTTTCCTCCTTATTCCAGCCGGAGCCGATGGCGAGGATGAAGCGTCCGCCGCTGTAGACGTCGATGGTCGCGATCTCCTTGGCCAACTGGATCGGGTTGCGCTCGGGCATGAGGAGGACGGAGGGGCCGAACTTGATGCGCTCGGTCACGACGGAGGCACGGGCCAGCGCCATCATGGGGTCGAGGAAGCCGGGCACCTGCCCGCCGGGGAAGACGGGCGAGTAGCTGGCGCACTCGATAGGCGCGATGAGGTGGTCGGCGACCCAGTACGACTCGAAGCCCAAGTCCTCGACTACCTTGGCGACGAAGGCCGGATCAAGGTTGACGTGGGGGTAGATCGGCAGGGGGTGGGAGATACAGAACTTCATCGAATGACTCCTCGTTCAGGGAATGGGGGACGCACAAGGCCGTGCTCCGCGTCGAAGTCGGGGGCGCTGACGAGCCGGCCGGTCATGGACGCCGGGGTCTGCAGCGCGAGAAAGACGGCGCTCTCCGCGGTGTCGTCGGGGAGGCGCATGCGGGGGTCGGCGGTCCAATCTTCGTTGGGGCGGGTGTAGACGAGGCCGGGATCGAGCAGGTTGACGGCGACGCCCGACTCGGCGACCTCGGCGGCAAGGGCCTCGCTGAAACGGTTGAGCGCCGCCTTGGATGCGCCGTAGGCGCCCCAGCCGGGGCGTCCGCGGGTGGCGGCGCCGGAGGTCACGTTCACCACCACGCCACCGCCCTGCTCGATCATCAACGGCACGACGGCCTGGCAGACAAGGAGAGCGGCGGTGCAATTGACGTCCATGATGCGCTGCCACTCGGCGAGCTCGTAGTCGAGGACGGAGACGCTGCGGGACTGGGCGTTGGTGTGGAGGCGGTAGCCGCCGGCGTTGTTCACCAGGATGTCGATGGCGCCGAGCGCCTCGACGGCCTGCGCCGTCATCCGGGCGACCTGCGCGGGGTCGGTGAGGTCGGCGGTGAGGGAGGTACCCGCGCGGCCCAGGGCGCGAATCGCGGCGGCGGCTTCCTCGACCTCGGTGGGTGTTCGGGCAACGACGGCGACGTCGGCGCCCTCGGCGGCGTAGGCCAGCGCGATGCTCCGGCCGATACCCCGTCCGCCTCCGGTCACGAGGGCCCGCCGCCCCTGTAAGCGCTGTGTCGCCACGATGGGGGAGGATGGCAGGAAGGGGCGGGTTCGTCAACTGCCCGCCCTCAGTCCCTCCCAAAGGGAGGGAGGTTTAGGTAGCACGGGCGGCCCGCAGCGGTCTCGGCGGCATGGTACTTTATGTCGCGCAGCCGACCGAGGAGTGGGCGCCGGTCTGATGGATGAGGCAGTCGTTTTCGCGGTACTCTTCGTTGCCCTCGTCCTTTTCGTGACGGGCCGGTGGCGCTACGACATCGTCGCCCTGTTGGCCCTCCTCATCTTGACCATCGCCGGCATTGTGCCCGCCGCCGAGTCATTTCGAGGTTTCGGCCACCCCGCGGTGGTCACCGTGGCGGCGGTGCTCGTCTTGAGCCGGGCGCTGTACGAGTCCGGCGTCGTCGACGTCATCGTCAGTTGGCTATCGCGGATTCCCGAGTACTTCACGGCTCGCATGGCGTCGCTGGCCGGCCTGACGGCCTTTCTTTCGGCCTTCATGAACAACGTGGGGGCGGTCAGCCTACTCATGCCCGTGGCCATACGCGTGTCGGCCCTTAGCAAGCTGCCCCCTTCGCGCTTTCTGATGCCTCTGGCCTTCGCATCGTTGCTGGGTGGGATGACGACCCTCATCGGCACGCCGCCGAACGTGATCATCTCCAACTTCCGCCGGGAGGAAGTCGGCACTGCGTTCAGCATGTTCGACTTCACGCTCGTCGGGCTTGGCGTCGCCGCCGCCGGCGTGCTCTTCATCGTCCTGGTGGGCTGGCGCCTGATCCCATCCCGGCAGACGCCGCTGGGCATGGGAGACACCCTCGACATCGCCAACTACATGACCGAGGCGCGCGTGCCCGAGGGGTCCAGATACGTTGGGAAGCTCGTGCGCGACCTCGAAGAATTGGCCGAGGACAACGTGGCGATCGCGGGGCTCATTCACCGAGGGACGGTCTACGGCGCGCCGTCGCCCTACCAGACCCTCGACGCCAACGACGTCGTCATCGTCGAGGCCGATCCCGAGGAGCTCAAGACGTTCATCGACCAGACGGGCTTCGCGCTGGAAGGGCCGGAGGACAGCCGTTCCGATATCGAACAGACCCTGGGATCGGGCGACGTCTCCATGGTGGAGGCCATCGTGAGCCCGGACGGACTCGCGGAGGGCAGAACGGCAAGAGACCTCCACCTGCATGTCGCGTTCGGCGTGAATCTCTTGGGGGTGTCGAGGCAAGGGGCGCGGCTGACGCGGCGCCTTGGCCGCAACGTCTTGAAGGCGGGCGACGTGCTGCTGATTCACGGCAAGACCGAGCTGGTGCAGGAGGCGTTGCCCAGGCTCGGACTCCTCCCCCTTGCGGAGCGCGAGCTTCGCATCGGACAGCCGCGGCGGCTTGCCGTTCCCCTCGTCGTCTTCATCGGGGCCCTCTTGCTCGCCGCCTTCGACGTGCTGTCCGTCCACATCGCCTTCGTGGCCGCGGTCGCCGTGCTGCTGATGACCCGCTTCCTCTCACTCCAGGCGGCCTATCAGGCGGTCGACTGGCCGGTCATCATTCTCCTGGGCGCGATGATTCCGGTGGGCGAAGCCCTAGAGTCCACCGGCGGCGCGGCGCGGATCGCGACGGCGATCGCGGACATGGGAGGCACCGTGCCGCCGTGGGTGATGCTCGGCGTGGTCCTCGTGGTCACGATGTTCCTCTCCGACCTCGTCAACAACGCGGCGGCGGTCATCTTGATGGCGCCCATCGCCATCGGCGTGGCGGTGACCCTTGGCGTCTCGACCGACCCCTTCCTGATGGCCGTGGCGATCGGGGGTTCGTCGGCCTTCCTGTCCCCCATCGGCCACCAGTCCAACACGATCGTGATGGGGCCCGGCGGCTACCACTTCGGGGACTATTGGAGGGTGGGCCTGCCCTTGGAGATCGTCATCGTCGCGGTCGCCATACCGCTGCTCCTCTGGGCTTGGCCGTTGTGAGCGCCTAGACGAAGCCGCGAAGTTGGACCGCGCGGGCTACCCGCTCCACGCCGATGTCGAAGGCTGCCTCCCTCAGGGTAAGCCCGCTCCCCTGGGCCCGGGTTGTCACCGCGTGGTAGGCCGGTACGATCAGCTTGTAGAGCTCCTCGTTGACGCGCTCCTCGGTCCAGTCGAACTGTTGGATGTTCTGCGTCCACTCGAAGTACGACACGGTGACCCCGCCGGCGTTCACCAGCAGGTCGGGCAGCGGCAATATTCCGCGTTCCCGGAGGACCACGTCACCCTCGGGCGTGGTGGGGTGATTCGCCGCTTCGAGCACGACGCGCACGGGAAGACGGCGCGCGGTCTCCTCGGTGATCACGTTTTCGACGGCGGCGGGAACGAAGACGTCGGCTTCCATAGTCAGGATGTCTTCAGGGGCGCAAGCCTCTCCGCCGGGGAATCCTTCCACGGAGCCATTGCACGAAGCGAAGTGCGTCAACTCCGGGATGTCGAGGCCGGCGCTGTTGTAGACCGCGCCCCGCACGTCGGCTACGCCAACGATCCGTGAGCCCTGCTCGTGCGCCAGGCGGCAGAACCACGAGCCCACGTTTCCAAACCCCTGGACGGTGATGCTCGCGTCCGTCAAGTCCAGGGAAAGGTCCATCGCAGCTTCCCTCAGGACGAAGAGTGCACCGCGCCCGGTGGCCGAGTCCCGCCCCAGCGACCCTCCAACCTCCACCGGCTTGCCGGTCACGACCGGCAAGGTGTAGCCGTGGATCTGGCTGTATTCGTCCATGATCCAGGCCATGGTCTGGGCGTCGGTGCCCAGATCGGGGGCGGGGATGTCGCGATAGGGGCCCAGGACGTGTTGAATGTTCTGGGTGTAGCGCCGGGTAACGGCATTGAGCTCCCGCTCGCTCAGCGCCATGGGGTCCAACTGAATGCCGCCCTTGGCGCCACCGAACGGCAGGTCGAGCAACGCGGTCTTCCAGGTCATCAGCATGGCTAGGGCGCGGACTTCGTCCTCGTCGGCCATGGGGTGGTAGCGAAGCCCGCCCTTGTAGGGCCCGCGGGCGCCGTTGTGCTGGACGCGGTAGCCGTTGAACACCTCGACGCGGCCATCGTCCATGCGGACCGGCACCGACACCCTGACGTCCCGCCAGGGTTCCTCCAACATTCGACAGGTCCCGGCATCCAGTCCCAGCCGTATGGAAGAGGCGCTGCAGTGGCCCGTGACGTCTTCTTGGGCGCTGCGTTCTTTGCTTGGGGTATTCATGTGTCTTGTTCTACGACGTGCCCCCAGGCCGGGTTCTACCGACGGGACTCACACCTCTAGTTTAGAACTAATGGCGCCAACGTGTGCGGCCGGGCCTCCAGCGAAACCTAGGGAGGACACCGGGCCTAGTACGAGGCGGCCAGTCGCTACGGCGCGGGCCAGAGCCGGAGCGCGTTCCCTCCCAGGACCAAGCCGCGCTCCTCTTCCGAGAGGAAGTCGAACGGCTCCCTGCCGAGGGCAGCGAGCTCGGGGTAGGGGCGGAAGCGGGTCACCGGATAGTTGGAGCCCCACATGAGACGTCGCAGGCCGAAGCGGTCGACGATGCGCTGGAAGTAGTCACGCTGCGACGTCCCTTCCTGATCGACGGCCCACTGGTTGACGGCGGAGAACTTGAGCGACACGTGGGGGAAGTCCGCGAGCGCAAGGAAATCGTCCGAGGGGGTGAACGGCGGCGATTCGAGGTTCGGCATGAAGCCGAGGTGGTCGAGGGCGAAGGGCTGGTCGGGGGACCGTTGGAGGACGGCGCGGACGCGGCCGAGGTCGGGGTGGCGGGAGCAAAGCGTGACCGGCACGCCAAGGTCGCGGGCCTTGGCGATGAGGCCATCGCAGGGCGCTTCGTCGAGCCAGGAATCGTCGCCGGTCATGGCGTTGAAGAGGCGGACGCCGCCCATGCCGCGCCCGGCCACCCAGTAGGCCAGGCGGTCGACGGCGTCGGGCTGGGAGACGTTGACGCAGCACACGGTGGAGAAGCGGCCGGGGTAGGCCCGCGCCATGTCGGCGGCGTAGGCGTTGTCGTAGCCGTGGGTGTTGGTGGCCTGGACGAGCACGGCGCGGTCGACACCGGCCTCGTCCATGAGCGCGATCAGGTCCTCGCCGGTGAGAACCAGGCGCTCGAGGCGGCGGGGTATCCACTCGCGCTCGATTGGATAAGCGTCGTGGTCCCTGGAGGTGACGTGGATGTGGGTATCGACGACCATCGCGGTTAGGGGTCGAGCCGGTAGACGCGGACGGCGTTGTCGTGGAAGAGGGCGGCACGCTCGGTGGGGCTGAAATCCTTGGTCAGCCGCTTGAAGGCATTCCACATCACGCCGTAGGAGAAGGAGACCTTGTCGACGGGAAAGTTGCTTTCGAACATGCAGCGCTCGACGCCGAACTGCTCGATGCACCAGTGGATGTAGGGGCTGATCGTAACGGCAAGTTCCGCCGAGGTGGGCGGGTCGGGCCGTTCATGCAAGCCGAAGCCGCATCGCGGCATGCCGAGGCCGCCCAGCTTCACCACGACGTTCGGCGCCTCCGCCACGGCCGCGATGCCCCGCTTCCACGCCTCGAACGCCTCCTCTTGTGCGTCGGCGTAGGGGCCGATGCCGATCAGGCCGCCGACATGGTCGAGGATGATCGTGGTGTCGGGGAAGGCGCGCGCCAAGTCGGCGACCTCGGGAAGCTGGGGATGGTAGACCCACGCCTCGAAGGTCAGGTCCCGCGGCGCAAGCTGCGCGAAACCCTGGCGGAAGGTGGCGTCGCCGAGCAGGCCGGGCTCCGGGGTCGTCTTGGCGATTTCGACCTCCGGTGCGGCGTCCCAGCTCGCCGAGTAGCGGATACCGCGGAAGCGGTTGGGACTGGCCGCGAGCTGGGCGTCGAGGACGGCGGCCACGGCGTCGCCGAGGGGCAGGCCGGCCTTGCCGACGATCCCCTTGGCGATACGGCACGGGCCGTAGCTGCCGCTGGCGCTCTGGGCCGCGATGCCCTGGGCGAACTCGGTCTCGCCGACGACGCGCATCTCGTGGGGGCCCTCGGCACGGTACATGGCCCGGCACTCGACGAAGACGGTGGAAACGACGTTATGCCCGCTGCTCACGTCGGCGGCGATTTCGTCGATCATGTAGCGGTTGCCGGGGCGGTCCCAGAGATGGTGGTGCGGGTCGCAGATGGGCAGATCGGGGTCGATCGGCTCCTCGACGACGCGGGCCAGCCAAGCATCTCTCTCGCTGGTCACGGCTAGGCCTCGATTCCTGAGCGGTCGACGTCGAGGTGGAAGAGGCGGATGGCGTTCTCCCGCAGCATTTTGACCTGTTCGTCCTCGGGGACGCCGGCGAGGCAGGACTCGCGGCAGGCCTTCGAGTCGGGCCACGTCGAGGTGGGGTGGGGGAAGTCGGTCTCGTAGAGGATGTTGTCGACGCCGATGTGGTGCCGCATCTCGACGCCGAGGCGCTCGAACCAGAAGCTGGCGTAGACCTGGCGGCGGAAGGCCTCGCTGGGCTTGCTCTCCAGGCCGGTGGCGCGGACGTTCAGGTTCTCGTATTCGTGGTCGGCGGTCTCCAGCAGGTAGGGAATCCAGCCGATGCCGCTCTCGACGATCGTCACGTTGAGGTCGCGGAAGCGGTCGAGGACGCCGGAGAAGAGGACGTTGGTGACGATCTGCATGTGCGACGAGATGGAGCGGGTGGAGCCCATCGCGATTCGGGTGCTGTCGTCGTAGCCCGGCCAGGCCTCGAGGATGGGGACTGCGCCGATGTGCAGGCACATGGGAACCCCGAGATCGGCGCAGGTGGCGTAGACCGGGTCCCATTGGCGGTCGTTGAAGTGGGGGAGGCCGAAGACCTCGGGCGCGCCGTGCCAGACGACGGCCTTGTGACCGTTGCCGACGGCCCGGCGTATCTCATCGCAGGCGGCCTCGACGTCCCACATGGGCACGATGGCCTGGGATATGAAGCGCGGGCTGAAGGCGGTCCACTCTTCGGCGAGCCAGTCGTTGTAGGCGCGGAGGCAGGCGAGGCGGAACTCGTCGCTGCCGCCCTGCTGGAAGTTCTGATTGGTGATGCCGGCGACGTTGGGGAAGAAGGCGTGGGTGTCGACGTGGTCGCGGTCCATGGCCTTCAGGCGCTCGGCGGGGACGTAGGTCTGGCGGGGGACCTCTTCCCAACGCTGGGGTTCGGCATTACGCGGCGTCATGGCGGCGGCCACGCTGGCGACCTTGTGGTTGGAGAAGCGGGCGAGCTCTCCGCGGATGAACCAGTGCTCGGTGCCGTCAGGCAACTCGGCGATGTGGGGAATGTCGTCGCCGAAGCGGGCGGCGGACATCCGGTCCGTCCAGACGTCGCGGTCTTCTTGGATGTGCTCGTCGGTGGAGACGACGCCGAACTTCAACTCCAGCGTAGCCATCGCGCGTCACCTGCCTCTCGCCGGATGGGGGCGGACGCGGCGATAGTACGGCGGCGCCGGTGGAGCGTCAACGCGGAGCGGCGGTCAGTTGTAGGCGGCGCTCACGGGCGTGTCGACGTCGAAGGGGCTGTTGTAGCCCTCGCGGTCGCAGAAGTCGCGGACGGCGGGGAGGACCTCCTGGCCCATGAGCCGGATGCAGGTCTTGGAGTCCTCGTGATTAACGCGGCCGTCGTTGCCCCAGAGGCAGAGGATGCCGAGCTCGTTGCGTTGGATGACTTCCTTCAACTGCTCGATCATCTGGTCGGGCGTGCCGTAGAGGAGAGTGCGGTCCTTCAGGCGCTGTTCCAGCGGCGGCGGCTTGGGGCCGGGGCGGCGTCCGGCGGCGACCTGGATGAGCGGGGTGCGGTTCCCCGGCGAGCTATAGCCCGAGGGCGTCCCCCACACCGGGTGAGTGAGGCCGGTGAATTCGCCGGCCATCCACAGGAACTCTTGCGCGTTTTGGTACGCCTTTTCCTCGGTCTCGGCGACGTGGCACTGGAGCAGCACGCCGAAGTTCTCCGGGCCGGGCTCGTAGCCGACCTCGCGGGCGCCCTCCGCGTAGAGGGCGCGGATCTTGCGGTTGGTCTCGTAGTTGGTGTTGAGGCCGATGTAGGGGTAGCGGTGCTTGGCGGCCCAGGTGACGGTCTCCCGGCTGGAGATGCCGGGGATGAAGATGCGGGGGTGCGGCTTCTGGAGCGGCACGGCCCACGGGTTCACGACGCGGAACTGGTAGTGGCGGCCCTCCCAACGGAAGGGGCCGGGCTCGGTCCACGTCTTGATGAGGAGGTCGTGGGCCTCCTCGAAGCGGTCGCGGTTGTGGAGCGGGTTGACGTTGGCCTGGATGTTCTCGACGCCGCCGCCGCGCACCAGGCCGGAGACGAGCCGGCCCTTGGAGATCATGTCGACGATGGCAAGCTCTTCGGCGGCGTGGACGGGGCTCTCGGTGATCGGGAGGGGGTAGCCGAGGAGGACGATCTTCACCCGCTCGGTCATGGCGGCGAGGATCGAGGCGAAGATCATGATGCGGGGCGACATGCAGAAGGGCGCGGTGTGGTGCTCGTTGAGCATGATGCCGTCGAAGCCGACCTCGTCGACGAGGCGGTACTCCTCCAGCCGCTCGTTGTAGAGGCGGCTGCCCTCGACGGGGTCGAAGTACTTGTTGGAGAACATCAGCGCCGTGACGCCGAGGGACCGTCCCCCGCCGGTGGAGACGCGCTCGTCGACCTTGTCCTCGGGGTAGGCGTTCATCGGCTGCTCGGTGAAGTACATGAAGTGCATCGGTGATCTCCTGGGTTGGGAGGCGAGTCCTCGATAGAGGGTGTCAGGCCAGATGGCCGAGGCAGAGCTCGGCGAGCTCGGCGGGGCGCTCCAGATCGAGGGCGTGGCCCGCGGGCAGCGTCTCCAGGCGGGCGTTGGGGAGGGCGTCGGCGAAGGCGCGGGCGCAGGCATTGGGCACGACGGCATCCTCGGCGCCGGCCACTATCAGCGCCGGGGCCTCGACTCCCGCAAGCAGACCGGGGAGCGCGCGGTTGTACATGTAGGGACGCCAGGCGATGCGCGTCGACATCTCGCGGTCGGTCTCCCACGCCTCGAGCTGCTCGAACGGAGGCTCGGCGCCGTAGACTGCCTCGAACACTGCCGGGTCGCTGAACATCTGCTTAGCGTAGGTCTCGGAGTTCACCAGGAATTGGTCGAAGATCTCGCCCTCGCTCGGCAGGATGCCCATCGGGTTCACCAGCACCAGCGACTCGAACCGGCCGTGGTCGAGGGTGGCCATTTCGGCGGCGAGCCAGCCGCCGAATCCGTGGCCGATAACACGGACGGAGGCAAGACCCAACGCGCTCAATAGGGCCTGATGGACGGCGGCGACGTCGCGGACGCTTTCGAGCCAGGTCCAGGACGCGGCGTCGGAGCCGTGGAAGCCGGGATGCGAGGGCAGGTAGACGGTGAAGCGCTCGGCGAGGTGGGCCTCGAAGCGCCCCCAACCGGGATGTCCGTTGTCACGGTGGAGCACCAGGAGGGGGTCGCCTTGCCCCCCCTCGATCAGGCGCAGGGGACGGCCGAGCACCTCGATGTCGCGCTCGGCCGCGGACGTGGTGGTTGCGGGTGTGGTCACGGATGCTCTCCATCGCCCGCCGGGGTCGGGCCGCCGGGGTCGGGCCCGCCTATGTTGCAACGGAAACGCGGCGAAGGAAACCCCGCCGCGCCTTTCCCGCACGGGCGGGCTGCGCTACGCTTGCCGCCGGGGGGAGACGTCGGATTCCAGGAGGTTGTGATGGACTTCAGGTTCACCGAGGCGCAGCAGCGCTTCCGCCAAGAGGTCCGCGACTTCCTGGACGAGGAGCTTCCCAAGGCCACCGGCGAGATCGGCATGGGCGCGGGGTGGTCGCCCGACTTCTCCAAAGCGCTGGCGCGGCGCGGCTGGATCGCCCTCCCCTGGCCCAAGGAGTACGGCGGCCTGGCCCGCGACCACATCGACCAGGCTATCTTCAACGAGGAGATGGCCTACCAGCGCGCGCCGATCGGGGCGCACCGGCGGGGCATCTTCTACGCCGCACCGATCCTGATGATCCACGGCACCGAAGAGCAGAAGCAGGACTTCCTGCCCCGCATCGCCCAGGGCGACGCCTACTTCTGCCAGGGCTTCTCCGAGCCGAACGCGGGCTCGGACCTCGCCTCTCTCACCACCGCCGCCGTCGAGGACGGCGACGACTTCGTGGTCAACGGCTCCAAGATCTGGACGTCGGACGCCCACCGCGCCGACTACATCTTTCTCTCCACGCGCACCGATCCCGACGCGCCGAAGCACAAGGGGATCACGAACTTCATCGTCGACCTCAAGACGCCCGGGGTCACCGTCCGCCCGCTGATCAACATGATGGACACCCACGGCTTCAACCAGGTCTTCTTCGACAACGTCCGCGTGCCCCGGCGCAACCTCATTGGCGAGCGCGACCGCGGCTGGTACCAATCGGCGCAGCTTCTCGACTTTGAGCGCTCCAGCATCGCCGTCTTCGGCGGCATGCGGCGCACCGTTGAGGAGCTTTCGGCGTTGGCGCTGAACGGACCGTGGCGGGGCCGCCTCGACAAGTACCAGCGCATCAAGCACCAGCTTGCCGAGCTCGCGATCAAGTGCGAGATCGGCCGTTGGATGGCGTACAACATCGCCTCGATGCAGACCCGCAAAGAGGTCCCCAACCGGGAGGCGTCGACGGCGAAGCTCTTCTCCAGCGAGCTCGGCCAGCACGTGGCGGCGGCGGGCATGGAGGTCGTCGGCCTTTACGGACAGCTAAAGCAGGGAGCGCCCCACGCCCCTTGGAACGGGCGGCTGCATCGCGCCTACGTCTCCGCCATCGCGGCGACCATCGGAGGCGGGACGTCGGAGATCCAGCGGAACGTCATCGCCACGCGCGGGCTCGGCTTGCCGCGGTAGGGGGTCGCGGGTTATGTCCTGCTCGCATCGGGCATAGTATGGGGAGGAGAGAGATCTCGTGTTGAGACCACTGGCATTAGCTGCCCTGGTAATCCTGCTGTCCCTGACCGCCTGCTCGGGGCCAACGGCGTCCCCTGAGCCAGCCTCCCCGACTCCGTCTCCCACCGAAGCACGGGAATCGACACCGGCCCCGATCGAGGAACCGGCAGCAACCTCGGCACCCACGCCCACGCGGGCAACGCCTCCGACCTCCACTCCTGCTCTTAGAAGGACGGCGACCCCGCAGCCGGCCGGGACGGTAACTCCACAGCCAACGCCTTTGCCGACACCGGCGACAACAGCGACAACGGCCACATCGATCCCAACACCGACCAACACGCCAACCTCGACGCCGCAGCCAACCGCGACTCCGACTCCACAACCAACGCCCTTGCCAACGCCAGCGGCGACGGCCACATCGATCCCAACACCGACCAACACGCCAACCCCGACACCGCAGCCAACCGCGACTCCGACTCCACCGCCAACGCCGACTCTGGCACCGGTGCCGGCGCCGAGTAACCGGGACAGGGGGGTCACCACACGGGACATGGAGTACGGCCACACCGTCGAGTTGGCCGACGGTTGGTACCGGGTAGAGGAAGGGCGCTACAGGAGCGACTCACCAGTAGGTGACCTCACAATAGCGTCGCAATACCTCCCACGCGAATACGACTTGGACCAGTTCACCCGACTGGTCCGGTATGGTCTCCGCGAAGACTGGTGGCCCAGCGCCTCCCTTTTCGAAGTCACCTCAGTCGAAAACGCCATGGCGGGTGACCAGCCCGCCACGCGGATCCGCTACCGGGTGCAGGAGAGCCCAGGCTTTTGTGTCATCGACGTGGCCGAGTTGGTGCTGGTATCCGACCTCTTGCCCGGCAACCCGCAAGGATTCAGGGCCCGTGCTTGGATGTGCGAGCACGAGGTGGGGCAGTACGGCAGGGTAAGGGACGCGATGCTGGACAGCCTGCGGCCCTTCACGAGGGAGGCCGAATACTACACCCAGTTTCTGTCGGTCAACGGGATAGCCGTTAAGGCTGCCGGCAGTGTCGACCCAGCGGCCGTAGAGGCCGGAGCCGATATCGTAGCCGCCATGCTGTCGGGAAGGCAGGACATCGCCCTGTGCATGGTCCGGATGAGAGGAGATCTGGCCATCACCCCCAAGGACGAACTGGTGACCTCGTTGCCGGAATTCGAATATGTGGTCGGAACCAGCGATTTCACAGGGCGAAGGCGGGACAGCTTCGAGATACGAGGCCTGGGCGCGGTACCGGGCCACCCGGTTACCGCAGCTGCGGAAGAGCAGTTGCTGGGCATCATCGGGCCTCAGCATCCCTATCAGCCATACCGAGGACTCGTAGCCGTGCACGAATTCGCCCACTCCATCCAGAACCTGTGCTTCACGCAGGATGACTACGAAGCATGGGACCGTTTCTACCAGGAAGCGGTGCGGGCGGGAATCTACGAGGGCAGTCACATGATGGCTAACGTCATGGAGTTCTTTGCGGTGCTCAGCACGGGATATTTTGAGGTGACCGACGAATTGGGGACAGGCACCGACGTGGCAGCGCTGAGAAACCGGTTCCCAAAGGTCTTTGAGGCGCTGGAGGAGATCTACGGAGGCGCCACTGTCCCGGAGGAGTATCGGACGCGGTTGGAGCGAAGCGGCTGACTCAATCGGCCGCAAGCAAGGGCCGGCGGCGGCAGAGACGGATGAGCGAGGCCCTCTTTATGCTCATTCCCTTGCCGACCCTAGTACCGGCGCATTTCGGGTACCCCCCAAGCAAGGGAACATGCCTCTGCTGCCACTCGACAAGCGGGAAAGAGGAAAACTGATTCTTGAAATGGAGCGTCGATCCCTATTCCACCATCGGGGATCATCGGGTACACTAGAGGCCGTGCGCCGACCTTCGCCCCTCCCGCCGTACTCGTCCCCAGCATCCACGAGCGCCGCGCTCCGGTGGGACGCATGACTGCTTCCCTGATTGACGGCAAGGCCATCGCCGCGGCCATTCTCGACGAGGCCGCCAGGGACGTCGCCGCGCTCCGCGAGGAAGGCATCAACCCCGGACTCGCCGCCGTGCTCGTCGGCGACGACCCCGCCTCCCACGTCTACGTCCGGAACAAGATCAAGGCGTGCGGCCGGGTGGGTGTGGACAGCCGCGTCTTCACACTGCCGTCTTCGTCGACCCACCGCGACCTCCTCGACCTGATCCGCTCCCTCAACAACGAAGAATCCTTCCACGGCATCCTCGTCCAGCTCCCGTTGCCGCCGCACCTCGACCCGTTCCCCATCATCGAGGCTCTTGACCCGGCCAAGGACGTCGACGGCCTGCATCCGACGAACATGGGGCTGCTCGCCGTGGGCCGGCCCGGCTTCGTCCCCGCGACGCCGGCAGGCATCCTCCGCATGCTGCTCCACCTGGGCGTCGACCCGGACGGCAAGACGGTCGTCATCTGCGGGAGGAGCAACATCGTGGGCAAGCCGCTCGCTCTCCTCTTGTCTCAGGAAGTCAAGCACGCCGCCAACTCCACGATCATCCTCTGCCACACGCACACCCACGACATCGGCTCGCTCATGCGCAAGGGCGACATTCTGGTGATCGCCACGGGCGACCCGCAGTGGGTGAAGGCCGACATGGTCCGCCCCGGCACCGTAGTCGTCGACGTCGGCATCAACCGCGTGCCCGACCCATCTGCGAAGCGAGGCTACCGCCTCGTCGGCGACGTCGACTTCGACGAGGTGAAGGAAGTCGCCTCGATGATCACGCCCGTGCCGGGCGGGGTCGGCCCGGTCACGGTTGCGATGCTGGTCGACAACACGGTGCAGGCGGCACGGCGCGCCTCTCTCGCATCCCGGCCCGCCGCCCTTTCCTAGGCCCTCTGCTTTACAAAGGCAAGCGCCCGAACCTATAATTTTGGTTACCGTCGGGGCGCGCCGCCGTATTCCCTCCTTTGGAATGAGCATCGCGCCGCCTGCTCCCTTTCGACGGGAGCGGACAGGGTGAGGGCTGGCCTTATGACCCAAGAACCTGTCTTCCTTACTCCCCAGGGCATGGCCAGGCTGCACGAAGAGCTCGAAGATCTGCGCAACCGGCGTAGGGCCGAGGTCGGACGCAAGCTGCATGCCGCCCGCGACCTCGAGGTCACCGGCGACGCCCTGGTGGACGACGCCGTCGTGGAGCGGGCAAAGATCGAAGGCCGCATCCTCGAAATCGAGAACATCCTTAAGCACGCGCAGGTTGCCCGCCACGATCGGGTGACGCAGCGCGCGGCCATCGGGTCGACGGTGACCGTGCAGCACGAGGACGGCGCCGAGGAGACCTACACCATCGTGGGCCACCTGGAAGCCGACCCCAGGGCGGGCCGCATCTCCAACGAGAGTCCGATCGGCAAGGCCATCCTCGGCAAACGTTCCGGCGACGCCGCCCGCGTCGCGGCCCCCGCCGGCGCAACCAAGATTAAGGTGCTCAAGGTCGCCTGACCCTCGCACACCCCTCACGTGCTCCCTCCGTCGTCCACTCCGATCGAGAAGCCATGCTCTCCCTCGAACTGATTCGCCGCGACCCCGACTCCGTTCGCGCCGCGATGGCACGGCGGCACGAGGACGCCCCCATCGACCGCCTCCTCGAAGCCGACGCCGAACGCCGCGCCCTGATGACGGAGGGGGAGACGCTCCGCGCCGCCCGCAACGAAACGAGCAAGAAGCTCTCGCGCATGAACCCCAAGCCGCCGGAGCTGATTGAGGAGATGCGCGGCGTCGGCGAGCGCATCAAGGACCTCGAATCAAAGAGCGGCGCGCTGGGGGCGGAGATCGACGAGATCCTCGCCCGCCTGCCCAACATCGCCGCGGCTAACGTCCCCGACGGTGAGGACGAGGCCGGCAACGTCGTGCTCAGCGAGGGCGCCGACCTCCCCACGTTCGACTTCGAACCGCGTCCGCACTGGGAGATCGGCGAGGCCCTCGGCATCCTCGACTTCGAGCGCGGCCAACGCATATCAGGATCGCGCTTCTACACCCTCACCGGCGCCGGCGCCAAGCTCCAGCGCGCCCTGATCCAGTGGATGCTCGACCGGCATATCGACCGGCACGGCTACACCGAGGTCTACCTGCCCTACATGGTGCGGGAGCAGACGATCTTCGGCGCGGGGCAGCTGCCCAAGTTCCGGGACAACCTCTACCGCGACGCCGAAGAGGACTACTGGATGGTGCCCACCGCCGAGGTGCCGATCACGGGGCTCTACGGCGGCGAGATCCTCCCTCCGGGCACGCTGCCGCTGAAGCACGTCGCCTACACCGCCTGCTTCCGCCGCGAGAAGATGTCGGCGGGCAAGGACATCCGCGGTCTGAAGCGCGGCCACCAGTTCGACAAGGTCGAGATGTACCAGATCGTCGAGCCCGAGGACTCGCCCGCCGCTCTCAAGGACCTCGTCGCCCACGCGCAAGACATCGCCGGCGCCCTCGGCCTGCCGCACCGCCTGCTGCAACTCTGCGCGGGCGACCTCGGCTTCGCCGCCGCGGAGTCCTACGACATCGAGGTCTGGGCGGCGGGTTGCCAGGAGTGGCTCGAAGTCAGCAGCTGCTCGAACTGCACCGACTTCCAGGCGCGGCGCGCCAACATCCGCTACCGCACCGAGCAGGGCGCCCGGCCCGCCTTCCCCCACACCCTCAACGGCTCCGGCCTCGCCCTGCCCCGCATCATGATCGCCATCCTGGAAAACAACCAGCGGGCCGACGGCTCGGTCGTGGTGCCGGAGGCGCTGCACCCGTACACGGGCTTCGAGCGGATCGCGGCGGGTTAGGGGGCCGCCCGGGGCTCATGAGATACACCGTCATTGTTGAAGAGGGCCCTACCAGCTACGGGGCCTATGTCCCCGACCTGCCTGGATGCGTCGCGGTGGCGGATACCAGGGAGGAGGTCTCTGCGCTTATCCAAGAGGCCATCGTCTCCCACCTGGAATTGCTGGCCGAGGACGGCCAACCTATCCCAGAGCCCCGGTCGTCAGCGCAACTCGTGGATGTCTAGGGTGAGACCGCACTACCGCGCGGTAGCCAGCAATGAAGGTCGTCAATGCAAGATTCACAAAGGGGATCATCGCCCCAGAGCAACCCCTAGACCTTGAGGAAGGGGAAGATATCCTACTAACCCTAGAAGATCCCGCTGAAGTCAAGGTCGAGACGGCGGATGCAGCGCTAACCGGGGCCATAGCCGAAGGCTTGACCACCAGACCCGTCAGCAAACGACGCATCCTCGCTATACTGCGAGAACGATAGCGCGGGAGGCCGCTTTGGCATACGAGTTCATCAGGTATGAGGAGTCGGCGGACGGCGTCGCGGTGGTGACGCTGAACCGTCCGGAGCGGCTGAACGCGCTGCACCGGCCGATCCTTGAAGAGGTGGCCGCGGCCGTTGCGGAGATCGAGGCCGACGACCGCATCCACGTCTGGCTGCTGACCGGCGCGCCGCGCGCCGACGGGCGACCCTGCTTCTCGGCAGGGGCCGACCTCAAGGCCGCCGGCGAAGGACTGGCCCCCGCGGGTAGCCTCGGCTACGAGCTCGCCAACGACATCGACGACATGCTCAAGCCTTCCATCGCCGTCGTTGACGGGTGTGCAGCACCGGCGGCGTCGAGCTCGCCCTGGCCTGCGACTTCCGGTTGGTGGGCGAGGCGGCGCAGATCAGCGATTGGCACCTGAAGAACCTCGGCACCGGGCTCGGCGGCTGGGGCGCGAGCACCCGCTGGTCGCGCCTCGTCGGCACGACCAAGACCAAGGAGATCGTCCTCACCGGCAAGGTCGTGGGCGCCGAGGAAGCGGAGCGCATCGGCTTCGCCACCGCGAGGCACCCCAGCGCGGAGGTCATGGACCGCGCGCTGGAGATGGCGCGGACCATCGCGGCGATGAGCCCGGCGGGGGTGCGGCTGACCCTGTCGCACCTCGACCGCAACCAGGACATGAGCCGCGACCAGGCCCTGCGCTGGGCGCAGCTGGCCATGAAATGGTTCGGCATGTCGGGGAGCTTCGAGGAGCGCGCCAAGCGCGCCATCGAGAAGCGCGAGGGCGGCGGCTAGCGCCGGAGGTATCGCTCGGGCGGGTCCTCGGCGACGACCCTGTCGCGGTACAGGACATCAATCTCGCCGGCCTTCATGCCCAAGCAGGCGTTCCAGCACCAGCCGGTTGTGCTCGCCGTAGGCGGGGCTGTCGCGGCGGATGACGCCCGGCGTCCGCGAGAAGTGCCAGGGCATGCCGCTGTGGACCCAAGCTCCGACGCGGCGGGTGGGCAGCATCACGTAGAAGCCGCGCTCGTGGGCGTGGAGGTCGCTGATCATCTCCCAGTTGGCGAGCACCGGCCCGGCGGGGACGCCGGCCTCCTGGAGCCGCCGCGCCGATTCGTAGTGGTCGAGGCCGGCGCTCCACGCGCCAAGCACCTCGTCGATCTCGTCGTGGGCGGCGCGACGGCCGTCGACCGAGTCGAAGCGCGGGTCGTCGAGGCGCGGGTCGCCGACGACCTCCCGCAGCCGGCTCCACTCGCCGTCGGAGCGCACCGTCAGCACCATCCACGCATCCTCGCCCATGGAGGGGTAGGCGCCCTGGGGTGCGAAGCGCGGGTGGCGGTTGCCCCGGCGCTGGGGGACGCGTCCGGCAAGGCCGTACTCCATGAACGCTTCCGAGCAGAAGACGATGCCGCCCTCGTTCAGGGCCATGTCGATGTACTGACCGCGTCCGGTGGCGTCGCGGTATTCCAGCGCGGCGAGGAGCGCGACGGGGGCATGGACCGTGGCGATGGGGTCGGCGTAGTAGTTGGTGGTGTTGTAGGGCTGGTCGTCGCCGGCGTAGCCGGTCAGTGAGGCGATGCCGCAGGCGGCCTCGATGTTCGAGCCGAAGGCGCTGAAATCGCGGCCCGGCGCCGTCTGCCCGAAGCCGGAGATCGAGAGCATGATGATCGCGGGGTTGACCGCCTTCAGCACGGGGTATTCCAGGTCGAGGTTGCGCATGACGCGCGGGGTGTTGTTTTCGACGACGATATCGGCGTCCTCGACGAGGCGGAGGAAGATGTCCCGCCCGCGGGCGGTCGAGAGGTCGATGGAGAGGCCGTACTTGCTGCGGTTCATTTCGAGGAAGTAGCTGCAGCGGTCCCAGTACCGCTCGAAGCCCTGATTGCCGGCGAACTGGCCGACGCGGGCGGCGAGCCGGGTGGGTGACTCGATCTTGATGACCTCCGCGCCGAGGTCGCCGAGCATCCGGCAGGTGACCGGGCCGGCCCAGTTGTTCGTGATCTCGAGGATGCGAATGCCTTCGAGTGGCGCACGGGGCGGCCCCGGCGACTCGATTGGAGGGCGTGGGGGAATGACCGGAGCGGTCTGCGAGCGCGATGGGTGCGGGCTCCAGCCACCGGTGTGCTCGCCGAGCAAGGGCGCGGGCCGCCGCACCGACGCCGGCGTCTCCGAGAACAGGTATGGAAAGCCCGGCAGCGCGACCTCGCCGGCGGCGGGGTGCTCAACGGTCGTAGGCCAGCCGCGGGCCCGCAGGTGGGGCGACGCCATGTGGTCGGCGACGTCGTAGGCGGGAGCGACGGGCAGGCCGAGCTCCTGGGCCTGCTCGAAGGCCTCCTCCTTGGTGACCGTGGCGCACCAGTCGCGGAGGAGGTCGAGCATGGCGTCGCGTCGCTCCGGCGTCCATTCTCCCTCGGGGATGAAGCGGGGGTCGTCGAGCAGGTCGGGCCGCCCGGCGAGCAACAGGAAGTTGGGGTTGAGGGAGGTCGCCTCGAAGTGTACCCATCCGTTCTTGCAGCGGAGGAGCTGGGAGCCGGTGCGCTTTTGCTCCTCCCCCAAGAAAACCCAGTGGGTGGTCGTCCAGTTGTGGGCGGCGAGCATGGCCTCCATGACCGACTGGTCGACGTGCTGGCCGACGCCGTCGAGGCGGGCGCGGCGCAGCGCGACGAGCGAGGCGATGGCGGCCTGACCCCCGGCGTGCTGCTGTGCCTGGTGGTTGGGGGTGAGCAGCGGCTCGCGGTCGGCGCTCCCGACGAAGTGCATATAGCCGCCCATGGCCCAGTGGACGATCTCCTCACCCTGCCAGTCTTTGTACGGGCCGGTGAGACCGAACTCGGTGACCGACGTCACCACCAGCTGGTCGTTCAGCGCCATGAGCGACGCGGGGTCCAGCCCATCCGGCGCGGAAATAGATGGCGGGCGGCTCTCGACAACGAGGTCGGCCTCGGCGGCGAGGGCGCGGACGCGGGCGCGTCCCTCGAGCGTTACGAGGTCGAGGGCGGCGCTGCGCTTGTTGGCGCAGAAGTGGAGGAAGAGGCCGCTCTTCTCTGGGTGGGGCTTGTCGCCTGGAAAAGGCCCGGTGCGCCGCAAGGGATGCCCGCCGGGCGGCTCCACCAAGATCACCTCCGCGCCGAGGTCGGCGAGGAGCCGGGTACAGTAGGCGCCGGCGATGCTGTCGCTGAGGTCGAGGACGCGGACGCCGGCAAGTGCTCGTTCGGGCATGGAGTCGATTCTCGAAAGGGTTTGAACGCGGAGAGTATAGACGGCGGCCGCCCGTATGGTGTCGCGCTCGCATCCCCGCTCATGTATATTTGGCGTGCGTGCGCGGACCGCGCGCGTATAATGCGAGCGCGACACTTGCAGAGGGGGTTCCCATGACTACCACAGGTGAACGGGGCGTCTACCAGGCCGAGGTCGAGGCGAAGCTGCCCTACATGGCCTTCGACGCCGACAACCACATCTACCCGCCCGAGGATGCCGAGGTCCGCTTCCTCGAGAAGAAGTACGTCGACCGAGTCTTCCCCGGCGGCAAGACGCACCTGACCACCACGGACTTCGTCGGGGATGAGCACAAGGCGAAGACGCTCGGCTTCCACACCGTCGGCCTGCACGGCGGCACCAATCCTCTCGAGCTTCCCGAGATGAAGGGCGACATTCCCGTCCCCGGCGCCATGCTCAACAAGATGAACGCCGGCAAGGGTCTCGACAAGGAAGGCTTGGCCAAGCTCGTGGAGACCTACCGCGACATGGAGCCTGCCTTCGAGGACCACGACCTGCGTCTCGCGCTCATGGACTCCCAGGGCGTCCAGGCCGCCGTGGTCCACGCGGGCAGCAGCGCCGAGGCGCCATTCCAGAACCACGACGCCACCGCCGGCTATGCGGCGGCCCGCGCGTGGAACCGCTACCTCGAAGAAGACTGGGGCTACGCGTACCAGGAACGTATCTTCACCCCCTGCTACATCCCGCTCTACGACGTCGACCTCGCCGTCGAGGAGCTCGACCGCTGCATCAAGCAGGGCGCGCGGCTCGTCGGCCTCAACGCTAAGGGTTCCTACGGCCGATCTCCCGCCGACCCGTACTTCGACCCGTTCTGGGCCCGCGCCAATGAGGCCGACCTGAACATCGTCGTCCACCTCGGCGCAACCCTGAACCACCGCGGCGCGGAGTGGAGCGAAGACCCGAACGGTCAGTACGCCGGTTTCAACGCCTTCCAGTGGCTGACGCAGTGGAGCGACTTCCCGATCATGGAGACCACGGCGATGCTGGTCTTCCACGGGCTGCTCAACCGCTTCCCTAACCTGAACGTGCTGATCGCCGAGTTCGGCGTGCCGTGGGTCCCGTACTGGATCCGCAAGCTCGACCACGCCCACCTGGCAGGTCGCAAGCCCAAGTGGGGCGGCGACCTCACGATGCGTCCCAGCGAGCTCTTCAAGAGCCGCTTCGTGGTCGCACCGTTCCCCGAGGAGAACGTGCAGCGCGCCATCGACGTGATCGGCACCGACTGCCTCGTCTTCGGCTCCGACTTCCCGCACTCAGAAGGCATCCCCGACCCGATCCAGTACGTCACACAGCTGAAGAGCCAGCCCGACGACGTGGTCAAGAAGATCATGCGCGACAACCTCGCCCGCTTCCTCGGCAAGAACTAGCGCCGAGCAGGAACGCAGCCGTCCGCGGCCCCGGTCTCACCGCCGGGGCCGCGCCGTTTAACGGAGGCCAGCCCCAACGCCCCGTCTATAATGACCACAGGGCCGGGGAGGGATGGCAGAGCGGACGAATGCGGCGGTCTTGAAAACCGTTATGCCGGCGACGGCATCGTGGGTTCGAATCCCACTCCCTCCACCATTTTTGACTGAAGTCCGAACCGCTCGCGGCGGTAGTCATTAGGGCGCTTTTCAAGGCCACCTTTTCGGTGACCCCTCCTGGTATCAAACTGTCCTCGGGCATAGGCACGGTGTAGCGGATCAGGGCGTCGCCGGGCATGACGACGATCTCCTTTACGAAGGACTCCAGGAAGGCTCTGCGCTCGGTGAGCTCGCTTTCCTCCAGGAAATCCCTCATGTCCTGAGCGTAGTCAGCGATGGTGTTCAGGTCGTCGAGGACAGACCTGCGCTGGCCGAGGAGGGTCCGGGCCTCGTGTGCCGCGTCCTCCAGGAGTTCCTGACGGTCCCGGTGCTCCGTGATGCGGTCTGCGGCTTTAGCCATGTCAATGTTGGTGTTCTCCACGAGGTGCCAGATGCGGCCCAGTTTTCTCTTCACATCCTCAAGCTCCGCCTCAATGGTCTCCAGCTTCTCGCGCTGCTCGGAGGCCACCCCATCCATCTGCTCATCCACAGCCTGCACCAGGTTGCGGATATTGGACTCGGTGAGGATGTTGGTGCGGATCTTGCTCACAACGAGTTCCTCAAAGCGTCGGGCGTTGAGCCTGGGAGTATCGCAGGACCCGCTGCCCATCTTGATGAGTGACTGGCAGACGTAATAGGTGAACTGACCGCTCTTGGCGTCCTGGCCGGTCAGGGCTCGGTTGCATCTGCGGCACTTGACCATGCCGCTGAGCAAGTACGAGCTGGCCACCCTTCGGGGGTTGACCATCTTGGGTGCGCGGGAGCGCAGCAACTCATTGACGGCCTCGAACTGTTCCTTTGAGACGATGGCAGGAAACGCATTCTCGATCCGTACCGATTCGGTCTTGACCTTGCCCTTCCCGCCCCAAAGGAGTGTACCCGTGTAGACCTCGTTTCTGAGGATGAAGTGGGAGCCGTTCTTGGACCAGCGCTTTCCCGTGGGGCTGGAGATGCCCTCGTCGTTGAGGGTGCGGGCGATGTTCAGCATCCCCGTGCCGGCCTCGGCCATGTCAAAGATGCGCTTGACGACGGGGGACGTATCCGGGTTGAGCTCCAGTTTGGGGCGCTTCTTGGCCCCGTCCTGCACCATGACCCGGTCGTAGCCGTAGGGCGTCCGGCTGCCGACCCAGAAGCCCCTGGACGCGGCCTCCCGCATCCCCCGCCTGACCTCTTGCGCCAAATTCTCGCTGTAGAATTCGTCCACGGACTCGATGATTCCCTCAAGCAGCTTGCCGGTGGGGCTGTCGTCGGCCTGCTCGGTGATGGAGACCACGCGGATGCCTCTTCGTCTGAGCATGGACTTGAAGGCGACGGCGTGCTCGCGCTTCCGGGTGAACCTGGAGAACTTCCAGACCAAAATCTCCTGGAATGGGGTCTCTATCCTCTTAGCATCGTCGAGCATTTTGTTGAACTGTGGTCGGTCGGCGACGCGGCCGCTCTCGGCCTCGTCCACGTACTCCCGGACGACCATGTAGTCGTTCTTCTTGGCGTGTTCCCTGAGCGCCCGAAGCTGGGCTGCTACGGACAGATCCACGTCCTGGCGGTCGCTGGACACCCTTGCGTAGAGGGCGACTGGCGTGTAGTCGAGCTGTTCTTTCATCAGTTCCTCCTCGTTCTTCATTCCTGTTCGTTCTGGCGTGAGCGCCGCATTTGCGTCCTCTCCTGCCTGCGCCACTCCCTATCCTCCAGGTAGAGGCGAAACCCCTCGCGCAGAAGCTCGCTCACGGTGCGGCCGTCTTCCTCGGCCACCAACCTCAGTTGCTCTTCCATAGCGGGCGGCAGGGAGAAGGTGACGGTCCTTCGTTTCTCCGGCACGTGTTTTTTTGCCTCCCGTTGTAACACAATGTCTTACACTTATCATGAACGGTCCGGGCTGCCGTTGTCAAGGGGCCGCCCTTATCAAGAATGATTCTTGACCTCTCGGAGTGACTAGGAGATGGCCGGGGACTCGAGAAGCGACGAGCGTCTAGTGACTAGGCTTCGTACAGAGCGTGGCGTTGCCGGATGCCTTCGACACTTCCCTAAAGAATTCATCGTAGTCCAGGACAAGCGACTCGGGACTGCCATTGACCTCAACCTGGGTCCGAATCTGCTTGTGACGAAGGTCAGGTTCCAGGTAGAACCTCGGCGTGCGGAAGGTAACAGCCGCGGTAATGCTGACACCGATTGATGCTGAAGGGTTCGGATACATTCTGTCGATGTCCTTCCTTACGACCCTATCCAAAATGGTCTTCAAGGGACCACCATCTATCGGCTTGGGGTCGCCCACAACCGAATCGCCCAGCGTGTAGAGATTCTGGGTCAGGAAAACGATGTCCTTCATACTGGATGACGTAGATAGCAGCTCCGTCATACTCCGCAGCTTGCCGATCAGGTCCTTGACGGTCAGCCCAGTGACCACCTTCTCGACCTCCGATATGTACTCAGGGAAATTGATCTTCAGTCCCATTTGAGGCTTGTCGGCCAGGAACCTCTCATCGGACATGAGATCCACCACCTGGTCCCCTCTTATCAATAGGTATCTATTGTGGAGGAGCAAGTTGGCTATCTTACTGAGTTCAATCTTCCCTACCTCCCCGTCGTCGTAGTCATAGACTCTGACTTTGTGTTTCCTGAGTTTCCTTGGGAAAATCTCGGAAAGTATGCGGATGTTCACCGAGATTGCCAGCAACACATCCTCAATCAATTCGTCCTGTTCATCAAGGATGCGATCCGTCACCTCGGATTCGGGAAGTGTCGAGTTCCCCGGCACAAGAGGAGTGATGCCCTCGGCCTCCAGCTTTTCCTCGGTCGCCAGTTGAAATGTCCTGAGCCTGTTCATCTGCGACAGGACTTTCTGGAGCGTCCTCTTGACGGTACCGTAGACGACTTCCTCTCCATCAGATCTTTTCTTGGAGACCACAAATGGCCTTTCCCACCACTGATTGTCCACACTTCCATCAACTCTATGCACCGCACCATAAATGTAGGGCTTATGGTCTGCTCTGAAAACGATGTGCAGTCTGTTTACTTTTCGGGTTCCCACTGCGTTATTCCTCTACTCACGACCCGCTACACCGACGGGGCCACGCCTTCCCGGAATCACCTCGACCGGCGTCGGGATCAGCCACTCCGCTCCGGTCTTGGTGGCTCCCTGCACCCGGCCATCCCGGGCCAGCTTCCGCACTCTGCGCTCAGACACGCCCAATCTTATGGCCGCCTCCTTGACCGTGACGTTGGCGACGTCATCGGCGGCGGCCTCGGACGCAAGCTCGAACTCGACGGGGCTTGGCTCTGTGAGAGTGCTCATCTCGTGGATGAGGAACCCGATGACCTCGCCGTCGTCGTCCAGCCGCTTGAGGATGCGTTCGTCGTCGGTGGGGGTGAAGTACCCCTCCTTGAACGCCCACAGGACCTCCAGCATGTCTCCCTCGTGGTCATAGGAGACGAACACCTTCCTGGTCGTCATGGTCACTCTCCTTTGATACTTCGAGCCAGGTAGCCGGTGAGGATGAAGGAGTAATCCGTCTCCATCTTCACCACGAGGCAGATGTATCGGTTCCTGCCTCGGAGGTCCGGGTAGAGCCGGTAGTAGAGCTGGACCGCCGGGCTGGACCTGGATGGCCTCACCGCGTCCGGGCTGGCGAGGGTCTCGGCGAACCTGTGCATCTGGAAGGCCAATTCAGGGTGCCTTCGCAGGATGTGCCGGAGCCTCTCGTCGGTGAGCCGGACCTCGTTGCCATGCTCATCGGCGAATCGTCGTACACCAGTCTCCATCACCGGATACCGTACCGTAAAGTATACCGCGCCAGCCCATAGCCGGACAAGGATTCGTTCTCAAACAGCACAGCGCTCCTCCCCCTCGCCGCCGTCCTCGGCGGCCTCGGAACGGTCCGGGGCCATGCCGTGCTTTCGCAGGTAGGAGCGGACGGCGACCTTCGCCCAGATGCGCAGCCCCTTTTGGATCAGGTTCCGCTGTTCCGGGGTGTAGGACACTGGGGCGCCCACATCCGGTTCCTGTCGTCTGTTCAGCTCGTTATCTTTCATTGTTCACAGTCGCAGCGGCTTTTCTTGGGGCCGCTGGCCTCTCGTTACAGGTCTGAGGCGGCCGCCTGCGCCGACGGAATGGGCAAGCGCGGGCGGCCGCCGGTTCCGGCCCGCCGTTCCGCCGTTGGGCCTTCGCCCGGCGGGGCCGTCTGTCTAGCTGTCCTCCTTGAAGAAGCTCATCTGGAAGCTCTCGGTCACGAGGATCGCCATGCCTCCCGGCATCCGTTGCGCGAAGCGGAAGAGGGCGTGCATGGCCCAGCCGCGGGGCTCGACGCCGTTGCGCCACCGGTGGACCAGCTTGGGGTCCACGCCGATGGCCCTGGCGAAGGCGGCCCACGTGAGGCCGCTGACCTCCTTGAGCCGTTCGAGGCGCTTGGGGAAGTCCTCCGCCAGGACTGCGGCCTGGAGAGCCAAGTCCTGTTCCTCGTCGAGGAGCTGTTCCGTGGTCCCGCCGAGGCGGGACGAATCGTTATGGTTCGTCATCTCTATCCTCCATCGTGAAGAGTTGGTCGAAGTCGTCGAAACCCAGGGCCTTGAGCATCCGGCGGCGAATGCGACCGGAGGGTGTGCGCTCCGCGTTGACCAGCATCGAGATGTAGCCGGGGCTTACCCCGACCTCCCTGGCGAGCCAGTTCTGGGAGCGGTTCAGCAGGGTGAGCCGCTCCCATAGGGCCGCCGTGTCGAGCCGGACAACGGTCCGTCCTCCACGCCTCCGGGGGCCTTTCTTCTTGTTGTGGTCGTCTTGCGAACGCATGGCTTTCAGCCTTCCCTTGGGGAAGGGAGCGCGAGCCGTCGCGCCGCTTCCCCGATGTCAGTGGTTGGTCATTGCGGCGGCATGGCCTGGGGGGACTGCCAGTCGCCCGGGTCGCGCCATGCGCGTCCCAGCGGCCCCATCCGCTCGATGGCGGCCCTGTGGGACACCCACAGGGGCACCGTCACGCCCCTGGCCTGAATCTCCTCCCGCGCCAGGCGCAGGAAGTGGGTGTGTGCGATCTCGTCGTCGAAGACGATGAGGACGGAGGGCCGCGTGCCGTGGTCGTCGGTGGGCCGGTGGGAAGAGAAGTAGCGCAGATAGGGGGCGAGGCGCTCCGACATGGTGGAGGGCCGCACGGCCCTGCGCTCCCACTCCAGCAGGAAGGGCCACGTCGTATCGCCCTTTGTGAGGACGCCGAAGGCGTCGGGGTTGACCGAGCGCATCCCGTCGCCGTGCTTGAAGTGTCGTGAGGCCCTGCGGGGCGGGTCGACCTGGGAGACCTCCCACTCCAGGAGGCCCGCCTGCACGGTCATGGCCGCAAGGAAGGAGTGGACGGCGGCGGTGTGCTCGACGTTCCTGAGCAGCTGGCGGCTTCTCGCTCCGGTCACGTTGTCCCAGACGAACGGGGTGCCGGGGAACAGCGGAGCGGCGCTCCACCGTTTCTTCGCGACGGCGACCGAGGTGCGGTCCCTGCGGGCCAGGAGGGCCAGGGCGCGGTCGGTGAGGGCCATGCGTCCACTCCCGGCGATGGGCCGGGTGACGAGGCGGAACCCTTCGAGGGGGGTCACGAGCTGGGAGGCCCTGGGGACCGAGACGTTCATGAGTCCCGCCAGGTCGGACAGGGCGATCCAGGGCCAGTCGGAGATGAGGTCGAGGGCGCGCTTCTCGGCGGGCTTCAGATAGGCGGGCAGCAGATAGTCGGAGACCCTCCAGCCCGGACCCTCGATGGAGAGGTCGGCCGGGAGTGAGGCCATCTGGGGCTCGTCCTCCTCGGGAATGGGACTTCCCTTCGCTATCCGGTCGACGACGGAGCGCAGCTCGACGGAGGCGCTGACGGCGGGCGGACTCCACACCGGATCGTCCGGCGACGCCGCGACCGCCTCGCGATCGAGGGCGAGATAGAAGGGGACGGGTGCGCCGGCCAGCGTCCTGCGGACGTGCCTGAGCCGGATGGGGTCGGCCATCAGCGCGAGCACCGCTCCGGGGAGCGGCCCCTGGCGCAGCCTCCACATCCGGTTGGAGAAGGCGGACCTGTCGGCGGTGAGCCCCTGCCTGACGATTCCGAGGGTGCGGCCGCCGGGAAGCTCAATGGCGGCGTCCAGGGTCGAGGCCCTGTACCACCGGAACCGAATGGGGTATGCGACGCCGGAGACTGCGACCGCCAGCCGGTAAATCGCGGCGAGGGAGTCGAGCCGCCCCATCAGGTTGCGCCGCCACTGGGCGGAGACGGGGCGGCGGCGCAGGAGCTCGTCCAGTGAGGTCTCCTCCTCACCGGCGAGCCGACGGAGCCCGGCGGCGGTGAGGTGGAACCTCTGGGTGGAAGAGGGAAAGAGGGCGGTGGCGTGGGACACGGCGGCGCAGAAGCCGCCGGAGTCCAGCCTGTCGACGGCCTCGTGGACCGCGGCCTTCGACCAGCCGGTGACGGCCACCATCTCGGCCCGGTCGAGGAAGGGCATCGTCGCCATGGCCCGGAGGGTCTGGGCTTCGCATCCTTCGGTTCTCATTGCTCGGCCTCCCCTTCTTCCGTCGTCTTCGCGTCCTTCGAGTCCCTGGTCTTCCCCTTCTCGTCCGTCTCCCCGCCGTCCTTCTCCAGGTCGGCGGCGCGGTCCTTGAAGTCCCTGACCTTCTTCTGAGCGGCGGCCCCGGCGTCCTCCAGGTCCTGGGCCGTCAGGGTGTATGCGGAGGCCGCCCTGCGTATCTGCGCGGCGACGGCGGGGTCTCCATCCTCCGGCTTTCTGACCATCATGGAGAAGGCGGGCATCCGCTCCTTGCCGACCGTGGCCCTGACGTAGCAGTGGTGCACCGGCAGCGACGTGATGTCGTCCTCGGTCACCCGTTCCTTGCCCAGCTCCCACACCAGCTGCCTTGCGTCGTTCCCGGCCACCTGGAAGACGGCCAGGCATCCGACGTTGGCGAGCAGGGTGTCGCGCATGGTGCGGGAGAGGTCGTCGAGCTTGGCGAGGCTCTGGGTTGCCAGCACGAACGACGCCCCGAATTTGCCCAGCTCCGAGAGCATCGCCTCGTAGTCCACGCCGGGCAGCGACTGCATCTCGTCGACGACCACCAGCACGCCGCGTCGCTGTTGGAGCGAGGCGCTCTCCTGCTCGCGTATGACCGAATCGACGAGGTTGAGCAGGGACGCGCCCACCAGGGCGGACACGTCCCTGCCCACGGCTCCCTGGGCGGTGGACACCAGGAGGACGCCGCCCTCCAGGATGGTGTCGCGCAGGTCGATGGTGGAGCGGCGCTGTCCCAGGATGGCCCTTGCCCGCTTGGAGGACGCGTAGTAGGAGAGGCGGGTCTGGACGGGGGCGAGGGCCTCGGCGCGGTACTGCTGGTGCCAGCTTCCGAAGTCCCTGGCCCACCATTCAAGGAGATAGGGGTCCTCGATCCGCTTGAGCACCGCGTCCCGGAACTTCCTGTCGGAGAGGAGCTTGAGGCCGTCCAGGATGGTGTGCTGGCTGCCCTCGTCGGTCTCGGCGTGCTCGTTGGCCTCGTGGAGGGTCTTGACGGTCTGTTCGAGGATGGACTGCATCCTCGGCCCCCACTGCTCCCACAGGCCCTTCGCCACGCGGACCACCGAGTCGGCGGTGCGGTCGCGGTCTGAGAAGATGCGGGTGTCCAGGAGGTTGATGCCGGGCGCCCTGCGCTGGTCGGCCAGGTCGATGAGCCGCACCCGGTCTATGAGGGACTCCGGCACCTGCCGGAGCAACCCGGCCACCAGGTCTGCGTGGGGATCGA
>OZ220071.1:0-83103 GCA_964291475.2 Dehalococcoidia bacterium | reverse complement strand
GAGCTCGAGCCACCCCTTGCGGGCGAGCGAATGAGCGGAAGGCGCGCACCGCGGGGCGCGCCGGGGGGATTTCCCCCCAAGGTCCGGGGGACTACTGCGCCAGCCGCCGCAGCCGCGCCGAGGCGAGGTCGACGAGCAGCACCAGCAGCAGGTACCAGAACAGGATCAGCGCGACCTCGGTGAACTTGAACAGGCTCATCGCCAGGCGGAACTCCGCGCCCAGCCCCCCCGCCGCCACGAACCCCACCACGATCGTGGTGCGGATGATGACCTCCCACCGGTAGCACAGGAAGGTCACGAACTTCGGCAGCGCCTCCGGCAGTACCCCGAACACCAGCACCTGGAGCCGGCTCGCCCCCGTCGACCGCAGCGCCCGCGCCGGCCGCGTGTCCAGCCCCTCGACCACCTCCGCGCCCAGCTTGCCCAGGATCCCCGCGTTGTGCACCGCCAGCGCCAGCACTCCCGGCAGCACCCCCTGGGTGAAGACGAACACGAAGATCAGCGCCCACACCAGCTCCGGCACGGCCCGGCTCACCGTGAACCACGCCCGCGTCACGAAGAAGATCCCCTTCCACACCACCGACCCGTACGGCGCCAGGCTCCCCATCATCACGTTCCGCGCCCCGAACATGAACAGCGCCAGCGCCGCGAGCGCGGCGAGTCCGGCGGCAACCGCGCTCATCGCCAGCGTCTCCCCCGCCAGCCGCGCCTTCTCCGCCCACTCCCCGCCCCGCAGAAAGGCGGGCGTCGTCACCGTGTCGAACCCCAACAGCCCCTGCACGAAGTCGAACCCCCGCTCGAACGTGTCGGCGGAGAAGAACCGCGCCGCGTCGAACAGCTCGCCGGTGAACACCGTCACCCACGCCGCCGCGGCCAGCCCCACGGCGGCGATCGCCGACCACGTGCCGAGCCCGGCCTTCATCCCTGTTCCACCGCGACGCGCCGCCGCACGAGCGAGCTCCACACGTCCACGACCACGATCAGCACGATCAGGAAGTAGACGAAGCTCCACATCCGCGAATAGTCGATGTCCTGGAGCGAGATCTGGATGTTGTGGCCCAGCCCGCCGAGTCCGACGAAGGAGAGCACGGCGGCCGAGCGGATGCCGCACTCGAGACGGTAGAAGGTGTAGCTGAGCATGTCGGGCAGCGCCATGGGCAGCCGCCCGAACCAGAAGACGCGCCACTCGGAGGCGCCCGCGCTCCGCAGCGCCCGCAGGGGGGCCTCGGGGACGTCTTGGAGCAGCTCGGCGTAGATGCGTCCCAGGATGCCGCCGTAGGGGATGCCGAGGGCGAGGACGCCGGCCATGGGCGACAGTCCGATCGCGGCCACGAACAGCCAGGCCCACACCAGCTCATGCACGGCGCGAAAGCCCGCCAGCGCGAAACGCGAACCCGCCGCCCCCACCCGCCGTCCCCGCGCCGACCTAAAGACGACGCCGGAGGCGACCACCCCGAAGGGGATGCCAATGAGGAGGGCGACGGTCATGCCGGCGAAGGCGTAGGCGATGGTGGTCCACGTCGAGCGGGCGCCGATGGCGAGCACGTCGGGGGCGAGGTCGGGTTGGAAGGCGGCGGCGGCGATCTCGCCCATCGCGCTCAGGCCGCCGGTGTTGAAGACGCCGCCGCGCCAGTCGACGGCGGCAAGGCTAAGGACGAAGGCGCCGACGAGGATGGCGGTCAGCGCGCCGCGTCCGCCGAGGAACCGCCCGCCCAGCCGCCCCTCCCGCTCGTCCATCACTCCCCGCGCAGACCCTCGAGGTCGTAGAGGTGGTCGAGCTGTTCCGCGGTTACCGACTCGGCGGGCGCGTCGAAGCAGATGGCCCCATTGCGCAGCCCGATGAGGCGCCGGAAGTGGGCCCGCGCCAGGGTGGGGGAATGAACGGCGGTGATGAGGGTCTTCCCGGCGCTCCGGGCGATGTCGGCGAGGATGCGGAGGACCTCCTCGGCGCGCGCGGGGTCGAGAGAGGCGACGGGCTCGTCGGCGACGATGACGGCGGGGTCCTGCACGAGCACGCGCGCCACGGCGACGCGCTGCTGCTCGCCCCCGGAGAGGAAGCCGGCGCGGACGCGGGCCCGGTCGGCGATGCCGACCCGGTCGAGGGCCGCCATGCCGAGATGCCGCTCCCGCGGCCAGACGAGGGAGACGATGGACTGAGCAAGGCTCCAGCTCCCCAGCCGCCCCGCGAGGACGTTGTGCAACGCCGACAGGTTGGGCACGAGGTCGAACTGCTGGTGGACCATGCCGACCTCTTCGGCGAGCTCGCGCCCCGGACGGAGGCGGGCGAGGTCTTTGCCGCGCAGTTGCACCGTACCCTCGCTCGGGGCGATCTCGCCGGCGATCATGGCGAGCAGGGTCGTCTTACCGCTGCCGCTGGGCCCGAGGAGCGCGACGGCCTCGCCCTGCTCAACGCAGAGCGAGAGCGGATGCACGGCCTCGACGCCGTCGTAGCGCTTTCCCGCCCCCTCGATGAGGATGGCGGGCGGGCTACTGTTCCTCGATGAGTCCGAGGCCGCGGGCGATGGTCTCGATTGGCCGGTAGTTCTCATTTGTGGTCGGGATGAAGCGTTCCGCCTGGAAGGCGTCCATGATTTCTTGCTCACGGCCGCCGTTGGCGGCGTCGAGGGCGAGAACGGCGTCGACGAGGCGCTGGCTGAAGCCGTCGCCGTAGAGGTCGTCGAGCCCCGGCCGCACGACCCAGTGGTAGTCGACGTAGCCGGGCGTGGTGAAGAAGACATCGACCTTGGTGCGGTCGACGTCGCCGGCGACGACACGGGTGTTCCACACGTTGGCGTTGAGCGCGCCGGCCTCGACTGCGCCGGCCTCGACCTGCTTCCAGGTGGCGTCGTGGGAGCCGCTGTAGGCGACGCCGGCGAAGTCCTGTTCGGGGTCGATGCCGGCTTCGGTCAGGAAGAAGCGGGGCATGAGGTGGCCGGAGGTGGAGCTCTCGCTGCCGAAGGTGAAGGTGCGGCCTCGGAGGTCGTCGAAGCCGGCGATCCCCGAGCCGGGGGCGGCGACGAAGACCGAGGTGAAGTTCTCGTCGGTCACGCGTTGGGCCACGGCGTTGGAGCCGGGGACGGCGAGGCGGGCCTGGACGCCGGTGAGGCCGCCGTACCAGGCGAAGTGGACCTCGTCGTTACGCCAGCCGGTGACCAGGGCGGCGTAGGACTGGGAGGGCAGGTAGCGGACGTCGGCCCCGGTCTCGTCCGACAGGTATTCGGCGAGCAGCTTGAACCGCGCTTCGAGGACCGAGACATCCTGGTCGGGGATGCCGCCGATATAGAGGGTCGGTTCGTCGCCTCCGCCGCAACCGGCGGCGAGTATGGCCGCGGCGGCCAGGGCGGCGAGACCGGTGATCAGGCGGTGTAAGCGTCGTTTCAGCAAGAAGCTCTCCTTAGCGAATCGCGCGCGCGAACGACAGAAGGCATTGCAGGTGAGGGAAGGCGCGGAGCGGGAAGCGGCCCAGGGGTTGTGCCTGCCGGAAGGCGCGGCAACCCCACGCCCGCCACTCAGCCCGGAGTGGCCGGCGGGGTCGTCAGGTGAAGCCCGCGCCGCTCATGAGACGGCGCAATCTTGCCAGCCGGAGTGGGGCATGTCAACGAGAGCAGGTGGGTGCGCGGGAGGGATCCCGCCCGGCCCTCTCTCAGTCTCTCCCAGCGGGAGAGAGGTTTAAGGTGGGCTCCCCCAGAGGGAGAGGCGTTAGGAGGGCTAGGCGATGTGCGGGGGGTATTCGTCGCCGATGTGGCCGGCTTGTTCGAGGCGGCGCTGCTCTGCGTCGTCGAAGCCGAGGAGGTCGCCGTAGACGTAGACGTTGTGCTGGCCGAGGGTCGGGGGCGGGTAGTCGAGGCGGCTCTCGGTGTTCTGCATGAGCCAAGGGCTGCGGGGGTACTCGATCGGCATGCACTCGTGGTCCATGGCGTGGAAGAAGCCGCGGGCGTTGAGTTGCGTGTCGGCCATGAGGTCGCGGTCGTCGTTGAGGGCGCCGGCGGGGACGCCGTGGGCCTGTAGGTGGTGCATGATCCATTTGTCGTCGAAGCGGGCGGTCCACTGGGCGACGAGGCTGTCGAGCTCGGCGCGGTGCTCGAAGCGCTCGGCCTGAGTGGCAAAGCGCGGGTCGTTCGTCCACTCGGGCCTCCCCATCGCCTCGACAAGGCCCTGCCATTGGGCGTCGGTGCCGACGGCGATGGCCACCCAGCGGTCGTCGCCGGCGCAGGGGTAGGTGTTGTGGGGGGCCATGCCGTAGTAGTCGTTGCCCTGGGGGCCGGGCGACTCGCCGGACATCTGGTAGCCGAGCAGGTGCTCACCGAAGAAGGAGACCATGCACTCGGCCTGGGAGAGCTCGATGAGCTGGCCCTTGCCGGTCCGCCGGAGCTGGAGGAGGGCGAGGGCGGCGGCGTAGGCGCCGTGGAGCGCGGCGACGGCGTCGGCGAGGAAGATGTCCTCGGTCTGGGTCGGGTCGGTGTCGCGGTAGCCGCGGAGGTAGGTGTGGCCGGAGGTGCCTTCCAGATGGGAGCCGAGGGAGCGGTAGTAAGCGTAGGGGCCGGTGAGGCCGTAGGCGGGCATGCGGAGCATGACGATGTCGGGCTTGACGGCGCGGAGGGCGTCGTAGTCGATGCCGAGCTTGTCGACGGTGGACGGGGCGTTGTTCTCGATCACGATGTCGGAGACGGCGACGATCTGCTTGAGGATCTCGATGCCCTCCTCCTGCTGGAGGTCGACGGTCATGCTCATCTTGTTCTTGGCGTGGCTCTGGAAGAAAGGCCAGCAGTTGAAGTCGCGGCCGGTCATGGTGAAGTTGGGATAGGCATTGATCCAGTTGCGCATGGAGTCGATGTAGGGCTGCGTTGGCCTGGCGAAGCGCCCCCGCGTGCTGGCCTGGAGCACCTGGAGGGGCTCGACGCGGATGCACTCGGCGCCCCAGTCGGCGAGGTAGCTGGTGGCGTGGGGCCCGGCGAGGACGAGGGAGAGGTCGGCGACGCGGATGCCCTCGAAGGGGCGTCGGAGGCTCTTGGGGGTAGGCACGGCTATCTGGCGTGGCGCGGGAGGATCGAGAGGCTAGCCAGCACCGCCAGCGAGGCGAAGTTGAGCAACGGGGTGCGCATGTGCTTGCATGGCTCTAACCGCCGCCGCTCTTAGACTGTTGATAGATGTCACTGGCAGCCCGCCTCTCTGGATCAGTTCCTTGTTTCCTTCGGGCATCACAGCTTGGTCACCGTACTCGACTACCAAGAGGGGCTTGTCTTGGCGCAGACATTTCTTGCCGGCGTCGAACGTGCCACCGGTGGAGCCGGCCTCGACGACCACTAGGGCTGCCGATAAGGCGCAGATCGTCTGATTCCTAGCCATGGCTGCATGGACTTGCCATCGGCGTCGGACTGGGAACTCAGAGATGATGGTTAGTCGTTCTTCGATGCCGCCTAAGGCCTGCAGGACGCGTTTCAGGCGGAAATGCAGGATGCCTTCGGCAAGAACGACGATTGTCTCACCACCGGCCTCCAGACTTCCGAGGTGCGCGCTTGTATCGACGCCCCTCGCGTACCCGCTGATCTCTATCGCTCCGATTTCCGCCGCGACCCCACCGAACCGGTTGGCGAAATCTAGCCCCTTGGGGCTTGCGTTTCGAGATCCGCAAATGCCCAACCCGGCACGGTTGAGCCGGCTAGCGTCGCCACGAAAATAGAGTACCGCTGGGGACGATGAGAAGCCTCTAAGAGCTCCTGGGTAGTCGTCGTCGTGCTGGAGCGAGGCCTTAACCCCGAAGGTCGCAAGACGGTCCTCCATGTCCTGGATGGGTTCCCGCTTTAGAGAGAAGCACGGCAATCCGGCGCGTTCTTCAATGACGCGCAGATCAGAATCTGCGAGATGGTCGTCGCGCCGAGCGGCATCGAAGTGAGTTGTAGCGGCCCGAAACCCCTTGGGGTTGGCCCGTTCATGCAGTGTGGCGACGACCGCGTCCCTAAGCATCGCTAGTCTCCGTAAGCCCGGCGGCCGCCTCTTGGGTGACCTTGTACCAATCGCTTGGTGTCAAGCCCCTCGTGTGTCTGGCTGTTTTTGTGGCCGTGAGGCCCAAGACCGTTTTGGCCCCGGCGGCGCGGGCCGCCCGAACCAGTTCAGTCATAGTGGCACCGGAGCTGTAGATGTCGTCGAGTGCTATCACGGTTCTGCCATCAAGGGAGGTAGGTATCGAGAACTTCCCGGCTATGTTGTTGTAGCGGGCCTCGAGGTCGAAATCAACACTCTTCTGCTGTTCGGTTGAACGTGTTGATTGGGCCGTAACGAGCGGAATGCGAAGGGTACTAGTCAAGCGATTGGCAATGAACCAAGGGAGGTCGAAGGATTTGTTCGGGTTGCCAAGAGGTGCCGGTAGGATGACGTCTGCTCTCTGATAACGAACGTGTCGCCTGATCCAGTAGAGGAACTTGTCGTCGCAGAGCTCCTTTGCTGATTTCACGTTTCCAGATCCTATGCCGTAGCTCTTCGCTTCATTGACTAGCAGCCCGACTTTGGAGTGCTTCCAGTCAGGCTCCGCATCCGGATCGGACGTGTCCTTGCTCGGGAAGGGAATCTTGTGAAGGTAGAGGGAGTGAGATTCGTCTGCCTCGTCTTCGATCGTCACTGTCCACGTCAAGACGTTGAGCAGCCGGACGAGTGCCGCTTTGGAGTCAGTTGAGTACGGGATCCTGAAGTCCGTCTGCCATCGTGGTGGAAAGCCAACAATCAGTTCTGTGTCCGTGCATGTGCAGCCTGGGAAGGTACCCCGTAATATCTTGCCGAAATCGACAACATTCGCTGGCAAGGGGGTCGTCATTTGCCCATGGATTTCGTCCTCAACGACCTTGGTCGTGTACGTTTCGATGCGACAGCAGTGCGGCATTCCAGAACTTCTTCCTTAGCGGGCTCCGTACATACGTTCGCATTATGCTTGCACTAAGGCAAGCCCCCGTTGTCTCGTATGCCCGCGCGGCTAGGCGAGCAGGACGTGCTCGCGCATGAGGGCTTCGCCGAGGCGGCGGGCCTCGCGGTAGTCGGCGCGGACGGCGTCGTCGTCGCCGGGGAGCTCGGCGAGGATGCGGTCGAGCTCTTCGTCGAAGAGCCGGGTGATGCGCTCGGGG
The DNA here is from genome assembly GCA_964291475.2 of Dehalococcoidia bacterium. GTDB lineage: Bacteria > Chloroflexota > Dehalococcoidia > SHYB01 > SHYB01 > DAOUKH01. The sequence goes on along the minus strand of OZ220071.1, from coordinate 75,991 downwards.
GAGTGGGCGACGGGTTGGCCGTCTTCGTCTAGGACGGGGACCTGCTCGTAGTGGTGCATGCGCTGGGCGATCATGAGGCGGTAGATGCGGTCGGTCGCCAGGTCTTCCATGTAGCCGTCGAGGAGGCTTGCGCCCTTGCCGGTGACGACGCCGTAGCGGTAGCGGATGACGCCGCGGATGGCGTCGCGGGTGCCCTGGAGCGTCCGGCGGCCGCCTTCGACGGGCGGGCGGAGGTCGGGGCGGCGCTCGGCGCCGGCGGGGCGCTTGTGGACCTGGTTGGGATAGGGGAACTGGCTCACCGCGATGTCGTTCTGATCGGGGTGGCCGGTCCAGGCGCCGTCCATGAGAGAGGCGGCCTCGTTGGCCTTGTCTCGTTCGAGCGATTCAAGGGCGCGGGCGTTGAGCTCGGGGTCGGCGCGGTTGGGGAAGAGGGCGGTCATGCCGCCGATGGCGAGGATGCCGCGCTTGTGGCAGATCTCGGGGATGAGCTCGCGGACGCGCTGGAAGAAGGGGACGTCGTGGGCGATGGTGTTGCGGTCGGGGAGGACCCAGGCGGGGTCGTGGAGGTTGAACTCGATGAGGCTGGCCATGTAGTCCCAGCGGCCCAGGTTGAGGCCGATGATGTGGTCGCGGAGGTTGTAGATGAACTCCTCCATCTGGTAGGCGAGAGGGTGGGACTCGGCGAGCGCCATGCACTTGATGTAGTCCTTGGGCAGGCCCTTGGCCTCGGCGATGGCCTGAAAGAGGTCGCGCCACCAGAGGGCCTCCTCGGCGCTTTCGGACTTGGGGACGTAGAAGCTGAGTGGGTGCTTGAGCTTGGCGGGGTCGGCGTGGAAGGCGACGAGGGCGGTGTCGACGAGGGCGGCGGCGGTGGGCTCGCCGTCGATGACGCCCTCTTGGTCCATGTGGAGGCCGCGGGGCCGGGTGAAGACGACGACGGGGCTTTCCTTGATGGGGACGGTGCGGTCCCGCTTTTTGTCGTAGTAGGAGAGGGCGCCTTCGAGGGCGCGGAGGACGTTGGCGGCGCCTTCGAGCATGTGGCCCTTGTGGCTGACCATGGAGTCTTCGAGGTCGAGCATGACGCCGGGCGCGCCGGAGTTGAGCATCTTGACGACGAGCTCGGCGTCGTCGGCGGGGCCGGTCATCTGGTTCCGCTGGTCCTGGCACCAGGCGGGGAGGTCGATGCGCCAGTCGCCGTCGGTGGCGTCGGAGGGGGGCAGGTGGTCGGGGAGGTTGCCGCGGTGGGAGTCGGCGAGGGCGGCGCGGCGCTTGGCGGCGAGGTCGCGCTGGCGGGGGGTGAAGCGCTCGTGGAGGGGCCGGTAGAAGGCGAGGAACTCGCGGGTGAGCAGGTCTGCCGACGGGGCGGCGGGGGCCGGGGTCTCGGCGCCGGTGGTCTGTGGCTGGGTCATGGGTTGTGCGCGTTCCCTCTATCGGTTTCCCCCAGAGGGGGAAAGGCTGGAGGTTGGCGCCGTCAGGCTACCCGGAGGGCCGGGGGAGCGTCAAGGGATATTGGGGAGGGTGGGGGCACCGAAAAGCTGCCCGCCGTATAATCGGGCCGCGGCCCGTCATGCGGGTCGGTAGCGGCGTGGCACGCGCCCCCGGCGGCTTGCAGTACGGGCGCGTTCGAACCTCAATCCAGCCCGTCAGGGGTGCGCTCTTGCGAGGGTTGTCTGGACGCATGAGAGACTCACGCTCTGAGCAGCCGTACCGCAGAGGCGGCGCTTGGCACAGGGCTCTCTGGTGCGTCTTGCTGTGCGGCGTAGTCGCGCTCCTCGCCGCCTGCGAGGGCTCCGATACGGCTGCGCCTCAGCCCACGGCGACGCCAACCGTGGCGCCCACGGCGGCACCAACTCCAACGCCGCAGGCCACACCGACGGCGGCGCCCACGGCCACACCGACGGCGGCGCCCACGGCCACCCCGACGGCGGTGCCTACGGCCACCCCAACGGCGGCGCCTACGGCCACCCCGACGGCGGCGCCTACGGCCGCACCGACGGCGCAGGCCACGCCTCCAACAAGTACGGACAGGGCCGTGCTCGAGGTGCTCTTTAACGCTACCGACGGTGCCAACTGGGCGAACTACACCAACTGGCTAAGTGACAGGCCGCTTGGCGAGTGGGATGGTGTCACCACGGATGGCAGAGGTCGCGTTACCGAATTGAACCTCAGCTACAACCGGTTGGTGGGGCCAATCCCGCCCCAACTCGCCGACCTCTCGAACTTGGCAAGGTTGGACCTCAGCCTAAATCAACTAGCGGGGCCCATCCCTGTGGAACTCGCCGGCCTCTCCAACCTGCAGTATGTGAATCTCCGGCAAAGCCAACTGATGGGGTCGATCCCCGCGGAACTGGCCGACCTCTCTAACCTGCGGGAACTGGACCTTAGCGACAATCAACTGACGGGGCTCATCCCCGCTGAGCTCGCCAACCTAGGCAACCTGTTGGCGCTGGATCTCGCCTCCAACCAACTAGCAGGGCCCATCCCGCCGCAGCTTGGCAACCTCTCCAGCCTGCAGTCTCTAGAGCTCACAGCGAACGAATTGACCGGGCCCATCCCGGCGGAACTTGCCAGGCTCTCCCACCTGGAGTATCTGGGTCTCATGTGGAATAAATTAGAGGGATCCATTCCCCCCGAACTCGTCGGTCTCTCCAACCTGCGGAGCCTGTATCTCGGCGGTGGCCAGCTTACGGGACCCATCCCTCCCCAATTGGCCGACCTCCCCAACCTGGAGAATCTCGGCATTGGCAAAAGCGAAGTGTCGGGATCTATCCCCCCCGAACTCGCCGGCCTCTCCAACCTGCGGAGCCTGTATCTCTATCACAACCAACTGTCGGGACCCATCCCGCCGCAACTAGCCGACCTCCCCAACTTAGAGTATCTGAATCTCGCTTGGAACGACCTAACCGGGGCTATCCCCGCCGAACTTGCCAAACTTTCCAACCTGCGCCATTTGGATCTCAGCTCCAACGAACTGACGGGGCCCATCCCGACAGAGCTCGCCAACCTCTCCAACCTAGAGCGACTGAAACTCGGCGCGAACCAACTCACGGGGCCCATCCCTTCCCAGCTCGGTAACCTTTCGAACCTGAAGACGCTGTCGCTTTACTACAACAACCTGACGGGGCCCATCCCTCCGGAACTCGCGAACCTCTCCAGCTTGCAGGCTCTCCAACTCGCGGCGAACGACTTGACGGGGCCCATCCCGGCGGAACTGGCCAACCTCTCCAATCTGGACTTCCTGAATGTCAGCGGGAACGAATTGGCGGGGCTCCTTCCGTCGAGCCTAACGAGTCTCACAGCGTTAACCTGGTTCGACTACCACAATAACGCCGGACTTTGTGCGCCAACGGATGCCGCGTTCCAAGCATGGCTTCGGGGACTTAGCGGCGTGGAGAGGGACACGTGTCCGGCGGCACCTACTCCGCCGTCCCCGAGCTGGGAAAGGGCTGCACTCGTGGCGCTTTACCACGCCACCGATGGGCCTAACTGGAAGGAAAACAGCAAGTGGTTGAGCGACGAACCAGTAGGCGAGTGGTACGGCGTGACTATCAACAGCAATGGCCATGTTACGGAGTTGAATCTCGCCGCCAACCAACTGACTGGGCCCATCCCTGCCCAACTCGCGGATCTTTCCAAGCTGGAGACACTGCTACTCGGTTGGAACCAACTGACCGGCCTCATACCCTCTCAACTCGCCCACCTTGTTAACCTGAGCGGGCTGTGGCTCCACGCCAATCAATTGACCGGACCCATCCCCGCGCAATTCGCTAACCTCTCTAAGCTGCAGACCCTAGCCCTCAGCGACAACCAGTTGACGGGGCCGTTCCCCGCGGAACTCGCCGAACTCTCCGACCTGCGGTACCTATATCTCCATTCCAACCAGTTGGAGGGAAGGCTTCCATCGAGTCTGACGGCGCTACGTAGGCTGAGCGCCTTTCCCTTCGGCGACAACGCGGGCCTTTGCGCCCCGGCCGACGCCGCATTCCAAGCATGGCTCCAGGGGATTGAGGAGACGGACGGTCCCACTTGCTCGCCTTCCTAGCCCTCACTCCAACCCTTTCCCAGCGGGAGAGGCGGCCGAAGGGGGCGGCCCGCCCTCAGTCCCTCCCGACGGGAGGGAGGTTAAAGGGGCGCGCCCCTATGCGAGGGAGGCGCGGAGGATGGCGAGGGCGGCGCGGGGGAGGCCGAAGCGGCCGGTGTGGGCGAGGTAGAGGGGAGTCCAGGTTGGGTTGAACTTCTGCTTGAAGCGGCGGAGGCCGTCGGCGTCGTAGAGGGGGCGGGCGGCGCGGCGGAGGGCGGCGAGGGTCCAGGAGGGTGCGCCGTCGAGGCTTGCCAGGGGGGCGCCGGAGAGGCTGGCGTAGGGGCAGCCTTCGCCGCGGAAGGCGAGGAGTGAGGCGGCGGCGAGGAAGTCGGCGAGGCCGGCCATGACGCCTGGGCGGTAGCGGAGGAGCTCGAGCATCCAGCCGCCGCGGGCGGGGACCCACGTGACGAAGCCGGCGACGCGGCCGTGGGGGTCCTCGGCGATGGCGGCGCGTGCGTCGGGGTCGAGGAGGGCGCCGGCCCCGCCGAAGGCGAAGCGGAGCTCGAGGGGGCGCTTGACACGGAGCCAGGCCTGGGAGACAGCGTCGATCTCGTGGCGCCGGGCGGCGCGCTCGCCGGGGGACAGCCAACGGAGGTGCAGCCCTCGGGCGCGGGCGCGGTTGAGGGCGGCGCGGACCTCTCGCCAGCGGCGTCCCCGGGGGTGGAAGCGGCGGGGGTCGACGATAGCCTCGGCGCCGGCGGGGGTGAGGCTGAAGCCGGCGTCACGGGCGGCGCCGGTGAGGTCGGCGGGGAGTCCGCAGACGACGGCGCGCAGGCCTCGCTCGCGGCACCATTCGCGGAAGCCGGCGAGGACGGGGGGCGCGGCCTCCGGGGGGCCGACGGGCGGCCCGAGGGCGACGGCCGCGCCGGCGGCGATGCGGAAGCCGAGGCGGGGTTGGCCGTCGAAGATGAAGCGGCGCGAGCCCTCGCGGAGGCCCATGTGGCTGAGTCCGTGGGGCGCTGTGTGCGGAGAGGGGAGCGGGAGCGGAGGGGCGGTGGCGGCGAGGGCGGCGGTGGTCACGGTGGGGATTGTAGCAGCGTGGGGCGGCTGGAGGCGGCGGGCGATTCGTGAATCGCCCCTACGGGCGCAGGTGGCGGGCAGCGGTTGGCCGTTGGCGGTGATGAGGGGGCCCCTCATCTCAATCTTCTCCCCACGGGAGAAGAGGGGAACCGCCGCCCCGGCCCTCTCTCAGTCTCCCCCGGAGGGGGAGAGGCCGGAGGGGACGGGCCCGCCCTCAGTCCCTCCCGGGGGAGGGAGGCTCAAGGGTTAGACGCCGCTCTTGTTGAGGGTGGCGAGGAAGGCGTCGTTGGTGGGGGTCTTGGAGAGGCGCTCGAGGATCTTCTCGGTCGCTTCGGTCTCGCGCTGGGCGTCGGCGGTGATCATGGCGACGATGCGGCGGAGGAGCCAGACCTGCTTCAGGGCGTCGCCGGTGAGGAGCAGCTCCTCGCGGCGGGTGCCGCTGCGCTGGATGTCGATCGCGGGGTAGATGCGGCGCTCGGCGAGCTTGCGGTCGAGGTGCAGCTCCATGTTGCCGGTGCCCTTGAACTCCTCGTAGATGACGTCGTCCATGCGGCTGCCGGTGTCGATGAGGCAGGTGGCGATCACCGTCAGGCTGCCGCCGCCCTCGCAGTTGCGCGCCGCGCCGAAGAAGCGCTTCGGCGGATAGAGCGCGACGGGGTCGATGCCGCCGGAGAGGGTGCGCCCGCTGGTGGGCACGGCGAGGTTGTAGGCGCGGGTAAGGCGGGTGATGCTATCGAGGAGGACGACGACGTCCTTGCCGCCCTCCACCAGCCGCTTGGAGCGCTCGAGCACGAGCTCGGCGACGCGGGTGTGGTCCTCGACCGGCTCGTCGAAGGTGGAGCTGAAGACCTCGCCCTCGACGGAGCGCTCCATGTCGGTGACTTCCTCGGGACGCTCGCCGACGAGGGCGACCATGAGGACGACCTCGGGGGCGTTCTGCGACACGCCTTGGGCGATGCTCTTGAGGAGCATGGTCTTGCCGGCCTTGGGCGGCGAGACGATGAGGCCGCGCTGGCCCCGGCCGATGGGGGAGAGCATGTCGATGAGCCGGTTGGAGAGGTTCTTGGGGCCGAGCTCGAGCTTGATCTGCTCGTCGGGAAAGACGGGGGTGAGCCGGTCGAAGGTCGGGCGCTTCTTGGCCCCCTCGGGATCGAGGCCGTTGATGCCCTCGACGCGCTGGAGGCCGCGGTACTTCTCGCTTTCCTTGGGCGGGCGGACGAGCCCGATGGCAAGGTCGCCGGTGCGCAGCGCGAAGCGGCGGATCTGGGAGGGGGAAAGGTAAACGTCGTCCGGGCTGGGGCGAAGGCCGTTCCTGCGGAGGAAGCCGTAGCCGTCGCCGATGATCTCGACGACGCCGGTGGCGACCTCGTGGCCCTGCTCCTGCGCCTTGATCTGGAGGAGCTCCTGAACGAGCCGGCTCTTCTTCATCTGGGCGACGCCCTGGATGCCGATCTCGCCGGCCACGGCGACGAGATCGTCGCGCGACTTGGAGTCGAGCACCGCCATGACCGCGGCCAGGTCGGTGGTTGGGGTCAGGTCGACCTCAGGCTCCATCACCTGGACCTGGCCGCCCCGGTTGCCCGAACGCCGCCGCGATCCCCGCTGGTTCGACCTTCTTCCGTCCTCTCTCAACGCCGTTGCCTCCTGCCCGTCGTAACCGCCGTTAGCTGATCGGGAGCTTGTGCTGACCGCCCTCGGGGACGATCTCCTTTGCCCTGCCCACGAACGCCTGGAAGAGGGGGTGGGGGCGGTTCGGGCGCGATTTGAACTCGGGATGGAACTGGGTCCCCAACATGAAGGGGTGCCCCTGTAACTCGGTGATTTCGACCAAGGAGCCGTCCGGCGAGAGCCCGCTGGGGGTAAGACCCGCCCCGCAGAGCCGCTCGCGGTAGTCGTTGTTGAACTCATAGCGGTGGCGGTGCCGCTCGACGACGGCGCGCTCGCCGTAGGCGCTCCGGGCCAGGGTCCCGCCCTCGAGTTCGCACCGGTAGTCGCCCAGCCGCATCGTGCCGCCCATGCCGTCGATCTCGCGCTGGCCGGGCATCAGGTCGATGACCGGGTAGGGCGTTTCGAGGTCGAACTCGGTGGAGTTCGCCTCGGCCCCGATCGCGTGGCGGGCGAACTCGATCACCATGACCTGCATGCCGAGGCAGAGGCCGAGATAGGGAATGCCGCGCTCCCGTGAGTAGCGGGCGGCGCGCACCATGCCCTCGATGCCGCGCTCCCCGAAGCCTCCGGGCACGACGATGCCGCAGGCGTGGGCGAGGAACGGCTCCCAGTCGCCCGACTCCAACTCTTCCGCCGCGATCCAGGTGATTTCGACGCCCCGCTCGTGGTCGATGCCGGCGTGCTGCAGGGCCTCACGCACCGAGATGTAGGAGTCGTGCAGCTCCACGTACTTGCCGACCACCGCGATGGGCAGCGGCTCGTACTCGGCGGTCATCTTGCCGACCATGGCCCGCCAGTCGACGAGGCCGTCGGGAAAGGCCTGGAGGCCCAACCGCTCGATGACGAGGTCGCCGATGCGGGCATCCTCGAGGATGCCGGGGACCTCGTAGATGTTGTCGGCGGTCTCGAGCGGCACGACGGCGTCGGGGGGCACGTCGCAGAAGAGGGCGATCTTGGCCCGCGCGCTCTCCGGGATCTCGTAGTCGCTGCGGCAGAGGATGATGTCGGGCTGGATGCCGATGCTGCGCAGCTCCTTGACGGAGTGCTGGGTCGGCTTCGTCTTCAGCTCCTGCGTCGCCTTGATGTAGGGCAGATAGGTCACGTGCAGGTAGAGGGCGGCGCCCCGCTCCACCTCGTTGCGCATCTGGCGGATGGCCTCGAGGAAGGGGAGGCCCTCGATGTCGCCGACGGTGCCGCCGACCTCGACGATGATGACGTCGGCGGGGCTCTTATCGGCGAGGCGGAGGATGCGGTCCTTGATCTCGTTGGTCACGTGGGGGACGACCTGGGTCGTCCCGCCGAGATAGTCGCCCCGGCGCTCCTTGGCGATCACGGAGCTGTAGATGTCGCCGGCGGTGACGTTGGAGTGCTTGGTGAGCTCGACGTCGATGAAGCGCTCGTAGTGGCCGAGGTCGAGATCGGTCTCGCAGCCGTCGGCGGTGACGAAGACCTCGCCGTGTTGGTAGGGGGACATGGTGCCGGGATCGACGTTCAGGTAGGGGTCGAGCTTCTGCACGGAGACGGTCTGGCCGCGGCTCTTGAGGATGCGGCCGAGGGAGGCGACGGCGATGCCCTTGCCCACGGAGCTGACGACGCCGCCGGTTACGAAAATGAACTTCGCCGCGTGGTTCACGGATTTCGGCTCATGTGGATCGCTGCCGTCCAGAGAGGGGCCGCGCCTAGGGGGAGAGCCGGGAGCTTGCTACGGCGGCGTCACAAACCACCGAACAGCCTCAGGGCGCGAATGGGAAACCTGTTCCGGAAGGGTGGAGGGCGCCTCGGCGTGAGGCCGGCCCCGAAAGCGGGCCGCTCCACCTCTGTCGCGATTATAGGAGTCGAAAATTGAGACTGTCAATCCCTTTCCCGTCCACTCCCGTCCGGGGCTGGGCCGTAGGGGGCGGGCGATTCGTGCATCGCCCCTGCAGGGGAGGGGGACAAAGGGAAGGGGCCGCCCACGTGGGCGGCCCCTTCGATTCGGGTCGTGGGTCAAGCGGAGCGGGGCTAGAAGCCGCCCATTCCGCCCATGCCGCCGTCGGGCGGCATCGGGGGCATCGGCGGGGCCTTCTCCGGCTTCTCCGTGATCATGGCCTCGGTGGTGAGGATCATGGAGGCGATGCTGGAGGCGTTCTCCACCGCGGCGCGGGTGACCTTGGCGGGGTCGACGATGCCCATTTCGATCATGTCGCCCCACTTTTCGATCTCGGCGTCGTAGCCGTAGTTCTTGGCCTTGGAGTCGCGGATGCCCTGGATGATGACCGATCCCTCGGCGCCGGAGTTGGCCGCGATCTGGCGGACCGGCTCCTCGAGGGCGCGGCGGACGATCTGGACGCCGGTGGTCTCGTCGTCCTCGCCGCCCTTGACCTTGTCGAGGCCCTTCTGGATGCGGATGAGGGTGGTGCCGCCGCCGGCGACGATGCCCTCTTCGACGGCGGCGCGGGTCGCCGACAGCGCGTCTTCCACGCGGGCCTTCTTCTCCTTGAGCTCGACCTCGGTGGCCGCGCCGACCTTGATGACGGCGACGCCGCCGGCGAGCTTCGCCAGCCGCTCTTGGAGCTTCTCGCGGTCGAAGTCGGAGGTGGTGGTGTCGATCTGCGACTTGATCTGGGCCATGCGGCTCGTGATCAGGTCGTCGTCGCCGCGTCCCTCGATGATGGTGGTGTTGTCCTTGTCGGAGGAAACCTTGCGGGCGCGGCCGAGGTCGGCGACGGTGGCGGAGTCGAGCTTGCGGCCGACCTCTTCGCTGAGCACCGTGCCGCCGGTGAGGATGGCCATGTCTTCGAGCATCGCCTTGCGGCGGTCGCCGAAGCCGGGGGCCTTCACCGCGAGGCAGTTGAGGGTGCCGCGCAGCTTGTTGACCACGAGGGTGGCCAGGGCCTCGCCCTCGACGTCCTCGGCGATGAGCACGAAGTTCTTGCTCACCTGGAGGACCTTCTCGAGTACGGGGAGGATGTCGGAGACGGCGGAGACCTTCTTGTCGGTGATGAGGATGTAGGGGTCGTCGGTCTCGGACTCCATGCGCTCGGTGTTGGTGACGAAGTAGGGGCTGATGTAGCCGCGGTCGAACTCCATGCCGTCGACGTACTCGATCTCGTACTTGAGGCCCTTGGACTCCTCGACGGTGATGACGCCGTCCTTGCCGACCTTCTCCATGACCTCGGCGATCAGCTCGCCGATCTCGGTGTCGTGGGCGGAGAGGGAGGCCACCTGGGCGATCTGCTCCTTGCCGGCGACGGGGGTGGCGACCTTCTGGATCTCGTCGCGGACGGCGGCCACGGCGATCTCGATGCCGCGCTTGATGGCCATCGGGTTGGCGCCGGCGGTGACGTTCTTGAAGCCCTCATGGACGATGGCCTGGGCCAAGACGGTGGCGGTGGTGGTGCCGTCGCCGGCGACGTCGTTGGTCTTGGTGGCCGCTTCCTTGAGGAGCTGGGCTCCCATGTTTTCGAGCTGCTCTTCGAGCTCGATTTCCTTGGCGATGGTGACGCCGTCGCTGTTGACCTGCGGCGGGCCGAATTTCTTATCGAGAATGACGTTGCGCCCCTTGGGGCCGAGGGTGACCTTGACCGTATCGGCCAAGGCGTCCACGCCCCGGATGATGGAGCGGCGCGCCTCTTCCGCGTGTGCGATCTGCTTTCCTGCCATGACTCTTGTTGGACTCCTTCTAAGACCCGCGCTGCGGCGGGCCGAATGGGCGGGGCGGCCCTAGCCGACCTTCGCCAGAATGTCGCTCTCTCGCAGAATGAGGAGCTCGTCGTCGCCGTCTTTGATCTCGGTGCCGCCGTACTTGGCGTAGACCACCTTGTCGCCGACTTTGACTTCCATCGGAATCGTCTTGCCGTCTTCGGTGACCCTGCCGGGGCCGACGGCCACCACTTCGCCCTCCTGGGGCTTCTCTTTCGCGGTGTCGGGGATGATGATGCCGCCCTTGATCGTCTCCTCGGCTTCGAGAGACTTCACCAAGACGCGGTCGCCCATCGGTCTGATCTTTCTCGCCACGTACGCCTCCTTCGATGACCCTGTTCCTGTACCGCCGCGGCGTCCGCCCGGCGGCCTAGCCTGCGGTTAGCAGTCGAGCGTCCCGAGTGCTAAACCATCCGCCATACTACCCCGCGCGGGGCCGCCGTGCAAGAGGGCCGGTTGCCCTCTTACACGGTAACGTGTATAGTCGGTGGGCCGTGGGCGAAGAGAGAATTGAATGGAGCGCTGAGGCGGTGCGGGCCTTGCGGCGACGGCTGGGCATGACGCAACGGGAGATGGCCGATGAGCTTGGCGCGCGCCAGCAGACGATCAGCGAGTGGGAGACGGGGGCCTACCGGCCCCGCGGCGTCTCGGCGCGGGCCCTGCTCCGCATGGCCGAGGAGTCCGGCGCTCCCTACCGGGCCGGCCCTTCGGATAGCCGAGACGCGGACGGCGTACCGGACGAACACGCCGAAGGGGACGAAGGGCCCCCGCGCGGGTAGCGGCCCTCCGGAATCCGCGGTCCACGACTGGTGGGCCGGGGCGGCGGGGCGGGAGGTGCCGCTCGTCGACGGCGGGGCGCGGCGCGTCGTCTTTCCCGGCTGGCCCAACGGCGGCGCGGGCCCCGATTTTCTGGGGGCCGTGCTCGGCGACGAGCGCGGCCGCCTAGCCCGCGGCGACGTCGAGATCCACGTCGACGGCGCCGATTGGCGCGGCCACGGGCACCACCGCGACCCCCGCTACCGCAACGTGATCCTGCACATCGCGCTCAGGCCGCCTCCCGCTCCGGTGGCGATGTCCGACGGGGCGACGGCGCCCACCGCGGTCGTCGAATTGGAAGGCGCCAAATCCCCCGCGCCGGAGGACGCCCGGCCCTGTATGCGGCCCGGCCCCGCGGCGGAGCTGGCCGCCTTCCTCGAGAAGGAGGGCCTGCGGCGCTTCGAGGAGCGGGCCGCCGGATACGAGCGGCGCATCGCCCAAGGCGGCGCGGGGCAGGCGCTGTACGCCGGCGTCCTGGAAGCGCTGGGCTATGCGCGGAACGTGGAGCCGTTCCGGCGCCTCGCCGCGCTGGCCCCCTGGCCCGCGCTCGAGGCGGCGCTCCTTCCATTGCCGGAGGCGACGCGCCGGTACTGGGGCGAGGCGCTGCTGCTGGGGGCGGCGGGGCTGCTGCCCTCGCAGCGGGGCTGGGAGGCGGAGCGCGGCTACCCGGCCTTTCTGGAGGCCCTCTGGGAACGCCGCCCCGCGGGCGTGCGGTCGGACCGCCTGCCATGGCGCTTCGACGGGGCGAGGCCGGCCAATGCGCCCGCGCGGCGGATTGCCGGGGCGGGGACGATCGCGGCGCGGCTGGCCGGCGGCCTCGCGGGACGGCTCGGCGATATCCTCGACAGCGATGGCGTCCGGGGTCTCGCCGCCGCCTTCGCCGTCGACGGCCCCGGCTACTGGCGCGGCCGCGCCGATTTCTCAACGCCGGGAAACGACGGCGGCTGCGTCCTGAAGAAGGAAGGGGCGCTGGTGGGGGCGTCGCGAGCCGCGGACATCGTGGTCAACGTGGCGCTGCCCTGGCTGACGGCGGTGGCGCGGCTGGAAGCCGACGCGGCCCTGGCCGAACGGTGCCTCGACGCCTACCGCGCGCACCCTCTGTTGGCCGCGAACCGGCTGACGCGGCGCATGGAGGCGATGCTCGGCGCGCGCGGGGCGGCGGAATTGCCCAGCACGGCGGCCGTCCAGCAGGGCATGATCGGGCTCTACAAGCGCCGCTGCGACGGGCTGCTCTGCGAGGGCTGCGCGCTCGCCTAGCGGCTACGCCAGCGATAGCCCCGGCGACACGTCCAGCGCCATCTCCCGCTCCCGGCTCGCTGAGCCGGACTGCTTCGACGGCCGGCCATCCCCCAGGTTGAAAAAGGCCGCGGAAGCGATCATGGCGGCGTTGTCGGTGCAGAGCACGGGCGGCGGGATGTGGACGGGGACGCGGGCGCGGGCGGTGAGCCGCTCGCGCAGCGGCTTGTTGGCGGCGACGCCGCCGGCGAGGGCGACGGCGGCGGCTCCGGCCTCCTCCGCGGCGGCCACGGTCTTCTCCACGAGGACGTCGACGACCGCCTCCTGAAAGCCGGCGGCGACGTTGGCGACCTCGGCCTCCCGTTCGGCGTCTTCTTTCGAACCGCCTCCGTTCTGAACAGGCGGCGGGTAGAGACCGAGGTCCTGCGCCAGGTGCAGCGTGGCCGTCTTCAGGCCGCTGAAGCTGAAGTCGTGGCTGCCGCGCATCCAGGCGCGGGGCAGCGTTCGCGGGGCTTCGGCGTGCTCGGCGGTGCGTTGAATGACCGGCCCGCCCGGATAGCCGAGGCCGAGGATACGGGCCGCCTTGTCGAAGGCCTCGCCGGAGGCGTCGTCGCGGGTGCGCCCCAACATCTCGTAGGCGCCGTGGCCGCGCATGAGCACGAGGTCGGTGTGCCCGCCGGAGGCGATGAGGCAGACGAAGGGGAAGGGCGGCGGGTCGGCGTTCAGCCAGTTGGCGTAGACGTGCCCTTCGAGGTGGTTGACGCCGGCGAGGGGCAGGCCGAGCGCCGCCGCGATGCCCTTGGCGGCGTTGACCCCGACGAGCAGCGCCCCGGCGAGCCCCGGCCCCGCGGTAACGGCGACGGCGTCGAGGCCGTGCCAGTCCATGCCGGCGCCGTCGAGGGCCTGCCGGACGACGGGGCCGATGCGCAGGACATGCTCCCGCGAGGCGACCTCGGGGACGACGCCGCCGTAGCGGGCGTGCACGTCGATCTGGGAGGAGATGACGTTGGAGCGGGCGTCGCATCCGTCGATGACGACGGCAGCGGAGGTCTCGTCGCAGGAGGTCTCGATGGCGAGGATGGCGGTCATGGCGCGGACTCTATTCTAGACGATGGGGCGAGCGTCCCGGCTAGAGCTTTTCCAGGCGGGCGAAGCTGAGGAGTAAGCGCTTCACGCCGTGGTCGCCGGGAAAGGCGACGGTGATCTCGTGGTCGGCGCCGGAGGGGACGCATCCCACGACCACGCCGTCGCCGAACTTGGCATGGCGGACGCGGTCGCCGGCGTCGAAGCCGGACGGGGTCGGCTGGCCGTCCCGGCGGGCGCGCACGCCCGGCGCCGCCGGGCGTCTCGTGATGCGCCCCGGGACGGGCCCGGCCTCGGCGTAGCGGCGCCGTGGCGGCTCGTCCGCCTCGTCCCAGGCCGGGAGGCGCGTCTTGGACCCGCCGGACGCGCCGCCGCCGAACCCGCCGTAGGAGCGGCGCGCGCGGCCCGCGCCGCGGTCGAGCGGACGGAGGAGGCTCGGGGGGATGTCGCCGAGGAAGCGCGAGGGCGGGTTCACCCCCCGCCGTCCCATGGACGAGCGCCGGTAGGCGCGCATCAGGTAGAGGCGCTCCTCGGCGCGGGTGATGCCCACGTAGGCGAGGCGGCGCTCCTCCTCCATCTGGTCGGGGTTGTCGAACGAGCGGTTGTGAGGGAGGACGCCCTCCTCCATCCCGGCGATGAAGACCACGGGGAACTCCAGCCCCTTGGCCTGGTGCAGGGTGATGAAGGTGACGGTGTCCGGCTTCTCGCCGAGGTTGTCGGTGTCGGAGACGAGCGCGACCTGCTCGAGGAAGCCGGTGAGCCCCTCCGGCGGGTCCATGGCGTCGAACTCCTCGGCGACGCTGCGCAGCTCCATGACGTTCTCGACGCGCTCCTCGCCCATGTCGTCGCTCGCGAGGAGGTGGTCGCGGTAGCCGGTCATCTCGAAGACCAGCGTCACCAGCTCGGCGGCGGAGATGTGCCGGCTCTCCTCGGTGAGCGAGTCGATGAGCTCGCGGAAGCCGGTCAGGGCCTTCGCCGCCCGGGGCGTGAGGTCGAGCTCCGGCGCCGTGCCGGGGTCGGCGAGCGCCTGGACGGCGGCGTAGAGGGGCAGGCCGCGGCTCGACGCCCATCGTCCCAGCTCGTCGAGGGTGCGCTCGCCGATGCCGCGGGAGGGGACGTTGATGATGCGCTGCAGGCTGACGTCGTCGGCGGGGTTGCGGACGAGGCGCAGGTAGGCGACCACGTCCTTCACCTCGCGGCGCTCGTAGAAGCGGGTGGCCCCGACGAGATGGTAGGGGAGGCCGTAGCGCATGAAGGCCTCTTCGAAGGGGCGGGACTGGGCGTTGGTGCGGTAGAGGACGGCCATGTCGGCATAGCGGCGGCCCTCCTTGCCGACGAGGCGGCCGATCTCGCCGGCGGTGCGCGCCGCCTCGTCGTGCTCGTCGAGCGCGTCGATGACGCCGATGCGCTCGCCGCGCCCGTTTTCCGTCCACAGCGTCTTGACGGTGCGCGCTTGATTCGCCCCGATCACCGCACCCGCCGCGTCGAGGACCATGCCCGTGGAGCGGTAGTTCTGCTCCAGCTTGATCACCTCCGCGCCGGGATAGTCCTGCTCGAAGCCGAGGATGTTGCCGATCTCGGCGTGGCGCCAAGAGTAGATCGACTGGTCGGGGTCGCCGACGGCGAAGAGGTTCGTCTCGCCGCCGTCGCGGCCGGGGCCGGCAATGAGCCGGGCGATGCGGTACTGGGCGGCATTGGTGTCCTGGAACTCGTCGATCATGACGTGGACGTACCGGCGGCGGTAGCGTTCCAGGATGGCTTCATCGCGCTCCAGCAGGTTGACGACGCGCAGGAGCAGGTCGTCGAAGTCGAGGGCGTTGCTCTGCGCCAAGAGCTCCTCGTAGCGCTCGTAGACGCGGTGGACCACCTCGTCGAAGTAGTTCGCCTTCTCGCCGGCGTATTCAGAGGAGCTGAGGAGCTTGGTCTTGGCCGCCGAGACGGCGTTGCGGACGGCGCCGATCCCGAAACGCTTCGAGTCGATCTCCAGATCGCTCATGGCGCGTTTCACCAGGTTCCGCTGGTCGTCGGCGTCGTAGATGACGAAGTCGCGGTCGAGGCCGGCGGCCTCATGGTCGATGCGGAGGATGCGCGCGCCGATGGCGTGGAATGTCCCCAGCGTGACGTCCGCGGCGCGGTCGCCGAGGAGCCGCGCCGCGCGCTCGCGCATCTCCCGCGCCGCCTTGTTGGTGAAGGTGACCGCCATGATGCGGCGGGGGTCGACGCCGACGCGGTCGATGAGGTAGGCGAGCCGGTGGACGATGACGCGGGTCTTGCCGCTGCCCGGCCCCGCGATGACCAGGACCGGGCCCTCGATCGCCTCGACGGCGGCCCGCTGGGGAGGGTTCAGGCCTTCGAGATAGTCCACGGCGGCATTGTAGCGCACACCGCCTCCGGCCCGGACTTCCGCACGTCGATTGACGGGGGAGGTTGGGGAGCAAGACAATGACCCTGTTGGAGGGGGAGATCGTTGGCATGTTGAGCGCACTCGCGAGCGCGGGACGGCACCTCACCCTGCCGGTGGGGGAGACGCGGCCCAGAAACGTGTGGCAGGCGCGGGGCCTGACGGCCTTCGTGATGCTGGCGCTCCTCTTCGCCGGCTTCTGGCTCATCCCCCAGGTAGCCAACGCGCAGGACGCGTCGGGCGCCGGCACCCTCGCGGCCGACCCCGACAGCGCGGCCGACTTGGTCTGGACGGTGACCGCCGGCGTCTTGGTCTTCTTCATGCAGGCGGGCTTCGCCTTTCTCGGCGCGGGCCTGGTCCGGTCGAAGAACACCGTCAGCTATATGACGCGGGGGTTCATGGGCTTCGCCATCGCGAGCCTGGCCTACTGGGCCGTCGGCTTCGCGTTCATGTTCGGCGGCTCGGGCGGCTTCGGGCTCGAAGTCGGCAACGAGTTCATCGGCGGGTCGGGGTTCTTCCTCGCCGGCGACGCCTATGACGTGAGCACCATCGCACGCTGGTTCTTCCAGGTGATGTTGGCCGCGACGGCCGCCGCGATCGTGGCCGGGGGCGTGGCGGAGCGCATGAAGTTGACCGCCTACCTCGCCTACGGCTTCGTCCTCGCCGCGCTGGTCTACCCCGTCTACGGGCACTGGGTCTGGGGCGGCGGCTGGCTCGCGAGTCTGGAGATCGGGGAGACCGCCGGCCTGGCCGACTTTGCCGGCTCCGGCGTCGTGCACGCCTTCGCCGGCCTCGCCGCACTGGTGTGCGCCGCGGCGGTGGGCCCCCGCCTCGGCAGGTTCAGGGCCGACGGCACGCCGAACCTCGTCAGGGGGCACAACGTTCCCTTCGTCGCCGCCGGGGCCTTCATCCTCTTCGTGGGATGGTTCGGCTTCAACGCCGGCAACGCCGCCGCATCGGCCGACCTCCGCATCTCCGTGATCGTGGCCAACACGGTGCTCGCGGGCGCGGCGGGCGCGGTGGTTGCGCTCTACTTGAGCATGTTCAGGACGGGCAAGGCCGATCTCCCCACCGTCTGCCGGGGCGCGCTGGCCGGGCTCGTCGGCGTCTCGGCCGGCTGCGCCTTCGTGGCCCCCTGGGCCGCCGTACTCATCGGCGCAGCGGCCGTCCCCGTCATGTTCGGCGCGACCTTCGTCGTCGAGCGGATTTTGCGCGTCGACGACGTCACGGGCGTGGTCTCGGTCCACGGCGGCGCCGGCATCTGGGGCGTCCTCGCGGTCGGCATCTTCGCCGACGGTGCCTACGGCGTCTCCGGCTTCATCGACGGCAACGGGCAGCAGTTCGTCATCCAGATCATCGGCGTGCTCGCGCTCATCGGCTGGGTCGTAATCGTCGCCGGCGCGGCCTGCTGGGCGCTCAACAGGCTCATAGGCCTGCGGACCAGCCGCGAAGATGAGCTCAGGGGGCTCGACCTCGCCCAGCACGGGACCGAGGCCTACCCAGAGGAGCAGCCGCTTCCCGACCTGATGGCCGAGTCCGACGAGTCCTAGCGGCCAACGGGCCCCGGCGCACCCCTAGATTGCCGGTGGCGGCCGGCGGGGCCCCCTCATTGCACAGCCCGCGACCATCTCTGTAGGGGCAACCCTCGTGGTTGCCCAGGGGGGTGTGAACGGGGTCTTCTCCCTCCCCTCCGGCCTCTCCCCCGCTGGGGGAGATTTGAGAGAGGGCGCGCGCCGCTAGGCGCGCGAGCGCCCGCGGGGCGCTGCTCCCTGCTCCATCCCAGTTACGCAAGGGTCTCCCGTGGGCAGAAGAGGTAAGACCACCCGGCTCCGCCCGATGCGGCCCGGCGGCGATGCCGGGCTACCAGGGCATGGAGACGCCGCCGTTGGGGTGGATGATCTGTCCCGTCACGAACTCGCCGGTCTGGGCGACGAGGTAGAGGATGGCGTGGGCGATGTGGTCGGGGTGGCCCGCCAGACCGAGGGGGCTGCGCTCCTGGGTGGCCTGGATGAAGGCATCCCTGCGTCCGGGGACCTCGTTGCCCTCCGCGTCTTGCCAGTGACGCTCGGTGAAGCCGGTGATCACCATGCCGGGGGCGATGGTGTTGACGCGGATCCCATGAGGGGCGGCCTCCTTGGCCGCGGTCTTGCCCAGCATGGCGATCGCCGCCTTGGACATGCCGTACAGGGACCACGTCTCGGTGCCGGGGCTGTCGATGATGCCCGACGAGACGTTGACGATGTTGCCCGACTTCTGCGGGATCATCGCCTTCATGGCGTGCTTGACGCCGAAGAAGACGCCCTTGAGGTTGATGGCGAAGAGGTCGTCCATCATCTGCTCGGTGGTGTCGACGATCATGCTCTGCTGCGGGATGCCGGCGATGTTGCCCATGATGTCGAGGCGGCCGTGGTCGTTGACGGCCTTGGCGACGAGGGCTTCGACCTCGGACTCGTTGGTGACGTCGCAGCGCACGGTGGAGACCGTGCCGCCGGTGTCCTCGATGAAGCGGGCGGTCTCTTGCAAGCCGGCCTCGTTGATGTCGGCGAGGATGACGGTGGCGCCGGCCTGGGCGAGGACGATGCCGGTGCTGCGGCCCATGCCGCTGGCGCCGCCGGTGAGACAGGCGACCTGCCCGGAGAGATCGAAGAGCTTGGCGATGTCGGTGGCGGCCATGAGGGACTCCTTACCTGATGAGCGGGAATGCGCGCCCGCTGAATCTAGGGCGGGCGGAGGGGCAAGTCAAGCCGCCCATACCCATCCAAGCCCGCGCGCGGTCGATGCCGTGCCTCCCCTTGTGGCGGCCAGCCACGACTCGCCCGCCTTCCAACACCCACCGCCCATTCGTCGGGTAGAATATCGGCAAAGGGGTCGCACGCCGCACCGGAAAGGACGCGAGCCATGCTGAGATTCGTCGAGGAAATCACGCTGCTCCTGCTCCACGACGACGACGGGAGGTTTGCGCGCGTTCCAAGCTGGTCCCTCAACTACGCCCTCGCCGGCGGCGTGCTCATGGACCTCGCCATGGAGAACCGCATCGACACCGACCTCGAGCACCTCATCCTCCTCGACGCCGCTCCCACCGGCGACAGCCTCCTCGACCCGACCCTGGCCGACATCGCCGCGGGTGAGAAGCAGAACGCGCGTTACTGGGTCGAGCAGACCGCGGAGCGCGCCGAGGCCATCCAACAGGAAGCCCTCTCCCGCCTCATCGCCCTCGGCATCTTGGAGCGCCAAGAAGACCGCTTCCTCTGGGTCTTCCGTTCCCGGCGCTACCCGATGATCGACGGGCAGGCCGAGCGCGAGGTCAAGCTCCGCATCATGGGTGTGCTCTTCAGCGACGAGATCCCCGACCCCCGCGACGTTGTGATCATCTGCCTCGCCGACGCCTGCGGCATCTTCAAAGAGCTCCTCTCCCGGCGCGAGCTGGAGCAGGCCACCTCCCGCATCGAGCAGGTCCGCAAGCTCGACCTCATCGGCCAAGCCATGTCCCAGGCCATCCGCGACATCGAAGTCTCCGTCGCCGCCTCGGTCCAGGGCCACTACCTCTACTAGCCCCCCGCCCTCCTTAAACCTCTCCCCCTCTGGGGGAGACTGAGAGAGGGCCGGGGGGGGGGGCCGGGGGTCTTCCCTCTTCTCCCGTGGGGAGAAGACTGAGATGAGGGGCACCCTCATCACCGCCACCGGCCCACGAAGCCGGTCCCCCTTCCCCTGTGGGGCGATGCACGAATCGCCTGTCCCCGGGGCAGGGCATCACCCTAACCCTCCCCCGAAGGGGGAGCACCACAAGCCTCTCCCCCTCTGGGGGAGACTGAGAGAGGGTCGGGGTGGGGTCCCCCGCTCAGGAGACAAGGCGCTTTGCCCCGGCGCAGCCTTGCGCATCCCCGCCGTTGACCGGCGCGCGGGGACGGTCTACGCTCCGCACCACACTCGAGCGGCACGGGGAGGACGCAATGGCAGCACTCAAGAAGCCGGTAGGCGCCTATCTGATCGGCCTCGCCCTCGTGGTGGCGGTCTGGTTCATCATCAACACGGTCGTCGCGGAGTCCTCCAACTTCGACGTGCTCGACGTGTGGTACGTGCTCGACGTCCTCATGCTCATCGGGCTCGTCCTCGGCCTCGCCTACAACTTCGTGAACAAGCGCGAGCACAAAGGGGGCGACGGGCCCGTCACGCGGCGCTATCTGGAGGCCAACGTCCTCTTCTACCTGACGGCGGCCGTCACCATCCTCTTCCTCCACAACTGGATAGCGCTCCTGGCCCAAGGCTCCGGCAGCCTCGACGGCAACCACCAGGCCTGGGTCATCTGGGCCGTCGTCGACGTGCTACTGCCGATCACGCTGGGAGTCACCGGCTGCCGGCTCTGGTGCCAGGAGTCCCAGTCCTGACGCCGACCGGCGCTGACCGGCGCACCCTCTAGGCACAAAGGAGAACGGCGATGCCCGACGACGACACGGCGGCGCGGCTGGCCCGCCTCGACGCCTACCGGCAGATCAGGCAGCTCCCCCACCGCTACGCCCTCGCCCTCGACACCCGCAACATCGACGACCTCGTCGCCCTCTTCATCGAGGACGTCCAGGTCGGGCGCGACCGGTGGGGCCGCCCCGCCCTCCGAGAATGGTTCGTCCGCGCCTTCGCCAAGTTCAAGGCGAGCATCCACTTCGTCGGCAACCACATCATCGACCTCGACGACGAAGACCACGCCCACGGCGTCGTCTACTGCCGCGACGAGATCGAGCGCCCCGGCGAGTGGATGGTCGGCATGATCCAGTACTGGGACACCTACGAGCGCCGCGACGGCCTCTGGTACTTCAAGCGCCGCCGCCTCATGCGCTGGTACGGTGTCGACGCCCTCACCCGCCCCGCCGCCGGCGTCACCATCGACCGCGGCACCGCCCCCCAGGGCCTCCTCCCCGACGCCTGGCCAAGCTGGCAGCGCTACTGGGACGAAGTCGCCGCCCTGGGCGAGTAGCGCCGGCGAAAGGATCGCACACATGACCGAAGACCGGACGCTGCTCGCACACGTCGTTCTGAAGCTTGCTACCCATCCCGAGAACATCGCAGTCGAGGCGCTTGAGCACATCCTCTCATCGAGCGCGCCGACGCGAATCGCTCTCGGAAATCTGCTGCAGACTGGTGGCGCCGACATCGGCCCAATCGTGCGGGTAGAGACACAGGTCACAGGCGAGGAGGGCGAGCGCCCGGACCTCGTGGGCTTTGACGACAGCGGCGCAGCGCGACTGTTGATCGAGGCGAAATTCTGGGCCGGGCTGACCGAGAGTCAGCCGGTTACCTACTTGAGGCACTTGCCGGACGACAAACCATCAGCACTCCTCTTCGTCGCGCCAGCCGCGAGGAACGAGACCCTTTGGCCCGAGCTGCGCCGCCGAATAGGGGAGGCAAGAGGCATCGCGCTGGGTCCCGATTCTAAGGGGGCCGGGCTCCTGAGCGCCGCTGCTGGCGGCGGACGCCGGTTGATGTTGACCAGTTGGAAGGCGCTGCTCGGCTCTATGGCCTCCCAGGCGAGCGCCGCCGGGGACACCCTGGCGGGTATCGACATCCAGCAGCTTCTAGGGCTCACCCAGCAAATGGACGAGGACGCCTTCCTCCCACTTCGCCCGGATGAGTTCGGGCCAGAATATCCCCGCCGCATGCGCGGCTTGCGGCGGCTCATCGACGACGCTACCAATCGTGGCGTCGACAGCGGATGGGCAAACTTGTCTGGTGTGAAAGTAGCGCCGCAGGTATGGGGCTACGGCCGATACGAAAGGTTGGGCACGGAGGGTGCGTGGGCGGGCGCGTGGTTTGGAGTCAACTTCAATCGTTGGGCCCGGCAGCGCTCCACGCCGCTCTGGCTCGCCTTCTACGACTGGAGCAGTACGTTGGACCTTGCCGACGTGCGCCGCAGGCTTGAGCCGCTGCTAAAGGAAGACCCGCCCGGCATCATTGAGGTCTCGGGGCGCCCGTACGCTCCCATATACCTACCAACCGGAGTTGAGTACGACGCCGTCCTGGACGCCGTAGTAACGCGCCTCAAGCACATCACGGACCTGATTGGCCAAGGCGCTGGAGCTTAGGCACCATCCGCTGCCCCGCCGCCCGTTCGTTGACAGCCTCTCGAAGCGGCGCCTAGAATTGGCGCTCCCGCGGGCGTAACTCAGTGGCAGAGTGTTTGCTTCCCAAGCAAAAGGTCGTGGGTTCGAATCCCATCGCCCGCTCCACCCCCGCCTTTACACGGCCGCCGGCTTCTTCTCCCGCTTCTTCAGCTCCGGGATCACGTACTTGCCCATGAGCTCGATG
The DNA here is from genome assembly GCA_964291475.2 of Dehalococcoidia bacterium. GTDB lineage: Bacteria > Chloroflexota > Dehalococcoidia > SHYB01 > SHYB01 > DAOUKH01. The sequence continues at coordinate 53,708 of OZ220071.1, read as the reverse complement.
CTCTTGAGGATGTCCGGGTGCTTGATGCCGCCGAACTGCATGAGGCAGATCAGGTTGTCGACGTCGATCTCTTCGTAGCTTTCGAGCTTGCGCAGGATCGTGTCCGGGTCGCCGACCACGACCATGTTCTGCCGGTCGTACTCGCCGACGTCGAACTCGCCGCGCGCCTGCCGCTCCATGTCCTCCAGCCGCGCCTGGACGCCGCCGATCGCCGTCACGTCCCCCGACGCCTCGGCCTGGGCCTTCATGATCGGCCCCTCCCACTTCAGCGTGACCTCGGCCAGGTGCTGGTACCACCAGTGGCAGGCCTTCATGCCGCCATTCTCGATCGCCTTCGCGTTGGTCTCGGCGCAGTGAACGAGGGTGTACGCCGCCAGCCGGTTGTTGACGAACTTCCCGATGGGCTTCGCCCGCTTGATGGCGTCGCGGTAGGTCGCGATGCGCTCCCCCAGCTTCTCCAGCGGCACCAGGATCGATAGACTCAGCACCCCCAGGCCGTTCTCGCCCGCCTTGGGATAGCTGTCGTCGCTCGACGCCGCCACCCACAGCGCCGGATGGGGCTCCTGCACCGGCTTGGGAAGCACCGCGCGTTCACGGACTTTCCAATACTTCCCCTCGTGCGAGAAGGTGTCCTGCGTCCAGATATCGGGGAGCATCCGGATCGCCTCTTCCCACATCTCGCGTGACTCCGCGAACGGGACGTCGAACCCATCCTGCTCGTACGGGGTGGAGCGCCCGGTGGCCAGCTCGACGCGGCCGTTCGACAGGATGTCGAGGACGGCGGCGCGCTCGGCGACCCGCACCGGGTGGTTGAACGGCTTGGGCAGCAGCACGACGCCGTGGCCCATGCGGATGTTCTTCGTCCGCATCGCCGCCGCGCCGAGGAAGACCTCCGGCCCCGAGCAGTGCGAGCGCTCCACGCGGAAGTGGTGTTCCACCATCCACACGATGTTGAAGCCGGCCTCGTCGGCCCGCTCGATCTGCTCCAAGGCCTCCCAGTAGGCCTGCTGCTCAGCCTTCCGCTGGCCCTCCGGCCAGGGCTTCTCCACCTCGATCTCGTACAGCAGGTCGAGTTTCATACGTCGCGCTCCTTCTCTGTCTCTCTCGCCGCTACGCGCCGGCGAACGCCTTGATCACCTTGCCGCCCCACTCGTCGCCGCCGACGGGGCGCCGCAGCCGGAGCGCCAGGCGCCACCGGCCGTCCTTCCGTTCGAATTCGAAGTGATTGTAGCCGCACGTCCAGGGGTAGTACCCCTCGTCGCCGCGCACGAACACGATGGAATAGGCCTCGGCCCACGCCGTGTCGCCGTCGACGCGGATGAAGTGGTTTACCACCGTGTGCTGGGAGCGGTTCTCGATGGTCTTGTGCCCCGTGGGATTGGTGATGATGTCGTGGAACAGCGCGTCGGAGCCCGCCGCCTTGTCGTCGGGGCCCAGGTCGTAGACCCCCTCCTCCGTCCACACGTCGACCCAGTCCTGCGAAAGCCCCAGGTCGGCGGTGAAGCCGTAGCGGGCGAGGACGTCCCGGATCGCCTCCTTGTCCTCCAACTCCTTCACGCGCCGCTCCAGCGCTTCGATTCTGCTCATCTCGTCGCTCATCGCCCTTCCTCCCGTCCGCCGGCTCCGTCCCGGCGCAACGGCCCGAACCCTACCCGATTGCCCTACCAATGACCACCCGCCCGACCTTAAGCCTCCCTCCCTCTGGGAGGGATTGAGGGCGGGCACACACCCCGTGGACGCGTCGGGCGGGCGGGGAGGTCTCGCCTCTTCTCCCCACGGGAGAAGATTGAGATGAGGGGCCCCCTTACGGCCGCCACGGGCCATAGAAGTCCGCGCCACCCCTACCGCGCCGTACGCGGATAGTCGACCACCTCCAACGGCTCCAACAACTCCGGCTCGATCTCCTGGAACGAGTGCAGCGCCCCGACCGTCAGGAAGTCCACGTGCCGCCCCTTGGGGAACGATGCGCGGGCGTGCGCCTTGAGGTCGGCGATCGATGCTTGGATGTCGTCGCTCTCGATCTCGTACAGCGCCAGGTACTGCGACGGCCCCACCCCCGGGTTGAGATTAAGGAAACGCCGCGCGCTCACCACCCCCTGCGCCTTCAACAAGTCGGGCAGGTGCGTGTGCGTGTACCAGCGGTTGAACTCCTCGTCGCGTCCCCGCTCCACGCAGTTGGTGTAGGCCAGAAAGATTCCCTTCGGCATGCTCCCCTCCTGTCGGCTCGGCCTGTGGCAAGCCGTCCAAAATCTTAGTCCAACACCCGTCCTGCGGGCGAGTTCCTTCCGGCCTCTCCCCCTCTGGGGGAGATTGAGAGAGGGCACGCGCCCGCAGGGCGCGTCGGCGCCCGATTGACGAACGTCGGCCCGCCGCCTATCGTCAGCCGCGTCCGCCGAAGTAGTCCAAGGAGAAGCCATCATGGACGCCGTCATCGTCTCCGCCGACGACCATCTCGACATGCACACCCTCCCGCCCGACCTCTGGACGGAGCGCCTGCCCTCCCGCTACCGCGACCATGCCCCGCGCGTCGTCGACGTCAATGGCGGCAAGCAGTGGCAGATCGACGGCGCGGCGCTCGGGCCGAGCGGCAGCCTCGGCTGGCTCGACGGCAAGGCCGCCGGCCCCGACGACGACGGCCGCCGCCCCTCGACCCCGTCCCTCCGCCTCGAGGACATGGACCTCGACGGCGTCCACACCCACGTCATGTACGGCCCCCTGCGCTGGCCCATCCCCGACCCCGAGCTCAAGTTCGCCGTCCTCGCCGCCTACAACGACTGGGCCGCCGAGTTCAACGCCGCGGCGCCGGAGCGCCTCTGCGCCCTCGGCTACCTCCCCTCGCACGACGGCGAGGCCGCCGCCAACGAGCTCCGCCGGTTGGCCTCCATGGGCATGCGCGGCGCGCTCCTCAACTTCTTCGACTGGGTGCGCACCGACCCCTTCGACCACGCCTACGTCCAGAGCTGGGCGCCGCTCTGGCAGGCCGCCGGCGAGACCGGCCTCCCCGTCAGCGTCCACCTCGGCGGCGGCACCGAGCGCCTGCGCGTCGAGCTAGGCTCGTGGGTCACCTCCGCCTATACCTCGATCTGCCAGATGCAGATGGACGAGGCCCTCACCATCATGATTTTCAGCGGCGCGCTGGCCGAGAACCCCGGCTTCAACCTCGTCCTCGGCGAGTCCGGCATCGGCTGGCTCCCCTACGTCGTGCAGCGCATGGACCAGGTGCAGGAGAAGCACGGCTTCCGCGTCAACGACTTCAAGCTACAAGAGAAGCCCAGCGACTTTTTCCGCCGCCAGGTCTACGCCACCTTCGAGGACGATTGGGTCGGCGTGAAGATGCTCGAAGACATCGGCGCCGGCAACGTCATGTGGGCCAGCGACTACCCCCACGGCGACGGCGTCTTCCCCCACTCCCGCGAGGCGGTGAAGGAATTGGAGGCCATCGTCGGGCCGGAGACCGCCCGCAAGGTCACCCGCGACAACGCCGCGCGGCTCTACAAGATCGACGTGCCCGGCGTCTAGCCCCGCCGCAGCGTCTGCCCGGCCCGCGTCCCGGTGTACTCGCCGTGGTCCAGCGTGACCTCGCCGTTCACGATGGTGTACGCGATCCCCGTGCCGCGCTGCACCAGGCGCCGTCCGCCGGCGGGCAGATCGTCGGCGAACTCGGGGTCGCCGGCGGCGATGGTATCGGGGTCGAAGACCACGACGTCCGCCGCCATCCCCGGCGCGAGCACGCCCCGGTCGGTCGCCCCGAACTGTCCCGCGGGCACCGACGTCATGCGCTGCACCGCCTCCTGGAGGCTCAGCGCCCCCCGCTCGCGCACCCAGTAACCGAGCAGATGGCTGGGGAAGCCGGTGTTGTTCTCCGTGATGACGTGCGCCCCCGCGTCCGACTGCTCCGGGATCATATCCGGGGCGCGGAGGATCGCCATCTGCGCCGCCTCGTCCGGGTTGCGGTTCCCCGTCTGACAGAACTGCGTGTCGAGGTCCTCGCTGACCGAGATGTCGAAGAGCGCTTCGGTCGGGTGAACGCCCAGCGCCTCGCCGATCGCCTGCAGGCCCACCCCCTCGAACCGCTTCCAGCGCTGCGTCTTCGCCTTCACCAGCGTCACCAGGTCCCACTTGATCGGGTTTTGCAGGAAGAAGGTGTCGGTGACGTTCTCCGTGTCCTCGCGCAGCCGCGCCCGGTACGCCGGGTCGGCGAGCAGCCGCATCTTCTCCTCGAACGTCTCCATCGAGAGCTTCAGCCAGAGCGGGTAGCGGTCGAAGAAGTCCGTGTAGCGCATGTTGAACTCGCGCCGGTTCGGCACGACGTTCCCCAGCCCGATGATCTTGCCGCCCTCGGCGCGCATCGAGGCCATCCAGTCCAGCACTTCTCGCCAGCCTTCCACGTTGGTCGTCGTCTGCGCCACCGAGTTGATGATGACCGGCCGCCCGCTCACCCGCATCAGCTTGGCGAGCCGCTCCCGTCCCTCATCGGTGTACTTGTTGAAATCCGACCCCACCGCGAGCTGCACGATCCCCTTGTTCATCTCCCCGAGCGTCGCGGCAAGCTCATAGACCTCGGAGAGGTCGGCCACCCGGCTCGGGACGGGGTTTCCGTCGCCGTCCCAGTGCGTCGCCACCCGTGCTGTCGAGAAGCCGAGCGCGCCGGCCTCCACCGATTCCCGAAGCTGCTGCTTCATGCGCGCGACCTCTTCGTCCGTCGCGGCGCGCTGTGCGCACTCCGGCCCCATCGCATTCCGCCGCAGCGTCGAGTGCCCCACGAATGTCGCCGCGTTGAGTCCGAGCCGGGGCTCAAGCGCGCGCAGGAAGGCGGCGTAGTCGCCCCACTCCCAGGGCAGCGTCGTCGACACCACCTTTTCGTCCATCGCCTCCACATGCGCCAGCATGCGGATCAGATAGTCCTGGTCCTCCTCCTTGCACGGCGCGAGCGTGATCCCGCAGTTGCCCATGATCACGCTGGTAACGCCGTGCCACGACGACGACGTAGCGATGGGGTCCCACAGGAACTGCGCGTCGTAGTGGGTGTGCACGTCCCAGAAGCCGGGGGCCACGGCCAGGCCGTCGGCGTCGATGACCTTGGACGCGCTCCCATTGGCGTCGCCCGCCTCTACGATCCGCCCATTGCGGACCGCCACGTCGCCGTGGCGCGGTTCCGCGCCCGTTCCGTCGACGATGAGGCCGTTCTTGATCAGTAGATCGTTCGCCATGACATCCTCCCCGCGGCGCCTATGGAAAGAGGCCGCTATTGTAGCGAACTTGGGGGAACCGGTGCGGTTTGACTTGCCGCGCGGCCCGGCCTAGATTCAGCGGGCGCACATTTCTTCCACGGGAGTCCCCTATGGCGGCCGCCGGCATCGCGAAGCTCTTCGATCTCTCCGGGCAGGTCGCCTGCATCACCGGCGCCGCCAGCGGCATGGGCCGAAGCACCGGCATCGTCCTCGCTCGGGCCGGCGCAACCGTCGTCCTCGTCGACATCAACGAAGCGGGCTTGCAAGAGACCGCCCGCCTCGTCGCGGAGGCCGGCGGCAAGGCCTCCACCATGCGCTGCGACGTCACCAACGAGTCCGAGGTCGAGGCCCTCGTCGCCAAGGCCGTCAACGACCACGGCCGCCTCGACGTCATGGGCAACATCGCCGGCATCCCCCAGCAGAGCATGATCGTCGACACCACCGAGCAGATGATGGACGACCTCTTCGCCATCAACCTCAAGGGCGTCTTCTTCGGCGTCAAGCACGCCATGAAGGCGATGGTTTCTCAGAAGTCGGGCAACATCGTCAACGTCTCCTCGGGCATCATCGACTTCCCCGGCGCCCCGGGCGCGGCCCTCTACGGCATGTCCAAGGCCGCCGTCGCCATGCTCGGCAAGACCGCCGCCGCGGAAGGTGCGCCCCACGGCGTCCGCGTCAACACTATCGCCCCCGGCGTGGTCATCACCGGCTTCAGCGAGCACAACTGGCGCGACGCCGCACCGCGGGACGTCCCGGCACGCAAGGAGGCCTACATCAGGGCCGCCGAGGAGAACACCCCCCTCGGCATGGTCGGCCACCCCGACCACGTCGCCCACGCCATCCTCTACCTCGTCGCCCAGACCGGCGACTTCCTCACCGGCCAGATCATCCGCCCCAACGGCGGCCTCCAAATGCCCTGGTAGCGGCAAGCCGCTCCCCTACTGGACTACGAATGACGTGACGACGTCGTCGTTGACGCGGACCGTGTATTCGACGCCGGACTCGAAGTCGGAGCCCAACGGGACGTTGGTCTCGACGATGGGGTAGTCGGCGGTGCATGGCGCCGCGGCGTCGGCGACCTCGTGGTGGGTGATGACCACCTCGATGCGGTCGGAGTTCGTACGACGGATTTCGTAACCGTTGAACTGCGAGCAGGTGCTGCCCTTGGGCAAGGCGGAGAGGACTCGAAGCTGGTACTGGGGCGGGTAGCTCTCTAGGACCAGCACGTCGGCCTGCTCGATGGGCGACTCGGCGATGAAGGTGTGCGGCAGGTCGGCGCCGGGCAGATTGAAGGTGGTGACGAGCCGGTCGTTGACGAGCACGCGGTACGTCCGGCCGGGCTCGAGCGGCTCGGAGATGGGCTCGACGGCGTCCAGCTCGACAACCTGCTCGTGGCAGGGAATCGCCCAGGGAGTGGACGGCGGCTGCATCAGGGTGAGCCGGGCGGCGATGTCGTCGCCGATTACCTCCAACCCCTGGTTGCCGGGGCGGGCGCAGCCCTCGATGGTGGACTGCAAGAAGGCGATCCGCAGAAAGTGCTCGGCCTCGTTGGGTATCAGGTTGGCCCAGAGGATGGGGGCGGGGACCTCAACCCAGGTGCGCCAGTCCTGGTTATCTCCTACCTGGTCGGGTGGGGGCTCCACCAGAACGAGGAGCATGTCGACCTTGTCGGGGTTGCCGCCGGTGATCACGTCGTAGGCGGTGTCGTTGGTGAAGGCGAGGCGGCCGTCGGACTCGACGATGCGGGCGCTCACCCCGTAGGTGTTCCGGGCGTTGACGTCCTGGCGGTTGTAGCGGACCTCGAAGGCGATCGGGACCTGACCGGGTCCGGAGATGGTCTGGCGGGCGATGAGAGGAGCGGCAGCGTCGGCGAGGGAGACGTCCCGCAACTCGACGATGAGGGTTGCGTCCGGCGTCAAGGCCAGCCGTTCGCGGTACGTGACGGATCCCTTTACCGAGGCGTTGGGCTCGCGGCCCGAGGGCGCTTCCCACGTCACGTTGCCGAGTGCGGGATCGCCCTCGCAGGCGCCGGAGAGGAGAAGGATCGCCGCGATGGCGAAGAAGGAGAAGCAGGCGGTCTTGGCCGTGGTCTTCATTGGGCGCGCCTCGGTGGAAGGGTCTCTAATGGTAGAGACGCGGCCCACCGCGGATTTGTTCCCGGACCGGGGTCAAGGGAGCGAAAGCGGCAGGCCGACGCCGCATGCAACGGGCCTGCCGCTTCCGATTATCTCGCCGCGGGGAGGCGCGGCTTAGGACGCCGCTTCGTCTCCCACGTATTCCCGGCGACCCTGGAGGATGCCCTTGGCGATGACCAGGATGCAGAGGGAGCCGAAGTACAGCACGATATTGCTGGCAACGGCAATGCCGTGCAGGTCTACGTCCGGCACGTGCTCCCCAATCATCAGCACGACGAAAAGGCCAAGGCCGGTGAGCGCCAAGCCCAAGGACGCGAGCTTGTAGATGCTCATGTCCGGACTCCGCTGCGCCAAGGTGTAGCCGAAGATCGTCGAACCGATGGCAGTCGCGTACATGAAGGCAAAGTGAATGCCTGCCGCCGCCGCAAAGAGCGTCGTCGCCATCGCCTGTTCTTCCGCGGCCGAGCCTCCGACACCGTGCGCAAGGACGTGGGTCAGGACGTGGCGGATGCTCAGCTCAACGATGAGAAAGGCGTAGCCAAGCAGGAAGAGGTTCAGCGCGAAGCGGGAGATGCGCTCCATGATTGCATCGCCGCTGAACGCCCGGTGCAGACTGTGCAGTCCGAACCAAAACAGCAGGACGCTGAGGACGAGCAGGAGCGTCATGACCTGGGCCAATGACGAGTTGTCGCCCAAGGCGGCCGCCGCCTCCGAGAAGGCAGCCGAGTCAACGGAATCGATTATCAGTCCCCCCGGCGTCAACAACGACGCTATGACTCCAACAACTACAGCAATGATGAGAGCCCAACCGGCCGCCGAGTTTGCCGTCATGTCGTCCCCCCTTATGTGAACTTAGGCGAGTGTATGCCAAGTGGCAGCAAGAATGCAAAGACTCGCCATAATGAGACTGAGGGTCCCGGCGGCACGCAGCCGCTCGGGGTATGGTCTCTCAGCCTGTGGGAGACGGCGCCGGGACGCTTGCGCCGTTGTTCCGGTCTATTCGTTTTTCGCGTGGGTGAGCAGCCACTCTCCCCCGAACTCTTCGTAAATGAATACCATCTTCACGGAACCACCGTCCCAGCGTGCGGTCTGCTTGATCTCCCACTTGCCCGGCTCGATTTCCGTGGGGGGAGACGTCTCCTCTGCCCTGATTTCCAGGCTAAAGCTCCTGAAGGGCTGCAGGTTTGACCGGACCTCTTTCTCTTCTTCCGCCCAGTAGCTTGGCTCGTAGAAGACCTCGAGTCCGTCGGCGTCGTAAGCGTTGTAGACCTCCCAGAGTTGCGCGGTCTTTTCGCGGATGTGTTCCGGGAGGTCTATTGGGTCGTCGGGGGTGGAGGCCGGTTCTCCGGATGCGTTATCGGCGGCCGTGGGCTCCGCTTCGGGCGTGGCGGTGGCGGTCGGCGTGGGCGCGGGTGTCGGGGTCGGTTCCTCGCCGCACGCAGCCAGGACGAGCGACAGCGCCAAGATGGCCGCTAGTGCCGTTCCTCTCTGCAGCATGCGGTTGCGCAGCATACCGACCTCCTCCTTGGCGGATCTTCCCTCTAGCATCCCGCCGGGGAGACGCCTTCGTTTCCCGCGACAATTCTACAGCCCACCCCAAAGGCGCGGGCGCAGGTTAGGCATGACAACGAAGGGGGCGCGTATCGGCCCCCTCCGTCTTACGGTTCCCTCATGTAGTTGGCAAGGCCAATCGGCCAGAGGTTAGCCGGAGGAATCCGCCGTAGCGAGCTCCTCCCTCCCCTGGTACATGCCGTACCCGACGGCGATCAGACAAAGCCCCTGGATGTAGAGGACGATGGTGTTGACGAAGAGCAGGGCTTCGATGCCCGCGTCGGGAGTGGATATTGCAACGAGGAAGTTGATCAGCCCCACAAGCCCGCTCACCGGCAGGATGTAGCACGCAATCTTGTAGGGGCTCATTGCGTCGAACCGTTTGGCGAGCCCAAGGCCGAATATGCTGGACGCGATGGGGGCCAGCGCTATGAACGCCAAGTTGACGCCTGTGGTGTCGAGGTGCAGGGCCAAAGCCGCGGCCTGGAAATCTGCCGCCGCCTGAGATCCGGCGGCGGCTATCTCGCTGCGTTGCAGCAGGTGGAGTTCGAAGTGCCGCATCCCCGTCGCGATGATGAGGATGGCCCATTCGATAATGGTCGCGATAATGCCGAACTGGAGAAGTCTGCCTCCCAGCCCGGCTTGCCGTTTCGCCAGAGGATAGAGACACACGAAGGCGAAGGACATGAGCAACAGTGAAATGAGCGTAAGGAACGTCATCCATTGCGCAAGCACCGGCGCATCGGCGAAGGCGCCTAACGACGCGGCGTAGTCGGTCTGGTCCACCGGGTCAATGAACACGTACCCCGGTATAAAAAGCGGGGCTATGAAGGCCAAAAGCACACCGAGGATCAAGGCAAGGCCCGCGTATCGCATTGTCATGACTTCCCTCCTGTTCTAGTGTCCTGGAGCCGCCTTGGGCTACTCCTAAGCCAACAGTCCAGCGGAGGATAGCACCGAGGCAAATTAGTAACAAGTTCAAAACTAGGCTCGATATTGATACATGCCACCGCTGGCCAATGGGCAGGACGTGCACCTTCGACCCAGCGCTTATGATGATGGCCGGCGGAAGACCATGCCCGACTTTCCACGGCTCTTCGAACCGCTCCAGATCGGCAACTTCACGGTGCGGAACCGCATCGTGAACACCACGCATGGCACGGCGCACTCGGAGGCGCGGGATTTACGCTATCTGCGGGAGCGCGCGCGGGGCGGTGCGGCGCTCATTGGCATCCATTCCGCGGGCACGACGAATTTCCCCCTTGGGCCGGGACGGTGGAAGAAGGAGCACGGGCGCGATTTCGACGTGCGTCTGCCCAATCCGGCGACGCCGGAGGGCATCGAGTTCTTCGACGAAATAGGCATCCCAGGCCTGCGGAAGCGGGCCGAGGTGATCCACGACGAAGGGGCGAAGGTCTTCGGCCAGGTCTACAACGCCGGGGCGGGCATGCACCGCGACAGCCTGCAGCCCGCCTTCGGACCCTCGCCGGTGCCCGAGCCGTTCGACGCCGTCGTCCCCCACGAATTGACCGAAGAGGAGATCGCCGACCTGGTGACGACCTTTGCCCACGGCATCCGGCGGGCGAAGGAGGCGGGCCTCGACGCCGCCGAGATCCACGGCGCGCATGGCTATCTGGTCACCGAGTTCCTGTCGCCTCGGTTCAACAGGCGGGAGGACCGCTACGGGGGGAGCCGGGAGAACCGTGTCCGTTTCGTGCTGGAGATCATCGAGGCGGGCCGCAAGCTCGCCGGCCCCGACTATCCGATCGGCATTCGCATCGGCTTGGATGGCGACGGGCGGCACGGCGGTCTCACTATCGACGAGCTCGCCGGCATCGGCCGGTCGCTGTCCCCCCATGTCGCCTTTATCAGCGTCAGCGGCGGCAACTACACGGGGCTGGGCGACGGCCTGGAAATCGCCTACGTGAGCCCGTGGTACGTGCCGCCCGCGCACAACGTGGCGGCGGCGGCGGCCGTGAAGAAGGTCGTCGACGTGCCCGTCTTCGTTGCCGGAAAGATCACCGACCCCGCGATGGCGAACAGCATCCTCGCCGACGGGGCGGCCGACATGGTCGGCATGGTCCGCGCCCTGATCGCCGACCCCGAGCTGCCGCTCAAGGCGAAAGAGGGACGCCCCGACGACATCCGCATGTGCATCGGGATGGACGAGTGCCACTACATCGGGCACGCGCGAAAGCCGGTGATGTGCGCCGTGAACCCGGCGGCGGGCCGCGAAGCCGAGATGGAGATCGTGCCGGCGGAGGTGAAGAAGACGGTACTCGTCGTGGGCGCCGGGCCGGCGGGCATGGAATCGGCGCGAGCGGCGGCGCTCCGAGGCCACCGGGTCTACCTCGCCGACCGCGAGAAGGCGCTGGGAGGCACGGTGCGGATCCTGGCGCAGGACCCCAACCGCCGCAACCTGGCCGACCTGACCGTCTTCTTCCAACGCGAGCTTCGCCGTGCAGGGGTCGAGCTGCTCCTGGGCGACGAGATCGAAGCCGGCGTCGTGCTGGAGATGGCTCCCGACGCGGTCGTGGTCGCCACCGGCGGCCGGCCCTACGTCCCCGAGTTTCCCGGCGTCGATGGGCCGAACGTCGTCACCGCGCTCGACCTGTTCTCGGGGGCCGCCGTGGCCGGCGACAAGGTGATCGTCGTCGGCGGCATGGACGACCACGTCGGGGCGCCGACGGCGGCCGAGTTCCTCGCCGACCAGGGCAAGGAGGTCGAGCTCATTTCCGAGCAGGTCGATCTGGCGTTGGGGGCCGAGCACCCGACGCGCTATCTGCTTTTCAAGCGGCTGCTCACCAAGGGTGTGACGATCTCGATGATGACCCGCATCCAGAGCTTCGACCCGCCGGGCGCGACGCTGTTGCAGACGTTCACGCGCCAGGAGCGGGAGGTCCGGGGCGTCGACACCGTGGTCCTCGCCTGCGGCACCAGGGCCGACGACCGGCTGGCGAAGGCGCTGCGGGGCAAGGTGAAGGAGCTTGTCCTGATCGGGGACAGCCTCGCCCCGCGGCGCATCATGCACGCCATGCTCGACGGCGCCCGCGCCGGCCGTGCTCTGTAGCCGAGCAGGTCTTGGGTGGGCCGCGGCCTGCGTAAATGCACTATCATCGTGGGGAGTCCCGCGCCTGAACGTCGCTGAGGTTGCCGATAGGCCGTCGCTCGTACGAAGGAGAACCACGACGTGCATGAGCCCATAGCCGTTGTCGGGATGGCGTGCAAGTTTCCCGGCGCTCCGGACCTGGCGTCCTTCTGGCGGCTCTTGGAGTCGGGCGGGAACGCGATTACCGAGGGCGTTCCCGGTTCCGGCGTCGGCCGCATCGGGCAGTTCTATCCCGAAACGGCAAAGCAGTTTCCCGCCTGCCACTACGCCGCTCTCGTTGACGACATCGACCTGTTCGATGCCGAGTTCTTCAGGGTTTCTCCGGTGGAGGCCCAACTGCTCGACCCGCAGCAGCGCATCCTGCTGGAGACCTGCTGGACCGCCCTTGAAGATGCGCTGGTCGACCCCGACCGGCTGAAGGGCAGCCGCACGGGTGTCTATGTCGGCATCAGCAACAACGACTACCGCACCGTAAGCCTTGGCGCGGGCCAGCCCAACGAACCGGCCGCCAGCTTGTACACCGTCGCCGGCACCTCCTTCAACACGGCGGCCGGACGCGTGGCCTTCGCCCTCGGCCTGGAAGGGCCGGCCATGGCCGTCGACACGGCCTGCTCCTCGTCCCTGTTCGCCCTCCACCAGGCGATGGCCTCGCTGCAGCGGGACGAGGCCGACATGATCCTGGTCGGCGGCGTCCAGGCCATCTTCGTGGGGCGGCTGACCGAACTCCGGGCCAAGGCGGGGATGCTGTCCCCGGACGGGCAATGCAAGGCCTTCGACGCCTCGGCCAACGGCTTCGTGCGGGGCGAGGGGTGTGGCATCGTCGTCCTGAAGCGGCTCAAGGACGCCCAGGCCGACGGAGACCGCATCTGGGGCGTGGTGCTTGGGTCGGCGGCGAACCAAGACGGGACAAGCACCGGACTCACGGTGCCCAGCGGGCCGGCGCAGAAGCGGGTCATCGAGGAAGCCCTGCATCAGGCCGGTGTGGCGTCCCACGAGGTCGACTACCTGGAAGCCCACGGCACGGGAACGGAAGTGGGCGACCCCATCGAGTTGAACGCCGCCGCGGAAGTCTACGGTCAAGGACGGCAACCCGACAGCCCGCTGCTGGTCGGTTCCGTCAAGACCAACGTCGGCCACTTGGAACCCGCCGCGGGCGTGGCGGGACTCATGAAGGTGGTCCTGTCGATGCAGCGGGGGGTCATCCCAAAGCACCTGCACTTCAACAACCCGAATCCCCGTCTGGACTGGGACGCGCTGCCGGTGAAGATCACCTCCGAAGCCATGGAATGGCCGAGCGTCTCCCACCGGCCGCCGAGGGCCGGGATCAGCTCCTACGGCTGGTCGGGGACCAACGTCCACATCGTGGTGGAAGGCTTGCCGGTATCGGAGCAAGTCCCCGTCGACGGTGCGGGGATGCCCAGACCCGCCGGCGCGGCCCGCGCGATCGCCGCTCGGATCTCGGATTCAGCCGAGGGCGGTCCGGCGGAAGTCCGCGAAGGGGCCGACCGACCGGCGCGACTCCTCCCGCTTTCGGGGAAGACGGATGCCGCGCTCCGGGACGCGGCAAGGTCGTACCTGTCGTGGCTCGACTTGCAGGGCGGCGAGGCATTCGCCGGTGGGAATGCCTCGGATGCGCAACTGTCCGACATGGCTTGGACGGCCACCGTGGCCCGGAGCCATTTCGACTTCCGGGAAGGCGTGGTCTTCCGTGACGCCCCCGCGCTGAGGGCCGGCTTGGAAGCGGTGGCGAGCTCCGGCGAAGCCCCACCGGCCCAGACCGCATCCAAGGTCGCCTTCGTCTATACCGGTCAGGGAAACCAGTGGGTCGGCATGGGCGAGGCCCTTTACGAGAGCGAACCGGTCTTCCGCGCCGTCCTCGACCGCTGCGACCAACTGGTCCGCGAAGAGCGGGGGGTGTCGCTGCTGGACGTCATGTTCGGCCGGGACGGCGCTGCCGGCGACCTGGATGAGCCCCGTTGGACCCAGCCCGCGATCTACGCCCTGGAATGCGCCCTGACGGCCCTGTGGGGAAGCGTGGGGATTCGCCCCGACGTCGTCTTGGGCCACAGCCTGGGGGAGATTGCGGCGGCGCAGGCTGCCGGAGTCTTCACCCTGGAGGGCGGCCTTCGTTACGCCTCCGCCCGCGGCCGGCTCTTGGGCGACCTGCCCCGGCCCGGCGCCATGGCGGCCATCTTTGCCCCGAAGGCGGAGGTGGAGGCCGCCGTCGGCGCATGGAGCGATGAGCGCTCCGGCTCGGACGTGTGCATCGGCGTAGACAACGGGACGCACCAGGTGATCAGCGGCCCCGAGGCGGAGGTCCATGCGCTCTCCGACCGCCTCGAGGCGGCGGGGTTGAACGTACGGCGGCTGCGGGCCAGCCCCGCCTACCACAGCGCCTTGGTGGAACCCGCCCTCGATGACCTCGAGGCCGTCTTCTCCGACATCCCGACGTCCGCGCCCACGATCCCCCTGATCGGCAACATGACCGGCGAGCCCGTGGCCGCCGACATGCGGATGGACGGTGCCTACTGGCGCCAACATGCGAGGCGGCCGGTCGCCTTCCTCAACTGTGTGGAAAGCCTGGCGGAGCTGGGCGTGGACGCGGCCATCGAGCTCGGTCCGCACGCCATTCTCGGCCCCCTCGTATCTTTGAACTGGCCCCAGGGGAAGGGAAACGTCTCAGGTCCCACCGTCCTGCAAAGTCTGCTCCGTCCGTCCTTCGACGGTTCCGAACCGGAGCGGGCCGACGCCTTTGTCGCTGCCGTGGCCGGGGCCTACAAGGCCGGGCTGCCCGTGGACCTCGCCGGTCTGTTCGCCGGGGAAGAGCGGCGCAAGGTCTCCGTGCCCGGCTACCCCTTCCAGCGGCGCCGGTACTGGGTGACGTCCGGCAGGAGGAGCGTGTCCGGCGACGCCCACCCCATGCTGGGAGCGAGGCACGAGTCTCCCCGCGGCGAGGTGATGTTCGAGACCGAGATGTTCCCGTCCGACCCCGCGTGGCTCGAAGACCACAAGGTCTTCGGCCGCGTCGTGATGCCGGGCGCGCTCTACGGCGCGATGGCGGCGACGGTGCCGCTGACGGAGGGAGCGGCGGCCTCCGTCGTCGAGGAGTTGCAGCTCCATAACCCGCTGGTCTATCCCGACTATGCCGCCGGCGATGCGGATGAGCCGGGCCGCCGGATGCAGGTGGTTGTCGACGGGGCCAAGGGCGGCGCGGCCCGCACCTTCGAAGTGTACAGCAAAGGAGAAGACGGCGAGGCATGGCTGCTCCATGCGGAAGGCCGGCTTTCCCCTGACTCCGGACAACGCGGCAACAGAATCGACCTGGGGGCGTTGAAGGCGTCCCTCAGCCCACAAGACGTTTCCGCCTACTACCGGGACAAGTCCGCCACCGGAATCGAATTCGGGCCGTCATTGCGGACCGTGGAGAGTCTCTGGGGCGCCGGCGGTGAGGCGGTCGGCGACGTCGTGCTCCAGGCTGCCGGAGACGGGAATGACGCCGGCATCCACCCCTTACTGCTGGACGGCTGCTTCCAGGTCTTGTCGGCCACGCGCGGCCTCTCTGGCATCGGAGGAGACGCCACCTATCTGCCTTTTGGATGGGAACGGCTCTGGCTGAATGGGCCGCTGCCCGACCGAATCGTCTGCCACGCACGACTGCGGGACAGCGTTCAGGCGCAGGACGAGGGCGACGCGGCGCTCGTGATACCGGAGACCCTGACCGGAGACCTGTGGCTGTACTCCCCCGAGGGGGACGTCCTCGGCGAATTGACCGGATTCGCCTTGAAGCGGGCCACGCGGGCCGCCCTCCTGTCATCCACCGAGGGTCTGAGCGACCTGCTGTACGAAGTGGTCTGGCGAGAACGTCCGCTGACCGGAGGGCTGCAGTCCGCCGATGCCCTCACCGGGCCGTCGACGGTGGCGGCGGGCACGGGCGCCTTTGCCGACTATCTGTCCAACGAAGGGGTCGAGGTTGGAGACCGGGCGGCCCTGCTCAACGATCTGGAGCGGTTGTCCCGGTCGTTTTCCCTGGCGGCCCTGGAGGAGTTGGGGTGGCGGCGTGAGACGGGGGCCGAGATCGACCCGGCCGCTCTGGCGGAGCGGTTGGAGGTCATCCCTGAACACGCCCGTCTGCTGGAGCGGATGCTCCGCCTGCTGACGGATGGCGGCGTCTTGGAGCACACGCCGGGCGGCTACGGCGTGGTCGTGGGCGCCGAAGGCCCGCTCCCGGACGAGGCCCTTGCCGATCCGGAGGCCTTTGCCGACCGGATGGTCGAGATCCATCCCCACGGCACGAACGAGATAGGACTTCTCAGGAGGAGCGGCGGAGCCCTGGCCGACGTGCTGCGGGGCGAGGTGGACCCGCTGTCCATTCTCTTCCCGCGAGAAGGGCCCGGCGCCGCCGACTTCTACTTCACCGCCCCGGCATCCCGCGCCTCTAACCGCCTGCTCGCGGACGCCGTGGCCGCCGCCGTCGCCGGCTGGCCGGAGGGACGCCGCCTGCGGATTCTGGAGGTGGGAGCGGGCACCGGCTCGGGAACGTCCGTGGTCCTGGCGGAACTTCCGGCGGGTGGGTTCGACTACGTGTTCACCGACATTTCGGCGGGATTCTTCGCCGGGGCCGAGGAGCGCTTCAGCGATTCCGGCGCGCCGATAACGTACCGCCCGCTTGATGTCGAACGGGACCCTGCCGAACAGGGCTTCGATCTGCACGCCTACGATCTCGTCATAGCCGTCAACGTCCTCCACGCCACGCGAAACCTGGGAGAGACGCTGGCCAATTGCCGGAATCTCCTGGCCCCGTCGGGGCAGCTGCTGGCGGTCGAGAGCCTGCGAGGCCGTGGCTGGCAGGACATGACCTTCGGACAACTGGACGGCTGGTGGCGTTACTCCGACGCCTACCGCCCGCACCACGCCATCGCCTCTCCCGAAGTGTGGCTCCGGGCCCTGGCGGAAACCGGATTTGAAGACGCCGCGGTCCTGGGCGGCGAAAGCGTGGGCGACGAAGGCCCCTTGGGCTCCGGCGTCATCCTCGGCCGGGGGCCCGCGGAGATAACCTTGCCGGGCGGCGTCTGGGTCTTGGCGACGGATGATGAAGAGGCGGCCGGAGGACTGGCGGCGACGCTCGCAGCGCACGACCAAACGGTCATCGTGGCCGGCGACTTGCAAAGCGGCAACGCGGCGCCAAACGGCCCGGGCGTGTTTCCTACGTCGGTCGATGCGGAACGCAGGGAGTCTTGGAGAGAGCTACTCGAAGGGCTGCCCGCGGAGGTCCCGCTGGAGGGCGTGGTCCACTCCTTGTCGTTGCAAGGCCGTGGAACGACGGCGACGACGGGGCAGATGGCCGACGACGTCGCGAAGGCCGGGGCAAGCGCGCTGGCGCTCGTGCAGGCCCTGCAGGACTCAGGGCTGACTCCGGCGAAGGGTCTCTGGTTCCTGACGGAGGGCGCGCAGGCGTTGGAGCGCGACTACATGCGCAAAGGGGTTGGAGAACTGGCCGGCGCAACCCTGTGGGGCTTTGGCAAGGCCATTGCCCGCGAGGCGGGATATCTGCAGCCCAGGATGATCGATCTGGACCCGGACGCTTCGCCGCAAGCCGACGACCTCTTCAACGAGGTCATGTACCCCGATGCGGAAACGCATATCGCCTACCGTTCCGGCGGACGTCTCGGCGCGCGCCTCCTGAAGGAGGGCGACGGGAGGACCCGTATCGGCCTGCCCGACGACCCGGACTGGCGGCTTGTGCCCACCGCCGGCGAGGGACTGGAAGGACTGCACGCGGAGCCCGCGACCCCGGCGCCGCTGCAAAGCGGTGAGGTCCGGGTGGCGGTCGAAGCGGCCGGGCTCAACTTCTCCGACGTCCTCATCAGCGTGGGCGCCGTGGAAATGGAGCCGATGCTGGGCGATGAGTTCTGCGGCCGCATCACGGAAGTCGCGCCCGATGTTTCCGAGTTTGGAGTCGGCGACCGCGTGGTCGGCCTGGGAATCGGCACCTTCCGGCCGGACCTGGTGACGCGCGCGGAGATGGTCGCGCATGCATCCTCGGAGGTGCCCGCGGCTGCCCTGGCCACCGTACCCACGTCCTTCGTGTCCGCGGAGCTGAGCTTCCAGATGTCCGGGTTGAAGGCGGGCGACCGCGTCTTGGTCCACACTGCCTCCGGGGGCGTGGGACTGGCGGCCATCCAGCTGGTCCAGGCCGCCGGAGCCGAGGTCTTCGCCACGGCCAGCGCCGCCAAGCAGGCGTACCTCCGGTCGTTGGGAATCGCCCATGTGTATGACAGCCGGAGCACCGGCTTCGGCCGGGAGATACTCGACGCCACCGATGGGGCAGGCGTCGACGTGGTGCTGAACAGCCTCACCGGGCCGGGCTTCATCGAAGCGAGCCTTTCCTGCTTGGCCCAGGGAGGCCGTTTCGTCGAAATGGGAAGGCGCGACATCTGGAGCGCGGAGGAGATGGCCGCCGCCCGGCCCGACGTCGCCTATTCCGTACTGGAAGTCGATGCGCTGAAGCGGCAAGACCCGGCGACCGCGGGGGCCTCGCTGAGGCGGGTGATGACGCGCCTTGGGGCCGGTGAGTTGGAGCCCCTCGTCCATACGCGGTGGCCGATGGCCGAAGTCGTTCCGGCTATGGAGTTCATGCGGTCGGCGCGTCACATTGGCAAGAACGTCATGGTGATGCCTCCCCTGACGGACGGCCGGTTGCGCGCCGACCGGACCTATTTGGTGACGGGCGGCTTGGGCGGCATCGGGACCCTGGTGGCCGGATGGCTGGCCGACCGGGGGGCGGGCGTGATCGTGCTGAACGGCCGCCGACCTCCCGACCCCGAGGCCGTGGAAGCGATTGAAGCGCTGCGGCGGCAAGGCGCCGACGTGCGGGTGGAATTGGCCGACATGACCGACCCGGCCGCCATCGACGACATGCTGGCCCGGATCGATGCCGGCATGCCTCCGCTGGCCGGAGTCATCCACAGCGTCGGCGTGCTGTCCGACGGCTCCCTGGGCAATCAGACCTGGGAGCGCTTCGAGCAGGTGCTGTGGCCCAAAGTGCTCGGCGCTTGGCATCTGCACCGGGCGACGCTCGATCAAGACCTGGACCTTTTCGTCGTCTTCTCGAGCATCACGGGTGTCGTCGGGAATTCGGGGCAGGGGAACCATGCCGCCGCCAACGCCTTCCTCGACCAACTGGCCGGATACCGGCGTTCCCTGGGACTGCCGGGCCAGTCGATTGCATGGGGAGCCTGGTCGGGGCTTGGCGAGGCGGAAGAGCAGCGCGAACGGATCGAGCGCCAACTGGCGGCGTCGGGCACCGGCTGGCTGAGCCCGCAACAGGGCCTCAAGGCCTTCGACGAGCTGGTCCGCCAAGACGTAACGGCCGGGATGGTGGCGGCGGTCGACTGGCCGGTCCTCGCCGAGAACTTCGAAGGGGAGATTCCCTTCCTGGGCGAATTGGTCGCCGATGATTCGGAAGTCGACGACGGCGCCACCGGCGGTGATGCCGATCTCCTCTCCCAGTTACGGCAACGACCGGCCGCGGATTGGGAGCCGGTACTTGTCTCCTTCCTTCAGGACGAGATTCGCGCGGTGCTGCGCCTGCCGACCGCTCCGGCGGCCACGGTTGGCTTCTTCGACCTTGGGATGGACTCCCTGATGTCGGTGGAACTGCGAAACCGGCTGAACCGCGCCCTCTCCGGCGAGTACGTCGTATCGAATACGGCGGTGTTCGACTTCCCCAACGTCGCCGCCCTGGCCGACCACTTGGCGGCTGAGCTGAGCGGGGTCTTGGGGTCGGAAGAGCCTCGGGTGGTCGAGGAGCCTGTCCCAAGGAAGCCGCGGGTTGACGCGGCGTTGGAAGTCGAGCCGATAGCCATTGTGGGTATGGCGGGCCGGTTCCCAGGGGCGCCGGACGTGGCGTCGTTCTGGGACCTGCTGGAAGCCGGCAAGGATGCGATTACCGATGGACGAAGGGACGAGGGGCCCTGGGCGGGTGTGACCGGAGACCCGGATGCCGCTGATGTCCTCTACAGATTGGGCGGTTTCCTGGAGGGCATCGACCTGTTCGACAACAGGTTCTTCCGTATATCGCCCCTCGAGGCGCGGATGATGGACCCCCAGCATCGGATGCTGCTGGAGACCACCTGGCAGGCCTTGGAAGATGCGGGCATCGACCCCGACTCGCTCCGGGGCAGCCGCACCGGCGTCTACGCCGGAATCGGGGGGAGCGAATACCGCGATGTGATTGCGGCCCAGGGGCAGGAGGACCTCTACTTCGGCACCTCCGGGAGCATTGGAGCCGGCAGGATCGCCTTCGTTCTGGGCTTGGAAGGACCGGCGATGCCGGTGGACGTGGCCTGCGCATCCTCCTTGGCGGCTGTTCATCAAGCGGTCGAGGCCTTGAGGCGCGGGGAGGTAAGCCTGGCCCTTGCCGGAGGTGTGAACGCCACGCTGTCTCTTCCGATCGTGCGTTTCCACAACGAGATGGGGATGCTGTCCACCGCCGGTGCGTGCAATGCCTTCGACTCGTCCGCCGACGGTTTCGTCCGCAGCGAAGGGTGCGGCGTCATGGTGCTGAAGCGGCTCAGCGAGGCGGAGGCCGACGGGGACAGGATCTGGGGACTGGTAAGGGGAACGGCGGTGAACCAGAACGGGGCCAGCGCCGGCCTCCCGGTACCCAACGGACCGGCACAGGAGCGGCTCATCGAGGAGGCCCTCGACCGCGCCGGCGTTGCGCCGTCGGAGGTTGACTACCTCGAGGCCCACGGGACGGGCACGGACCTGGGAGACTCCATCGAGCTGCGCGCCGTCGCCTCCGTCTATGGCCGCGGCAGGGAGGCGGACCGTCCGCTGCTCGTGGGATCGGTGAAGACCAATATCGGTCACGCCGAATGGGCGGCCGGGATGGCCAGCATGATGAAGGCCGTCATGGCGATGCATCGAGGCGTGATTCCGGCTCACCTGCGCTTCAAGGAACCGAATCCGAACTTCGACTGGGACCGGATGCCGATACGGGTGACCTCCGAGGCGACCGAATGGCCCGTCCATCCCGGCAAGCCGCAATTGTCCGCGATCAACGCCTTCGGCCTTTCCGGCACCAACGCTCACGTCGTGCTGGAGGGATATGCAAGGCCATCCGACGGCGGGACGGCCTGGCCGGACGGTCCGCCGCGACCTGTGGAAGTCTCACCGCGCACTCCATCCGAGGACGTCCCAACCCCCGTCGAGGCTTCCTCTGGGCGGACGTACAGGCTCTTGCCCCTGTCCGGGAAATCGCACGACGCCCTCCGCGACCTGGCCGGGCGCTACCTCACCTGGCTGAGCGATCGGCGGGAAGATCTTGCCGGCGAAGCCACGGCGGAACAGCTGCTTGCGGACATGGCCTGGACGGCGGGCGTGGGGCGGAGTCACTTCGCCCATCGGGCCGGGCTGGTGTTCCGGGATGCCGCGGAGCTCGAGGCAGCGCTGAAGAAGCTCGCCGACTCTGTACAGGAGCCCGATGCCGAAGAGCCGCCCGCCTCGGCCAGGATAGCCTTTGCGTACGCCGGACAGGCCGGCCGGTGGGCGGGCATGGGTGAAGCTCTGTACCGGACCGAGCCGGTCGTGCGGGCGGTCCTTGACCGCTGCGACCGGGTAATGCGGGAGGAGCGGGCCACGTCCTTGCTGGACGTGATTTTCGGCCGACCTGAAGCGAGGGGAGATCTGAGCGACGAAGAGTGGGCGCGGGCGGCCACCTATGCTCTGGAGGCCGCGCACACCGCCCTGTGGGAGAGTGTCGGACTCAGGCCCAACGAAGTGGTGGGACTTGGGGTTGGGGAGATCGCCGCGGCCCAGGCCGCCGGCGTGTTCGGCTTGGAGGACGGCCTCCGCCTGGCCATCTCCTTGACCGGTGCGGAAGCGGACGTGCCGCCCATTGCCATGGCCGAGCCCGCCCTGACTCTGACCAGCTCGGTAACCGGGCGAGCGGTGAAGGCAAGTGCCGAGCTCGACGATGTCCACTGGCGGCAGGTGACCGACGAGGCGGCGGGCTCCCAAACGTTCACGAAGGCGCTGGCGTCCCTCGGTGCGGACGTTGTTGTCGAGGTGGGTCCGCAAACCGGGTTGGGCGCGATGGAAGCGCCGCCCGAAGGCGTCGAGGAGCGCTTCCTGCGGGCGGTGTCCGCCGCATACGAGGCCGGAGCGCGGATTTCCTTTAGCGGCCTCTTCGCCGGTGAGGAGCGCCGCCGGATCGCGATTCCGGGCTATCCATTCCAGCGGCGGCGCTTCTGGGTGCAAGCGCGCCGGCGTGGGGGTCCGTAGGGTCATTGACCAACGCGCGAGCCCTGGCCAGGGGTGGGAGTCCGGCCGGCTCGGTTGACTACCCCTAGGGGCCTTGCTAGCATGGACACGCTTTTTTGGCTAGGAATATGCACCGTAGAACAAAGGAGACTCACCCTTGGCAACCACCGAAGAACGAATCAGAAAACTCGTTGACGAGAACCTCGAGATCGATGGCCGGCCGATTGGGCGGCCTTTGGACTTGAACAGCAGCCTCAGGGATGCCGGCGTATCCTCTGTGGACTTTGTCGCTTTCACCAAGCTTGTGGGCGACGAATTCGGCGTCAACTTCACTCCGGACGACTGCGCCAAGTTCACCACGATGGGAGAGCTGGTAGAATTCCTGGACTCCCGCGGGTAGTCTCCGGCGACGCAGCCCGTCGGCGGGAATAGTCTCTCTTAGGGGCCGGGCATTGAAGTCGGTCGCGGAGAGTTCTTTCGGCACTTCCGCGACTCCTTTCAGTCCGTGGTGGAGCGCCTACACGAGCGCCGGCGGCGTTGCGGTCTTCCTTGTCGACGTGCGACCCGATCCGGCTCGCGAAAGCGAGGCTTTCGGCTGGCTCGACCGGGAAGAACGCTCCGTCTGGCGAAAGTACCTTCCGGGGCCCCGGCGCCGCTTTTCCCTCTGCAGAGCCGCGCTCCGCGCCATGCTCTGCGGCCGCCTTGCTTGCCGGAACGAACAGCTGTCGTTCGCCCTATCCGAGTACGAGAAGCCTTTCGCCCTGCTGGAGGGCGCGAAGGCCCCGGTGAGCTTCAACGTCAGTCACAGCGGAAATCACGGCCTCATCGCCCTCGCCGCGGAGGGCCGGCTTGGCATAGACGTCGAAGAGCCCGTCGATAAGCGGAACCTCGACGGGCTCATAGAGATGGTGATGGGACGGGATGAACGGGCCCAACTGGACTCCCTGCGCGGAATCGAAAGGCTGCGCCTCTTCTACCGCATCTGGACGTGCAAGGAAGCCTTGATCAAAGCGCTGGGTACGGGCTTTTCCACCGATATCTCCAAATTCCAAATGCCGCCGGAGCTCCGTGAGGGCAATGAGACGGTTATCTTCAGGCTCCCTGATCTCCCCTCGGTGGCCTGGAGTCTGAGCTACATCGGCAACGAGCGGTTCGAGGCGGCCCTGGCCTACGAGCTTGCGCCATGCTCCTCACCAACCGGCAATCCGGAAGCCGAACATCCCGAAGGCGGGGCCTGAAGATTGGCTGATCGCGAAAATACGGTCTGGGAGCTGCCGGAACCCGTTTCAGTCCACGAAGTCCAGGTGGACGCGGAGACGCGGATTCTCTTGCGGCAGCATGGCAACCCCGCCGGCCCAAGACTGATTCTGAGCCACGGCAACGGGCTGGCGATTGACCTCTACTACCCGTTCTGGTCGTTGCTTGCCGACGAGTTCGACCTCATCGTCTACGACCTCAGAAACCACGGATGGAACTCGGTCAGTTCCCTCAGTCACCACACTGTGCCAACCCTGATAGCCGACCACGACGCCATCCTCGAGGCCATCGACCGGCATTACGGAGAGAAGACGCAGGTGGGGGTGTTCCACTCGGTTTCCGCGCTAGTATCGCTCTTGTCGCCCATCCGGGGCGGGCGGTTCGCCGGCCTGATGCTCTTCGACCCTCCCGTCGCCAAGGAGGGCCACGACCTGCAAACATTCGAAGAGGCGACCATACGTGCCGCCTCGACGGCGCGCAGCCGGACCGCCAAGTTCCGCAGCGTCGAGCAATTCGCCGGGGTCCTTCCGTTGCTGCCCGCCTTCCAACGCTTCGTTCCGGGGGCGTGCGACCTCTTGGCCCGCACGACGATGCGCGAATCGGACGACGGAAATGGCTATGTGCTGCGCTGTCCGCCCGAATACGAAGCGCAACTGATGGGCTACGGGAGAGTCTATGCGGCCGCGGTGGACTTCGATTCGCTGGACTGCCCGGTGAAGGCCCTCGGCGCGGACCCCACCCTGCCGTTCTCTTACCTTCCGAGCCTGGACCTGTCCGACATACTGACGGTGGACTACGATTTCCTGCCCGAGGCGACCCACTTCCTGCAGGTCGAGCAACCCGAGCAGTGCGCGGCGGCCACGCTGGAGTTCCTCGAGGCGATCGGCGTTCGCTAGGGCCGGGCGGACTCCAGGCCGGCGCTACTCGCGGGCCGGCGATGCGACACGGACTTCGATCACCTCGATGTCGTGGTACTGGAGGTGGGTGACGGAGGCGGCGTAGTGCCGCAGCAGCCGTAGGGAGGCGTCCCGCCCCGCGGCATCCTCGAAGTTGCCCAGCTCCGCCGTCTCCGCCTCCGGCCCCGCGTTGGTCAGCAGACTGATCCGGTCTTCGAGATTCTCGGGGCTGCCCGTCGCACTCACGAACTCGAGCTCCGCCGTCGGCCCGTCGCCGCTTGCGGTGATGCGCAACCGCTTCGCGTCGCCGCCCCCTGCATCGCCGCGGTCCTCCGACAGGAGCAGCAGCGTCTCCTCAGCCACCGCGTGGAGCCGGTTCGTCATCCTTGGCGTCCAGCCTTGCCGGGTCGAAAAGTCCTCAAGGAACTGGTTGATTTCGGGAAGGGAATCCTCACGTAGCTCCGTCCGAAGGCGCCGGCGCTTTCGCCGGTTGAATTCGGCGAAGAAGGTCAGCAGGACCAGAACGACCCCACCCGACGTCAGCGCTCGCTGGAAGACCGATTCCCACACGTCGCCGATCGGAAGCGGCACCACCCCGGTCTGCATTCCCGTCCCTATGAGGAGGGCCGCCCCGATCGCCAAAGCCATACGGTAGTCGGCGGCCTCCTGGGCGATCATCTTCATGCCCTCGACCATGAGGGGACTGACCATGACGATGACGAAGATGGCGGTGACCGGCGCAGGCATGCCGATCAGCAGGCCCCACGACTTTGGGAAGAATGCGGCCGCGATGAGAACGACGCCGGTGATGACGCCGATGTAGCGGGAGGCGCAGTTGGTCTGTTGGGCGAAGACGGTCCCCCTTGGACTTGTGCCGAGGGGCATCACGGCCGCGAGTCCGGCCAGCACGCTTCCGAGAGCCGTGCCGACCGACAGTCCCTGCACCCGCCGGTAGTCCATCGCCCTCGATTTGCGCCAGGAGACCCGTTGTATCGAGAGCGCGATGGAGCTTCCCTGGAGGACCGTAATCAGCCCGAGGAACAAGAACGCCGGGAGGAGCGACCAGTAGGCCGGGCCGAATCTGAACCCCAGGCCTTCCCACCCTTCGACCGGCAGACCCGCTACGGCGGCCTCACGCACCGGTCCGAAGTCGTAGATTCCGAACGCCATGCCCACCACGGAGCCGGCCGCTATCCCAATGAGGGATGACCACACTCGCCACGCCCCCGAACCCCGGAGCAGCAAGCCGACGATGATGACGAAGGTGACCAGGATGCAGAGCTCCCCGGCCCCCGCCGGCGCGTCGTCAGGCACGTCGTTCAGGCTGCGGAAGAGGACCGGGATGATCGTGATGATGAGCAACAGCAGGATGGCGCCGCTCATCGCCGGCGTGACGAGCCGCCTGATCAGGGACATCCGGATCGAGAGCACGAGTTGAAAGAGACTTGAGGTCACGATCAACGCCGCCAAGGTCGCCGCCCCGCCCTCTTCCAGCGCGATGATGCAGAACGGGATTGCCGTGGGGGAGGGGTAGGGAATGACCAGCATTCCGGACCCAATTGGACCGATGCGGAATGACTGGAGGATGGTGACCGCCCCATTGACGACCAACATTGCGAAGACGGCCCACGCCACGCTTGCCTCGGAGCCGTCAACGGCGTTGATCAGGACGATCGGGAAGAGCGCTATGGGAGCAACGACGAGCAGCGCCGATTGGACGCCCAGCCCCAGTGCCTCCAGGCGCGGAGGGCTCTCGTCAGGCTCGTACTGGGGCGTCAAGGAGGCGGAGGTCGTAGTCATGTGCGTCGCGGGGGGCGGGGCTTCAGTCCAACAGCCCGCCCTACTCTAGCGCAGGCTCCCGCTCCCGGCGAGCGACCCCGGCACCAAGCGGGCCGGAGAGGGTTCTGATGTCAGCGTGCGGCAGGCTTGGCGTTGATAGCTATACCGGCACACGGTACAATCACTTCATGATCCGTTCGTTTCGCCATCGAGGATTGAGGCGACTCTATGAGCGAGACGATCCCAGCAGGGTAGCAGCCGACCAATTGGACCGGATCACTCTCGCTTTGGCAGACCTGGATGCTGCCGGCAAGCCGAGCGATCTCGATCTGCCAGGATACAGACTGCATCCACTCAGAGGAGACCGAAGAGGATTGTGGAGCATTTCGATTGCCGGCAACTGGCGGATCACCTTTAGGTTCGAAGCCGGCGATGTGTACGACGTTGATCTCGTCGATTACCACTAGTGCGGAGAGAGTCCATGCCTATGAAGAATCCGCCCCATCCGGGTCGCAGCGTCAGAGAGAACTGCTTGGACCCTCTCGGCCTGAGCGTGACCGAGGCAGCGGAGGTTCTCGGAGTTGCCCGCCATACGCTGTCGCGGCTATTGAACGGTCACGCGGCAATCTCGCCCGACATGGCCATTCGCCTGGAGAAGGCCGGATGGTCCAGTGCTGATTTCTGGCTGAGCCGTCAGACTGCGTACGATCTGGCTCAAGCTCGCAAGGGTGAAGACAGGATACGGGTCGAGCGCTACCAGCCCCTGCCCACTGCGTAGGAATCGCCCGCGATGCTTCGCGGTGACTGCTCAGCAGTTGTCGACGGTGACCGGCGCCACGGCTCCGAGCACCCAGCGGGCGATGCCCGCCATCTCGGCATCTTGGTGCGGCCGGCCGAAGACCTGCACGCCGACGGGCATACCGCCGACGCTCATCAGCGGCATGCCCACGGCCGGGGCGAACAGCATCGAGCTTGGGAAGTTGAACACCGGATCGCCCGTTGGGAGCGGAACGAGCGGAGCGCCCGGCTCATCGCCGGACCAGAGGTGAGCGGGCCCGGGACACGAGAGCGTGATGATTGCGTCGGCAGACCCGGCGAGCGCCGCGTGCGCGTCTTGCGCGGCCCGGCGGGCGAGCAGCGCCGCCCGATAGTCGTCGACCGACATCGCCTCCGCCTGGGCAAGCACGGCCTTTGCCCGCTCGCTGACGCCGTCCGGGTGCTGATCGACCAGGTTCCGCGTCGCCCAGCGGTTTTCCCAGCCCGTGATCGCGTTGCACACGTCGCGAGCATCGCCGATGGCCCGCTCCAGCGACTCGACCAAGGGGTTGTCCCGCCGGCCCAGGCATTGGACCCCAAGCTCGCGCAACTGATCGAGGACCGACGAGAAGCCCGCCTTGCTGGATTCGTCCAAGTCATGCCAGCCCTGAGTCTCCAGGACGATCAGCCGCTCCGGCTTGCGTGGCGCGGGAGTGGTAGAAGGGCCGTTCAATCCGGGCCATCCGCGATCGCCTCCCACGCGCCGCGCGATTTCGATGGCGACCTGCCACATATCCTCGACGCAGCCCGCATGGACGCCGTGGGTGCTCATGCTCGTCGCCTGCCGCTCGCCGCGGTTGATGCCGCCCTGCGTCGGCTTGAGGGCGACGTTCCCGCAGAAGCCGGCGGGCCTGATGATCGAACCGGCCACCTGGGAGCCAAGCGCCGCCGGAAGCATCCGCGCCGCGACCGCCGCGGCCGAACCGGACGAGGAACCCCCGGGCGTGCGCCGTGGATCGAACGGGTTGGTCGTCGGTCCGGGGTGCCAGCCCCCCAGCTCGGCCGTGACCGTTTTCCCCAGGACCACCGCGCCCGCCTGCCGAAGGGCCCAGACGGCCGGGTTGTCCCGCTTGGGGAAGTTCCCGCGGAACGCCTCGCAGCCGTACTCGGTCGGCATGTCCTTCGTCTCGAGGAGGTCCTTGATCCCTACCGGCATGCCATCGATCGCGGACAGCGGCTCGCCCGCGGCCCAGCGCGCCGTGCTCGCGTCCGCCGCGGCGCGGGCCAAGTCCGGGTTGAGGTGCGCGAAGGCCTGGACCACCGGGTCCCGCTCCGCGATGGTCGCCAGGCAGCGTTCAAGGAAGTCGCGGGGAGTGTCGCCGCCGCTCTCAAACCGCCGAGCGGCGTCGTGGAACGTCAGGGGCTCGTACGTCCGCAGGTCGTAGCCCGGCCCAACTTCGGCCATCGCTCTCCTCCCTAGCCTCGGAGGGCCGGTTGCTGCCCTGGGCCCGCATTCCTGCCCAAATGCCTCACGGCGCCGCGGCAGGTACGTCAGCTATCTCAGGTGGGCCCATTTGCCGCCGGCAGAACGGCGCCCGCCTACGTCCTAGGCTCAATCACGACGCGGCCCCCGCGCTCGACCTCGATGTTCAGGTCGTGCCCGTCGAGCAGGGCCATGCCCACCAGAGGGTCAATGCCTACAGATCCGCTTTCGACGAATCTCGGTTGGCCGTCCCAGAGCACGGTAGCGCCGTACACGTCGAAGACGGCCTCGCCGCCATCGGCCAGGACCGCCTCAGCCTCACCCACCACAGGCAGTCCCAAGTCCGCCACCACCGCCGGGGGCAATGTCAGGTAGCCGTTGAAGCCGGTATCGATCACGGCCTCGACTTCCTGCGTCTGCCCTGCTGGGCCCTGCAAGGGAACGGTTACGACGGCTTCGAGGTTGGCGTTCACTACGCCCTCTATCAACCGGTCCTCCGCAGGGAGCCGCCCCCGAAGCGATACAGTGTCCGGTGCCCGACCCGCATCAGCCAGACGTCAATAGCGTCAGGCCGCTGCGCCCGCAGTTGGTCCGTCGCGGCAATTGCGTTGTCGCCGACAGCCCAGCGGCCGCTCTCAACGTCGATGGCGACGACCTCGCCCTGGTGATCCGCCTCGACCCGACTGCGGATGTCGCGTTCGTATATCTCCTTGCCGAGGCGGGCCGTCTCTTAGGCGCGTGGTCGGCGGGGACTCGCCCCCGTCTCCCTTCCCCGAGCGTTCGCAGGGGATTCTGCGTCTCTCATTCGTTCTCCTCTTCTAGAGGTAGCTCTACGACGCCACATCTTACTGCTTCGCGACGGTTACCGGTAATGCCACAACGGCGGGAACTGGAATCGCTGAGGGATCGGGCAACCCTGGATAGGTACTCACGATCGCCCCAGACCTTCACCCTCTGCCGCGTTGAATAGCGGCCTTCGAGCCTAGAAGACAATACTCACCGCTCCGTGTTGGGTAAGGGATTCGTGGCCCAACACCGCCCGCCGGTAGCTGATTCTGAAGCCTCCGTCGACGCGCCTCAGCGTGTACTCGTAGCGACCGACGTAGGGGGCGCTCTCGCCGCTACGGAAGCGGTACACCAGGGCATTGGCGGTCACTGCAACGCTCGTGCCGCTTGCCTCCTTGACCCGAACATTGCTGATGAAACGCCGCGTGCGGGACGATGGATACTCTCGGTGGGCGTGGCGGCTTTTCAAGCGCTTCACCCTGCCCCGAATACGCACGATGTCATCGTCGATGAATGCGAGGTCCCGCCCGGGATCACCTTCAGGCAGGTCGGTGGTGGGGACCACGTATCTGGCGTCCTCGGTAAAGAGGGCCGCCCACTCGTCCAATCGCCACTCGTCCAGCAATGCCGCTTCTTCGTAGAGAAAGTCCTCCACTTCTTCTCTGAGGGAGCGGGGTTGGCTTGTTTGCATCTCTCAACCACCTTCACTTCAGAGGGCCCGGTCTGCCGTCTCGACCTTGTCCAGTTCCATCATGTGACCATGCCATTGCCGCCAGAATGCCCGCATCTGCAACTCATCGGAACTCAAGGCTTGGCGGTGCATGCCGCGGGAGATGTCGGACCACTCCACGCCGCCGGCTTGAAAGCCGGCCTGGCACGATTCGATCGCTTCTACGTCGTCCGGATTGGCGAAGCCGCCTGGGCCCGCGAAAGTGAGCATGTTGTCCAACCGGCGGGCCAGCAAGCTCGAGCTGAGTTCACTAGGGACGAGGCTCCAGCCGGTTACTTCCGACCTCTCCGGCGAAGTAGGCCAGTAGACCCTGATGGTGGTGTAGACAAAATCGTGGATGAAGAGGTTGGGATAGATCAGGAGATAGCGGTTATTGTCGGCCATTCGGAAGGCCCGCTCTTCCCCGAACCGCTCAACCAGCCGCTCGCGAATTCTCTGAATCTCTTCCCTGGTGTCTTCCCCCAGGTGGGGATGCCACTGAGCGACGGTACGGCCAGTCGACGCGCGGCCTACTCCCACCGCGTGGCCGTTCCCCAAAGACCAGACCCTTCCAGGCTGCCAACCTTCCAGCAGGTCAGCTTTCGAGACCTCTGTGCTCAGCTCATCAAGGAAGTCGAAATAGGTCCTGTGCACTCGCGAAAGATGGTAGCCGTCGATGCCGTTCTCACTCAGCAATTTCCAATTTGACCGTACCGAGTACTGGTGAGAGCCGCGGCTTATCTTCATGCCCAACTCAGACTGATCGGCTATGAGATCGATGTACTCCTTGGCCCCGGCAAGGTAGGTGGAGAGGTCTTCAACGTCTTGGTTGAAGCTGACGAAGATGAAGCCCCGGTAGCCGTCCACTCGGGGAGGCGGTCTCAGCCCCATGTCCGCCCAGTCGAACTGCTCGCTATAGCCCGCGGCGTCGGGCGCCCCCAGGAGTTCTCCTTCCGCATCGAAGGTCCAAGCGTGGTAGAAGCACTGAAATATCTTGGCGTTACCCTCATCGTGGCGGCATATCAGGGCGCCGCGGTGTGGGCAAGTATTCAAGAACACCCTCACTTGGTTGTCCTTACCCCTGACGAAGAACAACGGACGGCCCGCCACCTTCCTCCGGCGGTAATCGCCCGGATTCTCAACTTCTGATTCGTGACCCACATACAGCCAGCAGCGGTCGAATACGCGGGCCCGCTCCAATTCGAGGATGGCCGCCGAAGTCAAAGCAGAGCGGTGATAGCGGAAGATGCCCCGCTCGCTATCGTCAATGACTAGGTCTTTGATCTGCAATCAACCCCTCCCCCCTCGCCTCACGCTCGTGTTCCGGCCGCGGCGACCTTGCGGGAAACCATGTAAACGGCCCACTGTCCCCGGTGCGTTCCAGTGGATAGTCCGAGCTGAAGAATGTCAGTCCACCCCATCTTCAGCGTAAATGGTGGGCCTATTTTGACGATAGACAGAACCGTGTTCGAGTTGTGGTTGGGAACTCTGTAATTCTATTCTGGGGGCTAGCCGGTACCACCTTCGGCACGTGATTAGGATGCCCTAGTCTACCTGCCGGCGGCGCACGTCGCGCAAATGACTCGCTTCTCATCGAGCAGGCGCCCACGCTCTCCGTGACGAATTTTCTGCCCGCAGGAAGAACAAGAGGATTCCGGAAACGCCTCTGCCTCATATACGTCTTCCATAAGGATGTACTTTCCCTTGATGGGCAACAGCCCCAAGAGGGTGACATCTTCTTCTTGAGGCTTTAGGTAGTACTCTCCGAACACCTCGGTCTCGGCCGTTCCACCCAAGCTGTATGCCGAATGAAGTCTCGAAATCAGTACGGAGAAGGGACTCGATATCTTCCTCACGAGAATACACCACCCCGATTCCGCAGACAGTGAGGTGGCGAATCTTCCATCTGTCGGGCGGGCAGGATCAAAAACGGTGCCGTCGAGCAGGGTAGTGATGTTCGGACACAACGTGTCGTCGTACTCGTCGACCAGACGTGAGTAGTGGCCCTTCAACGTTTCAACGCTCACCGCTCCCTTGTCTCCGAGGACAAAGCCGTAGATCTTGCTCGCTTCGGCATTGTTTGGTCCGTAGTTTACTGCGTTTATGAGGTCGTTCCGCAATGCCCCGGATCTCTCGCCGTATTTTCGATAGCCGAACAGCTTCCGGCCATTGTGGTCCGGATACTTCGGGTATTCGTAATTTCGCTTGAGTGCCTTTACCGAAGAGATCTTCGCGAATGAGTCTTCCAACGCCTTCTTTCCGATGACACTCTTGATCTCACCGACTGCAATCACACCTTCGCACGGATAGTAGGCGGCCTTTGGGTCGCTGTCATTGATTCGAAATACAGGGCAGAGGTCTCTTTCGAAGAGGATCACGTCCATTTGCCTACTTGTGTTTCCGTACGTGTCGATGACGCAACCCGTCTCTACGGCGACTCCACTTGGCAGAATCTGCTCAAGTTGCTTGCGGGCTGCCGTCTCCATAGCACTCGCAACAAGCTCAGGTGTGGTTGCGGTCCGTGCATTGGCAAAGGCGGCAACCAGAGAGTCGCCTACATTTCTTACAAATTGCGCTGAATCAAAGGAATCGTCCAAACGTACTACCTCCTGCCTTCCAATGTCTGCTGAGCAGTCTTTGGCACCTGCATCGTGCCAACCCCTCGGAGGCCGTCTGGGAGGTTGGTGGGCGCTAGTGGACTCGAACCACTGACCTCATCCGTGTGAAGGATGCGCTCTAACCGGCTGAGCTAAGCGCCCGTGTGTTCAACTGTCGCGCCCCTTCCGTTGCGGGCCGGGCGCCGGATGACCGTATGCTGTTGTGGTGCCAACGGCAGGACTTGAACCTGCGACCTAGCGCTTATGAAGCGCCCGCTCTGACCGACTGAGCTACGTTGGCACCGTGGCGCGGATAGCCTGCCGCCCTCCGCACTCCCGTCACTATACCATTGCCGCTTCGAGAGCCGCCACAGCCCGCACCGGGGGCCAAGGGAGTAAAATGGGGCCCGCACGAGGAGGCTGAGATGGTTGCGATTCAAGCGCCGCCCGGCGCCACGGCGGCGGCCCCCGACTTCCTGCAAGAGCGCGGCATCCCCTACGACGCCTGGCCCATCCCGGCTGAGGTCGCGGCGCTCCAGGACAAGACCGCGCTTTCCGACGACGAGAAGGCCGCGGTCCTCGCCGCCTTCCGTCCGAGACTCGAAGGCGAAAACGAGGCCCGCGGCTACATCATGGCCGACATGATCGTGCTGAGCCCGGAGACGCCGGGACTCGAGGAGATGCTCGCCAAGTTCGACCAAGCGCACTACCACGACGACGACGAGGTGCGCTACATCTTCGCCGGCGAGGGCGTCTTCGGCTTCGAGCCGGAGGACGGCGAGCCGTTCGCGGTGACGGTCTCGGCGGGCGACTACATCATCGTCCCCGCGGGGACGTACCACTGGTTCACCCTCACCGACGCCCGCCACGTCAAAGCCATTCGCCTTTTCAAGGACATGAGCGGCTGGGCGCCGCATTACCGCGAGTCCTAGCCCGCCGCTCTCCGTTCCGCCTTCCAACGGGAAAGCACCATGGCCGATCTCATCCGCGCCACCTATCTTGTCTCGTCGCCTGAGCCCTTCGACGTGGAGAAGAAGGCGCTCGGCATCGCCCTGGGTCAGACGACCGACACCTGGACGCCGACCGAGCGTGGCGGGCTGGAGCGCCTGGAACGCCACCGCGGCCGCGTCCTCGACGCGGGCGAGCCCGCTGTCCGGGACGGCCTGCACACCGCCGAGGTCGCCATCGGCTACCCGCCGGAGAACACCGAGGGCGACGTGGCGTCGCTCCTGGTCATGGTCTTCGGCAAGGTCAGCATGGACGGCGCGATTCGGCTGATGGACCTAGAGCTGCCGCCCAGCTTCACCGCCGCGCTCCCCGGCCCGCGGTTCGGCATCGACGGCATGCGTCGCCTGCTGGGCGTCGCCGGCCGGCCG
The DNA here is from genome assembly GCA_964291475.2 of Dehalococcoidia bacterium. Lineage (GTDB taxonomy): Bacteria > Chloroflexota > Dehalococcoidia > SHYB01 > SHYB01 > DAOUKH01. The sequence goes on along the minus strand of OZ220071.1, from coordinate 19,777 downwards.
CTGGTGATGTCGATCTTCAAGCCGTGCGTCGGCCTCACGCCGGACGATCTCGCCGCCATGTTCCGCGAGCAGGCCGAGGGCGGTACCGACGTGGTGAAGGACGACGAGATCCTCCCCGACCTCGAAGCCTGCCCCACGGAACGCCGGCTGGAGCGGTGCCTCGAAGCGGCCCGCGCCGTCGAGTCGGCCACGGGGCACAAGACGCTGTACGCGATCAACCTGACGGGGCGCGCCGGCGAGATCGTCGATCGGGCCCGCGACTTGGCGCGCCGGGGAGCGTCGTGCTTCCTGCTCAACGTCCTGGCTTACGGCTACGGCACGCTGGAGGCACTGGCCCGCGACCCCGAGGTCGGCGTGCCCATCGTGGCGCATCCAGCGGTATCGGGCGCCATCGGCAGCGCGCCGCGCCACGGCATCGCCTACCACGTCATCCTCGGCACGCTGATGCGCGCCGCCGGCGCCGACGTCGTCCTCTTCCCCTCCAGCTATGGCACGGTCGCGCTGCCGCACGCCGACACCGACGCAATCCGCGACCGCCTCACCCGTCCCATGCCGGGGACGGCGGCGGCGTTCCCCGGCCCCTCGGCGGGGATTCATCCCGGCCTGACCCCGCGCATCGTCGCCGACTACGGGCGCGACGTGGTGATCAACGCCGGCGGCGGTGTCCACGGCCACCCCATGGGCAGCCGGGCCGGCGCGGTGGCGTTCCGTCAGTCGGTCGACCTCGCGCTTGAAGGGACCGACCCCCGCGGCGCCGACGTCCCCGAGCTCGCCGCGGCGCTGAAGCTATGGGCGTAGGCCCCACGGACGCAGGGGAGGTCCGGGTCGTCGAGCGGCGGCCCGTGGTCTTCTGCGACTTCGACGGGACGATCGCCATAGATGAGGTGATCGTCGAGGTGTGGCGGGAGTTCGCGCCGCCGGGTTGGGAGCGCGACGTCGAGGATATGTTGGCGGGCCGGAAGGGCCTGCTCCAAGGCGACGCCGAGATCTTCGCCCGCATCCCCACCAGCCGCGCCCCCGAGATCGCCGACTTCGCCAAACGCACCGTGCGCTTCCGCCCCGGTTTCGAGGACCTGCTGCGCTACTGCGGCGAGGCCGCCATCGAGTTCAACGTGATCACCGGGGCGCTCGACTTCTTCGTCGAGCCCATTCTCGCGCCCTACGGCGAGCGCATCGCGCGCGTCGTCTCGATTCCGGCGGACCTGACCGGCGAGGTCATCCGCTTCCACGCCGACCTGGCCTGCGCGACGTGCGCCCTGTGCAAGGCCAAGGTGATCGGCGACTACCGGGACGTCTTCCGCATCGTCATCGGCGACAGCATCACCGACGAGCACGGCGCCCTGATCGCCGACGCCGTCTTCGCCCGCGACCGGCTCGCCGCGATCATGCGCGAGCGCGGGCTTCCCCACCACGAGTTCGACAGCCTGCGCGACGTCCGGGACACCCTGCGGGACCGCTACCAATTTCCGGCGCGGACGGCCTTAAAGGGAGAGGGCTCGTCATGACAACGCTCGACGCCGCCGCGGCCATCGCCGCCATCGACGGGCTGATCGCGGCGGCGCGGTCGTTCCATGAACGGGGCTGGATGCTGGGCACGTCGGGCAACCTGTCGGCGCGCCTCGACTCCGGCCCCATCGACGCCGGCGGGCCCGTGATCGCGATCACCGGCAGCGGGGCGAGCAAGGGCGCTTTAACCTACGCCGACGTCGCGGTAATCCCTGAGGAGAGCCGCGCCCTCCTGCCCGCGCTAGGAGCGGCGCGGCGGCGTCCGTCGGCGGAGGCGGCAGTCCACCGCACGATCTACGAACGGCTGACCGAAGTCGGCGCCGTCTTCCACGTGCACACGGTGGCCTCGACGGCGCTGTCGCGGGCCGCGGCAGGCAGCGATGGTGCGGCCAATCCTGTTGTGGCCGAGGGGCTGGAGATGCTGAAGGGCCTGGACGTCCCCTGGCGAGACGGCGTCCTGCGTGCCGAGCTTCCGGTGCTCGCCAACCGCGCCGACATGGGGGCGCTGGCCGAAGAGGTGGGGGCCCTGCTCGACGGCGCCGCCGTTCCCCCGCCCGTCCTGCTCGTGGCCGGCCACGGGCTCACCGTCTGGGGCGCGACCATCGAACAGACACGAAACCGCCTCGAAGCCGCCGAGTTCATCTGTGAGGTCCTATGGAGCGAACGCGGGGGGCATGCGCCGGCGTAAGGGTTGCCCCTCGAAGGGGGCTGAACCTATAATGGATCGGTTCTCCCGTGTGATCTGCTATGCCGAAACGAACGTATCAACCGAAGGCGCGCCGCCGCAAGCGCGTGCATGGATTCCGGTCCCGCATGCGGGACCGGCACGGCCGCGCGGTGCTGCGGCGGCGTCGGCTGAAGGGCCGAGAACGCCTGACCGTGTAGCGTGGAGCCGCATGCGCAGGGAGGCGCGGCTCAGGAAGGGTTCGGACTACGCACGAGTGCGCCGGGAAGGGCGCGGATGGTCGAGTCCTCTCCTCACGCTGCGGGCCCTGGCTAACGAAACAGACACTAGCCGCTTCGGCTTTCTGGTAAGCCGCCGGGTGGGAAAGGCGGTCGTAAGGAATCGGGTCAAGCGCCGCTTGAGAGAAATCGCGCGGCGCGCGCCGGTCGCCAAGGGATGGGACCTCGTATTCATCGCGCGTCCGGCCGCCGCCGAGGCGAGCTTTCAGGCGATTGAGGCTGCCGCGCGTCAGCTCCTGAAGCGGGGCAGGGTCTACGAGGCGGGCCCGAGCAGAGACACCACATGAAATCGATTGCGCTCTGGGGCATCAAGTTCTACCGCGCCGCCCTGTCGCCCTACTATCCTGGCGTGTGCCGCTACACCCCCACCTGCTCGCACTACGGGGAGGAGGCGATCGCGCGCCACGGCTTTATGCGAGGGGGCTGGCTGGCGGTGCGCCGTCTCGCCCGCTGCGCTCCCTGGGGCGGCGCCGGGCCGGACCCCGTGCCCTGAGCCTTGAGTGATGGCTATTCTGACCGCGTTGTTACGTTGATGACCAAACTGCACGCCGCCGCGCGGGCGGCGCTCCAAGGCCCGCGCGATGGAGGACGCCGGACGCGAATCATGGGATTCGCGGCCCTGGCGCTGGCTACCCTGCTCCTCGTCTCCGCCTGCGCGGGCGGCGGCATCGCCAGGGAGAAGGGCTGGTCGGCCCCCGTCGTCTTGGACGGGATGCTCTACGTCGGCAACCGCGACGGGCAAGTCCTCGCCTTCGAGGCGGCCCGGCTCGACAACAGCTTCCGGACGGGAGCGCTCCCGGTCAACTTGGACGAGCCGGACTCGGCGGACCACCAGTCCGCGTTCAAGGGACGCTTCCAGGCGACCGACGACGAAAACGAGAACAGTCTCGGCTTCTACGCCGCGCCCCTCATCGTGGACGACACCGTGATCATCGGGGGCCTGGACGGCAAGCTCTACGCGCTCTCCCGCGCGGACATCGCCGACCAGATCTGGCTTCCTGCATTCCGGACGCGGCCCGCGGGCGCCGACTTCGAGCCCGACCAGGGCCGCATCTTCGGCGCGGCCGCTGAGGCGGGCGATCGCGTCTTTGTGGCCGACGAAGAGGGCTACGTCTACGCGGTGGGCCTCGACGACGGTGCCGAACTCTGGAAGCGGCTCACCGATGCCGAACGCTTCTGGTCCGGCCCCGCCGCGGCCGACGGCGTGGTCTACGTCGGCGGCATGGACAAGTCGGTCTACGCGCTGGATGCGGAGACCGGCGAGCTTATCTGGAGGTTCGACGACGCGGAAGGCGCCTTCGTCTCGACGCCGCTGATCGTTGGCGACACGGTCTACATCGGCGCGCTGGACAACGTCTTCTATGCGATAGACCGCCGCACTGGAGAGATGCGCCACCGCCTCGAAGGGACCGGCTGGTTCTGGAACGACGCGGTCCACGTCGACGGGACGATCTTCGTGGGTGACTTGGGCGGGGTGTTCTACGCCCTCGACGCCGGCGACCTGTCGGTGAAGTGGGACATCGCCCTCTCCGCGCCGGTGCGGTCGAAGGCCGCCGTCTACGAGGACAAGCTCTTCATCGCGGCGCGGAACGGGCAGGTCTCCACCGTGGACATGGCGAGCGGGAGTTTCGTCTCGCCGAGAATTCCGTCGATCGAGGAGCGGATCCTCGCCGACCTCGCGGTGGCCGAGGGCGCGCTCTACGTCCGCGACGATGACCAGCGTCTTCACCGCTTCGATCTGGACCGGGAATCGTAGCCGGCATGGAAGTCTTCAGCTTCATATGGAACGAAGGCCTGGTCAGGCCGTTGATGAACGGGCTGGTCCTGTTCTACGGGCTGCTCTTCAGCAACCTGGGGCTTTCGATCCTGGCGCTCACGCTGGTGACGCGGATCATCCTCTATCCGCTCACGGTCAAGCAGCTTCGCTCGACGCGGAGGATGCAGGAGCTCCAGCCGCGGATGAAGGAGCTCCAGGAGAAATACAAGAACGACAAGACGCGCCTGCAGCGCGAGCAGATGAAGATGTTCAAGGAGGCCGGCGTCAACCCGCTCGGCTGCCTGGGCCCCATCTTCCTGCAGCTTCCGATCTTCATCGCCCTGTTCTACGCCTTGCGCGACGTCTTGGCCGATACCCCGGAGAGCCTGGTTGGCCTGTCGCAGAAACTCTACGACGGCCTGCCCTTCGCCGACGCGGCGGTGCCGCTCAACCACAGCTTCCTCGGCATGGAGCTCGGCGCGCTCGTCTCCGCGAACCCGGCGGGCTACGCCTTCATCCTGCCCCTGGTGGTGGGAGGGAGCACGTGGCTGGTGCAGAAGGCCACCATGACGCCCACCGCCGACCCGCAGCAGCAGTCCACGCAACGGATGCTGCAGTGGATGATGCCGATCATGCTCGGTTTCTTCACCCTGAGCTTCCCCGCCGGCCTGGCGGTCTACTGGATCGCCTCGAACCTCGTCAGCCTCGTCCTGCAGCTCCGCATGGCGGGCGGCCTTGGCGGGCTCGCCCCGTCGACTTCGCCGTCGCCGGCCCCGGCCGCGGTCGAGGGCAAAGTCGTCGCCGGCGGCGCGGCGTCGGACGGCGGGGAGGGCGTCGGCGGATTCTTGAAGAAGGTCTTCTTAGGAACTCAACCCGCTGCCGGGACGCAGGCGAAGGTCAGCGCCCCCGAGCCCGAGGATGGGCCCGAGGAGAGCGCACCGCCCGCGAAGCCGGCGGCGGCGGAAAGGAGTGTGCAAGATGGCGGGAGTCGAAACGACGGGAAAAACCGTCGAGGAGGCCGTCCAAAAAGCACTCGACCAACTCGGCGTGGATCTCGAAGACGTCGAGGTCGACGTTCTTGATGAGGGCCGCGGCGGCATACTCGGAATCGGTTCGACGGAAGCAAGGGTCCGGGTCGAGCTTCTCCACGGCGACGTCCTCGATCTTTCCAAGGAGACGCTAGAGACGCTGCTGTCCGGCATGGGGGTGGACGCAACGGTCGATCTGCCCCAGACGCCGCCGAAGACCGTGGAGGGCGAGACGCCGGGCCCCGCGTTCGACATCGACGGCGAGGACGCCGGCCTCCTCATCGGCCGGCGCGGAGAGACCCTCAACGCCCTCCAGTTCATGCTCAACTTCCTCATGAGCCGGAAGGTCAAGACGCGGGTCAACGCCACCATCGACATCGAGGGCTACCGGGAACGGCGCTACGAGACGCTGCGGGCCATGGGAGCCCGGCTCGCCGAGCGGGCCGCTTCGACGGGGCGCACCTTCTCGATGGAGCCGATGCCCGCGCGCGAGCGCCGCATCGTGCACCTGGCGCTGTCCAAGCATCCCCGCGTGACCACCGAGAGCGTCGGCGAAGGCGATGCCCGCAAGGTGACCATCATACCGAAGCGGGGAGGAGGAGGGGGACGCCGCCGTCCCCCGCGCGACCGTGCCCTCGACCCGATGGACTAGCGCGCCGGTGCGAGGGTTCCGGAGTCAGGAATGGTAGAGAAAACCGCTGACACGGCCCGGTTCAGTCCGGTGTCGAGCCGGGTCAGCTTCCCCGAGATCGAGGGGCGCATCCTCGAGTTCTGGAAGCGCGAGGACGTCTTCCGCAAGAGCGTCGAGCAGCGGGAGGGGCGCCCCCGCTTCATCCTGTTCGAGGGGCCGCCCACCGCCAACGGGCGGCCCGGGATTCATCACGCGCTCTCCCGCGCCTTCAAGGACATCTTCCCGCGCTACAAGGCGATGCGCGGCTACCACGCGCCCCGCAAGGGCGGCTGGGACACCCACGGCCTGCCCGTCGAGCTCGAGGTCGAGAAGGAGCTCGGCATCAGTTCGAAGCAGGAGATCGAGGCCTTCGGGGTCGAGGAGTTCAACCGGCGCTGCCGCGAGAGCGTCTTCCGCTACGTCAAGGACTGGGAGGAGCTCACCGAGCGCCTCGGCTTCTGGATCGACCTCGAAACGGCCTACGTGCCCTATGAGAACGACTACATCGAGACGGCCTGGTGGATCGTCAAGCGGTTATGGGATAGCGGCTTGGTCTACCAGGGCCGGCGGGTTGCCCCGCACTGTCCGCGCTGCGGCACGACGCTCAGCTCCCACGAGGTCGCGCTGGGCTACAAGGACGACACGCCCGACCCCTCGATCTACGTGAAGTTCGAGCTGTTACAGGAGACTGCGCCGGCGGCCCTGCGCGAACGCCTCGACGGCGGCCCCGCCTATCTGCTGGCGTGGACGACGACGCCGTGGACGCTGCCGGGCAACTCCGGCCTCTGCGTCGCACCGGGCGAGGACTACGTGCTCGTGCGGCTCGAAGAGTCGGGCGACCGCCTCATTTTGGCCGCGCCGCTGGCGGAGTCGGCCCTGACGGAGCCATTCGTCGAGGAGGCGCGTCTGTCCGGCGCCGAGCTTGCCGGCGCGCGCTACCGTCCCCTCTTCGACCCGGTGAGCCGGGGCGTCGACGTCTTCGAGTTCGAGGGCGCAGGCTCCGCCGCCGTGCGTCCCGCCTCGCCGCCGGACGGCCTCAGCTACCCCGTCATCACCGCGGACTTCGTCTCGATGGACGACGGGGCGGGCATCGTCCACACCGCGCCGCCGTTCGGCGAAGACGACTATCAGGCGGGGATGAAGAACGGCCTCCTCTTCGTGCAGCCGGTGACCTTGGGCGGCGAGTTCGTCGAGGGCTACCCGTGGTCGGGCAAGTTCGTCAAGAACGCCGACAACGCCATCATCGAGGACCTGAAGGCGCGCGGTCTGCTCTACCGGCGCGAGACGCTGAAGCACACCTATCCTTTCTGTTGGCGGTGCGATTCGCCGCTGCTCTACTACGCCAAGAGCTCGTGGTACCTGCGGACGACCAGCGTCCGCGAACGCCTGCTCGACGCCAACGAGGAGATCAACTGGCGGCCCGAGCACATCAAGCACGGCCGCTTCGGCGAGTGGCTGCGGGGCAACGTCGACTGGGCGATATCCCGCGAGCGCTTCTGGGGTACGCCGTGGCCGGTGTGGACCTGCGACTGCTGCGGCGAGGCCGAGGCTGTCGGCGGCCTGGACGACGTGCGCTCGAAGCCGGGCGTGCAGGGCGCCGGCGAGGGGCTCGACCTGCACCGGCCCTACGTCGACCGCATCACCTTCGATTGCGGCGCCTGCGACGGCGAGATGCGCCGCGTCCCCGACGTGATGGACGTCTGGTTCGATTCGGGGATCATGCCCTTCGCCCAGTGGCACTACCCCTTCGAGAACGAGGATCTCATCGACGGCGGCTCGTGGTATCCCGCTGACTATATCTGCGAGGGCGTCGACCAGACGCGCGGCTGGTTCTACAGCCTCCACGCCGCCGCCACGCTGCTCGAAGCGGCCACCGAGCGCGACATCGAAGCGCCCAGCTTCCGCAACGTCATCTCGTTGGGGCATATCCTCGACGGGAAGGGCGAGAAGATGAGCAAGAGCAAGGGCAACGTCGTGGCGCCCGCCGACGTCATCGACGCCCACGGCGCCGACGCGCTGCGCTGGTACCTCTATGCCGCGGCCCCGGCGGGCAACAGCCGCCGCTTCTCTACCGATCTCGTCGCCGAGTCGGTGCGCACCTTCCTGCTGACGCTGTGGAACACCTACTCCTTCTTCGTCACCTACGCGAACATCGACGGCTTTGACCCCGCGAGCACCCCGCCGCCGGTGGATGAGCGCCCCGAGCTCGACCGCTGGGCGCTGTCCAAGCTCCAAACGCTCATCGACGACGTCACGCGGGCGCTCGACGACTTCGACGCGACGGGCGGCGCCCGCACCGTCCAGGCCTTCGTGGACGACCTGTCGAACTGGTACGTGCGGCGGAGCCGGCGCCGCTTCTGGAAGAGCGAGAACGACGCCGACAAGGACGCCGCCTACCACACGCTCTATCAGTGCCTGGAGACGGTGACGCGCCTGCTCGCGCCGTTCACGCCATTCGTGGCCGAGGAGATGTACCGGAACCTGGTATGCCGGGCGCGGCCGGATGCCCCGCCGAGCGTGCATCTCACGGACTACCCGGTGGCCGACCCCTCCCTCGTCGACGAGGACCTGGCCGCCGCCAACGACCTCGTGATCCGCATCGTGAGTCTGGGCCGCGCGGCCCGCGCCAAGAGCCAGACCAAGGTGCGGCAGCCGCTCCAAGCCGCCGTCGTCGCGGCGCGCGGGAATGAGGCGCGGGCGGCGCTCGACCGCCTCGGCCATCACGCGCGGGAGGAGTTGAACGTCAAAGAGGTCCGCTTCGCCGAGGAGTCCGAGCTCGTGTCTTACGAGGTCAAGGGCAACCCCGCCTCGCTCGGCCCCAAGCTGGGCAAGGAGATGGGCAAAGTCATGGGCGCCATCGCCCAGGCCGACGCCGCCGACCTGACGCAACGGGCCCGCGCCGGAGCCACGATCGAGGTCGCGGGCCACGCCCTGGAGCGCGACGACCTCGACCTCCGGCTCAACGACCGCGAAGGCTACGCCACCGCCGGCGACCCTGGCCTCATGGTGGCGGTCACGACGGAGATCACCCCGGCACTCGCCGAGGAAGGCCTGGCGCGAGAGTTCGTCCACCGCATCCAGAACCTCCGCCGCGACGCCGGCTTCGACATCGCCGACCGCATCGTCACCTACTACCAGGGCACCGACGAGACCGCCGCGGTCTTCGACTCCCAGGGCGCCTACATCGCGGCGGAAACGCTCTCACAGCGCATCGAGCGCGCCGAGCCGCCTCCCGAAGCCCACACCGCGACGCAGCAGGTCGAAGCCCGCGACGTCACCCTCGGCGTCATGAGGGTGTAGCCCGCGCCGCCCTCCGTCTACTAGAACACAGGTGTGGTTGAGTTGAAGTCGGACTTTCCCGCGTTGACACACGAATGTTCTAAAGGCATGATGGGAAAAGTAAAGGCGGGGCTAAAGCGCCCAAATTGTTTTTTGGAGCGCTGAACGTGCAAACAAAGTCACTAGAACCAACGCTCATTTCTCTTGTCCACCTCAGTGGAGGGCGTGTACACCGCACGAAACTCGTCAAGCTCGTCTATCTGACTGACCTGCGCTTTCACGAGCTTACCGGTCAAACGCTCACCGGCCTTCGGTACATGTGGGACAACTACGGGCCGAATGCCGTGAGCAACGCGATAGTCAAGGAAGCGGACAGGCTTGTTTCCAAAGGCGTTCTTCGTATGTCAGCCCAACAGTCCGCCTACGGAACCGGGTCGTTTCGCTACTGGACTTCCCCCGAAGAAGCAGAACAAGCGCTAAATGACTTGGGTCCCGGGGAGAGGCAAGTAGTGCGGGACATCGCTAGGGAGTTCGGGAAGCAGTCCGTAAAGGGTATCGTGGCTGCGTCGAAGCAGACTGCGCCATTCTCAAACGCGGAGCAGTACGATGTCCTTGAAATGGAATATGACGAGGCGGCGACTCGCCGAGGGAAAGAAATGGGTCTGGATGATTCATTTCGTGAGGCCCTGAAAAGTGGTCTGCGCGACGCTGCCCGGGGAAATGTGATAACCCAAGAGGAACTAGATCAGCGGTTCAGTGACCGCGCGCAGTCATAACGACGGGCGTTTGCCCGCCGGCGCTATTGCAAGGACTAAGAGCGCCTCGTTGTCTCCCGTGCCATCGACTTGGTAAGCGATCCACCACCGGGAGCCCTTAAAGCAGGGTAAGAACACGGGGAGATATGGCATGAGGACTTTGGTCGCGCCATCCACTGCGGGATCCGTCGACAACAGCACAACGATTCCGCGGATGTCGTGACGTGCCTCATCGGTCTGCTGCTCCAGGAAGCGACGTGCGGTTTTGCTGTAGAGTATTCTCATCCGTCGCGCGCTTCTTTGGTCGGAGCCCCCTGCTACACTACTGAGAATCGAACGTAGCAGTGAATCTCTCCGTAACCGCAATGTGTTCCTGTCACTTTGAAGGAATGAGCATATCCTGCGGTCGACAGCACGCTGTCGCAATGAAGGTGTCGGAGTCATAGAGTATGGAGTTTGAGCGAAAGAAGTTCTCCAGTCAGGTATCACCGGAGTTGCTGGCCGCCATCCGTGACCTCGCCCGCAGAGAAGGCCGTCAATTCGATGCGGTGCTGGAGGACGCTCTGAAGGAATACCTTGAGAACCGTGCCGCGGGAAAGCCCCGCGCGTCGGTGATGGCCCCTTTCCGGGCCAGCGTCGAGAGGAACCGCCGCCTGGGCGAACTGCTGGCTGAGTGACTTTCCCGGCAGCGTGACACGCAGAAGGTCCGAGCCCTGCCCGGCCCCGCGCCGCTGCTATAATCCGCGCAATTCCCCCTTCGTTTGCGCCGAAGCGCCGTGACGCAAGAGCAGTCCGCCCTCATCCCCAACCGGCCGGTCTTCATGGCCATCGACGGGCACTCGGTGGTCTACCGCGCCTACTTCGCCCTCGCCGGGGCGCAGTTGAACCTGAGCCTGCGCTCGACGGGCGAGCCGACCGGCGCCGTCTTCAACTTCGTCAACATGTTCATCAAGGCGTGGCGCGACGTGAACCCCGACTACTGGGCGATCGCCTTCGACACGTCGAAGCCCACCTTCCGCGACGAGATGTACGACGCCTACAAGGCGGGGCGCGCCAAGATGCCCGACGAGCTCCGCAGCCAGATCGGCCGCGTGCGCCAGGTCGTCGAGGCGCTGAGCGTGCCGGTGCTCGAGCGGGACGGCTTCGAGGCCGACGACATCATCGGCACCCTGGCCCGGCAGGCGACCGAGCGGGGCATGGACACGGTCATCGTGACCGGCGACACCGACCTCGCGCAGCTGGTCAATCCCCACGTCCGCCTGCGCTATCAGTCCTTCCGCGGCCGGTCGGACACCGCGGTCTACGACGTGGCGAAAGTCCGCGAGCGGTACGGCCTGGAGCCGCCGCAGATCGTCGACTTCAAGGCGCTGACCGGCGACACCTCGGACAACATCCCCGGCGTGCCCGGCGTCGGCGGCAAGACGGCCACGGCGCTGCTCCAGAAGCACGGCAGCGTGGCGGGCATATTCGACCGCATCGACGAGGTCGAGGTGCCCCGCATCAAGAAGATCCGCGAGCTGCTGCTGGAGAACCGCGAGCAGGTGCAGATGAGCCGCACCCTCGTCGAGATCGACGTCAACACGCCCGTCGAGTTCGACTTCGACGCCGCCAAGACCGGCGACTTCGACCGGGGCACGGTGATCGAGACCTTCCGCGAGCTTGAGTTCAACAGCCTCATCGCGCGGCTGCCCGGCCTGCCGCAGAACGCGATGGGCGAGGCGATGCAGGGCGACACGGACGGCGATACCGACTACGTCGTCGTGGACGACGAGGCGGCGCTCGACGCGCTCGTCGCCGGCGTCAAGACGGCGGGCCGGTTCGCCCTCGACGTGCGCGGCACGAGCCACGCGGCCATGTTCGCCGACCTGGTGGGCCTGGCCGTCTCCACCGAGCCGGGAAAGGCGGCGTACCTCCCGCTCGGACACGCCGCGGGGAAGCAGCTCGACGCCGCCGAAGCGCTGGACCGCCTGCGTCCGGTGTTCGAAGACGAAGACGTCGACAAGGTCACGCACAACGGCAAGTACGACTCGATCCTGCTGGCGCGGCACGGTATCGACCTGCGGGGGCTCAAGTCGGACGTCACCATCGCGGCGTACCTGCTCGGCTCGAAGTCGCTGACGGTGAAGGCCCAGGCCTTCGAGCGGCTCAGCGCCGAGATTCCCGGCGACGCCGACGTGCTCGGCACGGGGGCCAAGGCCACGCCGATACGGGAGGCGTCGATCGCCGACGCGACCCGGCTCGCCTGCGCCGCCGCGGACTTCGCGGGCCGGCTGTGGCCCGTCTACGAGCGGGAGCTCGACGCCCAAGGGATGCTGGGCCTCCTGACCGACCTGGAGCTCAAGCTGCTGCCCGTGCTCGCGCGCATGGAGCGCCTCGGCGTGGCCATCGACGTCAACCTGCTGCACGGCATGTCGCGCGAGATGGCCGGGTGGATCGAAGGCATCGAGCGCGAGGCCTACGACAGCGTCGGCCATACCTTCAAGATCAACTCGCCGAAGGAGCTTTCGAAACTGCTCTTCGATGAGATCGGGCTGAAGGGGTTGAAGCGCACGACGCAGGGCTACTCGACCGACGCGGCGACCCTGGAGTGGCTGCAGGGGCAGCACCCCGTCATCGAGCACATCCTCGAGTACCGGCAGATCAGCAAGCTGAAGTCGACCTACGTCGACGCCCTGCCGGAGATGGTCGCGCCGTCGACGGGCCGCGTGCACACGACCTACAGCCAGACCGTCGCCGCCACGGGGCGGCTCTCGTCGAGCGACCCCAACCTCCAGAACATCCCGGTGCGCACCGACCTCGGCAAACGGGTGCGCGACGCCTTCATCGCCGAGCCGGGGTCGGGCTGGCTGCTCTTGTCCGCGGACTACTCGCAGATCGAGCTGCGCATCCTGGCCCACGTAACCGAGGACGCCGGCCTGGTCGAGGCCTTCCGGCGCGACGAGGACATCCACGCCTCGACCGCCTCCCGCGTCTTCGACACGCCCCTGAACGAGGTGACGGAGGACCAACGGCGCTTCGCCAAGGTGGTCAACTTCGGGCTGGCCTACGGCATGGGCGAGTTCGGCCTCGCCAGCCGCGCCGACATCAGCCGCGAGGAAGCCGACGCGATCATGGGCGAGTACTTCCGGAAATACCCCGGCATCGCCCAATACCTCGACGACGCCCGCGCCAAGGTGCGCGAGCAGGGCTACGTGGAGACCCTCATCGGCCGCCGCCGCTACATTCCGGAAATCAGCGCCCCCAACCACCAGCTCCGGCAGGCGGGCGAGCGGATGGCGATCAACCACCCCATCCAGGGCGCCGCCGCCGACGTCATCAAGATCGGCATGATCAACCTCCAGGAACGCATGGACGATGCCCGGCTCGAGGCCCGCATGCTCCTCCAGGTCCACGACGAGCTCATCTTCGAATCGCCCCCCGGCGAGATGGAAACGCTCATCGGCCTCGTGCTGGAGGTCATGCCCAAGGCAATGGACCTGCTCGTCCCCCTCAAGGTCGACTTAAAGCAGGGCCGCTCCTGGGGCGAGATGGCATAGGCCCCCACCTCACCCCCTCCCCTGTAGGGGCGCGTCGCGACGCGCCCGCCCCCATCCACCGCCAACCCCGCCGTGCGTAGGAGCCACCCCAATCCGCCGCCCCTTAAGCCTCTCCCCCTCTGGGGGAGATGAGGGAGAGGGCCGGGGCGGCGCGGCGGGGCCCCTCCGGAACCTCTTCTCCCCCCGGGAGAAGATTGAGATGAGGGGCCCCGCGCCAACCGCCAACGCCAATCGATATCGCCATCCCTCCCCTGTAGGGGCGCGTCGCGACGCGCCCGCCCCCACCACCGCCAACGGCCCCCGACGCCCGCCGCCCTCAATCCGCCGCCCGGCCCCTCCGGCCTCTTGACGCGCCGCCTTACCCCAGCTACCTTTTCGTAAGGAGACACGTCATGCTCATCAAAGTGACCTCCAAACGCCAGGTGACCTTCCCCGCCCGCGTCCTCGACGCCCTCGGCGTAGGCCCCGGCGACCACATCGAGCTCGAAGAAAGTTCCCGCGGCTTCATCCTCCGCCCGAAGCGCCTCGACCCGTCCCTTCTCGCCCCGCTGCGCGGCAAGGTCCGGCCCGATGCGGCCCCATTCGACGTCGAAACGTTCCGAAGCCAGCCCCATGACCCCTCGCTACGGGATTGACACGTCCGTCCTCGTCCGGCTGCTCACCGGCCTCCCGCCCGATGCCTTCTCCCACTGCGCCCGGGAGTTGGAGCGCCTCGCGAAACGCGGCGCGGAGGTCTACGCGTCGAACCAGGTCATCGGGGAGGCCTACGTCGCCGTTCAGCATCACTACGCCGTCTCCAAGGCCGACGCCCGCGCCGCGCTCCTCGACGTGCTCCGCAGCGGGCTCGTCTCCCCCCTGAACGGGCGCGCCGTCATCGACGCCCTCAGCGCCCCCGCCCAGCCCGGCCTCTTCGACCGCCTCATCGCCAACGACTACCAACGCGCCGGCCTCGAAGTCCTCACCCTCGACGCCCACATGGCCGGCCTCCCAAACGCCCGCCGCCTCTGACCTCCACCCTCCCCGCCCCTTAAACCTCCCTCCCTCTGGGAGGGACTGAGGGCGGGCCCTCCGGAACCTCTTCTCCCCACGGGAGAAGACTGAGATGAGGGGCCCCGCGTCAACCGCCAACCGCCGTCGCCGCCCGCCGCCCCCAACCGCCGCCGCTTAAACCTCCCTCCCTCTGGGAGGGACTGAGGGCGGGCCCTCCGGAACCCCTTCTCCCCCCCGTAGGGGCGATTCACGAATCGCCCATCCCCGCGCCAACCGCCAACGCCTATCGCCGCCCGCCGCCGCTCCCCTGTAGGGGCGATTCACGAATCGCCCGTTCCCCATCACCGCCAACGCCTATCGACGCCCGCCGCCCCCACCACCGCCAACCCGCCGTGCGTAGGAGCCACCCCAATCCGCCGCCGCGCCTAAAACCACACCCCCGCCCCGCGCTCCGACCGCGCCTGCGCCTCCAGCGCCAGGGCCAGCGCGTCCGCGATGTCCGGGCTCGGCGCGTGGCCCGATAGACCCCGCTTGTGGACCCGGATCACCCGGTCGCTCTCGACCTCCCACTCGACCTGCGCCAGCTGCGCCGCGAGCTTGCCGTTCCCCGTCAGGGAGACCTCACGCGGCAGCCGGAGCGTCCCCGCCTCCAGGCGCTCCCGCAGCCGCCAGTACATCTCGGCGAGCTTGTTCTTGAAGTGCACCGACGACCGCCCGTCCGCCGCGGCCCCGAACTTGACCGCGTAGACCCGCACGTCCAGCTCCCGCAGCCGGTCGACCACGCCGCCGCCGACCCCGCCGTCGTCGACCGCGACCGCCACGTCGCCGAGCTCGTCCACCATGCCCTTGATCTCGGCGACCGTGCGCATCGTGTTCTGGCCCAGCCAGCGCTGCAGCCGCGCCAGACGGTTGCCCTCCAGCAGCACCGCCGCCGTCTCGTCCTCGCCGCTGCGCGCCACGTCGACGCCGAGGGCGAAGCCGCCGCCCGCCGATGGGGCCTCCGCCGCCTGCTCGGTCCAGTCGAAGCGGATGAGCTGGTGGCTCGCCGCCGAGGGGAACTCGCCCAGCACCCGGATTTGGTAGAGCGGGCTCTCCTCGCCCCAGTCCCGCGCCGCCTCGGCTACCGCCGACGGCGTCACCAGTCCCGGCACGTCGCTGCCCGTCAGGTTCGGCGTGTCGAACGCCGAGATATGCATGCGCCGCCACAGCGAGGCCCGGCCGTGGAAGGCGTCGTAGAACTCGCCCTCCAGCCGCGTCGGGTTCCCGATCGCCAGCACCGCAGCGTTCCCGGCCAGCAGCGATCCCTTGATCGCCTCCCAGTGCGCCGCCGGCACTCCGCTCGCCTCGTCGACCAGGAAGAGGATGAGGTCGGCGTGGAAGCCCTGGAACCCCTCCGGCCGCGTGTGCTCCGGGCTCACCCCGATGGCGTACCGCCGCGGCCCCAGGTCCCAGCGAGGCTGCCCCTGGTAGAAGACGCCCCCCAGCCGCACCCGCGCCCGGTAATACGCCGACCGCGCCTCCCGCCACAGCAGCTCCGTCACCTGCCGCTGCGTCGGCGCCGTCGTCACCACCACGCTCGACTCGTAACAGCACAGCGCCCACAGCATCAGACGCGCCGCCAGCGCCGTCTTCCCCACGCCGTTCCCGCTCCGCACCGCCACCCGCCGCGGCCCCGCGCCCCGCACCGCCGCCGCCACCGCCCGTGCGATCTCCACCTGCTTCGCCCACGGCGTCCACCCCAGGACGTCCTTGAAGAAGACCTCGGGGTCGTCTCGTGAGCGGTTTATAGGGTCCGCGGCGCCGGAAAACTCCTCGCCACGGGAAAGCATGAGGCCGTCGCCGGGGTCGACGAGGACCTCATTCAGCAAGTGGCCGGGGAGGTCATCGAGCGGCTGCTGCATCGTTGATCCTCCGCGCCTCCCCGGCCATGCGCTCGAGGTCGGCCCAGGTCAAGCCGGGACGGTCCTTGGAGAACTTACCGGGCTTGCCGTACTTTTCGGGGAACTCCGCCTGGAGGGTGAAGCGGAGCATGGGTCCATCCCTCTCTTCGGTGATCTGCCGCATCGCGAGAGACTGGAGACGGTCGCGGTAGCGGAGCTTGGCTTCGTTGAAGCCTTCGCGGAAGGTGCGGTCTTCCTGGAGCCAGTCGTTGAGCGTCCGGAGATCGACGCCGGCGGCGTCGCAGGCGAGGGTGAGTGCGCCGACCTGGGCGAAGTTGTCGAGGAAGGTCTGCCGCCGCTCCTCCGGAGAGAGGTTGCGGGCAGGCTTCTCGGCAAGTGCTTGGTCCGGCTGCTCCACGTTGGTGGAGGGCAAAGGGACCGGCTCCCCTGTACGGGCGCGCTTGATGTCCTTGAAGGCTTGGTCGAAGCTACTGTCGTCGTGTCGCCATTGCCGCAGCGTGCGGGTGAAAACCCCGGCTTCGTGGCGGGCGGCTCGTATGTCGTGGAGTCGCGCGAATGCTTCAAGAAAATTACGCTTCCGTTCCATGTCGAAAGGCATGGATCTGGACTCTGGATTCCGGTGATGTTTGTTTGGCATGGTTCCCCTCTTCCCCCCACTCTTCGTGTTACGCCGTTCCCTTAAACCGGAAGACCCGCTCGCGGGGAGCGGGTCTTCGGCGGGTGCGCGGAGGGCCGTTTTGGGGCGCGCCGCTAGAGAACGTACGTTCTGTACCCTAACGATAAACCCCCTTGACAAGGCTGTCAATAGCTCATTTCGGGCGGAAATCCGTTTGGCGCGATACAAAGACAACGGCGCAGAAAGCGGCAAGCCCGTTTCCGAACGCTGACGCTCTCCCTGGGGTAGACTGAGCGTGCGTGCTCTAGGCGCGCCGGCGCCTGCGGACGCCCCACACGCCACCTTGCGCGGAGGTAGGGCATGAAGCTGAGCAACATCGGCAAGCTGCTCCTGCCCCTGCTCGCCCCCCTGCTCCTCGTGTCGGCCTGCTTTGGAGACATATCCTTTGATCCAGAAAAGGCACATCCGCAAGTGGTTCCGGTGTGGTCGCCGGACGGGGCTCGGATACTGTTCACCTACCCCGACTACGCGCGACATCCCTGGGGTTCAGATTACATGTATGCAGTCGAAACGGACGGGTCGCGGCTGGCATCAATTTCCGACCTTCGAACCGATGATTCCTGGTACGCGGACTATTCGCCGACGATATCACGTGACGGGAGATGGGTAGCCTTCGCCACACTCAGGCACAAGAGGGGATTGTTTGGTTCATTCCCCGATTTCGAGATCGCAAGAACCGGTCTCGACGGCTCCGACTACCGGAGGCTGACGGACCACGACGGTCTGGATACGAACCCAGTCTGGTCGCCAGACGGGACGCGCCTGGCGTTCGTGTCGTACCGTGAGTTGGATGACGGGCAATACAACCGATACCCCGAGATCTACACGATGGGTGCCGATGGTTCTGGCGTCCAGAGGGTCACTCCTCCCTCGCTAAAGGTAACCAAGGACTCTCCGGCGTGGTCGCCAGATGGTCTGCGCCTGGCGTTCCTGGTCAGTGATGGGAAGCCGGGAGAAGAGAGAACCGTGCTTCACACCATTGCCGCCGACGGCGGCGACCTCCGGAGGATAGCCAAGACGACCGCTCGGCCGGCCTGGTCCCCCGACGGCACCCGTATCGCCTTCGCCACATATGAAGCGAATGCGCACTCGACTATCTACACTGCGCGCCCCGACGGCTCTGACGTACAAGAGTTGACTGAGCCAAGCCAAGCCGCCTACAGCTTTAAGTCAAGCTTGTCCTGGTCTCTGGATGGCTCCGAGATTCGGTTCCTCGGTTACAGCCGGTGGCTGAAAGGACTTGAAGAGAGCTACTACGGCATTCATGCGATCAAGGTGGACGGCTCGGGGGCGCGCCTAATTGCCGCCTTGCCTCCCCTTAACCTAGTCTGGGCAGCCTGGTCGCCGGACGGCTCCAGAATCGCCGGTTGGTACGGACCGCGCGAATCCTATTTTCCCGGTGTGGTGCTCTTCACCTTCGCCGCCGACGGCTCCGACCCACGCGTCCTGGTTTCGGAGCAAGACGGAACGCTGGCAATCGGGGACACGACAACGGGGTTCCTCACAGGGCTCCTAGAGGAGTATTACGAGGCCAATTACGACCTGCTACGCCGTCCGTGAGGGCTGCTGTTGGAAGGCGACACGGCCTGGGGGAGAAGAGGCCCGGAGGGGAACCGCCGCGCCCTTCCCCCCTCCGACGCGCCTGCGGCGCGTGCCCTCTCTCAGTCTCTCCCAGAGGGAGAGAGGTTTAAGGTGCGCGCCCGGAGGGGCTGTTTGCGTAGCGGCTCCGGTTGCGGGGGGAACGGGCGATTCGTGAATCGCCCCTACAGGGGAGGGCGGCCACAGGGAGGCGGCTTATTCGCCCAGGTGGTAGAGGGTGCGGGCGTTGCCGACGAGGACCTTGTGGCGGTCTTCCTCGCTCCAGCCGGCGGTGGCGCGCTCGATGTACATCCGGGAGTTGGGGTAGGTGCAGGTGGGGTGGGGGAAGTCGGACTCCCACATGATGTTCTCGACGCCGATGATGTCGCGCTGCGCCGGGCCGTTCTCCTCGAACCAGAAGTTGACGTAGCACTGGCGGTGGAAGTACTCGCTCGGCTTCAGGGGCATGCCGAGGCGGGCGAGGGCCTGCTGCTGGTGCTGGTGGTCGGAGACTTCGAGCAGGTAGGGGACCCAGCCGATACCGCTCTCCGACGAGACAAACTTGACGTTGGGGAAGCGCTCCAGGATGTTGGAGAAGAGGATGGTGCTCATCACCTGGATGTTGGCCGAGATGGTCTTGACGGAGCCCTCGGCGCTTCCGAAGAGGCGGTGCTGGCCCTCCCAGCGGCCGGTGTCGGTGATGCCCATGCTGCCGCCGGAGCCGATGTGCAGGTTCACCGACATCTCCGTCTCCTGGGCGGCGGCCCAGAGCGGGTCCCAGTAGGGGTCGGCGATGTGGGGGTAGCCGAACTGCTGGGGGAAGGCGAAGGTGAGCCCGTGCATGCCCATCGCCTTGCCGCGGTAGGCCTCCTCGACGGCGAGGCCGACGTCCCACATCGGCACCTGGGTGAGGGTGATGAAGCGGCCGGGGTAGGGCGTGCTCCACTCCTCGACCTGGTAGTCGTTGTAGGCGCGGATCGCCTCGATGCGGTACTCCTCCTCGAACTCGGGGTTGCTGAAGGTGTTGCCCGCGACGCCGCTGATGTTGGAGAAGAAGGTGTGCACGTCGACGCCGTCGGCCTCCATGGCCTTGATGCGCTCCGACGGGACGTAGGTGCAGACGGGGACTTCGTCCCACG
>OZ220070.1:0-27795 GCA_964291475.2 Dehalococcoidia bacterium | reverse complement strand
TCTCGATGTGCTCGCTCGTAGTCTCGCCGGGGAGGCCGACGGTCATGTAGGTGATGCCGACCTCGGCCAGAGCGTGGATGTTCTCGATAAGGCGGCCGTAGTCGAAGGTCGGGTTGTTGAACATGCGGGTGCCGCGCGCGCCGTAGGAGATTTCGAGGGGCGCGGTGCGTCCGACCTTGGCGGCGTGGTCGCGGGCGTAGGCGATGCGGTCCTTGAGGTCGTCGGCGTCGTTGATGGCGGGCGAGCGGCGGATGCCGGCGAACTGGCTGGGATTGTGCATGGGGATCCAGCCGTCGCAGAGCTCGACGGCGCGCCGGATGGCCCGTTTGGCGTTGCCGCCGACCCACAGCGGCGGGTGCGGCTTCTGGATGGGTTGGGGCAGCATGGTGTGGCCCTGCGCCGAGTAGCCGGGCCCCTCCATGGTCACGCCGGCCGTGGTCCACGCCGCCTTCATGGCGAGGATGGCGTCGTCGCAGAGGTCGTTGCGGTTGTCGAAGTCGGCGCCGAGGGCGTGGAACTCCTTTTCGAGATAGCCGGAGGCGAGGCCGAGGATGAGCCGCCCGCCGGAGAGCACGTCGAGGCTGGTGACGGACTTGGCGGCGAGGAAGGGGTTCCGGTAGGGCAGGACGTAGATATTGGTCATGAGCCGCAGTGTGGTGGTCGCCGCCGCCGCCGCGGAGAGGGGGACGAAGGGGTCGAGGGCGTGGTGGCCGCCCTGGGCCATCCAGTCGTCGGCGGGGAAGGGGTGGTCGGTGACGTGGACGGCGTCGAAGCCGGCCTTCTCGGCGGCTCGCGCCACGGCGGCGATGCTCTCGGCCCGGATGAACTCGTCGCCCAGATCGACCCTGTCGGTGTGAAGCCCTAGCGAGAACCGCATGCTGTCTCCTTGCGCCGGCCCGCGGGCCGGAAGTGGCGCCTAGTGTAGCGGCTCGGCGTCCGGGGTGGGAGACGGGGTGGGGCGGGCGCGGGGCGCACGGGGCCCTGGGGCGCCCCAGAAAAATTTCGAGGACCCTGTCCCTTCCGCGCTCGTTAGGGAGCGGTGGGACGCGTTCGCCAGGAGGCAAGCTTGGCGAGCGGGCTACCTCGGAACTTCACAGCTCCCGCGCGGGCCGAGGCCCGCGACGGAAGCTCCTTGAGGCGATGGCCGAAGGCCGGACGCCTCGCACGAAGCGCGGTCCGCCCCCGAATGAACGGGGCATTGCGCTTGGGGCGCCGATGGGCCGGACTCTCGGAGGCGGCGGAACGCCCCGCTGCTAGGAGAGCCGGACCACGTCCACTTGAAGAGGCCAATCCCTCCGGGAAGGGGCCATGCGCGGCCTCGGTTTGCAGGCGCCGTGGACTGTTGAAGCGCATGTGCATGGGGTCATGGTAGGGAACCGGGGCGGGCATGGGCAACGGGCGGATGTCGCGAGGGGGGCTAGTCGAGCGCGGCCTCGAGGTCTTTCAAGCTGGCGTATTCGGTCAGGTCCCGCTTGTCACGGGCGTGTTGCAGCGCTTCGATCGTCTCGGCGTTGGGTTGGCGAACGTCTTCGGGCTTGGTCATCATCTTCTCCTGTAGGTCAGCGTGCCACGGGCGGCGCGGAGCTCGCAAGGGTGGCGTGACGACCCCGCCGCTCAGCCGTGGCGGAGTTTGAGGATGACGAGGGAGACGACCATGATGCCGGCGAGGGTGTTTGCCGTGATGACGGAGGGCGATCCGATGACGACGCCGTAGGCGATGAAGAGGGTGACCGATAGCGTAATGGCCAGGAACGTCCTGAGGTTGAGGTCGCCGGTGGACTTCGTGCGCCAACTCTGCCGCACTTGAGGGAAGAGCGCGGCCGTACCTAGGGCGGCAGCGGTGAAGCCAATGATTTCGGCGTAGTCCACGTATCGTTCCGTGTCGGGCGCGACTGGTAGGGTAGGGCAAAGTGCGCGCTGTGTCGCCCCACGCCTGTCCTCTCTCAGTCTCCCCCGGAAGAATTTGCACTACCGGCGCCTGCGGCTCCATGGGCCGCGGCGCTCCCAGCCCCACTCCCCGCCCTCACCCCAACCCTCTCCCAGCGGGAGAGGGGGAGACCTCCCGGCCCCACCCGTTCCAGGCTACGGGGTGGGTTGCGCAGGGGTCTTCAGCCCAAGGGCGGGGTGACGGGCGGCACCCGCTCACCCGTGGCGGATTTTGAGGATCACCAGGGAGACGATCATGATGAAGGCAACGGTGTTGGCGGTGATGACCGAGGGGGATCCGATGACCGCTCCGTATGAGAGGAAGAGGGTTATCGAGAACGTTAGGACCAGGTAGGTCCTGAGGTTGAGGTCGCCGGTGGAGCGGGTGCGCCAGCTCTGCCGCACCTGCGGGAAGAGCGCTGCCGAAGTGAGGACGGCAGCGGTGAAGCCGATGATTTCGGCGTAGTCCAAAGTTCTTCCAGACTACTACAAGGGGAGGGCGGCGGTGGCGTGTTCGATGAGGCCGATGAGGGGGCCGGGGTAGACGCCGAAGAGGACGACGGCGGCGAGCAGGCCGAGGAGCGCGCCGCGGAGGGGCGGGTCGAGGGGGAGGGGCTCGGGGTCGTCGGGGTCGCTGAGGTACATGCGCTTGATGACCATCAGGTAGTAGTAGAGGGAGACGAGGCTGGCGGTGGCGGCGACGATGACGAGCCAGAGCAGCCCTTCCTGAGCGACGGCGGTGAAGAGGTAGAACTTGGTGGCGAAGCCGGAGAAGATGGGCAGTCCGGCCAGGGAGAAGAAGGCGGCGCTGATGGCGAGGGCGAGGAAGGGCTGGCGCTTGCCGAGGCCGGCGTAGCCGTCGATCGAGACGCGGCCGGTGAGGTTCTGGTAGGCGATGATGGCGGTGAAGGCCGCGAAGTTGGTGGCCGAGTAGCCCACCAGGTGGAAGATCAGGCCGTTGGAAGCCTCGGCGGAGAGGGCGGCGATGCCCATGAGCAGGTAGCCGGCCTGGCCGATGCTTGAATAGGCGAGCATCCGCTTGATGTTGCTCTGGACGATGGCGACGAGGTTGCCGACGACCATGCTGAGCACGGCCATCGCGGCGAGGACGTTCCGCCAGTCGTCGATGGCGGGGGCGAGCGCGGCGGCGAAGAGGCGGAGCATGAGGGCGAAGGCGACGGCCTTGGAGGCGACGGCGAGGTAGGCGGTCACCGGCGTCGGCGCGCCCTCGTAGACGTCGGGGGCCCACATGTGGAAGGGCGCGGCGGTGATCTTGAAGCCGAACCCCACGATGACGAGCGCCAGCCCGGCGACGAAGGCCGGGGATGCGCCGTCGGTGAGGGCGACCGCGATCTCGGCGAAGACCGTCGTCCCCGTCGCGCCGTAGACCAGGCTCAGGCCGTAGAGGAGCAGGGCGGAGGAGAAGGCCCCGATGAGGATGTACTTGACGCCGGCCTCGATGGAGCGGCGCCGGTGGACGGCGTAGCCGGCGAGCACGTAGAGGCTGAAGCTGAAGAGCTCGAGGGCGATGTAGGCGGTGAGCAGCTCGCCCGCCGAGACCATCGTCATCATGCCGAGGACGGAGAAGAGGAAGATGCCGTAGAACTCGCCGTGGCCGTTCAGGTGGCGCTTCACGTAGTCGGCGGAGGCCAAGACCATGAAGGCGGCGACGGCCAGGAGGAAGAACTTGAAGAAGGTCGAGAAGCCGTCGACGTGGAAGAGGCCGTCGTAGAGGACCTCCGACTCGCCGATCAGGGTGACCGTCGAGCCAGCGGCGGCGGCGATGCCGGCCAGCGTCAGGAGGGGGAGCCAGTGCTTGCGGTCGTCGGGCAGGAAGAGGTCGACGGCGATCACCAGGAGGGCTGCGCCCGCCAGGATGAACTCGGGGAGGAAGAGGGAAAAGTCGACGTTCATAGGACTTGCGTGATGCGCTCGACGAGCGGGTTGGCGGCGCTATTGATGACGTCGAGGAACGGCTTGGGGAAGACGCCGGCGAGGACGAGCATGGCGGCGAGGATGCCGCCGGCGAAGCGGTCGCCGAGGGGGGCGTCCTTGAGGCCGGCCCAGCGGTCGTCGGCGGGGCCGAAGAAGCTGCGGGCGGCGAGCCGGAGGATGTAGACGGCGGTGAGCATGGCGGCGATCACCCCGAGGACGCCGACGACGGGGAAGGTGCGGAATGCCCCGATGAAGACGAGCACCTCGGCGACGAAGCCGCTGAGTCCGGGAAGCCCCAGCGAGGCGAGCCCGGCGAGGACGAAGAGGAAGACGGTGATGGGCATCCGCTTGGCGAGGCCGTTGAGCTCGCCGATGTCGCGGGTGTGGGCCTGCTCGTAGATCACGCCGACCATGGCGAAGAAGAGGGCCGTCATCAGGCCGTGGGAGAACATCTGGAGGACGGCGCCGCTCATGCCGACGCTGTCGATGGTGGCGAGTCCGATGAGGACCAGCCCCATGTGTCCGACGCTGGAGTAGCCGATGACGAATTTTAAATCTCTCTGCGCCATCGCCGACATCGCGCCGTAGACGACGTTGATGGTGGCGAGGGTGATGAAGGGAATCTGCCACCAGTCGAGACCCTCGGGGAGCAGCGTCATGCCGAGGCGGATGATGCCGTAGGCGCCCAGCTTCATGAGGACGCCGGCGTGGAGCATGCTGACGGCGGTGGGGGCGGCGACGTGGCCGTCGGGCGACCAGGTGTGGAAGGGCCAGAGTCCGGCGAGCACGCCGAAGCCGACCATGATGAGCGGGAAGAAGATGCGCTGGAAGTCGCGGGCGAAGTCGGCCTCCTGCAGCGCGAGCAGGTCGAAGGAGCCGACGCCGGCCTCGACGTAGATGGCGATGATGGCGACCCAGACGAGCACGCTGCCCGCGACGAGGTAGAGCACCAGCTTCAGCGCGCCGTATTCCTTGTTGGTGCTGCCCCAGACGGCGATGAGGAGGTACATGGGCAGCACGGCGAGCTCGTAGAAGAAGAAGAGGAAGAAGATGTCGAGGGAGACGAAGGTGCCGTAGACGCCGGTGAGCAGCGTCATGAAGAGGACGAAGTACTCCTTGGGGCGGTCGTCGATGCGCCAGGAGACGATGACGCCGGTGAAGGCGACGATGCCGGTGAGCAGGACCATGAGCGCCGAGATGCCGTCGGCGCCCCAGTGGACGGTGATGCCGAGCGTCTCGATCCACGCCCACTGCTGCTGGAACTGATAGCCGCCGGCCCCGTGGTCGTAGGCGATGAAGGCGTAGACCGAGAAGCCGAGCATCGCCGTCGCGGCGAGCAGGGCGGCGGTCTTGATCGCCATCGGCCGCGACGCGGGGAGGAGCAGGAGCAGCGCGGCGGCTCCCCCGGGCAGGGCGACGAGGATGGTGAGCAGCGCGTCGTCCAGGGCGGCCTCCCTAGCTCACCGCGACCATGATGATGATCGCCGCCGCGGCGGTGACGGCGATGGTGAGGATGTAGGTCCCGATCAGGCCGGTCTCGTGGTAGCGGAGCGCCCGGCCGGCGAGGACGGTGGCCTTGCCGGGGCCGTCGACGCCGGTGTCGTTGACGACGCGGCGGTCGAAGACGGCGATGAAGCGCGAGGCGGCGAGCACGACGTTGTCGACGGCCCACTGGTAGAGCTCGTCGAGGTAGAACTTGTTGGCCACCCACGCGTAGAGGCGGGGATAGCGGCGCTCGACGATGGAGGGGGCGGGCTCCGCGCCACGCGGGGCGTAGATGAAGCGCCCGACGGCGAAGAGTCCGAAGGCCACGGCCAGCGACGGCCAGAAGACGGCGTGGTTGATCTCGTATTCGTGCGCGCCGCCGGGCAAGTGCAGGAAGGAGCCGATGCCGCCGAAGTCGCCCCAGCTGAGGGCGAGCAGGCCGAGGCCGGCGGCGGGAATGGCCAGGGCCGCCATCGGGACGAGGATGAGGGGGCCGGCCTCGTGGGCGCGGCGGGCGGCGTCGGAGCGCGGCTCGCCGGCGAAGACCATGAAGAGCATGCGCGCGGCGTAGAGGGCGGTGAGGCCCGAGGCGGCGAGTCCCGCCACCAGAAGCCAGCCGTTGCGCCCGTCGAGCACGCCGAGGAGTATCTCGTCCTTGCTGAAGAAGCCGCTCAGGGGGAAGAGGCCGGCGAGGGCGAAGGTCCCCACCGCGAAGAGGACGAAGGTGACGGGCATGGCGCGGCGGAGCCCGCCCATCTTCCGCATGTCGAGCTCGTCGTCCATGGCGTGCATCACCGACCCCGACCCGAGGAAGAGGAGCGCCTTGAAGAAGCCGTGGGTGAGCAGGTGGAAGATGCCCGCCGCGAAGCCGAACGAGCCCATCGCCAGCACCATGAAGCCGAGCTGGCTCACGGTGGAGTAGGCGAGCACGCGCTTGAGGTCGTTCTGCGCCAGGGCGAGGAAGGCGCCGAGGAAGGCGGTGAAGAGGCCGACGGCGGCGACGGCGTCGAGGACGCCGGGGGTGTGGACGAGCATCGGCGAGAGGCGGGCGAGGAAGTAGACGCCGGCGATGACGAGCGTCGCGGCGTGGATGAGGGCGCTGACCGGCGTCGGGCCCTCCATGGCGTCGGGCAGCCAGACGTGGAAGGGGAACTGCGCCGACTTGCCCGCCACGCCGATGAAGATGAGGGCGGCGGAGAGGTTCAGGCTCGCCGTGCCGATCTCGCCGGCCTCGGCGAGGGCGAAGATCTCGTGCATCGAGAAGGTGCCCGTGGCCTGGAAGAGGACGAGGACGCCGATCAGGAGGGCGACGTCGCCGACGCGGGTCACGATGAAGGCCTTCTTGGCGGCCTCGGCGGCGGAGCGGCGCTCGGAGTAGAAGCCGATGAGGAGGTAGGAGCAGAGGCCGATCAGCTCCCAGAGCACGTAGAAGACGAGCAGGTTGTCGACGACGACGAGGGCGAGCATCGAGGCGGCGAAGAGGGCGAGCACGGCGAAGAACCAGCCGAGCTTGGGGTCGCCGCGCATGTAGGCGAGCGAGTAGACCTGCACCGCCAGCGAGACCGCCGTCACCAGGCCGATCATGACGATGGCCAGCTCGTCGATGGTCATGCCCAGGGAGATGCCGATGTCGCCCGCCTCGAACCAGAGGCGCTCGAAGGAGCCTGCGCCGTCGGCTACGAGGTCGGCGGCGAAGAACCAGAAGAGGGCGAAGCCCGCCGCGATCGCCGCGACGGCGAGCGGGGCGCCCTTGAGCGGCAGGCGCCCTCCCACGAGGAGGATGCCGGCGAAGGCGCCGGCGGAGAGCGCGGGGGGAAGCCAGGCCCACTCGATTCCCATGTCGTTCCCTTAGAGGTCTCCGGAGCCGTTCCGCGCGCTACCAGCGCATGAGGTTGACCTCATCGATGTTGACGGACGAACGGCTCCGGTACAGCCGCAGCACGATGGCCAGCGCGAGGCCGACCTCCGCCGCCGCGACGGTGATGACGAAGATGGCGAAGATGACGCCGACGATGAGGCCGGGATCGAGGTAGACGGCGAAGGCGACGAGGTTGATGTTGACCGCGTTCAGCATCAGCTCGAGGGCGAGCAGGATCATGATGGCGTTGCGCCGCGCCAGGACGCCGAAGACGCCGAGCGAGAAGAGCACGGCGCTGACGATCAGCACGTGGTGGAGCTCGATCACGCCTCGTCTCCTGCGTCCGCCTGCGGAGCGTCGCCGCTGCCGCTTTCGGGGTCGTCGCCGGGGCGGGCGAGCACGATGGCGCCGATGAGGGCCACGAGCAGCAGGACCGAGGCGATCTCGAAGGGCACGGCCCAGCGGGTGAAGAGCTCGGCGCCGAGCTCGCGGAAGCCGACGGGCTCGTTGCCGGCCGACTCGGGCCACGAGGTGGCGACGACCGTCGCGACGAGCGCGCCCAGCATGCCGAGTCCGGCAACGGCGGCGATGGGCTTGTGCTTGACGTCGAGGTTGCCCGCCTCGCCCGACTGGCGGGTCAGCATCAGGGAGAAGAGGACGACGACGATGATCGCGCCGCCGTAGATGAGCACCTGCACCAGGGCCAGGAAGGGAGAGAAGATCAGGATGTAGATGCCGGCGACGGCCAGGAGGCTGAGGAGCAGGAAGAGGGCGGCGTAGACGACGTTGGAGGCGATCACGACGCCGATGCCGCCGGCGATGGCGAGCGCGGAGACCGCGACGAACATGGCGAGCTCGACGCTCACGCCGGATCGGCCTCCTCTGTGGCGGCCTTCGGCGCGGGTTTGGGCTTGGGGATGCCGGGGCGGACCTTGATGCCGGCGCGGCCCTGGAAGTCGCGGCCCATGCGGAACAGGTCGGCCTTGGAGGCGATGAGGCCGCCGCGGGTGATATCGGCCTCCTCGTGGTAGTCGGTCATGGCGATGGCTTCGAAGTTGCAGACCTCGACGCAGATGCCGCAGAGGATGCAGCGCTCCATCCGTATCTCGAAGTTGTCGACGATCTTCTTGCGGGAGCTTTTCTCCTCGGCGTGGAGCGGGTTGTCCTTCATGGAGACGGTCATGCACTCGGTGGGGCAGTACCGCTCGCAGACCTTGCAGCCGGTGCAGGAGGGCTCGTCGATGACGTCGTCCCAGAGCAGGGCGGGGAAGCCGAGGTTGCGGGGAGAGAGCGGGATGTGCTCGCCGCCGCGGGCGTTGGAGGGGCCGTCGCCCTCGGCGGGCCTGCCGGGATATTGGACGGTGACGGGCTTCCGAGCCATCGTCAGCAGGGTGACGCCGAGTCCCTTGAGGAAGCCGATCATCTAGGCGGTCTGCTCCCGTGCCGTGATGCGGCCCTTCTCGACGCGGACCCGGGTCGTCCGGGGGCGCAGGACTTGACTGGGCCGCCTCCGGTAGTAGAGGGCCGCGGCGCCGGCCAGCAACGCCAGCGACAGAAGGACTATAGCCCAATCGGGCCAGCCGTAGAAGAGATAGAACCCCGTCAGCACCAGGTTGGCGAAGGCCAGCGGCAGGAGCACCTTCCAGGCGAACGCCATGAGCTGATCGATGCGGAGCCGGGGGATGCTGGCGCGGATCCAGAAGATGAGGAAGGTCACCGCCGACACCTTGAGGAGCATCCACATCGCCTGGACGAAGTCCTCGAGCCATCCCCCCGCCGGCGCGGGCCCCCGCCAGCCGCCGAGGAAGAGCAGCGTGGCGAGGACGGCGATGGCCAGAGTGTTGGCGTATTCGGCGAAGAAGAACATCGACCAGCGGATGCCGCTGTACTCGATGAACGGCCCGCCCATGACCTCGGACTCGGCGACGGGGATGTCGAACGGCGTGCGGCCGACCTCGGCGAGCCCGGCGAGGAGGAAGAGGGCGAAGGCGGCGGGCTGGAGGATGATGAACCAGAGCGGCGCCTGCCCGGTCACGATGGCGGTGAGGTCGGTGGTGCCGGCGACCATGATCACGCTGATCACGGCGACGATCAGGGGCAGCTCGTAGCTGATGAGCTGGGCGGCGGCCCTCGCCGCGCCGAGCATGGCGTACTTGTTGAACGAGGCCCAGCCCGCCATCAGCAGGCCGGCGACGGAGACGCTGGAGACGGCGATGAAGTAGAAGGCCCCCAGCTCCAGGTTGCGGATCACCAGGTCTTGGGTGAAGGGGACGGTGACCCAGAGCATGAAGGCGGGCACGAAGACGATCAGCGGCGCCAACCAGAACGAGAGCTTGTCCGACTTGCCGGGGAGCAGGTCTTCCTTCGTCAGCAGCTTCATGGCGTCGGCGACCGGCTGCAGCAGCCCGAACGGCCCGGTGCGCATCGGGCCGATGCGCTGCTGGATGCGGGCCAGCGCCTTGCGTTCGGCGTAGGTGAGCGCGAGCACGGCGAACGAGATGAACGCGATGAAGATCGCGACCGCCACGATCAGCCAGGCAGCGTCGGTCCACGTCATCGGTCGACCTCGCCGAGCACGATGTCGAGGGAGCCGAGGATGACCACGGCGTCGGCGATGTAGGCGCCGACGGTGAGGTCGCGGAGCGCCATGAGGTTCGAGAAGGACGGCCCCCGGATCTTGCAGCGGTAGGGGGAGGTCTGGCCGCGGCTGACGAGGTAGACGCCGAAGTCGCCGCGGGGGTTCTCGCCGCGGGCGTAGGCGTCGCCGATGGGCGGCTTCACGAAGCCGAACTTGGCGACGGGCGTCTGTATCGGCCCCTCCTCGAGCATGTCGAGGGCCTGCTCGACGATCGCGGCCGACTGGCGCATCTCCTCCATGCGCACCCAGTAGCGGTCCCAGCAGTCGCCGTTCTCGCCCAGGGGGATGTCGAAGGTGAAGCGGTCGTAGAGCTCGTAGGGCTCGTCGACGCGGACGTCGTGGAGGATGCCGCTGGCCCGCAGCGCCGGGCCGCTGAGGCCCCAATCGACGGCGTCGGGGCCGGCGATGGCGCCGACGTTCCGGGTGCGTTCGAGCATGATCTCACTGAAGGTGAGGAGGCGGTCGGCCTCGTCGATGGCGCGGCGGATGCGGTCGAGCGCGCCGCGGACGCGGGGGACGAAGCCGTCGGGGAGGTCTTGGGCCACGCCGCCGACGCGGATGTAGCTGTGCATCATGCGCGCGCCGCTGACGCTTTCGAAGAGCTGCTGGATCTCCTCGCGCTCGCGGAAGCCGTACATGAACGCCGTGCCGAAGATGCCGACGTCGGTGCCGAAGGCCCCGTAGAAGAGCATGTGGCTGGAGATGCGGTTCAGCTCGCAGAGGATGATGCGGATGAGCTGCGCGCGCTCCGGCGCCTCGATGCCCATCAGCTTCTCGGCGGCCAGGCAGAAGACGAGCTCGTTGTTGAAGTTGGCCACGTAGTCGAGGCGGTCGAAGAGGGTGATGATCTGCCGGTAGTTCTCGCGCTCGCAGAGCTTCTCGGAGCCCCGGTGCAGATAGCCGATGACGGGCTCGGCGTCGACGATGCGCTCGCCCTCGACGGTGAGGATCATGCGGAAGACGCCGTGCGTGCTGGGGTGCTGCGGCCCCATGTTGAGCAGCATGTCGACGCATTCGAGGCCGTGGTCGGGGGCGGCGTCGTCGATTGCGCCGGGGGGAGTGACGGTGGGCTCGGAGGTCATCGCGAACGGTCCTCTAGGGCCTCGTCGTCGAGGGGCGTCTCCCAGCGGGGCGATTCATCCTCGGCCCACTCCGCGGTCTCCTCGAAGGGGTAGTCCTTCCGCAGCGGATGCTTGCCCTCGAACTCGTCGAAGAGGAGCAGGAAGCCGGGGTTGGGATGGCCGGTGAAGGTGACGCCGAAAAGCTCGGCGCCCTCGCGCTCGTGCCAGTCGGCGCCCCGCCACACGGGCGTCACCGAAGGGATGGCGGGGTCGTCCTTGGGGGCGTTCGTCTTCAGGGCGAAGCCGTGGCGCAGGGTCGTGGACCAGAGGACGTAGACGGCCTGGAAGGCGTCCTCGTACTCGGCGACGGAGAGGCAGCCCAGGTAGTCGATCCGGAGCCGGTCGTCGTCCTTGGCGACGCGGGCGGCGTCGGCGATGCGCTCGCGGGGGATGGTGAGCGCGACGCGGTCCACCATGTAGCCGACCTCGGCGTCGAAGCCGGCGTAGACCTCGCGGAGGCGGGCCTCCATCGCGGGGTCCTCGATCCGCTGCGCTTCGGGGGCCTTAGGCGCTCGGTCGGCCACGTCCGCCGGTCTCTTTCATGATCTTGTCTTGCAGCTTGATGAGGCCGTCCATGAGGGCCTCGGGCCGGGGCGGACAGCCCGGCACGTAGATGTCGACGGGGATGATCTTGTCGACGCCCATGACCACGGAGTAGGACTTGGTGTACGGGCCCGCCGCAGGTGGCGCAGCTCCCCATCGCGATCACCCACTTGGGCGACGGCATCTGCTCGTAGAGGAGCTTGATCGGCTCGGCCATCTTCTTCACCACGGTGCCGGCGACGATCATGACGTCGGACTGCCGGGGCGAGGGCCAGGTGACGATGCCGAAGCGGTCGAGGTCGTGGTGCGCCATGTAGGTGCTGATCATCTCGATGGCGCAGCAGGCGAGCCCGAACTGCAGCGGCCACAGCGACGACTTGCGCGCCATCGAAATGAAGTGGTCGATGGTGCCGGTGACGACGCCGGGCGCGCCGCTCTTCTGGAGGTTGCTCGAACCCGGCCAGAGCCGCTTGGGGTTGACCTCTATCTCCAATCGAGGGCTCCCTTCTTCCAGGCGTAGGCGAGGCCGAAGAGCAGGATGCCCATGAAGATGAGCATCTCGTAGAAGACGGCTTGGACGATTCCCGGTTCGAGGAAGACGACGGCCCAGGGGAAGAGGAAGACCGCCTCGACGTCGAAGATCAGGAAGAGGATGGCGAAGAGGTAGTAGCGGAAGTGCATCTGCGAGTAGCGCTCGCCGGAGGGGACGATGCCGCACTCGTAGGGGAGGTCCTTGAGGACGGAGCGGGCCTTGGGAGCGACGATCAGCGCGGCGGCGAAGGAGAGGGTGACAAGGAGCGCCCCCCCCACCGTCGCGATGAGGACCGCGCTCCAGTCCTGCCAGTACTCGCCAAGCACGCGGTAACGCTCCGCCCTCTAGCGCCAGTCCCTGCGCCGCGCGCGGCCCCAAGAAAAGGGCTCAGCGCGGGCGCGCCAACAGAAGTATAGCACCGGCGGCCAATGTGGGGGTGGGTGCCGGTGCAAGGCAATTCGCTCGACTGCCTATGGAGCCAACCGGTCCGCTCCCAACACAAACGAGCCCAGCCCAACACCCCGGCCTTCACACAATTGCCGCATTGGCACGGCGAACATTTGGTCACCAAAGCTGGAGGCTATCTCCCCGTCGTAGAGC
The DNA here is from genome assembly GCA_964291475.2 of Dehalococcoidia bacterium. GTDB lineage: Bacteria > Chloroflexota > Dehalococcoidia > SHYB01 > SHYB01 > DAOUKH01. Next base: position 15,157 of record OZ220070.1, on the reverse strand, counting down.
ACCACGCCACCCGCGAACCTATCCCCGACGGCCTGCTTCAACTTTCGGAGACCACGAAAATCCGACGGAAAGACGGTGGCGGAAGCCTTTACTTCCACGCCGGCCACGGCCGTGACCCCCCGCTCGATGACAATGTCTACTTCGACCTGGTCCTTGTCCCGATAATGGTAGAACGACATTGACTGTTCCTGGCAAACGGCTTGGCGTTTCAACTCCTGTAGCACGAAAGTCTCCAGGAACTGCCCGAATACCGATCGGTCTTGGGCTAGTGCCTTGTGGTCGAGCCCTAGCAGGGCGCACCCGATGCCAGTGTCTCCGATGTGCAGCTTTGGAGTCTTGACCAGGCGGCTCAGCCGGTTGCTGTGCCAAGGCGGGAGTCTCTCAATGAGAAACAGACGCTCCAAGAGCCCAACGTACTCGCCGATGGTGGGGCGGCTGACCTGGAAGGGTGACGCTAGATCAGAAAGGTTGTACAAACGGGCCGTTTGCGAGGCAGCAGCGGTGAGCAACCGCGGCAATATGTCGAAAGACCTGACCCTAGACATGTCCCGCACGTCCCGCTGGAGTTGCGTGTCGACGTGATTCCGGTACCAGGTGGCGCGGCGGCGGATGGTTGGCCGCGTCAATGCTGCCGGATACCCACCCGATGCCACGCGTCGCGCCAAGTCGTCGCCGAGACGGTCGGTGGTTGAGGTTTCGAACGCGCCGCGGAATAGATCATCCAAGAAATTGGGGAAGCCCTTGTCTATCTCGCATTGTGATAGAGGATGCAGAGGGAGGATTTCGAGGCGGCCTGCCAGAGAATCCGACAGCGACGGTAGCAGGAGCACCTGGGAGGAGCCTGTCAGAAGGAATCGACCGGGAATGCGGTCGCGGTCTATTTCCCGCTTCAAAGCGGTGAAGAGAGAAGGAACGCGCTGCACTTCGTCCAGGATTACCCGTTCCGGCAGTCCGGCGACAAACCCGGCCGGGTCGGTTTCCGCGGCGGCGCGGGCCACGTCATCATCGAAGCTGATGAAATCGTAACCCCTAGGTTCGCCTACCAAGCGGACGAGCGTCGTCTTGCCACATTGCCGTGGCCCGTTAACGAGCACGGCAGGCGAATCCGCCAGCGCTTCCACCAGGGGGATTTCGGCGTATCGTGCGTAGAGGGTGGTTTCCTGCATCGTCCAATCGTAACTTTAGTAAGCGTCCAATTGCAAGTTTTAGTATCGTCCAATTGAAACTTTACGCTGCGCCCAATTGCAAGTTTGACTATCGTCTGATTGCAACATTTGGCTGCGTCCAACTGAAGAACATACCCCCTGATAGGGGGCGCCCTTCCCTAGCGCTTGGCGCGGGCTTTGCGTTTGGGGAAGGCGCCGTTGCGCGCGGCGCGGGCGGGCCGCTTGACGCGGCCGTTGGGCGAGGCCTTGGCCAGCATTGGGGCGAGCCATTGGCCGGTGATCGAGTCCTCGTCGGCGACGATGGCCTCGGGAGGGCCGATGGCGACGATCTCGCCGCCCTTGTCGCCGGCGCCGGGGCCGAGGTCGATCAGCCAGTCGGCGTTCTTGATGAGGTCGAGGTGGTGCTCGATGAGGACGACGGTGTTGCCGGCGTCGACGAGCCGGTGGAGGACGCGGAGGAGGGCGTAGGCGTCCTCGAAAGAGAGGCCGGTGGTGGGCTCGTCGAGGATGTAGAGGGTTCGCCCGGTGGAACGCTTGGAGAGCTCCGTCGCCAGCTTGACGCGCTGGGCCTCGCCGCCGCTGAGGGTCGTCGCCGGCTGGCCGAGCCGGATGTAGCCGAGGCCGACATCGCGCATGGTGGAGAGCTTGTTGTTGACCTTGGGGATGGCGGAGAAGAAGTCCGACGCCTCGGCCACGGTCATGTTCAGGACCTCGGCGATGGACTTGCCCTTGAAGAGGATTTCGAGCGCCTCGCGGTTGTAACGCGCCCCCTCGCAGACCTCGCAGGGCACGGTGACGTCGGGGAGGAACTGCATCTCGATGCGGACGTACCCCTCGCCCTTGCAGGACTCGCAGCGGCCCCCCTTGACGTTGAAGGAGAAGCGGCCCGGCTTGTAGCCGCGGGCGCGGGCCTCGGGCACCGTGGCGAAGAGGTCGCGGATCGGCGTGAACGCGCCGGTGTAGGTCGCGGGGTTGCTGCGCGGCGTCCGGCCGATGGGCGACTGGTCGATGTCGACGACCTTGTCGATGTGCTCGAGGCCGGTGATGCGGTCGAAGGCGCCGGGGCGGTCCTTGGCGCGGTAGAAGACCTGCGCCAGACGCTTGTAGAGCACCTCGTTGATGAGCGTGCTCTTGCCGCTGCCCGAGACGCCGGTGACGCAGACGAAGCTACCGAGCGGGATCGAGACGCTGACGTCCTTGAGGTTGTTCTCCCGCGCCCCCTCGATCTTGATCGCCTGGCCGTTGCCCTTCCGCCGCTTCTGGGGCACGGGGATGGTGCGGCGCCCGCTGAGATAGGCGCCGGTGATCGAGGCGTCGGTCTCCTTGATGACGTCGATGGGCCCCGCGGCGACCAGGTGCCCGCCGTGCTCGCCGGCCCCGGGGCCGAGGTCGAGGATCCAGTCGGCGCTGCGCATGATCGCCTCGTCGTGCTCGACGACGATGACGGTGTTGCCGAGGTCGCGGAGCCGCAGAAGCGTGCCGATCAGGCGGGCATCGTCGGCGGGGTGGAGCCCGATCGAGGGCTCGTCGCAGACGTAGAGCACGCCCATCAGTCCGCTGCCGATCTGGGTGGCAAGGCGGATGCGCTGGGCCTCGCCGCCGCTGAGGGTGCCCGCGCGCCGGTCGAGGGTGAGATAGTCGAGGCCGATGCCGAGGAGGAACTGCAGGCGGCTGTCGATCTCCTTGACGATCTGGTTTGCGATGGTGCGGTCGCGCTCGTTGAGCGCCGGGGCCGCGCCGTCGCCGCCCATCAGCCCGCGCACCCACTCCGAGGCGCTGGTGATGGACATGGCGGTGACCTCCATGATGTGGAGGCCGGCTATCAGGATGGAGAGCGCCTCGGGGCGCAGTCGTCGGCCGTCGCACTTCTCGCAGGGGAGCGCGGTCATGTACCGCTCGAGCTCGCCGCGGACGTAGTCGGACTCGGTGTCGCGGTAACGGCGTTCCAGGTTACGCACCACGCCCTCGAAGTTCTGGGGGAAGTGGAAGACGCGGCCGTTCTTGGCCACGTGCCGCACGTCCAGCTTCTCGCCGCCCGTGCCGTAGAGGACGACGTCGATCTGCTCGGGCTTCAGGTCCTCGACGGGGGTATCGACGGAGAAGCCGTACTTCTCGGCCACCGCGGCGAGGATGCTGGAATACCAGGGCGACATCGAGCCGGCGCGGGCCCACGGCGAGACGGCCCCCTCGCGGATGGAGAACGCGCGGTCGGTGATGACGAGCTCGGGGTCGACCACGAGCCGCGACCCGATGCCGGTGCACTCGGTGCAGGCCCCGTGGGGGCTGTTGAAGCTGAACGTGCGCGGCTCGATCTCGGCGAGGCCGATGGCTCCGTGCTCGGGGCAGGCGGCAAGCTCGGAGTAGACGTGGTCCTCCCCCTTGCCCTCCGACGGCACGGTGGCGATCACCACGACGCCCTCGCCGAGCTTCAGCGCCGTCTCGACGCTGTCGGCGATCCGGGTGCGGAGGTCGGGGTCGTCCTCGCGGATGGCGAGCCGGTCGACGACGGCCTCGACGTCGTGCCACTTCTGCTTGTCGAGGACGATCTCGCCGGCGAGGTCGCGCACCTCGCCGTTGACCCTGGCGCGGGCGTAGCCGCTCTTGCGGAGGGTGTCGAAGACGCCGAGGTGCTCGCCCTTCTTGTGGCGGACGATGGGGGCGAGGACCATGAACCGCTCGCCGCTGGGGAAGGCGAGGACGGCGTCGGCGATCTGCTGCACCGTCTGGCTCTGGATGGGGCGTCCGCAGCGGGGGCAGTGGGGCTTGCCGATCCGGGCGAAGAGGAGGCGGAGGTAGTCGTAGATCTCGGTGACGGTGCCGACGATCGAGCGGGGGTTATGGGAGACGCCCTTCTGGTCGATGGAGATCGCGGGGCTCAGCCCCTCGATGTAATCGACGTCGGGCTTCTCCATGCGGCCGAGGAACTGCCTGGCGTAGGCGGACAGCGACTCAACATAACGGCGTTGGCCCTCGGCGTAGATGGTGTCGAACGCCAGCGAGCTCTTTCCCGACCCCGACAGGCCGGTGATGACGACGAGCTTGTCGCGGGGGACCGCGACGTCGATGTTCTTGAGGTTATGCTCGCGCGCGCCTTTGACGAAGATCTCGTTCTGGGGCATCGCCGTTCCAGTTGCGGAGGTTGCGCCGGGGGAGGGGACGCAAGCCATTGTAGCGCGGACGCCGCCGCGTCAGAAGGGGGCGGCGGCGCTCACCCGAGCCCTCTCTCAATCTCCCCCAAAGGGGGAGAGGCTTAAGGTGGCCTTATTCCGGGTCGGCCCAGTTGGGCTTGCGCTTTTCGGCGAAGGCCCTCGGGCCTTCGATCTGGTCGGGGTGGCCGGAGAGGGTGCGGCCGATGGTGGACTGCCCTTCCTGGGCGGCGGTGTAGCTGTGCTCGAGGGCGTTCCAGAGGATCGCCTTGGCCGCCATCATCGCGGCGGGCGAGTTGCGGAGCATCGTCTCCGCGATCTCCTTGGCGCGGTCGAGGAGTGGCTGGTCGCGCACGACCTCGGTGACGATGCCCAGCTCGTAGGCGCGCTCCGGCCCGATGCGCTCATGGGGCCCCATGAGGGCGATCCGCATGTTGGCGTGGAAGGGGATGCTCTTGGCCCAGAGGACCTGGCCGACCATCGCCGCGATGCCGACGCCCACGCCGGGGTTGAAGAAGACGGCGTTCTCGTTGCAGATGACGACGTCGCTGTCGGCGACGAGCATCAGGCCGCCGCCCCCGACGATCCCGTTGACGGCGCAGATCACCGGTTTGCGCACGCCGTTCTGCCACGGCGACGCCTTGACGCCGGGCGCCTCGGGGTCGCGCTTCTCGCCGGCGGCGTTGCGCTCGGCGGTCTCCTTGACGTCGACGCCGGCGCAGAAGGCCTTGTCGCCGACCGCGGTGAGGATCGCCACGCGTAGGGAGCGGTCGTTCTGGAAGTCCTCCCAGATCTCGGCCATCTCGTAGGTCCAGCCGGCCATCGTCAGGGCGTTCATGCGGTGGGGCCGGTTGATGGTGATGATGGCGAGCTGCCCGTCTTTTTCGTAGAGGACGTCTCCTGGGGCCATGAGGTTCGCGCTCCTGTTGGGTGGTGGGAATCGGGGCAAGTCTAGAGAGGGGCCCCTGGGGTGTCAAACGGGAGGGCGGGCACGCCGGCCCGTTCGTGTAGAATCCGGCTGCCCGCAAGCGCGGCGGAGGTGCCCCCATGGCGAAGATCGAGCTCAAGTTCGGCGCCATCTCGACGGACGACCACGTCCAGGAAGCGCCCGACACCTGGACCGCCCGCATGTCGAAAGCCCGGTGGGGCGACCGCATCCCGCGGCTCTTCGAGCTCGACGACGGCACCGAGACCTGGCTGATGAACGAGGAGCCGTTGGGCGGCCTCGCCGTCGTCGCTAGCCTGATGCCCGACCGCCGCACCCCGCCGAAGCGGTGGGAGGAGGTCCCCCGCGCCGCCTACGTCCCCGCCGAGCGCCTCGCCGCCATGGACGCCGACCACACCGACGTCCACACCTTCTTCCCCAACATGGCCGGCATCGCCCGCGGCGCCTTCATCCACCGCGGCGAGCCGGAGTGGCGCCTCGCCTGCATCCAGGCCTACAACGACTGGCTGATCGAGGAATGGGCCGACGTCAGCCCCCGGTTCGTGCCGCTGTGTATCGCGCCGATGTGGGACGCCGAGGCCGCCGCCGACGAGGTCCGCCGCGCCGCCGCGCTCGGCCACCGGGGCGTCATCTGGCACGGGGCCACGGAGGCGCTGGGACTGCCGCACTTCAACGAGGCGTCGTGGGACCTGTTGTGGGCGGCCTGCGCCGAGACCGGGTTGCCGGTCTGCCTCCACGTCGACCGGGCCCAGTTCCGCCCTTGGGAGAAGTTCGCCCCCGCCGTGTGGAAGGCGATCGAGGACTCGAACTCGATCACCGCCAACGTCCGCGTCCTCACCAACCTCCTGTTCAGCGGCGTGCTCGAGCGCTTCCCCGCGGTCAAGATGATCACCGTCGAGAGCGGCCTCGGCTGGATTCCCTATCTGCTGGAAACGCTCGACCACGAGTACACCGTGATGGAGTGCTGGAAGGACGGCATGTCGCGCAAGCCGAGCGACTACTTCCGCTCCAACGTCTACGCCAACTTCTGGTACGAGCGGGTCGGCATCGAGATGCGCCGCCACATCGGGGTCGACAACATCATCTGGGAGACCGACTTCCCCCACACCACCTCGACGTACCCCAAGAGCAAGGAGACCCGCGAGGCCGCCCTCGCTGGCGTCCCCGAGCCCGAGCGCCGCAAGATCCTCGTCGACAACGCCGTCAAGCTCTTCAAGCTCGACGCGGCGTAGGCGGCGTCGCCTTAAACCTCCCTCCCTCTGGGAGGGACCGAGGGCGGGCACGCACCCCACGGAGGACACCATGAAATTCGGCCTAGGATTCCCCGTCATCAAGCTCTACCCGCCGACGGTGCAGCCGTGGGAGGAGTCGGCGACGCCGGCGGACGTCGTGCGGATCGCGCGGACGGCGGAGGAGGTCGGCTTCGACTACCTCGGCGTCTCCGACCACATCTTCATGAGCGTCGAGATGGCCAAGCTGATGGGCGGCCGCTGGTGCGAGGGCGTGACCACGATCACCTTCCTCGCCGGGGCGACGAAGCGGATACAGGTCTACAACAGCGTCCTCGTCCTGCCCTACCGCGACCCGGTCATCCTCGCCAAGCAGATGGCGACGCTCGACTTCCTCTCCGGCGGACGCTCCATCCTGGGCATCGGCATCGGCCACCTGGAGAAGGAGTTCGAGGTGCTCAAGGTGCCCCGCGCGGAGCGCGGCCCGATCAGCGACGAGTATCTGGAGGCGATCAAGATTCTGTGGACGGAGGAGCGCCCCGAGTTCCACGGCAAGTACGTCGAGTTCGACGATATCGTCTTCGAGCCGCGGCCGGTGGCGAAGCCGCACCCGCCGATCTGGATCGGCGGCAACACCAAGCCGGCGATGCGCCGCGCCGCCAAGTACGGCGATGGCTGGGTGCCCTGGCAGATCACGCCGGCCCAGCTTCCCGAGGCGCTGGACTACCTGAAGAGCCGCCCCGAGTTCGCCGAGCGGCCCCGCCCCTTCGACGTCGTCATGCCCGCCGTCTTCATCCAGCGGGAGGAGGGCACGCAGCGCGAGCTCGGCGAGACCCGCATCCCCGACTCGGCCGACGAGTGGCTCGAAGCCGTCAACGCCAACCGCGACGCCGGCGCCACCGCCACCAGCATCTCCCTCGGCCACACCAACACCGTCGACCACTTCATCGAAAAGCTCCACTGGTTCGCGGAGGAGGTTATGGCGCCGTCGCGGGGGTAGGGCTTCCTCTTCCGCCAGGGCAGTAGAAGGCCCCAGACCCCTCCCGCCCCCGCCGACGCGCCTTGCGGCGCGTGCCCTCTCTCAGTCCCCCCACAGGGGGAGAGGCTTGAGGGAGGCTTGGCGGGTTGTTTTACGGTGGGTCGGCGAGGGTGCCGTCGGGGCGGCGGCGCTGGTGGAGCTCGTCTTCGAGGCGGCGGAGGGACTGCTGGGTGGCGCGGAGCTCGGTGATGAGCGCGTCGGCGGACTTGGGTTGCTGGATGGCGCGGAGCCGCTCTTCCTTGACGTTGTTGAGGTTGTTGATGACCACGGCGATGAAGAGGTTGATGACCACGAACGAGGCCAGGACGACGAAGCTGACGAAGTAGAGCCAGGCCCAAGGGTGGAGCTCCATCGCGGTGTACATGATGTCGGTCCAGTCCTCCAGCGTGATGACCCGGAAGAGCGACAGGAGCGAGATGCCGAGGTTGCGCCAGTGCTCGGGGTCGTGCTCGTGGAACATCTGGTAGCCGATGATGGCGTAGATGTAGGCGACGATGCTGATGAGCACCACGATGTTCAGCATGCCGGGAATCGAGCGCACCATCGTGGTGACGATGAGCCGCAGCTCGGGGAGGGCGGAGACCAGCCGCAGGATTCGCGCCAGGCGCGCGAGCCGGCCGACGATGGCGAAGGTGCCGACGGCGGGAATGAAGGCGAGGACGACGATGGTGAAGTCGAAGAGGTTCCAGCCGTCGCGGAAGTAGCGGTCGACCTTCGGGGAGACGGCGAAGATCTTCAGAGCGGCCTCGGCGACGAAGACCCAGAGGATGAAGCGCTCGCCGAAGTGGAGCCAGTCGCCGGCGTGGTCGAGGATGCGGGGGGAGGTCTCCAGCCCGAGCAGGACGCCGTTGGCGATGATGAGCCCGATGATGCCGAACTCGAAGGCGCGGGCCTTGGTCAGTCGTTCGGCGAGTTCCCGCATGTCGGGTAAGTGTAGGGGAGTTGGGGGCTCCGTCAACATCGGCGCCCCCTTGTGTGCCCGCCCTCTCACCTTGCGTAAGCGGACTGGGGGAGCGGGGGAGGCGTATTTTGGTCACCCGTGGCGGCGGTAAGGGGGCCCCTCATCTCAATCTTCTCCCGGGGGGAGAAGAGGCAAGACCACCCCACCGGCCCTCTGAAGGACCGGGCACATGGGTGACGGTTAGACCGGGGACATAGGTAACACCTTGACGGGGGTCTTGGCGATGCGTTTGGTGTGGTCGTCGAGGAGGCCGATGAGGAGGGGGCCGAAGCGGACGGCCCAGCTGCGGTCGTCCTGCCGGACGAGGCCGACGGGCTCGCCTTTGAGGGTCTCGCTCACGTAGACCAGGTCCCCCTTCCACTTGATCTCGCCGTTGCCGCGTACCCGGCGTACCGTGACTTCGGCCTCGTAGTCCGGCGAGCCGACGCTGGCAGGATAGGGGCGAAACGAGGGCGTGTACAGGAAGGCCGGGGGGCGCTGTCCCAAGGCCTCGTGAGGGCGCTCGGTGTTGTAGCTGCGTCGGAAGCGGTCGAAGGCCTGCTGCTGACGGCGGCCGTTGGCCCTGGGCGGCGAGGCGGTTTCCGCCTTCAGGGTGCGGTGGAGGCGCTCGAGGCGTCCGTTCTGTTCGGGATGGCCCGGGGCGATGCGCTCGGGGAGGATGCCCAGCTTGACCCACCAGACGGCCAGGGAGGAGAGGCTGCCCAAGCTGGTGCCGGCGAAGGGCGGACCGTTGTCGGTGCGGATGACCCTGGGCAGGCCGTACTCACGGAAGGCGCGCGCTAACGCGCGCCGCGTCTCCGGGCCGGTGGGGCGCTCCAGCCCGCGGCAGGCGATCAGGTAGCGGGAGGCCGCGTCCTGGACGGTGAGGGGGTCGACGCGGGCCCCGTCGCCGGTGCGGAACCAGCCCTTGAAGTCGATGGACCAGACGTCGTTGGCGTTGATGGCGTAAGCGAAGGGCTCGCTCCAAGGGGAGGTACGGCGGCGACGCTGTCGGCGCCGTACCAGGCCGGCCCGGTCGAGGATGGCGCCGGCGGTGCTGGGGGCGGGCCAGGGCACGTCGGGCTCGGTGTCGTGGAGCCAGGCGATGAGCTTCTTGGGGCCCCACAAGGGGTGGGCTCGCTTCGCCGCGATGATGCGCTCCTGCACCTCACGGCGTGTGGCGTTGGGATGATGGTGGGGGGCGCGGCTCCGGTCGCGCAGGCCCTCCTCGCCGTACGCCTCGTACCGGCCGATCAGCTTGGAGGCAGTCTTGCGGCTGATCCCGAACTGCCGGCACAACTCGGCGATGGGTTCCTCCCCCGCCGTCCTGCGCTCAATGAACCGCAACCGTTCCGCTTCGACACTCGTCTCTTGCCAGGGCAACACAACTCCTCCTTCATGGATCGCTTCCTGCAATCCTCCAGAGTGTTACCCATGTGCCCGGTTTATCTGTTACCTATCTTCCCGGTCTGTACCCTCTCTCAGTCTCCCCCAGAGGGGGAGAGGGTTAAGGTGCTCCCCCTACGGGGGAGGGTCGGGCGGTGGGGTCTGGCCTCCCGCCCTTTGGGCGGGATGAGAGGGCGGGCCCGCGGCCGCTGGTATAATGGCGCCCGCGCCACGTTCTTTCCGGAGGATTCCGGTGCCCCTCAGCCGCGACGACGTCGCTCACATCGCCAGTCTCGTGCGCCTCGGCATGTCCGAGGACGAGATCGAGACCCTGCGCGCCGAGTTGTCCGACATCCTGGCGCAGTTCGAGGCGCTGAGCGCGGTGGACACGGCGGACGTCCCGCCGACGGCGCACCCCGGCGGCATGCGCAACATCTTCGACGACGACGAGCCCGGCGCGGGCATGGACGCGGAGGCGGTGCTTCGGAACGCTCCGCTGCGGGAGGACGACTTCTTCCGCGTCAAGGCCGTCCTGGAAGAGTAGCGCGCCGGTGGAGTTTTATTCGCTGACGGCCCACGAGGCGGCGGACCTGCTGCGCCGCCGCGAGGTCTCCTCGGTCGAGCTGACCCAGGCGCACCTCGACCGCATCGCCGCCGTCGAATCCAGCGTCGAGGCCTACGTCGCGGTCACCGCCGACCGCGCCCTCGCCGACGCCGAGGCCGCCGACGCGCGCATCGCCGCGGGCGAGGCCGGACCCCTCACCGGCGCGCCGATGCAGCTCAAGGACAACATCGTGACCGAAGGCGTGGCGACGACCTGCTCGTCGCGGATGCTGGAGCGCTTCGTCCCGCCCTATGACGCCACGGTGACGCTGCGCCTGAAGGAAGCGGGCGCGGTGCTGCTCGGCAAGGGCAACATGGACGAGTTCGCCATGGGCTCGTCGACGGAGAACTCGGCCTTCCACCCCACCCGCAACCCGTGGGCCCTCGACCGCGTGCCCGGGGGCAGCTCGGGCGGCCCCGCCGCCGCCGTCGCCGCAGGCGAGGCGCTGTACTCGCTCGGCTCCGACACTGGAGGGAGCATCCGGCAGCCGGCCTCCTTCTGCGGCGTCGTCGGGGTCAAGCCGACGTACGGGCTGGTGAGCCGGTTCGGGCTCGTCGCCTTCGGCAGCTCGCTCGACCAGATCGGGCCGTTGACCAAGGACGTGCAGGACGCCGCCACGGTGCTCCAGGCCATCGCGGGCCACGACCCCCACGACTCGACCTCGGTCGACCGGCCCGTCCCCGACTTCTCGGCGGGGCTTGGCAAGGAGATCGCCGGGCTGCGGCTCGGCGTGCCGCGCGAGTACGTCGACGGTATCGACGACGCCGTAGGGCAGGTGCTGGAACGCGCCATCAAGAAGCTCGAAGAGCTGGGCGCGGTGATCGACTACGACGTCTCGCTGCCGAGCACGCCGCACGCGCTGGCGGTCTACTACATCGTCGCCCCGTCGGAGGCGTCGACCAACCTGGCGCGCTACGACGGGGTGCGCTTCGGCCCCGAGGTCCCCGACGCGGAGAACATGTGGGACGCGATGGAGAAGGCGCGGCAGCGCGGCTTCGGCCCCGAGGTGAAGCGGCGCATCATGCTGGGGGCCTACGCGCTCTCGGCGGGCTACTACGACGCCTACTACCTGAAGGCGGCGCGGGTGCGGACGCTGATACGGCGCGAGTTCGACGCCGCCTTCGAGCGGCTCGACGCCCTGGTGACACCGACGTCGCCGACGCCTCCGTTCAAGTTCGGGGAGCGCATCGACGACCCGGTGGCGATGTACCGCAGCGACGTGGCGACGATCCCGGTGAACATCGCCGGCGTCGCCGCCCTGTCCGTCCCCGCGGGGTTCCTCGAAGGCCTGCCCATCGGCTTGCAGATCATCGGGCCCGCCTTCAGCGAGCCGACGCTCTTCCAGATCGCCCACGCCTACGAGCAGGCGTCGGGCTGGAGCAAGCTCCGCGCCCCGGTCAATCCCGTCCCCGCGGCCTAGGGCCGCGCCCCAGGCCCCGCGCCTGTACAATGGCCCCGCCAACCGGGAGACGGAGCACTGCCATGGAAGAAATCCTCAAGATTCTCGAGTCCGACGCGCGCGCGTCCTACGAGACCATCGCGACGATGACGGGCCGCGACGCCGCCGAGGTGGAGCGCCTGGTGAAGGAGGCGGAGGAATCCGGCGTCATCGTCCGCCACCGGACGATGGTGAACTGGGAGAAGTTGGGGAACCGCGACGTGTGGGCGCTCATCGAAGTGCAGATCGTCCCCGAGCGCGAGGTCGGGTTCGACGCCATCGCCGAGCGCATCTACCGCTTCCCGGAGGCGCGCTCCGTCTATCTTGTCTCCGGCACGTACGATCTCGCCGTCCTGATCATCGCGCCCGACATCTACGAGGTGGCGCGCTTCGTCTCCGACAAGCTGGCCACGATCGCCGGCGTCACGGACACGGTGACGCACTTCCTGCTCAAGCGCTACAAGGAAGACTACGAGATCCTGGTCGAGCAGGACGAAGACCGCCGGCAGCCCATGCAGCCCTAGCGGGCGTACGGGCCCTCTCTCAGTCTCCCCCAGAGGGGGGGAGGTTTTCCGGAGGGAGGCCTACTTGCCGAAGCTGCGGTCGCCGGCGGCGGGCGGGCGGCGGGTGTGCCAGTCGGTGGCGCTCTGATAGGCGTGGCCGATGCGGACCAGCGTGGCCTCGTCGAAGTGGCGACCGACCAACTGCATGCCGATGGGCAGGCCCGACTTCGTGAAGCCGCAGGGCACCGAGACGCCGGGCAGTCCGGTGAGTGGAAGGGCCACGGTGCACCGCCCCACGCTCGGCACACCGTCGGCCGCGTACGGGCTCTCGTCCCGGCTGAACGCGGCCATCGGCGTCGTCGGATAGAGGAGCGCGTCGACCTCGGAGAGCGCTTCCAGGTACTCCTGAATGAGGAGCGTCCGTAGCTGCTGCGCCTTGATGTAGGTGATGGCGGGCGTGATCGAGCCTTCCTCGAACATCTTGCGCACCGGCTCGCTGAAGTCCTCGGGCCGTCCGGTGAGGTGCTTGCGGTGGGCCGCCGCGCCCTCGGAGACCATGGTCGCCATGGTCGCGGCGCCGGCGTCTTCGGCGTGGGGAATCTCGACCTTCTTGAAGCTGGCCCCCAGGTGGTCGAGCGTGCGGCGTGCGGCGTCGACGGCTTGACCGACCTCGCGGTCGAGCTCGTCGAAGAAGTAGTTCTCGGGGATGCCGATGCGCAGGCCGTGGAGGCGAGGGCTCAGGCGCTCCGTCAAAGCGGGCGGGCGCGAGGCGTTGGTCGTGGGGTCGGCGGGGTCGTGGCCGATGATGGCCTGGAGGACGAGGGCGGCGTCCTCGACGGTGCGGGCCAGGGGGCCGGCGTGGTCGAGGGACCAGGAGAGGGGCATCATCCCGCGGCGGCTCACCCGCCCATAGGTGGGCTTGAAGCCCACGACGCCGCAGAAGGCAGCGGGGATGCGAATGGAGCCGCCGGTGTCGCTCCCGATTGAGGCGTAGACCATGCCGGCGGCGACGCCGACACCCGAGCCGCTGCTCGATCCGCCGGCCGTCCGCTCGTGGTTCCACGGGTTCACTGCCGCGCCGTACTCCGGTTGGACGCCGCCGAGGGCGAACTCCGTCATGTTGGCCTTGCCGGCGATGACCGCGCCCGCCGCTCGCAGCCGCTCGGTGACGGCGGAGTCCTTCGTGGCCACGTTCTCGGCGTAGATCTTCGAGCCGGCGGTGGTCTTGAAGCCGGCGACGTCATAGAGGTCTTTCAGCGAGACGGGGATGCCGTGCAGGGGGCCGTCGATGCTGCCGCGGGCGAGACGCCGGTCGGCCTTGGCGGCCTCTTCCAGGGCCGCCCCGGCCATGACCGAGATGAAGGCGTTGAGCGCCGGTTCGTCGCGTTCGATGCGGCGCAGGCAGGAGTCGAGCACCTCGGCGCACGACGCCCGCCGCGACCGGATGACGCGGGAGGCGTCGGCGATGGAGAGGTCGCAGAGGTCGTTCATCGGGGCTGACTCGGCGGCAGGAAGTGGATGAGGAGGGGCTCGACGCCGTCGAGGTCGATCGCGTCCAGCCGCGCCATGTTGCGGGCCACGGAGCGCGCCTCGCCTTCCAGCCGCTCGATGTCGTCGTCGTCGACCTGCAGGCCCACGAAGCGGGCCATCTCGGCCACGGTCTCCTTGGAGAGCGGCGTCTCTTGCGTCATTGGATCCTCCTCACCGTGCGGCGGCGCTAGCCTCCGGCCCCCGCCTATTCGCCTCTAGTTCTACGTTCCTTATGCGCCGTCGTCTTCCTCCAGGCCGTAGCAACGGACGGCGTTCTCGCCCAGGATCTTCGCCTTCGAGGCCTCCGAGAGGTCGCTGCGGTCGGCGAGCTCCTTCACCACGCCGGGAAAGATGCCGTCGGGGTGGGGGTAGTCGGAGGCGAAGATGATGGTGTCGTCGCCCATGGCCTGGATGATGCCGGGGATGATCGCCTCGTCGGGGTCGGCGGAGATGAAGCACTGGCGGTCCCAGTACTCGTCGGCCTTCATGGGCAGGGGCGCGCTGGCGTGGCCCCAGTATTCCAGGTGGTGGTTGATGCGCTCGATCCAGTGCGCGATCCAGCCGCACCCCGATTCGAGGGAGGCGACGCGCAGCTTGGGATGGCGCTCGAGGACGCCGCCGCAGATCAGGTTGAGCACGCCCATCTGCTGCTCGTGGGGGTGCGAGACCACGTGGCGGAAGAGGAAGTTGTCGTAGCGGTCGAGGCCCGACTGCGGCACGTTCTGGGTGGTGCCCTCGTGCAGGCAGAGCGTGGCGTCGAGCTCTTCGAGCAGCGACCACATCGGGTCGAAGTAGGGCTCGTGGAGGTTGCGGCCGCCGACGGGGTTGGGGCGCCACATGACCCCCTTGGCGCCGAGCTCGCCGACGGCGCGCCGGGTCTCCTGCATGGCCTCGTAGACGTCGGCTTGCGGGATGACGGCGACGGTGATCAGCCGCCGGGGGTCGGTCTGGGCGAAGTCGTAGAGCCAGTTGTTGTAGGCGCGGCAGAGCGCGGCGGCGACCTCGGGGTCTTGAATCGCGGCGAAGTGGAGGCCGGCCGTCGAGAACATCACGGAGGCGTCCATGCCCTCGCTGTCCATATCTTCGAGGCGGGCGCGGGGATCGTACCCGCCCCTCCGCCGGCGGGCGGGGTCGGGATTGGGGTCGCGGGGGATGTAGGGCTGCATGCGGCCTTCGAGAAGGCTGCGGATTCGTCCCTGGGAGTCGGTCACGAGCCGGGGCGCCATGGCA